>JAOARP010000012.1 GCA_025210525.1 Marinisporobacter sp.
AGCATGGACAAATGGTATGCCAATGACATTAACACTAGGATGCGGTACTTGGGGTGGAAATATTGCATCTGAGAACGTAACTTGGAAACACTTAATCAATGTAACTTGGGTATCTTCACCAATCGAATCTACACAGCCAACTGATGAAGAATTATTTGGCGATATCATGAATCAATAGGACAAAAATATGTTAGCAAACTTAAATGTAGTTTTAGAGGGAGTGGCAAAATCTGATTTTGCCATTCCTGGATTTAATGTATTCGGATATGAAGATGCTGTAGCGGTGGTGCGTGCAGCAGAAGAATTAAACACCCCAGTTATATTGATGACAAATAAAGTAGCCGTATCACATATGCCTATAGATCTTTTAGCAAAAATACTTCGTAGTGTTGCTGAAAGTGCGAAAGTACCTGTGTGCGTTCATTTAGATCATGCAACAGACTTTGAGACTATCGCAAAAGCTATTAAAGCTGGTTATACATCAGTAATGTTTGATGGATCTCAATTACCATTTGAAGAAAATATTGAAAAAACTAGAGAAGTTGTAAGACTTGCCCATGCTTGTAATGTAACAGTAGAAGCTGAAATCGGAGCAGTAGGATATAGTGATCCAGCTCTTAATGTAAATGCAAGATACACAGAACCAGAAGAAGCGAAGACATTTGCTGAAAAGACTGGAGTAGATGCATTAGCAGTAGCTATTGGAACGCTACATAGAATGGAAACTCAAGGAGCAGAAATTCAATACGATCGTTTAGATGCTATTGAAAAGCTTACAGATACACCTTTAGTGATTCATGGTTCTACAGGAATTAAAGATGAAGATTTAAGAAAAATCGCTAAATATTCTGTAGCAAAGGTAAATATTGGAACAGCTCTTCGTATGGTATTTGGAAATACTATGAGAGAAGAAATGACTAATAACCCAAAAGAATTTGATAGAATTAACTTGTTCCAAAAACCTATGGTGGAAGTAGAAAAAGAAGCCAAAAAGAAAATGGAATTACTAGGGATTACTAAGAAGTAAGAAGGGAGTACCTCATGAAAATAAGACAATCAGAACCTTTCGAATATGGATATAACAGTATTACAGAAATGAACGGAAAGCATAGCAATATGTTAATGGACTTTGGCATCTTAAAAATGAAAAATGGAGATGTAGAAAGTTCAAGTGAAGATTTAGAAAGAGCTTACCTATTAATTCATGGAGAAGTTACCCTAGAATGGGAAAACAATAAAGTAACAGCTAAGAGAGAAGACTGTTTTTCAGAAGACCCTTACTGTTTACACGTACCAGCTAAGGTAGAGGTAAAGATCACAGCTCATAAAGATAATACAGAGTTTGCTGTTCAAAAAACAGACAATGAAAAAACGTTTGCCTCAAAGCTTTATACTCCAGAAGAATGTAGAAGTGAACAGTTTGGTGCAGGTACATTAAATGAAACTGCTACAAGAACTGTAAGAACTATTTTTGATCATGGAAATTCTCCAGATGCAAATCTAGTAATCGGGGAAGTAATCAATCACCCTGGAAAATACTCAAGCTATCCACCACATCATCATCCACAACCAGAGATTTATCACTATCGTTTCTATCCAGAGCAAGGATATGGTCTTTCAACAGTAGGGGATGATGCATTTGTAGTAAAAAATAGAGACACAATTGCTATTCCAGGAGGTCTTGTACACCCTCAAACAGCAGCACCAGGATATGCTATGTATTATGTTTGGATGATTCGTCATTTAGAAAATAAACCATTTGATGAGCGTATTTTTGCTGATGAGCACAAATGGTTATTAGATAAAGACGCAAAAATCTGGCCTGCTAAATAATAAAAGTGAAAAAAGTAGGGAGGTCAATCAATGAAAACAATGAAAATGACTGTAGCTCAGGCTTTAGTTAAATTTTTAAATAATCAATATATTGAATTTGATGGAAAAGAGCAAAAATTTGTAAAGGGAATATTTACAATTTTTGGTCATGGAAATGTAGTAGGATTAGGTCAAGCATTAGAAGAAGATCCAGGAGATTTAGTAGTTTATCAAGGACGTAATGAGCAAGGTATGGCACATATAGCTACTGGCTTTGCAAAGCAAATGCATAGAAAACAAATTTGTGCAGCTACATCATCAGTAGGACCAGGTGCTGCAAACATGGTTACAGCTGCAGCTACAGCTACAGCAAACAATATTCCTGTATTATTACTTCCAGGAGATACTTTTGCTACACGTCAACCAGACCCAGTACTTCAACAAGTAGAACAATCTCATGACTTAACTCTTAGTACAAATGATGCTTTTAGAGCAGTAAGTAAATATTGGGATCGTGTAAGTAGACCAGAGCAATTAATGACAGCTATGATCAATGCTATGCGTGTACTTACAGATGCTGCAAATACAGGAGCAGTAACAGTTTGTCTTCCTCAAGATGTACAGGGAGAAAGCTATGATTATCCAGATTACTTCTTTAAAAAGCGTGTACACAGAATCGAAAGAAGACCAGCAAGCTTAGAAGCCATTAAAGATGCTGTAGAATTAATTAAGCTTAAGAAAAAGCCACTACTGATCTGTGGTGGAGGAGTAAGATACTCAGAAGCTGCTGAAAGTTTAAAAGCTTTTGCTGAAAAGTTCAACATTCCTTTTGCAGAGACACAAGCAGGAAAAAGTGCTGTTGAATGGGATTACCCTCTAAACTTAGGCGGAGTAGGTACAACTGGTAACTTAGCAGCAAATATTATTGCAAAGGAAGCTGATTTAGTAATCGGTGTAGGAACAAGATTTACTGACTTTACAACTGCATCAAAGAGCCAATTTAGTAACCCAGAAGTTGACTTCTTAACTGTTAACATTTCTGAATATCATGCAGGAAAGATGGATGCTACGAAGGTAGTTGCAGATGCAAAGGTAGGACTTGATGCTATTGCTGTAGAGCTTGAAAAAGAAGGATATAAATCAGCATATGTAGATGAAATCAAAGAAGCTAAAGATAAATGGCTAAAAGAATTAGATAGATTATTTGGTATCGAATACAAAGAAGGATTTACTCCTGAAATTGCAGGAGACTTAGACGAAGTATTACCAGAATTTTATGAGCAAACAGGTTCTTGTTTAACTCAAACAAGAGTCCTTGGAGAGCTTGATAAATTATTAGCGGATGATGCAATCGTTGTAGGTGCAGCAGGAAGTCTTCCAGGAGACCTTGAGAGAGTATGGTGCCCTAAAGCACCAAACACTTACCATATGGAATATGGATATTCTTGTATGGGATACGAAGTAGCAGCAGCATTAGGTGCAAAAATTGCAGCTCCAGAGCAGGAAGTATATACTTTCCTTGGAGATGGAAGTTATTTAATGCTACACACTGAACTTGTTACAAGTATCCAAGAGAATAAAAAGATCAATGTAGTATTATTTGATAATATGACATTTGGATGCATTAACAACCTTCAAATGAGCCAAGGAATGGGAAGCTTCGGAACAGAATTCAGATTTAGAAATGAAGAGACAGGAAAGATGGATGGAAAATTAGTTCCTGTTGATTATGCTATGAGTGCAGCTGCATATGGAGCGAAAACATATACAGTAAAAACAATAGAAGAGCTAAGAGCGGCTATTGAAGATGCGAAGAAACAAACAGTATCTACTTTAATTGATATTAAGGTACTTCCAAAAACAATGACTGGCGGATATGAAAGCTGGTGGAGAGTAGGAACTGCACAAGTTTCTAAGAAGAAGAGCGTTCAAGAAGCTGGCGAAGCTATGAAAGAAGATACTAAAAAAGCAAGACAATACTAGGATTTATTTTGTAAGATTTTTCCCTATTGATTTTAAAATAGGGAAGGTCTTGGAAAATCAAAACCTGCAATATACGAGTAGAATGCGAGGGAGAAAGATGTTAAAAAAAGAAAACGTGAGACTAGGAATTGCACCAATCGCTTGGACAAACGATGACCTTCCAGAATTAGGAGCAGAAAATACATTTGAACAATGTGTAAGCGAAATGGCACTTGCAGGATATACAGGAAGTGAAGTAGGGAATAAATATCCTAAAGATACAAAAGAATTAAAAAAAGCATTAGATTTAAGAGGGGTTCAAATTTGTAATGCATGGTTTAGTTGTTTCTTCACAACAAAGCCAGAAGAAGAAACAATCGAAGCTTTCATCAAGCACAGAGATTTTCTACATGAAATGGGTGCTAAGGTAATTGGATGTTCTGAGCAAGGACATAGTATCCAAGGATTAGATAAGCCAATCTTTGATGAAAAACCAGTATTCACAGATGAAGAATGGGACAAACTTGCAAAGGGTATGAACAAATTAGCAGCACTTGCAGCTGAAAAAGGAATGAAAGTAAGTCTACATCATCATATGGGAACAGGTATTCAAACACCAGAAGAAGTAGATAAATTCATGGAAATGACAAATGATGATGTATACCTTTTATTTGACGCAGGTCATATGTACTTCTCAGAGGGAACTCAAGAAGCAGTAGACCAAACCGTTGAAAAATATGGAACTAGACTTGCACATGTACATCTAAAGGATGTTAGAGAAGATGTACTAAAAACACTAAAGGAAGAAAAATGGTCTTTCTTAAAAGGTGTTAAAGAAGGGGTATTTACAGTACCTGGAGATGGCGTAGTAAACTTTGATCATACATTTAAAGTATTAGAGAAAGTAAACTATGAAGGCTGGATGGTAGTAGAAGCAGAGCAAGATCCAGCAAAAGCAAATCCTTTAGAATATGCAATAAAAGCAAGAAAGTTTATTGCAGAAAAGACTGGGCTATAAAAAAAGGGCAAATTCATAAGAAAAGGGGAAATCCAATATGGGCAAAAAAATGAAAGTGGGCATCATTGGCGCCGGAAGAATTGGTAAGGTTCATTCTCAAAGTATTATGAACCACATTCCAGAAGTAGAAATTAAAGCAATATCAGATGTATATGTAGAGGCTGCAAAAGAATGGGCAGAAAAAATGGGCATCCCTACAGCAACAAGTGATTACAAAGAAATTTTGAATGACCCTGAAATTGACGCAGTATTGATTTGCTCTTCAACAGACACACATGCACAAATCTCTATTGAAGCAGCACAAGCTGGAAAGCATATTTTCTGCGAAAAGCCAGTAGACTTATCAGTAGAAAAAGTTGAAGCTGTACTTGAAGAAGTAAAAAAAGCAGGTGTTAAGTTCCAAGTAGGATTCAATAGAAGATTTGACCACAACTTTAGTAAAGTAAAAGAATTAATTGATGCAGGAAAAGTAGGAGATCTTCATATTGTGAAGATTACTTCAAGAGACCCTGCACCACCACCAGCTGAATATGTAAAGGTTTCTGGAGGAATGTTCTTAGACATGACTATTCATGACTTTGACATGGCAAGATTCTTAGTTGGTAGTGAAGTAGAAGAAGTATATGTATCTGCAGCTGTAAGAGTAGATCCTGCAATTGGTGAAGCTGGAGATGTGGATACAGCAGTGATCAATCTAAAATTTGCTGATGGAACAATTGTTGTAATTGACAATAGTAGAAAAGCAGCATATGGATACGATCAAAGAGTAGAAGTATTTGGATCAAAAGGAAAAGTAGAAGTAGCTAACGATACACCATCTACTGCAATTCTTAGTACAGAAGAAGGCGTATTTAGTGATAAGCCTAAATATTTCTTCCTAGAAAGATATATGGATTCTTTCGTTGATGAAATGAAACAATTCATGGATGCAGTACTAAATGATAAAGATGTACCTGTTACAGGTATAGATGGATTAAAACCAGTATTAATTGGATTAGCTGCAAAAGAATCAGTAAAAACAGGAGCACCTGTTAAACTATAAGAAAGTTCTTTGACCATTGATCCTAAATAGGGTGATGCAGTAGCACATTTTGCTATTAGCATTACCCTATTTTTGTATATGAAGAAATATAAAGCTAATTTTTAGTTTGAAATTATTTGTATTCTTGAAGAAGTTATTAACAAAAATCGACAGAATAATCGTAATATATTATAATATTACTATCAATATATATGATTATTTTTAATAAAAAATAAAAAAAATTTGAATTATATGATGATGTTTTTATTGTAGTAAAGAAAACCATATAGATATTTATAAAGATTAAAATAATAATGGAGATGAAGATATGAGTTTTCGTAAAAAATTATTTTTTTCAATTTTAATCATAACGACTATTTTGGTAATAGCTATTTCCCTAGCTTTTTACCATCAGGTTAAAAATATAGTTAGAAAAAATTATGAAGAGTTATTGACTGAAAATGTAAAAAATGTAGGAACTGTATTTAATGATAAAATGCGGAAAATATATTATATGACTGTAGAGATCACATTTGACGATGACATTAAAAGCTTGATTTTAAAAAATAACAATGAAAGTAGAAATTTTCATTTATCAAATCTGTTAAATAAATATAAGATCTCTAACGAAGATATAGATTCCATATATTTGTATCTCCCTAAAGATAAAATGATTGTAAAAGCAGCAGAATATAAATCTGTGAGTAATGTATGGAATCCTTCTAACTCAGAGTGGTTGAATTTAATTGAGAATAAGAAAGAATATAGTACAAATTTTATACCTATAGGCTGGGTAGATTATTTTAGTTCAGTAGAAAAAAATGTATTTACCTACTATAAACCTATTAAAGATAGTAATAGTGGAGAAATTTTAGCATGGATTGCAATGAATGTAGATGAGCGGGTAATCTATTTTAATTGTCTTGAACATATGAATAAAGTATCTGATTCAATCACACAAATAGTGAGTGAGGATGGTAAAATACTCTCTTCACCTAATATTGAAAATATAGGAAAAGCTTATGGGGATCAATTTAGTCCTAAAAATCTTAGACCTAATCAATTTGGGATTTATCATACACTTCCCTTTACTAAGGTTCAGTTTATAAGTATTGTAGATTTAGACAAGCTTACTAAAAATTTGAATAAAAGTAAGAACTTCATTATTTATTGCGTGTTTTTAACAGGAATTATTGCATTTTTATTTTCTAATTTTATTTCAAAGAAAATGTATGAACCTGTAAAAAATCTCCAAGTATCAATGGGAAAAGTTGCAAATGGTGATTTAAAAGCAAGGGCTACTATATATAAAAACGATGAAATTGGATTATTGAGTAAAGGATTTAATGAAATGGTTGATCGTATTGAACACCTAATAGGAGAACTTGTAACAGAGCGATTATTAAAAAAAGAAGCTGAGCTAGAGGCTTTGCAATATCAAATAAGACCACATTTTATGTATAATACATTAAATTCTATTAAGTTTGCTGCATATATACAAAAAGCAAATAATATAGGAAAACTCTTAGGTGCATTTATTGAGTTATTGCAAATTACTGCTGGGAAGAAAGGGACTTTTCTTACTGTAAAAGATGAAATACAAATCGTAAAAAATTATGTTGCTTTACAATCTTTTAGGTATATGGATAAATTTAAAGTGTTTTATGATATTGATGAAGAATCTTTAGATTGTTATTTGCCACGAATTATTTTACAGCCATTTGTTGAAAATAGTATTTTGCATGGTTTAGATGTAAAGCATGATGAAAACAAAATCTGGATTACTACATTAATTGAGGGAGAAAAACTAAAAATAGTTATCCAAGATAATGGAAAAGGGATGATGAAAGAAGAAATCGATAAAATTCCAAGAAAGGAAAATAACAATAAAAATAATAAAAAAGGGACTTTCTCTCAAATTGGTATAGGTAATATTACAGAGCGGTTGAAGTTGTATTATGGGAATAAGGCATCCATAAGATTTGAAAGTGAATTACAAAAAGGGGTAAAAGTCCAAATTATTTTACCTGTTTCAAGGAATAAAGAGGAGTTCTTAATATAAAATAAGGAGGATGCCATGAAAAGATATTCTAAAAATTTTATTTTATTATTGAGTTGTATATGTATGGGGATGCTTTTAGGATGTAATGATACGAATATAGATAAGAAAGTAAATAAAAAATATAATCTAGGAGTTGTGTTAAAAGCAATGAATAGTGAACATTGGTTTTCTGTAAAGGCAGGGATTGAAAGAGCAGCGAAGGATTTGAATGTAAATGTGACGATACTTTACCCTGAAAATGAAACAGATATAGAGATACAAAAGGTTCTTATAAGAGATATGATTGATAATGAGGTAGATGGTATTGCCATTTCACCATGTGATTCAGAAGATACGATTGAATATACAACCTATGCCCAAGCGAAAAAAGTATTAGTTTATGCTATAGATACAGAGATGCAAACAGATACGTATTTTGTTGGGTCTAATAATAGGGAGATTGGAAAAATGGCAGCAGATTATTTTATTAATGAATTAAATTTTAGGGGAGAAATAGCAGTAATTTCGGGAAGTCATAAACAGAAGAGTCATAAAGATCGAGTGGAAGGATTTAAAGATGTTATAGATAAGCATGATGATATAAAGATTGTTTATGAAGGGATTGCAGACAGTAGTTCAATCAAAGCAATGGAGGAAACGGAAAAGATATTAAAAAAGTATCCAAATATAAGTGGTATTTTTACTACAAATGCAACCATGGCTTTAGGAATTATTGAAAATGAATCATATAAAAACAATAAAAATAAAATGAAAATTGTTTGTGTGGATATGCAAAGTGATGCCATTAGAGGTGTTATTAATAAAAAAATATCAGGGATTGTATCACAAGATGGATATGCTATGGGATATAAGACAATTCAAAATATGGTAAAGTTGTTAAAAGGGGAAGATGTAAATAAAGATGTTTATATTGAAAGTTATATAATTACTCCAGAAAATGCAGCTGATTTTTTGAATTATAATCAAGGAGGTAGCTAATGATAAAAACATTACTTGTAGACGATGACTTTTTAGTGAGAATGTATTTGAATTCTGTAACGGACTGGAGAAAACATGGCTTTGAAATCATTGGAGATGCACAAAATGGTGAAGATGCATTAGAAAAGATTGAAAAATTGAGACCTCAATTTATTATTATGGATATTAACATGCCTATAATGGATGGTATAGAGTTAATAAAAGAAATTAAAAAAAGAAAATATGAATGTGAAATTGTAGTACTTAGTTGCCATGATGATTTTGAATATGTAAAAGAAGCATTGAAATTAGGAGCTAATGAATATTTATTGAAAAGTTCTTTTGATGAGCAGGATATTGTGAAGCTTTTAGAAAAAATACGTACAACCATATCCGTACAAGAAGATGAGCAGAAAAGGGAAGAAGAATTATTGCGTCTTGCAGACTTTGGAAGCAATACGATCAAAAAAGAATTCTTTTTAGGAGTCATTCATAATCACTTAGATGATTCACAGATTCAAAGTATTGCCCATAAAAAAAATATTAAAATTTCTGTGCTTCAAACATGTGCGATTATCATCAATTTTTTAGATCAAAACCATAATATCATTAATAATTATAATGAAAAAGAGGAGTTAGATTTTTATAATACTTTTGTGAAGATGTGCTCAGAGTTCATTAATTCTGATCTAAAATATGAAATTGTTGCAATAAGTAATTATAAATATTGTATATTCTTTGATGGAAAAGATCTTGAAAATAAAAATGGACTCAATAGAATTGCTATGAATATCCATTTAATGACAGAAAGATATCTCAATATAAATACGTATATTGGTGTAAGTGATATGTGTTTTGGAAAAGAAAGTATAAAACAATCTTATAATCATGCATTGACAGCCGTCAAACATAGCTTTTATGAAAAACAAAATATTTACTATTATAACCAAATTACTCCATTTAAAGAAGAAGTCCCTGCTTTTTATGATATGTTTATAGAGGATATGAAAAAATATTTAATCAAGGGCGAATTTGATTATTTCTTAAAGAAATCACAAAAGTTGATTGCGGCTTTTAAAAAAGAATATACCCAACCAAAGCTTGTGGTAAAATGGTTAAAAAGTATGGATATGGTTTTGCATATTGTTAGAGAAGAAGATTTTTATAAACAGATTTTCTATATTGAGGATGTAGAAAAAATTGTGTTAGGGTATAGAGAATATGTATATATAAAGCCTCACATTGGAAAAAATATTAAAAATAAAGCCGTACAACAAGCGATTCATTATATTGGTAAAAATTTTAATAAACCTATTTCACAGAGTATGGTAGCAGAAATTGCAAATGTAAATCCTGCATATTTGAGTCATTTGTTTAAACAAGAAGTAGGAATTAATTTTTCAGATTATTTAACCTTATGTAGGATAGAATATGCTAAAGAGCTATTAGAAAAAACTAATTGCAAAATAAAAGAAGTTTCAGAAAAATGTGGGTTTCATGATAATAGATATTTTTGTAAGATTTTTAAAAAATCTGTAGGTGTAAGCCCTACAAGTTATAGAAAAAAGGAATAGATTTATGAATTCTAAAAATATTGCAACTTTTTTAAAAAAAGTTGCAATATTTTTATGTTTAGAGATAAACATAAATTATCAATAAATCTATGGAATATGTTTGCTAAAAAAAATACACATAAATATAAAAAACGTATGTCTAACCAGGACATACGTTTTCCTATAGAATAAAAATATCAACAGATGAAAAAATGATATAAACAAAACTGTAAGGAGGAAAGCAATATGAAGGTAGGAATCATAGGAGCAGGAAGAATTGGCAAAGTACATGCTGAAAACATAACAAGATATGTACCAAGTATCAAGATCAAAACAATAGCTGAAGTGTTTATGACAGATGAGTTAAAGGAATGGGCAAACACACTAAATATTGAAAATGTAGTTTCTGACCCAAAGGAAATTTTTAATGACGATGAAATAGAAGCTGTGTTGATTTGTTCATCTACAAATACACATTCTCAATTTATTATAGAAGCAGCAAGAGCTGGAAAACATATATTTTGCGAAAAGCCTATAGACTATGATATTGAGAAGGTTCAGCAAGCTATCGAAGAAGCAAATAGCGCAGGAGTAAAACTTCAAATAGGATTCTGTAGACGATTCGATCATAATCATCGAGCAGTTTATGATATGGTTCAAAATGGTAAAGTTGGAAAGCCACATATTATCAAAATAAGCTCAAGAGATCCTGAGCCACCACCAATCGAATATGTAAAAGTATCTGGCGGAATATTTTATGATATGATGATTCACGATTTTGATATGGTAAGGTTTTTAGCTGGAAGTGAAGTAGAAGAGGTATATACACAATCTTCAGTATTAATTGATCCTGCTATTGGAGAAGCAGGAGATGTGGATACAGCTGTTGTTGTATTAAAATTTGAAAATGGAACGATAGGAGTTATAGACAATAGCCGTAAAGCAGTGTATGGATATGATCAAAGAGTAGAAGTATTTGGTGAAAATGGAATGGCATTCAATAACAACGATATAGCGAATACAGCAGTATTTTGTGGTGAAGATGCTACAACTTATGGTACAGCATATAAAGTTATGTGGGATAGATATACAATGGCTTTTGCAGAAGAAATTACTGCTTTTGCAGATGCAGTAGTGAATGATAAAGAGGTACCCGTAACAGGAAAAGATGGTCTATATCCTGTGTTGATGGCTGCAGCAGCAACTAAGTCAATGAAGGAAGGACGACCAGTAAAAATATCTGAAATTTTATAGGAGGATGGGCATGAAAAGATCAATATGTATTGAAACATTATTTACAGAGCTTCCTTTTAATGAAAGGTTTCAAGCAGCAAAAGATGCTGGATTTGATTATGTAGAATTTTGGGGCTGGGCAGATAAAGATCTTGCGAGGATGAAGAAATTGGCTGACGAAGCAGGTGTAAAATTTGCTAGTATGTCAGGGGATCGAGATTATTCATTAGTAGACCCAGAGCATAAGGAAAAATATATAGACTTTCTTAAAAAATCTATAAATGCAGCAAAGGAAATCGATTGCAAGATCCTTGTGATCCACTCAAATGCCTTAGGAGATGGTGGGATTGTTGTTAATCATTATACAGAGCTATCCATGAATAAAAAAATATGTACCATGTATGACATGTTAAAAGAAGTTGCACCATTAGCAGAAGAAGCAGGGGTTACCCTTGTACTTGAAGCCTTAAATACACTAGTGGATCATGTAGGAAACTTTCTAGAGACAACACAACAGGGAGCAGAGATGATCCAGACCCTTAATAGTCCTAATGTGAAATTACTATATGATGTATATCATATGCAATTAAATGAAGGAAAGATATGCGATACCTTAAGTAAGTATATAAAAGACATTGGATATATTCATGTAGCAGATGCCCCAGGTAGACATGAACCTGGAACAGGAGAAATTAATTATGGAAATGTTTTCAAACATTTAGAACAACTAGGATATGATTCATTCATCGGATTTGAATTATTTCCTAAAGTAGATACAGAAACAGCAATAAAAGCAATAAAAAGTGTTTAATATAGGTTTATAGTAATGTAGTACGAATCTATTGTAAATTACCAATTATATTATCTTTTTGAAAATGATCGTTTTTCATATAAAAGCAACATAGAAAAGATAATTAATTGGTATTTACTGTAAAAAAGAGGAGGATATGTTTATGAAAAGGTTTTTAGCAATTGTGATGATGGTTATGATGATGGTAACTAGCATTGGTTGTAGCAACCAAGGGGCTGATCAACCTGCAGATAGCAAAGATACTCAAGGAAAGCTTAAAATTGGATTCGTAGTTAAATCATTAAGTGATGAACACTGGTTATTTGTAAAAGCTGGAGCTGAAGCAGCAGCAAAAGAAATGGATGTAGATCTTGAATTTATTGGACCGAATAAAGAAACAGATGTTATTGAACAAACATCTATGATGGAAGATATGATTTCAAAAAATGTTTCTGCACTTTGTGTAGCACCCTCGCAACCAGATGCTGCTGTAGCACCATTAAGCAAAGCTGTTGAGAAGGGGATACCAGTATTATTTATTGATACAGATGCAAAGCTTGAAGGAAAAACATCATTTATTGGTACAGGAAATTATGAAGCATCTAAATCAGGAGCCCAGTATTTAGCTAAGCTCATAGGTGAAGGTGGAAAAGTTGTATATATAAGAGGTAACTTAGGGGATGCAACACATGATGCAAGAACAAAAGGTGCAATCGATGGATTTGAAGAAAATGGGATTACTGTTCTTGACGTTCAGCCAGCAAATAGTGAATTAGATAGAGCTATGAATGTTATGGAAAATATGATTCAAACCCATGGAGACGAAATTAAAGGAGTATATTCAGGTTCAGATATTATGGCACTTGGTGCACTAAGAGCAGTGGAACAATCAGGAAAAGATATTAAAGTTCTAGGTTTTGATGGAACACCAGCAACGATAGAAAAAACAATAGCTGGAGAGATGGTAGGATCAGTAGCACAAAGTCCATATAACATGGGTTATACTGGCGTAAAAGAAGCCATTAAAGCTGCAAAAGGTGAAGCTGTAGAAGAAAGAATAGATACAGGCTCTCAATTAATTAATACTGAAAATGCAGAAAAAATAATGAAAGAATCAGAAGAATTATTAAAATAAGCCAGGTAAATTAAAAGATGAAATGTTTTAGAAATGAATTATAAAAAAGTGCCTGTACTAAGGTGCAGGCACTTAGAAAGAGGAGACCGTATTATGAACAAAACTTATATAGAATTAAAAAATGTTTGTAAGCGATTTCCCGGAGTTTTAGCTCTTAGTAACATGAACTTACAGCTTAAATTAGGAGAAGTTCATGGATTGATTGGAGAAAATGGAGCAGGAAAATCCACTTTAATCAAGGTACTAACAGGAGTACATTCTCCAGAAGAAGGGGAAATCTATGTAGATGGTGAAAAAGTAGCGTTTAAAGGACCCATAGCAGCTATGGAAAAAGGAATTAGCTGTATTTATCAAGAGTTAAATACTGTTAAAGAATTATCTGTGGCAGATAATATTTTCTTAGGAAGATATATTAAAGGCAAGTTTAATTTATTAGATTATGAAGCAATGAATGAAAAAACTAAACAAGTTATGCAGACATTAGGTCAAGATGTTGATCCTACAATGGAAGTAGGAAAACTAGGCATTGGACAACAACAAATGGTAGAAATAGGTAGAGCTTTATCCCAAGATGCAAAGGTATTAATAATGGACGAACCTACAGCTAGTCTTAGTGAAAAAGAGGTTCAAGAATTAATAAAGGTAGTACGCAACTTGAAAAAGAAGGGGGTTGCTATTTTATTTGTATCTCACAAGTTAGAGGAGATTTTTGAAATTTGTGATAAGGTAACAGTAATGCGTGATGGAGAGCATATAGTAACTTCACAAACAGAGGAAATGACAAAAGATTCACTTATAGCCAATATGGTAGGTAGAACTTTAGATAATCTATTTCCTAAAGAAAAGGCAAAATCAGGAGAAGAAATCTTAAGAGTAGAAAATTTCACTAGACATGGTGTTTATAAAGATATATCTTTTGGTGTAAGAAGAGGAGAAATTGTAGGTTTTTCAGGATTAGTTGGTGCAGGTAGAACAGAATTATTTAATGGAATTTTTGGAGCAGATCCTGTGGATGATGGAGAGTTATATATAGAAGGTAAGAAAGTAGCAATTAAATCACCTAAAGAGGCAATCCGTTATAAAATGGCGTTTGTAACAGAAGACAGAAAAGGTCAAGGTCTTATACTGGACGCATCCGTTAAAAACAATTTAGTTACTACTTGCTTTAAGAAAATGAAAAAAGGAATCTTTATGGATGATAATAAGATTAATCAGGTAGTAAAAGAAAACATTAAATCCATGAGAATAAAAACTGCTTCAGATGAAACACCTGTTGGACAGCTTAGTGGTGGAAATCAACAAAAAGTCGTAATAGGAAAATGGTTAAATACAGATGCAGAAATTTATATATTTGATGAGCCTACAAGAGGTATTGATGTAGGAGCAAAGGTTGAAGTTTATAAACTGATGAACGAATTGGTTAAAAAAGGTAAAGCTGTAATCATGATATCATCTGAGTTACCTGAAATATTAGGCATGAGCGACCGTGTGATTGTTATGCGTCATGGTAGAATTACTGGAAAAATAGATATGGATAGCAAACATTTTAATCAAGAAGATATAATGAAAGCTGCTTGGGGAGGTAGTATTGATGAATAAGACAAAAAATTTAGATGTAAAAGAACTATTATTTAAGATAGGACCTTTATTAGCATTAATTTTACTATCGTTAGTGTTATCCTTTGCAACAGATGACTTTTTGCAAGTAAATAATCTTATGAATGTCCTAAGACAGGCATCTATTAATAGTTTAATTGCAGTAGGTATGTTAGTTATTATTATTACAGCAGGGATTGACTTATCTGTTGGACCCCAAACAGCTTTATCTATTTGTGTAATGGGTCTAGCTATGAAAGCTGGGGTGACAAGTACACCTATATTGATTGTTATTGGTTTAGCTACAGGAACGTTAACAGGACTTATAAATGGTCTACTTTTAACAAGATTAAATTTACCTCATCCATTTATAGCAACAATAGGTTCAAGAAATATATATAGAGGGATTGCGTTAATTGTAACTGGAGCAGCACCGATCATGGGTTTTCCTAAAGGAATACAATTCTTAGGAGGAGGAACTACATTTGGAATCCCTAATTCTTTTATTATTGTAATTATTGTTTATACAGCAATGCATATCTTCTTAAATCGTACTGAATTAGGAAGAAAAATCTATTCTGTTGGTGGAAATGAAGAAGCAGCAAGATTATCAGGTATAAATGTGAAGAATGTATTGACCTTTGTATATACATTATGTGGATTTATGTGTGCTTTTGCAGGGATTGTCTTGGTAGGACGTGTAAATGCAGCATTTCCTTTAGCAGGACAAAAGTTTGATATGGACGCTATTGCAGCAGTAATTATTGGTGGAGCTTCATTCTTTGGTGGTAAAGGAACTGTATGGGGAACATTAATAGGTGCATTATTGATTACCGTAATTAGAAATGGTTTGAATTTGTTAAGTGCGTCAGCAGATGTCCAGTTAGTAGCCATAGGTTTAGTAATCATACTTGCTGTGTTTATAGATGTTCTTCGTACTAGAATGGAGGAAAAAGCTAGAAGATTAGCTCAAGCTGAATAATTTAATTAACAATGATTAAATTTTAGTAATCGTTGTTGAGCCAAAAAGAGTATCTATGAATACTAATGGTATAAGCTGATTTAGTACTAGCTACTGGAGGTGGAGGAATGGTAAAAGCAGCTTACAGCTTAGGGACACCTATATATGGTGTTGCTCAAGGAAATGCTGTTACAATAGTAGATGAAACAGTAGACCTAAAAAACGTTGCAAATAAAATCATAAGAAGCAAAACTTTTGATTTTGAAATAAGTTATTCTACAGAAAATGCATGTGTAGTACAAGAAGGTATCTATGATGAATTCGTGAAAGCTATGGAAGCTGAAGGCGGATATTTAGTAAAACCAGAAGAAAAAGAAAAGCTTCAAAATGCTATATGGCATGAGATCATTGCTCAAACACCAGAAGTAATTGCTAAAGAAGCAAAAATCGAATTACCAGAAGGAAAAACTTTTTTTATGGTAGAAGAAACTGGAATTGGCGAAGACTATCCATTCTCAGGAGAAAAACCATCTGTTATAACGACACTATTTAAATATGGTGAGTTTAAAGAAGCTATTGATAAAGTAAATGCAATTACTGTTTATCATGGAAGTATTCACTCTTGCGGAATTCATACAAATGATGAAGAAAGAGTTTTACAATTAGCATTAAATATAAAAACAAGCTGTTTAATGGTAAGACAACCACAATGTCTAGGAAATAGTTGAGGATGGATCAATGGTATGCTAGTAGAGAAATGTCCTTAGATTGGAGAATTATCATGAGTATAACCATTAAAGATATTGCAAAAAAATTAGATATTTCGTATACCACAGTATCTCGTGCGTTAAATAGAAGCCCTAAAGTGAATTCGGTTACTATGGAAAAAATAATCCAAGAAGCAAAAAAAATGGGATACCAACCGAATGCTATTGCTAGGGGACTTGTGAAAAAATATACTAAAACGATTGGTCTGATTATTCCAGATATTACAAAGTCCTATTTTTCAGAAATAGCAAGAAGTATTGAGGCAGTTGCTAGCAAACAAGGATATAATGTGTTGTTATGTAATACCAATTGGGATAAAATTCAAGAGATTACCTATTTACAGATGCTTCAAGAAAAAAGAGTAGATGGAATTATTATGAAATCGGTAGTAGATACTGATGAGAATTTATTTAATAATATAAGAACGCCGTTAGTTTTATTTAATAGCCGAGCTTATAATGATAATTATAATTACATTGAAACTGATAATGTAAGAGGGGGATTTTTAGCTGTAAAGCATTTGATTGAATGTGAATATAAAAGAATAGGATTTATTGGAGGAAAATGTAATTCTTATTCAAATAATCAAAGACTAGAAGGGTATAAGAGGGCATTAAAAAAATATAATTATCCAGTAGATGAAGGCATTATTGTAAATGGCGATTTTAATACAAAAAGTGGTTACGATATAATGGATAGATTGTTGAAATTAAAAAATCCACCAGATGCTATATTTGCAGGTAATGATGTAATTGCTCTTGGTGCTCTGTATTGTGCGCAAGAATTTGGATTGAATATTCCTATGGATTTTGGGATTGTAGGATTTGATAATGTGAGCTTCGCTAAAATTCCCCAAGTTCAATTATCTACAATTGAGCAACCTAAGTATTATATGGGGAAAAGAGCTATAGAAATGTTAATAGAAGAGATAAAAGGTAAAAAAAGAGCAAAAAAAATAGTTGTAGAACCAAAATTAATTATAAGGGCGACTACAAGAAATAGAAAAATCAATCATGGCCGATTAGTAATTTAATAGAATCCTCGGTTCAATAATCTTAAATGGGGTAATGCAGTAACATATTTGTTATGAGCATTATCCTATTTATTTTTTAATAATATTTTCAGTATTTAAAGAATGAGAAGAAAAAAATATAAGGGAAAAATAAATAAATATAAATAAAATTTAAAATAAAACAAGTATTTGTAACATTTAAAAATGTTTGGTATAATATTATCAAACATAAAAGGATTTTTAAATAATTACATAGAAAAAGTTTGAAAAGGAATGAAAGGAAGTTTGCATATAGTATGCAGGAAAAGGTTTTCAAACACCATGTAATTAAAATACTAGAAGAAGAAAAAAGGTCTTTCTTAAAAAGGCGTTAAGGAAGGACAAATTTATAAGAAAAGGGGAAATTCAATATGGACAAAAGAATGAAAGTAGGTATTATTGGAGCAGGAAGAATTGGTAAGGTTCATTCTCAAAGTATTATGAACCATATTCCAGAAGTAGAAATTAAAGCAATATCTGATGTATATGTACAGGCTGCAAAGGAATGGGCAGAAAAAATGGGTATTCCTACAGCAACAGATGACTATAAAGAGATTTTGAATGACCCTGAAATTGATGCAGTATTGATTTGTTCTTCAACAGATACACATGCACAAATTTCTATTGAAGCAGCACAAGCAGGAAAGCATATTTTCTGTGAAAAGCCAGTAGATTTATCTGTAGAAAAAGTGGAAGCAGTACTTGAAGAAGTGAAAAAAGCAGGGGTGAAGTTCCAAGTAGGATTCAATAGAAGATTTGACCATAACTTTAGTAAAGTAAAAGAATTGATAAATGCAGGGAAAGTAGGAGATCTTCATATTGTGAAGATCACTTCAAGAGATCCTGAACCACCAGCACCAGAATATGTAAAGGTTTCTGGAGGAATGTTCTTAGACATGACTATTCATGACTTTGACATGGCAAGATTTTTAGTGGGTAGTGAAGTAGAAGAAGTATATGTATCAGCAGCTGTAAGAGTAGACCCTGCAATTGGTGAAGCTGGAGATGTAGATACAGCAGTGATCAATCTAAAATTTGCTGATGGAACTATTGTTGTAATTGACAATAGTAGAAAAGCAGCATATGGATACGATCAAAGAGTAGAAGTATTTGGATCAAAAGGAAAAATAGAAGTAGCCAACGATACACCATCTACTGCAATCCTTAGTACAGAAGAAGGGGTATTTAGTGATAAGCCTAAATATTTCTTCCTAGAAAGATATATGGATTCCTTCGTTGATGAAATGAAACAATTCATGGATGCTGTATTAAATGAAAAGGAGGTACCTGTTACAGGTATAGATGGATTAAAACCAGTACTAATCGGCTTAGCTGTAAAGGAATCAGTAAGAACAGGAGCACCTGTTAAATTATAAAAAATTTGTGAACTATTAATAATAATAGGGTGATGCAGTAGCATATTTTGCTATGAGCATGACCCTATTTATTTTTAACATAGGATTGTTTCTCTAGTATTTATATAAAGCTGTAAGAAAATACATTAGATGGATTGAACTTTCAATGTTTAGAAGATGAGAAAAAATTCTACAAGGAAAGATAAGGAATAGAAACAAAAGTTAAAATAAAATAAATATTTGTAACACTTAAAAGCCTTTGGTATAATGGTATCAAACATAGAATGATTGGAGAATAGTCATGAGTGTAACCATTAAAGATATTGCAAAAAAATTAGGGATTTCTTATACAACGGTTTCTCGTGCTTTAAATAGAAAACCTCAAGTTAATGAGGAAACTATGGAAAAAATCATTGAAGAAGCAAAAAAAATGGGTTATCAACCGAATGCCCTTGCTAGGGGACTGGTGAAAAAATATACGAAAACGCTAGGCTTAATCATTCCAGACATTACAAACCCTTATTTTCCAGAAATAGCAAGGGGCGTTGAAGATGCTGCTAGAAAAGAAGGATATAATGTATTACTGTGTAATACCAATTGGGATCAAGCTCAAGAAGAAGCTTATTTAAAAATTCTTCAAGAAAAAAGAGTAGATGGAATCATTATGAAAGCAGTACTCGATAATGATGAAAATTTATTTCATCATATGAATACGCCATTAGTATTATTAAATAGTCGTTCTCATGAAGGAAACTATAATTATGTAGAAATAGATAATGTACGAGGAGGATTTTTAGCTGCAGAGCATTTGATTCAATCAGGATATAAAAGAATTGGTTTTATTGGAGGAACAACTAGATCATACTCTAACAATCAGAGAATGGAAGGGTATAAATTAGCCCTTAAAAGATATCATTATCCAGTAGATGAAGGGATTATTCTTAATGGTGAATTCAATACGAAAAGTGGATATGATCTTATGAAGAAGTTATTAAAGCTAAAAAATCCACCAGATGCCATATTTGCAGGAAATGATGTGATTGCTCTTGGTGCTTTATATTGTGTACAAGAAGCAAAATTAAATATTCCTGAAGATTTTGGCGTTGTGGGCTTTGATCATGTAGATTTTGCAAAAATTCCTCAGATACAATTATCTACGATTAAACAGCCTAAATATTATATGGCAAAGCAGGCGTTAGATATATTAATGAAGGAAATAAAAAATAAAGATATAAAAGTGAATAATAAAATGGTTATAGAGCCACAATTAATCATTGGAAAAACTACAAAGAATACGGATATAAAAGCAGTGTAGGTATAAATTTTTAGATAAAGAGAGTAAATTTACTTAAAGTGGTTGAATAAATGTAATTTATGGTATAAAATCATAAATTATGCATTATAATGAATAATAAGGCTTAGAATGATAGGGATTAACTGATTCTATAATTATTTTTCTTGACACCTAAAGGGTGTCCTCTTTTTTTGCAAAAAAAGAGGAAGGACATTGTGTATTCCTTACTCTAGTGTTTTAAGTTGATTATTCTGTTTCAGGATTAATAAATGACGGTTGCTGGATTGGATAGGATAAATCCATACCTCCTAAATTACTTAAAGGGTTACCTTCTACAAGAATTTTTACTTGATCAATCCCTTCAATACTAGTAAAACTATAAACAATAGCATCAACCATCATTCTTTGTAGGTCTATTCGATCCTTATAGCTAGATAAAAATTCTTTATTAAAATTTAACGTAAGAAGATTATTATTTTGTACAGAATCTATAAGGGCTACCTTTTGAGGAATTGGAGCTACTAAATTTTTTTGTGAATGATTATTTACCGTTGCATTTTTCAATCCATCGATCATACTTTCAATGATAGGCTTCTCAGAAGGAGCCATATTGATTGGAAGCAATAATATTCTTTTTTGATCTATGTCTTGTCCTAGATAAACTTTTGGGGAAGTTCCTTTTGGATAAATATCTTTTGTAGTATGACCATAGAAGAAATTATCAGATTCTCTTCTATTGACGAAGAATTTCACCTCATCAATTCCCTCTATAGAAGTAAGGGAATAGACAAAGCTGTCAAGGGCAAAGGTTCCTATTTTTTGATCTGTGTTATAATTTCCTAATTCCTTTGGTAAATATACGAGAACTCTATTTCTTTGAACTCGGAGCTTGATATTATTTGGAATAGGAGAAATAAAACCAAAGGTACTTGATCCACTATGAAGGTTTTTGATGGTTGTACCTAAGGGGGTACGCGTGTACTTTACAAATCTTGTGATAGGTACAAGATATTCCTGAGCTGTATCAGGGAAATACAAGGTTAATCCCATCATGCCAGGGGGCAGTGCATTGGTTGAAGGAATATATTTAGAAAAATGGATATATGCTACTTCTAATTTTAGTGGAGATATATCCTTTAGTATTTCTGCTGTAGAATAAAGCTTTAAGGTATAATCTCCATCAGAAAGATCAAGGTTTTCTTTTGATAGATTCAAAGTGTAGATGATTTTACCATCTTCATTAGAAGTATTTTGAATGAGCTTAGAAGCATCTACTGTGGAGAGCTTTTCTTTTCCTTTCATAATGTCTAAAAGAAAAGAAGAGGATAAATCAGAAGATAATTTTTCAGGAGCATTTGTTTCAATCTCAAAATCTATAAGAGAAGGATTACTCAAAGGGTTATCGATAGAAGACTTATAAGAGAAAGTATTCTTTTGAGTAGATAGATCAAATGATAAAGATGGTAGAGATAGATCTAGATTTAAGGGCATACCTAGAGCAGTAATACAAATAATAACTACGATGAAAAAATTAAAAATTGCCTTTCTCATGGAATCACTCCTTTGTATGTTGAAAACTGTCTAAAAAATAGCTTATAATACCATTATAAGTGATTTACATAAAAGGGAAAAGAAATAGATTACGACAAAATATGAAAAAATTTGATAAAATAATAAAATTAAGGAGTAAAGTCGATGAAAAATGTAAAAAAAGATGAAATTTATTTATTAAAGATAGAAGATTTAGGACATAATGGAGAGGGCATTGGCAAAATAGATGGTTTTACAGTTTTTGCTGATGGAGGAGTACCAGGAGATGAAGTAAAGGTGAAAATCACCCTTGTCAAAAAAAATTATGCTATAGGAAAGATTATAAAGCTAGAAAAACCATCGAGTGATCGTATAGAGCCTATTTGTGAAGTTGCCAATATTTGTGGAGGCTGTCAAACCCAGCATATTGATTATTTAGCACAACTAAGATTAAAAACAAATAGGGTAAGAGCAAATATTGAAAGAATAGGAAAGCTTCAAGATGTTACCATTCATGATACATTAGGAATGAATAATCCTTATCATTATAGAAATAAAGCCCAGTTTCCCATAGGGACAGAAAATAATGAAGCCATCATTGGATTTTATAAAAGAAAGACCCATCATATTGTAAATATGGAGACTTGTCATATACAACATGAAACCAATGATCAAATTACAAAAATTGTAAGGGAATATATCAATACATATAAAATATCTACCTATGATGAAAAAACAGGAAAAGGACTTTTTAGACATGTCTTAACAAAGGTAGGGTTTCATACAGGAGAAATTATGGTGGTACTTATTACAAATGGACAAGAAATCCCCCATAAAGAAGAATTAATCAAAAATCTTTTAGAAGAAGTGCCAGAAATTAAAAGCATTGTACAAAATATCAATAAGAAAAAGACAAATGCTATATTGGGAAGAGAATGTATTACCCTTTATGGAGAAGAAAAAATCGTAGATTATATTGGGAATTTAAAGTTTAATATTTCTCCCTTATCCTTTTTCCAAGTAAACCCTACCCAAACAAAGGTATTATATGAAAAGGCATTAGAATATGCAGATTTAACAGGAGAAGAAACGGTTTATGATATTTACTGTGGTATAGGAACTATTTCTCTATTCTTAGCTCAGATAGCAAAAAAAGTATACGGTATCGAAATCGTAGAAGCTGCTATAAAGGATGCTAAGGAAAATGCAAGAATTAATGACATTGACAATGCAGAATTTTTTGTAGGAGCAGCAGAAGAGGTAGTGCCAAAGCTTTATAAAAAAGGCATCCGAGCAGATGTAGTCGTAGTAGATCCACCAAGAAAAGGGTGTGATGAATTAGTACTCGATACCATTGTAAAGATGAATCCAAAGAGAGTGGTATATGTTTCTTGTAATCCATCAACATTAGCTCGTGATTTAAAATATCTTGATGAATTTGGGTATAAAACAGAAGAAGTACAGCCTGTGGATATGTTTCCTCATACAGGGCATGTGGAGACTGTGGTAAAGCTACATCGAAAAGAGAAGTAATATTCGCTGAGTTTCTGTTAAAAACAAGGCTTTTCATGTTTTCAACAGATATAGTTAATTATCGCAATAAGCATCTGAAAGAGGAGATTGTTGTTAGGTTGGGGTTTAGGATTTAAATGTAGGGATATAAGAAAGTGAAAGTATAAGTGAATATCTATATGTTATAAGGGGCATCTGTCGAAAGATAGATGTCTTTTGTATATTTATATTGTTGAATTTAATTGTAAAATTAATGGGTAAATTACAATTTTTAGAAGGAACGATAGGGAAGTGTGTTGAAGTAATATGATTAGAATAAAAAAGGATATTTATTAAGTAAGATCATGCAATTAAGAAATTACTAAAATAAAAGAGCTGTTTTAGAGTAAATTGAAGAAAATAAATAAAATTTAAAAGTGAATGTGACCCGCTGTTTACCCTTCACAGTAAGGGGGAGGAAGTTTCATCATACTTTATGAAATGTATCAAAAGGCACTAAAAAATAAGTAAAAATGGATGAAACAACATATTTACCAACATATGAATTAAATGAGATGTAATTAAATAATTTTAAATTACAAGATTATGAAATATGGTTAATAATCTTACATATATTTGTATTTTAAAACACTTTTTAAGGATATTAGAATAAGCACATATATGTACGATTGTTCGGAAAAGGGAGATGTAATTATGTATATTGATGAGATAACAATAAAAAACTTCAGACTTTTGAAAAATTCTACCCTGAATTTTAAGGATGATATTTGTATGATGATTGGTAGAAATAACAGCGGCAAGACCTCTTTTCTAGTTCTGTTTGAGAAATTCTATAAAGGTGTTGGTTTTGATTATAATGATTTTTCAATGTCACTAAGAAAACATATAAATTCTATAGATGAAGAAACAAATGTGTCACAATTATCTATACAATTAAGATTAGAAATTGTTTATGATTCTACAGATGATTTGTGCGATTTATCAGAGTTTATATTGGATTTGGATCCTCAATGTAATAGAGTCAATATACTCTTTGAGTGCAGTATAAATAAAAGAAAACTTCTTGAATCTATTAATAGCAATAAAAAAATTTCTAGAGAAAAGTTCATTAAGAAATATATTTCTTCATTCTTGGAAAGAAAGATATATATATATGAAAGCAAAAACGATTTAAAACCTGAGAATAAAGATAAATTAATACAAAAAGATTTGGATTCAGTTAAGAAACTTATTGATTTTGAAATTATTCATGCTAAAAGAAGTGTTTCAAGTTCTGAGGAAAAAACTAGTAAAAAAGTTCTTTCATCTTTAACAACAAAATATTTTAATGATAATAATATAAATAGTCCAGATAAATTTGAAACAATTAATGCAATTATTGCTGATATGGATAACCAATTAAGCGAGACATATAAAGTGTTTTTTAAGAATTTTCTTAAGAACTCACAAGAATTTCTTAATCTTGATGAGTTAAAAATAATATCAAATCTTAGAGCTTCAGAAATTGTAAATGATTCTTCAGAAGTGATTTATGGTGATAGTAAAGAGTATTTACCTGAGTATCTTAATGGTCTAGGGTATATGAATATTTTATATTTACTATTGACAATTGAAATAAAGAAAACAGTTTTTAATAGAAACAATAAAGATATAAAACTATTGTTTATTGAAGAGCCAGAAGCTCATACTCATCCACAATTACAATATATTTTTGCAAGGAAAATTGATGATTTATTAAAAGATATAAACGGTCTACAAACAATAATAACTACCCACTCTCCACATATTGTATCAAATAGTCAATTTGAAAATATTAGATATTTGTTGCGTTTTGAAGAGGAAGATGGAAGTGAAAACATTATAATTAAAAATTTTCATAATGAATTAAGTTTGAAATATACTGAAGCAACAGAATTTCAATTTATAAAGCAATATTTATCTATAGAGGCAGCAGAATTGTTTTTTGCTAATAAAATAATATTTATCGAAGGTACTTCAGAAAATATGTTAATGCCATACTTTATCTCAAAATTTGATGAAATAAATATTAAATTAGAAGAAGAAAGAGTAAAAAATAAACAGAAAGAAGAGTTTGAATATAAGCCATTAGCATCTCAAAATATATCTATATTACAGGTTGGTGCTAATGCTAAAGTATTTAGGCATTTTCTGGAGTTTCTCGATATAAAAACTCTTGTTATAACAGATATAGATACAACTAAACTTGATATCAGTGCTACAGGTAGAAAGAGTTATCCGGCTTGTGCAGTTAATGATTCACCAGTATCGACAAGTAATGAAACAATTAAATATTATTTTAATGCACCAAGTTTTACAGAAAAGAGATCAGATTATGATGAATGGTTTAAAAAAATAATTAACTTGGATATTCAAGGAGTATCGAATAATGTTAAAGTCTTTTACCAGAAAGAAGAAGATGGTTATCATGCTAGGAGTTTTGAAGATTCTTTTATTAAAAAAAATTATGACTTGTTAAGATCAAACATTGAAAATATTAGGGGACTAAAATGTAAAGATAAATTGGAGAGTGAAACGGATGTCTATGAGTTGACTAAAGCTATCATAGATAAAAAGTCAGATTTTGCTGCATCTCTTTTGTTTTTAGTACATACAGATGATAGTGTTGAGTGGAAAACACCTTCTTATATTAAGGAGGGATTAGAATGGATTCAAAAGTAAATGCTGTAGAATGTGCTAAATTATGTCTAGATAATAATGAAAGTTTTGTTCTACAAGGAGGGGCTGGTAGTGGTAAGACTGAGACACTCAAAGAGCTATTAGAATATATGTCAAGAAATAAACCTGAGAAAAGAATTGTATGTATTACGCATACTAATTTAGCGGTTGATGAAATTATAAATAGAGTAGGAAATCAATATACAATAAGTACTATTCACTCATTTTTGCATAGTGTTATAAAGGATTACAAAAAGAATATAAAAATGATCATTAATGAATTGTTTACTCTTCCTAAAATGGTTAGGGAAAGTAAAAAAGAGGATGAAACAGAAAATGATTACAAGAAAAGAGAGCATGCCAAATATAAGAAAATTTATAGCAAGTATGCGGATAAATTATACCAAATTAGGAATAAAAATTGTAAAAAAGTTATTGGCAAAAGAGAGTATGATAAGAATCCAGAAGTATATAATTCACAATTAAATGAAGGTATTGAAATTCTTAACAAGGAAATTTGCGTTAATATTGACCAAAAAGATTATAACGATATTAAATATAATGATACAAAATTTAACAGTCTTAAGGACCTTACCTATGGACACGACGGTTTACTGGATATTACTAATTTATTATTTAATAAATATCCTTTACTTAAAAAAATAATATGCGATAGATACGATTATATATTTATTGATGAATATCAAGATACTAGAGAGGATATAATATCTAATTTTCTTTCTATTACTGAAGAAAATCCTAATTTCTCAATATGTTTATTTGGAGATTCAATGCAAGCTATATATCCTGATGGTATAGGGAAAGTAGACAATCTTGTTTATAAAGGTGCTATTAGATATATTCCTAAATCAGATAATTACAGATGTTCGCCACAAGTTATTGATATAATTAATACACTACGGTTTGATGATATAGAGCAGGAAATAGCATTCAAGAAAATTGAGAATGGAAATCTTGAGACATTAGAAGATAGGCAAGGTAGTATGAATATCATTTATGCTGTATGTGACAAGAAACCTCATTCAAGAAGCAACTTTGAAGAAAAAGAAGCTTATTTAAAGGATTTAGATAAATTAATTGGTCATGCTCAAACTAAAGTTAATAAAAGCAAATTATTGTTGCTGACTAACAAAGCTATAGCAGAAAAAGTTGGTTTTCCCACATTGTATAAGATTTTTGATGATAGATATGTTGAAATTGGAGATAAGATAGATGAAAATCTGAAATATCTTCAGATAATGGAGTTATGCGAACTATGTTATTATTTTTCAGAGAAGCAATATAATAAAATAATCAACAAAATAAAGAGGAATGGTTTTGTATTAAATAGTATTTCTGATAAAGAAGAATTAAGCAAAAATATCAAGGGTCTGTTGTCTGGAGAATATTCTATTACAGAGGCTCTTGATATGGCATTTGAATTTAAACTAATAAAAAAGTCAGAGTCATATATTAATTATTTAACTAGAAAAGAAGTATTTATAAATGCTATAGGGGATGATGAAAGATATCAAGAATTTAAGAAAAACTATCAACAAGGATTAAACACACATAAAAGAATCAATACAGTATCAGAAATTATGGAAGAAGAGTTTAAAGAACTTGAGAGAAAATACAAAAAAGAACAATTTTATGATTATTTGTTTTCAAATGCTATTAAATTTAACGAAACATATGCATATCATTATTATATTAATGAGAAGACGGATTATATTACAATGCATAAAACTAAAGGATCCAGCATAGATTCAGTAATTGTAGTGATGGACGAATATTTTTGGAATAGTGAGTATGATTTTAGTTTAATATATTCAAATCATGATGCTGAACTACCAAAGAAGGCAAAATCACAGAAACTTATATATGTTGCTTGTTCAAGAGCAAAAACTAACTTAGTTTGTGTCCGTATCATCAAAGATTCTGAAGAAGAGGATTTTCTTAAATATTTTCCACAGGCAGAAAAAGTCGATTTACTGGCAATATAAATTATGTAAGGAAACAACAGTATATGTTTTTGATATATGAATCTTTTCATATAAAAGAACGGTGGCAGATACTATGGAAAATGAAGTGTTTTTGCAAAAGAATAGGCCATTAAAGGAAATTAGTTATATAAAAAAATGGATAACAGAGTATTTAAATGAAGAATCAGTTTAATGCATACTATAGTTTTTAAGCAAAAAACAAAATAATTTCGGCACCCCCCCTCACTTTTGCGGCTTAATAAGTGAGGGGGATTTTATTTTTCTTGAAGGTTCATCAAAAAGTTTTTTCGGCCAACCCCTACTGAATATCGGCTTAATAGGTAGGAGATGGCTTTGTTTTTTGATTTTTTCAAAAATAATTTAGTCCATACCCCATTAAAATCGGCTTAATAAGTGAGGGGGTAAATAATTTAATTGAACATTTACTAAAGAGAGGAGCTACTAATGCAATTTTTAAATGAAAAACATAAAATAAGATTTAAAGAATTACTGTTGGCAGATGGAACACATCACAAAGATACAGAAAGAAAAACACTATTTTATATTATTTCAGGAAGTGATGATCTATATTCAAAACGAAATCACATTTATGATTTCAATAACAACTGGATAAATATTGAGTGCTTAGATTCTGGAACAGTTGATTTTTCTACAAGTTCCAAAGCATTAATAAGACTAGGATTTAATCTGTACAATGGATACTTAGATGAACATACATCACCTAGAGAACTTCTATATAGCCTTGATTCAAAAAATTATTATCTGGCATTAAATAGTTGTGATATTAGGTTTGATGTGATAGTAGAAAATGAAATTGTAAATGAAGATGAGGATGAATTGGAAATGTAATAGAAAATTAAGGAGATTGGTAAATGAGTAAAATCGAATTAAAACTGATAAATATGAAAGACATTGAAGTAAAAGAAGTTGAGTGGTTATGGAAACCATATATTCCATCGGGTAAGATAACTATTCTTCAAGGAGACCCAGGAGAAGGCAAAACAACAATGATATTGGCAGTAGCATCATCACTAACAACAGGTAGTGCTCTTCCGTTAATGGATGCGATTGATATATCAAGAGTTATCTATCAAACAGCAGAAGATGGATTAGGTGATACCATTAAACCACGGTTATTATCAACTGGTGCTGAGTGTTCAAATATTATTGTTATTGATGAAAGCGAAAAGGAACTTACACTTAGTGATGAACGTATTGAAAGGGCAATTATTGAAACTGGAGCAAAGCTAGTAATCATTGACCCATTACAAGCTTATCTAGGCGCAAAAGTTGACATGCATAGAGTCAATGAAATACGTCCTATATTTAAGAATTTAGCATTTGTAGCAGAGAAAACAGGTTGTGCCATTGTTGTTGTTGGTCATATGAATAAAAGCGGTGGTAGTAAAGGAATGTATAGAGGACTCGGTTCTATTGATATATCTGCTGCGGCTAGAAGTGTTTTAGTTGTTGGGCGTGTAAAAGATGATCCCAATATAAGAATAATGGCTTAGATTAAATCAAGTTTAGCACCAGAAGGAAAACCAATTGCATTTGAACTTGATGATGAAAATGGATTTAGTTGGATTGGTGAATATGACATTGATATTGATGTGTTGTTATCAGGTGCATCTTTAAATGGAACAGTTCTAGTTAAAGCTGAAAAATTGATTAAAGAAGTTCTTTCAGATGGTCCAATTCTAAGTGAATATGTTTTTGCTAAAGCAAAAGAAAACAATATTTCACAAAGAACACTTAAAACAGCTAAGAAAAATTTAAATGTTAAATCTGTAAAAACAAAAGAAGGTTGGGAGTGGAACTTATAAATTTAAGAGTGCAAGGGTGCAATGTCTATAAAGGTTGCACTCTTGCCCCCTTGAAAAGATATGGAGAAGAAGATGCTTAAAAAGTTTTTTGGAAATGATGAAATAAAAAAAGAATTAATTGAAGCAAAAGAAACAATCGAAGTTCTAGAAGAAAGGTTAAGAGTTAAAGAAAAATATGTTAGAGCAGTTACTGATGAAAATAATAAATTTAGAGATACCATTTTGTTATTGAAAGAAGAAATTGAAAAGCTAAAAAATAAACCAAATCAATTTGGAAGAATATCTAGAGCTACTAAATTTAATCTTAGTATTTTAAAAGAATTAAAGGATGAAGGATTATCATATTCTGGTATTGCCAAAAGGATGTCAGAAATTAAAAATGAAAATTGGTCTAAAAGCACAGTGCATCATCTATTGAACAAATGATTTTTCTTCAATATCCTAATATTAAATATCGTCTAGTAAGCTACTGGACGGTACTTAAGATGTTGATACTAAAACCTCTACTTTAGTAGAGGGCAAGCTTCCACTTTGTCATACAAAAGTGAACTTTGTCTACTGAGCAAACTGGGATGTCTCCCATACCCCTCTAAAAAACAAAAGGAGTGGGATGCGTTGATAAAAAGCAGAAAAGTTGAATTTAGAGTTACAGAAAAAGAATATGAAAGGATTGTAAAATCATCAAAAAAGGAAGGCGGATCGCTAAGTTCTTATGTTAGAAAAAGGGCTATTGAAAATGAAATTATTGCTATTGATAGTTTTAATCCAATGATATCGGATTTAAAAGAAAAGGGTAAGAAACTAAATGCTGTTATTATGTTGGCTCATAAAGGACGTATAATAGAAATTGATTTATCAAATATAAAAGCAGCACTTAATAATATTTTAGAAACACTAAAAATACAAAATAAAAATTAAGAAGATCAGGCAGGAGGAATGCATGGATAATTTAATGAAATATACTATCCAGTTGGCAATGCTTTCTAGCCTGCTTGATGAAAAGCTAATCTCAGAAAGAGAATATGCGAAAATCAAAGTAGAACTAGAAAGAAAATATAGAATTAAAGTAAAGTTTAGTGGATAGATTAATTCGTTTGTGTTAAAATCAAAATGAATAGTAGGAATATATTTCACAAAATAGAACATTTGAGATAATAATAATTCAGTACGTCGGGAATTCCGACGTGTTGAATTAGATAGGTTTTTAAATATGAATTTGAAGATATGTAAAGATTTTATTGAAATTAAGTTACTACTTAATAGTATCTAGTATGATAAAAAAGAATGTAAAATTATAAAAGCAAGAGGTGAGCACTTATGGAAAATAAAACTGATATTCTAATATATCAAATGGAAGATGGAAAAACAAAGATTGATGTAAGGCTAGAAAATGAAACTGTTTGGATGACTCAAAAGGCAATAGCAGAATTATATCAAAAAAATGTAAGAACAATTAATGAGCATATTGTAAATATTTATGCAGAAGGAGAATTAGAAGAAATCTCAACTAACCGGAAAAACCGGATAGTTCAAAATGAAGGAAATAGAACGGTTAAGCGTGAAGTATCTTTTTATAATCTAGAAATGATAATAGCAATAGGTTATAGAGTTAGATCACAGAGAGGTACACAATTTAGACGTTGGGCAACAGAAAGACTTAATGAATATCTTGTAAAAGGTTTTACAATGAATGATGAACGATTAAAAGAAATGAAAAATCTGGGACAAGATTATTTTGATGAATTATTAGAACGCATTAGAGATATAAGGGCTTCTGAAAAGAGATTTTATAAAAAAATTACAGATATATATGCCTTATCAATAGATTATGAACCAAATTCAGAAGATGCAAGAAAGTTTTTTGCAACTGTGCAAAACAAACTACATTTTGCTATTCATGGTCATACGGCAGCAGAACTTATTGAAAAGAGAGCAGATGCTAGTAAAGACAATATGGGGCTTACAACATGGAAAGGCGAAAAAGTTAGAAAAGCTGATATAACAATTGCAAAGAACTATTTAACAGAAAAAGAAATAAAATCCTTAAACAGAATTGTTAACATGTATTTAGATTATGCAGAAGATCAAGCAGAAAGGAAAAATCCTATGCATATGAAAGATTGGGAAAAGAAATTAAATGCGTTTTTAGAATTTAATGATAGAGAAGTATTAAGCAATGCAGGGCAAATTTCAAAAAAAGTAGCAGAAGAATTAGCAAATGAAGAATATGAAAAATTCAATCGAAGAAGATTACAGAATAGTATAAATGAAGAAGATGATTTTGATAGATTTATTAAGGAAAATAAACTTAAAAAATAATTCTAATTAGGGTAAGTTTGCCACAATAAAGAAAGGAGGGCTAATGTGCATGAAGTAGAAATAATTAAACCAAAGAAAAATAAATTTGATAATTCTAAAGGGAATAAAGCTACAAAAATAAGAGTTGTACCTTACTGTAGAGTGAGTACAGATTCTGCTGAACAACTTGCAAGTTATGATTCTCAAGTTTCATATTATAAACAAAAGATTGAAGAACATGCAAACTGGGAACTTTCAAAAATATATTCAGATGCAGGGATCAGTGGCACTGGTATAGAAAAAAGAACTGGTTTTAAAGAAATGATTAATGATGCTTTAGCAGGAAAGTTTGATTTAGTAATTACTAAGAGTATTTCTAGATTTGGGCGAAATACTAAAGATGTTCTTGAATATACAAGACTTTTAAAAAAACATAATGTAGCAGTTCTATTTGAAAAAGAAAACATTAATACATTTACCATGCAAGGTGAAGTAATGATTTCTGTTTTAACATCACTAGCACAGCAGGAGAGTGAAAGTCTATCCGCAAATGTAAAAATGGAACTCAAAATGAAAATGAAACGTGGAGAACTTATTGGTTTTCAAGGATGCCTTGGTTATGATTATGACAAAGAAACAAAAGATCTTGTCATCAATGAAGAAGAAGCAGTGGTAGTTCGTTATATATTTGATAGATACAATCAAGGTATGGGTGCTAGAGTTATTTGTAATGAACTTATGGAACGTGGATATAAAACTAAAAGAGGTAGCACTAAATGGGGCGATAGTACAGTTCGTGGTATTTTAAAAAACGAAAAGTATATGGGGGATTTGTTACTTGGTAAAACCTTTACAGTAGATCCAATAACTAAGCAACGTCTTGATAATAAGGGCGACGAAGAAATGTATTATATTAAAGATCATCATGAACCAATTATCAGCAAAGAAACATTTAAAATAGCTCAAGATATAAGAAATAAACGTAATTGCAATATGGAAAAGGGACGTGCAGTTAGATATAGCAGACAATATATCTTTAGCAGTAAAATCAAATGTGGGTTCTGTGATGGAACGGTCGGAAGACGTGCGTGGAACTCTGGATCTAAAAGTAAAAAAGTGGTTTGGCACTGCATTAAATCAAGTAAACATGGTAAAAAGAATTGTCCAGACAGTAAAGGTATCCATGAAAATATTATTGAAGAAGGTTTTGTAAAGTGCTTTAATGAGATGTGTATTAACAATAAAGAAATTGTTGAAGAATTTCTTTTAACGTTAGAAAAAAGTCTAGGTGAAAGCCAGAGTAAAAAAGAATTATCTAAATTAAATACTCAGCTTACTAAACTTGAAGCAAAAATCCAAAAGCTAATAGATCTTCATCTCGATGGGGCTATTGATAGAGCTAACTATGAAAATAAATTTATTGATCTAAACCGTGATAAAGAAAATCTTATAAAAGAATTAAATGAATTGTTATTTACAGCAAGTGAAGAAAAAGTGATGAAAGATAGACTTAAGGTATTCAAAAAGTATTTTGATAATAAGAAACCATTAAAGAAATTTGATGCAGATGTATTTGAGGCAATTGTTGATTATGTTATTCTTGGTGGTGTAGATGAAAATGGAAAGAAAGATCCTTATCTACTTACATTTATCTTAAAAACTGGATTAAAACCTACTATAAGTGTTAAAAAAGAGCCTAAAAATAAATCGAATAACGGTTTAATAGAAAAAGGTAAAAAAATATGTTTGCAGTTATCAGGAGATACATGTGGAGACTGTGGTAAAGCTACATAAAAAGTAAAAACTTTCATAGAAAGATTTTTAAAATTCATATTTGTAGTGTAAAAATAGTATACAAAGGTAGAAAACTGATCGTAGATGATATGTTGGTAGATATAGGTTCAGGTAGTACTAGACTGTTCTTGTCTACTTAGACACAAAGGATCGTATAAGTTAAGTGGTGCCAGGCATCCACGCACCTTAAGTTATATTTGAGTGGAGGTAGAATAGGAATGAAAGATGTAAGCTCTGATAACAGATTAGCTGTTTGTGAGAGAAAAGATCAAAACCTAAAAAGAATGGCATGCTCTTTTGTAATTGTAGCAGCAATGTTATGGGGGACTATTGGAATTTTTGGTAAAAAGTTAAATCAATTTGGTTTTGGTACTGAACAAATAGTGTTTATAAGAGCTATGGGAGCATCTATAACCCTTATCTTGTTTACATTAACCAAAAATACAAGCCTTTTTAGAATTAAACCTCGTGATTCCATATACTTTGTTGGAACAGGAATATTTAGTTTTGTTTTTTTCAATTGGTGTTATTTTATAGCTATAAATAAGACTTCTTTATCTGTTGCAGCCATACTTCTATATACTGCACCAGCTATAGTAATGGTATTATCTGCAATATTATTTAAGGAAAAGATGACAAAGAAAAAGATTATTTCCCTTGTATTAACTTTTGCTGGATGTATTTTTGTTACAGCCTTTGTGCAGGAGACAGGACAGAATATTACAATTGGTGGTATATTGGCAGGATTAGGATCAGGATTAGGATATGCACTTTATAGTATATTCGGAAGATACGCACTAAAAAAATATAATTCAATAACTGTTACTCTGTACACTTTTGTATTTGCAAGTGTTAGCTTAATTCCGTTTGCTGATATTAAGAAAATGATAAGCTTGTTTTCAAATATAAATGCTTTATATTATGCAGTTGCATTAGGTATAATTGCTACTGTACTGCCTTTTTTGTTGTACACTAAAGGCTTATCATATCTCGAAACAAGTAAGGCTTCTATAATTGCCACGTTAGAGCCGATAGTTGCAACAATTATAGGGGTTATTTTATACAATGAGCCACTCACATTGTTTAAAATATTAGGTATTTCACTTGTTATATATGCTGTATCCTTTATTAGGGAAAAAGGGGAAGGTACACAAAATTAATGATATTTGACCCAACACATCCCACAAATATAATTAAGAAAAAAGGCATATTGCCAAAAGATAAAGAAAGATTGATAGATGAAGTAACAAATTATATAAGAGTTTTGAAATAAATGATAAAAAAGCTTAGTGTAGATTTATGGTGAACTTTATTTATAATATATTTAATATATTGTGGTGGCTAAGACCAACAGTAATGGATTTATCCATAGATGTGGTCAGAAATTATTATAAGGCGCAAGGTGTTGAGGAATATGGTTCAGATATTAAGAAGAATAAGCTGGACGAATGGATACATGCAGATGGTTCTGATGATATTAGAATTTGGATAGGTAAATATAACCAGTGTTTAATGTATTGACAATAAAAAAAATATAAAGTATTATTTGTATGTACAAACATATTAAAAGCAAGGGCGTGATTATTATGAAAAACGTATTAAATTGTTGTTTATATTTCACTGCAAGTAAATTGAATAGAATTATAACAAAAATGGCAGAAGAAGAATTTCGAATTATTGGATTGTCTCCTATGTATGGTTTCTTATTATTAGTAGTAAATGAAAATCCTGGCGTGTCACCTACAGATATTGCAAAAGAACTTAATATTGCACCTTCAACAATAACAAGATTTATTGATAAGTTAGAATCAAAGGGATATGTAGAAAGAAAATTCGAAGGCAAATATTCATATATTCATTTAACAGAAAAAGGGGTTAATTTACAATCAGACATAAATAAAGCATGGGAAAGATTGTATCATAGATACTCAAAAATATTAGGATATGATGAAGGAGCAGATATTACAAAGAGAATAAATGAGGTTGCTGATAAGCTCATTGAAGAATACTAGTATAAGTACTGTAAAAGATTATATTATTGAAAGAGATATGAATAGGATATCAAAGATCTATAAATTACTTAAAAAAGTTTATAAACAATAATATTTGTTTGTACATGCAATAATAATCACGCAATAAAATAGAATATAAAAATTAACCATAAGGAGAAGATGAAATCATGAAAACATTAGTCTGATCAAGCAGGAGGATATAATACTTTTACAATAAGTGAATTTTTAAAGCCTATGCAGCAAACAGCAAATTTAACAGGAATGAAGTTTTTACCAGCATTTAAAATTCATTCAGCAGTAGTAATAACTGATGAAGAATTAGAAGGATCTGCTAAGAAATATGCAGAACACATATTAAATCCAGAATTAGATCCACAAGTAGAATTAAAAAGAATATTAAAAGAAATGCAAGATACAGGAAATGAATTATAGAAAGGAGGGTAATATGAAAAAATCAGTAGAAGCAAACACGTATATTTTTCCATTACCATCTGTAGTCGTAGGAACTTATGATAATGAAAATAAACCAAATATGATGACAGCCTCATGGACAGGAATTGTAAATTCAAATCCTACAATGGTATCAGTGTCTTTAAGAAAAGCTACGTATAGTTACAATAATTTGATAGACAAAAAAGCATTTACGATTTCTATACCATCTAAAAAACATATACTAGAAATGGATTATGTAGGTACAAAATCAGGAAAAAGAGAAGATAAATTTAAAAAAACAGGTTTAAATCCAGTAAAAAGTGGGTTGGTAGATGCACCTTATGTATCAGAATTCCCTGTAGTATTAGAATGTAAATTGATTAAATACGATGAGCTAGGTTTGCATACTATGTTTATTGGTGAAGTGATAGATGTAAAAATTGACGAAGAATATCTAAATGAAAATGGAATGCCCAATATGTCAAAGATTGATCCTATTGCATATGCCCATGGCGGTAGAGAATACTACGAAATAGGAGCTTATTTAGGGAGAGCTAATTTTATGTGGCAGATCTCTTTGTTGAATGATACTATAACTTCAGATGGTAAAAAAGAAATTGTTGAGTTCATACTTAACTATTACAATAAATTAGATAATGGTGAACCAATTGAAGAATTTAAGAACTTTTTTAATTGGAATGATTTTGAAATTATGAATGGGAACAATTTTATTGACAGTTTTGAAAAATATAATAGATGGTATGATGATGTAAATAATACTTTCTTTGATCGTAAGCATATAATTGAAAAACTCAAAATAGATAAAGTAAACCAGAATGAATACAAAATTGAAATGGATATTTATTTTAGGGCTAAAACATGGAAAAAAGGACAGGCTAAAAGTAGAAATATCCATGTTAAAGGGAATATTGAATGGACGCTTATTAGGGATAAGGTAACTAAAGATTTTAAGATAAAAAAATATCATATTTATGAAAATCAAGTATAAATGAATTTTTCTAAAAAGAAGTATATAGATTCTGATGCAAATAAAAAAATATTATCAGTATGTTTTTACATTAATATTTAATAGGGAGGTATAGATGATGAAAAAAAATATTGGTTCAGTAGTAGGATTATATCCAACACCAGTAACAATAGTTGGAACAGAAATAGATGGTAAAGTTAATTGGATTAACATTGCACATGTGGGAATTATAGGTATTGATTATATGCTTTTAAGTATGAATAAGGTTCATTATTCTAATGAAGGCATAAAAAAGAATAGAACTGTATCAATCAATTTAGTTAACCAAGACATGCTTGTTGAAGCTGATTATGTTGGAATAGTTTCTGGAAAAAACGTCGATAAATCAGAAGTATTTGAATACTTTATAGGTAAATTAAAGGGAGCTCCATTAATTAAAAATGCACCTGTAGTTATGGAATGCGAAGTAATCGATATATATGATATGAAACAATATGATAATTTTATTGTTAAACCTGTAAATACTTATGTTGATGAGCAGTATTTAACTGAAAATGGAAAGATTGATTATGAAAAAGTAAAACCCATATTGTTTGAAATGCCAAACAGACAATATTTAAGAACTGGAAATGTAGTAGCTAAATGCTGGAATATAGGGAATGAATATAAAAAATAGATATGAGGGAGATGATTACATGCCAATTATAACAATAGAAGGTGGAAAGTTGACTAAGGAACAAAAAAGAGAATTAATCCATAGATTTACTGAAGTAGCATCAGAGGTAACAAAAGTACCAAGTAAGTTTTTTGCAGTAACAATTAAAGAACTTGAAGATGAAAACTTAGGTTTTGCAGGAGAAACTGTAGAAGAAATTAAAGAAAAACTTAGGAAATAGAATCTTGTTTAAATAATCCCAATAATATGATGGATTAGGATAATTTAGAGGAGGAAAAATGTATATAGATAAATCAAAATTAATTATTAGAAAAGCAACAAAAATGGATGCTGATGAGATTAAACTTTTTGTAAGAGAAGTTGTTACAAAGAATTATACACCGTTTTTAGGAGCAAAGAATGTAAAAACATTTATAGAAAGTGGTATGTCAGATAAAGAAATAGATGATAATATAAGCAAGATGATTGTCTGCGAATATGATGATGAGGTAATTGGAATATGCATATTTGGGGGTGATTTACTCCATCTATTAATGGTAAAGCATTCTTATCAAGGTAATGGCATTGGTAAAGTTATAATTGATTATGTGGAAACTGAAATGTTCAAAGAAAATACTACAATAAGGTTAGAAACCTTTGAAGAGAACCTTCCTACAATTGCCTTCTATAAGAAAAATGGTTGGAAAGTAGTAGAAAAAGAGTATTCAGAAAATACATGTAGATATATTTTCAAATTTGAAAAAATCAATACGGATCAACTAATAATTAGACAAGAACAGAAAGGTGATCATAAACAGATTTATAATGTAGTGAAAAAAGCTTTTCAAAATGCTGAGCATACAGACGGTGATGAACATAACCTAGTAGAAAGGCTTAGAGAAGCAAAGGAGTTTGTACCAGAACTTTCTTTGGTGGCGGAACTTGAAGGAAAAATAATTGGTCATATTCTTTTTACAGAGATTAAAATAGGTGATAAAATAGCCTTAGCACTTGCTCCTGTTTCAATTGTCCCTGAATACCAATCAAAAGGAATAGGCTCTAAACTTATATTTAAAGGACATGAGATTGCTAAAAATCTTGGTTATGGAGCAGTAGTGCTTTTAGGTCATGAAAAATACTATCCTAGATTTGGTTATGTCAAAGCAAGCAATTACGATATAAAAGCCCCCTTTGAAGTACCTGATGAGAACTTCATGGTCTTAGAACTAAAAGGAAATGCATTAAGTGAAACGAAAGGTGTTGTAGAGTATTCACCTAAATTTTTTTGATGAATGATAATTACCTGTAAATCCCTTAATGCTATGTGCGTTAGGGGATTTGTTTTGTAATAAGATATTTATAATAGATAAAAGTTCTAAATTATCCAATGATTTCTCACGAAACTGAATTATTTATCAATTGTTTCTTTTTTAGTTCAGCAATAATAAGTGTCATAGCAGGTAAAACATAAATAAATAGAAAAGCATACTTATAATATGTTTCAGAAAGCCACTCCGTATACTCTATGATACTATTAAATTGAAAATATGTTACATTTATTAACAATAAAGAAATAGGTGTGACAATAAAATGATAATCTGGACATCTAAAAACTTTAGAAACACCTTTACATGTACCTAGCAATACCATACATATCTTAATAAAACTACCTAATATCATTATAATACTTACTACAACTTCCATTCTTTGAAAAAATTCTCCCATTTTTATTCTGGAAGCAGCACCATAGGGAGCGAAGTATGCACTTGAAACTGTATCTGTTCCTAAAACTAAATTAACAGCTATATTAAAGACAAGTATTATTATTCCTGATAGCAATAAACCTAGGAAATAAACCTTATAAGGAGATTTTTTAGTTTCTAAATTAGAAATAATCATAGTAAATATTAGGATTTCACTAAATGGAAATATAGATACATTAAAAGTGCCTTCTATAATTGGTTCTATTTCATCAATAAATAGCAAAGGTAAAATATTGTTTATATCCATACTAGGAATTAATAACACAACCGTAATGAATAAAAATATACTAATTACAGGTAAAAATAACTTTCCCCAATTAACCATTACATAAAATTCTTCTTTTGTTAACCAAGTACATAGTATCAAAAGTATTAATATTATTATAATCTTTGGAGTATCAATGAAACTAACTGTGTTGATAAACTGAACAACATTATCAATGATCAAAGTTGTTAAATGAAACGCATACCAAGTATATAATACCACCATTCCTTTTCCAATTACTTTGCCATAGCAAATTTCAAGAATATCAAATAAATCATTACCTTGAAAAATATGCTGGAGTCTAGCATACATAAAGATTACAAAAAAACTTATAAACATTGATAAGATAATAACTAACCAAAATTTATTTCCAGCTTCTACCCCCTTGCTAAGTAGTGTAGTTTCGCCTATCATAAAAAACATTACAAGAATAATACCTTCCCTATCAGAAATTGATATATTATTCATTATGAATCCTCCAAGACAATTTTTATGAATATCTATTTTATTTGATTAAGTGTTTTTTTATTTTATTGAATTGGAAATTTATTGAATGTTTTCATACTATCATAGTATATCCTAACTATTAATTTATTATGAATTAGAATAAATATGTAGTAAGACATTTAAAATTATAAAAGGTTATTCTATTGGTGTTAGTATATAAGTGTGGAGTGCTTTGTGCGGTTAGAAAAAATATAAAACCTAGATAATAGGCATATCAAGGGATAAATGGATTTTATGGAAGGTGATAAAATGTATGATTTTGACAAATTATGGAATGAGTTTAATGAAAAATTGTTGAATTATATTAAAACAATGGTTGCTAACAATCATGATGCCGAAGATATCTTACAGAATGTTTTCATTAAGATATTTAATAGTATTGAATAACTTAAGAATCAAGGGGCCATTAAGCCTTGGATTTATAAGATTACAAAGAATACGATTATTGACTTTTATAAAAAGAAAAAGGATGTGTCAGTTGCACCTGAGTCTTTATATATGATTGAAGATGAGATTGATGATATTGACAATATGAATGATGATATTTCTAAATGTATTAGCAACATGATTTTCACACTTCCAGATAAATATCAGAATGTATATGATCTGTATGAAAACAAGGAAATGAAACATAAAGAAATAGCAGAATCACTAGATATTTCAGTATCTACCTCAAAAGTAAGATTAAAAAGAGCAAAAGATATGTTTAAAGAAAAGTTACTGCAGTGTTGTAACTTTGAAGTAGACAAATATGGAAACATTATAAATTACCATGCAAAAGGAAAATGTGATGATTGTAATGGTAAATGCTAAGATGAAACCCCAAATCTAACAATTGGGGGTTTTACTATGCTATAATGTTGATTAAATTTTGTGTTAGTTACAACAAGAGGAGCCTGAACAGCCGCATGATGAATTACTAACTGATGGATTTTGCGGGTCGGTACCGCTACATTTATTGCTACTTGTATCACCAGATTGAATGGCTTGAGCATATTTTTCCAGTCTTTCTTTTCTAATAGCAGTTAAGTCCTCACGATTATATGTGATGTTTATGCCATCTTGTGGTTTGGTTCCACATGCATATTTTTGAACACCATCAATTTCAATAACACATGCATTGCAACAACCATGTTTCTTTTTATTTCTAAAGCATGGAGCCGTAATAGTTATACCGTTTTCCTCTCCAATTTCAACAATATTCTTGTTCGGGTCAGTTACCATTATTTCTTTTCCATCAATTTTAATTTGCATATTTTCTCCTTTCATTGAGCATATTTTTCGTGTTACTTTTTTGATGCTACACTTTATAGACGACTGAAAAACAAAATAGTTACAAAAAGAATTATCTCCTATTAGAAATGATAAAATTTTTTCTCTTGACTTGACTATAGGTTCATACTTTAACATGGAGTTAAGAAGAAAGGGGAGGATTATGATGAATAATCAAAGAAGAATAAACAGGAGTTATAAGCAAACCCTTTATGGGAAAAAAGAGGAGATATTTAAACTATTATGTCCTGTACGCGAAAAAGAGTGGTTACAAGGGTGGGATTATAAAATGATTTACTCAGAAAGTGGCTTTGCTGAAAAAGGATGCATATTTGAAACGGATAATGATTTCGGGAGTTACCAATGGGTAATGACTAAATATGACAATAGGGATTACTGCATTCAGTTTGTGAAATTTATCCAAGGAAAAATGATTGTAATTATAGATATAGAATTGAAGGATGGTGATAAAGATATTGTTTATTCTGACATCAACTATACATTTACAGCCATTGATGATTCTATAATGGATGAGATGCATACTGAGAATAGTCAAGAGGTATTTAATGGGCATATGAAGCTTTGGGAAGATTCAATAAACTATTTTATAAAAACAGGTGACATGATGATACAATAATATTGTATTGTTAAATCTCATATTTAAGGAGGTCAATCAATGTTTACAATAGGTTCCCTAACAAAACAATTCAAACTATCTAGGAGTACGCTGCTCTACTATGATAAAATTGGTCTCCTTAAGCCATCTAAAAGAACGGATAGTAACTATAGATTATATTCAAACGAAGATGTAGAAAAATTACGAACAATTATTAGACATAGAGATACAGGTATTTCGTTGGAAGATATTTCTAAGTTATTGGACATTGAAAAAAATAATATTACCCATATTCTAACAGAGCGATTGAAGAACATCCAAAACGAAATTAAGATATTAAAAAAACAAGAAAGTATGATACTTGCAGTATTGATAGAGAAAGTAAAGACAAATGATTCTGAGATGTTTGACAGAAGATCATGGACTGAATTGTTGGTTAGTCTAGGATTTAGTCATGAAGATTCCATGAAATGGCATAGAGATTTTGAAAGAGATTCCTCTGAAGAACATGAAGCTTTTTTGCATGCCATTGGTATGTCTGAAGAGGAAATTAAAAAGCTGAGACTACTGATTGTAGAATAATCATAAATTTGCTCTTACAAATGGCTTTATTAATGATTTAAATATTGAAGAGTATAAAAAAGTTAGTAGTTATTAGGACTACTAACGTGTTTTTATATAGCATAATTCATAGACTTCAGGATTGTAAAAATTTGTTGAATAATCGATGACGATATCATTTCTTGCGCATATTGAGTTTTGAACGCTGATGATAGGTGTATTGAGTTTAATATTTAAAATATTACTTAATTCTTCATCTGCTAAAATTGCTTTAACGACGTGATGTTGATACATGATATTTATGTTTTTTACATTTTGGAAAAAATTATATTTTGACTCCTGAAGATAGCTTATGGATAGCTCTGGAAACTTATCGACCGAAATGTAGGACTTTTCAAAGATATAAACCTCATCGTCAGCCATTCTGATCCGTTCAATGTAGTAAACCTTATCACCTTCATTGATTTCCAGTTTCTTTGCAATGAATTCTGTTGCATTTTCAATAACGAATGTCTTTACTATTGATTTTGGCGATTTACCAAGATTTTGCATTTGTTCCCGAAAACCTTTAATTATGGGTTCTACATTTGTTTTTTTGTTGCGTTTTACAACCGTTCCCAATCCTGGAGTCCGTTTTAGGTATCCAGTGGCAACTAAATTGTCTGTTGCTTTCCGAACGGTAATTCTACTAACGTTATACATTTCTGACAGTTCGGCTTCTGTTGGAATTAGATCGTCTTTTTTATATTGATTCAGTGTAATCTTTTTTAAAATATCATTTTCAATAATTTTGTACTTAGCTAATTTTTTAGTCAAAGTTCCTCTCTCCTAAAATAGTTTAATTTATTAAAGACATTCTCACTAGCGTTATCATATAATCTTATTAGTTTTGATTTCCTTATTAATAGATTTGTGCGAAATTGTTAATTTGTCGCCATAAGTCTATTATAAGGAATTTTTTATATTCCTCAAACTCTTTATAAGAAAATTATAGAATTATTTACATTTTGATTGAAATTCGTTTTCTATGCAATGCTAGTGAGATATTTTCTACAATTATGTAGGAAATGTATTATCCACTATTTTTAGGATATCACAAATTAAAGGAAAAATTAATAAAATCCCATAAGAATTTTCTTTTAAATAACTTTGAAGTTATATGTATTCATAAGAATTATTATAAATATAAAGATATTGAAAACTGCGTTTGTTTGCTAAGATTACAATTTGTATCTTGTTTTTTAAACTATAGCAAGTAATATAGCAAATAAAAGAAATTAAATATAAATACAAAATCAATACAAATGTATTGACATTTACAATTAAATGTAATAACCTTATGTTGAAGATATAATATCAATCTATACAAAGAAAGGAGATAATTTAGTGAGTACATTTAATACTCAATTGTCATTTGGAGATTTTAGCGTTAAAGTGGATAACGTTTTGACGGTTAATAGTGAATACGAATGGGAATTGAATTTTAAGGCAAAGGTGGAAATGAAACCAGGTAGTTCATTGAAAATTATTGTTCCACCGTATCAGCATCAAAGAAGTGAAGAATATTTACAGACATATGATTATTGGCAAAAGAATTATATTTATGCTTATGGGCGTGAGGACAATATTCGTGTGGATGTAAAAATCGAAAAAGTTCCTTCTGAATTTAGCCACATTAATCGTTGGCGTGACAGTAGCAGGGTAGCTATAGTACATTTTGACAAAGGGTTAAAGGTGGGTGACGAGATAGTTGTTAAGTTTGGAGGGATTGATAGGCCATGGTTAGAGGGGGAATGTGAGCCGTCAAGGATTTCTCAACATGCTTATAAACATGGAGGCACATTCCTAACAAATGAGGTATATATCGATGTAGAAGGCATTAAGTCATATGAAAAACTTGACGTGTTTCCAAGGATCAGGATTATTCCAGATAAGGTTCGAAAAATTATCATTAATACTCCGATGGTTATAAAGCGTAATGAAAAATTTGAAATTGATTTGTTATTTGTGGATAGATTTAATAATCCTGTTCAAATGAACAGTGATGAGTTTACTAAAATAATTGTAAAAAATTTGAAAACTGACGAGATATCATATGTTGAAGAAGAAAATGGAAAGTATTGGGGAGTACTGCAAAATGAGGGTTACTATGAGATTAATGCAGAATTTCCGGATGGCGATGTAGAAGCTTCAATTGTTGTTTGTAATGATATCATGGATAATATCTACTGGGGAGATACGCATTTTCATTCTAATTTAACAGCTAATATAAGAGACAATGATCCTGGAGCATTACCAGATTACGGTTATACCTATGCAAAGGAAGTATCTAAACTTGATTTTGTTTGTATGTCTGAGCAAACCTTTCAGTTTAATGACAATCGAAGCGTAAATGTAGATAAGCATACTTGGGATGAAATTGGACAAAAAGCCGATGAACATTATGTGGAAGGATTATTTACCACGTTTCCCGGTATTGAATTACATAGCAAACGCGGCGATACAATTATCCTATTTGGAGAGTCTTTTAGTGAAATTGATTATCCAAGTGAAAGTGTAGATGAAGTATATAAAATATGGCGATATTATGAAAATAATAAGGTTTTAACCATTCCACATTTTCACCGATATTGTGAGGGAAGACCTAGAAAAGATCAACAGGAAATCAAACATGAAGGGTTTAATATGGAAAATTGGATACAATCCGATGACAAAGAAGTATTGTGTGAAATATATTCAAGTCAATGGGGGCGTTTTGAAAACCAAGAGCATCCAATGATTTTGAAGGCGAGAGCCAATGTAAAAGGGAATTCTTTTCAAGAGTTTTTGACAAAAAGGAAAAAATGGGGTGTTACTGCTGGAAGTGATGGCCATGACGGGAATCCTGGTTATGGTGGTATTACAGGTGTTTTAGCCAAGAGAAACAGTAGACAAGATATTTTTGATTCATTGAAAAAAAGAAGGACCATTGCTACTACACATCCAAGGATGTTCATTAACTTATCTGTAGAAGGATATTCTATAGGTGAAATATCTACAAAAGCAAAAGAAGCTAGAACTATTCACATGGAAGCAGTTGCTCCTACTGATATTAAGAGTATAGAATTAATCAAGAATGAGGAAGTATTGGTTAAGGATACTTGTGGCAAAAAATTCTTTGTGAAGGAATTGGTAGATTTTAAAACGAACGAAGAAGATAGGTACTATGTAAGGGTTAAATTGAAAAATGGACATCTAGGCTGGTGTAGTCCAATTTGGTTTGATGATATAGATTCTAATAATTAGTTATAGTTTTATTTTGCTCAGTAAAGAATGAGTAATTGAAATATTGCATTTCAAATAAGAAGCTTGATATTAATATATAAACAAAAATGAGGAGGTAGAAAAATGAATAAAATTTTTGGAACATTACAGAAATTGGGCAAGGCATTAATGTTGCCTATCGCTATGCTACCTATTGCAGCATTATTACTAAGATTTGGTTCAGCTGATTTACTCGATATTCCTTTTGTTAAAGCTTCAGGGGGTGCAATTTTTTCAAATTTAGGATTACTTTTTGGTATCGGTATTGCAATTGGCCTTGCTAAGGGTAATCATGGAGCGGCAGGCCTTGCTGGAGCAATCAGTTATCTAATATTGGAAGCTGGTGCAAAAACAATAAACGGCGATATTAAAATGGGTGTTTTGTCGGGTATTATCGCAGGTATAATTGCAGGAAATATGTATAACAAATATAATCAAGTTAAGCTACCTGAATGGCTTGGATTTTTTGGTGGAAAGAGATTTGTTCCAATAGTAACTGGACTGGCAAGTGTTGCTATTGCATTTGTTTTAGGATATGTTTTCCCAATTGTTCAAGCGGGTATCGATAAATTCGGTATGTGGATGATTCAGTCAGGTAAGTTGGGATTATTTATTTATGGTGTTGGGAATAGAATGCTGATACCTGTTGGGCTACATCATGTGTTGAATAGTATAGTAAGAATGGTCTTTGGAACATTTACAGCACCAGATGGTACGGTAATCGTTGGAGATCAATTGAGATTCTTTGCTGGAGATCCTACTGCAGGTGCGTATATGGCTGGTGCATATCTTGTTATGATGTTTGGATTACCTGCTTCAGCATTGGCAATGTATAAGACAGCGAAACCTAATCAAAAAAAGGCAGTTGGAGGAATGCTGTTTAGTGTTGCGTTAACATCTTTCTTAACAGGTATTACTGAACCCATTGAATTTCTATTTATGTTTACAGCACCAATATTGTTTGTCATTCATGGGATCTTGATGGGGCTTGCATATGTAGTAGCCAATTCATTTGGTATTCTTCACGGGTTTGGATTTTCAGCAGGTTTCACTGATTATATTATAAACATGGGACTAGCCACAAATGGTTGGAGAATTATACCAATTGGATTAGTTTATGGACTGATTTATTATTCTATTTTCGTGTTTGTTATTAAGAAGACAGATGCCAAGACACCAGGTAGAGAAGATATAGAAATGACGTCTGAAGAGTCTAGTGGTGAAAAAGAAATTGTGGATTTAGCAGATAAATATCTAGAAGCATTAGGTGGAAAAGCCAATATCACTGAGTTGGATAGCTGTATCACAAGATTAAGATTAGAGATCAAAGATTCAGCAATTATTAGTGAAGAGGTACTAAAGTCTATCGGTGCAAAGGGGGTTATTAGACCCACTAACAATACAATGCAAGTTATTGTTGGAACAAAGGCGGAACTTGTTGCCGAGCAAATGAAAGCTTTAATAAAATAATCGTAAAAAACTTATTTTGATTTACTGAATAAAATATTTTGATGAAGAGGTCTACTTAGCGAAAGCGATTTAGACCTTTCATTTAGTTAAAATTCTCTCATATCAACACAAGGTCAATGGAGGTGATAAATATGAATATTTTAGTTGCTAAAGATTATGAGGAAATGAGTGAAAAAGCTGCACACATTGTAGTTGGAAAAATTCTTAATAAACCAGATAGTGTCTTAGGGTTAGCAACAGGTTCAACACCTATAGGACTCTACAGAAAGTTAAGGGATTTTTATAATTGTGGGTTAGTATCATTTGCTGAAACAATAACGTTTAATTTAGATGAGTATATTGGTTTATCAGCTGATTGTTCACAAAGCTATGCCATGTTCATGAAAAAGAATTTGTTTGACTATATCGACATTAAGCTTGAAAATTGCAATATACCTTCAGGAACAATTAATGATAGATCAAAAGAGTGTCAATATTATGAGAAGAAGATAAAAACACATGGAGGAATTGATCTACAAATATTGGGGATAGGACGAAATGGTCATATAGGTTTTAATGAACCAGATGTTAAATTCGAAGCTCAAACTCATATTGTTAAACTTGATGAACAAACTATATTTGACAATGCAAGATTCTTTGAGAGAAGTGAGGATGTTCCTAAAAGTGCAATTAGCATGGGGATCAAGACAATCATGCAGTCAAGAAAGATTGTGTTATTAGCGTCGGGTAAAGAAAAAGCTGATGCTGTGTTTGGGATGGTAAAAGGGCAAATTACGCCTAAATTGCCAGCTTCAGTGTTACAATTGCATCCAAATGTAACACTAATAGTAGACGAAGATGCTTATAGTAAAATAAATAATAATAAATAAGGAGGGAATGATTATGTTTGGATTTATGAAAAACAAGAAAGTGAAAATAATTCGTCCAGTTAAAGGAAATATTGTTGAAATTAGTGAAGTTCCTGATATGGCATTCTCGCAAAAAATGTTAGGTGATGGATTTGCCATAATTCCCACAGAAGGAATGATTAAAGCGCCAGTTAGCGGGCAAATAGTTCAAATTTTTCCGACCAATCACGCTTTTGGTATTAGAACAGAGGAAGGTCTAGAGATACTGATTCATATTGGTATCGATACAGTTGAGTTGAATGGAGAAGGATTTGAAAGACAATTGGAGCCTGAGCAATATGTCAAAGTTGGTGACCCAATTATAAAAGTTGATTTAGAGTATATTAAATCAAAGGGTAAAAATATTATTACGCCAATTGTGTTTACTTCAACGGATCGGGTGAAGGAATTTACTATTAGCCAAGATGGAGAAAATGAAGAAATTGCTATTGTTAGATTGACTTAAAAGGATTTGTATTTGAAATAGAAGTATCTTAGGAATCAGTAATAAATTTAAGGTACATTAAGGGACTTCATATGTAGGTTAGGAAGCAAGCTTTAGAAAGTAAATTGCAAGTAGAAGAAATAACAAGGATAATTATAGAGTAGGTGTCTATAAAAAATGGGCAAATAGTTTGATGGCATCCTATTTTTAGTAGATGGAAAGGGTTTTGTAATATGAATAAAATATATGCTAATGACAAAGAAAAAATGATTTTAAGGGATTTTCTGGCTACAGATAGGACGATTTTAGCAAATGAAAGGACAGCTTTAGCATATGTCAGGACAGCATTAAGTATAATCGTTGCAGGAGGAAGTTTTATAAAATTTTTTGATGTTCCTATCATTAACAAGCTTGGTTATGCATTTATACCATTTGGGTTTATGGTATTAGGTATTGGTGTAATAAGGTGTATAAAAATGAACAAAAAGATAAAACATATAAGATTTTAAAAAGTGAGAGGAATTCATTGAAATTAGAATACCTAGACTTCCTCAAAGTGATTATTATATGAAGTAAGATCTATTCAATCAAGGTAATGTGTTATCTAAATATATTATACTAGGGAGGAATAAAACATGGAAAAAATAGTGAAAATCTTAAATGAATCTGGAATACATGCAAGACCAGCAGGAATTTTTGTAAAAATAGCAAATGGATTTGCAGCAGATATTCAAATTGAAGTAAATGGAAAAACTTTAAATGCAAAATCTATCATGAATGTATTAAGTCTTGGAATAAAAAAGAACGATGAAATAAAAATCATTGCAAAGGGGGATGATGCAGAAAAAGCTGTTGAAGAATTAGTTAATTTAGTGAACTCGAAATTTGGCGAATAAAGTGAGAAATTTCAAGTGATATAGGGTAAAGGTGCGTCTTATAGAATAGCATTAGGAAAGGCACTCATTGTAGAAAATGAAGGGATAAAATATGCAAAAAATATAGAAGTAGGTATGATGATTGAAGTAGTATTTGTTGATAAATAGATATTGTTTGAAGATATATAGGCATATTCAGAAAAGTACAAAAAAGATAAGGCATCTATCTTGTTAAGGTTAGGTGCTTTTTATTATGGTTAAATTGTATTTAAAAGTATTTCTATATTCTAAAAATTAGAATATAATAGAAGCATAGGACAAGGAAAATAAAGGAAAAATCAAAAACGAAATAGTAGCAATTAATATAGTAGCTGAGTCTTAAAGTAGACGATAAGGGGGATGAAAAAAATATGAATGCCATAAAAAGACAATTACCCAATATAATTGTATTATTATGTATTGTTGCTATGAGTATTTTTCATTTTGGGATGAGCAAAGAAAAAAAGATGGATTTTTTGTTTAGAGAGTTTGATCGTGCATCAGAAGGACCAGGAGCTAGCGTTATGGTGATAAAGGACGGGGAAATTTTAGTTAAGAAGGGGTATGGATTAGCAGATTTAAAAAGAAAAATACCTGCTGATGAATATACAAATTACAGGATTGCATCTATGACAAAGCAATTTACAGCTATGTGTGTAATGATCTTAAAAGAAAGAGGGCTTTTAACATATGATACAAAACTAACAGACATATTTCCAGACTTTCCTGATTACGGAAAAGATATTACAATAAAAGATTTACTTCAACATACATCTGGCTTAGTAGACTTTTATGATTTTATTCCAGAAAATCAAAAAGAGCAATTAAAGGATGAGGATGTCTTTAATATGTATAAGGCTGAAAATAGATTAAAGTATAAACCAGGAACAAAATATGAATATGTTGATGGCAATTATGTGATTTTATCAAATGTTATTGAGAAAATTTCTGGAATGAGATTTGCTGAGTTTTTACAGAAAAACATATTCAAACCTTTGGAAATGAATAATACAGTAGCTTACGAAAAGGGAATAGCAACAGTAAAAAATAGGGCATATGGAATGTCAAAGAGAGATGGTAAATTTATTGAAACAGACCAAAACCTCACAAGTGCTACTCTTGGTGATGGGGGGATCTATACATCATTAATGGATTATTATAAATGGGATCAAGCCCTTTATACAGAAAAATTGGTAAGTTTTGAAACTTTAAATGAAGCCTTTTCAAATGGTGTAAAAGATTCAGGGACAGGTGATTTTTATGGCTTTGGATGGGGATATTTCTTTAGTGGAGGTAAAAAGATTTTATGTCATACTGGAGGAACCATTGGTTTTACAACAGTAGTAACTCGTATTCCAAGTGAGAAACTAACTGTAGTAATTTTTACGAACTATAATAATTTAGATATATGGAGGAAATATTTAAAGCCTGTTGTAAAAATATATAGTAATGCAATGTAGCTGAGAAACAATATTTATAATAAACTGGGTAATTAGATTAGCACATATTATTCTATTCTACTTCCTAAAAACTAGCATATACACTTAAAAAATAAAATACAATCAAATACATAATTAATGCACCTATAGCAGTCATGCCTACTTGTCCATTTAATGCAATGGCTCTTAAACTTCTTGAAGCGTGTGTCAGTGGTAATATTTCAATAATGCCTTTAACAATACTAGGCATTTTTTCTAAAGAAAAGAAAGTTCCACATAAAAAAGTCATAGGTGTATTAATGTAAGTTTTAAACCAATTGATTTGATAATGACTCTTTATAAGAATAGCTGCATAATAACCAAATGCAATCAAATAGAGTAGTGGATGCATAATGGCACTACCAGTAATTTTACCAAGTTTTTTTTGAAAAATATCCATTCAATCCATAAAATAGTATATATCTCCATGTTTAATCTACCTTCCTATTTGTAAAATTATAAAAAACGTCTTCTAAAGTAGTATCTCTAAGGGTATATTCATTATTTAATCCATTCACATAAAGCCTAAAGTATCGATACATTGATTTTTATCATATACAACCTCTATATGCTTCTATTGTTTCTTATATATTTTATAGATAGATAAATCTTCATATTTGCTTTTTCATTTAAAAGTAGTATAGTAAGAATGGGACTTGATGTAAATGATTATCATTATCTAAAAGGATTTGAGGAACATAATAATGAATTTTGATTAGGTACTATACAATATTGACATTTTTGATTAGGTGCTATACAATATTAATATGAAGAATAAAATGAATTTTATGAATACTTATATACGAATTATTAATAAGCATATAGCAAATCAAAAAATACCAAAAGACTATGGGATAGGGATTTTGTTACACCCGTCAGAAATTCATACGATTGCAATGATTGGTTTAAATCCTGGCATAAATTGTATGAAACTTTCAAAAAAGATGGGAGTTACAAGAGGAGCAACTTCTCAAATTGTCAATCGTTTGGAGAAGAAAAATTTAATCTCAAAATATAAAAAAGAAGATAATAAAAAGGAGGTTTATTTAAAGCTAGAAGAATTAGGATTAATAGCTTATCAAAATCAAAAAACGATAGGAGATAAATTTTACAAGGATTTATATAAAAAAGTTGAAGGTGCTTCTCAAAATGAAATAGAATTTTTAGAAAATATCTTCAAGGAATTAGAATATTTTGTAGATATGAGAATGAATAATGGGGGTAATGATGATTAGGTTAAAAGAAAATACAAAAAGTATGAATATGTTAATGACATTTTTTTCTGCTACAGGAAATACAAAAAAGATAGCTAAAGTAATTCAAAAAAAATTACATGATTCTAATATTTCCGTTACAATGTTGGATATTACTTCGTATTCTAGTAGAAAAGAGGAAATTTCACTTAGTCAATATGATGCTGTTGTTTTTGGGTTTCCTATTTACTCAATGAGAGCTCCACGTGTATGTAGGGAGTGGCTAGAAACACTTGATGGAAGAGGAATGAAATGTTCGGTTTTCTTTACTTATGGAGGGTTTGGAAAAGATCCAGCTCATTATTTTATAAAAAAATTATTAGAAAAGCAAAATTTTAAACTTGTATCCACCGCAGAATTTTTAGGGGCACATACGTTTAATCGTAGTGGATGGAAAGCTGTTATAGATCGTCCTAATCAATCAGATTTTGAAGTTGCACAAGATTATATACTGAAAACAGTTAGACGATTTTTAGGTGATGATTTAAATGAACTTGGTGAATTTGAGAAGCCATTATATGATGTAAAACAATTTGATCAAGCAGAAAAATATAGATTTGGCTTAATTACGAAACTTCCAACAAAAGATTCTAAAAACTGTTCTATGTGCGGTCTTTGTGAAAAACTTTGTCCCACAAATGCAATGGATATGAAAAAAGGTATTGCGAATAATCGTTGTATTGCATGTTTTAGATGTATTGCAAATTGTCCTGATGGAGTTTTGCATACAAATGATTTATCAGGTAGTTGGGATAAAAAATTAGAGATGCACAAAACGACAAAAGAGAAAATAGATAATTTAGAAAGTAAAATATATTTATAGTACAATAAGGAAGCTTTATAGAGCTTCCTTTTGAACATGTTGAAAAAAGATAATATTAGCAAAAGGTAACAATTTCTCTTAGGGGTTTGCGATATCCTCTAATTTTATTACTTGTAGTGTCTAATTTTCCAATTGCCATCATCAATACAATCTCTTCTTGTTCTGGAATATTTAAATAATCTCTTACTTGATCATGGTCAAATAAGATCATAGGGCATGTATCCCAACCTTTATCTTTTGCGGCTAACATAAACAACATGGCTGATAAAGACGCATTTCTTATTGCTTCATCATGTAAAAAGCTTTCATCATTTGATTCGTGAGTTTTTTTGATAAGACGAATGATATGATTGAATTCATCTTCGCTAATGATTTGTAGAAATTTTGTACCTTTATAAATATTTTCTGCTTGTTGATAGGCTTGTTTATCACCTGTTACAATGACGACACCTGATGCTGTGGTTACTTTATATTGTTTACTCGCATCATACATTTTTGCTTTAAACTCTTCTGAGTATCCTGCATAGTAATGGGCATGTTGGAGATTGAAAGAAGAAGGGGCTGTCCTTACCGCTTCTAATATATCTTCAATATCTTTTCTTGTTATTTCTACTCCTTTTAAAAATTTATTTGCAGACCGACGATTGTTAACTACTTTCAAAAATTCGCTCATTTTCTTCTTCCTTTCATTAATTTGTAATATCTTAAATCTCATTATAGGGTAGGAGGTTTGGAAGAACAAGTACGTACATTAATGTGCTATACGCACAAAAAGTATAGTAATGGGATGCATGGATGGGAATTGAAACAAGATATGCACTAGCCTTAGTGCAAATAAACAAAAGCTAGTGCATATTCTTGATAAAGCATATTATGAGCTTGAAAGAGTGAACAACACTTACATGGATTTAGTGATTGGTATTGCAGGAAAAGGACTTGGAATAGAGAATGTAGGTAGGATCAACTTTTTCTGTGTTTCGATCCCCATTCAAATAACATTTCCATGATAGGAATTAAAGTTTTACCGTGTTCTGTAAGAGAATATTCTACTTTAGGAGGAATTTCCTTATAAATCTCTTTATGAATGATACCATCGTTAACCAGCTCTTTTAGTTGATTGCTTAACATTTTATGTGTAATTTTATTGATAGATTTCATTAATTCTCCGAATCGAATAACTTCTTGATCATAAATATGCCATAGAATAACAAGTTTCCATTTTCCAGATATTTGATTCATTGCAAACTCCATAGGACAAGTAACGTTATTTAAATTTTCTTCTGAAATCCCTTTGTTTTTCATATTATGCTCCTTTTGTATAGGATTTGAAATAAATGTATATACTTTGCAATTAGAAAGAATTAATGATGTTATTATATCATGTAAGCTTAAGAGGTGAAAGAAAATTTAGAGAATTTACAAGTTATGATTTTTATTTTTCTTCTGAAAATATGTATTTTACGCATTACGATACTTTTGTATAGTATGTGAAAAAAATGTGCATACTTATCAAAATATACAAGTTGATGATAATATTGCATTAGGGAAGGTTACTAGGAAAAAGAAATTCCGAAAATTTATAAAGAAAGAAGGAGAATAAAAATGGATGCAATTACAATGATCAAAGAAAGAAGAAGTGTTCGTACGTTTAAAAATGAAAAAGTAGATAGAGAGCTGATGAAGGAAATTGTTGATATTAGTAGATGGGCACCGTCATGGGGAAATTTTCAAGTAGGAAGATATACATTAGTTGATGATAAAGCAACGATTGAACGTCTTGGAATTGAAGGGGTTAATGGATTTGTTTATAATATAAATACATTAAAAGAAGCAAAAGGTGTTGCAGTATTGAGTTTTGTTAAAGGTAAAAGTGGTAAGCTAGATCAAGATGAATATGTTACTTCAAAAGATAGTTCTTGGGAAGTATTTGATGCTGGTATTGCATGTCAAACATTCTGTTTAGCAGCACATGCTAAAGGTGTAGGAACAGTAATTATGGGAGTTATTAATGATGAATCAATTTCTGAAATAGTAGGTTTACCAGAAGAAGAAACAGTAGCGGCACTTATTGTTTATGGTTATCCAGATGAAAAACCAGTAGCAACTCCAAGGATGGATGTTGAAGATATAATGCGTTTTGTATAGGAATAAAAAAAGTAAAAACTACTTTTATTGAATCGTGCTAATTTGAGACTGTTAACAAAACTATTTTGTTTGCAGTCTTTTTATACCTTGACATGAAAATTATTTGTCATTATAATTTATTCATTACATACTAAATATACTATACGGTCAAAATATACTGTAAGGGGTGAAAACATGCCAAAGAAAGAGGGACAACGTAATTATCATTGTTATTTTGAGTTAACATTAGATATTATTGGTGGAAAATGGAAACCTATTATACTTTTTTATGTGGGAATGAAAGGAATCGTTCGTTATGGGGAATTAAAAAGAGAAATTCCAAGTATAAATGAACGAATGTTAACAAGACAATTAAGAGAATTAGAAAAAGACCAACTAGTACATAGAGAGGTTTATAGAGAGGTTCCACCTAGAGTAGAATATTCGTTAACAGATATTGGTAAGACTATTATGCCTATATTAAAAGAATTAAGAGATTGGGGCGTTGAGTACAATCAAAAACTAAATATTGCAACTTTCAATTTTGAAGATCAATAGCCTAGGGCTATTTTTTTTACGCGTTTACTGTGGAACTGTCTAGGATAAAAAAGTCAGTGTCTTCAAAACCAGGCAAACACTTGCAGGGTGCTTTTATAGACTGCTTCTTTTTAATCACTGGCTATAAAATAAATTTACTGATTGAAGGCTATTTGAACGGATTGAATATTCAGTTAAAATATAGTAATATTAGTTATAATAGTAAATAGTACCAAACATACATATTTCTGGAAAAATATGAATAATGGTAGTGAATTATGTATGTGAAAAAAATTAAGGAGGAGCAGTATGAGAAAAATAATTAGTTTATTACTTGTTTCAATCCTAGCTTTAACTGTAGTTGGTTGTTCAAAGGAAACAACTACTCAAAAAACAGAAGAAGAATTAAAGGAAGAGTTAAAAGCAGAGATTAGAGCAGAGCTAGAAGCAGAAGCAAAGAAAAAAGAAAGTGAAAAGGCTATAAAGAATCAAGATAGCAAAGAAACGGAAGATATTAAAGACAATGAAGAGCATAAGGATATTCAACAAGAAAATGAAACCAACTTAAATGAAGGATTACCTGAAGAGCAATTATACAAATATTTAATAGATATGGAATATGCTATAGACTTAAATAAAGATGGACAACTAGATAAAATAATATATGCTAATGATTATGAAGATAATATATATATAGAAATAAATGGAAATAAATATAAACTTAATGACCTTAATATTTATTCTAAAGAAATATCGGATAAATTTGGAACAATTTATGCAGAGATAACAAATGATAAATTTGGAATAATTGATATAGATACTAGTGATAACAGTGTAGAATTTGTATTGAGTAATCAGGACACACCTGTAGAGAAATATTTATATTTTTATAGATATGATGGAAAAGATTTTTTAAGTTTAGGTGCTGTAGTTATAGGAGACCCTTCTGCGGAAAAGGATAAAATAATTGCTGATGGAAGTGGTGAGTTTATAGTACAACAGTATTCTCATATAATGGAAGCTGGTATTTATGATAAGAAGTATACGGTTGGAAAGACAGGGAGTATAGAAGTTGTACCTCAAAAAGGTATATATACTTATAAAACACCAATAATATCAAAGGTTAATGAAAAAATAAAAGCATATAAGGATCAAAAAACAGAAGCATCTTTTGTAGAAATTGAACCAGGGGAAGAGATGGTTATTCATGGAGAAATTGATAATTGGTTAAATATTAAATGGAAAGATCAAGAGCTGTGGATTAATGGTGAGGAAGTAGAACTTTTTCGTGGAGACTTTAACTTTCAATTTGATGGAGTAAGGTTTGAGAGTTAATTTATAGAAAATCAAGGAGGTTCGTATGAAAAAAATTATTAGTTTATTACTTTCTTTGGTCCTTGTCTTAACAATAGTTGGTTGTTCTAAGCAAACAGCTACTCAAAAAACAGAGGAAGAACTAAGAGAAGAAGTAAAGGCAGAGATGGAAGCAGAAGCTAAGCTAAAAGAAGAACTAAAAAAAGAAATTCTAGCGGAGATAGAAAAAGAAAAAAAAGAAAAAAATGATGTAGCAGTGTTAGAAGAAGCGCTAATCTCTTTATCTGTAAAGATGACAAAAGATGAGATTATAGAAAAGCTAGGAAATGATTATAAAATTGAAAAAGGTATAAATCCAATGGATGATTCCTTTGCTACGAAAATAAAGTATACTGATATTACATTTAGTTTTTTACATGCTTCTGAAGAGTTATCTGGAGATGCCTATCCTTCTCATATTGATATATTTTCAAATAAATACAAATACAATGATGCTATTAAAATAGGAGAAAATGCATTAGAAGGGATTGCATACTGTGAAAACAATTATGAAAATGTTGTCAATATGCATAGTGGAAAAGAGCTACCAGATTGGTTTATGTATAAAGAAAAGAACGAATCAGGGCAATTAATAGATACAAAGTATGTTCTAGCTTTTACCTATAACACAGGTGGGAGATATTTTAGTAAAGATGAAATTGGTAAAGATGTGGTGATTGAAAGTATTCAAATTTTTTGTGAGATGGATTAGCATTGTGAAAGAATAAAAAAATAGAATAAATAGAGTAAAAGATCAAATCCAGTAAGAGAGTATTCTCCTACTGGATTAAATTTTATCAGGTAATAAAGATAAACAACATTATTAAAATTATTATTGACAATTTCCGATTACAAATGTAATATAAAATTAAGATTACATTTGTAATTTTAAATATTTTTTTTAGGAGATGATGCCATGAATAAAACAGGACAATTACCCAAAATTTCTGATGCAGAATATGAAATAATGAAAGTTATTTGGAAATACAAAAAGATTACAGCCTATGAGGTGATTGAAAAGATTGATCCTAAATTTAATTGGAATGATAAAACAATTAAAACTATGCTGAATAGACTTCTTAAAAAGCATGTAATTGATTATGAAAAACAAGGTAAATATTATATTTATTATCCTATCATTAAAGAAGAAGAATACAGAACAGTAGAAACAAAATCTTTCATTCAAAAGATATTTAATGGTTCCTTAAATACACTGGTTGCCAGTTTCTTAAAAGAAGCAAAATTATCAAGTGAAGAGATAGATGAATTAAAAAAAATATTAGAAGAGAAAGAGGAAGAATAAATATGAATCCTTTTATAGGAGTATTGAATGATTTGATCAATATGGTCATAAAGACTTCTTTAAGAACAAGTGTATTGATAGTACTTATATTCATTGTTAAATTTGTGGTAAGGCAAAAAATTAATGCTAAATTTCAGTATGGAATATGGTATTTGTTATTGATATCTCTAATGATTCCTCAGATGCCAGAGAGTTATTTGAGTGTATATAATATCCCTAAATACTTTCAGAAAAATGAAACAACTATTCAAAATAGCTTAGTAACAGAAAATAATGTAACACAAGAGAACATCTTTTTAACAAATTTAATACCACCAAAGGTTATTAAAAAATCCAACTTAAGCCATAAGGAAAATCGGCTAAGTTTGATTTTTTATATATGGATAAGTGGGGTTTTAATAATAGGGTTATATATTTTATACAAAAATTTATATTTATATAGATTAATAGGAAAAGGAGATGAAATCGTAGATAAAACTAAATTAAACCGTTTAAGAAAATGTAAAGATAGAATGAATATAAAAAAAGAAGTAAAAATGTTAAAGACAGAAGCCTTCAATGTCCCCGTATTATTTGGTGTGATTCATCCTAAAATTATTTTCCCAAGAGAAATGATTTATGATTTTGATGATAAACAATTAGAATATTTATCAAAGCCTAAATTTATTCATGTAACTGCAAATTTGTTAGAAAATAAGAGAGAGGTAAAAAGGAGGGTCATCATGATTAAGAAATTTAATAAAAATAGCTATAAGATAACGATTTTAGGATTGATTATAATAGCTTTAGTAGGATGTAGTGCCATATCTTCACCAATATCAAACAATACTGAAAAGGCAGATAGTAAAATAGAAGAGGAAGCAAAAAATATATCGGAAGCAGAGGATATCGATACATCTCTTCCACCGAAAGAATTAATAGAAAATAATATAAAAGGAACGGATGTTACAGTAGCTTTAGAAGTTATAGATGCAAGTGAATTAGAGAAAGATGCTAAAGATGATCTTTATGTGACTTATAAAATAAAAGCTAAAGTAATCAATTCATATAAAGGGGAATATAAAATAGATGATGAAATCGAATTTTATAAAACTATAGAAGATAATAAAGGTTATGAAAAAATGAATCCATTCATAAATAAAAAATTAATCGTTAGCTTTGTATATTCAGAAGATAAACAACTACAAATTCCAGATGTAGCTTATGATTTTATTTATTCTGACGAATTGAATACTCTATTTGAAAGTGCTGCTAAAATAAAATAGAAAAATCGTGTAATTAAAAAATAATAAGGAGCTTTTTTATGAATATAAAAAAGAGCACTTGACTGAATTAAGTTAGGTGCTTTTTATTTTTAAAGCTTATTGTTCTTATATTTTTTAAGGATACTAAGGATTTAATTTATAATAATCATTTCCCCAATCACACATCGTACTAAGAATAGGCATTAAAGTTTCTCCTAAAGGACTTAATGAATATTCAACCTTTGGAGGTACTTGAGGATAAACTTTTCTAATAACTAAATTATCTGATTCGAGTTCTCGGAGCTGTTGTGTGAGCATTTTTTGAGTAATTTGAGGAATTAGTCTTCTTAATTCATTAAATCGATGTGTTCCCTTAGTTCCAAGATGCCAAATAATAAGTGGTTTCCATTTTCCACCGATTAAGTCTATTGTAATTTCGAAAGTACATGTATAATGCTTGTTTTTAAATTCAAAAGTAGTGCAACTAGTGCTCATTTTTTTTTATCCTTTCCATAGTATCCTTTTGGGTACTATCCTACAAAATAGTGCGTACTTGTTATATATAAACTGATTTTTTATAATAATATCATGAGGGATAAAAAATATCAATAAGGAGGAGAGGAGCAATAAATGAAGACAATATTAAATAGAAAAAGTATAAGAAAATACAAGGATATGAAAATTAGTGATGAAATTGTTGAAGAATTGCTAAGAACAGGTATGGCAGCACCTTCTGCTGGTAATGAACAGCCTTGGGAATTCATTGTGTTAAGAGATAAGATGCTTATGAAAAAGATTACAGAAGTCCATCCATATTCAAAAATGTTATTAGATGCAAATGTTGCAATTGTAGTTTGTGGAGATGAATCAAAAGAAATATATAAAGGGTTTTGGGTACAAGATTGTTCTGCTGCAACAGAAAATATATTGTTAGCAGCTGAAGATAACGGTTTAGGGGCTGTATGGCTAGGAGTTTATCCAATAGAAGATAGAGTAAAAGGAATAAAAGAGATTCTAGGCTTGCCAGCTGGCGTAATTCCTTTATCGATAATACCTATAGGATATCCAAATGAGGAAAAAAAACCAGCAGATAGATTTGATAAAGCAAGAATACATTATGATAAATGGTAATAGAAAGAAAACTAAATTTTGATGAAAATAAGAAGGCTATATATTTGTTCGATAATTAAAAATTCAATGGTAAAAATATTTAAAGGTGGTGTCTTAAATGGTAAAAGTAGTTGCTAAAAATTTTGCTAAAGAGGATAAGCTCAGTGAAATTATTCAGCTTTACAAAGAATTGGTAGAGTTGACAAGAAAAGAAGAAGGATGTATTAAATATGAATTGTATCAGGATAAAGATGATGCTACAATTCTTACTATGATTGAAGAATGGGAAAGTAAAAAAGCTTTAGATGAGCATTTAGAATCAGAACATTTTACTAGAATTGTTCCAACATTAAATAAACTTATGTCAAGACAAACTGATATGAACCTGTATAATAAATTGATTTAATATGTAAAGAAAATATAAATTCTTCATTTGTATAATCAATTTATGATGATTTTTCTCAACTTTGTGAAGGCGCTATTTGCTATTTATAAGCAAGTAGTGCCTTGTTTTATTTTATGCTATATGCCTTATGGAATGCAAATCTTTAAATAAAGAAGCGTAGATTGTTCAGGGGAAAGTTATTCTCTATTTTTTGAAATAAGAAAATAATGGGTATATTTCCAAAATATTATAAAAAAATATCTCGATAGGGAACTATAATAAAAATAATAGAGAATAGGGGGGGCAGTGTGATGACTAAAAAAGATAAAACAAATGAAACTATGGAATAAAAAGAATAAATTGTAAATATAGAAGTAGTATACCGTAAAAAGAGGCGGATTTATTTGGGTTAAGTATATATTAATGGGAAGGAGGAGAAACATGGAAGCGTTAATACAGGTTATGGTATTATTTTTATTGATAGGAGTAGGCTATATTTGCAAAAAGATAAAAATTATTAGCAATAACATGAATGATGATATTAGTAATTTGCTTGTATATGTGTCACTTCCTGCTTTAATAATTATTTCTTTTAGTAGTTTTGAATTGTCAGATGAAATTTTAAGAGAAGGTATTAGGTTGTTGATTATATGTTTATATTTAAATGGAATATATATTGGACTTTCTTATGTTTTTACAAGATTTTTAAAGGTTAGAGGTACTACAAGAGATGTATTCCAATTTGCCTTAGTTTTTACCAATGCGGGCTTTATGGGATTTCCTATTGCATATGTTGTTTTTGGAGAAATAGGGGTATTTTATATGGCTATATTCAATATGCTTAGTGATATATTTTTATGGACATTTGGAGTAAGGGTTATGAGTAGACCTCTTAGAAAATATAGCAAAGAAAATGAGAGGAAAGAAGAAATGCCATTGTTAAAACAATTGATGAATCCATGTATTATTGCTGTTTTTATAGGAATTGTATTTTTTATAGTTCCGTTTAAACTCCCTGCTGTTATATATAATTCGTTGGAATTAATAGGAAGTATTACTACTCCCTTATCTATGATTTTTATTGGATCTATGCTAGGCGATTTAAAGTTTGATACTATCATTAATGATCAGAAGGTATTATTAGGTAGTTTTATAAGGTTAATCATCTTACCATTATGTATATTGATGATTTTAAAAATAGTTAATGTTAATGGAATATTGTTGCGGATACCAGTAATTGCTACTGCCTTACCAGTAGCTGTAGGGACATCTATTGTAGCTAAAAAATATGGAAACGATTATTATTTGGCTTCGAAGTTAGTGTTTATTAGTACTTTATTTTCTATTTTAACTATTCCTTTTTTCTTGTGGATGGTATAGAGGAATATAGAAATTTTTATTACAATTCAGTATAATATAGAATAATTAAAGCTTTCTAAAAATCATATGAAGGATAATTCTATGTATACGAAATGATTAGATATACTCATGAAGGTAAAATTATTTAAAAATATAGAAGTAAATGAACTCAATAATATGTTAGTTTGTTTAAGACCCAAAAAAGCAGGATATAAGAAAAAAGAATATATTACTATGGCTCAATATCAGTTTACAGAAATAGGGATTATTGTAGAAGGCGACCGAGTAATCATTACAAAATTAAATGTAGGAAATATGTTTGGTGAAATAGTTGCTTTTTCTAATCAAAGTCAATGGATTGCTACAGTGATTGGTGTTACGGATTGTACCATATTATTTTTACCTACAGAAGAGATTGAATATCTATCCATGAAAAGTATTTGGACAAAGATTAGTGATTACTTATTAGAACAATATCATCAAATTGGGAAAAATAAGTTTATGATTCTATTAAAAATAAGGGATGAAATAGCGCTTTTAGACATATGGAAGTTTATTACAGATCAACTTGAAAAAAATATTTAAATATAGTACTATGAATATGAATATAAGTATAAGTTATATATCTATATGAATAGATATATTGAAAATATTAGCATAGGAAAGCGATACTCCTCAAGAATACTATTTCTAAATAAAAAGGAAGTAGTATTTTTATATATTATAAGAAATTTCAGTATAATACTATAATATGTAAATTAAATTCCGCATAAAGGGGGAATAAGATGAAAGTTCTGATCACAGGGGGATACGGATTTATAGGATCTCATGTTGTAGAGCGATTTTATAAAGAAGGGTATGAAATCTATATAATAGATAATCTTTCTACAGGAAATAAAAAAAATGTAAAGGTAAAGCATAAGTTTTATGTATTAGATATTATAGATCATAAATGTGAAGAAATTTTTTCAACAGTTAAGTTTGATGTAGTAGTTCATTTAGCTGCTCATATTGATGCAGCTGCTTCCGTAGAAAAACCAGATTTTGATGCTACTTCCAATATTTTAGGTTTAATTAATATATTAAAACTTTCAAGTAAATATGAGGTAAAGAAATTCATAATGGCATCATCTGCTGCTATATATGGAGACAATGAAGAAATACCTTTAGCAGAAGATTCAGCTATAGGGCCTATATCTCCTTATGGGGTAAGTAAATTGACAGGGGAAAAGTATTGTGAATTATGGAAAAACACATATGGATTAGAAACGGTTTGTCTTAGATTTTCTAATGTATATGGACCAAGGCAGTCATTAAAAGGTGAGGGTGGCGTTGTTGCTATTTTCATGAACAATCTTTTTTCAGGAAAAGAATCATTCATATATGGTACGGGAGAGCAAACAAGAGATTTTATATATGTTGAGGATGTTGTAGATGCTATATATAAATGTTGTGATTATTCCCATAGTCATGTAATTAATGTATCTGTAGATACTCAATATAGTGTAATAAATCTAATAGATGCAATAAAAAGAGTACATGGAGATATGAATTTTAAACATGAGGAACCTAGAAAAGGAGATATATTGCATTCAAGATTGTCTAATAAAAGAGCAATGAACGAATTAAATTGGTCACCCTTATATACATTAGAGGAAGGAGTTGCTAAGACCTATAAATGGTATAAGGAATATTTTAAAGAAAGTAATTTATCAAAAGGAAAAAGTGATAATAAGGAAAATAAAAATTTAGAAAAGGGTAAAAAAAAAATTATAAAAAAGATATTACCATATATTGAAAATATATTGAGCTTCATGATAGTTGTGTTTTTAACAGAATATGCAAAAAGAAAAGGAATAGAAATTTCTATAGATATTAAATTAGCCTATATTATTATTATAGGAATTATTTATCCATCAAAACAGGTAGCTATATCTATCCTATTATCTTGTTTATTATTTATTTTTGAGAATAAACATATAGGACATGATATGATCTCTCTTATTTATAATGTAAATACACTACTACATTTTAGTTTATATATATTTGTAGGAACTGTATTAGGCTATGCTACAGACAATAGAATGATTGAAATAGAAAATAAACAAGATGAAATAGAAGAAATAAAAGAGAAATTCAATTTTCTTTATGAAATGCATAATGAAAGTAAAATTGTTAGAAAAGAACTACAAGAACAGATTCTAAATGCAGAGGATAGCTTTGGAAAAATATATAAAATTACGAGTACATTAGACGCATTAGAGCCTGAAAAGATATTTAGCGAAACAGTGGGTGTTATAGAAGAGATTATGAAAGGGGAAGATGTGTTTATTTTTTCTGTTGCTAGAGGACAAGAGTATTTAAGACTTATTTCTAAATCCCAAAATAGCAATATAAATCTTCCTAAATCCATAAAAATAAAAGATTACTTTGAAATAGAAAAATTAATGCATACAAAAGAGATATTTGTGAATCGAGAGTTAAAAGAGAAATTACCAATGATCATGGCACCAATCATAGTGAAGGATCAAGTAATAGCAATAATAGCAATTTATAATATGGCCTTTGAAGCTATGGCTTTGTATAAACAGAATCTTTTTAAAGTTGTTACGAATATGATAACAGCAGCGCTTGCTCGAGCTTACGAGTATGAGCAAGCCATAGATGATGAAAAATATGTTGGTGAAACGTTCGTTTTAAAATATGAATATTTTAACAGATTGCTTCAAAATAAAATCTTTGCAAGACAAAAAAATAATACAGAATTTGTACTACTAAAGATAGTAGAAAATGAGTGGAGAGGGAATCGGATATGGGAAAAATTGAAAAATTCAATAAGAGAGTTAGATTATATAGGAGTAAATAGCAAAGATGAATTGTTTCTGTTGGCATCTAATACACAATTAGAAGAGTCAAAAATTCTTATTGAAAGATTAAAAAAAATCAATATCCATGCAAAAACTGTAGAAGAGGACGAATATTATGGTATTGTTCATTAAAATACATTTAGTAACAAGTGTGTTTATGTTTTTTTTAGGAATTAATAAAATAAATAAGCAGGAAAGGTTCTGCAACTTTATGATTACCCTATTTTTTCCTATTGTGGGACATTGGGTGGTTTTGATATTATATTTATTAAGAGATAAAAAAGTTAAAAACATTGAAATGGAGGACATGGAAGAACAATTACACATATTGTTTACAGATCGATTTAGTAGAGAGAGAGATACAAGAATCGTTCCCCTCGAAGAAACTTTATTTATGAATGATACGAAGGTAAAAAGATACCAATTATTAGATGCTATGAAAAGAGATTCTAGTGGATATATAGATGTTTTAAAAATAGCCCTTAGGGATGAAGATGTAGAAACATCCCATTATGCAGCATCTGCAATAGATAAGATAAAAAGAGAGTTTGATTTAAAGCTTCAACAATTTTCTGTGGAGTATGAAAAAAACAAAAAAGAAGAGAAACTCTTAATAGGATATTCTGATATTCTTGAGGAATATATAAACAGCAAGTTATTAGACGAAGAGGAACATGAATATAAAATAATCATAGGTACACATATTCAAGTATTAGAAAATATTTTAAAAGTAACCCAAAATAAAGAGATTTATTACAAAAAGATTATTGATCTTTTATTTACAATAAAAGATTTAGAAAGAGCAAATAAATATTGTAAAGAATTTATAAAAAATTACAAAACTGAGAATGCATATATATCTAATTTGAGATATTATTTTGTCGTAAGAGATAAAGAAAATTTCCAAAAATGCTTTGATGAATTATTAAAATCTTCAATAAAGCTTTCGAATAAAGGCATTGAAATTATTAGATTCTGGTTGGAGGCTAGTTAAATGGGATATAAAAAAACTATATTTTTCATATTGTTATTTGTGAGCATCTTAGCAGCTGCAATTTCAATTACAGGATCAGATTTTCTTATGAGGTTAAATTCAAATGAAAATATAACTATTATAGATAGCGATCAAGAGTTAGGAGAACAAATTGATTCGAGTATATTGAGTAGTATTCCTTTAAATAAGTATTTGATTATATATGATTCTAAAAAGGAACATCTAATGGAATCAAAAAAATATATTCAAAATGTACTTGATTATGCAAAAAAAGAGTATGATCTTATAGATGTGGAGGATGTTTCACAAATTAATCATGGATACAATGCTGTTATCATGGTAATCGAAGATATCAATCAACTAAAGGATATGGATAATTTGATGGAATATATACTAGAAGGCGGTAATGCTTTTTTTCCTTATAAGTTAGAGCCTGTAGGAAATTTTAACAATATCAGTAGAAAACTTGGTATTTTAGATTTTGGATATTATGCGGATGCTAGTGGTATCCGTTTAGTTGATAATGTGATGATTAAAGGGACAGGTTTTGAAATAAGGGACAGAAAATTAATAGAAAATGCATCTTTAAAAGTAACTTTAACGAAGGATTGTAAAAAATATGCAGAGTCTATAGAAGGGGTTCCGTTGCTTTGGAAAAAACCTTATGGACAAGGGAATATTGTATATTTTAATGGTACTATGTTAGATGATAAAACGAGTAAAGGTTTGATAGCAGGAGCTATTAGCTTACTTGAAGACGAATATATTTATCCAATTATGAACGCAAAAATTAGTTATATTGATGATTTTCCAGCCCCAGTTCCATTAGGGAAGCATAAAAATATTCAAAATGAATTTGATGGAACTGTTCCAGAATTTTTTAGAGATGTTTGGTGGCCAGATATCCTTGAATTATCACATAAGTATAATTTGATTTATACAGCTGTCATGATTGGAACTTATAATGATGATGTTAAAAATATAAGTCAAAAAGGTTTTGATTTGACTATGAATGATTTAGTTTATTATGGAAGAGAAGTACTTAATGCTGGAGGTGAACTAGGGATTCATGGTTATAATCATCAACCACTAGCAACGAAAGAGCTATTTGACAAAGAGCTTAACTACAAACCATGGGAAAACTCTGATAGGATGATAAAAGCTATCCAAGAAGTAGATCAATTAGCTAAAAAGGCTTTTCCAAATTATAAATTTCGAGTATATGTACCACCGTCAAATATATTATATCCAGAAGGAAAGAAGGCCCTTTTAGAATCGAATACGGATATTAAAATAGTAGGATCCGTGAATAATGGAGATGGAGATCCTGATTCTTATGTACAGGAATTTGAAGTATCTTCAGATGGTATGATTGAATTTCCTAGATTGACTTCTGGATATATAGATACAGATGAAAATAGATGGGGGATATTAAGTGGTGTGATGACTTATGGGTATTTTTCTCATTTCATTCATCCAGATGATATATTAGATGATAACAGAAACTATGGTAAAGAGTGGAGTGAACTTTTTAAAAGCTATACTCGAATGAATAAAGATGTATTTGATAATTATAGATGGCTAAGAGCCATGACTGCATCAGATGGTGTAAATGAAATGATTAAATATTTAAAATGTGAACCTAAATATAAAATAGAAGAGTATACTACCACTATTTATTGTAATAATTTTTATGATGAAGCATATTTCGTCCTAAGAACCGAAAAAGAAATAGAGTCTCTTGAAAACTGTCATATAGAAGAAATAGATAAAAATATTTATTTAATAAAGGTAAATGAACCTATATGTAAAATAAATTATAGAAGGTGATAGGATGCGTATATGCATATTTGCAGAAGGTAGTTATCCGTATGTATTAGGAGGGGTATCTAGCTGGATTAATACATTAGTTAGTTCTTGTCCTGAACATGAATTTATTATCTATGCAATTAGTGCTGAGTCTAAAAATAAAGGTCAATATAGATATAAATTTCCTCCAAATATAGTAGAAATAGTAGATGTTTTTTTAGACCAAATAGAACTTAAAGGAAAGCAAAAAGGAAAAAGATATAAGCTAGAAGAAAAACAGTATGAAGCTGTAAAAGAGCTTATGAATGGAGAAAAATTTTCTTGGGAAGATATTTTTGATTTTTTCAAAGAGAAAAAATTTAAAAATATAGCAGACTTTTTTATGAGTAGAAATATCTTTGATGTTATTAAAAATACTTATATTAAAAAATACCCCTATACGCCTTTTACAGAATTTATTTGGACCATGCGTTCTATGTATTTATGTTTATTTTATTTGCTTATGCAGGATTTACCAAATGCTGATATATACCATAGCGTTTCTACAGGTTATGCTGGAGTATTGGGGAGTTATGGGAAATATTTATTTAATAAACCATTTATATTATCAGAACATGGGATCTATACAAGAGAAAGAGAAGAAGAAATTATTAGAGCCAATTGGGTAAAGGGGTACTATAAAGATATATGGATTAAATATTTTTATAATTTGTCTAAGTGCTCTTATGACAAGGCAGATGTTATCACTTCTTTATTTAATAATAATAAAAAATTGCAAGTAGAATTAGGGGCGAAGGAAGAAAAAATATGTATTATACCTAATGGTGTTTCTATTGAAAGATTTAATGACCTACTAACTAAAGAAGATAAAAATATTATTAACATTGGAGCCATTATTAGAGTCGTTCCTATAAAAGATATTAAGACAATGATCAGAAGCTTTAGCCTTGTTAAAAAGGAAATCAAAGAAGCTGTATTTTATATTATGGGACCTATTGAAGAGGACCCAGAATATTATGAAGAATGTTTACAGATGGTAGAATATATGAACTTAAAAGATGTCCATTTTACAGGAGCTATAAACATAACAGAATATATAGGGAAAATGGATATACTTACATTAACAAGTATAAGTGAAGGACAACCTATTGGACTAATGGAAGGAATGGCAGCTAAAAAGCCTCATGTTACTACGAATGTAGGAGATTGTCAGGATTTACTATATGGGATAGATGATGGTTATGGGAATGCTGGCTTTGTAGAGTATGTAATGGATTATAATGGTATAGCCAAATCTATTATAAAATTATGTAATAATGAAAGTTTAAGAAAACAAATGGGGCAAAATGGATATGATAGGATTTCAGATTTATATAGAAAAGAAGATTTTATTATGCAATATAAAAATCTATATAAGAAGCTTGGAAGTGAATAATTGTGGCAGGAATAGGGTTTGAATTAAAAAAACTATTTAAAGATAAAGGGTTACTTTCTACTATAAGAGCCTATTTATATTCTACATTTGTGACGGTAGGACCTATTATTATTAGTGTTTTGGTTATAACTAGTTTACAATTTTTGTTAAAAAATATAGGGATCAAGACAAATAGAAGAGAACTTTTACAAGCAACTATCATGTATGCTTTTGTTTTTTCGGTGATCGTATCTAGTGGTTATTGCATGATGCTCTCACGCTATTTATCAGATCGATTATATATGGAAAGAAAAGAAGATGTGTTACCATCCCTTTATGGAGCTCTTACAACTATTATTATGGTTTGTGGAATCATAGGGTTTTTATTTTATTATAGATCTCCACTTGATCTAGTATATAAGTTTTTTTCTTATATTTTATTTGTAGGCATTACCGTTGAAATGGTATTAAGCGTATATGTATCAGCTATTAGAGAATTTAAAAAAGTAGCTTTCAGCTTTTTATATGGAACCATATTAGGACTTATAACAGGATATGTTCTTATAAAATATAAAGGGATAGATGAAATTTTATCTGTAGTGATTGGGTTTGATGTGTGTATTTTGGTTGTAATTATTGTGTTGGCGAATGAAATTCAAAAGTATTTTACCCAAAAAAGCTTTTTATATTTTAATTTTATAAAGTATTTTGAAGGATTTCATTTGATCTTTTTTACAAATTTATTTTTTACCATGGGATTATATGTGCATAACTTTGCATTTTGGATGATGCCTGGAATCAATCGAATCGTACAAAGTACGTATGTGTATGCCCCCTTATATGATATACCAGCAGCTTATGCATTTTTAAGTAGTATTCCAACGATGATTATATTTGTTGTAAAGGTTGAGACGGGTTTTTATGAAAAATATAAAAATTACTTTGCTTTAATTAATAGTGGAGGAGCATACGAGGATATTGAAGTAGCAAAAAAACAGATGATCAAAGCTGTATATAAAGAAATTGTTTATATTATGAAGATACAACTTATATTTACTATCGTATTTTTAATAGGAGGAATTCGATTATTGCCATTAATAGGATTTACTTCAAATATGATCAATAGCTATAGTCTTTTAGTTTTAGGGTATTATTGTGTTATTACTATGTTTGTAATGATGACTATACTTCTTTATTATGACCATAAAAAAGCAGCATGCTCAGTGGGACTAATTTTTGTTAGTACGAGCTTTGTATTTACCTTAATCAGTATATATATAGGACAAAATATTTATGGATTAGGTTTTTTTCTATCGGGGCTTATATCTTTCTTGTTTGCTAGTATGAAGCTTGAAAAATATTTTGAAGATATTGAATATCATGTTTTTTGTATTCAAACTGGATTTGAAAAAAATGCTGGAGGGAAGCTTAGTGATTTTATTGATAGAATTAATAAAATTGGAGGATAGTCGTATATGAAAAAGATTCCATGGGGTCTTGGTATAGCTTTTTTTTTATTGATATCAATCATTATGGTTACAGGGACATCTATACAAAAAGAAATAGAGATAAAACAAAAGCAATTGGATGAAGAACCTTTAGAAAAAAAAGAATATGAAAGAGAAGAATGGGATAATCCACTAGATTATATAAAGCTTACTGACAATAAAAAAATATATAGTGAAGATGAGGATATCCATGTAGATAAGATTTATATTACTGTACTACCACCAAAGGATCAAGGAACTGTTACTTTTGAAGAAATAAATAAGAACTCTGAAAATATGGATAATAATTATATAGCTGATGATTTTGATAAAGTGGCTAAAATTATTTTTCAACCGGATTCTCCTAAAATTAGTAATTCCTATGATAAAGCCAATGGGACTATTGAGTTGAGAGGACAATCATCACGGAGCTATCCGCAGAAATCATATAAGATAAAATTATTTAAGGATACGGAAAAGTGGATTGATTTTAAAACCATTAATGTGAATAAACATTATGCAGACTCTTTGAGGATAAGAAATAAATTATCTTATGATTATTTTGAGAGATTAAATGATTTTGTTAGTTTAAGAACAAGATTTGTTAGATTATATATTCAGGATTTATCATCAAAAAAATCAGCTAAAAGATTTAAAGATTATGGATTATATACTTTTATTGAACAACCCAATAAAAAATTTTTAAAAAGACACCATTTAGATCAAAATGCAAACCTTTATAAGGTAGAGAATTTTGAATTTAATAGATATGCTGATAAAATAAAAACAAAAGATGATACTACCTATAATGTCAATGAATTTGAAGAAATATTAGAAATCCGAGGAAATGATAATCATAAAAAACTAATAGAAATGCTAGATGCCGTGAATGATTACAGTATAGATATTAATAAAACCGTGGATAAATATTTTGATAGAGATAATTTAATGACTTGGCTAGCGGTAAACATCTTAATGGATAATTATGATACAAATAGTAGAAATTTCTTATTATACAGTCCACTGAATGCGAATAAATGGTTTTTTATTCCTTGGGATTATGATGATGGATGGAATAATAACGTAACTCGAGGAAAGTGGGAGAAAGGCTTAGCCAACTATTGGGGAATGCCATTATTCAATAGATTGTTTAAAGACAAGGATAATATAGATGAACTTAATGAAAAAATAGAAGAATTATCAAGTATTATCAACGAAGAGAACACACGAAAAATTTTGGAAAATTATAGTAGTGTCGTAAAAAAACATATTTTAGTATCGCCAGATATCCATTATCTAAATAATACAGTAGCACAATATAAAAATGAATATTACAAGCTTGCAGGTAAAATAAAAGAAAACAAGGATTATTATTATAAATCTCTTGAAAATCCTATGCCATTTTATTTGGGAGAACCTGTAAAGGAAAATGAAGGATATAAATTTCTATGGCAAGCAGCTTATGATATTCAAGAAGATGAAATAAAATATGACTTTTTATTAAGCAAAGATCAGCAATTTAAAAATATTATCGTACATTTTAAAAATTTAAAAAGTACAAGTTGTTATGTCAAAAACTTAGAAAATGGGGAGTATTACTGGAAAGTAATAGCATATGATTCAAAGGGAAATTATCAGGAAGCCTTTGATAATTACTATGAGAAGGAACTTGTGACAGGGACGAAAAAATTGATTATTAAAAAACCATAAATAGGAATTATTAAAAAGGAGGTAAAATGAAATACGGTGAAAAATCATTAAGGCATGAATTGAAGTATTTTATAAATATACATGAATATACCTATTTAAAAGAAAGACTTCTAAATAGTTTAAAAAAAGATAAACATGGAATTGTAAATGATGGCTATCATGTACGCAGCTTATATTTTGATGATTTGTATAATAGTGCCTTCAATGAAAAAGAATTAGGCGTATTTAAAAGAAAAAAATATAGAATTCGTATATATAACATTATGGATCAATTAATAAAATTAGAAAAAAAAAGTAAATATGGACAATATATTAGCAAAGAGACTATAAATATAACTAAAAATGAATTTTATAAGCTATTAAAGGAAGAAAATGAATTTTTAATACAAAGCAATAATAAAATATTTCAAGAATTCTATATTGAGACAAAAACAAAGCTATTAAGACCTGTAGTAATAGTAGATTATGAAAGAGAGGCATATGTTTTAGAATCGGGGAATGTAAGAATTACCTTTGATAAGAATTTGAGGGCAGGAATAAATTCTTTTGATATATTTGATGAAAATATAGCTATGAAATCTATTTTTGATCAGTCAATAATGATTATGGAAATTAAATATGATGCTTTTTTACCTAGTCATGTTAGAAATTTACTTCAGATAGATCGTCATGATATTTCAGCAATATCTAAATATGTAATGTGTAGGAAAACTATGAAGTATTATAAATAAAGGAAGTTTATGATAGGAGGAAATGATGGATAATCAATTAGGATTTCAAGATATTATAAAAAAGAGTGTACTAAAATTAGCAAATTTTGCAGATTTATCAATGATTAATGTTTTAGTAGGTTTATTGATTACTTTATTTGTTGCATTATTCATATTTTATATTTATAAAATTACTTTTGAAGGGGTTGTTTATAGCCACAGCTTCAATACATCCCTTGTATTATTAGCGCTGATTACATCCTTAGTGATTATGACGATTAGCTCAAATATCGTATTATCATTAGGTATGGTTGGTGCCCTAAGTATTGTAAGGTTTAGAGCTGCCATAAAAGATCCTAAAGATATCATCTTTATGTTTTGGGCAATAGCTGCAGGGATAGCATCAGGAGCTGGGATTTATACCATTTCAGTAGGGGGTTCTTTATTTATAGGAATTGTTTTATTAATTATGTCCAGTAAGAAATTTCAACATAGGACATATTTATTAATCATTAAATATGAAGGAAATGCAAAGGAAAATATATTGCCTATCTTAAATAAATTACAATATATATTAAAATCAAAAACTGTTTCTAATAAAAAAATTGAACTAACCCTAGAGGTGAAAAGAGTAGGGGAGAATACCTCCTTTGTAGAAAGATTATCTTCTATTGAAGGAGTAGATAGTGCAATACTGATAAAATATAATGGAGATTATGCTGAGTAATTTATAGAAATGGAGGTAGACTTTATGAAGGGTTGGATGAAAATTACCATTGCTCTTATTGTAACTTTTACAATGCTATTTTTAGGAGTTTATCTCTATGTAGAATACAATAGCAAAGCTACTTTTGATGAAAGTTATGATGAAAAAAATTGGAAAAATCCACTCGGAGATATGGGAATAAAAGATGCTGATTATATATATGCAGAGGATGGGCAAATAGAGGCAGAGAAGATCTATGTTACCATTTTAAAACAAGCAGATAAAGGGAATAAATATACTTTTAAAGATATGAATGTGTTTTATCAAAAAGATAGAGATAAAAAATTAAAAATGAAAATTTTCTTTGAAAGTGGAGAAAAAAAAATATTAGAAAATGCTATTATTACAAGACAACCCAATGCATTTATAGAAATAAGAGGAAAAGAATCGGAAGAAGCACCTCAAAATTCATTTAAAATAAGATTGTTTGATCGAGAAGGCTTATGGCACAATCAAAACATTATCAATTTAAACAAATATTATTTTGATTCCCTTAGAATTCGTAATAAATTGTCTTTTGACTATTTTAAGATCATGCCAAATATAACAAGCTTTAGAACTAGGTTTGTAACACTATATATAAAGGATTTAACAGATAAAGAGGGGGAAATGAAATTTGAAGAGTATGGTTTATTTACTCAAATAGAGCAACCTAATAAATTATTTTTAAAAAATCACGGATTAGATGCCAATGGACAGCTATATGAAGCGGAAAATTTTGATTTTTCAAGATATCCAGATGTTATAATGGACAAAAAAAATAATAAATATTCAAAGAAAAATTTTGAAGAAATTTTAGAAATTAATGGAAATGATAATCATGAAAAATTGATTCATATGTTAGATGCAGTTAATGATTATAGTAAAGATATTAATGAAGTTGTAGATCAGTATTTTGATAGAGAAAATTATCTAACATGGATGGCTGCAAATATTTTATTTGATCATTATGAAAGTTCTTCCTCTAATTTTTTATTATATAGTCCCCTTAATAGTGAAAAATGGTATTTCATGCCATGGGATTATGATGAAGCGTGGAATTTTGAAGAAAATAGAGCAAAATGGCAAAAAGGTGTATCTGTATATTGGAATAATGTATTGCATAGAAGATTTTTTGAAGATAAAAAAAATGTAGAAGGATTAAATAAAAAAATTGAAGAATTATCTAGTATTATAAATAAAGAGCAAACACAAAAATTTTTAGATAGCTATTATGATATTTTGTTATCTAATATTACTAAGTTATCAGACCTTAAGTATTTGCCTGTTACTTTAGAGGAATATAAAAGAGAATATAAAGATATCCCTAACATGACAGAAAGAAATAAATATTATTATTATGAACTATTGGAAAATCCAATGCCCTTTTATTTGTTAGAACCACAAAGGAATGGAAATAAATATATTTTTGGGTGGAATAAATCATATGATTTGCAAGGAGATGCTATTAATTATGATTTTCAATTAAGTGATGACAGAAATTTTTCTAATATAATAAAGGAAATCAAAGATATAAAAGATTTAAAAGTGGAGATTGAAAATATACAAAGAGGTATTTACTATTGGCGCGTTATAGCAAGAGATGAAAAAGGAAATACTCAAATACCATATGATATAGAAAAAGATGAATATGGACAAGAATACTATGGAATAAAAGAATTAGATACAGATCATATAAAAGAAACAACGAAGAATATAGAAGAAACAAAAAATAAAGAGATTCATGCTATAAGGGAAGAAGAAATTAATAAAAATGAAAGTGTTGTTGAAAATAAGGCGAAACCTAAAATTATATATAGGACATATAAGGTAAGACCTGGGGATACTTTATTCTCTATTAGTAGAAAATGCTATGGATATAATGGAATGGTAGAAGCTATAAGAAGATTGAACAATATTAAGGACGTAAGCAATTTACGTACGGGAACTATATTGAAGCTTCCTAATAGTTCAAGAGGACCTATAAAACAAAAAATAGAAGTACCTCTAACTTATAAATTGAAACCAGGAGAAACTTTATTTTCTATTAGTATGAAGTTTTATGGAACACAAGAAAAGATTGAAGAAATAAGAAAATTAAATAATATTGAGGATATCAACAATATACGGATAGGAACATTATTGAAATTACCTTAAAATAAAAAAATCTACAGTATGGATGAAAAGCTATTGTTTATTGTTAAAGAAGAAATGTCTTTGTTTTTAAATAAGTAAAATTTTGAATGAAAGCAAAGGCATTTTCTTTTATAAAAAAATGCTAGTAAGGGGGATAAATAATGAAAAATAATAAAAATATGATTACAATAATAGGCATTTTGATTTTTCTTGTTTTTCAATTAAGTAGCTGTTATGCAACTGATCCAAATATAGATGTAGATCCTTTATCGGGGGAGGAAGAAAATATTAAAATTTCTAAAGAATATGTAAAAGAATATAGTAAAAGTGCAGGTATTATAAATACAGATGGGTATCTTTCTCTAGATACAAAATATAATCCTGTAAATAAGTTTTTAATCTATTATGGGAAATTAGATAGGAGTAACATATCTGATTATTCTAAATATGATTTTCTCATTATTTCAGATACAGATTTCAAAAGTGTATCAAAAGCAAGAACACAAGGCTGCAAAGTATTCCAATATCTATCTTTTGGGAGTAATTTTCAAGATACGGATATGTTTGTAAATACCCTTAAAGCAAAAATCAATGTTTTAAAAAGCAGAGGGGTAGCCGATGGTATATTTTTAGATGAATGTGACTTAGCTTATTGGGAACAAAATGCATATACTCAACCAGATAAAGTAAAAAAATTTTATGATAGATTAAAAGAAGTTACAGAATATGCTAAAGGCATAGGACTTGAAACAGTTGTTAATGGAAGTCGTGCCTATGCAGAACTAGGAGATTATTATTTATGGGAAGATTATTTGGCTTATTGGGAAAGTAATCATTTAAAGTGGGGAAGTGTAAAAAGGGGTAGGGAAGTAAATCATGCTGGAACTTCAAAATATGGTTTGTCACTTTCTGATTGGAATTTAGAAGGAAGTTGTAAATTTGATGGAAAATATATTGTAGATGGTTCGAATGGTGCTATTGATTTAACAATAGATATGAATAACATTATACCCCCACAAGATCAAAAATATAAATATGATTGGGGATATTTTGAATGGTTTGGATCGGGTGCTACAGATGAAACCTGCAAGATACAAGCATGGGTAGGAGATGAATTACCATTTAATGAAGATACCTGGAAAAAATTATCTGAATCTTATAAAGGTAGACCGAGATATTGGAATGGTATCGATAAAGATTCTAAATATTTAACATTAAGGATGCAGTTTAATGGTGCGAATAATCTAAAAATAGAAGAGTTACTTTTAACATATGGTTATGCATATAATTATTGGGACATGTCTAGAAATGATGAAGAAGAAGAAAATAATCCTACTATTTGGAATTATAATAATGCTAAAAGAGATTATTTGTGGGAAAAAATGGACGAAACAGGAAATGCAGTAAAAGTATTAACCCATACCTTTGGGGAAGAAAATGATGAGAAAAAAAATATGTATACCTATTTAACATCAAAAATATGGAATTACTATGCTTATGATTATGTACATCCTAATATGCAAAGTGTGTATAATACGAAAAAAATGGATCAGCCAATAGGTTTATTACTAAAAAGAGAGGGAGAAAACAAAGGCTATTTTACAGGAGCCATTGCAACGGTAGATCCATATAGACATACATATAAGTTAGAAAGAGAAGAACCAGCGTATTGGTATGATCAAAAGATAAAAATAGATGGAAATTTCGATGATTGGATGAAGGTAAATCCATCTTATGAAAGCCCTAAACAAGTAAAAGAGATCACAAATTTATCTTGGTATGTAGATGCTGAAAACTATAAAGATGGAGAATTTGATAATATAAAGATCGTGGATGATGATGGCTATGATGTCCTTCAATTAATAAACAAAGGTGTTGGAACGTGGATTAGTCCAGCCATTTCAGCGGAAGATGATGAAAATAAAGTGATTATGAAAGAAATCAATTGGGATGGTGGCGGAGAAGGAAATATAAGCTATTATATCCAGTATAAAAAAGCTAATGGAGAATGGACAGAATGGATGGATATTTCCCAGTCAAATGATTATAAAAAAATAAGTTTTATTGAATTTAAAGTTAAAGTTAAATTAGAAGGAGTACCTTCTTATATAGAAACTGTAACTTGGGAAGATGATGAAGGAAAGCCATTTTATGAAGATGTAGAACACGATGGTATAAGCTTTTGGGGTTCTGAGCATAAATGGGGTACCTACGTAAATGATCTTATAAAGAAAATAGCCATTACAGATGATCGAAAAAATATGTACATCTCCTTTGAATCAGAAGAAGAAATAAGCTTTGACAAAGATCATAAGTATAGTATTTTTATAGATGGTTATGGTAATCAATCATCTGGAGTGAAATTTAAAATAGAAAATGATAAATTATTTGCTTCGAAGGATGACAAAAAAAGATGGGTAGAAAATAAAGAATATACAATCCCTTATAAGGTAATGGAAGATAAAAGAAAAATAGAATATTCTATTAGTAAAGAAGAATTAGATGGATTAGATCAAGTTGAATTAAAGCTATATATGCAGATGGAAAATATGAAAAATGGATCAGTCAAGTTTATTCCATCTATTACAAATGAAAAAGAGAAAGAGATTTTATACCATCAAAAAAATTATAAAGTAAAAGTACCTCATGGATGGTATACGTCAGATGAAGTAGCTTTAGATGGAGAAACAAAAACCATTAGTTTAAAATGGAAAGAGAAAAAGCCAGCAAATACGAATATTAAGACATGGATAAGGAGAAGAAATAAAAATGAGAATTGGACAGATTGGATAGAGGTAAAAAATGGAGAAGCAATAAATACACAAAAAGCTATAAGGTATCAATATTGCTTTGGATTATATACAAAGGATGGAAATAATACACCTGTTGTTGAACAAATTAAAGTTCAGTAAAATCATATGAAGGAGAAGCTTATGTATGCAAAGTGGTTAGATATACTCATGAAGGTAAAGTTATTTGAAACGATAGAAGCAAATGAGCTAAATAATATGCTATTATGCTTAAGACCGACTAAAGGATCTTACAAGAAAAAAGAATATATAACGATCGCTCAAGATGAGTTTACAGGAATAGGCATTATCGTAGAAGGCGAAGTACTCGTTACAAAGGAAAACGTAGCAGGAGATAGAGTGATCATTGCAAAATTAAATGCAGGAAATATTTTTGGTGAAATCATTGCTTTTTCTAATCAAAATCAGTGGCCAGCTACGGTGATTGCTGTTACAGATTGTACCATATTGTTTTTACCTACAGAAAAGATTTTAGGAAATTGTCCTAAAATGTGTATAGGACATAAACGATTAATACAAAATATGCTAAAAATTGTCTCCCAAAAAGCGCTTCAGCTAAATCGAAAGATTGAATATCTAGCCATGAAAAGCATTAGAACAAAGATTAGTAACTATTTATTGGAACAATATCATCGAATTGGTAAAAATAAGTTTATGATTCCATTAAAAAGAAATGAATTAGCTGAATTTTTAAATGTATCTAGACCTTCCTTATCAAGAGAATTGATCAAGATGAAGGAGGAAGGATTGATTGATTTTCATAAATCAAACTTTGAAATTACAGACCTTTCGGAATTAAAAACAAATGTATAGTTTCTAAATGGGAATTGTTTGATTTATATGAGACGACATGTTGATATAAATTCTTGAGATGAAGCTGTAGTTAATAAATTTAGTGAATAAAAGTGGTTATACGAATTTTATTATTTGTGTAACTGCTTTTTTTGTTTGTATAGGACTAGTTAAAGAATTAGGGGAAATTTTATAAAATATATATAATTTGAATAATTGAGAAAATAATGGGTAGTAAGATACTAGATGTGAAGAAATATCAAAATTCACCATTTTACGTAACGAAGGATACGGAAATAATAAAAATAAGATGCTAAAATATGACCATAAGAAAACAACAGGAAAGTAGTGAAGGAGGAATTATGATGGGGAATAGATATTTTGATAAAAAAGACACATTGTTTGATATTACAGAGAAGTACAAAGAGGCTATTGACTTATTAGTTTCTATTGGCTTTGAAAATATAAAAGATGAAAATAAGAGAAAGACCATGGGAAAAGCCATTACATTAGAGAATGCTTTAAACATGAAAAAAATAAATATAGATACTTTCATAGATCAATTAACAGAGCTTATTGAAAGCAATCAAAATGAATTGTTAGAAACAAATAAGCAACAAGAAAATACAGATGTAAGAATTGAAGGGATATTACCTTGTCCTGTAAGAGTCCCTTTGATGGAAGCTTTTCAAGGGTTTTTAGAAGAAAATAAAGAAAAATTGAATACAGAAATTGGCTATGAATTAAAGGCTGCATCTATGGGAGTCGATTGGCTAAAGGATTCTTTAGAAGAATCAGAATCAGCAGATGTATTAGCAGATTTATTTATATCTGCAGGATTTGATTTATTCTTTGATAAGCATTTAATCGGAAAATATAAGTTAGAAAACGTATTTGAAGATATTACAGGGATGGATCATTACAATAAAGATTTTGAAAATGAAAAAATAAGTCTGAAAGATCCAGACAATCAATATTCAATGATCGGCGTTGTTCCAGCAGTATTCTTAGTCAATACAGAAGAATTAGATGGACGAGAAATGCCAAGTAGCTGGGAGGATTTACTCAGCGAAGAATTTGAAAATAAAGTGAGTTTACCTATAGGAGATTTTGATTTATTTAATGCTATTTTATTAAATATCCATCAAAAATATGGAGAAGATGGAGTAAAAAGATTAGGGAAAAGTTTATTAAGAAGTATGCATCCATCAGAAATGGTGAAATCTCACATCAAAAAAGCAGAGAAACCAATTGTTACCATCATGCCTTATTTCTTTACAAAGATGACAAAAAGAGGTGGGCCTATGAGAGCTGTATGGCCAAAGGATGGAGCGATTATTAGTCCAATATTCTTATTAAGCAAAAAAGAGAAAAAAGAAAAATTAAAGCCTATTGTAGATTTCTTTGCTTCAAAGGAGATCGGGGAAATATTATCACATAATGGAAAATTTCCAAGTGTCAATCCAAAGGTGGACAATATGATTTCAGAGGATCACAAATATATGTGGATTGGATGGAATTATATTAAAAACAATGATATAGGAAATCTCATAAAAAAATGCGAAAAATTATTTAACGAAAGTATTAGGGAGGTGTAAGGATGAATCTAATTACCATATCAGGTCCCCCTTCATCAGGGAAAACATCTATTATATTAAAAACCATCTATGCACTGCATGAGAGAGATTTAAAAGTAGGGGTAGTAAAATTTGACTGTTTGTATACAGATGATGATATTTACTATAAAAAGGCAGGAGTTCCCGTTAAAAAAGGATTATCAGGGTCTTTATGTCCAGACCATTATTTTGTAAGTAATATTGAAGAGGTTGTTCAGTGGGGAAGAAGTGAAAAATTAGATGTACTCATTACAGAAAGTGCAGGACTTTGTAATCGTTGCTCTCCCTACATTAAAGATATTAAAGCAATTTGTGTCATTGATAATTTAAGTGGTATTAATACTCCTAAAAAAATAGGACCTATGTTAAAATCAGCAGACATTGTGGTCATTACAAAGGGAGATATTGTATCTCAAGCAGAAAGGGAAGTCTTTGCTTCAAAGGTTCATTCTGTAAACCCTAAGGCAATTACTATGCATGTAAATGGATTAACAGGGCAAGGTGCCTATGAACTAAGTACGCTTCTATATGATGAAAAGGAAGACGTAGAAACAGTAAAAGGAAAACAATTAAGATTTTCAATGCCTTCTGCTTTATGTTCTTATTGCTTAGGAGAAACAAGAATCGGAGAAGACTATCAAATGGGAAATGTTAGAAAGATGAAATTAGGTGATGAAAATGATTAATATAAAAGAAATAGAGAAAATGAAAATAAAAGCATTAGAAAAAAAATATCCCTTTAGTATTGCATTTTTCGAAAACAATAATTTAGAAATCGAAGGATATGATGAATATACTTTTGAAGATTATTTAAAGCATTTCACAGAAGAAGAAATAGAAGAATGGGCAATAGATATTGAAAAAATAAAAATAGATTTTATTGCGTATATGAATGAAATGTTGACCTTTCTTGGAATAGAAGAAGAGGATGGGGTAAGCTCATTGACCATTCTTTCAGGGAAAAACAAATATGGAGAAAAAGAAGATTTTGATCGTCTTACCATCCACAAAGGGGAAATTGTTTCGATCGTAGGACCAACAGGTTCAGGAAAAAGTAGGTTGTTAGCAGATATTGAGTGGACTGCTAATAGGGATACCCCTACAGAAAGAAGCATTTTGATTAATGAAAAGGAGCCAGATAAAAAATGGAGATTCTCTTCTTCCAATAAATTAGTAGCACAATTATCTCAAAATATGAACTTTGTTATGGATTTGACGGTAAAGGAATTTATAGAATTACATGCGAAGAGTAGAATGATTCAAAATGAAGAAGAAGTGATTCAAAAAATCATTGATGCAGCAAATCATTTAGCAGGGGAGCAGTTTAATTTAGATACGCCTATAACTAGTCTTAGTGGGGGACAATCTAGAGCATTAATGATTGCCGATACAGCTATACTAAGTACTTCTCCAATTGTCTTAATCGACGAAATCGAGAATGCTGGAATAGATAGAAAAAGAGCTTTAAATCTTTTAGTGAGTGAAGAAAAAATCGTTTTGATGGCGACTCATGATCCTACTTTAGCCTTGATGGCAGATAAAAGAATTGTCATTAAAAATGGAGGGATTCATAAAGTATTAGCTACTCAACAAGAAGAAAAAGAAGTGCTAGTAGAACTAGAGAGAATGGACAAGATTATAAGTGGTTTAAGAGCTAATTTAAGAAAAGGTGAAAGATTAGAAAAGAGAGGAGAATAAAGAATGCATGAAGGATGTTCAGGAAGCTTTCAAACAGGAAAAGAAGTTGTAGATAAAGTTAGAATGATGGGATTTTCAAAGCAATATATGCCTGTACCTTTAAGAATTCAATGTGAGGAGTGCGGTGAAACCTTTGATATGGAAACCTTTGAAGATCATTGCCCACATTGCAAGATGGTTTATGGAGTGACTCCATGCCATGCCTTTGATCCAGAAAATGTTAGAGCTGCAGGAAAAGATTATTAAATATTATTTATTTTGGTACCCTAGGGTACCGAAATTATTATTGAATCATTGTATGATAAATCCATAGAAGAAAAGAATAAAACAATTTAAATAAAGGGGGACGTTTAAATGAGTATGTTTTGTTATCAATGTCAAGAGGCTGCAAAGGGAACAGGTTGCACCATTAAAGGAGTCTGTGGAAAAACAGAAGAAGTTGCAAATCTTCAAGATCTAATGATTTATACATTAAAGGGAATGGCTATAGTTGCTGAAGAAGGGAAAAAGATAGATGTTGAATTCCCGAAAGTAGATCATTTCACGATGAATGGCTTATTTATGACCATTACAAATGCAAATTTTGATGAAGAAATGTTTATTGAAAAAATTAAAGAAGGATTAGCTTTAAGAGAAGAAATGAAGGATACATTAAAAAATAAAGGGGTAACTCTTAATGATTTACATGATGCAGCTACATGGACAGCAGACTCTGTATCAGCTATAAAAGCAAAGGCTGATTCTATTCAAGTAGGGGTTTTAGCTACAGAAAATGAAGATGTTCGTTCTTTAAGAGAATTAATTACTTATGGACTAAAAGGAATGGCAGCTTATGCAAAGCATGCAAATCATTTAGGAAAAGACAATAAAGAAATATATGCATTTATTGCAAAAGCTTTAGTAGCCACATTAGATGATACATTAAGTGCTGATGAATTAGTAGCGCTTACTTTAGAAACAGGAAAATATGGTGTAGATGTAATGGCATTATTAGATGCTGCAAACACAGAAACTTACGGAAATCCAGAAATTACTGAAGTAAATATTGGTGTTCGAAACAATCCAGCGATCTTAATATCTGGTCATGATTTAAAAGATTTAGAGCAATTATTAAAGCAAACAGAAGGTACAGGGGTAGATGTATATACCCATAGTGAAATGCTACCAGCTCATTATTATCCAGCATTCAAAAAATATGATCACTTTGTTGGAAATTATGGAAATGCATGGTGGAAACAAAAAGAAGAATTCGAATCCTTTAATGGAGCTATTCTTTTCACAACGAATTGTATTGTTCCACCAAAGGACGAGCATATTGAAAGAATTTACACAACAGGAGCATCTGGTTATCCTGGATGTAAGCACATTGAACCTAATGAAAAGGGAGAAAAAGATTTCTCAGAGATCATAGAACACGCTAAAAAATTAAATCCACCTACAGAAATTGAAAATGGTAAAATCGTTGGAGGATTTGCTCACGCACAAGTATTTGCATTAGCAGACAAGGTTGTGGAAGCTGTAAAGAGTGGAGCCATTAAAAAGTTCTTTGTTATGGCTGGTTGCGATGGAAGAATGAAATCAAGAGATTATTATACAGAATTTGCAGAAAAGCTTCCAAAGGATACAGTGATTTTAACAGCTGGATGTGCAAAGTATCGTTACAATAAATTAGATTTAGGAGATATTGGAGGAATACCAAGAGTCCTTGATGCAGGACAATGTAATGACTCCTATTCATTAGCAGTGATCGCCCTTAAATTAAAAGAAGTATTTGAACTAAGTGATATCAATGAATTGCCAATTGCTTATAATATTGCTTGGTATGAGCAAAAGGCTGTAATTGTACTTCTTGCATTACTTTACCTAGGAGTAAAAAATATTAAGCTTGGACCAACACTTCCAGCATTCTTATCACCCAATGTAGCAAAAGTACTTGTTGAGACTTTTGGAATTAATGGAATCAATAGTGTAAACGAAGATTTAGAACAATTACTATAAGATCATTTAAATGGCTGTCAAAATGAATATGATTTTGACAGCCATTCTTTAATATTAAAAAAATATGATTAAGTTAGAAAAACTATAAAATTACCCTGTTTACAAAATAAAGAGTCTATGATAAAATTTTAACAACGATAATGATAATGATTATCAAATATTTAACATTTATAGGTAGTCATGAGAAAAAAGGATAGGGCTCATTTTAATTATTGAAATTTGTTGAACAGAATACTTTGTATACAATGTACAATATATTAAAAATGATCTTATATAAAATTTTATAACTATAGGAAGGAAGTGTTAAAAGTGAAAGCATGGAATACATTTAACAGTGGAAAATGGCAAGAAGAAATTGATGTAAGAGATTTTATTCAAAGAAACTATACACCTTATGAGGGAGATGAGTCCTTTTTAGCATCTGCTACAGAGAAGACAACAAAGCTGTTTGATGAAGTATCAGCATTGTTAAAAAAGGAAAGAGATCATAATGGAACATTAGACATTGACACAGAAACTGTTTCTACAATCGTTTCTCACAAAGAAGGATATATCAACAAAGATTTAGAAGTAATTGTTGGATTACAAACAGATGAACCATTAAAGAGAGCCATTATGCCATTTGGTGGAATCAAAATGATGAAGGATGCTTGCAAGGCATATGGATATACTTTAAATTCTAATATAGAAGAGATGTTTACAAAATATAGAAAAACCCATAATCAAGGAGTTTTTGATGTTTATACACCAGAGATCAGAGCAGCAAGAAAAGCAGGGATCATTACGGGGTTACCAGATGCATATGGTAGAGGGCGTATTATTGGAGATTATAGAAGAATTGCATTATATGGTGTCAATAGATTAATTGAAGATAAAGAAGAGCAATTAGTATCTTTAGAAGTAGATTGTATGCTAGAAGATACTATGCGATTAAGGGAAGAAATTAGAGAACAAATAAAAGCTTTGCATGAATTAATGGAAATGGGTAAAATGTATGGCTTTGATCTTAAAGGACCAGCAGAAGATAGCAAGGAAGCTATTCAATGGACTTATTTAGGATATTTAGCAGCTATTAAGGAACAAAATGGTGCGGCTATGAGTATTGGTAGAATTTCTACTTTCTTAGATATTTACATGGAAAGAGATTTGAAAAATGGTGTTTATACAGAAGAAGACTTACAAGAGATGATGGATCATTTCATCATGAAATTAAGAATGGTTCGTTTTTTAAGAACACCAGCATACAATGAATTATTTAGTGGAGATCCAAATTGGGTAACAGAATGCTTAGGGGGAATGGGTGTAGATGGAAGAAACCTTGTAACAAAGAATGCATACAGAACACTGCACACATTATATAATTTAGGACCTGCTCCTGAACCAAATTTAACTGTATTATGGTCAAATCATCTTCCTGAAAACTTTAAGAAGTATTGTGCGAAGGTATCTATTGATACATCTGCTATCCAATATGAAAATGATGATTTGATGAGAAGCTATTGGGGAGATGATTATGGTATTGCTTGCTGCGTATCTGCCATGAGAATAGGAAAACAAATGCAATTCTTTGGAGCAAGAGCAAATTTAGCAAAAGCATTATTATATGCCATCAATGGAGGAGTAGATGAAAAATCAGGAATCCAAGTGGCACCAAAATATGACCCAATTACTTCTGAATATCTAGAGTATGATGAAGTAGTAGAAAAATTTGATCGATTAATGGATTGGTTAGCAAAAACTTATGTAAATGCATTAAATGTGATTCACTATATGCATGATAAATATTCTTATGAAAGAATTCAAATGGCTTTACATGATCGAGATATTCTAAGAACTATGGCTTGCGGGATAGCTGGGTTATCAGTTGTAGCCGATTCTCTTGCAGCTATAAAATATGCAAAGGTAAAAGTTATTAGAAATGAAGAAGGTTTAGCGAAAGATTTTGAAATTGAAGGAGAGTATCCTGCATTTGGTAATGATGATGATCGTGCAGACAAAATCGCAAAAGAGATTGTAAGAAAATTCATGAACAAAATTAGAAAATGCAAAACCTATAGAAATTCATTACAAACAATGAGTATATTAACAATTACTTCAAATGTTGTATATGGAAAGAAAACAGGAAATACACCAGATGGAAGAAAAAGTGGAGATCCTTTTGCACCAGGAGCAAATCCAATGCATAAAAGAGATATAAAAGGTGCTGTGGCATCTATGAATTCTGTTGCAAAGCTTCCTTATGAGCATAGTGAAGATGGAATCTCTTATACCTTCTCTATTGTACCAGGCGCTTTAGCAAAAACAAAAGAAGAGCAAATCAATAACTTAGCAGCTTTACTCGATGGATATTTTGTTCAGACAGGACATCATATCAATGTAAATGTGTTTGATCGTGAGACATTACTAGATGCAATGGATCATCCTGAAAAATATCCACAGCTAACAGTACGAGTATCTGGCTATGCTGTGAATTTCATAAAATTAACAAAAGAGCAGCAATTAGATGTAATTAATCGTACATTCCATAAGAGAATCTAAAAGGGAGAGAAGAGAATATGACAATCACCGGGAAAATCCATTCAGTTGAAACGTGTGGAACAGTAGATGGACCAGGTATTCGATATGTCTTATTCTTATCAGGATGCCCACTAAGGTGCAAGTATTGTCATAATCCAGACACGTGGGCAAGCCCTATGTATAAATCTATGACAATAGATGAAGTGATGGGGGATGTAAAAAAGTACAAGCCTTACTTTTCCTTTTCAAAGGGAGGGATCACTTTATCTGGTGGAGAGGCTACTTTACAGTGGGAATTTGTTGAAGAATTATTTAAAGCATGTAAAGATGAAAAGATTCATACTTGCTTAGATACTTCAGGATATTGTGATTTAGAAAATGCTGAAAAGTTTTTAGCCTATACAGATTTAGTACTCCTTGATATTAAGCAAATCAACAATAAAAAGCATAAGGAGTTAACAGGTGTAGACAATACAAAAATACTCCAGTTTGCAAAATATTTAAATGAAAAAAATATTCCGACGTGGATTCGGTACGTACTGGTACCCGAATATTCTGATGATGAAGAAGATGTAGATGACTTGTGTCAATTTCTTAAAGACTTAAATAATGTGGAGAAAGTAGAGGTTATTCCCTATCATGAGATGGGTGTTGCTAAATGGGAAGAACTCAATCTAACTTATTCACTAAAGCATATAAAACCTCCTACAAGGGAAAATATAGAACGCATAAAAAAGATATTTTTAAAATATAACCTGCCCATTGCAGAGGATGAACTATAAAAAATTATAAATAATAGATTATTGATTATACAATAGATTTACCAAATGATCTTTATTTAAAATGGTAATGGTTCGATCTTGTATATGGATAATTTCCTGTTCACAGAGAGCTTTTAGTTCTCTAAATAAAGATGGTCTGGACACATTCAAGTGTTCTGACCATGTTTTTTTTGAATAAGGCAAAAGAATAGAATGGTCACACCTGTACTCGTCCATCAGATAGAGTAGGGAAAAAGCGATTTTTTGTTGGATGGATGAGTAAGATAATAATTCTGTTTTTAAATTTAATAAAAGTACTCGATTAGCAAATGAACTTAAAAAATTAGCTAATAAAGAAGGGTCATTACTTAATAGAGTGAGCATATTTTTCTTATGAATAAGAAGAATAGTACTTCTTGTTTTAGCAAAAATGTTGCAAGGATATGTATTTGTTTTTGAAAAAACAGAACCTTCTCCAAATAGATCTCCTTTCTTTTTGTGAAGAATACTGATAATTTTTCCAGAAGCTAAATTCTTTTGCACCTCAATAGATCCTTTTAAAATAATCCCAATATATTTAGTTGCTTGATCTACGCTAAAAATCAAATTTCCCTTGTTATAATCTTTGATAATGTATTCTATGGAAGATAAAGTATTATTGATTTCTTCTTGAGTTTTATTTTTAAAAAGAACAGAATGAATAAGAGAACCAGAAATATTTTTCATTTTAACCTCCAAATTTTAAAAATAGTATCACCAGATACGTGTAATAATGAAATTATTATACTATAATGATAACGAAACGTAAAGGATAAAGATAATCATTATCAATGGAGGAAGTTATGTATAGCATTGGAGTAGATATTGGATATGCTACATTAAAATGTGTAGTACTGAATAATGTGAAAGAACAGGTTTTTAAAAGTAATATTTTTCATCATGGAAATAGTATTGGTTTACTAAAGAAACAATTAAAAAATATTGAAAATAAATTGAATATAAAAAAAATTTATATAGGGATTACGGGAGAACAGGCAAAAGTATTGAACAAATATCATATAAATGATATTTCAGCACTTACCGAAGGGGTTATACATACGGACGAGAATGTTCAATCTATTATGGAGATAGGTGCTCAAAGTTCTAGGTATATTACAGGCTTTTCGAAAAATTCTAAGGAACACATGGAATTTTCTATGAATTCAAGCTGTTCTGCGGGAACAGGTTCTTTTTTAGAAGAACAAGTATCACGACTAGGGATTCAGTTAGAGGAATATTCAAGCTATATTCAAAAGGCTACCCAAATACCTAGAATTGCAGGACGATGTAGTGTTTTTTCTAAGACAGATATGATTCATCACCAACAAGAGGGCGTTAAAATCGAAGATATATTGCTTGGACTTTCCTTTGCCCTTGCTAGGAATTATAAAGGAAATGTTGTACAGCGTATGAAGATTGCAAAGCCTGTTATGTTTGTTGGGGGTGTAGCAAATAATCAAGGAGTAGTGAAAGCATTAAAAGAAATTTTCAGCTTCTCTGATGATGATTTGATGATTACTGAGGATTGTTCAAATAAGGGAGCTTTAGGTGCAGCCCTTCTAGCTATAAAAAACAATACCTTGTGCAATCTTCAAAATATATTTGAAGAATTAGAAAGTATTAAAGTGAAAAATGAGGACTGTTGCTTTTATAAGCCTCTTCAAGAATATGGGAAGCATGATTATAAAGATAAGCATGTTTGTAAAATTGTAAAAGAAAATATGATTGATGGGTATATGGGGATTGATATTGGTTCTACGAGTACCAATCTTGTACTAATTGATAAAAATAAAGACGTATTATCATACAGGTATATAAGAACGAAGGGGAATCCTGAAAAATCTGTAGATATAGGACTCAAATCTATTCAAAAGGAGTTTAAGGGAAGGCTCAATATAATAGGAATAGGTACAACTGGTTCGGGGAGAACGATGATTGGAAGAAAAATTAAAGCAGATTTAATTGTAAATGAGATTACAGCACAGGCAAAGGGTGCTATTGAGATGGATCAGGATGTAGATACGATTTTTGAGATAGGGGGTCAAGATTCAAAATATATCAGTATACAGGATGGTTGTGTGGTTGATTTTGAAATGAATAAAATTTGTGCTGCTGGAACAGGTTCATTTATTGAGGAGCAAGCAAAAAAATTAGAAATTCCTATAGAAGAATATGAAAAAATTGCTTTAAAAGGAAATGAACCTTTGAATTTAGGAGAGCGATGTACTGTTTTCATAGAAGGAAATATCTCAAAGGCTTTAGCACAAGGGAAAAGCAAAGAAAATATTACAGCAGGGCTCAGTTATTCAATTGTAAACAATTATTTAAATAGAGTCGTTATGAATAAAAAGATAGGAAATAAAATCCTTTTACAAGGAGGAATTGCTCATAATCAAGCAGTGATTAATGCTTTTAGAGCAGTACTTGGGAAGAAAATCAGCGTACCACCATTTTTCAGTGTTACAGGAGCTTATGGTGTAGCGTTATTAACAAAAGAAGAATTAGAAAATAAGAAAGAAACAAGAATGGAAGCTAGTGAGTCACTAGATATGGAAGATGAAATCAATAAATTCTTTTTAAAGGGATATACAAAAGATCTAGATGATAAAAAACTTACGATAGGAATTCCAAGGGTTCTTTTCATACACAAGTTATTTCCTCTGTTCAATGAATTTTTTAAAGCTTTAGGATTTAATGTTTTATTATCAGAAGAAACCAATAAGGATATTATCGCATTAAGTCAAGAATATGCACTAGATGAGACTTGTTATCCTATAAAATTGATTAATGGTCATGTAGCAGCATTGATTAAAAAAGGGGTAGATTATATATTTTTGCCTAGCTTGTATACGATGAAGCATCCCATCTCTAAGACGAGAGAAGATTATGCATGTGTATATATGCAAACAGCACCTAAAATTGTATCAAAAACTATGGAATTAAAAGAAAAAGGAATCGAGCTTTTATCTCCAGCATTATCTTTTAAGTTTGGTAAAGGACATATGATGCAAACCCTACTAGATTTAGGAAAAAAACTTGGAAAGAATAAAGATGAGATATCTCTAGCGTTGGAAAAAGGACTAAGAAGGTTTAAACAATTTGAAGAAGAAGTTGAAACATTAGGACAAGGGCTAATGGATTCTCTTAAAGAGGATGAAAAAGCATTTGTCATCATTACAAGAGCTTATGGAATCGCAGATCAGGGGCTGAATATGGAAATTCCAAGAAGGTTGAGAGAAATGGGACATAAAGTCCTTACTTTATCAAATCTTCCAGCTCATAGCTATGATTTATCTGATGATTATCCGAATATGTATTGGCCCTTTGGTCAACATATTTTATCAGGAGCAAAGATTGTAAAAGAGCATAAGAATCTTTATGCTATATATCTTACGAATCATGGATGTGGACCAGACACAATATTGAGTCATTATTTTAAGGAGGAAATGGGTGAGAAGCCTTATCTACATATAGAAGTAGATGAGCATGCATCTAATGTTGGCGTCATGACTAGATTAGAAGCTTTTATAGAAAGTTTGAAAAATAATAAAATAAATGAAGAAGTAAGAAAAAAAGATAAGGATATAACAAAAAATCATAAGGATGATGAAAAATTGTATATACCTTATTTGTATCCCTATAGTCATTTATTACAGGGCATATTGAGAAAAAAAGGTATGCATGTAAATCTTCTTTTACCTACAGATGAAAAATCCCTAGAAGTTGGGAAAAAGTATACCCTATCAAAGGAGTATTTATCCTTAACATCACTATTAGGAGATGTATTCTCAAAGATTCAAGAAATGAAGAAAGCAAATGCATGTATATGGATTCCACAAACAGAAGGAAGTGAAACCTTTGGACAATACAAAAGATTACTAGAGCAAAAGATTAAGCTTGAAGGCTATGAGGATGTTAGAATAGAATCACCATTTATAGAAGATTCACTAGAAGATGATAAATATGGGGAAGATTTTTTATTAATGCTTATTGCAGGAGATCTTATTATGACTTCACATAGGGATCATAGAGATGAGTATTTAAAAAGAATATTAAAAGAGATAGAAGAAGGAACTTTTAATGAGCATTCATTGAGAATGATAGCTAATAGTATATATGAAAAATTATCAAAAATAAAATATGAAAAATCAATTTATGCATTAGGAGAAATAAGTATAATATTTAATCCTTTTCTCAATCATAATCAACTTGAGAAATTAGAGCAAAAAAATAAAGTTTATTATGAACCTGTTTCAGAGGTCATGTATTTTAGATGGATGGATTTTTTAAGAAAAGAGAAAAAGGATCATCCAGCAATGAAAAAGCTTTTAAGTAAAATGAATGAAATCATGAAGCAAGTTTCAAAGGAACTTAGCGTATATAGTCCATTTGATAAAGATATAGATGAAATGATCAAAATGGCTGATGAAAAATTACCATTATATTGTGGAGGAAATGGTAGATATAGAATGGTGAAACCATTAAGATGTCCAGAGCATATGAATGGCATACTTTTGATGAATTCAATGTATGAAAATACAGGAACTATCTTAAAGCTCTTAAAGGAACAAGATAAAAATATATTGATTCAACCTAATATAGAGTTGTGTTTTGATGGAAGCTTACATAGTGGAAATGATGAAAAAATACAAAATTTCATCTATTATATATAAAAAATGAGGAGGAGTAAAAATGCAAGAAAAATATTTGAAAAACATACCTTTTGAGGAAGTCTTAGAGCTAAAGAACTTGGTTAATTATGCAGAGGGAAGAGTAAGTAGTAAAACCCTTGTACAAAGAAATGATTTGAGTATTACTTTATTTGCATTTGATCAAGGAGAGGGACTAAGTACACATTCTGCACCGGGAGATGCCATGGTGTATGTTATGGAAGGTAGTGTGAATGTTACAATTGGAGAAGATACAAAAGTTGTATTAAAGGAAGGGCAGACAGCAGTTATGCCTGCTAATATTCCCCATGCATTAGAATCTATTGAAAAATTTAAAATGTTACTTACAGTTGTAAAACCTCAGAAAGAAAATAAATAGTAGACAGGAGCTCTTGTGATGGAAGAAAAATATATCAAAAATATAGATTTTGAGAAAGTGTTAGATTTTAAAAACTTGATAGGCTATGTAGACGGGGGTGTTGAAAGTAGGACCCTTGTACAAAGAGAAGATTTTAGTATGACCCTTTTTGCCTTTGAACAAGGAGAAGGGGTAAGTGCTTATTCAATGCCTGGAGATACGATGATTTATGTATACGAAGGAAAGGCTGAAGTAGTGATGGATGAAGATAAAAAATTTATCCTAGAGGAAGGAAAAACAATCGTTGTACCACCAGATGTACTTCATAGTATTGATGTAGTAGAAAAATCTAAAATAATGATTATTATTGTGAAGCCGCAAAAATAAGGAGTTGAAAAATAGTGAAGAATAAGATTGCATTACTTTTGATTGCAGTACTGAGTATAACCATGTTATTTGGTTGCAGTCAATCAGAAAATAAAGAGACAAAGGTATCTGCTGAAAAACAAGAAGAAATTAAGATTGTTATGAGTGGACCAAAGGCACCCCCTACAATTCCTTTACTAAGAATGATGGAAACAAATGCATTAGGGGAAAATGTGAAAATTGATTTTAAAATATGGAATGGCGTAGAAGAGCTATTGACTATTGCTACTAGCTCAGATTATGGATTTTTAGCTATACCAGTAAATACAGCAGCCAAGTTATACAATAAAGGTGTGGATATAAAGCTTACGAATGTAGATACATGGGGAGTTATGTATTTATCAACTACAGATCCAAAATGCAATGAATGGGAAGATTTAAAAGGAAAGAAATTATATGTTCCTTTTAAAAGTGCTCCTCCTGATATTATCACACAATATTTATTAAAGGAACACGGATTAGAAGCTGGAAAGGATGTTGAAATAATTTATTCAACACCGTCAGAAATTGCACAAATGGTAAAGGTAGGCGAAATAGAATATGCTATGAACATCGAACCCTTTATAACAGCAAGTAAAATGGGAAATGAAAAGGTAAGAGTAATTTTTAATTATATGGATGAATGGAAAAAAATAAAGGGAGATGAATATGATATTCCTAATGCAGGGATTGTTACAAATAATAAATTCTTAAAAGAAAATAAAGAGTTGGTACAAATTTTTGAAAAGGAATATGAAAAAGCACTTCAGTGGACATTAGAAAACCCTAAAGAATCTGCACAATTAGTAGAAAAATATCTAGGTTTAAATAAAGGGCTAATAGAAAAATCTATGCCAACCTTAGGACTTAAGTATAAACAAGCTAATGAGTCAAAGAAGGATTTAGAAAAATATTATGAGACCCTTTTAAATTTCAAAGCAGATAGCATTGGAGGGAAAACTCCAGATGAAAATTATTATTACGAAGAAAAGTAGGGATATTTTTAAAACAATGTTTGTTTTGTTGATCCTTTGGGGAGGATTATCTACCATTTATTCACCCATAATCCTTCCAGGACCTATCCAAACATTGGAAGCTACAAGAGATGTTTTAAGTGATATGAATTTTCTAAGTCATGTGCTAATCACTTTAAAAAGACTTTTTGTAGGTCTTTTAGGGGCTGTTTTATTAGGGAGTATTTTGGGATTAGCAATAGGTGAATACAAAAGAATAAAAAATTTATTTGAGCCTGTATTTCATATTATACAGGCTACACCACCTATATCATGGTTGGCACTTGGAATGATTTGGTTTGGGTTAGATGGGCAAGCTACAGTGTTTATTGTATTTATTGCAAGTATTCCCATAATGATTATCAATATTGTAGAAGGATTTGAAAATATTGACCCTAAGCTTATTGAAATGGCAAGAGTTTTTCATTTTTCAAAAAAGGATAGATTGTTTGAGATTACACTTCCGTCTCTCCATTCTTATTTCAAATCAGGAATAACTATAGCTGTTGGATTAGGATGGAAACTAGTGATTATGGGAGAAGTTTTAAGCGCTAGCACGGGAATTGGGGCAGAAATAACTAATGCACGATTGAATATAGAAACAGGGAAGGTTTTAGGGTGGACTATTATTGTGATTTTTTTAGGAGGATTATCTCAAAAGCTAATAGATTTTGTATTTGATTTTAGAAATAAGGGGAAAGAAAATGATGATTTTGCAAATGAACAAAATAGAAAAAGCATTTGGCAAGGTTATGGTATTAAAAGATTTTTCGCTAGAAGTCAATAAAGAAGAAATTCTTTGTATTATCGGACCATCTGGGTGTGGAAAATCTACCATGCTCAATATGATATCAGGAAATTTAATACCTTCTAAAGGAGAGCTTGTAAACAAAAGTAAAAATATCAGCTATGTATTCCAAGAAGATCGATTGTTACCCTGGAAGAGTGTTTATGAAAATATTCATATTGTAAATAGAAGGAATACAAAGGATCAGATAAAAGCATTGATTGAAAGGGTTGGTCTTGAAGGCTTTGAAAATTATTATCCTGTAAATTTGAGTGGTGGAATGAGACAAAGATGCTCTATTGCAAGAGCGTTCAATTATGAAGCGGATTTGTTACTGATGGATGAACCTTTTAAATCTCTTGATTATAATTTAAGGTTTACCATGATTGAACATTTGCTAAACCTTTGGGAAATGAAGAGAAATTCAATCGTATTTGTTACCCATGAAATAGATGAAGCACTTTTACTTGGAGATAGGATTTTAGTTTTATCTAATAGACCTACGAAGGTAATCAAGGAGTTTAAAATAAAGAAATTAAAAAGAGAAAGAAATTTAAAAGATGAAACATTGATGAAAATAAGAACTGAAATTGTGGACGCTCTTGTAAAAAGATAAATTCTTTTTACCTACAATACCTATATTTATGAGAATTATGGGGTTACAATACTTAAATATTATTTAAACCGTTCTTTACTAAGAGCGGTTTTTATTTTTTCAGAAAGGAATTTTTAAAATTGAATATATAATTTTCGGAAGAAATATAAATGTATTCTGTGATAAACTTTAAATATAGGATCAATCAATTCGAATATAATAAAAGAGAGATTAAAGGGTTACAGACCGCAGAAAAGGAAGATGAAAAAGTGACAAAAGATGAAATGTGGAAGGCAGTTTCTGAAAATGACAAAAGTTACGATGGACTATTCTTTTACGCTGTAAAATCTACGGGAATATATTGCCGTCCGTCTTGCAAGTCAAAGTTACCCAAAAGAGATAATGTTTCCTTTTTTAAAACTGCAGTAGAGGCCTGTGAAGCTGGATTTCGACCGTGTAAAAGATGTCGAAGCGACTTGATGGATTATCAACCTATGAAAGAAATTGCTCAAAAAACAAAAAAACTTCTTGATGAAATGTTTCATGAAAGAAGTGAATTGAATGAGGAATTAAGAAAAGTTGGTGTAACTCAGCACCGTATGGTGGAAATATTCAAAGAACAATATGGCATGACACTCAATGAGTATGTGAATGGGCTACGCCTTAAAGAAGCAAAAAGACTGCTTACAGAAACAGATGATGAAGTGATTGATATTGCATATTCAGTTGGATTTGGTAGTTTATCGGCATTTTACCGTTTTTTCAAAAGAGAAACAAACCAAACTCCGTCAAAATTTAGAAAAGAGGTAAGAAAAATCATATCCATTTAACGGGAGGTATTTTATGAATCAAGGTTTTGTAGTTTATGAAACACAGTTTGGCAATATTCGTATGGAATATGAAGAGGATAAAATAATTTTAATGAAAAAAGTACATACACAAGTAACAGATAAAGGAGTAGCTACGAAACTTACTGATAAGGTTTATCAACAACTTTTAGAATATTTTGATGGGAAACGAAAAGTTTTTGATTTTCCTTATAAAATGAATGGGACAGAATTTCAAAAAAAAGTATGGAAAGCACTTTGTGATATTCCTTATGGGGAAATAAGAACATATAAAGATATTGCAGTTGCAGTGGGCAATTCGAAAGCTTCAAGAGCTGTGGGCATGGCAAATAACAGAAATCCCATTACAATCGCAGTGCCTTGCCACAGAGTCATTGGTTCAAATGGTAAGCTTGTAGGTTATGCAGGGGGAGTGGATATGAAAGAAAAATTATTGGAAATGGAGAAAAAAATAAATGAAAAGAGAAAAATAGATTAAATTAGAGGAAAGGTTTCAAAAATTACATCAGAAAGATGAAATGTTATTAAGCACAATACGAAAAACTTGTGAAGTTGGAGGGTATTGATGAGCATTCATATATTAAAAATCAGAAAAAAGTTAGAATCACTTGCAGAGCCTAAGTATCAAAAATTTGCTTCATCTTTGATTCCTGGTTGTGATCATTTAATAGGGGTGCGTATTCCTGCTATTAGAAAAATCGCAAAGGGAATAGCGAAGGAAAATCCAATAGAATATCTTGATAATGCTGAAGATTTGTATTTTGAAGAAACTATGTTGCAGGCTCTTGTTATAGGTCAGATGAAAGAAGATATTGAAATCGTATTGGAACAGGTTGTATTATTTGTACCTAAAATAAAGAACTGGTCCCATTGCGATAGTTTTTGCACAGATTTAAAAATCGTTAGAGAGCATAAGGAGCGTGTATGGAAATTCATACAGAGCTATTGGCAGTCAGATGAGCCGTATGAAATCCGATTTGCTGTTGTAATGATGCTTCGTTATTATATAGAAGAAAAATATCTCCATGATTTATTTTTAATTTTTGATAGGATTAAGAATGATAATTACTATGTTAAAATGGCAGTAGCTTGGGCAATTTCAATGTGTTTTGTAAAATATCCAGATGAAACAATGACATTTCTTAATGACAATCACCTTGACGATGCAACATATAATAAAGCTTTACAAAAAATAAGAGAGTCTTTGAAGGTTGATAAATCTACAAAAGAAATAATAAAATCTATGAAGCGGTAAATCATTATACCGCTTTTTTCGAATTTTTTTATCAAAACAGTATTTCATGTAGCTTTTCGAAATCTTTAATTTCAATATTTTGTCTATCAAAGGAAATAACTCCTCTAATTTCTAAATTTCTTAATTCTCTAGAAAGAGAAGTTCTTGAAACATTCATATATTCAGCCCAAGCTTTTTTGGAAAAGGGTAAGGTAATTATTGTAGAATTATGTTCTTTACAAGCATGCATGAGAAAACCTACGATTCTTTCTTGAATAGAATTGAGAGAAAGAATACCAATTTTATGTTTTAGTATGAGCATAGAATTAGAGACAGATTCTAAAAAATTAGTCATAATCTGTTCGTCCATTGAAAATAATTTAAGAAGATCTTTTTTATGGATCAATAATATTTTACAAGTTTTATATACAATAGCAGTGGTGGGATAATATTTTTTTTTAGCGAATATAGAAGGTTCAGCAATCAAATCAGAACAACTTTTTTTAGTGATGATGACAACTTTCCCAGAAGGTAAAAGCTTTTGTATATGGATAGAGCCAGATAAGACAATGCCCATAGTATCAGCAATTTTATTAGGAGAAAATATGATTTCATTTTCTTGGTAGGTTTGAACTTTATAAATGATTTTTGATAAAGATAGATTTATCTCATCTAAAGATTTTCCTTTAAATAAATTAGAACTTTGAAGTACTGTTAATATTTCATTCATGAGAATTTTCCTTTTCTAAAAATATAGGTGTATCCGTAGATACTACTCTTTTTAATTTATTATAGTATAATTGAATCAAAAAGTAAATGATAATGAAATTCATTAAAAACTAAATATGGCATTTGACAAAAACGGCATTTGAGATATACTATAATTAGCAAATGCCAATTATGTATTGGCGGAAAAGGAAAAATTTTAAAAGAATGCTAGGTGTTGATAATGAGGGTTATCAATGAAAAGGGAAGTTAGGTGAAAATCCAACGCAGCCCCCGCTACTGTAAATGAAGATAGATTAATGATTTACCACTGATTTTAGGATTGGGAAGGTGATTAGTCTAGATGATTCATAAGCCAGGAGACCTGCCTATCATTTAAAATGAAAGCCTTCGGCGGGAAGGAGCAATTTTTTATATATTGAAGCTTTTAATAAAAAGTTCTATCCGCAAAGGGAGAGGACTTTTTTTGATGCAGAGCTTTTAGTAATGAACAAAAAGGGAGAGTTTTATGGAAAAATATAAAAAGGTCTATAAGGATTATGTGGCTGCATTTATTTGTTTAATTGTATTAAATTTTATGTTGCCAAGATTATTGCCAGGAGACCCTGTTACAGCTTTAATAGGAGATCAAGCTCTTTTTGAAATGACAGATGAAATGTATAAAAAATTGGTAGTTGATTTTGGTTTAGATCAACCCCTATATATCCAATTTTTTAAATATATAAAGGGCTTAATACAATTTGATTTTGGATATTCGTACTTTCATAAGAAAAAAGTCATAGATCTCATTTTTTCATATATACCATGGACCATTCTTTTGGTGACGACGAGTATGTTTTTTTCTTTACTCATAGGATATTTAACGGGAATAGAAAGTGGTTATCATCATGGAAAAAGGCTTGATAAATATTTATTAAGCGTTATGATTTTTATCAGTGGTTTCCCACAATTTTTTTTAGGAATGCTTTTTTTGATATTTTTTAGTGTACAACTAGGATGGTTTCCTATGGGTGGATGTGAAACAGCTTGTTCAGATTTCACAGGAATCCGTAGAATACAAGATATTTTAATGCATCTGATTTTACCTGTGATTACGATTGTTATTGCAGAAGTGTCAAATATGTATTTATTGACTAGAAACACATCTATTATAGTGAGGAAAAAATATTATATGCGTACGGCTGTAGCAAAAGGCTTAGGAGAGTATGTGATGAAGCATAGGTATTTAGGGAAAAATTCTTTTATTCCCTTATTAACAATGGCTGCCATTATTATGGGAAGAATGTTTGTAGGGGCATTGCTGATTGAAGTTGTTTTTTCTTATCCAGGACTTGGGAGTCTTATTTATGAAGCCGTTCAAGTGAGAGATTATCCTGTTTTACAAGGAACCTTTTTCATGGTTGCTACGATGGTTTTGATTTTTAATGGCATAGCAGAAGGAATTCATTTGAAATATAGTGAGAGAAGGTAAGGAATTTGAGAATGAGTAGAAAAATTTTAGAAAAAGATATTTTTGTAGTAGTAGGGGCAGGTTGTTTTTTATGTTTTATAATCATGGCAATCATTATACCTTTTATGGGATTATCACCTCCCATGGATTCTTCAAAGGAAGTACTTTTGTCACCATCTAAAGAGCATATCTTAGGAACGAATGATATAGGACAAGATATTTTTTCAAGGCTTCTTTATGGATTAAGAGCTTCCATTTTTACAAGTGTATTTGTAGGGATGATAGCAACCTTTATAGCTACAATTTTAGGAACAACAGCAGCTTTAATAGGAGGAATCTTTGATCGGTTGATTTTAAGGCTTTGCGATATATTCTTGGCACTGCCTGAATTTATTATTTGTTTATTAGTGGCTTCTTATATACGACCTAGTGGAATTACTTTAATACTTATGATTAGTTTATTAAATTGGCAAGGACCACTTAAGGTCATACGTTCTCAAGTGATGATATGTAAAGAAAATTTATCCGTATATGCAGCGAGAACCTTTGGAGGAAATACAATATATCTTTTAAAAAGACATATTCTTCCTGAAATTTTTCCGATGATCATGGCTACATTTATCAGAAATGCAAGAATTGCTGTTTTTATGGAAGTGAGTCTTTCATATTTAGGATTGGTAGATCCTAAAGCCATTAGTCTTGGGAGGATTATGAATAATGCTATGGCATTTACTTATCTAGATGTATGGAAATGGTGGTTATTGCCTGTAGGGGTAGTTCTTTCATTGTTTTTACTTACATTATCTTATATAGGATATTATCTAAAGAACAAAAGGAATGTTTGTTTGGAGGAAAGAAAATCGTGATAAAAATAAAAAATTTAAGTATTTCCTATGGGAACAAAAAGGTCATTAATGGGGTTAATTTAGAATTTAGAAAAAACAGTATAACAGCAATTATAGGAGAATCAGGAACAGGGAAAACAAGTGTAGGACTCTCTTTATTAGGACTCAATAAGGGAGATATAAGTGGAGAAATTATTGTAAAGGATGAAGATATTTTAAAATATTCAGCTGAGGAAATGAAAAAATACCGATGGAATACAGCAAGCATTGTGTTTCAAAATACAGGTCAAATTTTAAATCCCACAGTAAAAATAGTTAAGCAGATTGCAGAATCTATGATTGAGCATAAAATATTTTCAAAACCAGAAGCTTTTCAGCAAGGAAAAAAATTGCTTTTATTGGTAGGACTTGAGGAAAGTTATCATGACTTTTATCCAGCTCAATTAAGTGGAGGTCAGATTCAAAAGGCTTTAGTGGCAATGGCACTTGCTAATGATCCAGATATTTTAGTGTTAGATGAACCTACTTCTGCATTAGACCCATTAACAAAAATGGAAATGATTCAGCTCATAAAAAGAGTTGCTAAAGACAAAACGGTGGTGCTTATTACTCATGATTTCTCTGTTGCCAGGAGTTTAGCAGAAAAAATAGTTGTTTTATATGGAAGCAGTGTAGTTGAAATGGGAGAAGCAAATAAAGTTCTCAATGAACCCGTTCATCCTTATACAAGAGGATTATTACGTTCCTATCCAAATATGTCTACAACAAAAGATTTACAGGGAATAAGAGGAACTATTCAATATGGTGAAAAGGGATGCCCCTTTGTCAATAGATGTACTCAAAGAAAGGATATTTGCTTTCATGAAAAACCTGAGCTTCAAGAAATAAGGAACCGTCTTATTGCATGTCATCAAAAGGGAATTATTTGTTTATTAAGAGGGGAGGGAATTGTTAAAAAATATAGAAAAAGAAAGATCTTAAAAGATGTTGATTTTCAATTATATGAAGGAGAAACATTATGTGTTGTTGGGGAAAGTGGGAGTGGGAAAACAACCCTAGCAAAATGCATTATGGGATTAGAAAAAATAGACCATGGAAAATTATTTTATTGTGAAGAAAAAATCCATCAAAATAAAGGATTTTACCAACAGGTACAAGTGATTTACCAAAATCCTCAAGCTTCTATTAATAGAAACTTTAATGTATTAACAGCTGTAAAAGAGCCTTTAGATATTTATAAAATAGGAAATGAGGAAGAAAAGAAAAGAGAGGTATTAAAAGTTTTAAAGGAAGTAAATTTACCTGTAGAAGATGCGTTTTTAAATCAATTTCCCCATGAATTAAGTGGTGGAGAAAGTCAAAGAGTAGCTATTGCAAGAGCTTTAATCTTAAAACCTAAATTATTAATTGCAGATGAAGCTACTTCTGCTCTGGATGTAAGTGTTCAAGCTAAAATTATGAAGCTATTTATGGAATTACAAGAAAAGAGAGGACTTACCTTACTTTTTATCACCCATGATATTGCACTAGCTCGTAAAGTAAGCGATAAGATGATTGTGTTAAAAAATGGAGAAGTAGTGGAAGAGGGGCGTTCGGCTGTAATGACAAATAATCCTATTCATGCTTATACGAAGAAACTAATTAGTGCTGCACCACAAATATTTTAAAATATAAAAATAATAAGGGAGGATTTTTAAATGAAAAAGAAATTGTTTAAAACCATTGCACTACTAATGCTGGTAGTGATGATTTTAGGGACAGGGGGATGCGCATCTAAAGCAAATGAAACTTCTTCTGCAAAGGCTACCAATACGGATATAGAAGAATATGCAATTCCTGATGCAACTGGAAACTGGGGAGCTCCTACACCCTATGGTTTAATTCCAAGGGGTCCTGGCTTTATACGAATGAGTTATGTATTTGATTCATTAATATGGAAGGATGAGAAGGGAGATTTTATTCCAGCATTAGCAAAGGAATGGGCATACAATGAGGAAGAAAATACATATACCTTTGAACTTCAAGAAACTGCTAAATGGCATGATGGAGAAGCTATAACAGCAAAGGATGTTACCTTCACAATAGAGTATATGAAAAAACATCCTCTTCCTTGGTTGAATTTAAAGCCTATTGAAAAAGTAACAGCTATAGAAGAAAATAAAGTAGAATTTAAATTAAAAGAAAAATGGGCACCTTTTTATGCCCATATTGCGGGTTGTATGCCAATACTTCCAGAGCATATTTATAAAGAGATCAAAAATCCAGAGAAATTATTTTCAGAAGAGCAAATTATCGGAAGTGGTCCTTTTAAGTTGGCTCATTACAATGCGGAAAAGGGTGAATATGTATTTGAAGCCTTTGATGATTATTATCAAGGTTGCCCAAAGGTAAAAAAATTGAAGTTCTTTAAGATGAATCCTCAAATGCAGCCAAAAGCATTACTTCAAGGACAAGTAGATGCTATATTTACAAATGGGGATGCTAAAAAGCTTTTTAAAGGAAAAGATATAAATGTCATTAGTGATATAGGAATGGTAACAAAGGTAGCCTTTAATCATCATAAAGCTCCTTTTGACGAAAAAACATTTAGGCATGCAATGGCTTATTTCATTAATAGGGAGGACATTGTAGATATTGCTCATAGAGGACATGCTTTTAAAGGAAATACAGGAATTTTTCCAAGGGAAAGCGCTTATTTTGAAAAAGATGTGGAGCAGTATAAATATAATCCAGAAAAAGGAGCATCCATTCTTGAAAAATTAGGATATAAAAAAGAAGGGGATTATTATAAAAAGGATGGAGACATATTAAGCTTTACTGTTTTAGGAAATGAACGGGTAAAAAGAGATGTAGATATGATTGTTGAACAATTAAATCATGAGGGAATCAAGGCAGAGGCTATTTATAAAGATAGACAAACAGCAGATCAAAGCTTGAATAATTGGGATTTTGATATATCTGTAGTAGAATGTGGTGCTATAGGAGATCCTATATTTTTAAATAGAGAAATCCTCGGAAAAGGATTTACAAGTGATCGATATTATAAATCAGAAAAAATGAGTAAGCTTTTAAAAGAGCAGCTTTTAGCAACTAACATAGAAGAAAGAAAAAATATATTAAAAGAGTTCCAGAAGGTTTATGCAGAAGAGTTACCAGCTTATCATATTTATTTCTCTGAGTTTGTGTTTGCTTATAATGATAAGGCAAATTTATATTTTACCAATGAAGGTGTATCTATTGGAATTCCTTTAGCTTTAAATAAAATGATTTTTGTAAAATAAAAGATGGAAAGGATGTTTAAAATGAGTGATATTATAGTAAAGCCAATTGGATATATTGCATCTCCTTTTAAAAGGATTGAAGAAATTCCACCTCAAAGTGTATATGCTAAGGAAAAAGTAGCTACTATCAAGCTTATGGAGGAGTATAAGGAAGGCTTAAAGGACTTAGAAAATTATTCTCATATTATTGTACAATTTTATTTTCATCAATCAAAAGGGTATGAGTTATTGACGTTGACTCCATGGAGTGATGAAAGAAAAGGTGTTTTCGCTACGAGATCTCCCAAAAGACCAAATCCTATAGGGATAAGTATTGTGAAATTAAGAAAAATAGAAGGATGCCATATAGAAATTGAGGGGGTAGATATGTTAGACCAAACACCTGTAATAGATATTAAACCTTATGTAGCTAAGTTGAATCCTGAAAATATGGAATAAGAGAATTAAAACAAGGTAGATACAAATAAATGATTTCATAAAAGAATCCTTTTAAAAGGGTTCTTTTTTTTAGGGAAAATAAATATTTTTTATTGATATATAAATAATGCCTTTGAAGAATTCATCATAAATGAAATATATAAATGACAAATCTATATATGTTTCAAATTGTAAGAAATGAAACTTTTTTGTAACTTTTTTTAGCTTATAAAGGTATAAAATAAAGATATAAAAATATAAAGGGAGGTTTCAAATATGAAAAAAATAGTTTATAAGGCAGTAGGGATCATGCTTATCCTAAGCTTGTGTATTTCTACAGCTGCATGTTCCTTAATAGAGCAAAAACATGTAAAAGCAGCGGAACAAACTATAAAAAATCAACCTATAGAGATAACAGCAAAAGAAATAAAGGTAGATGAAGCGTATATAGAAGGAGACATAAAAATTCCTGTTATTTCAAAGCTTTCTAATAAAGACGCGGAAGAGAGAATCAATGAGTTACTGGAAAATGATATAACAGAGTTTATGGAATTCAATATTCAAAATGCTAAGAAGTTATATGATACGAATAAAGAGGAGCATGATAAAGAAAATATGGTATCTGATTATGAAGTAACCTATCAAAATGAAAATATGATCAGTATAGTCATCAAGCAAAAGGTCAATGAAGAAAAACCCTATACGTATCCAACAGAGGATTACTATAATGTTGATTTAAATACAGGAAAGCAGATCCCTTTTAACAGATTGTTTGACGAAGATGAAGATTATAAGGAGGTTATTATAGATTACATAAAAAAAGAATATAAGAAAAAAGAAAAAGATCTTTACATATATTTATCAAATACAAAGGATGTATTTTACTATTTGAAGGATCAAAAAATAGTACTATCCTTTAATCCATATAATGCTGAAGAACAGCCTTTTGAAATACCATTTTCTATTTTTAAAAATGGAGTTAACACAAATGTCCATTTAAAACCATATGCTGTGAAGGTACACACAAAGAAAATCAAAGAAACTAAAGAATACTTGGAAACAGATGTGAAATTCCCTATTATTTCAGGAATGAAGGATGAAATAATACAATCAAAAATCAATCAAATGTTTGAAAAGGAAGCGTTAGATTTTAAGGATGAGATAGAAATGTGGGCAAAGGAAGGCGTAGAGGACGCTAAAAAATATGATTATGAGATGAGACCCTATAGCGTATATGTAGATTTTGAAGAAAAGAAAAATGAAGGGGAATTATTAAGCATTTATACGACTTATTATGAGTATACAGGTGGTGCCCATGGGATGTATAATGACATTGCTTATAATATTGATCTGAAAACAGGAAAAATACTAGAGTTGAAAGATTTATTTAAAGAAGATTATGACTATGAAAAAGTTATTAACGAAAAAATAAAGGAACAAATTGACAGAATCAATAAAGCATCTGAAGAAAATGGTTCGGAAGATAATTATATGTACTATGAAGGCTTTGAAGGAATAAGGAAGGAGCATAGCTTTTATTTAAAAGACAATAAATTAGGCATTTATTTTGGACTCTATGAAATAGCTCCTTATGCAGCAGGGATACCAACCTTCGAAATTCCATTATCAACCTTTGAAAAGGGATTAAAAGAAGATTTTAGGGAATTATAAAACTAAGTGGAATAGGGCTAACTCCCCATTCTATGGGTATTTTTATTGAAATATTCTGGTTGCATTGATATAATTTACATAAGTAAAAAAGAGGAGGAGAATTATGTCTAAAAAATTTCGTTTAATTACTCGTAGTGACTTTGATGGACTTGTTTGTGCAGTCCTACTAAAAGAACTAGATCTAATTGATGATATCAAATTTGTTCACCCTAAAGATATGCAAGATGGTCTTATTGAAGTAACTGATAGTGATATTACTACTAATTTACCTTACGTAGAAGGTGTACATTTAGCATTTGACCATCACTTAAGTGAAACGATTAGGATAAAAGGAAAGAAAGAAAATCATATTATTGACCCTAATGCACCGTCTGCTTCTCGGGTTGTATATGATTATTATGGAGGAAAAGAGAAATTTGTAAAGATTTCAGAAGAAATGATTCTTGCAGTAGATAAAGCAGATTCGGCTCAATTTTCTATGGAAGATGTTTTAAACCCAGGAGGATGGGAACTTCTTAGCTTTATGATGGATGCAAGAACGGGTCTTGGAAGATTTAGAAATTTTAGAATATCTAATTATAATCTAATGATGGATTTAATTAATTATTGTAAGGATAATCCTATTGAAAAGATATTAGAATTGCCAGATGTGAAAGAACGTGTTGATTTATATAATAGCTATCAATCTCAATTTGAAGAACAAATAAAGGGAAATGCTAAAATACATGATAATGTATTGGTAGTGAATCTTAAAGGGGAGGAAACTATTTATCCAGGAAATCGCTTTGTAAAATACGCTATGTATCCTAAAACAAACATATCTATTCAGGTTATTTGGGGCTTTAGAAAGCAAAACACTGTACTTACGGTAGGAAAATCTATTTTCAATAGATCTTCAAAGGTAAATATTGGTGAAATTATGCTATCCTATGGTGGTGGCGGTCATAAAAATGCTGGTACATGTCAGATTCCTCATGAGCAGGTAGATAAGGTATTGGCAGAGGTTATTGAAAAATTAAAGGATCAATAATAAAGACAAAAAAGATGTTTATTTAGAAGGCTACTGAAAAACTATTAAGTTTTTCAGTAGCCTTCTAAAAGGATTCTTTATCTAAGGAAAGATAAACATTTTTTTAAAACTATTTTGGATTATAGAAAATGAAACTTTTTTGTAACTCTTTTTAGCTTGTAAAGTTATAAAATAAAGATATAAAGTAGAAGAAAAAGGCGTAAAAGCAGCAGAACAAACTATGAGAAATCAACCTATAGAGATAACAACAAAAGAAATAAAGGTTAATGAAGAAAAACCCTATACACATCCAACAGAAGATTACTATAATATTGATTTAAATACAGGGAAGCAGATAGGCATTGATCAATTGTTTGATCACGATGAAAATTGCAAGGAGATCATTCTATCTTTTAGTCCATATGTAGAGGATGATCACTTTGAAATACCCTTTTCTATCTTTGAAAATGGGGTAAATACAAATGTACAATTAAAACCTTATGCAGCAGGTATACTAACATTTTAAATTTCATTATCAACATTTGAGAGTGGATTAAAAGAAAATTTTAGTGGATTATAAAATTGGATGAATGATCTAATCTCCCTATTCTATAGCTATTTTAGTTGAAATATTCTGATTGCATTGATATAATTTACATAAGTATGAATGAGGAGGCAAATTATGTCTAAAAAATTTCGTTTAATTACTCGTAGTGACTTTGATGGACTTGTTTGTGCAGTATTGTTAAAAGAATTAGATATTATTGATGATATTAAATTCGTTCACCCTAAAGATATGCAAGATGGTCTTATTAAAGTAACTGATAGTGATATTACTACTAATTTACCTTATGTAGAAGGCGTACATTTAGCATTTGACCATCACTTAAGTGAAACGATTAGGATAAAAGGAAAAAAAGAAAATCATATTATTGACCCTAATGCACCGTCTGCTTCTCGGGTTGTATATGACTATTATGGAGGAAAAGAGAAGTTTATAAATATTTCACAAGAAATGATTCTTGCAGTAGATAAAGCAGATTCAGCTCAGTTTTCTATGGAAGATGTTTTAGATCCAGAGGGGTGGGAACTTCTTAGTTTTATGATGGATGCTAGAACGGGTCTTGGAAGATTTAGAAACTTTAGAATATCTAATTATAATCTAATGATGGATTTAATTGATTATTGTAAGGATAATCCTATTGAAAAGATATTAGAATTACCAGATGTGAAAGAACGGGTTGATTTATATAATAGCTATCAACCACAGTTTGAGGAGCAAATAAAGAAAAATGCTAAAATACATGATAATGTATTAGTAGTAAATCTTAAAGGGGAAGAAACCATTTATCCAGGAAATCGCTTTGTAAAATATGCTATGTATCCTGAAACAAACATATCTATTCAGGTGATTTGGGGCTTTAGGAAGCAAAACACTGTACTTACGGTAGGAAAATCTATTTTTGATAGATCCTCAAAGGTAAATATTGGAGAAATCATGTTATCTTATGGTGGTGGCGGTCATAAAAATGCTGGTACATGTCAGATCCCTCATGATCAGGTAGATAAGGTATTGGCAGAAGTTATTGAAAAATTAAAGAATCAATAAAAAAGATATAAAAAGACATTCATTTTATTTGGATGTTTTTTTTGTTAGAAAGTTATAAATTTTAGGAATTGAAAATAAGAAAAAAGAGGAAAGGTGGTGCTAAATGTCGAAATTATAGAAAATAATGGAATAAATAGGAGGACAGAGCAATTCTTCTATAGGTAATTGGAGGAAATATTGTAATGAAAATAAAGATAAAGGAAAATATAGATATAAAAGCTATGAGCAGGAGTTTTATGACTATTTTTCTTGTATTCAGTATATCTGCAGGAATTACGTTTTATGGTATTCATATAACTTTTAAAAATAATATTAAGAAAGAAATACAATTAAAATCAGAAATTGTTAATGCAAATGTATCACAAATATTTGAAATCAATAAAGTAATGGTTCAGCAGATGGAAAACAATGAAGATATTCGACAGTATTTAAAGGAAGTGAAGGATAGAAAAAATATTACGACGCATCCCCTTTATCCAAGGGTTTACAAGACCATAAAAAATATTAGGAATACGAGTGAATTTTTATTTATGACTTGGATTGGTAATGAAAATGCTAACTTTTATATGGATGATGCAGGTTATATACCAGGAGAAAGATATAATATCATAGACAGACCTTGGTATCCTAGTGCTGTCCAATCAAAAGGAGTGGTGTTTACAGATCCTTATAGAGATGTGGGAACAGGAAATTTAGTCATTTCATCTATAAAGGCGATAAAGGAAAAAGAAAAACTTATCGGCTTTGTAGCTGTTGATTTGTCTCTAAGATGTGTGCCTAAAATGATGAAAAAATATGTTGTAGGGAAGAATGGGGTTAATTTCATTGTGAGTAGAGATGGGATGATTATTTATAGTGGAGACTTAGCAATAAAAAATAAAAGTATGTACAAGGAGCCCCTATTTTCAGGAATAGAACAAGGATTAGTAAAAGGATATAAAGGATTTGATGAAATACAATATAAAGAAAAGGACTATTTTATTTATTATGAACCAATAGATCAAACGAATTGGAGTATTGTACAGCTTATTGATGAAGATGAGATGATGAAGCAATTACATGAACTTATGGAAAAAATCATTATGACCTATGTAATAGGAACGATTTTTCTCTTAGGCGTGATATTTATAAATATTATAGAACGTAAAAATATAGAAGAGGAGCTTAAAATACAAGCAAGAACAGATCCTCTAACAGGTGCAAATAATAGAAGTTATTTCATGAAAAAAGCTCATGAAACTTTTGAATATGTAAAAGAAGAAAAAAAGCTATATGCAGTATTACTAATGGATATTGACTATTTTAAAAAGGTAAATGATACCTATGGGCATCACATAGGAGATGAGGTATTGAAAAATGTGGTGAGGAGTAGCCTAGACCACTTAAGGGAAAGTGATATATTTGGTCGAATCGGTGGAGAAGAGTTTGCAATTGTGCTGATCAATACGGGACAAAAATCAGCTTTTCATATAGCAGAAAGATTAAGAAAAAAATTATCTAGACTATGTATAGATACAAAGAAAGGACAAATCCATATTACGGTGAGTATAGGGATATCTTATTTAAAAGAAAGTGATGAGAACTTTGAACAAATTTTAGAGCGAGCAGATGAAGGATTATACGAAGCGAAAAGGAGTGGTAGAAATAGGGTACAGGTTAAATAAAATGATACAAATTTTGTATATGGATTTTTCTTATAAGAAAGGAAAAATTATAGAAAATACCTATTTTACCCTATCCGTTTATATGTGATACCATAGAAGTGATCATGTTTAATAGGAAAATTTAACTAGATCAAATGTTTTCCACTTTAGAAAATGATGAAAATAAAAAACAAAAGGTCTTTTCAGAAATGAAAAGACCTTTGATATATGAACAAATAGTATTTTGTAGGCTGAAAAGGGTATAGGCTTTGTAAACAAATTTAAAAAAGCCAAAGTAGGACAAGACGAAGGATGGTAAAAGATGAACCATATAAAAATTCCAGAAAAAATAATGAAAACATCGAAAAAAATAGTAAATGATTGTATAGGGTGTCAACTTTGCATGAAAAATTGTCCCATGTTAAAAAAATTTTGTAATTTTCCAAAAGAACTTTTTCAAAATATAGTAAAAGAAGAAAGGGTATCTGTAAATATTCCTTATTCTTGCAATCTATGTGGATATTGTACAAAAGTTTGTCCAAAGGACATAGACTTAAAAGAAGCGTTTTTTAATTTAAGAGAGAATATATTTAAGGAGAATAAAAAGCTTATCAAAGGATATAAAACTGTAAATTTTCATCAAAAGAATAGCTTTTCAAAGCTTTTCACCGAACAGTATCATGATGCTAAAAAAACAAAAAGAGCTTTTATTCCAGGGTGTAGCTTAACTGCTTATAATCCGCAGATCGTGATAAAAGCATATGAATATCTAAAAGAAAGGCTACCGGATACAGGGATTATTTTAAAATGCTGTGGCAATCCAACTCATGCTATAGGGGATAGCTACAAGTTCAAGGAATATTACAAAAACCTTCAAGAGGAAATAGAAAAAATGCAGGTGGAAGAAGTAATCGTAGCTTGTCCAAATTGTTTTATGACCATTAAAGAAAATAGTCCATCTATAAAAGTAAAATCTCTTTGGGAAGTAGTAGCAGAAATGGGTGTTTCTAAAGAGTTAAAAAATAAAGGAAAAGACATAGATGTTGTTTTCACCATACATGATCCTTGTCCAACAAGAGATGAAATCCGTATACATGATAGTGTAAGAAGGATCATAAAGGAATTGGGATTTAAGATAAAAGAATTTCAGCATAATAGAGAAAAAACATCTTGTTGTGGCATGGGGGCTATGGTTCTTCTTACAGATCCTGAAATAGCTCTAAATCAGATGAAAAAACGTGCTCATGAAGCAGAAACAGATACCATCTTGTCCTATTGTCAATCTTGTGTGGAAGGGATGATCATAGGAGGAAGAAAGGGTGTGCACCTACTAGATTTATTATTTGAAGAAGAAATTTATGAAGACTTTAATCAAAATAAGAAAAGTGTAATAGAAAAGTGGGTCAATCGGTATAAAGGAAAAAGGATGATCAAAGCTTTAAAATAAAAAAGTAAAGAGTATATGAAGTTTGCAATATTACAAAAAATGTAATATTGCTTTTCTCTTACTAGCTAGAAATAAGCCATTGAAAAATCTCCAATAGATGAAGTTAGATAAGAATATTTTGAATATAAAAGCTGAATGAGGGTAAAAAAATAGAGAGACATGCTATTAGGAAAAAGTAATTTGTATACAAGATATTCTAAAACAAGATAAATGGAGGGAGCCTATGAGCAGGTTTGACTATGATGTGATGGTAATTGGAGGGGGAGGCGCTGGTATCACTGCTGCACTTACAGCCAATGGATTAGGCAAAAAAGTGGTTATGATTGAGAAAAATAAATTAGGTGGAGAGTGTACATGGTCTGGATGTGTTCCTAGTAAAGCTTTAATTCGAGCTGCGTCTATGGTGAATAAAATAAAAAACATAGAAGATTTTGGAATAGATATGGAAGGAAATTATAAAATAAATTCAAAAAATGTTATGAGGTATGTTCAAAGTGTCATTGAGAAGGTATATAAAGAAGAAAAGCCAGAGGTTTTTGAAGGCAAGGGGATTCATATAATTATTGGAGAAGCATCTTTTATAGATCAGCACCATGTAGTTGTAAAGGATAAAAAAATTTCAGCACAGAAAATAATCATTGCTACAGGAACATCCCCCTTCATTCCTCCTATTCCAGGTATTCAAGAAATTAATTATGTAACAAATGAGACTATTTTTAAAATAAAGGAATTGCCTGATTCTATGATCGTCATTGGTGGAGGAGCCATAGGGGTTGAATTAGCTCAAGCACTTAATCGTTTAGGTGTAGAGATGACTATTCTTTTACGAGGAGATCAAATCTTAGTGAAAGAAGAGAAAGAATTAGTAGATATTTTGACAAAAAAACTCATAAAAGAAGGTATACAGCTTGTAACAAAAGCAAAAATAATAGGTTGTGAAAATGAGAAGGATAAGGTGGCTATAGCTATAGAAAAAGAGGGTGAAAAGATTTTAATAACAGGAGATATGGTTTTAGTAGCCACGGGGAGAAAGCCAAATTTAACGAAATTAATGCTTGATAGGGTAGGGGTAAAATATTCGAAAAAAGGGATTATTACCAATTCTATGATGCAAACTTCTGTTTCTCATATTTTTGCCTGTGGAGATATTGCAGGACCTTATCAATTTAGTCATATGGCAGGTTATCAGGGAATGATTGCAGGACTGAATGCTTGTTTGCCTATAAAAAGAAAAGCAGACTATTCAAATGTTTTATGGTGCACTTTTACAGACCCTGAATTGGCACATGTAGGATTGACGGAAAAAGAAGCTATAGAAAAGTATGGAGATGATATAAAAGTTTATCGACAAGAATATAAAAACCTTGATCGAGCTAAAACAGATGGGACAGAAGAAGGAATGGCAAAATTTATTTGTGATAGAAAAGGAAAAATCCTTGGGGCACATATTCTTGGAGAACGGGCTGGAGAATTGATTCATGAAGGACAGCTTTTAAAGTCACTCCATCTCCCTATTCAAAAAGCACAATCTATCATTCATGCATATCCCACTTATTCAGATCTTACAAAAAAGATTGGGCAACAGGTGTATATTGATCGTTTAGAAAATAATATGATTATAAAGAATTTAAAGAAGCTCTTTTAAAGAGTCAGATAGGGGCAATGAAGGAAATGACTTTCAAAAAAAATAAGAAAGTATATATATCGATGATACTGCTAATAATAGGATTTTTTTTAATCAAATATACAGGAATAAGTAGGGTTTTAACCTTTGAAAATCTTCAACAAAATAAAGAACTATTGAAGATTTATGTAAATGAAAATTATATTTATGCTGTAAGTATCTATATTTTAACATACATCATTGTTGTTACCTTTGCTCTGCCTGGAGCTGGGGTTTTATCCCTTACAGGGGGATTTTTATTTGGAATAGTAGGGGGGATGCTATATAGCAATGTGGGTGCTACTATTGGAGCAATATTTTCTTTTTTATCTGCACGATATATAATAGGGGAGTGGATTCAAAAAAGATATGAGGAAAAGCTAGAAAAAATCAATGAAGAGATCAAAGAAAATGGCAAAAATTACTTTTTGATGTTACGATTGATTCCCGTATTTCCATTTTTTCTGATTAATTTGCTTGCAGGACTTACAAGTATTCCACTAACAACCTTTGCTTGGACAACTACTATTGGAATTATTCCAGGCTCCTTTGCTTATTCCTTTGCAGGAAACAACCTTGGAAATATTCAATCAGCAAAAGATATATTATCTATTCATACGATTTTAGGATTTACAGCATTGGGAGCTTTAGCAATTCTTCCTATTTTCCTAAAAAAGATGAAAAGAAAAAAATCATAAGATTTAAAACCGTGGAAACAATAGAAGGGAGTTTAGCTATGAAAAAATTTATTTTAATAGTTTGTATCATGCTTTTGGCAACTACAATGCTAGTAGGCTGTGGAAAAACACAAACCATAGAAGAATCTACAGATGTATTAGCTTTAGATTGGGAAGAGGTTGTTAAAGAAAGCAAAGGAAAAATCGTCAATATCCATATGTGGGGTGGAGATGACTTAGTAAACAGATATATGGATGAATGGGTAGCCCCTAGGCTAAAAGAATCTTATGATATTGAACTAAACCGTGTACCTATTAATGATGCAAAGGATATGATCAACAAATTGCTTACAGAAAAAGAAGTTGATAGAACAAAGGGAAGCATAGATATTTTTTGGATTAATGGAGAAAATTTTAAGATTTCAAAGGAAAATAATCTATTGTGGGGTTCTTTTGCAGATAAGCTTCCTAATTACAATACCTATGTAGACAAGGATGTATTAGATTTAAAATATGATTTTGGGGAAGAGACAAAGGGGATGGAAGCCCCTTGGGGAAAAGCACAATTTGTTTTTATTTATGATGAATCCAAAATAAAAAATCCTCCAAAATCTATGGAGGTTTTAAAAGAATGGGTAAAAGAAAATCCAGGGAAATTTACTTATCCAGCACCACCAGATTTTACTGGAAGTGCCTTTATTCGTCATGGACTATTTGAAACAACAGGTGGATATAAGAAGTATCTTAAAAAGCTAAATCAAGAGGAATTTAAAAATGAAGCAAGTCCCCTGTGGAATTATTTAAATGAAATCAAACCTTATCTTTGGAGAGAAGGAAAAACCTATCCTGAGAGTATTGCAAAGCTAGATAGACTTTATGAAAATGGAGAAGTATGGATGAGCTTATCCTATAATCCTGTCCATGCTGCTAGTAAGATAGAAATGGGGCAATTTCCTCAAAATACAAAGACCTTTGTGTTAGACCAAGGAACGCTCGCCAATACTCATTATTTGAGTATTCCTTTTAATGCTACACAGAAGGCTGGTGCTATGGTTGTAATCAATTTTTTACTGTCACCAGAAGCTCAAATGAAAAAATTTGATCCTAAATATTGGGGGGACGGTTCTGTACTGTCTTATGACAAGCTTTCAGAGAAAGATCAAAAATCCTTTGATCAGGTAGATCGGGGAGGGGCAACTCTTTCACAAGAGGTATTAGAAAAAAATAGGATTCCAGAGATTTCTGCTGAATATGTACATGAAATTGAAAAGGGTTGGATGGAAAATGTGGTCAAAAAGTAAGCCTTATCTTTTAGTTTTTCCAGCTCTTATGTTTGTAATCCTTTTATTTTTTGGAGGAATCCTAGAAGGATTGATGCAAAGTGTAGGATTAAATGGTTTAGGAAATTCTTTCACGTTGAAATTTTATCAACAGATAATAACCTCTAAAGAATTTTGGGAATCTTTTTTCCTAACAGCTCGTATTTCTGTTATATCTACCATGATTTCAAGTTTTTTAGGAATGGGGATGATTTTTTTCTTGTTTCGTATGAGAAATAAGAAAAAAACATTGTTGATTCAGCGACTTTTTCAAATTCCCATGCTGTTTCCCTATTTAGTTGCTGCATATTTCATATTTTTTATGTTGGGACAAAGTGGATGGGTTCCTAGAGTTTTATTACATATGGGATTGATTGAGAAAATGGGGGATTTCCCTGTTTTAGTGAATGATTCCTTTGGGTGGGGGATCATTATTACTTATGTATGGAAAACGACACCTTTTGTGGTATTGATGCTTTATCCTGTGATTTTAAAGGTACATGATTCATGGATAGAGGTGGGGAGAGTTTTTGGAGCCAATTTCTTTGATTTTTTTAGAAATATTGTTTTTCCTCTTTTACTTTCCCCTCTTAAAATATCTGCTTTTATTATTTTATCTTATACCTCCTTAGCCTTTGAAGTACCATATCTTTTAGGGGTTACTTATCCGAAGACTATATCTGTCTATTCCTATGAAATCTATATGAATGGTAATTTAACAGATCGACCAAAGGCTATGGCAATGAATATTATTTTAACAGTGGTGATTCTTTTATTTTCAAAACTGTGGACAAGTAAAAAATGAAAGGGATCTATGAGAATAGAAATGAGAAAAAATAAAGAACTGATTCTATGGATTTTTATAATAGGAATTTTATTTTTAGGGGTTTTACCTATATTACTCATGCTTGTATCAAGCTTTTCAAAGGGGTGGAACTGGCCAGAAGTTTTTCCAAATAATCTTAGCTTAAGAGCATGGCAATATATTTTTTCAAGGACTTCTAAAACATTAGAAGGAATAGGAATGAGTTTTAAAATTGCACTTATAGTAACTATGATGAACCTAATTCTTGCGGTCCCTGCAGGAGATGCTCTAGGAAGATATGATTTTAAAGGGAAGAAAGCTATAGAAAGCATTTTATTTATGCCTATTATTGTGCCACCTATAGTCGTTATGATGGGCATGTATAAGACTTTTATTCGATTGAATTTAACAGAATCTATTATGGGAGTTGTTATGGCTCATATGATTCCTACTTTGCCCTATATGATTCGAGCTATTGCCATTAGTTTTAGACACCTTGGATTTGAATGGGAGGAGCAAGCTAAAATGCTTGGAGCAGGAAAATTTACTCGATTCTTTTATGTGATTTTTCCTTTTTTACTTCCTGGGATTGTTGCAGGATCAAGTCTGACGGTTTTAATTTCATTTAGTCAATATATTGTAACCGTATTTATAGGTGGAGGAAGGATCGTTACTTTGCCTATTTTGATGTTTCCCTTTATCAATGGGAATGATCAGAGTATAGGGGCAGCTTATACTATTATATTTGCTATTATGGCCATCCTTTCCTTATGGATACTGGATTTATTTTTAAAGAGGTATTATGAAAATATAGATAAATAAGGTGAATATTTAATTTTCTAAGAGAAAGGATTTAGTAAGATGGATGTATTAAAGCTAATAGATATAAAAAAGCGTCATGATGCTTATAAGGAGAATAGCTTTTTATTAAAAATTGACTATTTAAACATAAGAAGAGGTGAATTTTTTGGTCTTGTAGGACCTTCAGGCTGTGGGAAAACAACTCTTTTAAAAGTAATTGCAGGTCTATATCCAGTAAAAGATGGGAAAATATATATAGAAGAGGAAGATGTGACGAAGGTTGTAGCAGAAAAAAGAGGATTAGGGATGGTTTTTCAAACACCCCTTTTGTTTCCTCATTTAACGGTGTTAGAAAACATTGCCTTTGGTCTTAAAATAAAAAAGATTCCTAAAGAGGAATATATAAAAAAAGTAAGGGATATCCTTCAAATCGTTGGTCTTAGTGGGTTTGAAAATAGATACCCTCATCAATTAAGTGGTGGACAACAGCAAAGAATAGCTATTGCAAGGGCAATGGTCATAGAGCCTAAAATTTTATTAATGGATGAGCCCTTTAGCGCACTAGACCCTGGGTTAAGAGAAGAAATGAGAAATTTAATCATTAAGATTCATAAAGAACATAAAATGACCATTGTTTTTGTGACCCATGATCGGGAAGAAGCCTTTATTTTATTTGATCGTATGGCAATCATGAAAGAGGGAAGTATTTTACAGGTAGGAAGACCAAAAGAACTCTATGAGAAACCGTCAAGTACATATATTGGACAATTTTTAGGAGTGAAAAATATTTTTTATGGAAAAATAGAGAATAATTTCTTTATCGGTGATGATTTTAAGATGAAATTTTCACATGAAAATAATAGGCATGGTTCTATTGTTTTAAGACCTGAAAGTCTTCATGTAAAAAAAATACATAAAAGAGAAGAAAAAGAAAATCAATTGATTGGAAGGGTGAAAGAAATTAGCTTTCAGCAGGGGTTTTTATGGCTAAAGATCCATGTTCAATCAAAAATGATTGAAACGATTCAAAAGGCTGAACGAGATATGGATTTTCAAATAGGAGAAGAAGTATTTGTAACATATGATCAGAGAGAAATCTTTTTTATAGAGGGATAAAAGGGGAGGAAAAGATGCTAGATACTTATGGAAGAAAATATGCACAACCATTGATTGAAAATGTTTCAAAAGTTTTTATAAAATTGAATATGCGTGCGAATCATATAACAATTTTAGCATTTTTAATAGGAATTTCATCAGGCTTTTTTATTTATTTTGATCATTATTTTGTGTCTTGTATTGTTTTATGGACTTCAGGACTTTTAGATGCTGTAGATGGGACCGTGGCAAGAAGAGAAAAGGATACAAGTCCCTGGGGAACCCTTATGGATATTACCTTTGACCGAATTGTAGAGATGTCTATTGTTATAGGATTAGCAGTGAAATTTCCCCACGCTCGCATACAACTTCTTATCTTAACTGCTTCTATTTTGTTATCTATGACGATTTTTTTAACGGTGGGTGCATTATCAGAAAAGAATGGAATAAAATCATTTTATTATCAAGCAGGAATTGCTGAGAGAACAGAAGGATTTATTTTATTTACAGGGATGATTTTATTTAGAAATTATAGGATATGGATTATAAACCTATTTACTTTAGTGGTGGCAATCACAGCCATACAACGTATGATGGAAGCGAAAAAATTATTGAAGTAAAATCATATAAAATTCAATAGATGAATCAATTAAATGATTGTTGTGAAAATTTATTTTTTTAAGATTTGTACATAAAATATGAAAAAAAAGAAAAGGTGGAAAATACAAGAGGAAAAGGTTTTTTTCAATGAATAGACCATGATTATTTTTATATTTATAAAAACGGATTAATAAAAAAACGAAAAAAATTCAAAAAAAAGTATTGACGAAGGATTTAAATGATAGTACAATGTGTTTAACTTATTTAACAGAATATTTTAATAGTGATGATGGAGAGAAAAATACTAATTGTTTGATTACAGAGAGCTAGTGATTTGCTGAAAGCTAGCATCAAATAGGTATATAATGCTCACTCTGGAACTGCCGACTTGAAAGAATTTTTTTAGTAGATGAGGCCGGGATTCTACAAAATGTAGAAGTGCCACCGTTATATGGCTAGGGTTTAAGAAGTTGTTTAGACCTGAAGAGTCAATTCACGTGAGTGGATTGTAAATTAGGGTGGTACCACGGGTAAAGTCTCTCGTCCCTAAGATATAAATATTTATGTCTTAGGGATGGGAGATTTTTTATATCTAATTAGGAAGTAAATGATCAAAATAAGTTATTGTGCAGAGTTTGAATACAGAATATTTGGAATTTTCAAATTATGATGAGGAGGTAGGATGATGAATAGGGTTTTATTTGCAGAAGTGAACAATCAACCAGAGGTGTTGATGCGTATTGTAGGTCTTTTGAGAAGAAGACAATTTCAAATGAAAAGCATTAGTATGGTAGAAGCAGAAAATCCGATGCAGGCTCATTTGATGATTACAACAAAAGAAGAACCTGAAAGTATTGAAAGAGCTATGCTTTTAATAGAAAAAATTGTGGATGTCTATAAGGTAAAGACAATGGATGAAAATGTGAAAAAGGAAGCTAGTTTATATAAGGTAATGTAAATATTTAAAATATTTATAATATAAAATACAAAGAAAAAGAAGATAAAGGGAGAGATGAAAAATGGCAAAAATGTATTATGAAAAGGACGCAGCATTAGAATTATTCGAAGGAAAAAAGGTAGCAATCATAGGATTTGGAAGTCAAGGACATGCTCATGCACTTAATTTAAAAGAAAGTGGTGTAGATGTAGTAGTTGGTCTTTATGAGGGAAGTAAATCTTGGGATAAAGTAAAAGAAAGTGGACTTGAGGTAATGACTGTAGCTGAAGCTGCTAAAGCAAGTAATGTAGTAATGGTTTTAGTACCAGATGAAAAACAAGCTAAGGTTTACAAAGAGTCTATAGAAGCAAACTTAAATGAAGGAGATGCATTAGTATTTGCTCATGGATTCAATATCCACTTTAATCAAATCGTACCACCTGCTAATGTAGATGTTTTCCTAGTTGCACCAAAAGGACCTGGACATTTAGTAAGAAGAGTTTATCAAGAAGGTGGCGGGGTACCTGGATTATTTGCAGTACATCAAGATTATACAGGAAAGGCACGTGAAACTGCTTTAGCTTATGCAAAAGGAATTGGAGCAGCAAGAGCAGGAGTACTTGAAACTAGCTTTAAAGAAGAAACAGAAACAGATTTATTTGGAGAGCAAGCAGTACTTTGTGGAGGAGCTACAGAACTTATCAAAGCAGGATTTGATACATTAGTAGAAGCAGGATATCAACCAGAGATTGCATATTTTGAATGTCTTCATGAATTAAAATTAATCGTTGATTTACTATATGAAGGTGGATTTGAAAACATGCGTTACAGCGTTAGTGATACAGCAGAGTATGGAGATTACATGATCGGTAGAAGAATCGTAAACGAAGAAACAAGAAAAGAAATGAAAAAAGTATTAAAAGAAATCCAAACAGGAAACTTTGCTAAGGATTGGATTACAGAGAATATGGCAAATAGACCAGTATTTACTGCAGTGAAAAAAGCAGAGCTTGAGCATCCAATTGTTGAGGTTGGAAAAAAACTAAGAGCCATGATGTCGTGGTTAAAAAAATAAAAAGATCAAGATAGGGAGGTTAGGCATAAGTCATGAAACTTACTGGGGCAGAAATAGTACTAGAATGTTTAAAGGAACAAGATGTAGACAAAATATTTGGATATCCAGGAGGTGCTGTGATTCCTCTATATGATGCGCTATATGACCAATTAGATCATTTTGATCATATTCTTACAGCCCATGAACAAGGAGCAAGTCATGGTGCTGATGGATATGCAAGAAGCACAGGTAAGGTAGGTGTTTGCTTTGCAACATCAGGTCCTGGAGCTACAAATACAGTAACAGGTATTGCAACTGCATATATGGATAGCGTGCCACTAGTAGTAATCACAGGGCAAGTGCCTGCCAACCTCTTAGGAAAAGATTCTTTTCAAGAAGTAGATATTACGGGGATTACGCTACCTATTACAAAGCATAATTATTTTGTGAAGGATATTGAAAAACTAGGAGATGTAATCAGAGATGCCTTTGAAATTGCAAGAGAAGGTAGACCAGGACCTGTACTTATTGATATTCCTAAAAATGTATTTTTAGAAAAAACTACTTATGTAAAAAAAGAAGTCCTTAAAGAAAATGAAAGAGTATGTACTTCACCAAATAAAGAGCTTATCAAGGCCGCTGATCTTATTAATCAATCGACAAAACCTGTTATTTATGCAGGGGGAGGAATTGTTTTATCGGAAGCATCTAAGGAGCTTTATGAATTTGCTACAAAGGGAAATATTCCTGTTGTAAATACCCTAATGGGACTTGGAAGCTTTCCAAGAGATCATGCACTTTCTTTAGGGCTTGTAGGAATGCATGGAATGAGAGATGCAAACTTAGCTGTTTGTGGGAGTGATTTAATCATTGCTATTGGTGCTAGATTTAGTGATCGTGTTATTGGCATTGCAGAAGAATTTGGACCAAAAGCTAAGGTGGTTCATATAGATATTGATGCATCAGAAATAGGAAAAAATAAAGATGTTGATTTATGGATTTTAGGAGATGTAAAAGGGGTTTTATCAGATCTTACAGATATGATTAGTGAGAAAGATGGGAAAGAATGGCTTAAGGAAGTAGATGGCTTTAAAGTAAATAAAGAAAAGACAGGTTTTCATGCAGAAACGATTCTAGCCTGTGCTCATAAGGTTTTGGGAGATGAAACCATTGTCACTACAGAGGTAGGACAGCATCAAATGTGGACAGCGCAACATTTCCCATTTAAAAAACCGAGAACCTTTATCTCATCAGGGGGACTAGGGACCATGGGGTATGGACTAGGAGCAGCTATTGGGGCGCAAGTAGGGAATCCTGATAAAAAGGTTCTTCATATAGCAGGAGATGGAAGCTTTAGAATGAATTGCAATGAACTAGCTACTGTATCAAAATATGATCTCCCTATAATCACATTACTTTTCAATAATCAAACATTAGGAATGGTAAGACAGTGGCAGAAAATGTTCTGCAATAAGCGATATGCTGAGACGAATATTACTCAAGAAGTAGATTATATGAAATTGGTAGATGCCTATGGATTAAGAGGAGAAAAAGTAGATAATCTATCTGATCTTGAAGATGCTTTAAAAGAAGCTGTAAAATCAGGAAAAGGTACAGTGATTGAATGTCTATTGTCAAAGGATGACTCAGTATTTCCTATGGTTCCTCCAGGAGCGCCAATTCATCATATTATTTTAGAATAATTTTATATATTTGATGAATAGAGAAATGTGAATGGGCAAATAGAGAAAAAATGTAAAAAACTCTCCAAAGTCCCTGAATAACCTTCAGGGGCATTTTTTGCAACCAAATACGGGCGAAAGGAGGCATAAAATGGCTAAAAAAGTAAAAATATTTGATTCTACCTTAAGAGATGGAGCCCAAGGTGGAGGCGTTTCCTTTTCGGTTGAAGATAAAATAAAAATAGTAAAAGCATTAGATGATCTAGGGGTAACCTATATTGAAGCAGGAAACCCTGGCTCTAACTTTAAAGATCTAGAGTTTTTTCAAAATGTGACAGAAATAAATCTTAAAAATTCAAAGCTAGTAGCTTTTGGAAGTACTAGAAGAAAGGGAATGAAAGTTTCTGAGGATGAAAATGTAAACTCCCTCCTTACGGCCAATACGGAAGTAGTAGCTATATTCGGAAAATCATGGGATTTTCATGTAACAGAGATTATCAAAACTTCTCTAGAAGAGAATTTAGAAATGATCAGAGAAACTATCAACTTTTTTAAAGATAAACAAAAGGAAGTAGTCTTTGATGCAGAGCATTTCTTTGATGGATATAGAGAAAACCCATCCTATGCTTTTGACGTTTTAAGAGCAGCAGTAGATGGAGGAGCGGATAGCTTAGTATTATGTGATACCAATGGAGGCACTTTTCCAAATGAAATCTATGAAGTAACAAAAAAAGTGGCAGAAACTTTCCCTGTAGAAGTAGGGATTCATTGTCATAATGATTGCGGTATGGCTGTTGCAAATTCTGTTATGGCAGTAGAAGCTGGAGCTTTGCAGGTACAAGGAACCTTTATTGGTATTGGGGAGAGATGTGGTAATGCGAATCTTTCTACATTGATTCCAAATATACAAATGAAAAAGGGCAAGGAATGTATTCCTGATGAAAATTTAGAAAAGCTTACATCTAGTGCGAGATATATTGCTGAAATTACAAATGTCCAGCTAGATAGTAGTATGCCTTATGTAGGAAATAGTGCTTTTGCTCATAAGGGTGGTATGCATATTGATGGGGTAAATAAAGCATCTCACTCCTTTGAACATATGAATCCTAAACTTGTGGGAAATAGAAGAAGCTTTTTAATGTCAGAGGTTTCAGGAAAGACCACAATTCTTCCCCTTATTCAAAAGATAGATAAAAATATGACAAAAAGTTCACCAAAAACACAAGAAATTATGGATAAGCTTAAAAGACTTGAGCATATGGGATATCAATTTGAAGGAGCAGAAAGTTCCTTTGAGTTAGTCATTAGAAAGCATTTAGGAAAATATAAACCTTTCTTTGAATTAAAATATTACAAAGTTATCGAAGAAGAACCAGCGAATAACAGGGAATGTAGCTCTTCAGCCCTCATTAAGGTAATGGTAGATGGAAAAGAAGAAATGACTGCTACAGAAGGAAATGGACCTGTCAATGCACTGGATAAAGCCTTAAGAAAGGCATTAGAAGTATTTTATCCAAATTTAAAAGAGGTACATTTATCAGACTACAAGGTAAGAGTATTAAATGCTGAAGATGCAACGGCAGCAAAGGTAAGGGTACTCATTGAATCTACTGATGGAAAAGAAACTTGGAGCATGGTAGGGGTATCTACAAATATTATTGAAGCAAGTATGATTGCACTAATAGATTCTATTGAATATAAGCTCATAAAAGATTTAGAAAAAGAGGAGGAATAACTTATGGGAATGACCATGACGCAAAAAATATTAGCAGCACATGCAGGACTTAAAGAAGTAAAGCCAGGACAATTTATTGAAGCTGATTTAGATATCGTACTAGGAAATGATATTACAACACCTGTTGCTGTAAAGGAATTTAGAAAAATGGGTGCAAAGGAAGTATTTGATAAAAACAAGGTAGTTATCGTACCAGACCACTTTACACCTAATAAGGATATAAAAGCTGCAGAACAATGTAAAATGATTCGTGAATTTGCTTATGAAAAGGAAATCGAAAATTATTTTGAAATAGGAGAAATGGGAATTGAGCATGCATTACTACCTGAAAAAGGATTAGTTGTAGCAGGAGATGTTGTTATAGGAGCTGATTCCCATACATGTACTTATGGAGCATTAGGAGCATTTTCAACAGGAATCGGAAGTACAGACATGGCAGCAGGAATGGCAAGAGGAAAATGCTGGTTTAAAGTACCAAGTGCATTGAAGTTTGAATTAAAAGGAAAGCCTCAAAAGTGGGTAAGTGGAAAAGATGTAATCCTTCATATTATAGGGATGATCGGAGTAGATGGAGCCCTTTATAAATCTATGGAATTTATGGGAGAAGGATTAAAGCATTTATCTATGGATGATCGTTTATCTATGGCAAATATGGCTATAGAAGCAGGTGGTAAAAATGGAATCTTCATGGTAGATGAAAAAACTATAGAGTATATCAAAGATCATAGCCAAAAGGAATATACAGTTTATGCACCTGATGAGGATGCAGAATATGAAAAGACTTATAAAATTGACTTAAGTAAGATTAGACCAACAGTAGCATTCCCTCATTTACCAGACAATACAAGAACTATTGATGAGGTAGGAGAAGTAAAGATAGATCAAGTAGTGATTGGTTCTTGCACAAATGGTAGAATAGAAGATTTAAGAGTAACAGCTGAGATTTTAAAAGGTAGAAAAGTTGCCAAAGGAATTAGAACCATTATATTCCCAGGAACACAAAAGATTTATCTACAAGCTATGCAAGAAGGATTAGCTGAAATTTTCGTAAGAGCAGGAGCTGTTTTTAGTACACCAACCTGTGGACCATGTCTAGGAGGACATATGGGAATCCTTGCAAAGGGAGAGAGAGCAGTAGCTACAACAAACCGTAACTTCGTAGGAAGAATGGGACATCCAGAATCAGAGGTTTACCTATCAAGTCCAGCAGTAGCAGCAGCTTCAGCAGTAGCAGGAAAAATTGCAAATCCAGAAGATTTAGATATATAAGGGGAAAATTAATATAGGGTATTCTATTTAAGATTGATTTTTATGATGAACAAAAAGGTTTATGATATGACTTATAGATATGAATCGAAAATGAAATACGAATAATAGATGGATATAAGACAGGAGGAAACAATATGAAAAAAAGAGGAAAAGTCTTTAAATACGGAGACAATGTAGATACAGATGTTATTATCCCAGCAAGATATTTAAATACATCTGATCCCAATGAGCTTGCAAAATATTGTATGGAAGATATTGATAAAGAGTTTGCACAAAAGGTAAAAACAGATGATATGATTGTAGCCAATAAAAACTTCGGTTGTGGTTCTTCAAGAGAGCATGCTCCTATTGCTATTAAGGCAAGTGGTGTATCTTGTGTTATTGCAGCAACCTTTGCAAGAATCTTTTATCGTAATGCTTTTAATATAGGACTTCCAATCCTTGAATGTGAAGAAGCAGTAAAAGGAATTGATGCAGGAGACGAAGTGGAAATTGATTTTGAAACAGGTGTTATTGTAAATGTAACAAAGAATGAGACGTACAAGGCAGAGCCTTTTCCACCATTTATCCAAGAGATCATTGCAAAAGATGGGCTTGTGAATTATGTAAATGAGAAGTTGGGGTAAAAGGTAATGGGAAATAAATATTTGTAAAAACACTCATTCCAACAAAAAATTCGAGAAAACTCTACCTTCAATCTTCTCAAAAAATCCTAACGCTCCGACAGGGCATCCGTGCCCTGATGTGGCTGAAGAGGCGTCCTGCCTCTTCTACGGATTTTTCAAGAATCTTTCAGGTGGTTTTCTTACGAATTCTTTGTAAGTCATTCGTTTTTTTTACAAATATTTATTTGCATACTTTTACACTTGGAAAAACTAAGAAAGAATAGATGAAAGAATAGAAGAGATATTAACAGACTGGAGGAAAGTACTATGAATTACAATATAGCAGTTATTCCTGGAGATGGGATTGGTCCTGAAGTAGTAAGGGAAACTACTTTGGTACTTGAAAAAATAGGTGAGACTTATGGACATACCTTTAACTTTACTGAAGTTTTGGCAGGAGGATGTGCTATTGATGCATATGGCGAGCCCCTTCCAGAAAAAACTTTAGAGGTTTGTAAAGATAGTGATGCAGTACTTTTAGGTGCAGTAGGGGGAGATAAGTGGGACAACCTTCCTGGAAATAAAAGACCAGAACAAGCATTATTAGGACTTAGAAAATCATTAGGACTTTATGCAAATCTTCGTCCAGCAATCCTTTTTGAGCAATTAAAGGATGCTTGTCCTCTAAAGCCTGAAATCATAGGAGATGGACTTGATATTTGTGTAGTTCGTGAACTGACAGGTGGAATCTATTTTGGAGAAAGAGGACAAAAGGATACACCTATGGGAAAAGCAGGCTATGATGTGGAAATATACAGCGAAGAAGAAGTAAGAAGAATTGCAAAGGATGCCTTTGAGATTGCAATGAAGAGAGATAAAAAGGTAACAAGTGTAGATAAAGCAAATATCCTAGAAAGTTCTAGACTTTGGAGAGGGGTTGTTGAAGAGGTAGCGAAAGATTATCCTGAAGTTACATTAAATCATATGTATGTAGATAACGCATCTATGCAACTTGTAAGAGATCCAAAGCAATTTGATGTAATCGTTACAACAAATATGTTTGGAGATATTTTATCGGATGAAGCAAGTATGATTACAGGTTCTATTGGAATGTTACCATCTGCAAGTCTTGGAGGAAATATAGGTATGTATGAGCCTGTTCATGGTTCAGCACCAGACATTGCAGGAAAAGATTTGGCAAATCCTATTGCGACCATTCTTTCTGTTGCCATGATGCTTCGTTATTCTTTTAATTTAGGAAAAGAAGCAGATAGCATCGAAGAAGCTGTTAAAAAAGTATTAGACCAAAATTATAGAACAGGTGATATTGCTAGTGAAGGTGCGAAGGTAGTTGGCACAACGGAAATGGGGAAATTAGTTAGAGAAGCATTAGAATAAGCGATAAAGAAAAAAATGAGAGAACTTCAGCAAATAAGCTGAAGTTTTTTTGTGTGCAGATGTGTATAGAGATAATGGGAAAGTTAGTAGTATTTTTTTACAAAAGGAACATAAAATAGACACGAACACAAGTTCGATACGCTTTAGTGGAGAACTTCCATAATAATACAAAGTAAGATATAATTAGAAAGAAGGGGTAGAATGAAGGTTGAAGAGAAAAACGAAAAAGAAATTGCAGTATACTTTGATTATAATAGAGAATTTGTAAAGAAAATAAGACGAATAAAGGGAAGGCAATGGAGATCAGATGAAAAGTGTTGGATCATACCAAACACAGATGAAAGTATCATAAAATTATTTAAGCTTTTTAAAAGTGAAGAAATTAACTGCAATCCTTCAATTAAAGATATAGCTATTAATCATTTAGAAGAATCATATGATGAGAATCTTGAAGTATTGATAAATAAATCAAATCAGCAATTAGTTTTAAAAGGGTTTAGTACAAAGACAATCAAAGCATATATAGGACATACTAGAAGATTTTATAAATTTTGTAATAAAAGTATAGAATCATTTACTAAAGAAGATGTAGAAAAATATATGTATGCTTTACTATATGAAGATAATACTAGCCATGCATACGTTAATCAAGCATTAAGTGCTATAAAATTTTTATATAAATATATTTTGCATAAAGGAAATATTTTATATGAGATACCTAGACCTAAAAAAGAAAAGAAACTTCCCAATATATTAAGTGAAACAGAAGTAATAGGAATTTTAAATTCGGTGAAAAACAAAAAACATAAAGCTATATTATTTGTGATATATTCAGAAGGACTTAGATTGGGAGAAATAATTAGATTAAAGGTAGAGGATATAGATAGTAACAGGATGCTTATTCATATAAAGCAGGGAAAAGGAAGAAAAGATAGATATACCATATTGTCTGATAATGCACTTGAAATACTTAGAGAATATGCAAAAGAATATAAACCAAAAGAATGGCTTTTTCCAGGAGCTAAAAAAGGAGAACATTTACATGAAAGATCTGTTCAAAAAGTATTTAAAAGAGCTTGTGAAAATGCCAATATAAAAAAAGATGTATCGGTGCATACACTAAGGCATTCATTTGCTACACATTTACTGGAAGGAGGAACGGATTTGAGATATATACAGGAATTATTAGGGCATAAAAGTTCAAAGACTACTGAAGTTTATACGCATGTAAGCAAGAAAAATTTAAGTAAGATAGAAAGTCCATTAGATAGGATATTTAAAGAAATGAGCTAGTAAAAATTATATAGCTATATATATAAGTAAATATTCCCGAACTAGTACGCAAACTACACTATATGAGGATAAAAAGCGAATGTGTTATGGTTCGGGAAAGAAGTAGTTAGAAGGCCATCAAGTGTAATTTGAAATATGGCATAATTAAAAAAGCAAAAATAATATAATAAGATATTTGATTTTAGGGGGGCAAATATGATTTTTAAATTAACAATACGTATGAGATTGCTAGGGATAATGTTTATAACTATATTTTTTTTCTTTACGTATAAATTTATAACTAATGATTTTAATATTCCTGTAAAATATATGTACATAATATTCTCTATACTATATCCAATAACAATTATTTACTGTTGTATATATAAAGAGACATATGAAATACATAAAGGATTAGTAATCATTAATGAAGGTTGGAAGACTAAAGAAATTAAAATAGCTGATATATTATATACTAATATAAACGGTTTAGAACCATTTTCAACGAGAGGAGAAAAAATGTACACCTCTTTCCATAATAAAGCTTATATCGTAACTAAAGAAAAAACTTTTGGAATATCAACTAGCGTACGAAATAGTAATAATAAAAATTTACTTGATGTTCTAAAAACAAAATATAACAAACCTATTAAGTCTGATTCTATAAAAAGTAGATAAGAATTGTTAATTGGGGAGGAACGTTGAGGATACACAAGGACTTATGACGGCCTCTAACATACTATTTCCGAACATTCCACGAAGAGCATGTGGAACATCGCAACATAGCAAGACCGTTATCTACAATAGCAAGATACTAAAAAATACAAAATAGATAGAATAGGTATTACACAATAGTAAAAAAATGTGTCGTAAGTTTATGAAAATAGAAGATTATTAATTTTATAAGGCTATCATTTTTAGGGAGGTAATATGCAAAAATCATATGAAACGGAAAGATTGTATTTAAATGTGCTTGATAAATCATATGTTAAATCAGTTCTGAATTATTGGGTTAAAAATAAAATCTTTTTAGAGAATTGGATTCCTACCAAAGATAGTAGTTTCTATAATATCGAAACTCAAAAGAAAAATTTAGAAAGAGATTTAATTAAAATAAATAATCTTGAATGTTTAATATTATGGATATTTAAAAAGACAGATAAGGATTTTGAGAATCCAATAGGTTTAGTTGCTTTTAGTAATATTATTAGAGGTTCATTATGTACTTGTACTCTTGGATACTTACTGGATAAAGATGAAGAAGGTAAAAGATTCATGTCAGAAGCACTAAAAAAAGGTATTGAAATAATATTTAGTGAATATAAACTACATAGAATTGAAGCAAATGTTATGCCCCATAATAGACCATCATTAAAGGTTTTAGAAAAACTTGGTTTCATTAATGAAGGACTCTTTAAAAAGTATCAAAAAATAAATGGTGAGTGGCAAGACCATATACACCTATCTTTGACCAATGAAGAAATAGAATAATAAATAAACAACATTCTTATATTGTGTAATATTAGAGAAACAAACGTATAGAATAAGAATTAATTTTATGAAAGAGATTAAGCTAGTGTAATTAGAGAATATGAATTTAGTATTAGAAATTCTCTAGAGAATTATTTAGTTGTGTACGGATTATAGGGAGTTATTCTGGGAGCTACTGTAGATAACATACTATTTTCAGACATTCCACAAAAAGCATGTGGAACGTTGCAACATAGTAAGAACGTTATAAGAAATGACGATATCAGAGCTATTCTTTGGAGTGTTGTCTGACAAATAGCAAGATATTACGTAATAGTAAAATAGTGTGTAATAAGAGGAGAAAATAGATATGATCAAAAAATTAATTTGAAATACAAAGAAACAGCGAAACAAGTATTGAAACTACAATTAGCTTCATATAAAGTTGAAGCCAAAATTATTGGTTTTTATGATATTCCACCTTTGAAGGATAAAATAGAGAGTTTAATTGAATGTGATGAAATTTTTTATGGCTATATGATAAATGATGTGCTAGCAGGCATCATTTCATATAAGACTATTGAAAATGTTATAGACATACATAGAGTTGCAATACACCCTGATTTTTTTAGAATGGGTATTGCTGGAAAACTAGTTTGTTTTGTAGAAGGAGTAGAGAATGGTATAAATAAAATAGTTGTATGTACTGGACAGAAGAATCTGCCTGCTATTAATTTATATTTAAAAAATGGATATCAAAAGATAAAGGATATTAAAATTAGTAAAGACGTTTGTTTAACAAAATTTGAGAAAACAATATAATAGAAAATCGAATAGCGCGGATATATTGCACATTCTTCTTATTTTGCGAAGGATTATAGGGTGAGAGGCGTCGTCACTTCTTATAACATGCTATTTGTATACATTCCACTCAAAACATGTGGAACGTCGCAAGATATCAAGAACGTTATGTGTAATAAGCTAAAAGGAGGAAAAGACCTAAATTTTATGGCTCAAATAATATGAATATTGTTCTAAATAATCTTGAAAAATATTGTTACAAACTTTTTTATGAAGATTTTGAGATTACCAAATTTGAAGATTGGGTTTATAGTAACAAAGAGTTAGAAGATATTATGAATAAAGATGATTATATTGATTTAATATCTTTAGATTTTAAGAGTCGGCATATAAAATCTGAAATAGAAAAAGTTGTAGAAAAATATATTGATTATGGTAAATTTGAAAAGAAACTAATTTTAACTTTATTATACAGGGCTTTAAAATCAAAAAATGATTTACCTGACATATTAATGAAATTCTATTATATGTATTGTCATGGATATATTTTTTTTGAAGACCTTGGACTTGGATATGGTCTTACTTGTGAGGTGCCTCCAAGTAAATATACAGCAGATACCTGGTATGAATTAAATGAAGAAGAAAAAGATGAAATTATTGATACTTTTTATCCCAAAATTACAGTTGATATTAAGCGAGCAATAGACTGGATAGAGAATGATAAAATCGTCTTACTTGGAACTCAAAATGAATTAGAGCATTGGGAGTTTCTTGATAATAGAAATGTTGAAGAGAAAAAATCTAATATTTGGGTTGAAGTATCTAAAGATAAAAAATGGTGGCAATTTTGGAATAAATAAAATTTTATTTTTTGCTCATTACATTACTTGTGAGAGTGCTTACTACACATAACAATGTTTTTGCGTAAAGGGTTACTAGGGCAGGTTTTTTGGGATTATACACCCCCATCTTCTCACTGGGTGCGAAGCACCGCCTACGAGGACAAGGCTCTGAGGGTCCAGTTCGAAGACGTCGCAAACACGAAACCGCTATAAGACATTAATCATGTATGAAGAAAGAGGGGGGAAATGATGGAATTATATAAAAGATTAAAATTTAATGAAAATCCATTTTCAAGATTTTCTGCGGAAGAGGAAACAGATTATTTGTCTGAAATATATATTCAGCCAAGATACTTTAATACTCTGGCTGTAGATTTAATGAACGGTAGAAGTAGGTTTGTTTTTGGTGATAGAGGGAGTGGTAAGTCTGCACTAATTTTAGAATTAAAACGAGAATTAGAGGATAAAAAAGTATTTACTGTAATAATTCAAAACTATGATGATATACCTTTAAAAAATAATTCTGAACATATGTTACTTCTAATAATTAGAAACTTATTAAAGCAATTTATCATTGTTTTAGCTAAGAATCCTTTTCTAATAAAAAAACTTAATACTTATGAAAAAGAAAAACTTGCTTTACTTATACGAGACTTTTATAAAAGTATAAGCAGGAGGGAATATGAAGATAGTTATAACAGAGTTACTAAATATAAAACAAAGAACTTTTTAAAAAACATATGTAATTGTATTTTAAACAAGCCTATTAATATTGCAATTTCTTGTGGAATTGAAGTTACTTCAGATTTAATATGTAAGAGTTTTAATTTACCTAAAGATATAAATACTAATTTTTATAAAAACTATATTCCTGAGTTGAAATTAGAAGAGCTTTCTCAGGAAGAAAAACAAAGACAGTTTTTGAAGAATTATAAATTGTTGAAGGATACGTTACAAGAACTGACAAGCATAATAAAGAAAGTAGGATTTAATAATACTGTTGTTTTTATGGATAGAATTGATGAATTTAAAGCTTTAGGTGGAAAAATTAATAAAATAGTTGATTTCACAGTTGAAATTTTAAAAGATACAGATTTGTTATATTTTGAAGATTTATCCATAGTTTTTAGTATATGGTCAGATATTAGAAGAAAGCTCAATGGACAAGGAATTAGATATGATAAATTCAAACCAATAGACATAACATGGACAAGCCAAAATATAATTAATATACTACAAAAAAGGCTAAACTATTTTGCAATGAATAAACCGTACTCATCAGATAATTTAGTTGAAGAGAAAAAAGAGTTAGATGCACTAATTGAATTATCGAATAATTCTCCTAGAGATTTAATAAGATTATTCTCTACTATTTATGATGAACAATCTATAGAAAATACAGATGTAGAGAGGTTTCAAGATAACACAATTTATAATGGCAAAATAAAATTTTGCAGAGACTATGATTTTTATTCAGTGTTTCCTTCAAAAGTTGGAACAAAAGAAGACATCGTGAGTATTGTAAATAAAATTTTGAAAGTGGGAAAAGTTTTTTTCAAAAGTACAAACCTTGTTACTGAATTTAAATTTAGCACTCAATCTGCAAATAGTTATATTAAAATAATGAAAGATTATGGTTTGATAGTTGATAATGAACAGGTTGCAGGGGGAACAAAAGAATACATTGTGACAGACCCCAAAATTAAATTTTTAATTGAAAATAATATAAAGTCTCTTAATATAAATAAAAACGTCTTATAACATAGAGTCTCCATCATCCTACTAAAATCAGGTAGGACGACGGAGATTCTAAGAACGTTAGTTGAAATTTTTATTATAGGATATGAGGAGAATGAGTAATGGGTAAAAAAGAACTAAAAGCATATAAATTTGATAAAAAATCAGACTATATTGTGTATCTTCAAGAATTAATTGCTAGAACAGATAAGTGTCTTTATAAAACAAAAATTTATTTAGACGAATTAGATGAAATTGTTAATGAACTTGAAAAAACTGGTTTAGATAAAGTATCTCCTGATATATATAGTCGTTACGTGGACTTGTTAGGGAATAATACTTCATATTTGTTGAATTTGATAGGAGATAAACAGAAGTCTTCAATATCATATGCAAAATTTAGATTAGTAATTGATAAGCGAAAATCAAATGACTCATTAGATTTTGAAATTAGAGATTTAGATGAAAAAACGGAATTTATTTTAAAAGACTTAAATAAAATGAGAAATTGGCATAATCACGTACCTGAATCCCTATTATTATCTGAGATTGAAATGATCAGAACGGAAGGATTTGTTCCTCATCGTGTTCAGCCAATAGAAGTAAGGTATTTTGATTTGACTGATATAGAAGTTGCTAAAGACTTACTAGAAACATCAATAGGCTTTTACAATGTTTGTAGAATAGCTCATCAAAGTATGAAAAAAGATTACTCTGATTTAATTGGTGAAAGTGTAAGAATTGTTAGAGTAAGACTGGAAGAACGCAAGATGATGAATACCTTTGCTCCTACAAAATTATCAGCGGAAGTACAGGGTATTGTGGGAAAAATATAATAAAAACTTCATCTAACATGACATTTAAGACAGCTCACGAAAAGCATGCGAACCGTCTTAAGATATCAAAAACGTTATGCAACAAATCAAAAGAGTTAATATAAATACAATGAAAAAACGTTAAGAAAATGGTAGGGGGATTAATATGTTAACAAATTTACAAAAGCAAAAAGTTAGGAATGCGTTTGAATCAATATTAAGAGCTGATTATGTATCTATTAGCGATCTTAATCAAATGGATCAGTTAGATGAGTATTATGTTGACTTTTTCAATAATACAAGCAGTATTTTACAGAGGCAGGATAATTATATTTCTGGACGAAGAGGTACTGGTAAGACCGCATTACTATTAAAAGGTTATTATGAATGTTTAAAGACTATATCAAAAAAAGTTGAAAAGAAGAGTGATATTTTAGGTGATGACAAAATATTACCAATATATGTGGATTTGAGTAATTGTAAGGAAATGCTAGGTGAACATAGTGATTTGAATTTATTGGAAATTAATTTTGTACGACAATTAATGATGAATCTAAAAGCTCAATTGAATTTGATTTTTGAAGAAAAATTTTTATCAAAATTTATTGAAAACCCATCGCTAGAAGGGCTTGATTATATACAAAAAGTGCTTGTTGAAGGAATTACAGTGAGCAATAGAGCTACAAAAGTTGAAGAAAAAGTAAGCTTGTCAGATTCTACTGGAATAAAAGCAGGACTAAATACTACAGGTGCGAGTGCTGAAATGAATTATGGGATGGCCCAAGGTATTGAAAGTACAATACATCATAATGAGGTTAGAGGTTTAGATGTACAGAGCTTTTTAAACAAAATTAATGAAATTAGAAAAAAAGCTCAAATTGATTATATTTATATATTTGTTGATGAATTTTCTGATTTGAACGAAGAAGAACAATTGATGGCTGCTAAGTTAATCAAGAAGTTTCTAGGTTCAAAAATCAACATGTTTTTTAAAATTGGTGTTATATCAGATAGATATGACTTCGGAGAGAACATAATAATTGGTAGAGATTTATTTCAAATTCCATTAGATTTGAAAGATTATGTAGAGAGGTATGGTGGAATTGTTAATGGAGTTAAACAATTAGAATTATTTGCTGAAAAACTTATAGGTGCTCGAATTTTAAATTATTGTCCAGATTTAAAGTACAGTAACATTTTTAAAGTGAAATCAGAGGAAGTTAATTTTAGAGTAGCTCGTTCGGCCATGGGAGTACCAAGAACTATTGGACTTATTTTACAAAATGCATGGTTACGTTGTGAGAGTAACAGCAGTAGTGACCAGCGAATAGGATTAACAGAATTAAACTATGGAATTGTTGCAACACAGAAAATGTATTTTCTTCAATTTCAAGGTAGTGTAAAAAAGAAACTAGTGCAGGGGTTTAATATGGATATGTGGAATAGTATTTTAAATAGAGCTATTAGTGAGAAAAGCAAGCATCAAGATAGACCTGCAAGTCATTTTTTAGTTGATCCTATTAGAAAAGATTATATGAACATTTTATGTGAAAATTTCATAATACATCATTTAGAAGATAGTAGGAGCTCCAAGTATGGCGGATCTTATGCATTGTATAGTATTGATTATGCTATTTGTACAGAAAATAATATTAAGTATGCGGAAGAAAAAGATGAATTCACAGCATTTAGGTTTGTATATGATAATGTGCTATCTAAATATGATGCATATTTTATTAAGGAGAAATTAAAAAGTTATCGTTGTCCAATATGTGAGAAAATATATGATGAAAAAGATGTATGTCATATTCGTATAAAAAGATGTTTTGATGATGACGCCATTTTAGAAGAAATTATTCATAAAGATGCCCCAATTACCAAAGGCAACTATGCAGAAGTAGAGATAAAAATACTTGGTTTGATTTCAGGCTTAGCTATTGATGAAGCAATGAGTGCACAAGAAATTGCTGATGTAGTAGGATGTAGTAGGCAGAAAGTTTCATCTTGGGGAAGCAGAGTGTTGCAGAGAGATGGATTAATAAATATAGAGTATAAAAATGGGAAAAATCATTATTACTCTATCGAGTAAGAAGTTTCTATTATACTTTCAGGCAAATTCGTCGCATAACATACAGTTCATGGCATCCTACACAAAACACGTAGGATGCCGTGAACTGTAAAAACATTATATGCAATCCCTAATTAAAAGTAATAGTAGTCCTAAAAAAGATTGTAAAGATAGTCGTATAATACGACTAAAGAGAATTAAGAATCATTTTATATTTACAGAGGTGTGATGGAAATGAATAAACGAAGATTTATTGATAATATGGCTACTACAATAATAATTACATTGATTTATACAATTTATTTTTATGTAGTGATAAAATTTATTATAGAGAATAATATGAGGATTAGTATTAATAATATTACAATTGATAATATAGGAACAAAGTTAATTGGTGATTTTTGCTTGATGTTATTGATTCCGCTTATTTTGATAGTTATTAACAGAAAAAGGTTAATTGAATTTAAACTCCAATTTTTGTATTCATGCTTACAATATATTTTAATAGCAATTATGGTTTTACTATTTTTTATACATGGAGACTTTACAATAAGAGGTTACTATAAGTTTTTCTTTTTTCTAGTTGTGGTTGCTTTTGGAGAAGAATTTATTTTTCGAGGATACGTTTATAATAAGTTACTAATACATAACAAAATATTTGCAATTCTTATAAGTGGTTTCTTTTGGGGTATTTTGCATGCAATTTTGCCAGGATTATTAGTAGGGGATAGTATATGGCAAATAGGAATTAGAATGCTTAATGAAATCGGTGCAGGGATTGTTTTTGGTTACTATTTTATATATCTTCTAGAAAAATCAAAATCACTGTTTATACCTATTTTTGTTCATGCAATATTAGATTATACAATAGGATATATTGGTATTCTTACGGCTATAGGTACAGGAATTTATTTGTTTATACTAGATAGAAAGAAAATTCAAGAACAACTTTAGAGTGAATATTATATTCAAAAAGAGTATAGTATTCACTTATATTAATACAAGTAAAAAAACTTGAAGTTAGTGGGACAGCATATAACATAAGCTTTCATTCATTCTACGGAAAAGATGTAGAACGACGGAAAGCCTAAAATCGTTATCTACCATAGCAAGATAGTAAAATGAATAGCGAATATATATAATAGGTATTACATAATGGTAGAATTATGCAAAGAAGATAGATTCAGTATTAATTATAAATATACAGCAGGAGGTTAATACAAAAAAATGGGAAATAGAAATGAGAAATCGAAAGAAAAAAAATTAACAGGTGCTCAAATCAAACGTTTAGAAAAATTTAATATAGTTCGTAAAGAGTTGATTGAACAAGGGTATAAAGAAAAGCATTTAAGTGTGAGTGCTTTAAAAGCCAA
>JAOARP010000013.1 GCA_025210525.1 Marinisporobacter sp.
AGGTTGAGAGCAACTCTGTTAAGAGTGGAAAAATTTTGGGCAGCATTACCAGTTCTTTTACGAGATTGATCTTCATTGAAAGCAACGTCTAAAACCCAATGGACTTTGTTTTCAATGCCCCAATGTTTCCTTACCCCATTGTTTATAACAATGGCTTCAGACAGGCTGCTGATATAGAAACTGGTTTCCATTTCTTTTTTGCCGGTGGCCTTAAAATATCGTTCGCGTTCAATTTTTATTATTGAATTTAAGCCTTTCCATTTTGCAGCCTCATCAACCAGGCTTAAATCAGTTAATACATGGCACTTTCGAGTTTCTATCCTTCCATGACCATAATCAATATCTTCATTAGTATCTGAAGATGTTAGCACTCTGAAGCTATCTTGAATATCTTCAAATAGTTCTTTCTGATTCTCTTTGACAGAAAGTATGTAGTTAGCTTGTTTTGAGATAATTTTTCCGGCTATTTTCTTTTGGCAGCCCATTGCATCAATTGTTACTATACAGTCTTTAATTAAAAGGTTCTCCAGAAGTTTGGGGATGGCGGTAATTTCATTTGACTTTTCATCAACCTTGATTTGCCCTAAAACCAGTTCGTTTTTATCTGCCCATGCACTAACGATGTGGGTGGCTGTTTTAAACCCTAACTTCTTTGAACCCCTGATGGTTTTACCATCAATGCTTACAACTTCTCCTTTTGTTGTTTCATTTATTGATTTGATCCAATTCAAGAAACATTTTTCAAATTCTTCAGGGGCTAAAGCCGAAAACAATCGATTAAAAGTATCGTGCGATGGTATGCCATTAGGAAGCTCTAAAACTTCTTTTAACCATTCTTCCTTCATTTCTCCATAATACTCTATTTCATTCCATGATTCTGCTCCGCTTAGAACAGCAGCAATAGCAATAAATATGATGTCATCTAAATTATGGTATCGGGTTCTTTCTACTCGTGGTTCTTTCATTTCTGAAAAATAAGACAATAATCCTGTGTTTTTCAATTTCGTATATTTATCTGATTACTAGATAAATATACAAAACTATCGCTTCAAAAACAAACTATATAATTGATATTCAATTCAGTAAAATAAAATTGTTTTTAGATGCGTTTGCCCTGATATCTCCTCGTAGAGCAATCGCATTTAAAAATTCTAGAATTTCTTTTATCGCAAAAAAGGTAGATCACATTCCCGATTCACACAGAAAAGAAATATTTTCCAATGCAATTACCTCTATATATCTCTTCATATCAAATCTTTATCCCACGGAAAGAATATAATATTAAATCTCTGAAAGAAGTTGTACCTCTCCTTCTATTTACTCGCACAGTTCATAATACCCAGATAACAATTATTTTCTATAACTCTTAAAATGAAAAACGGATTTAAAACGAGGTGAATGGTGCAGGTTAAAAACCAATTCATCTAACAGAAATCTTACTCTCCGGAACAAATTGAGTTATTTTTCTACTACATCGAAAAAATTAACCCTATCTCTCCACAAAACAAAAAAATCATATAATCAACACCTTAGGCACACGCTTTTAAATTATTAAGCCATTTTTTCCAAAATAAACCAGTAATTTTAATATCTATAATTTATCAAATATGTGTTACGATATACAAGCAAAACTAAAAACTCAATTAAAAAGAACTAGACGAATGAATCAGGCAGAGTTTATTCGTGAGCTGGAAACTGAACTGAAACCCTATATTACCAGCTGGCATCATGTTTCTGGTTTTTCTCATCCTAATGTATTGATTTACACCAATGAAAATCCTACTCTGCCAAGTCTGGCTTCCTGGGGGTTAATCCCTCATTGGGTAAAAAATCAAGTACAAGCTAATAAAATCAGGAATAATACAATCAATGCTAGAGGAGAAAGCATATTTGAAAAACCATCGTATAGAGATGCAGCAAAAGCAAAGCGTTGTTTGATCTCTGTTGATGGATTCTATGAATACCACCATAAGAATGGAAAAACATTTCCACACTTTATCCATAAAAAAAGTGAAGAGCCGATGACTTTGGCAGGTTTATGGAGCAATTGGATCAATAAACAGACAGGTAAATTGCTTAAAACTTTTACTATTGTTACAGTTAAAGCCAATCCGTTATTAAGTAAAATACACAACAATCCAAAGCTGAAAGAAGCCAGAATGCCTCTTCTACTTACTAATGATAAAGCTGATGAATGGTTAAACGTATCACATGATAAAACAGATACTAACAGAATTAAAGCTTTGATGACTCCTTCCGAAGAAGAATTAATTGCTTATACTGTTCGTCCTCTTCGTGGCAAAAAAGCAGTTGGCAATAAACCAGAAGCCAGCAAACAGTTTTTCTATGATGAATTAAATGAGTTGTTTTAAAAGATTTTAGTTTGTGACGAGATGTGAACTAACTATCGACAGACTAAGGGGTATAATAGTAATAATTACTATGGAAGCACCCCTCTGGTTGTCACCATCTCCCCTTAAAAGGAAAGAACTCCTAAACTATTTCTCATCTAATTCTATACTCATATCATATTCAATAAATTATCTGTGTACAAAGAATAGCGTTTAAAGGCTATGCCGAGAGTTTGAGGCTTGCAATATCTTTAGTAAGTGTAATTCGTAATTCTAACTTTTTTTCAATATTTTTTTGTGGTTAAATTTTTTTCCATATTTTTACTTTGAATTTCAAAGTACTTTTCATGAATCAACAAAAATACATTGAAGATCTTAATGAAATAAAAGAGATGATGAACAAATCATCTAAATTCATTTCATTGAGTGGCCTATCAGGAATTTCGGCAGGAGTTATAGCATTGATAGGTGCCTATTTTGCCTGGACTACAGTTTATTCTAAAACTGGATATCAAAATTTCGATAGAGCTTTTATAAGCTGGGATCAATTGATATTGTTACTCGTGATTGGATTTACAACTCTTATACTTGCGGTTGGCTTTGGGATTTTCTTTACACGTTTGAAAACGAAAAAAACCAAACAAAATATCTGGGATACTCAGACCAAAAGATTGTTAATTAATCTTTTTATCCCACTATTAAGTGGTGGTGCTTTTTGCTTGTTGATCCTACTAAAAGGATATGTTGGTTTAATTGCACCTTTAACCTTACTGTTTTACGGTTTAGCATTAGTTAATGCAAGCAAATACACTTTAACCGAAGTTCGAAGTCTTGGAATTTTAGAGATTATTTTAGGCTTGGTAGCTGCTTATTTTATTGGTTACGGACTTATTTTTTGGTGTATTGGTTTTGGAGTCCTACACATTGTGTATGGTATTATAATGGAAGTAAAATACAAGTCGTGAAAGATATTTTAAAAGATTTAAATAAAGCTTTTGAGAACCGAATTCGACTTGGTATTATGTCGGCTTTGGTGGTAAACGACTACCTGGACTTTAACGCCCTAAAAAATTTGCTGGGCGTTACCGATGGTAATTTGGCCAGTCATCTTAAATCTCTGGAAAAGAATGAATACATCCTAATTCAAAAGGAATTTCTGGATCGTAAACCAAATACAAAATATAGTGCAACCAACGAAGGAAAGGCGGCCTTCTTAAAACACATTAAAGCCATAGAACAATTATTGAAATAATTTTTTTTCTCATTCTACTTTGTTTTTCA
>JAOARP010000014.1 GCA_025210525.1 Marinisporobacter sp.
GAACTTTGCTAAATACAAAAGATCACATTGGGGCATAGAAAATTCATTACATTGGGTATTAGATATAGGTTTCAGAGAAGATGAGAGCAGAATCCGAAAGGACAATAGTGCGGAAAATTTTAATATAATAAGGCACATAGCGTTGAATCTATTAAAGCAAGAAAAAAGTCTGAAGGTGCAAATTGAATCTAAAAGATTAGTTTCTTAAATTATTCAATTACATTTTGACAGCTAGGACAACAGTTTAAATCCGTATAAAGTTTTATTTTTCCTGATGCATTATTATCTATTTTACTTGCTATTTCATTTAGTATCTTAAATTCTGTATCTCTAGCTCTGTCCCATGCACCATTTCCATCTACAACATTTTTTTCGTTCACTTTTAAAGTCTTAAATATTTTATCCTCTTCTTTCGGTTCAACGGATATATTCTTTAATTTTTCTCTTCGCGGTACACTTTCAATACTATCCAAATCCTTTACTGTACTATGGGCATAAAACTCTTTCTTTTCTAGTCCCACTATATCAACTTCAGCATAGCCAAAATTATACTTTCCTCTAATGCGCTTAGGTATATTTTTCCTTGTTTCTTTTACTTTAGTTATAAACTCTGAATCTAAAGCTTCATCTAACTTTCTTCTTATGGCAGAACTATGATTACTCGTCCCCTTAGTAGCATCTAGATTCTTAACATCGTCACCTAATTTCTCTACTATTTCTTCTGGTGTCTCTTTTTTAATATTAACACCACTACCACCTGCTTTTCCTACTAAAGCATTATCTAAGTTCTTATTTCTATTACCATATACTTCGTTGAAATTTTGTTGTAATGGATTTTTAGTTACTGATTCATCTGGTGCTTTTTTTAGGTAATCTAGTGGTCCACCAACTGGGACTAACTCTCTCTCTAATTTATTGCTACTAGCATTATATATGGCATTTTTAGTGGCTCTTATATTTTCAACTATATTATTAGTTGCCTTATTAACTAGCTTTGTCTTGCCTTCATATGCCTTTATGACAAAATCATCAAATCCCTTGGCTAGATTTTTCCCAAGCATCTTTAAGGACTCTTTTAATGACCTTACCTTATTTCCTATTTTAACATATTTCGATGCACTTCCTACATCTTCCATCTTGTCTATTGTCTTAGCTACCCTAGCTGCTGCTTTTGCTTCTCCTACTCCTACTACAAAGGATGCTATTTCAAATATTCCTTGGCCTGCTGCTTCTGCTCTGTCTTCTGGGGTTCCGTGGATTATCTTTTTATCCACATAGTCTGCTACTCCACTGCATATGACTGGAATGGTTTCCTCTGGATTTGCTAGTATTTTATTGATCCCTTCTACTGTTTGTCCTGCACCCTTTACTATGACTCCATTAGCAAAGGAACCTACTACAGAGAATATGTTACTTTCTGCTCCTTCTTCCCTTACCTTTGTAAATTCTCCTACAAAATCAGATACTCCCGGTATGTCCATTTCATATATGAATGAACCAACTCCTTGACCACCATCTACTATTCCATTTCTGATTCCACTTATTCCTTTTTTAAGGTCATCGAAGGGCCAATTTAATAGAGGATATTCTTCTACTACTGCTTTCCTGGCTTGTAGCATAAAATCTAATAATTCAAATCCAGTTATAGGATCATTTAATGCACAATAGGCTTCAACAAAACCTTTATTCTTAGCATTTTTTCCTAAGATTCTCTTATATATCTTTTCTAAACATAAAATAAACCTTGGCTGATACTCAGCCAAGGTTTATTTTATTATATCTTTTTAAATTTTATACAGCCATCTTATATCACCATTTTGTGAAAATAAATCAAAATGTAAATCCTATATCTGAATCAATTACTTACTAATCATCTATAATTTTCACATAGTTTTATCACTATTTTACTGTTCACTAAATCCATTTATATAATTTAGCAAATCCAACTCCTTCTATTTTATTAAATTAATATATTTAGGGTCTTTACTTCCAAATATTCTTCCCTCTGATTTTAAGTTGGCCACAAAAAATAGCTCCTTAGCCTTTTCTAAGTTTCCTTGTTCATAAGCAAGTTTTCCAGCTATAAACTCTCTATCTCCTCCATCTACTCGTTCCAAATCACATACAAAAATTAAATCTATCCATTTATTTGCTTCTATATATTCTTCTCTTCTAATATATAATTCTATGACAAGTTTTACAATCATAAAACTCTCATCATATACCGTTTTGGGATGAGGTAGTAATTCCCAAGATTTTAACATTTTATTTGTTGCCTCTTTAGAATTACCCTTTTGATAACACGCAATGCATTCTTCTCTTAATGTCTCCACAGTACTTTGCAATTCTTTATTCAACAATGGCATATTATTCCTCTCCTTTATCCTATATTTTCTTTTATTAATTTAAAATACTTTTCATCTTCATCCTTAAAAATTTCATGAAATATTCCTTAGCTGTTTTTTTGTCATCACATTCATATAGACATTGTCCTAGCCTTATCATAAAAAAGACGGCTATCATAAGATAACCGCCATAATTTTAAAAACTAGTCAACAATATTAAATCTTTCCTTTATTTCTGTCAAATAACCCTCTACTTCTTTTTTATTTTCTGGGTTACGTTCTAAATATTCAATACAAGCTTCCTTTAAATACTTAAAAAAAGTTTCATAATCTAAAATAACAGTTTCATCTTTCTCTACAGCAGGATAATCAAAATAGTATGCTATTCCAGTATCACCAAAATAGTCATCCTCCCAAGTTTCATAATCATCAGCAAAAACACACCAGATATTTTCTATCCCATAACCTTCTCCATTAGCATAATGATTTAATACTGTTAAAAATCTTTCGCCTCCCATAACTGTATAGTAGTACTTTACTAAATCTGCATTTCTTCTAGTATCCTTTTTATACGTCAAATCCAAGTTGCAAAATGTTCTCTTTTTTTTCTCTATATCAAAATCATGTGTAAATGATATACATTTTAACTCTAATAAATGTAATTGTCCATGATATTCTATATCTACTTTAATAATTTTTCCTTGGAAAATCAGTTTTTTTGTATCTTCATCTGTATTCTCTTCTTCCGTTCTCAATTCATTTTTTATATATTCAGATACTACTACTTTTTCACCTTCTACTAGTTTGTTTATGTATTCTAATATTTTATCAGCTTCTACTACGCACTTTAACTGTAGCTTGGTATGCTCATTGACTTCTTCTTTCAAAGGTATGTATTTTATTTCTTGAATATCATAGGGTATATCTATCTCAAAACCTTTATAAGTAACTAACATGCCATCCTCCCTTATTCAAGCATTATTTAATTAATTCTTTACAATCTAAATCTTATGTAAAATCCATTACAGCACGTAACTTAAATTTACCATCTATTTTTTCAAATACTACCCAACCTCCAATAAAAGATGTGAATGTTTTTTGAAAAGATTCCAACCATTCTTCATCAAAAGAACTATATGAAAATACATAGTAATTGTCCTTTATTACAAATACTTGAGGAATATCCTTATTATTTGTTAAAATTATCTCTTTACATGTATTTACAATATCATCAATATTATTGTGAATAGTACTTTCATCACTAGAATGCCAGTCCACATTAAAGGATATTTTATCTAAAGAATCTGAACGATTTATAATAAGATTCTCTGTTTCTATATAAGCATTTGCCAAGTTGTCAAGTTCAATTCCAACCTTATTATTATTGACACTCACTAACATTAGATCATCTCTAATTTCATCTTTGTAAACATGTATTCCTCTATTTGGGTCTCTTCCATCATCAAAATAAGTAATAGCATATATTCCATCATCATCAATTAACTTTTTCAAAGATTCTAAATCAATACTTCTGCTCTCACATGATTCATCTAATTTTTTTAGAAAATTTATTATGTCTTTATTCTCCATATCTATTTCCTTTTTTTTATTCCCACAGCCTGTTACACCGATACTTATGATAATAACAAAGAAAATTAATATACTTCCTATTCTTTTATGCATAAATTTCCTCCAACGATATATTATTTTTTTATAATAACTGTATATTCTCCATTAGGATCACCTTTATAATCTTGAGCATTTTTATCTGCACAAAATCTAACTAAAGGTAATTTTATTCCCTGTGCAATTTCTTCTACAATACTTTTATCGATACTTGCTACATAATCTGAATACTCCTTTGCAGCACCCTTATATGTAAGTTGTTCATATATAGCACTTACGCCTTCATGCCATGATCCATTTCTTTTATACTTAAATTTTTGAAAAACTATTAACTATTATTAACTGGTCTTTTCAAATACTAGAATATTATTCTACGATTACTCGTAATGTAATATCTTTAATCTTTTGATTTTCATCAATTTCAAAGGATAACGCCTTATCATTTAATTGGTATATAATAAACTTGCCACTTTCTTCATATTGTTTTATTCCTTCACCATATAGCCTAATTACATCATCATAACTTGAACCTAGAGAAATTCCTCTAGCAGTTTTAAAATTACTATTTATTAAAGTAATTTGACTAATATAATATTCATTGAAGTCTCTATTTTTTTTGTCATAGTTTGCATTAGACACATACATTTCAAAATCTTCAAACTTATGTATATAATACTTATAAACGTAATCACCACTTGAAACATCACCAACATAATTATCTTCAAGTTCTATTTCCTTTTTATTTATTGTGAAATCTTTATAAAGAGTATCCAGTACAATAGTGTTTTTCCCACCTGTAACTATAAAATCATCATCATAAATTACCTTTGATAACTTATTTTCATTATTATTTTTAGCTTCTTCCGCCAAGTTTTTTTGTACATTGCTTTGACTACTTTTATCATAATTCTCTACTATCGGTGTACAAGAAGTTATAAAAATACAAACTGCTATATAACAGAAAAATACAATAGTATTCTTAATATATCTTTTCATATGACCACATCCTCTTAAAATGTTAAAAATAACATTATTTACTTAATTACGTAAAATTTGTACAAACAATCACAACAAATTTGGAAATATAATTCCAGTAATTATTATGTAATTCAGTTAAATTTAGCATAGATTTCAGCTTGTTTTTTACTGGAATAATATAACATAACAAAATAAATCATA
>JAOARP010000002.1 GCA_025210525.1 Marinisporobacter sp.
AATTTCTGTTTCTAAAGCATCTAAAGCAACGCCTACTCTATGGTATCTAAGCTTCCATTGCTCTTCTTTAGAAGTATTTGGATCTCCTAATGGGTATGGAATAGAAATAGTTGGTACCATTCTATTTGCTCCCACTGTTTTTGCAACTGGAATTAAGTTTGCCATCTGTACAATTGTAATTCCTGCTTTTTCTATTTCTTTTACCATCGTTGCACCGCAACGTGTACAAGTACCTCAGGTTGATGTCATGATAACTGCATCTACTCCAGCAGCCTTTAAATCTTCTACGATTTCTCTACCCATTCTAGCTGCTTCCTTTTGTGTTGTCCCTGTTCCTACTGTTGTATAGAATACATCATGAACAGCTCCAATTCTTCCTTCTTTTTCGTATGCTCTTAATGCATCAAGTGGTACACAAACATCTGGGTTTGCATCTGCTGCTGCTGGGTCATATCCTGCATGGATTGTTTTAAATACTCCTGCTGGTAAATGATCCAATCCTGCTACATCATATTTACCCCATCTTGTAGCTGATGCTGATTGAATTCTATCTGGGTTTTCTACTGGAACAATTCCTCCAGAAGTAGCTAATGCAACTTTTACTTTGCTTAGATCTTTAATTGCAGGAGCGATTGGTACTAAGTCTAATTCTGGTATTGGTAATTCACTAACGAATTCTTCCCCAGCAATCTTTTTAAGTAGCATGTCCATTACTCTATTAGGAGCTGCTACAGGAGGATTTAACCATTTTTGATGTCTTACTCCTCTTCCATAATAACCTTCTTCATCTGCTGATAAAAGCTCTTCTCTATTTAGTATTTTTATACCAAATTTAGCCATAGCCTTCATATCACTTCTCATCTTCGCAGCACTTGCTCCACCTTTGAAGATATACATTTCTTTACTGAACATTTCAACCCCTGGGTTTTCATCGTTCATAGAAGTAATTACAGGTACACCAAATTTTTCTTCTACTGCTTTACAGATATGTCCACAAGCACTACCATATCTTCCTGCTCTAAATGCTGGTCCTGCAAAGAATATATCAAACTCTTTTCCTTCTAAGAATCCAAGAATTCTTTCAACTGCTTCTTCTTGATTTGATCCCATGAAGTTATCTCCACATATAATGGTATGAGTTACTTCTGCTACACCTTTTAATGCTTGGTTTAGTGCCATAGCAGCTCCTACTTGGCCTTCTCTAATTTCTGGTTCAAAGTCTGCTACATCTTCTCCACCAATTTGTCCAAAGAACTGATTTAAGTAAAGTATCGCTTTTTTCATCTATCACACCTCCTTAATATTCAACCATTGTCTTAGTAGACCATCCTGTAACTCGGTCTCCACAGAACATAGCATTGTTTTCCATAATAATTGATCCGTCTTCTCTTACAGATGGTCCTAATAGCTCATCGCCTTCCCATCCACCTGATAATCCATCACGAGCTAGAGCTTGTAATTCCCCTAAGACTCTCTCCATTGGTGGTAAGTCGATTAATTCAGAAACATTTCCACAAGATACAATCGCATTTGCTTTTGGATCTAATGTTACTAATGGTTGAGAAGCACCATCTCTACCTGTACATTCATTTGTAAGACCTACTGTTTTAACGCCTGCATCTTCTAAAGCTACGATACATGCAATAAAGTCTGCATCTGGATTTCCGTATCCTTCTTCTGCTACTACTGCTGCATCTGCTCCTAATGATTTTGCCATTTGTGCCACAAATTGAGCTGCTCTTTCTTTTTGCTCAAGAGCAACATTTAAGTTTGACATGATTACTCCTAAGAAGTTAATACTTTTTCCATGCTCTTGATATAATCTTTTTAACATCGGTAAGTTTTGGAAGTCATAAGTAGACCATTTTGAAGAACATGGCATAAATGAACCTGAAATCATTGCACCATCTATTACTTCATTTGGATGCATAAAGGTTGGTACCATACGGTTACAATCCCATCCATATACTAAGTCATTATATCCTAATTCTTCCATTTGTGATTGTGGTTGAAGTACTAATACTACACTCGGTAAATCATTTACTTCTTTAGTACGCTTAGTAATAGGATCTAACTCATATGTTTCAATTTCTTCCGGCTCCATTTCAGCTACACAGCTTCCTATATACTCAGCTAATCTCATACCAGCCCATCTTAAAGCTTTGTTTTTCTTTTGTTGCTCACGCTTTTCAAATTCTTCATCTGTATCTGCAATAAGAACAATATTTTTTAATTGAGAGAAATAAGTATACTTAGCTCCTTCTCCTCCCATATCGATTAGTCCATCTTGGAAACCACCCCAGTGCTTTCCTACTACTAATACGCTACAGTCTTTCAAAGCTAATGTTCTACCATTTCCAGCTTGCATTAAATCTCCTGTTACCCCAGGAAATACTGGACCTCCACCTATTCTATGTCTTGGTTCAATTGCTTCCTTTACAGGTACTAATCGAACCATATCTCCAGGCTTTACAATTTCTAAATCTGCTTCTGTAATATGCTCGTCTTCTTTTACTACACTTAAAGCTTCTTCCTTATTAACCGTCAATATTCCATCTTTATAACAAGTCTTGTCCCCAAAGAGAATATCCTTGACATAAAAATGTCCAAGCTCTAATTTCATTATTTTACACTCCTTTCATATTTCCAAAGATTAGTTTTTGAGAAAAATAACATTTATATGTATGCTGGTAATTTTAGTTTGGAAAACGTTATCCTTCCCTTTAAAAAAATATTTGTTAATATTATAACATAATTCTAATTATTTTGTAAACGCATTTATTTTATAATCATGATTATTTTCTGTATTTTGGCATTTTTTTCGCAATTTTTACAATTTAACCCATGGTATTTATTGATAAATTTATCTCTTATTTTAGCTAAATCTCAATGCTATCAAAATGCAATGCTAATTTTTTCACTATCAAAAAAATACATAATCTCTTGAGATAATCCATTTCAATGTAAAAAAGATATATTAAACTATATTTTTTCTTATATTCTAACCATAAGCCGTCTATATATTAATACCCATTTATTATACAAATAAATAAAAAATTTAATTTAAAGGGAATGATGCCCTTTTTTATCGAAGCATCATTCCCTTTTTTAATCCACTCACTCATTAAAATTTACAAAATTCTTCTCTTATTGAGCTCATTTCTTCAACAATTTCATCTACTTCAAGAACCATTTCCATCATTCCAATTTGGTCCTCATATACATCTTCAACTACAGCTTCTTTGATTTCTGGTTCTACTACATGATATACTCTGAGTCCTAACTGAACTCCTGCTAATGGACCTGCAAAAGTAGGGTCTCCATTTGTTACAGTTTCAGCAGCTAAGCCTGCAGCTTCTGCTTCTGCTGCTC
>JAOARP010000015.1 GCA_025210525.1 Marinisporobacter sp.
ATACAGATATTCGAGGTCGAATATTCGAAATTAACGAACCTCTCTCTTTTATTAATCACGGCCCACAAAAGCTATAATCATAAAACACTCCTACATGTCTATTGGCTGTAGGAGTGTTTTTTTGTAGCTATTTATCATACCCTATTCCTATAAATCACAACGACCTTCCTCTATTCTGAAAAAGAGTCCCCCTTCTTTCTTATCCCCCGTATCTTCCTTCCTACAAATATCTCTTTATAATATAGCGTGGAGGTTAGGTGTAGAATGTACGTATGAATAAAAAAAATAGGTCTCTTCCTCAACATTAAAAATGGTTCTGCAAAGCTTGGGAATAATGGCAAAAATAGATATTTCCTATAATAGAGTTTATTTCGACAATACAAACACTTTTTGAAGCGTATTAAACATAGAAAAAGAGATCGATGATGCCGTCAATAAAGTGGAATGACAAAACATGATTTGTTTGTTGAAAAGGTTGCAAATAATCCAATGATTATTGAAACAACACCGAAATATGTCTGAAAATCATCGATTTTATGTTTTAATAAACGGATGGAAAACAAATTTTAACTATTTTTGTATATAAAGAAAATCTCAACAGTGATACTTTCTTTATAATGTAAGTAAAAACTTTATTAATGAAGACGAAACTACATATTTTACAAGCATTTCATGGTGATTGCATAGTTATTGAAACATACGATGAATACGATAATTCATTTAATATCTTAATTGATGGAGGCCCTTTACAAACCTACAAAACAACATTAGTCAAAAAACTCCCAAAGCTAAATAATATTGATTTAGTAATTCTGACACATATAGATGAAGATCACATTGCAGGTTTAATAGAGTATTTAAGTAGTTCTTTTTCTGATGATAATACATTTGATAAAATCATTATAAATGCAAAGAATTTAGCCAGAATTACGAGTGGAACACAAATAACATATAGTCATGGTGTTTTATTTGAAAAAAAAATTTGTGAGAAGCATAAAAATATAAAGGTGATTACTAACATTACTAACAAGTGCTGCATTAATCTAGGGTTACCGTCTGGAATTGAAATTAAAATTTTGTCTCCTGATAAAAAAGGTATTGATTATCTTTATGAAGAATGGCCTAATTGCCAATTAGATGATGAAAAGAACACTCAAGTTTCATCAAATAAAAATACAAAATTTGCTAAAGATTATGATATAAGCTTTGAAGAGCTAGCAGCTAGATCTGAGAAACGGCCTAGTTCGAAATCTGATAAGATTAATGGTTCTTCAATTGCATTTTCGATTAAAACAAAAGATTTCTCAGGATTATTTTTGGGAGATGCTCATGCCAAAGTCGTTATTGATGGTATGGATATTCATTTTTCAACTTTTCCTGTATCATTTGATTTTGTAAAGCTTTCACATCATGGAAGTAAATACAATATATCAAAAGAACTCCTCAGTAGGATAGATTGCAATAACTTTATTATATCAACAAATGGAGGTGTAGGAAGAGCCAAACATCCAGATCGAGAAACAATAGCAAAAATTGTTCAAAATTACTCAGATAGAAGAGTGAATTTAATATTTAATTACCCACTCTGTGAAATAGAAAAAGTAACAGGAAAGTTATTCTCTAAGGAGGAATATGAATTATTCAACTATAAGTGTGAAAATATTTTATCATGAGAAGTGAATTACTAAAGAAAGTTGCAGTACGAGTTTCTACTTCAAACAGTAATAGTACAACAATAGGTAGTGGTATTTTGATAAAAAATCAAAGCAATGACTGTTTTGTGATAACGGCTGGTCATTGTATTCATGGTAAAAAAGGAGAACTCTTAGAGAATGTGAGTTTAGATAATATCTCAGTAAAATACAAATATAATAATGAGGATAGTTTCACTGAAATAAAAGTACTCGAGATTGTTTATTTAGATAGCGAAAATGCAGAAAATGAAGACTATCATGATATTGCAATACTTGAGGTTGAGAACTTCGGAAAACAAGCAGATAATGTCAAATGTGCATCCTTTTATGGAGATTTAGATAAATCTACTTTGAAATTTCGAGGTTTCCCTCAATGGATTAATGAAGAATTAAATGAAAGTAAACCATTTGAGTGTGTAATTGACGATGATGACAACACTAAATTCATAGTCAAATCCGAGGATATAAAAGACTTATCATTGATGCGCAGTATTAATGAGACCTCGAATGGTATATCAGGAAGTGGGGTATTTCTGGAAAAAGAAGGTATCTTATTCTTACTTGGTATTATTACAGACTTAAGGGATGATAAAGGTACATTTGGACATTTATTATGTCGGAAGATTGGTAGCATAGTAGAAAAATTCAATTTTGAACCAATGTATTTGCCATGTGGATTAAATAATCTTTATAAGTGGCAAAAAATAGATAAAGAGTTAATTACAGATAAAGTGAATAATTTCCAAGAGTTAAATAATAATCACTTTATTAATTTGAAAAGAAAATGTGGTGTGCTCTATGATGTAAATGATGTTGATGAGATGGTAGTTGAATTATTAGAATGTTTTTTCGAAGCAGAAATTAATTTGGAAAAGCTATACAAAGTTAATCCTATTCTAGAACAAAATATCGTAAATGCACAAATAGATTTAAAGAGACGTGTTAGAAGAATATATAATAGAAGACGTGTAAGTGACAAAGAAGCAGCACAAAATATATACAAAGAAGTTATAGATTTCTATGTTAATCTTGTTGTATCTGATAGTGGTAATGACATTTCGAATTCGATATTAGATAGATCGAGTGATAGAGCGGTAACTCAATTATTAATAAATTGTGATTTAGATTTTATTGAGGAAACAGTATGATTAAAATAAATATTTCTGAACAAAAACAATATGTTCCGTTACGCTATCAACCTATTTTTAAAGTAGCCCAAGTGTTACAAATTTTGAAATATTCAACAGGAAAAGGCAAGTCTGCTTCTTTATCTTATTTGCATACAATTGCTTGGGCAATAAGATCAGATGCGAATACGAAATTATTAATAGAATTTAAAAGTGGTAAACGAAATAGTTTAGTCCCTTGGTGTTTTGAGCCAGCAATCGATAAAGCAATAATAATAGCATTAGTAAATGGTTACTGTAAGAGATTGTTAGGAGGTAAAATAAAAATTGATAAAAAAGGAGAGAAAGTTTTAAAAATACTTGAAGATAATCATTTGTTAGCTCAGCAAATGGTGAGGTTAAAATGTTTCGGGAATTTAACCAATAAACTAACTGAAAATCAAACTTGGGAGGTGTTTTAATGATTAAAATTAACCGTTTAAAGTTGGATATCATAGGGTATCGTTCTGAAGAAAGAAAAAATAGACAGAGATTTGGTTTTGATATAGCTTTTGAAAAAGGACTTAATGTAATTAAAGGTGAAAATACATCGGGAAAATCAACCATAATGTCTTGTCTTTATTACGGATTGTGTCTTGAAGAATTGCTTGGAGGTAAACTACAAAGGTCGCTTGATAAGTCCCTTAAAAATGAATTTAAAAACAATGACCAATTATACAAAGTACATGAATCCTATGTTTTCGTTGAACTTGAGAATTCTAAAGGAATAGTCAAAACATTGAAAAGGTGCATAAAAGGAATTAAAAATGAAGAAACATTGATTAGAATAATCAATGGAAAGATTGAAGCAAGTTCGAACGCAAGAACTGAAGTAAGAACCTTATTTGTACATAGGAAAAGAAATCATGAAAGTGAAGTTAGTTTCTTTAAATGGTTTGCTGATTTTATAGGCTTTAAAATACCAAAGGTATTAAATAGAGATGGAAACGAAACTCGTCTATATATTCAAACGATTTTTCCAGCATTATTTATTGAACAAACCAAAGGATGGTCGGATTTTTTGTCATCGATGCCTTTTTTCGGTATAAAGGATAATAAGCAGCGTACAATTGAATTTATTTTAAACCTCACAGCCTTAGTTGATGAGGTACAAGCCGAAAAGTTAAAAGCGAAGAAAGCGAAGATTGAAATTGAATGGGCTATCACAAAGAATAAGTTAGAATTGTTGGCAAAATCCAATCGTGGTAGAATTGATAATTTTCCAGAAAGTCCAGATACGATTAAAACAAATATTGATTCAATTAATTTAAAAATAAAGACAGGAATTAACAGTGAGTATCAGAGTATGTCAGTACTTCTTGATAGTCTTTGTATAGAAAAAAATAAAATTGACGAGTCTCCAAAGAATGTTTCTGTTAATAATCAAGACCTGAAAGATAAGTTATTAGCAAAAGAGAATGAGTATAAAAAATACATAAAGGCATTTAACGATTTCAAAGCTGAATTTTATGCACAAAAAACTCAACTAAAGTACTATGAAAGTCACTTAGAAGAGTTACATAATGAAATCGAAATCAATAAAGATGTTAAGTTTTTAACTGAAAAAGATCCTACGATTAATGAACTTGAAATTTGCCCAACATGTCGTCAAAATATTGGAAATGACCTTCTGAAAGGTAAATTGGATGTAGAATTAAAGACGATAAAAGAGAATATAAATTATCTGCAGAATCAAGAAAACCTATTAAAGAGTTCTATAAATAATCTAAAGATTGTGTTAAACGAAAAGTCTGCTTTTGAGACTTATTTTAAAAAGGATATGTCACTGCTTGAAACGGAAATCAAGCATATTCAAAAGGAATTTTATGATCCTGAAATGTTGCCATCAAGAAGTCAACTTTATGAAAAAATAAAACTAGAAAGTGAAATACAAAATATTGGCTATATAAAAGAAAGCTTTGATGAGATAAAAGCAGAATTATACAATCTAGCGAAATCGTTTTGTGAAAATAAAGAAAAAGAAAAAGATTTGGTTAGTGGTCAACAAGAAGATAATCAAAAACTTAGTGGGTTTAATAAGTCATTTAATGAACTTCTGATTGACTTTGAATATCGAAGTAATAATCAGAGTAATGTTAAAATACAAAGCTCTGCACCTTTTAAGTATTTTCCAGTGGTCAAAACAGATTCATTCCCTCAGAAATTACAACTAAGTTCATCTTCAAGTGATTTCATTAGAAGTATTTGGGCTTACACAATTGCCCTGCTATTAAATGGTGAAAATCATCCTGGAATTTTATTGTTTGATGAGCCAAATCAACATTCAATGAAGGAGACAAGTATGAAAGCCTTTTTTAAAAAACTAGCAAATATTAAGGATCGTCAGATAATCGTTGCTGCTTCTATTGAACCAATTGAAAGTAATAAAGGGGTTATTGAATATAGAATCGACAAGCTCTTAGAAGGTATTAAATACAATGAATACACGATAGAAAAAATGGCTATTGATAAAATTAATGAATAGTAGATTTTAGCTAAAATTTAATTAATTGTTGAAAAGTCTTGTAATCAACCCCTGTATTTTGGAAAAAGTAAGTATATATTTACTTTTTCCAAGATATTTTTTATTATAACGCCAACAAATCTAAAGCTTGCTAAAACTGTCACATAAAATTAAGCAACTATCGGAAGCAAGTAAAATTAAAGATATCAGTTAGGAGACTCTCGTATATGAAGATTGATTTTTCTCTACTATAAAGAATCTTTCCAATTTTGTGGAAGAAGGTCGTTGTATTTTGATGGCTTAATGTTGAATATACTATTTAAGATGTTTGTATAGTACAGATGAGGTTAAACATCTGTCATTTGTACACTGAAAAAAGATTTTTGTCCAATCGCTACATGACGTACTTTATTCTTTATGTTAATAGTGTAGCTTCCATATTTTGTGTTTTGGTACAGCTCATCTCATAAGTTTAGGATATAGATGATTGCTTTTCGAACATGATTGTAAGATGATGTCATAAGAAATTTTTTTTACCATTTATAAGGTTCTTTTAGTATAATACAGCATGCTTTTGTTGAAGAAGGTTGATTTCTTAGATAGACAATTCTTTTCCCATATTTGTTTTCTCTATTATCTACACTAAGCGTTTACGAGAAATACTTTTAAACCTTTATTTTCTTTGATTTAAGGCGGTATTCCCTAGGTTAGGCATGATAGCCTGCTTTGTTTAGGATTTTGTCTTAAATCAAAGGAAATGATCATTATTAAGAGTATAGACTGTAGTTAAAATAGGGTAAGTTTTTCTTTCGGTTAAAGATTCGGAGTATGGTACGATTCTTTATTTACTAATATCTTTTCATCTTCCTTTAAACACACGTAAGCTGGCGTTTCTTTTTCCCTCAGCGAAAAGATGTTTCTACTTTATTTTTTAGAGTATCACTTTTGTGCTTTCTTAGAATAAATCATCTGAAAATTAGTGAATCATGTCAAGTTTAGGCAACGGACATCTTAAAAGAGGTCTGTTTTCGTAAACTCTTTAGTCTGGATTAGCTATTGTTTCTTTATTTTATTAAATGCAAATGTATGTTTGGGGTACGCTCTTTTTTGTAGGATATAAAGTTCCTTTGTATATTGGGAGGGATATTCGTATAAGAAGATGTAAATGTCCATGGATAGAGGATATTGTAGGAGTTATAGACTATAGTCTTAGAGAGTTATGAGGGCGTGTTGCTGCTGGAGGCTAACCGTATGATTCTTGGAGAGTGGGGTTACTATTCAAATTCTACCATGGAAGTTTAAAAGAGATGGCCTTTGCTAGAGATCATGATTTAGATGAAGGTAGGATGATTTAATGAATAAAGTAAGAATAATGGCGATACAAGATTTAATCAATATTATCCCCGTTAAGATAAAAGAACGAGGAGAGATGTACTTTAACAA
>JAOARP010000016.1 GCA_025210525.1 Marinisporobacter sp.
CCAGTGATTGTGCCGATTGTTTTATATAATGGTAAAAATAAATGGACAGCAGCAAGAAATTTCAAAGAAATTTTGAATGGATATGAGTTGTTTGAAGAAAATATTATAGATTTTCGATATATGCTCTTTGATGTAAATAGAATGAAGGAAGAGGAACTATTAGAAATTGCTAATTTAGTAAGTTCAATATTTTTACTAGATCAAGATGTAGCAATAGAAGAAATACTAAAGAGATTAAAGCTAATAGGTAGAATTCTTAGGAAAAAAGAATCAAAAGAGCAAATACAAGTGTTTAATAGATGGATGATCAATGTATTTAAAAATAGATTTGATGAGAAAATAGGGGAACATATCTATAAGGCATTAGAAGAAACTAATCATATGGAGGTGGAGGAAATGATTAGCAATTTAGGTAGAAAGATTGAAGAAGAATTTAAACATAGGGAAGAAAAAGGAAAAATACAAGAGCGAGTAGAAATTGCAAAAAAATTATTACTAATAGGAGTGGACATACCAACTATTATTAAAGCAACAGGTTTAACTAACGATGACATTGAAAAAATCAAATCACAGATGAATTAAAGTAGATAAAAAAAATTCTTGTTTAGAGTTGATAAGATAAGGTGCAAAGATACAGTTTAAATAAGTATTACAACAAAAATTAATATAGATCCAAGGATAACTTACTATTATATGTCCTTGGATTATTTTTATGTAATAAATTTGTCTGTCTTTTAGGAGACATAGCTTCTACTATGTCGTGTGTTATCATAATCGCTGTCTTTTTTTCTTTTTTTAATATACGACCTATATCGTCAGCCACTGCAAGTCGAGTTTGGTAATCTAATGCCGAAAAAGGTTCATCAAGGAGTAATAGTTCAGGCTCAATTGCCAAGGTTCTGATGAGTGCAACTCTTTGACGCATTCCACCAGATAGCTGTCTTGGGTAATGATCTTTAAACTCACCTAATCCATACATTTCTAGTAGTTTTTCTGTTCTGGCTTTTGTATCTTCATTTAGTTTGTTTTGTATTTCTAGTCCAATCAGAACATTTTTAAGTATATTCATCCATTCAAATAAATGATCCTTTTGAAACATGTATCCTATGCTTTTGTTTGTACCCCTTGCTGGCTCACCATTTACAATAATTTTTCCAGAAGAAGGTTTGAGAAGTCCTGATATGATGGACAAAATAGTTGATTTACCACAACCGCTAGGACCTACAATTACAACGATTTCTCCTTTGTATACTCCAAAGGATAGATTTTCTAATGCGAGTGTTTCTCGTTCTAAAGTATGATAATTCATAGATATATTTTTGATTTCCACAATTTTTTCCATAGGCAAACTCCTTTCGAAGCCGAAAGATTTAATATATTTTATAGTATTCAATGGGAAAAGCATTTGTTACTTTATGAACAGTGAGGTTTCAAATGAAATAAACAGTTAATAATAAAAAGAATAGATAGTTACATGTATTACAAATTAAGAGATTAAAGTCAGGAAAAATAAGAGTTTATTTTAAAGTAATTTATTACAAATTCAATAAATATTTAATAGGTACTATAACCATATGATATAATAAAAAGAAAAAGATGGTGTAAAAATGAAGGATAAAATCAAGCATGAACATGATTTAGGATATAAGGAAATTCTTTCTCATAAGAAAACTTTTCTTGAATTTTTAAGAAGTTTTGTAAAGAAGGATTGGGTAAATTTAATAGATGAAGAGAATTTGATTTTAATAGATAAAGAATTTATATTGAAAGACTTCAAACAGGAAGAAGCGGATATTGTTTATAAAGTAAATATAGATGGAAAAGATATTATATTTTATGTGTTATTAGAGTTACAATCAAAAGTAGATTATAGAATGCCTATAAGACTACTCATGTATATGACGGAAATATGGAGAGAAGAATTAAACAATACAGAAGATAAAGTTAAAAAAAGAAAAGAGTATAGATTACCATCCATTGTACCGATTGTGCTATATAATGGAAAAAACAAATGGACAGCAGCAAGAAACTTTAAAGAAGTTTTAAATGGATATGAGCTGTTTGAAGAAAATATTATAGACTTTCGATATATGCTCTTTGATGTAAATAGAATGAAAGAAGAAGAACTATTAGAGATTGCGAATTTAGTAAGTTCAATATTTTTATTAGATCAAGATGTAGCTATAGAAGAAATTTTAAAAAGATTGAAGTTGATAGGTAGAATCCTTGGAAAAAAAGGCTCAAAAGAGCAAATACAAGTGTTTAATAGATGGATGATCAATGTATTTAAAAATAGATTTGATGAGAGAATAGGTGAACATGTCTATAAGGTATTAGAAGAAACTAATCATATGGAGGTGGAGGAAATGATTAGCAATTTAGGGAGAAAGATTGAAGAAGAATTCAAGCATAGAGAAGAAAAAGGAATGCAAAAAGGGATGCAAAAAGGGAAAATGGAAACAGCCAAAAATTTATTACTAATGGGAATAGACATACCTACTATTATCAAAGCAACAGGTTTAAGTAACGATGACATTGAAAAAATCAAATCAGAGATGAATTAATAAAAAAATGTTTTTTAGGAGAGCAACCTAAGATGTATCATAAACAATCAATATAACAGAAAACAATAAAAATCCAAGGATAACCTATTAGTATATGTCCTTGGATTTTTTTTATGCCACAAATTTGTCTGTCTTTTAGGAGACATAGCTTCTGCTATGTCGTGGGTCACCATAATCGCTGTCTTTTTCTCTTTTTTTAATATTCGACCAATATCGTCAGCAACGGCAAGTCGAGTTTGGTAGTCTAATGCGGAAAATGGCTCATCAAGAAGCAGTAGTTCAGGCTGGATTGCTAAGGTTCTAATAAGTGCTACCCTTTGACGCATACCACCAGATAATTGTCTTGGATAATGATCTTTAAACTCTCCTAATCCATACATTTCTAGCAGTTTTTCAGTTCTA
>JAOARP010000017.1 GCA_025210525.1 Marinisporobacter sp.
AACTAATTTAAAATATATGCGAAAATTTTATAAATCTTTTCCAATAAGTCAGACACTGTCTGACCAATTGAGTTGGAGTCATTATTTACTTTTATCTAAAATTGATGAAGTAGAAAAGCGAAAATTTTATTTTGAAGAAGCTATTTCGTCAAATTGGTCAGTTAGAGAATTAGATAGACAAATATCATCATTATTGTTTGAAAGATTATCATTAAGCAAGGATAAAGAGAGCATACTACAGTTAGCAAATGAAGGGCATAAAATTTCTAACCCAGAAGACTTAGTAAAAGCCCCTTATGTTTTGGAGTTCTTAGGATTAAAGCAAAACTCTGCTTTTTATGAAAAGGATTTAGAAGATGCATTGATTAAACATTTACAGGAATTCCTTTTAGAGTTAGGTAAAGGATTTTGCTTTGTTTCAAGACAACAGAGAATAACTTTAGATGGGGAACATTATTTTATAGATTTAGTTTTTTATAATAGAATTGCAAAATGTTTTGTACTGATAGATTTAAAAATTGGAAAATTAACTCATCAAGATATAGGGCAAATGCAAATGTATACGAACTACTATAAAAGAAATGAAATGATGGATGGAGAGAATGAACCTATCGGTATTTTGTTGTGTTCAGAAAAAAATGAAGCAGTAGTTAAATATACTCTTCCAGAGGGACAAAAACAAATATTTGCATCTAAGTACAAAGTATATTTACCTTCTGAAGAAGAATTGAAAGAAGAACTAATTAAAGAGAGATGTATTATTGAAATACAGAAGAAAATTAAGAAGTAGAAAGCAATCTAAGATATAAGGTATCATTATATAAAAGACCTACTTCTACAGCAGGTTTTTCTGTATATGCGTTAATATTATATAATGATTTTAATCTTATGTTCAAAATTCACTTTGTTATTTAATGATATTCGCTGAACCGTACCATAAATGACGGTGGGTTTTGAAAAAATATTAATAAGACCAAGACAATATTCTGATATTTGTCCTGGTTCTATTAATTATTTCAATAAATCTATTGTAAACTCTTCACCAACTTTTTTAAAATCATGACTCATTTTGCCACTTTGCTCAGGCATCTTAACGGTATAAGGAGTCAGTGAGAGTTTGTTTGCATTTTCATTGAGATTTCCATCAATAGTTTCCAAATTAAATATTCCGTTACAACCATTTGTACGAGACATGAAAAACTCAACTTTATTTCCCAAATCATCGTGTCCTCTTAGTACCATGTTATAGGAAGTATCTTTAGAATCTTTAGAAAAATAAATTTTTTGCCCTAAATTATTACTCGTATATTTTTCTAAAGAAATACTTTGACCATTAGGAAGAGCAAAGGTATAATCAATCAAAAATTCTTTTGTGTCTGCTACTAACTCATCTCCATTTGTTTTAAATTCAAATACCCAACGTCCTGATTTTGTTGATCCATTAATAACTGGATCGGAGAATACAATTTTAATATCTAAGTCACCACTAAAATTATCTTCTAAGTCATGAAACATGACTTCTTCTGCTGTATATTCGTCTGTTGGTTTTGAACTTCCACTAGCTCCACTATTTATCTTTTTTCCATTTACATAAATACTACTGTCTAAGGAGTAATATTCTCCTAATTTTGTACTAGATGTTAAAGTAGAAGAAACGACTAACTGATTATGATCTAAAATAACTTCATTCAATTGAATGGTTACTCCAGTTTTAGCTATGGACTTATTTACAACGGTTTTATAGTCATATAAGTCTTTTTCTATTCCTAAATAATTTGCGAGATCAAAGGCGATCATATTTATATTTGCCCAAACAGAACCTCCTAAATTTGCTCCTAGCAATCCTATGGTTAACAGTGCTATTAAAGCAATAGATGCATATTTTTTATATATAATATTATTTTTTTTGATAGATTTTTTATAGCTATTTTTGAATTTTTTCTTTTCAATATCAGTAAACCCTTCTTGATCATATTCAGTTAAGTCTATTTCAACGTCATTTAATAGATCATATATATTTTTTTTCATTTTTTATCCCCTACTTTCTAGAATATTACATATAGCTTTAAGCTTTTTTTTCCCTCTAGATATTCTGTTGTAAATGGCAGATCTTTTTAATCCTGTTTCTTTACTTATAGAATTGATATCTTGTTCTTCTACATACAATTTAAGAAATAATTCTTTATCCTTTGTGTTTAAGCAATTCAATAAGTCATCTAAATCTTTATTAATGTCTTTTTTTGTAACTTCTTTGAGAACATCATCTTCTGTTATTAAATTTATACCATCTATATTTTCATTTTTTAAATCTCTTAAATATTTTCTCCTATAATCAATTGTTTTGTATTTTGAGATGGCTGCTACCCAATTTTTAAAAGTATTTTTATCTTCATTAAAACGATAGATATTGTTCCAAATAGCTAAAAGAATATCATTGATACATTCTTCTTGATGAATTTTTAAATTATATAGATGCTTCTTTACAATAGCTTTAATAATCCATCCATAAGTGTCTACGACATATGCTAAAGCTTTTTCATCTCTATTTTTTAGCTGAAGAACAAAAGTTTTTTCTGTAATTTTCATTCATTTCACGTCCTTATAATAAGCTTAGTGTTTAATTTATCCGGATACTTAATACTTCGTATTTTATAGTATATTATCTATCAACAAATTATAAAAATTTTTATAATTATGCTAGTGATAGATAGAAATACTTTAAATATATAAAATAGTGTAAACTGAGAATAAGGGAGATAAATATGGAGCAAGTAGAGTAACTAATTAAAAACTATAGAAAATATAAGGTTGTAATTATATACTAGAATTGTGTAAATGAAAAGAATAAATTCTCAATGAAAAGGTGATATTTATGAAAACTATACTATGTTATGGAGATTCTAACACTTGGGGGTATAATCCGAAAACAAAAACAAGATATGAGAAGAATATTATATGGACTTCTATTTTGAAAAAAAGGTTAGGTGATGAATATGAAGTTATATGTGAAGGACTTAATGGAAGAACTACAGTTTGGGATGATCCTATTGAAGGAGAATATAGGAATGGGAAAAATTATCTTTTTCCGTGTATTCATACCCACAAGCCTATTGATTTGGTAGTTTTATTTTTAGGAAGTAATGACTTAAAGCATCGATTTTCGTTACAGGCGGTAGATGTGGCAAAAGGGATTGAAGCTTTAGTCAAGATCATAAAAGGGAGTGATACAGGTCCTAATATGCAGCCACCAGAAGTATTAGTTATCATCCCACCACCAATGGAGAAAGGAATAGAAGATGTTCCTATTATGTGTGGGGGAATAGAAAAGAGTTTAAAATTTTCAGAGGAATTTCAAAATGTTCTTCAAGAACAATGTCATTTGATGGATGCTTCGAAGATTATAAGATCCAGCAAAATCGATGGATTACATTTAGATCCTGAAGCTCATGAAAAATTAGGAATATGTATTTCAGATTATATAAGAAGTATAGATTTTTTGGATATGATATAACAGAATGTAAATTAGGGTGGAATGATTACAGATTATAGTATATATACTTGAGTTAAACAGGAGTGTAGTAATGAGAAAATACTTAACAATTGGTGAAGTTTCAAAATTATTAAATATATCAACTTATAATATAAGATATTATGAAAAAGAAGAATTAATAAAGCCTTCACATGTATCTGATCGTGGGTATAGGTTATATAGTTATAATGATATTTATAGTTTAAATATCATCATGATTTTAAGAGAGAGTGGTATTTCAATTAAGGATGTCAAAAAATTAATAAATAATTATAACAAAGAGAATTATAGACAAGCTATGGAAAAATCCTATGAAAAAATAGATGAAGAAATAAAACGGTTAAAACTACTTAAAAGAGACATAGATGAAAGCTTAGAAATTGTAGATAAATATGAGAATAACAAAGAAATCTTTAGTTTTAAATATTTTCATAAAAGAAGATTTATTATTATTAAAAAGAGTGATTACCAAATGGATTATTCTATTAAAGAGATTTATGATTTTTATGATAAACATAGTATTGATATGTCACCACTATATAAAAGTGATTCTTATTATATTTTAGAGGATCATCAAATAAGTCTTTGTCTACTAGATGATGTAAATGAACATAATATTGAATCTCTGATTTGTGAAAAAGGAAAGTACTTAAGCTATAGCTTTTTCGTACACAATGATATGGAAATAGAAAAAAGGGTTGTAGAAATGTTTGAATATATTATTAAGAATAATATTGAGTATGAAGGGGAAATGATTCTAATAATCGGTCTAAAAGCTTCGATGATAAGTGAATCAGAGTATGCGGCAGAATTGCAAATTAAAATTAAATAATAAAAAAATGAATGAAAAAATGTTCTTGAAAAATAAGAATATTTTTTTTGAAAAATTATTGACATTAGAGTTACTCTAAGGTGTATTCTTTAAGAAAAGGAGTGATTTTGATGAAAGTATATATCATTAAAGCGTGTGCTAAAAGTATATTTAAGGAGTATAAAAAATATATGGCTGCTCCACCACAATCCATTTTTTCTCTCGCATCATGTACTCCAGAGAATATTAAAATAGATATGATTGATGAAACTGTAGATATGAAGGTGGATTACAAAAATAATGCTGATATTGTAGCAATATTCTTTTCAACGCCAGATGCAATGAGAGGTTATGAAATTGCGGATGAGTTTAGAAAACTTGGCAAAACTGTTGTACTTGGGGGGCTCCATGTAAAATTTAATCAAGAAGAGGCACTTGGTCATGGAGATAGTTTATTAATTGGAGAATGTGAAGAGATTTGGGAAGAATTACTTCTTGACTATAGAAATGGAGCAATGAAAAAAAGCTATGAGCGAGAAATAGAAATGGATCTATCAAAAGTTAAACCATTTCCTAAAGATATAATACCACTAAGTCAATATAATTATGTATGGTCTGTATTAGTTTCAAGAGGTTGTGTGAATCGATGTAGTTATTGTCTTGTAAATAGATTCTTTAAGTCTATGAGATTTAGACCTATTGATGATATTATTGAAGAAATTAAAAATTCAGGAGCTAAAATAATTGAACTCCATTCAGATAATTTAACTGCTGATAGAGAATATGCTAAAGAGCTTTTTACGAAATTGATACCACTGAATATAAAATGGGTTGGTGAAACAACAGCGGATTTTGCTGATGATGATGAACTTTTAGAACTTGCAGCTAAAAGTGGGCTTTCATATCTTCTTTTAGGATTAGAAACGCCAGCTAGAAAAGAATTATCTGATATGGATAAAGGATTTATGAAAATAGAGCGGGTTAAAAATCAGATCAAGAAACTACATGAACATGGTATAATGATTGATTCTGCAATGCTATTTGGTTTTGCGGGACATACAAAAGATATATTTGAAGAGACAGTAAAATATATCAAAGAGATAGATTTAGATGTAACCCACGCAGTAGTGCCTATTCCATTTCCAGGAACAAAATTTTATGATCAATTAGATAAGGAAGGTAAAATAGTGACAAAGGATTGGGCTAAATATGATGGAAGGCATTTAGTTTATAAACATGATCATTTGACAGAGAAAGATATTGAAGAAGGTATAAAGTATTTTGAAGATAGAGCTTATACACTAAAAGCTACTTATAGGTATTATAAATTTGTAGCTAAAATGAGTGCTAAAGCGTTTACTTCTTTAACTTAGAGTTATTCTAAACAACAAAAGGATGTGATGTGATGACTTGGTTAATAATTGGTATTATTCTATTGATATGGGGAATTTATGATTTAATTGTAGGAAGTGTATGGTCTTATCGTAAAATATACCGAAAATATGAACCTATAATGTATTGGCTGGTTTTATCAGGGTGGTTTATACTTGCAATTTGTTGCATTATTCCATATTTCTATTGGTTTATGTAGAAATATTTATGGGTAAATATGTTACAAAAAGGAAGGAGATCATACATGAAAGTATGTTTAATAAAAGCATCAGCAGATAGTGAGTTTAAGGAATACAAAGCCAGTATGGGTGGACCGCCACAGAATATTTTTGCAGTTGCAGCAGCAACACCTAATAATATAGAACTAGAAATGGTTGATGAAACCATAGGAAAAAAGGTAAATTTCAAAACAAAAGCCGATCTTATTGCAATATTTTTTTCAACTCCTGATGCTATACGTGGATATAAACTTGCTAGAAAGTTTAAAGAACTTGGAAAAACTGTGATTCTCGGTGGACTTCATCCAACCCTTATGGTAGACGAAGCAGAGAAATATTGTGACAGTGTTATGGTTGGTGAAGTTGAAAATTACTGGACAAAGCTTCTAGATGACTTTCAAAATAGCAGATTAAAAAAGAGATATTTAAGCAATGAACCTGTAGATTTATCTAAACTTCATCCATATCCTAAGAATTTGCTTAATTTAAGAGATTATGGTGGTGTATGGTCAGTAGTAGTGGGTAGGGGTTGCGATAATGGTTGTAATTATTGCGTAGTTAATCCATTTTTTAAGAAATATCGGTTTCGTCCGATTTCTGATATTGTAAATGAAATCAAGCTGTCTGGTGCCAAAATTGTTGAGTTGCATGCTGATAATTTGATTGCTGATAGAGAATATGCATTAGAGCTATTCAAAGCGCTTGTACCTCTTGAAATACAATGGATTGGAGAGTGTACAATAACCGTTGCAGAAGATGATGAACTTTTATCTTGGATGATAAAAAGTGGACTTACAGATTTGCTTGTTGGACTTGAAACCCCTTGTCAGGAAGCTCTTGATAATATAGGAAAATCATTTATAAAAGTGGATAAGTTAAAGGGTTACATTAACAAGATACAAGGTACCGGTGTTCGACTGGATGCCAGTTTTTTGTTTGGATTTGATGAGCATCATAAGGATATTTTTAAAAAGACGCTTGATTTTGCTATTGATGTAAAAATTGCAAATTGTCATAGCGTTATATTAACTCCTTTTCCAGGGACACCATTTTATAATAGGATCGTAAATGAAAATAGATTACTTACTAGAGATTATTCAAAATTTGATTGTACGAATGCTGTATATCAACCAAAGCATATGACTCCACAGGAATTAGAGGAAGGAGCATTATGGTTTGACGAGCAATTTGAAAAGGCCAAAAGAGGAAAAAGTGTACAGACTAATGTTAATTTTTCCTCAGAAAATACACCTAGTAAGAAGAGTAGTGATCTAGAAATGCCAAATGTAGATGATGTTGATATTTCATTTAAGAAGCCTATTAAATGGAAAACTATTTTAGGTATAACATTAGTACTATGCGCTATTATATTTGATATGCCTATATTCTTTGGTGTGCTTTATATCTTATGGGCGATACTAGATATTAAAAGTGGTTATGCATATATTTTGGAAGATGTAAGTAGAAGAGATCATAAAATATTATATTGGATTATTGTATTAATGTGGCTTTGTAGTGGGATATATGTATTTACAGATGCGCTTTTAAATAATTGGATAAAACCAATGACAACTTCTGAAATTTATGAGTATGATGATTCAGTAGAACTAGGGAATTTCAAAGTAGATGGTGGTTATATGATACAAGATGATGACGGAAAGTATATATTCGTTTCGGATGAAAAAATAGAAGGAAATGATAAAATAAATAGCAATAAAGCTCATGATATTATTAAACCTACGCCGGAAGTAGAAAGAGAAACGATTATACATGAGACTGAGTTTAAGCCAAATGTGGAGAATTCATCAATATATCCTGAAGAATTACCCCAAGTTAGATTTGGAAATGTGATTTTTATGGAGACTGTTAAAAAAGGCGACAAAGCTATGAATAAGTATGATGTAGAAGACGGTTTTGCAACGGAAAAATTCACATATATTCAAGTTGAAAAAGCTACAAAAGAAAATATAGAAAACTATATAAAATTAGTGGAAGAAGCTAATCCTACGTATAAATTTTATAAGAAAGATAGCATATTGATTAATACTGCACTTAATAATAAAAAAAATAAAGCAGTTTCTACTTATTATACAAATAATGGCAATGGAATGATACGGATAATATCACATATAAAAGACGGCAAACTTACAGGAAAAGTAGAAATATGTAGTGGAGAATTCTTGAAAAAATAAGAATGTAATGAGATTCATATAAAAAAGGTTCGATTATTATTTTTCTACAATCTTATCAATTCAAGGTTTCTTTATCATTATATATTTAATGTGAGATAATATAATTTTTGGAGGTATGATTATGGAGAAATCTATTCAGCATTTTTTAGAGTATGTGTTAAATCTAATAGAGCTTGTAAAGGTGGAGAAATCCATTTGTTATTATGGTAAAGAACTTGAGCAGGTATGTTGAAGTTTTTATCTGGTAATGAAATCTCATGTAAATCTCCACTTAGTAATTCTTTTTTTATAGTAGAACGTGGTAGAAAGGAAATGCCAAGACCATTTATGACAAAATGCTTTATAGCTTCGGTGCTCTCAAACTCTAATAGAGAATCAGGGAAAATACCTATATTCATTAAATAATTTTCAAATAAGCTACGATACTTACTGCCCTTTTGAGTGAGTATTAAATTTTCACCTTTTAAGTTATAAGGACTAACGGTTTTTCTAGTGGCAAAACTATGGTCTTTATTTACAACTAAAACAAGAGGTTCATTAAATAAAATCTCGGATATGATATCTTGATGATCTGTTTGGTCATCTAATACAAAGGCAATGTCTATGATATTTTTCTTGATCCAAGAAGGAAAATCGTAGCAATTGCCCATTTTTATTTTAACATCTACATGAGGATAGTGTGTATGATAATCCCTTAAAAGCTTCGGTAAACGATAAAAACACAGGGTTTCTGTAATGGCAATTCTTAATTCTCCTTTTATAATTTGAGGGGAAGATGAGGATAAGCTAGCAACAGCTTCATCGTATAAATGTAATATTTTTTTAGCATAGGATAGAAATATTTTCCCATCGTTAGTAAGCCTTATATGATTGCCTAAACGCTCAAATAAGATAGTTTCTAATTGATTTTCAAGTTTTTTTATTTGTTCAGAGATACTTGATTGTGCATAATTTAGTATCTCCGCTGTTTTTGAAAAACTTTCAGTATAAGCGATTGTTACAAATGTTTTTAATAATTTAAAATCCATAGTATTTTCCTTCCTAATCATTATCACTAAAATAGATATAGAGTATCATATATATCTATTTTACTATATTTTAGAGCCATGATAACATTAAATTGAATTCAAGTTACGTGTTATACAATGTTGTATAAAAATTATCAAAGTAATCATATAGGAGATGAAATCTATGAGAAAAAATTTTTTGTATTTTCTACTAATTTTAACAGTAATATTTTGGGGAACATCCTTTGGAGCAGTGAAAATCGGTATAGGCAATTTATCACCAGTACAGTTCCTTTTTTTAAGAACTTTGTTTGCAACGATTATTTTTTCTATCATATTGTTTAAAACTCCAAAAAATAAAAGAAAAGTAAGTAAAAAAGATATTCCATATATTATGTATCTTGGATTTATGGGGATAGGGGGGTATTTTATTGTACAGTATACGGCTTTAGAATATACTACGACTGTTAATGCATCCTTACTAGTAGGATTAGCACCTATAATAGTAGCAATATATTCATGCTTATTCTTAAAAGAGAAATTAGAACTTGTGAGAATAATGGGTATTGCTATGTGCTTTGCAGGAATTATTCTTATTATAACAAAAGGAAATGTTTCTAATCTTTCTTTTGGGAAAACCATGTTTGGGGATATGCTTATGCTATTAAATGCGGTGATGCTAGCTATATTTTCTATAGGAGCAAAGAAGATATTAAAAAAATATGACCCGTTTATTGTTGTGGCATATATGAATATATTTGCTTTGATCATGTTAGCACCCTTTGCATTTACTTCTAACTTCTTATCATCAGATTCTCTTTTAAGCAAATTTAATGACATAGATATGAAAGCAATATTAGCAGCTTTATATTTAGGAGCTACTTGTACAGTTTTAGGATACTATAGTTGGTATAGTGCAATAAAAGAATTTGGACCTTCAAGAACATCGGTATTTAATTATATTAATCCACTTGTAGCATCTATTGTTTCATTTATGCTATTTGATGAAGGGATAAATGTTTGTACGATTTTAGGTGGAATAAGTATAATTGGAGGTGTTGCTTTAAATAATGTGCAAAATATATTACATAAAAAAGAGAAATTTAAGCAAAAAGTAGTAAGATGAATTTTCAAAAGAAACTTATTAGAGATAACTAAAACCGAAGAGGCTGGATAACTCTTCGGTTTTAGTTTAGTTATATAAATTTTCTGAGATATTAATGGGAAACAGAAATTATATTTGGGTGCATCTTGCTTTTAGATAATATAATAGCACCTATACCTACTATTATTTGACCAATACAAATGCCTAGAAGGATACCGATATAGGAGTAAATCATTTTTCCTAATATTGCAAGAGGGAGCACTATGATAAGTGTTCCTATAACGTTTAGTACAATCGTCCAAATAGGACGACCGATGGTGGTAAATGCTTGACTCATCCAATTTGTGATATTTAAACCCATCATTCCAAATATGATGATCCATAGGTAGTATGCGCTATATAACACTACTTGTTCATCGGGTGTAAATATACGTGACATAGGTTTAGCAAGAGGGATAGATAGGGTAAATACCATTACGCCATATATTAAGGCGAATTTAATAACTAATTTTCTAGTAGTATAAACTCTATCATAATGCCCAGCTCCCCAATTTTGACCAATTATAGGAACTAAAGACATGGCTACTCCAGAAGTTATTATTGTTACAAAGCTTTCTATACGAGTACCTACAGCGATTGCTGCAACTGCTACGGTGCCTCCTGATGATGATACTAACGCGGTAAGGACACTTCGTAATAATTGAGGCATTAAAAGTACAGCAATGCCAGGTATACCTATTTTTAAAATATCTTTCCATGATTCAAAGATTTCTTTCTTGCTATTAAACTCAAATGATAGTAAGTGATGATGAAAATGTGCAAAGGATAGTGTTGCGATCATACCTATTATACGTGCAATGACGGTTGCTAGTGCAGCCCCTTGTATTCCAAGTTTTGGGAAAATCCAATATCCATGTATAAGAAGAGGATCAAGTATAATGTTAAATACTGCACATATGATCATTACAATAAAGGGGCGTATCATATCTCCACTTGCACGCATACATGAATCACAAACAGGAGGAGTAACTACCACGACTACAAAGCTATACCATATAAGCATATAGTCCTTGACTAAGGATAAGGTATCTGAATCTGCTCCAAGTAGGGTAAATACCTTATCCATGCTAAATATTCCTATAAGGCTAATACATATGACAAAGATTAAAGACAGCAAGATTCCATCGGTTGCGATACGCTGCATTTGATGATGGTTATTTGCACCTTTTGCACGGGAAAGTAGTGAGGCAGCACCTGTGCTCATGCCACCTGAAATGGCTCCTACTATCATAACTACTGGAAAAGTAAATCCCATAGCGGCAAGTGCGGTAGTACCTAATTGTGAGACGAAATAGGTATCTGTCAAATTAAATATAGTAAATGAAAACATACCTGCTATTGAAGGTAATGCTAGGCGAAGCATATGTCTAGGGATGCTTCCTGTTAGTAAATTGTATTGTTTCATATTTAAAAATATTTTCCTTTCCTATAGATTTGGTTGACAAAAATAATTATAAACCTTATAGTAACCATAAAGTCAATAGGGAATATTAGAGTTAGTTTAGAATATATTAAAAGGGAGTTATGTGGCTATGAAAAAAAGATATAGAATAGGGGAAATAGCTAAGATCAAAAATATAGATGCTCAAACCCTAAGGTATTATGATAAAATGGGCATATTATCTCCTGAAATAGTGAATGAGAAGAACAATTATCGATATTATTCGGTAGAACAGTTTATAGAGGTAGATCGTATAAAATTTTATAAAATATTAGGATTATCGTTAGAAGAGATTAAAAAATTTAAAAAGATTGATCGTGTTGAAGAAGCGTTAGAAACACTAAAATTACAGAAAAAGCAGATGGAAGATAAAATAAAAAAAATGCAGGCTGTTACAGAAAATATAAAAGATATTATTGAAACAATAGAGGAAACAAGTGAAATTACTGAAAACCAAATAGAAATCAAAAATTGTGATGCTATGTATGGTATTATTGGGGATTGTCAAACAAGTAATGATTGGTATGAATTTGAAGCTAAATTACTTGAGCTTACTAATAAGTATCCTAATTATTCAGAAATTGGACATAATCATGGTTTATCATTTATTTATAATGAAAAGTATTTACATTCTGCTCAAAATAAAGATATGAAAAAGATAGCCATACCTATTGATCAAGGACTAATTAATGATTCAAATGTTCATAAGTACCAACTGGGTATGTGTATAGTAGCTTACCATAAAGGTTCACGTCACAATATAAAGGATACTTTTTCAAGATTAAAAGAATATATTAATGTGAAACAATTGAAGATAAGAGGAGATATTATTGTAACATCAATTATTAGTAGTTTTATAGTCAATAATGAAGATGAATTTTTATATGAAATAAAAATACCTATAAATGATATTTGATTGATGAGATTTTGAAAAAATTTTTAATGAAAAGGTGATATTTGTGAAAACGATACTATGTTATGGAGATTCCAATACTTGGGGATACAATCCAAAAACAAAGACAAGATATGAAAAGGATAAGATATGGACTTCCGTTTTGAAAAAAAGGTTAGGAGATGAATATGAAGCTATATGTGAAGGCTTAGATGGAAGGACTACTGTCTGAGATGATCCTATTGAAGGAGAGTATAGAAATGGGAAAAAATATCTTTTTCCATGTATTCATAGCCATAAACCTATTGATTTGGTGGTTTTATTTTTAGGAAGTAATGACTTAAAACATCGATTTTCATTGCAGGCAGTAGATGTGGCAAAAGGGGTTGAAGCATTAGTCAAGATGATAAAGAAAAGTGATACAGGTCCGAATATGCAGGCACCAGAAATATTGGTTATCATTCCACCACCAATGGAGGAAGGTATGGAAAGTGTTTCGGAGGAATAGAAAAGAGTTTAAAATTTTCAGATGAATTTCAAAAAATCCTTAAAGATCAGTGCTACTTGATAGATGCTTCAAAGATTATAAAATCTAGTAAAATTGATGGATTACATTTAGACCCTAAAGCTCATGAGGAATTAGGAGTCGCTGTGTCAGATTATATAAGAAGTATTTTTTAGAGTTTTCATTAAGCATCATCACTGGAGACAGCAACTTCTTGCTGTGATTTTTTCTTTTCAGTTAAATGTTTAATAATGCCTAAAGCATCATGAAAATTGTGAAGTGTTGAAAATTTATATTTCTTATCTCTTTTTTCACGTTTTTTTAATGCAGATTTAATATATCCGTTTATATATTGTAAAACTCTTTTTTCGATGGATGGATAATTTTGTTCTATAATTTGTTGTTGTGATTTCGGAATTTTAGGGTATTTAGATAATTCTATATAGGATGGGTTATTAACGATTAATATTTTTCTAAAATCTAATCCTGCATGAGTTTTTTTCTTAGAAGGAACAGGGTAGCCAATGTCACCTATTTTTTTATTAAAAGGAAGTTCGCTTCTAAGAGGAACTAAAATATTATTGTCTTTATATTGGATTTTTAGAAATACATATTGCCTTTGTATTTGCTTACCGATATCGTAAGGATCTAGCATTTCATCAAGTTGCCTATTTTGTTTAAAATATTCTTCTTTTATAAAAACAAAGTTGCATTTTATTTTGGACATTTTGCTCGACCCTCTCAATTTGTCTATAATATTTTAAAGGGAACATCAAAAGATGTTCCCTTCTCTCCACTTTCTTCGGTTTTTTATTAGCCAGGCACGCCCGATAAACGCCTCAAACTTTCTTCGGTTTTTTATTAGCCAGGCACATCCGACAAACGCCTCCACTTTGAATATAGTATAGCATAGTTATATTATTGCGTAAATACTTTTTGAGTAAAATTAATGGCTATCACATAAAGTAGAAATTTTCTGAAATTATTCAAATTAGTCCAGTAGAGAAATTGTAGGTTGTCATATTCCTTTAGACATTTTTCAATGAATTATTTTATAAGCGTTTAATATTTTGTTATAATTAATACTAATTAATACGATAGATAACTATATGAGGAGGAAATATGAAATTAGAAAATATTTCTATACGCTATAGTGCCATGTTAATTATTACCATGGTTGTTATACCTATATTGTTAATCACAACAGGAATCAATTACTTTAGTTTAAAAAGTAATATATTAGAGAATGCATCTATTGCAACCAATCAATCGAAACAATTAGTGGTAGATACGATTACGACTACTGAAAAGAATTATGAATTAATTTCAAGCTATTATGATCCTTTGATGAAAGAGAGTCTAAAACTTTTCCAAAAGGAATATGAAGAACATAAAAATGATCTTGATAGCATAAATGTTCAAGGGTTAAAAGAAAAATATAATTATTTGTTAGATTTTTATATTATTGATAAGAATGGGATTATTATTTATTCAACTTTTCCCAAAGCATTAGGGATTGATTTTAAAAAATTTCCAGATTTTTATGAAAAATTTACCGAGATTAGAAAAGGGAATACGATAGTAATTTCAAAAGTAACATCAGAGATAAGAACCTATGAGTTAAGAAAATGGGGATATGCTCCTGTAGAGGATCATGAATATGTTCTTGAAGTAGGACTTTCATCGGAAGAACTTAAAAAGTATATAAAAAAAGTTGATTATGTTGATATGGCAATAAATTTAAAAAAGAATAATCCATATATAAAGAATTTACTTGTGTATGATAGACAAGCCTTTGTTTTAGGTTATTATAACCAAGAAACAAATAAAGAAGAATTAAGAAATATTGAAAAAGTTTTAAATACACGGAAAAGCTATGTTATTAAAAATGAAAATGGAATTGCAGATAAAGAATATATATTTATCAATACCTTTTTAAATGTTCTTGATGATACGAAGAAAGTAGTTCGAATTGAATATGATTATAGTAAAATAGACCAAAAGCTCAAAGAGATCACAAAACGTACTATGATTATAATTAGTATATATATATTGGTAGCACTTTTGAGTGTTTCTTATATTATATCTAGATTAATTACTCGTCCTATTGTTGGACTTACGAGAAGAATAAAGGAAATTTCTGATAAGAACCTGAATGTTCAAGTAAAGGTTTATGGAGAAAATGAAATTGGTCAGCTTGCAGTATCTTTTAATGAAATGGCTAATAAATTAGCAAATACATTGATCTCTAAAAATAATCTTGAAAATATTATTAATTCTGTTGGAGATTTATTTATTATTTTGGATGAGGACTTTAGAATAATAAAAATCAATCAATATGGACTAAAGCTTTTAGGATATAGCTTAGGAAGTTTAGAAAATGAATCTATTTGTATGATTTTTGATAAAACATTTGATCAAGAAAAAATAATCCAAGATATAAGAGAGAGAGGGATTGCTGAGAATATTGAAAATACTTTGATAAAATCAAATGGATTTTTTTCAGTGGTATTATCTATATTTACTCCCCTTAAGGATGAAGATGAGAAAATCAATGGATATACTTGTATATCTAAAGATATTACGAAAACGAAGCAACAGCTTTATCAGATGGAAAGAATTAATGAGAAACTAAAAAAAGAAGAACATCGATTAAGAGAAAAAAATACAAAGGATTGGTTGACAAAAGTTTTAAATAGAGAATATATTTTTAAATATTTAGAAGCATTACTAAAGAAATCTTTCTTAGAAGATACAAATATTTCGATTGCTCTTTGTGATATTGATCATTTTAAAATAGTTAATGATACTTATGGACATCCTGTAGGAGATGTTGTTTTGCAGCAAGTAGCTGCTATTATTGAGGAAACTATTAGAAGAGAAGATGCGGTAGGAAGATATGGGGGAGAAGAATTTCTAATTGTCTTACCGAATGCAGATGATGAACAGGCCTTTAGGATATTCGAGGAAATTCGAAAAAAAATAGAAGCTTCGAGTTTTAATGAAGGCGAAGTGAAAATAACCATAAGTGGCGGAATTGCAGGGTGGGAAGGAAACAATAGTAAAGAACTTATTGCTAAAGCAGATGAAAAGCTATATATAGCTAAAAGAAGTGGAAGAAATAAGGGCATAAGATAATTTTTTAGAATTGATTAGAAAAAGTGGTATAGGGTATATATCTAAAGAGTTGATATTTGTAAAATTGTAAAAACGAAAATAAAAAATACAAAAGGATATTAAAGGTGATTAATAATGTTTAAAATTTTTAAGAGAAAACCCTGTGAAGAAGCAAATGCTATTATTAAATATGTGGAAGATAGGATTGAAGGAAAAGAAACGTCAATACCAAGTGTTGAGTATCCTGTACACAAAAATTTACTAAAGGATTATGAAAGACTTTTTTCTAATGAAGAAATCATGTCTACTTCATCAAAAAAGATGTTAGATGTAAATGCATCATTAAGTGATTTTGATGTGGAAATGTCTAGTATTTCTGATGAACTAATTGATTTTGCAAAAGAAATGGCAACTGTAAGTGAATCAAATTTAGCTGTGGTAGAAGAAATTACTGCTAGTATGAATCAGGTAAATTATACGATTAATGAAACTACTGAAACATTAAAAGAATTAGCGGTATCTTCGAAGGAATTAACAAATCAAAACTATAAGAGTCTTGATGAAATTAAAGAAATCAATCAATTAAAGCAAGACGTAATGAATGATGCAAGCATTATGAGTAAACAAATTGAACGACTAGTTGAAATGGCTAATAAAGTAAATGAAATTGTAATAGGAGTTGGAGCTATAGCAGATCAAACCAATTTGTTAGCTTTAAATGCTTCTATAGAAGCTGCAAGAGCAGGAGAGCATGGGAAAGGATTTTCTGTTGTGGCACAAGAGATAAGAAAGCTTGCAGATGATACAAAGGAGAGTCTTCGAGGGATGGAGAACTTTGTAAATCATATTCAAGAGGCTGCTAAAGAGGGCAAGGAAAGTATGAACAACACTATTGAATCTACAGAAAAAATGAGTAAAAAAATTGATTCTGTATCGGATACTACGAACAAGAATGTAGATATGCTTGAAAGTACAGTAAATAATGTATATACCATCAATGAAGCTATGAGCGGAGTAAGTGTAGCGGCTACGGAAATTAATGAAGCTATGGATATCTCAAGTAAGGATGCAGAGAGATTAAGTGTTATGACAAATACAATTCATGAAGATGCATTAAAAAGTGGAGAATATGCTAAGAAAATTTCAACAATAGATCAGACTCTTTCAGATATTGTAAAGGAAATGAGACAAGGATTAGATGGAACGATACATGCTATGAGTAATAGGGAATTTTTAGAACATATGGAAAAGGCCAAAATAGCTCATCAAAGTTGGTTGGACAATTTAAATTATAGTGTAGATACAATGAAAAATCATCCACTACAAACGGATAGTTCTAAATGTGCATTTGGTCATTTTTATCATTCTATACAAAACATGCCTATCGTGATTGAAAAAGAATGGAATGAAATCGACCGTGTTCATGAGGACCTTCATAACTCCGGAAAAAAAGTATTGAAAGCTATTAAAGAGAACAATCATTTAGAGGCACAAGAATATTATGATGCAGCTGAAAAACTATCAAGACAAATATTTAAATTGATAGATGAAATTCTTGTAGAAGTAAACAAGCAAACGCAAAAAGGTATTGAGTTATTCAAAGGTTAATGAATATATTTGTGAAAAACTCTATTTTAGATAATGAAATAGAGTTTTTAATGGTATTATAAGAATAAAGTTATAGAATAAAAATTCAATATTAAGGTGATTTTTATGAAAAAATATTTTTCTATAGGAGAAACGGCTAAGATTAATAATGTATCTATTCAGGCTTTAAGGCTTTATGATAGAATGGGGCTTTTAAAACCTGCTTATGTTGATCCAAAGAGTAATTATAGATATTATACAATAGATCAATTTATCTATTTAGATTTAATCAGGTATTCAAAATATATAGGGGCTCCTCTTAAGGAGCTTAATGATGTACTACATAATAAAGATGTGCTAACATTATTATCTTTTATAAAAAATCAACAACAGATAGTCGAGAAAGAGATCATTCGATTAGAGAATATAAGTAAGGCTATAGGAAAGATAGAAAAAAAGATTAAATATGCTGTAGAACTTAAAGAAACCAATAAAATATATTTTAGAGAAATTGAAAAAAGATTCACTGTAAATACTATATTAAATAAAAAAGATGAAGATAGTGATATAGAAATAAAACTAAGAAGGTTAGATAGAATTCTAGAAGAAAATGAAATCATATTTGAAGGAGAAACAGGATATTTCATAGATTTAGATATATTTTTTAATGAAGAATATATTTGTTATAAAAGTATTTATTCAACAGTCTATATGAAGGATATTGAAAATAATAAGGTAGAGATCAAAGAGATAGCAGCAGGTAAATTTATATGTATCGCATATTTAAATAAAGATCGAGAAAGTGCCGTAGATAAATTAAGGAAATATATGAAAGAAAATAATATCATCCCTAGAGGTATGGGGGTAGAAACTCAATTATTCAATACTTTAGAATCATGGCAAAATGAGGATTTATTATATGAACTACAAATTTTAATTTAAACCTATTGACTCTATACATGGTATAGACTTTATAATCTCTTTTAGGAGGGATAAAACATGAAGTCACTATGGAAAGAGTTTATGAAATATGCGGTTCCATCTGTAATAGGAATGATGGTTTCAGCACTGTATATAGTTGTTGATGGAATATTTGTAGGTAGAGGAGTAGGGGCAAGTGCTTTAGCTTCAATAAATGTAGCTTTACCCATTACCACATTGATGATTGCTATAACCATGATGATTACCATGGGAGGAGCAGCAGTAATGTCTATAAAGTTCGGAGAGAATAAGTATGAGGAAGGGAACAATATTTTCTTACAGAGTTTATTCTTAATAATAGCTATAACAGGCGTTGTATCAATAATTAGTGTGATTTTTCCAGAACAATTAGCAAGAATGTTAGGAGCGAGTGATGAATTACTTAAAGGAACAGCTGAATATCTTCGTTATTATATGCTATTTGGACTTGGATTTTCAGGAAGTTTGGCCTTAAGTGCCTTTGTCAGAAATGATGGGAATCCCAATTTAGCTATGATTTCTTTGATTTTGGGTGCAGTAACGAACATCGCTTTAGATTATACTTTTATATTTATTTTTAATCTGGGAATAATAGGTGCAGCAGTAGCTTCTGGATTAGGGCAATTATCTAGTGTGTTTTTACTCCTAACCCATTTCCTTAGAAAAAGGGGAAATTTGAAATTATATATGCCTAAATTAAAAAAACAAGAACTCATAAGAATTATAAGGGCTGGAACACCAGAGTTTATCGTTCAAGTATCACCAGCAGTTAGTGTATTTGCCTTTAACCAAGTAATCATAAGAAGAATTGGTGAGATAGGTATTGCAGGATTTAGTATCATTGGTTATATAAGTGCTGTCCTTTTAGCGTTGTTTATTGGAATTTCTCAAGGAATACAGCCCTTGTTAAGCTATAACTATGGAAAGGGAGATTATGAAAAGGTAAAAAAAGTATTTAAAATAGGTGTAAAGACGAACTTTACTGCTTCATTGATTATATATGGAATATTACTCCTATTTGGAGAGAAAATAATCAGTATATTTAATGGTGATAGAATACTTGTAAAATTAACTTACGAGGCAATGATCATTTATGCGTTTTCCTTTGTTATAGCGTCCATAAATATAGTAAATGTAACGTATCATCAATCTACAGAGAATTCAAAGATAGCAAATATTATATCTACCAGTAGAGGAATGATCTTTACAATACTTGCTATAATCATTCTTCCTTTAATAATAGGAGATATAGGAATTTGGATTTCGATCATTCTAGGAGAACTTTTGACTCTAGCTTTAATTATCTACTTATCGTATGTAAAAAAAGTAGATATAAAACCTAATCATAAAGAAATTGCAGTATGCAGCATAAAGAGTGCTTAGATTTATATTTAGGCATTCTTTTTTTACATGTTATAATATTTTCCATCTTATAGCATCATATTAAGGATTATAGATAATCAATACACTTAAAATATTTTTTAGAATAAGTGTCATTTTTTTTAAAATAGCGGTGTTTATATATATGAAGACGGGAGGTGGTTAATATTTTTGGGATCCCAAGAAGAAAGAAAATAGCAAATGAAACCTTTCAGATAAATTATGAAAAATATTATAGTGTAGTATACAAGCAGCTGTATTACTTAGTTGGAAATAATGAATTAGCGGAAGATTTAACACAGGAAGTGTTTATAAAGTATTTCGATTCAAAAGGGGAAATTAAGTTTTTAGGGGCTTGGCTTTCAAAGGTTGCAACCAATACAGCCTTCAACTACTTAAGAGGAGAAAAGAGAAGGATAAAAAGGGAAGAAAGCATTTTTGAGGAAGTGAATGAGATTTTTTCAATAGAAGATGAAATATTTAGGAATGAAGAGGTAAAAAGGGTTAGAAAAGTTTTATCAGGTTTACCAGAGAAACAAAGAGTTTGTTTGATTTTAAAATTTTCAGGATATTCTTATGAAGAAATCCATAGGGGAACGGGCATTACTAAAAACAATATTAGTCAGTTGATTGCACGGGGAAAACAGAAATTTTTAAAATTATATGAAAAGGAAGGTGAGTTTCATGTGTTATGAAATAGAGGTATTTCAGCAAATTATTGATGGCACCTATGAAGGAGACATAGATGAAGTATTTTCACATATAGAGACTTGTCCTTATTGTAAAGAGCGTTTTGATACATTAAAAAAGGAAGAAAAGCTAGTAGAAGGCATTTTTAATAAAGGGTTGGTTATGCCTTCTTGCCGTCCTATTCATGTAGTCAATAAGAATAAGAGGAGGACTTTTAAAATGAACCAATTAGCTAAAAGATGGACAGCAGTTGCGGCTGTAGCTTTGATATGTACCAGTTTATTATTTGTAGATCCTATTAGAGCGAAAGCACAGGATTTATTGAAGATCTTTCGAATACAAGAAATGAAGACGGTTTCTATTAGTGAATCAGATATTCGGGAAATAGATGAGATTTTTCGAAAAGGAAATGGTTCTAAAGAAATTGAAAACTTTATTAAAGTGGATGTATCTTCAGGAGGAAAAGAAATTAATATAGATAATCCTAGTGCTGAAAAGATAAAAGATAAAATGTCAAATGCGAAGGTGATGAATTTAAAGGAAGGCTTTAAATATGAATATGCGAGCATTTATCCGAAACAGGAGATTACAATGAAACTAAATATAGATAAAGCCAATGACTTTTTGAACTATTTAGGAGAAACAACAACGCTTCCTAAAACTTTGGACAATAGACCTTTTAGTATTCGTTCTGAAAATGTAATTTCTTATAGTTTAAAAAGTGAAAATAAAACGAAAGATAAAGAACGTAAATTTATTTGGGTAACGCAGATGAAAGCACCTACTATAGAAATACCAAGTGATGTAGATGAAAAACAATTAATAAAATCCTTGTTTTCTATGAACTTTTTACCCAATAATATAAAAGAACAATTTTTAGATATGGAGGATATACCATCAACTATTCCAATTGTTTACAATCCAGAGACACAAACAAAGGAAGAAGTAAACATTAGAGGTGAAAAGGGGATAATCATTAAAAATAAAGATTCAAGAGCCTATTATAATATATATTTTAAACAAGGGGATATGGTATATAGTATAGGTAGTAATTTTGATGTGGATGAAGTACTATCTATGGTTGAGGAGATGAAGTAGATGGTTATAAAAACGGATCATTTAACAAAACAATTTAAAGGAAATGGTGGATTTGTAGATATTTCCCTCTCTGTAAAAGAGGGGGAAGTGTTCAGTTTTTTGGGAAAGAATGGAGCAGGTAAGAGTACTTTTGTAAGAACTCTTCTAGGGATTTTACACCCTGAATCAGGAAAGGGAGAAATTCTTGGAAAACCTATAGGAGATATAGGAACTAGAAAAAACATAGGATATTTACCAGAGCTTTTTCAGTATCACAATTGGTTAACAGGATATGAACTTTTGTGGAATCATGGACTTCTTTATAAGATGAATAAAAAAGATATTAAAAATAGAATAGAAGAAGTACTTATAATGGTAGGATTAAAGGGACATGAACATAAAAAAATAAAAGAATACAGTAAAGGAATGAAGCAAAGGATCGGTTTAGGTAGTGCTATTTTACCAAACCCTAAAATATTGTTTTTGGATGAGCCTACAAGTGCACTAGACCCTATTGGAAGAAAAGATGTTCGTGATATTATTTTAAAACTAAAGAATCAAGGGAAAACTATTTTTTTGAATACCCATCTTTTAAGTGAGGTAGAGCTGGTTTCAGACCGAGTAGCTATTATAGATCGAGGAAGAATGAAAAAGGTAGGAACAATGGAGGAACTCCTTCATTCACCAGTACAACTTTTAGTAGGAAATCTAAATGAAAAAATTATTCATGAATTGAAAAAAATGGATCAAAATATAAAAAAGATAGGAAATGAAATAGAAATGCATGTAAAGGATGATGAGGTTCTTCCTCAAATAGCAAAATTCATCGTAGAAAACAATGGACTTTTATATAATATGAAGAAAAAAGAAAATTTACTTGAAGAATTATTTATCCAAACGGTAGGGGAGGGGGAATAAAAATGGATACGATTATCAAAATGACCTTCCTTGAAATGAGAAAAAAGAAAATTTTATATTTAACACTAATTCTTACAGGGATTTTTTTGCTCCTTTATGGAACAGCATTAAGATATGCCTATAAATCATTACCTTCAACAGATACATTAGTAAGATTAACCATTTCAGGACAGCTTCTATCTATGGGTATTTATGCGGTAGGCTTTATTACAGCATTTTTGTCTATTTTTTCAAGTGTAGGGGCTATCGCATCGGAGATTGAAAAGGGAACTTATGATGCTATCTTATCAAAGCCTATTGCTAGATATGAGATTGTTTTAGGAAAGTTTATAGGTATTTTATCTGTATTGCTCCTTTACGTAACCTTTTTGTTTTTAAGCGTTGTAGGATTAAATATTTTATTTGGAAAAGGCGTTGTGATTAACTTTTCTATTGGAGCTATTATAAAATCTTTAGCTGTTTTTTATCTTTTACCTATTTTATTAACGGCAATAGGTATGTTTTTAAGCGTTTCATTATCAACTATTGGATCCGGTGTTATCTTAGTGATTTTATATTTTTGTGGTATGGTAGGGGGTATAGTAGAACAAATAGGATTTTTCTTGACAGATGCAGGGACAAAAGCAGTGTTAACCAATATAGGAATTATTACAAGTCTCATTATTCCATCAGATATTATCTATAGAAAGGCATCTACCCTTTTATATACAACATCTTCAGGGTTTAATATAAGCCTTGAAAGTATGATTGGAGGAAGTATTCAACCAAGCCCTTTCATGATGGGGTATATTGTTTTTTATGCTGTTGTGATGGTCTTATTGGCAGTTGTAAAATTTCAAAGGAGAGATTTATAGAATGAATTTTAAAGAATTGAAAAATAATTATCAAAGTAAGAATATAGGAGAGTATTTAAAACATCAAGATGGTGAGAATATACCTTATGAGAGTAGAAAAATAATATAGAAGTAGGGCAGGGTCGTGAATGATCTTGCTCTATTTTTATATAAATGGGGAGGGGAAAAATTGTACATCAATAGTTTTCAAGTATAATTATATTGGTATAATTATACTTACGACGAAGTTGATAAAAAATGGAGAGGGTGATTTCTTGTTAACGATTGACTGGAAACCAGATAAAACATCTTCTATTCCTTTATATAAGCAAATTATAAATTATATCAAAGGCAAAATAGCGAATGGCGATTGGATTGTAGGAAGTAAGCTCCCTACCCAAAGAGAACTGGCAAAAGCTTTTGATGTGAATAGGAGCACTATTGTAGAAGCTTTAGATGAATTAAAGGCAGAGGGGTTGATAGAAGGAAAAAGTACGAAGGGTACCATTATTGTAAATAATACATGGTCCTTACTAGCTTCTATATCGCCTCCTAATTGGCAAGATTATATTGAGAGTGGGGTTCATAGACCTAATTTAGAAACAATTCAATTGATCAATAAATTAGAATTTGAGCCGAATATGATTCGATTAGGAACAGGAGAGCTTTCACCAGAGCTTTTTCCAAATGAAAGGATGAAAAAGGTATTCAAAAATCTTTCGGAAAAAGTGCATTCTTTAGGATACTTAGAACCTAAAGGATTGCAGCCTTTAAGAGAAGTTATTAGCCAATATTTAAAAAAATATGGAATTCATGCATCTCCTGCTTCTATTTTAATTACTTCGGGAGGCTTGCAAGCTCTTCAATTAATATCTATTGGGATTCTTCAGCCTGGATCTACTATATTTGTTGAAAAGCCTTCTTATATAAAATCACTTCATGTTTTTGAATCTACAGGGATGAAGCTAACGGGGTTGTCTATGGATGGTGATGGGATTAATCCAAGAGAAATAAAAAGAAGTAATAAAAATACAACTCTTCTTTATACTATTCCTACCTTTCACAATCCTACGAGTATTGTTATGCCAGAGAATCGACGAGAAAAAATACTTAAAATATGTGAAAAGGAGAGACTTCCTATTATTGAAGATGATGTTTATAGAGAACTTTGGCTTGATGAAAAGCCTCCATTACCTTTAAAGACTAATGATAAAAACGGAACGGTTCTTTATTTAGGAAGTACATCTAAGACTTTAGCACCAGGATTTAGAATAGGTTGGTTGGTAGGTCCAGAACCTGTTGTGGAAAGATTAGGTGATATTAAGATGCAGACGGATTATGGTTCTAGTTCTCTTTCACAATGGGCAATAGCAGAATGGATTGCTAGTGGATTGTATGAAGAAAATCTTATAGAAATAAGAGAAAAGTTAAGAATTCGTAGGCAATTAGCATTGGAAACACTGGAAAAACATTTTTCTGATATAGCCATATGGGAAAAGCCTAAAGGGGGATTTTATATATGGCTAACCCTCAAACAAAAAATATCTATGAATAAGCTATTTCACATGGCTTGGAAAAAAAGGCTATTAATTAATCCAGGGTATATGTATGATTTTTCAAATAATCAGAGTTTGAGGATTTCTTATGCTTATGCATCATTAAAAGATTTAGAAAAAGGGCTTGAAAAACTATCAATAATCATTAGAGAATTAATCAAAGAAAAGTAGTTGTAAAATTAGCTACTTTTTTCTTGGTTGGGGATAAATTTAGTATTCTTGGTTGGAGACATTGGATGTTTATGGAGTTAAAATAATAGTAGATAGAAGATGAAGGGGGAGGACATATGATTGGTTATCTTGTACAAGGATTTATGTTAGGACTTGCTTATGTAGCACCTATAGGAATGCAAAATCTTTATGTGATCAATACAGCTATTAGTAAAGATAGATTAAGAGCTTATCAAGTTGCTTTTATCACATCATTTTTTGATATTTCTCTTGCGTTAGCTTGTTTTTTTGGGATGGGCATGTTGATGGAAAAATCACAAATATTAAGAGGAGCTATACTGCTTATTGGAAGCTTGGTTGTCATATATATAGGGATTGGTCTTATACGAAGTAAGGTAGAAACAGAAAAAGATGTAGATGTAAACAAATCTTTGATCCAAGTAATTATTGCTTGCTTTACGGTTACTTGGATGAATCCACAAGCATTAATAGATGGATCTTTACTATTGGGAGGATTTCGTGCATCTCTTCCAATTGAAGGTTCAAAGATGTTTATTATGGGTGTTTGCTTAGCTTCATTATCTTGGTTTACAGGGGTTACTACAATCGTTTCAATTTTTAGGAATAACTTTAATAATAAAGTGATTCAATGGATCAATATAATCTGTGGCGGAATAATTATTTATTATGGATTAAAACTTTTATATACTTTTATTCAGATGATAAAATAATAAATGTTTCACGTGAAAAATAAACTCCGAATATTTTAAAGGGCACTAAAAAAGTAGCAAATAAAGGAGCTGCTTTTTTAGTGCCCTAAATTTTTTATGAATAAATATCAGAAAACTCTATTTTTATTTTTTCTTCATTGATGTTTTTTGAAAAATCGTCTTTTTGTAGAGGTGTATCTTTTTCAAGAGCAAATTTTACTGGTAATGTAATAATAAATTCTGTTCCTTTTCCATAGCTACTTTTTACAGAAATACTTCCATCATGCATTTCTACTAAAGATTTAACAAGAGATAATCCTATCCCACTACCTTCATGACTTCTATTCAACAGAGGATCTACTTGTTTAAATCGTTCGAAAATCTTGTCTATTTTATTTTCTGGAATACCAATTCCTGTATCCTTTATAGAAATTTCTATTTTATCTTTTTTATCATAAATATTTACTTGTATTTGATCTTTAGGATTAGTAAATTTTACTGCATTTGAAATGAGATTGAGCATAATTCGTTCTAATTTTTCTTCATCGAAAGCCATAAATTTTTCTTCTACATCTGTATCGAATATAAGGATTCTTTCTTTACTTTGTACATATTCAACAGTAGAAAGAGTGAGGTTTTCAATAACTTCTATAAGGTTGTCATTTCTTAAATTTAGTTGCATATATCCTGAATCTATTTTTGTAATATCAATTAAATTATTTACTAATCGCAAAAGACGATAACAATTTTGATTGATGATATGTATATGATGATTTGATTTTTTAGGGTCAATGGGCTGATTTTCATTTTTTACATAAAAAGAAAATAGCTGAGTTGTTGATAAAATCATATGGATTGGGGTTTTTAGTTCATGAGATATATTTGAAAAAAACTCTGTTTTTATATGATCTTGTTTAATGACTTCTTGTAATAACCTTTTATTTTCCGTTAGCATATGATTAAAGCTATTAGATAGTATACCAATTTCATCTTTACTAGTTATATCAGAATGAACAGATAAGTCTCCTTTGCTAACAGATTCCATATAATTTTTCAATTTATTAAGAGGTCTCACCAATGTATTTGCAACAAACAAAGAAACAATTACACATATAAGGGAAACTAAAATACCTATAAACAATGTTGTTTTTAAAATAGACATAGAAGAAGATTTTAAATCATCGTAGTTTGCTGTTGCAATAATATATAAATCCCAAGGCTCAAAATACTTGTAAGAAGCCATTTTATAAACCTCTTGAAATTCGTATTCAATAATACCATTTTTGCTTTTTAAAATTTCTTGAGAAAAAGCAAAGGATGATATGTTTTCTCCTTTGATCTTTGGATGAACAAGAACATTTCCTTTTGAATTCATTACATAAACGTAGCCTGTTTTTCCAATTTTAATATTGCTTAATGTTTTTTCTAAATAGGGATTAATGCCTTTGTAGCCTAAAGCAATAGCACCTATAACATTTTTGTTTTTATCAAGCAGAGGCTGATAGCCTGTTATTAACCAATCAGTATTAACTAAATGGCTCCCATAATAAGTTTCTTTGTTGATAATTTTTTGGTAGATGGCGCAGTTATCCAGATTACAATTATTATCAGAAGAATTATGAATAGATAATTTAGTTCCTATGGCTCTTTTTCCATTAAATTTCATATTTGTAGAAATTCTTATTAATTGATCATCCTGAAGCAAAAATATAGAATAAATTGCTCCAATAGATTTTTCTATTTTTTGAGCGAGAGCAGTATCTAAAGTTAGATTAGTATTACCAGCGTATAAGGGAGGTAGTGTATAGTTTCCAACTTGTACTTTTTTTTCATAATCTATTCTTATTTCTCCTAGATTATTTAATAATTCTTCTATATAATGCAAATCAGTCCATACTTTTTCAGAAAGAAGATCATTTCGAACACTTACCATATTATGAATCAGTTCTACAGTTCCTTGGTTTTTTTCAGTTACTTCATGAAAAACAGAGCTGTGAGACTTATTGCCTATTAAAAAGCCTAGTATACTTACTGAAAATACAATTAATAATACATAACTGATGATCAATTTAGACTTGATACTCATAAAGTTATCCTCTGCTTTCTATATTGTTAAGATTAAAATGTGTATAATCGCTTTATCTAAAATTCTACATATTACCACAAAATCCTTTTAACATTAGGAAGATAAAAGGGTTTCTTTTTGATAAAATAGATTAGAAGAAGAAAGGCGTGAAAAAATTGAAAATAAGAAAAGCGTTGGTAAGACAGGTCAAGAAGGAAATTAAAGATGCAAGGAATGATAGGGGGATATGATTCATATTGATTGGAGACCCAATAAAAATATTTCAAAACCTTTATATATACAAATTGTAGATTATTTTAAAGAAAAAATAAGCAGTGGAGATTGGCCAGTCGGGTCAAGCATTCCTACCCAAAGAGACTTAGCTCGAAAATTTGAAGTTAATAGAAGCACGATTGTAGCTGCTTTAGATGAATTAAAAGCTGAGGGAATATTAGAAGGGCGGGGAAAGGGAGGTACAAAGGTTATTAACAATAGTATGACCCTTTTAAGTAATATTCAACCCAATTGGCAATCATATATTGAAGAGGGAATTCATATTCCAAATTTAAAGACCATTAAGCGAATTAATGAATTAGAGTTTGATACTAGCTTTATAAGATTAAGTACGGGAGAGGCATCACCAGATTTATTTCCTACAGAAAAAATGGAGATAGTTTTAAAAGAGGTTTCAAGAAATATAAACAACTTAGGATATGAAGAACCAAAGGGAATGTTATACTTAAGGGAGCATATTAGCAAGTTTTTAAAAAAATATGGTATTCATGTATCTGCTTCTTCTATACTCATTGTATCGGGAGCAGTACAGGCAATACAGCTTGTTTCTATGGGACTTTTGCAGACAGGGTCTACCGTATTTTTAGAAAAACCATCTTACTTGTATTCTCTTCAAATTCTTCAATCTATGGGCATGAGAAGATGTGGAATTCCTATAGATGAGGAAGGGATTCAAGGGAATTTAATTCCTAAATACATCAAAAAGAATAGATCCTCTATTCTTTATATGATCCCCAATTTCCAAAATCCAACAGGGATTGTTATGTCACAGAGAAGACGAAAAGAGCTTATAGAAATATGCCAGAAAGAGAAAATGCCTATTATTGAAGATGATGTATATAGAGAGCTATGGATTGATAAGCCACCACCTGATCCATTAAAAAGCTTAGATAAGAATGGTCTTGTTTTATATGTAGGGAGTGTATCTAAAACTTTGAGTCCGGGATTAAGAATAGGGTGGATTGTAGGACCTGAGCCTGTTATTGATCGTCTTGCAGATATAAAAATGCAGACAGATTATGGTTCTAGCTCTTTAGCACAGCTTACTGTTGGAAAGTGGCTTGAAACAGGACTTTATGAAGAACATATTGGGTACTTAAGAAAACAATTGTATATAAGAAGGCAAGTAACGATTGATCTCTTAGAGAAATATTTTTCTGATATTGCTACTTGGAAGATTCCTAGTGGTGGTTATTATGTATGGGTTACTTTAAAAGATCCTATCATGATGTATAAACTATTTGATGAAGCTTGTAAAATTGGTATTTTATTATATCCTGGATATATTTATGATTCAAATCACAATCAAAACTTGAGAATATCGTATTCTTATGCATCTATGGAAGAATTAAAAGAAGGACTATATAGATTGTCAAAGCTCATTAGAAAATTAAAAGGAAGATAAAACAACTATAAAATTTATGGTTGTTTTTTTTATTTATGGTTGGGTAGTTAATTTTTAATATGGATGGAGATGTAATATTCGAAATTTTTTATAATATAACTAAATCATAAGAAAATTTTGGGATATAGAACAAAAAATTCAAAGGATATTCAATATGATTTTATTTCAAGAATAGATTTTTCTAGAGGGGGAATTCGTATGTGCCAATGCATTGAACAAAAGCAAAAATATCCTATGTTACAAGTTGATTTAAAGAAAATCTATGAGAATGTAAAATGTACAGTGGACCTATGTGATGGAAAGGGTATTAGTATTGCTGGTGTAGTAAAAGGGGTTAATGGATTATTTCCAGTAGTTGACCAATTTGTAAAAGCTGGATGTAAATATATTGCTAGTTCAAGAGTAGACCAAATGATCAAATTAAAAGAATCTGGAATAAATTTACCTATGATGTTGATCCGTATTCCTATGTTTAGTGAAATTGATGAATTAGTAAAACATATAGATAGTAGTTTGAATTCAGAGCTAGAAACATTAAATGAAATTGAACGAGAATGTGAAGTGCAAGGGAAAAAGCATGGCGTTGTTTTGATGTTTGACCTTGGAGATTTAAGAGAAGGCTTTGTTGATGAAGATGAATTTGTAGATATGGCTGTATATGTAGAGAATAATCTTCAGAATATTGATTTACTTGGCGTGGGAACGAATCTTGGATGTTATGGTTCTATAAAGCCTACGCAGGAAAATCTTGGAAGACTTTGTGGTGTAGCAGAAAAAATAGAAGAAAAAATAAATAGAAAACTAGAGATCATATCTGGTGGAGCTACGAGTACTCTTCCTCTTATCATAGATGGAAAAATACCTGAAAGAATCAATCATCTAAGAATCGGAGAAGGAATGCTCTTAGCAAAGGATTTAGATGATCTATGGAAAATAGATATGAGCCATATGCATCAAGATACCTTTGTTTTAAAGGCACAGGTAGTAGAGGTAAAAGATAAACCGACTTATCCTATAGGAGAAATATTTATTGATGCTTTTGGAAAAACACCTATCTATGAGGATCAGGGAATACGAAAGAGAGCGTTATTGGCTGTTGGAAAACAAGATTTTGCTATGCATGATAAATTGATTCCTCAAAAGCAGGGAGTTCAAATTATTGGAAGTAGTAGCGACCATTTGATTGTAGATATTCATGCATGCAATGAAGAAATAAAAATAGGAGATATTCTTAATTTTGAAATGTATTATCCACCTATGCTTTATTTAAGTGGATCCCCATCTGTAGAAAAAGTATATGTATAATAAAAGTTTGAGGAATGAAAAGACTTAAATATGAAATCTTGGGTTAATATTTTAGCGTGTTGGGAAAAATAGGACATGAAGAAAAAGAAGAAATAATCCATATGGTTTATTGAAATTTATGTCCATTACAAAACTTTATAAAAAGATGATAAAAACCATATTGCACTTTTGATGCAGTATGGTTTTTTTACACTCCAAGATAAATATTTAGTGTACAATCATATGATTTCACAAGAAAAATCACTATTTTTAATAGTGAGATAATTCATAACAGAAAAATAGTTGTAAATATTTGTTGACATATGAAAAATGTGATGATATTATTTTATTAAACGAAATCAAATTTCATTAAATAAAAAAATACAAAAAGAAGGTGACCGAAAAAGCAGAATTTTTGATGATGATGCAAAAATATTGACTGGAAACCACTGGAAAACAAAATTCAATTTCACCTAGTAAAATAATATGAAAAGAGGCGAGATATGAAAGCAGAATTTTCTTTAGCTCATTTAACGGTATTGGGATGTGCACCACCAGAAATGGTATATATAGCTTCTGTGTGTGGCTATGATTATGTCAGTATTAGACCTATCTATATGGGGTTAGCTGGAGAACCAAATTATGATTTAGCGAATAAGAAAGACATGCTATCTCAGACAAAAAATGCATTAAGTCAGACGGGACTTCGTGTTCATGATATTGAACTTGCAAGAATTCTTGATGATTTTGATGTGAAAGATTACTTACCAGCAATGGAAGTTGGGGCTGAACTAGGGGCAAAAAGCTTATTAACAAGCATCTGGACAGATGATAAATCTTTATATACTGAGAAATTCCACGAGTTATGTGAATTAGCAAAACCATTTGGATTAAATGTTGATTTAGAATTTGTAACTTGGGCAGGAGTTAAAGATTTAAAGCAAACAGTAGAAGTATTAGAAGCTACTACTGAAACCAATAAAGGGATCATGATAGATACATTGCATTTTAATCGTTCTAGAGTTCAACTTGATGAATTAGATGGACTACCACCTGAATGGTTTAACTTTGCACATATATGTGATGCAGGAGCAGAGATTCCAACTACTAAAGAAGGTTTAGTTTTTACAGGTAGAGATGAACGTTATTATGTAGGTGAAGGGGCAATTAACATTGATGAAATCATCAAGAGAATCCCTAGACAAGTAGTATACTCTATTGAATTACCTCATATTGAGAGAGTAAAAGAGCTAGGATATACAGAGCATGCTCGAAGATGTCTTGAAACAGCAAAAGAATATTTTAATAAAAAAGTATTTAAATAAAAAACATAAATTATGGAGGCGTTAGAAAATGGCAAAAGAATTAACTGATATTCAAAGAAAAGAATTAAATGAGGCTTTAGAGAAAGCAAGAAAAGCACAGGCGATTCTTGAAACATATTCACAAGAGAAAGTAGATAGATTATGTCAGGCAGTAGCTTGGGCTGTAGCAAACAGGAAAACGTTTTTAGGATTAACTACTATGGGAATTGAAGAAAGTAAGCTAGGTGATTATGAAAGTAGAATTAATAAGAGATTCAAAATTCGTGGTATACTAAGAGATGCATTACGTTCTAAGAGTGTAGGTATTATCGAGGAAATTCCTGAAAAAGGATTAGTAAAATATGCTAAACCTGTTGGGGTAATCGGTTCTGTAGTACCTACAACTAATCCAGCATTAACTCCTGCGGGAACAGCTGTATATGCTATAAAAGCAAGAGACGCTGTTATCTTTTCACCTCATCCAAGAGCTAAAAATACTTCTTTTGAAACAGTAAGATTAATGAGAGAAGCCCTAAAAAGAGAAGGCGCTCCAGAAGATATACTGCAATGTTTACAAAATGTAAATATGACAATGACACAAACATTAATGGCTGAGTGTGATCTTGTTTTAGCTACTGGAGGACAAGGACTTGTTAGAGCGGCTTATAGTTCAGGAACACCTGCTTATGGTGTAGGAGCTGGAAATTCAACTATGGTAATTGATGAGACAGCAAATCTTGAAGAGGCAGCTAGAAATACAAGATTAAGTAAAACTTCTGACTTTGGTTCAGGTTGTTCAGCAGATGGGAACTTAGTAGTAGATTCTAGAATTTATGATGATTTCCTTAAGCAACTTGAAGTTGAGGGTGCATATATTGCAAATGAAGAAGAAAAAGAAATGCTCAAAAAAGTTATGTGGGATGATGAAGATCATAGATTAGCTGATACAGTAGCTATTGCACCACAAAAGCTAGCAAAAATCGCTGGATTTGAAATTGGAGAAGATAGAAAGTTTATTGCTGTAATTGGTGATGGGGTAGGAAAAGGACATTTATTCTCAGGAGAAAAACTGACAACATTACTAGCTGTTCATAAGTATGAAGGATTTGAAAATGCGTTAGAGATGATTAAAAAGATTTATGATTACGGTGGAAAAGGTCACTCATGTGGAATCTACTCATTTGATGATGAGCATATACATCAGTTAGCAATGTTAGCTCCTGTAAGTAGAATGATGGTTAGACAACCTCAATCAAAAGCAAATGCTGGTTCTTTCACAAATGGTATGCCTATGACATCAAGTCTTGGATGCGGAACTTGGGGTGGAAATGTTGTATCAGAAAATGTTAATTTAAAACATTATATGAATATAACATGGGTATCAAAACCTATTCCAGAGGATAGACCATCAGATGCAGAATTATTTGGTGAATTTTATAACGCTGAACTTGAAGAATAGGAGGAAGAAAATGAATAAGAAACCGGTAGTAGTTGGATTAGTAGGAGGAGGCTATGCCTCAACATTACATGGTAATGGATATAAGCGTGTTAGTGGTGTTGATGTAAGACTAAAAACTATTGTAGATATTGATGTAGAAAAAGCTCAAAGAATTGCAGATCAGTACGGTTTTGAAAAAGCTGTAGATAATTTTGATGAACTATTAGCAGATGAGGAAATTGATGTAATAGATATTGTAACACCTCCTGCTCTTCATGAAGATATGATTATCAAAGCTTTAAAAGCAGGAAAACATGTAATTTGTGAAAAACCTTTAAGCGGTTATTTTGGTGAACCAGATGACCAGAAGCCAATCGGCAAAAAAGTTTCAAAGAGCAAAATGTATGGATCAGTATTAGAATCAATGGATAAGATAAAGAAAGTTGTAGAAGAATCAGAAGCAAAATTTATGTATGCTGAAAATTATGTTTATTGTACACCTGTACAAAAATCAGCAGAATTAATTCGTGCTAAAAAGAGTAAAATTTTATTTGCAAAAGGTGAAGAGAGCTTAAAAGGCTCAAGTTCACCTGTTGCAGGTAGATGGGATATGACTGGTGGTGGAACAGTTATCCGTGTAGCATGTCATCCTCTTTCAGGAATTTTATGGTTAAAACAAGAGGAAGCTAAAGCACGAGGTGAGGAGATCACAATAAAAAGTGTAGTAGCAGATGTGGGAGTAATCACAGACAATTTGACAGAGCATGAAAAACGTCATATTGCTGCAGCACCTGAAGATGTTGAAGATATTGGTACGATTACGATTACTTTTTCTGATGGAACAAAGGCATTGATCATATCTGCAGATGTATGCTTAGGTGGAACAAAAAATTATATCGAATTGTACTGTAATGATGCTAATTTTGTTTGCAATATTACACCTACAGATATTTTAAATACTTATTATTTAGATGAAGATGGCATTGAAGACATTTCAATCGCTGAAATGTTACCATCAAAATTAGGATGGAACAAAGCATTTGTTTCAGATGAAGTAATAAGAGGTTATACAGGTCAGTTACAAGATTTCATGGAGTGTATTGCATTTGATCGAGAGCCACAATCAGGATTTGATCTTGCTTATGATAGTTTAAAAGTAATTTATGCAGCATATGTATCAGCAGAAGAAGGACGAAGAGTGGACTATTAAGGAGGAGTAATAAATGAAAAAACTAGTATCTTCACAGATAGTAGACTATCTTGAAAGAAGAGATGTTAAGCATATATTTGGTTTATGTGGGCATACAGTTATTGCTATGCTAGATGCACTTGAGAAAAGTGAAAAGCTTGAATATATTTCAGTAAGACATGAGCAAGTTGCTTCACATGCAGCAGATGCTTATGCAAGAATCACAAAAAAAGCAAGCGTTGTTTTATGTCATTTAGGACCTGGATTAACAAATGCTGCTACAGGTGTAGCAAATGCTGCATTAGATGCAATTCCAATGGTTGTAATTGCAGGAGATGTTCCAAGTTATTACTATGGAAAACATCCTCATCAAGAAGTAAATATGCATTGCGATGGATCACAATATGATATATATAAGCCTTTTGTAAAGAGAGCTTGGAGACTTGATAATCCAGAGTTACTCCCAGATATTTTAGATAAAGCATTTAGATTAGCTGAAACAGGTAGACCAGGACCAGTACTGATTTCTGTACCGATGGATATGTTCTCTAGAGAAATTGATGATAAACTTTTTGCAAGAACATACAAAGAATCTCATGAAATATTTAAGCCAAGCATTCCTGAAAATACAGCAAAAGAAATTGCTAAGGAATTAATCAATGCAAAAAATCCATTGATTCATGTGGGTGGTCAAGCTGTATTCAGCGAAGCAACAGATGAATTAAGAGAATTAGTAGAATTTTTAGATATTCCTGTTACAAGAACATTAATGGGGCAAGGTATATTGCCAGATGCACATCCATTAATGGTTGGAATGACTGGATTTTGGGGCACAGATTTTGTTAATGGTATTTCAAAAAATGCAGATGTAATTTTAGGAGTAGGAACAAGATTTGCGGAAGCAGACAGTAGTTCATGGTATAATAATGTTACATTCGATGAAGAAAAAAGTAAATTTATGCAGATTGATGTAGAACCAAGTGAAATTGGTAGAAACTACCCAGTTGCTATAGGTGCAGTTGCAGATCCTAAATTAGCACTACAAGGCATATTAAAAGCAGCAAAAGAATTAAAGCCTGAAGGAATAGATCGCTCACAATTAAGAGAATTTATTAAAGAGAATAAGATGGAGTTTAAGAAGTCAAATGAAGCTATTTCAAATGATGGTAGATTCCCAATGACGCCTCAAAGAATACTAAAGGATGTTCGTGAAGTATTCCCACAAGATGGTATTATCGTAACAGATGTTGGTTGGAATAAAAATGGTATGGGTCAACAGTTTGATATTGAATTACCAAGCACAATACTTCATCCAGGTGGATTAGCTACAATGGGCTTTGGACCTGCTGCAACATTAGGAGCAAAACTTGCTGCACCTGATAAAAAAGTTATTACATTAGTTGGTGATGGAGGATTTGGTACAAACCCATCAGTTATTGCAACTGCTGTTGAAAAGAATATTCCTGTAGTTTGGGTAGTTATGAATAATAGTGCATTTGGAACAATCGCTGGTTTGGAAGCTTCTCACTATGAGCATACATTTGGAACTGTTTTTAAAGATGCAAAAGGAGAAGCATATAGTCCAGATTGGGCACAAATAGCAGCAGGATATGGCATCAAGAGCAAGAAAATTCAGAGTGCAGATGAATTCAAAGCTGTATTTAAAGAAGCATTAGAATCAAACGAACCATATCTAATTGACGTACCAATGGAAAATATTCCTGTACCGACAGATGGAATATGGAATATCAATGATATTTATACACCTAAGGAAAATGTTGTAGAAGGAAAGCTTACTGGAGGCGTAGTAACAAAATCTGTTCATGTAACGACATAAGCTTAATAGGAACTACAAATATGATGTAAGAGAGGAGGTTTTAAATGAAAATATTAAAGTGGCTCGATGAAAATGCAGAAGAATTTTTACTCCTTATTTTTCTAGTAATAATGGTACTGACTATGGGAGTACAGGTATTAATGAGATACTTATTAAACTATTCCCTCACATGGTCTGAAGAATTAACAAGATATTTATTTGTATGGTCAGCGTTTATTAGTATTGGTTATTGTACAAAACATAGAAGTTCGATTAAGCTTGAGCAAATGTTAACATATTTACCTAATACACTTGCACAAATAATCAGGTTGATTTCAAAAGTTGTTATGTTTGTATTCTTCATCTATGTACTTCAGAGTGCTGTTGCGGTTGTTCAAACAACCTATGCAAGTGGGCAGGTAAGTTCTGCCCTAGGATTGCCTGTATATTTAGTTCAGCTATCTACAGTAGTAGGTTTTGCATTGGCAATTGTCAGAATTATCCAAAGCTTTATGCAGTGCTTTGTTGAGTTATTAAATATGCGCAAACAACACTCGTAATCATTAAAAGATAGAAACTAGCAAAAAAGGAATTTTGATCAATATACGATATTAGCTGTGCTTGGGTTTGAATGACTCTCTTTAAAGGAGGAAATTGCCCGATGTAAACTTGATTGAATAGAGAGGAGATTTATATGTCGCCAAGTTTAGTGTTTATAATATTCGCAGTATGTATCGCTATTTCTATTCCTGTGGCGTCAACTCTGGGTATTGTTTCAATCTTACCAGGGGTTGTTGATAGCAGTTTTCCTGCTACAGGAGAATTTATTGTAAGAAGTATGGTAGGCGGAGTCAATAGCTTTCCAATCCTAGCTATCCCTATGTTTATTCTATCGGGGATGATTATGGCTCAAGGAGGAATTTCTAAAAAGTTATTTAATATGTTCTCGTATTTTCTAGGGAATAAAACTGCAGGAATTCCAATGGCCGTTATTACTACCTGTTTATTTTATGGGGCAATTTCTGGCTCTGCACCTGCTACAACAGCAGCTGTAGGAGCCATGACAATCCCGTTATTGGTGAATCTAGGATATGATAAAACATTCTCTACAGCACTGGTTGCAGTTGCAGGAGGATTAGGGGTAATTATTCCACCTAGTATTCCATTTATCATATATGGAATGGCTTCTGGCGTATCTGTTGGAAGTATGTTTATCGCTGGAATATTGCCAGGGTTATTAATTGGACTTTGTTTAATGATTTATGCATACTACTATTGCAAAAAGAATGGCGAAGATAAAGAAAAGATAGAAAAAAATTATGCAACCTTAAAGGAAAAAGGATTTTTAAGTGTATTTAAAGATAGCTTCTGGGCGTTATTAGCACCTGTTATTATCTTAGGAAGTATTTATGGTGGAATTGCGTCTCCAACGGAAGCAGCAACAATATCTGTATTTTATGCATTAATTGTTAGTTTGTTCATTTACAAAACAATTGGTATTAAAGATGTTAAAGGTATTTTTATCGATAGTATTAAGACTTATACACCGTTATTGTTTATACTTGCAGCTGCTGTTGCATTCTCAAGAGTATTAGCATTATTACAAGTTCCACAATATGTAGCAGGTTGGATTACAGGTTTATTTGCTGGTAAAGTGGCTGTGTTAATTGTAATCAACTTTGTACTATTGTTTGTGGGTATGGTTATTGATACAGGGCCAGCCATTTTGATTCTTACACCAATATTGCTACCAATTACAAATGCTATTGGAGTAGATCCTGTTCATTTTGGAATCGTTATGGTAGTTAACTTAGCTATTGGATTTGTAACCCCACCAGTTGGAGTAAATCTTTTCGTAGCAAGTTCTATAACTGGTATAGAAGTTATGGATATAGCTAAAAAAGCATTTCCGTTTATTATGTTCTTTGTGTTTGCGTTGATTTTAATTACTTTCATACCAGCAATCAGTTTAGCATTGCTGTAAAATCAAAGGAGGAATAATATGAAAAAATTTCTAGCAGTATTATTGGTATTGGTATTGGTTTTATCAGTTGTAGGATGTGGTAGTAAGAGTGATTCACAAAGTGGTGATGCGGGTGATGCAAAAGAGTACAAATTTACGCTAGCATGTGATAGCCCAGAAGATTCAGTTACGTATCTATATGCAAAGAAATTCAAAGAAGAAGTAGAAAAAGCAACTAATGGACAAGCTACAATTCAAATTTTCCCAAATGGAACAATGGGAAGTGATGTAGAAGCCGCTGAAAGTTGTCAAAATGGAGAAATCGATTTTGTTGCATCGACTACTGCTCCAATGGTAAATTTTATTCCTGAATTAGCTGTATTTGATATGCCAAGTGTATTCTCTGATATTCAGACTGCTAGAAAGGTTGTTGATGGTGATTTCTTCAATAAACTAAGTGCGGTTTATGAAAAAAATGGATTTAAAATATTAGGTTTTGCAGATCAAGGTTTTAGAGAAATGAGTACAAACAAAGTAATCCAATCAATTGATGATTTCAAAGGTCAGAAAATCAGAACAATGGAAAATCCTTATCACATTGCTTATTGGAGAGCATTAGGAGCAAACCCTACACCTATGGCATTTTCTGAAGTATATATAGGTCTTCAACAAGGAACGATTGATGCACAAGAAAATCCTTACGAAGTAACTGTTGGTGCAAAGCTTTATGAGCAACAAAAGTATATTATCAATACAAACCATGTACTTCACTTAGTTTCTATGGTACAAAATCTTGATAAGTTCAATAGTCTACCAGAAGAAATTTCATCGGCTATTGCAGAATCTGCGAATACTGCAAAATTATGGGCAAGAGAGCAAGCAGATACAAGAATTAATGAGCGTATTGAGATCATGGAAGCAAATGATACAGAAATTATTGATTTATCACCAGAATTAATGCAAGAAATGAAAGAAAAAGCTGCACCTGTATATGATATCATCAGAGAAAAAATTGGTGATGAGCTAGTAGATGCTATGTTAGAAGCTGCAAAATAATTATTTATAAATAGGATAAATTGCCTACAGCAAGTAACCTTGATGTGGGCAATTCACTTATTTGCATGAATCATTTGATTATAAAAAAAGAATTGCATGTATTTAATTAAAAGAAGGAGTATACCATGAAAAAAATATTAATTCATTCTCCTGAAAATATTGAAATTATAGAATGTAAAAAAATCAAAGATCTAAAAGATGGGCAAGTGAGAGTAGAAACCCTTATGGGTGGAATATGTGGGTCAGACCTTAGCGTATATCGTGGTAAAATACCTTATGCTAAATATCCTAATACCCCAGGGCATGAAATTATTGGTAGAATTATTGAAGTTGGTAATAATGTGCAGTTAAAAGTAGGAGATAAGGTAGTTGCGTTTCCTAATAATTATTGTGGGGTATGCGAATATTGTAAAAAAGGAATGACCAATATATGTGCTAATAAAAAGTCTTATGGAGTCACTATAGATGGTTTTTTTATAGAGGAAGTAGTAGTTGATTCAGAGTTTATAGTAAAAATTCCAGATACAATTGAAAATCAATATGGTGTCCTTGTAGAACCTCTTGCAGTAAATGTACATGCCCTTTCGAAAATATCAATTAAAAAAGATGATCAAGTTGCAGTGATCGGGTGTGGTACTGAAGGGCTTTTAAATATTGCATTGCTTAAAACCATGAATAACAATATTACCGCAATTGATATAAGAGGAGATAAATTAGTAAAAGCCAAAGAATTAGATAAAAATATCATTACCCTATTACCACATGAAATTAGGGACCAAAAATTTGATGTAGTCATTGAAGCAGCAGGAGCAAAAAAGGCAATTGAGCAAGCTTTTACAATTGTAAAGCCTGGTGGGAATCTTATTTCATTAGGATTAACAAATGAAGCAAGTGATTATCCGAGTATGCTTATTAATCGTAGTGAGATTACTATTCATGGAAGTATTATTTATACAAAAAAAGATTTTGAAAAAGCTATATCTTATATAAAAGATGAAAAATTATATCTTGACCCTATAATTTCAAAAGTAATTTCTTTTACAAAATGCCATCTTGCCTATGAAGATGCATTGAGTGGTAAATATGTGAAAATATTATTAGATTTTAATAGAAGTAAATAGTTTAAAATGGGATGAAAGGAAGAGATGATATGAAGTATCCAAACGAAGTGATTATTGCAGAGGTAGGACCTAGAGACGGATTGCAGAATGAAAAAACTATTTTATCTGCAGAAGCGAAAGCGAAATTAATCGATCAGGCTATCGAAGCAGGATTTAAAGTGATTGAAATCGGATCTATGGTTCATAGCAAAGCTATTCCTGCATTGGCAGATACTGCTGAAGTATTTAAATTGATTAAAAATAAAGATAAGGCTGAATTAAGGGTATTGGTACCAAATCTTAAAGGAACAGAGAGAGCCATTGCTGCTGGCATTAAGAAAGTCAAATTAACAGTTTCAGCAAGCGAATCTCATAATATAAGTAATTTCAACCGTACGCCAAAGCAGACTGTTGAAGGATTTAAAGAATGTTATGATTTAGCACACCAAAATGGACTAGAAGTATCAGGAGCCATTGCAACTTCTTTTGGTTGCCCATTTGAAGGGGAAATTAGTATTGAACAAATTGAGCAAGTTGTTAAAGCTTTTATTGATCTAGGTATTCGAGAAATTTCACTATCAGATACAACAGGAATGGGAAACCCAAAGGAAGTATATACAAAGTGTCAGTACTTCAAAGAGAATTATCCTGAAATTACTTGGAATATTCATTTCCATAATACAAGAGGAATGGCGTTAGCAAATATTGTGGCGGCAATGGAAGCAGGCATGTCAAGATTTGATGGGGCATTCGGTGGTCTAGGAGGATGTCCATATGCACCAGGCGCTTCAGGTAATGTAGCATCAGAAGATATTATTCATATGCTACACTTAATGGGCATAAATACAGGTATTGACTTAGACAAATCTATTGAAATAGCAAAGGAAGTTAAGATGCTAGTTGGACATGATGTAGACAGCTATATGCTTAAAGCAGGTAAAGTATCAGATTTAATTAAGGAGAGACCCAAAAAACAAATTAAGATTTGTAATGCGTAAAAGTAACTATAAATTTTGTATATCCAAATATGAAGTTGCTTGATGATGAAGTTGTTCTTTTGGAAGAGTTACCACGAGTGGTATTGGTAAATATTTTATTAACCATATCACTTGTGGTAAAATGAATAACAAAGTTTTATAAAACTTAACTTTGAGGGTAGAATATCTATTAGACATATAGAATATGTCCTTATCCTATATATATAGATAGATTCTGCATCTTTTGCAGTACTTTTCACTTTTCTTGGGGTGGCATTTTTGCTAGAATAGATATATGAAGGGTTTAACACAAACTTTTTGAGGTCATTGGATTTCAAGAAGTTTATTAAAATTAGTGGGATTGTCATAGGGTTACCACGCTAAGGTGGTTTAACCAGGCAAACATAAAATCTTTCTTCGGAGAGATATTTTATTTTAAGGATAAGAGCTCTTTAGTGATAGTGCTAATGGGTATGCATAGAGATCTCTCAGGCAAAGAGCTTGTAGGGATTTATCTGAACAATAAAGGTTTGGTTATCAAAGAACATTATATATTATAAGGAGGATTGAATGGGTGAAAAAACAGTTTCAAATAGGTCTTTAGATAGAGCGTTAGATATTCTTGAAGCTTTTATCAATAATGAAAATGGAATGACGCTTAATGAAATATCTAATAAAATTAATTTGTCTCCTAGTACTGTTTATCGGCTGGTAATGACATTAAATAACAGGAAGTTTTTAGAGCGAGATAACGAAAGCAAAAAATTCTATTTGGGTAGTCAGCTGAATCGATTGGTTAACTTGAGTCATATGGGTGTGAATGAACATTTGAAAAAAATAGCACAGCCGTTGATGAAAAAAGTATTTGATAAGTTAAATGAGAATATTGCACTATATATTCGAGATGATGATTGTAAATTGTGTATTGATATGTTTGAGTCTACTCGATCGTTAAGACACGTTATTGACATTGGAGATCGAGTAACGATGGACAAGGGGGCTGTAGGTAAAGTTTTATTAGCATTTCTAGATGATTCTGAAAGGAAAAGATTTGAGATAGAAGGCTGGCCTACAGCGGAAGCTCTTGATAAAGTCAAAGCAAATGGTTATGCGTTAAGTGTAGGGGAGCGAGAAGAAGGGCTAATAGGGATTGCAGCACCAATAAAAAATTCTTCTGGAGAAGTGATTGCTGCAGTATCTATGTCGGGACCTTCTATTAGATTTATGGATGAATCAATTTCTGATAAAATAGATATGATTGTATCTCTTGGGAAGGAAATTTCAAAAGCTCTAGGGATGAATATTCATGAGTAATGTGTCAACAAAGCAATAATGATAATTCAAGAAATTGAAGCAACTAAGTGACTTTAACTTAGCTGCTTTATTTTTATTTGGGGATATAATCAATATAAACCTTGATAAAAAAAGGGTATTTTTGCTAGATTGTTGATGTCAAATCTCTGAATAAAAGACTTATAATTAGATAAAAAAAATGATATTATATAAAATGAGATGATGGTTTCAAAACGATGAAACGTTTTATATGGCGAAAAAGAACTTATAGGTAGACTATAGATAATAAGAAGGAAGGTGAAAAAGTCGTAATGGCAACAATAGAAGACGTTGTGAAAAAATCAGGAGTTTCTAGAAGCACTGTGTTTCGGTTCTTGAATGGGAGCAATGTGAGGGAAAGTAGTAAAAAGAAAATTATACAAGCTATGAAAGAATTGAACTTCAAAGTGGATGTAATTGATAAACATAAAAATTTTGTAATAGAAATTAGTGTTTGTCATGATTATGATGAGTTTCAAGGATTTTCTCAAATTGTTCAAGGTGTTATAGAAAGAGCAGAAAAATCAGATGTTTTAGTTCAATTGGTGAGAAGAGTAGGAAAACAAATTGATGAGGATTATGCAAAATGGGACTATAGAAACAAAGCAAAAGGTGTTATTATAGTTGGAAAAAATAAAGAGGATGAAGAAAAAGAAGCAAGGTTATTAGCGGAAAATGGGATTCCTCATGTATTTGTTAATAGGGTTCTTTTGGGGAATGATACGAATTTTGTAGGAGTAGATTTAGAAAAGGGAGCTTATGATATAGTAAGTTATTTAGTTAAAAAAGGACATAAGAAGATTTTAGCTATAGGAAATCCAAAGGAACTTTATGTAGATGAAAAAAAGTTAAAAGGATATAAAAGAGCCTTGCAGGATCATGGGATTAAGATAGATGATAAATTTTTACATGTCATTTCTAGTAAATCAGAATGGGAAGATATTGTAAGAAAAGTGCTTTGCTCAGATGATGCACCTGATGCATATTTTGGACTATGTGATTCTTATTCAGTAAAGTTTATGAGTATTGCTCGTTCTTTAGGATATGAGGTACCCAAAGATATTTCTGTAGTGGGGATGGATGATATAGATTTAGCAAAATATTCATTTCCAACACTTACTTCGGTGAAAGTTCCCTTTAAAAAGATGGGGATAATTGCTGTAGAACAAATGATTCAATTGTTTAATCAAGTATATAGTAATGTAAAGATTATGATAAAGCATGAATTGATAGAGCGAGATTCTGTTGAAGATAGAGTGTAATATAAAACCACATGTTTATGTTGGTTTTTTATATTACACTCTTATTTTTACTTAAAAAAATAAACAGTATGAAGAAAAAATATTTGAAAAGGACCAAGTGAATAACGAGGTTAAAATGAGACTAAAGTATCGAAAAGTTCTGGATCAGTATCAAATAAACACTTTTTCCTGTTGGTTTGGATGAAAAATCAAAAAAATATTGACACGAAAATGAAACGATAGTATCATTTAGTTGAATGATACAATAATTTTTAAAATTTCAAATAAAGGGAGGAGAACAAAATGGAAGTTAGATATGGAGTTAGCCCTAGAGAAGCAAGAGGTTACGATACAGAAAATTTAAGAGAAAATTTTTTAATGGACAGTTTATTTATTCTAGGAGAAACAAAATTTATATATAGTCATATTGACCGAATTATTGTAGGAAGTGCATGCCCTATAGAACCTCTAAAACTAGAAGGTGGAAAAGAAATCGGTTCAGAATATTTTCTTGAAAGAAGAGAACTTGGAATTATTAATATTGGAGAAAAGGGATTTGTCATTGCAGATGGTGAACGAATAGAGCTAAATCCAAGAGATGGATTATATATAGGAAAAGGAATAAAAGAAGTAGTATTTGAGAGTGCAGACAGGTCAAAGCCTGCAAAATTTTACTTAAATAGTGCTCCAGCTCATAAAGCATATCCTATAGTAAAAATTGATATAGAAAAAGCTAATCCAAATGATCTTGGAAGTATAGAACAATCTAATAAAAGAACAATTTATCAATATATTCATCCAGCAGTGTGCGAAAGCTGTCAATTACTTATGGGAATGACTGTTCTTGAGCCAAACAATGTTTGGAATACCATGCCATGTCATACTCATGATCGAAGAATGGAAGTATATTTATATTTTGATATGGACGAAGATGATGTGGTATTCCATATGATGGGAGAACCAAATGAGACAAGACATATTATTATGAGAAACGAACAAGCTGTTATATCGCCTAGTTGGTCTATCCATAGTGGAGTTGGAACAAAGAATTATACATTTATCTGGGGGATGGTTGGAGAAAATCAAACATTTACAGATATGGATCATATACCAAATGCACAATTAAAATAGTCAAGTTGGGAGTGATAGAAAATGGATGGATTTGCATTAGATTTTTTTTCTCTAAAGGGAAAAGTAGCTATGATTACTGGTGGAGATAAGGGATTAGGGAAAGCATATACAGTAGCTTTAGCTAAAGCAGGAGCAGATGTTTTTGTGTGCACTCACAGTCAAAAAAATTGGGAAGAGATGAAAAGATTAATTGAAAAAGAAGGAAGAAAAATAACATTTACACAAGCTGAGTTAACACAAAAGGAAGAAGCCAAAAAAGCTATAGACGCTTGTATAAAAGCATATGGGAAAATTGATATCTTAGTAAATAATGCAGGTACTATTCGTAGAGCACCACTTATTGAATATGATGATAAAGATTGGGAAGATGTAATAGATATTAATTTGAATGCTGTATATTATCTAAGTCAAGCAGCAGTGAAAAAAATGGTAGAGCAAGGAAGTGGAAAGATTATTAATATTGCTTCCATGTTATCATTCCAAGGAGGAAAATTTGTACCGCCGTATACAGCTAGTAAACATGGGGTAGCTGGACTTACGAAGGCTTTTGCCAATGAATTAGCAGATAAAAATGTACAGATTAATGCCATTGCGCCGGGATACATAAAAACAGCAAATACAGCACCTATTCGTGAAAATGAAAAGAGAAACCAAGAAATATTATCTAGAATCCCTGCTGGGCGATGGGGAGAGACGAGTGATTTAATGGGAGCTGTAGTATTTTTAGCTAGCAGCGCATCGGATTATGTCAATGGACATATTTTAGCTGTCGATGGTGGATGGTTAGTGAGATAAAAAAACGATTATAATAAAAAATCATCTACATTTTCGTAGATGATTTTTTATATTTCTATGCTTTTTCAAGCTTCGCTTTTTTTCTTTCTTCCCAACACTCAACATTTTTTAGTCCTGGAATATTATCCACATAGAATACTGGATCTTTTCCTGCTTTCTTCTGATCTACATAATCCTTTAAAGCTGCAAAAGCAATTTTTCCAAGCATTGCAATAGCAATTAGGTTGGTTACAGCCATCATTCCCATGAAAAGGTCTGCCATATCCCAAACGATTTGAATAGAAGAGATAGATCCCCATAGAACCATTAATGAAACAGCTACTCTATAAATAAGTAACCAAGTTTTGCTACCGCTCATAAATTCGATATTTGATTCACCATAATAGTAATTTCCGATAATAGAACTAAATGCAAATAGTAAGATACAGACAGCGATAAATGTATTTGCCCAAGGACCTACTTGAGAGCTTAAAGCTGTTTGGGTAAGCTGAATACCTGTTAAATCTCCGTTTGTATAAGCTCCTGATAAGATAACAACAAATGCAGTTGCACTACAGATTAATAATGTATCTGTAAATACCCCTAGTGTTTGAATAAGCCCTTGCTTTACAGGGTGAGTTACCTCAGCTGTAGCAGCGGCATTGGGTGCACTACCCATACCTGCTTCATTTGAGAATAGACCTCTCTTGATGCCTTGCATAAGAGCTTGCTTCATAGCTATACCAGCAGCTCCTCCAACAGCAGCTTTAACTCCAAATGCACTGCTGAAAATTAAAGCAAGTAAAGATGGAATTTGAGCAGCGTTTTTAATAAGAACAAATGCTGCAACTAATACATATGCAATTGCCATAACAGGTACGATTGCCTCAGCAACCTTTGCAATTCTTTTAACTCCACCGAATATGATAACAGCTGTCAGAATCATTAATCCTAATCCAACCATCCATCTTTGAAGACCAAAGGCTTGTTCAAAAGCAAGAGAAATGGTATTTGATTGTGCAGCATTAAATACTAAACCAAAGCATAAAGTGATTAAGATAGAGAATAATATTCCCATCCATCTCATGTTTAAGGCTTTTTCCATGTAATATGCAGGACCACCTCTGTAGCTATCTTGATCCTTTACTTTGTAAATTTGAGCTAGGGTACTTTCTACAAAGCTTGAACCAGCACCGATTAAAGCGATTACCCACATCCAAAATACTGCTCCAGGTCCACCAATAGAGATGGCAATAGCTACCCCTGCAAGGTTTCCAGTACCAACACGAGATGCAGTACTAATACAAAATGCTTGAAAGGACGAAACTCCCTTACTTTCTTTGTTTGTAACAGATTTGCTAGCCCCTTCAGTAAGTAGTCTAAACATTTCTCCGAACAATCTAAATTGTACGAACTTTGTTCTTACAGTGAAATAAAGACCAAGACCAATTAACATATAAATAAGTACGTAAGACCATAGTAGGGTGTTTCCAGCACCAACTACTTTGTTTAAAAAATCCATTAAAACACTCTCCTTTTTATATTTTTTATATTCTATTAGGAAGATGGGAATAGCTAAATGATTATAAACTATGAAGGTTAAAATTGAAAATACTACTCTCCATATACCTATAGAGTTAATAGCCTTTAGGCTATTATAAACTTAAGAAATGATAATAAAGCTTAAATAGAAATATCTTTAAAATATACTAAGATTTAATTTTTCTGAAAGCTCTTCTAAGACCCTTTTTCCACCAATGCTGTTACCACTTTCATCAAGAGCAGGACCTACTACAGCGATTCCCATTCTTTTTGGAACAACACTCATGATGCATCCACCAACACCACTTTTTGAAGGGGCTCCAATTTTTACTGCAAATTCACCAGAAGCATCATATAATCCACAAGTCATCATAAGAGCCTGCACGATTTGATTTACTTTCTCTGGAACAAGTCGTTCTCCTGACCAAGGAGCAACTCCTCCATTAGCAAGGACAGAAGCCATTCTAGCAACATCCTTTACAGTAACTTCAACAGAGCATAATTTAAAGTATCCATCTAATACATCTTCTACATCTCTCTCGATAATGTTTGCTCCTTTTAAATAGTAAGCAATAGCTCTATTTGTATTTCCTGTAAGCTTTTCTGATTGGTATACATTGAAATTTACTTGAATATGAGGATTGTTTGCCATTTTCTTCATCATTCCAATAACACGTTCAAACTTTTCAATACCATTATCACCAGAAACTAAAGATGTGCAAACGATTGCTCCAGCGTTAATAAAGGGATTTAAAGGCTTATGAGAATGCCTTGTTTCGAGCTTGATGATAGAATTAAATGGATCAGAAGAAGGTTCTGTTCCAACCTTAGAAAATACAGTTTCTTTGCCTTTATCTATTAGTGCGCAAATAAGGATGATGATTTTTGAAACACTTTGTATGGTAAAGGGTGTTTCATGATCCCCAGCACAAAATTCATTACATTCTAAATCAAAAATATGAATACCCAGAGCATCTGGATTAGCTTTTGCAAGTTCTGGAATATAAGATGCCACTTTACCGTGTTTTGTCCAATCTTTATGATTATTTATTGCTGTTTTTAGCAAATTTTCCATGTAATGTCACTCCTCTTGATATGACTTTCTAAATGTTAAAAAAACTTAATAATTACTTAAATGAATAAGCAAAATTCATGCCAATAGAATATTTCGATAATGAATTTGTAAACTTTTGAAAAATGCGAGTTTCGAAGTTTTATCAAGATTCTATAAATACTGACATGTTCGTTTTTGCACAGAAAAATGTGCGAAAACGAACAAAGGGTTCGAATTCGCACATTTATTCAAAATATTTTTCAATTCTTCTTTTTAAAGCAAATCTAGAAATACCTAAAAGCTTAGCGGCATTTGAATGATTTCCATTTGTCTGATGTAATGCTTTTTTTATATAGCTTTTCTCTATTTCTGAGAGGGTGTTTTCTAATGAAAATCCTGAGTTTAGTAGATCATCCTGACATTGGGGTTGATCTTTTAAGGTATTATTTCTTAGTTCAATGGGAAGGTGCTCTATGTCTAAGATTTTTGCATCATTTAATATAACCATTCTTTCTACTACATTTTTTAATTCACGAACATTTCCAGGCCAATGGTAATTTAAAAGCTGCACTTTTGCTCCTTCGGAAAAGCCGATAAAGCTTTTTCGGAAACGATGGGAATAAATATTCAAGAAAAATTCTGCAATTTTTAATATATCTGCTTCTCGCTCTCTTAAAGGAGGAATCATGATAGGGACTACATTTAATCGATAATATAAATCTTCTCTAAATTCTTTTTTCAAGATAGCTTCTTCAAGATTTTTATTTGTTGCAGCAATGATTCTAAGATTTACTTCTATAGATTCAAGGCCACCGATTCTTTTGAATTTTTTCGTTTCTAAAAATCGTAACAGCTTTGTTTGAATATCTAAAGGCATTTCTCCTAATTCATCTAAAAATAAAGTACCACCATCGGCTAGCTCTAAAAGACCTTTTTTACTTGAATTAGCCCCTGTGAAAGCATTTTTTTCAAATCCGAATAATTCACTTTCTAATAATTGACTAGGAATAGCTGCACAATTGACGCTAAGCATAAGGGAATCTTTTCTAGGGCTACTATGATGAATATAAGAAGCTACCATTTCTTTTCCTGTTCCTGTTTCACCTCGAATGAGGACTGTAACAGAATCGTTTTTTGCCAGTATATCCATTTTTTCTAAGGTGTCCTGTATTAATGGATGATCTCCAATAAATTGATGCTGCTCTTTTGATTCTTTTTCCTGATAGATTTTAAGCTTTTTTTTCATGGATTGATTTTTTATTGCTTTTGAAATGGACATATTGATTTCTTCTAAATCTAACGGTTTTTTGAGATAATCTATTGCTCCAAGCTTAATGGCTTTTATAGCTGTTTTGATATCTGCATAAGCAGTCATAATGATAATTTCGGCATAGTCGTCAATCTCTTTAATACTTTTAGCAATATCTAGTCCATTTTCCTTTTTTAATTTCATATCTAAAAGAATTACATCAGGACGAAAGCTGTATACTTTATGAATAGCTTCTTTTCCATCTTTAGCTGCAGCTACATCATAATGAAAATCTAGTAGTCCTTCCTCTAAGGATAATCGAATAATTTCTTCATCATCAATGATTAATACTTTTTTGTTCATTTTTATCTCCCCTATACAAAGGTATATATAAACTTACTTTAGTCCCTACACTTATTTGACTTTCTATTTCTATTTCACCATTATTTGTAGTGATTAGGTTGTGAACAACTGAAAGACCTAAACCCGTACCATTTTCATTTTTGGTATAAAAGGGGTCAAATATTTTGTGGAGATCTTCTTTTGAGATGCCGCAACCATTGTCTTCAAAGGTAATTTGTAAAAAATCCTTTTCTTTTTCTAATGAATGACGAACTTGGATTTTTAAGATTCCGCAATCATCCATTGCCCATAGAGCATTTGCGATAATATTTAAAAATATTTGAGCTAATTGACCTTTATCAAAATAAGCAAAGATCATATTTGTTGCAGATTCCTTTAATAATTGTATGTTTTTCTTTTCGATATTTTTTTTCGAAAAAAGAAGGGCATTTTCTAATACTTCATGAACATTTACAATTTGAAATTTTGGTAGATTAGGCTTTGAAAAATCTAATAAATCTGTTATTAATTCATTGACCCGATCGATTTCATGGATGGTAGCATCAAATAGTTTTTCATCAGAGGAACGAAGATGTGAAGATAATCGTTTCTTGAGTACCTGTGCACTCATTTTCATTCCGGAAAGCGGATTTCTGATTTCATGAGCTAAAGCTGCTGTTAATTGTCCTAAAGAAGTTAAACGATTAATTCGATCAATCTTTTCTTCGATTTTTTTTCTATTGCTAATATCATTAAAGCTACAAATAACACCTATGTTTTCTCCATCACTATTTTTCATGAGGGAAGTGGTGATATCTAAATAAATATTTTTCCCATTTTTCTGATGATGAAAGCATTCTACTTGATTGATGCTTGTTTTTGTTTTCGAAGTAGTGGTAATTTGTTTAAGTAATATTTTAATAATCCTTGGAGGGGCATGTCCTAACGGAGTGGATTTTTCTATAATGTTAACAGCTGCTTGATTATACTTTATGACTTTTCCATGGATATTGGTGGTAATGATTCCTGTTGAAATGCTTCTTAATATATCTTCGTTAAAATGTTTCATCTGAATAAATTTATTTGTCCGATGAGCAATTTCATTTTTCATTTCATTAAAAGCTAATCCTAAAAGACCTAATTCGTCCTTCCTTTCAATATTTATTTCATTTTTGAAATTACCGCTTAACATATTATTGTAACCATCTAAAAGAATATCAATAGGTTTTGAAATATTTTCTGAAATCAAGATAATAGCAGCACAAGAAAAGAGAATGCAAAGAGAAATGAGTAAAAGTACATATTCGTTAATAGGCTCATTTTCCTGGGGCATTTCTTGTGTGTCTAATAAGAATCCAATTTTCCAATTCCATTGAGAGTAGACACGATAATGAAGCATGTACCTAGGGGATAAATCCTCATTATTCCAAATACTTTTTAAAATTTCTCTTGAGGAAATATTTTTATCAAAAATGCTATTATATAAAAAATGATTTCCTTCTAGGATGAATATATTTTTTTTATCTAATGATTTTATATAATCTAGTATAAACTCTTGTTTTTCATTATTTTTTTCAACATGTTCTATTAAAAGTAATAAATCATTTAGTTCTTTATTAATAGAGGCGCTTTCATAATGAATGAGGGTTTTATTGTGATTTGAGTAAAATAAAATACTTAAAACAATAACTGGCATAATCATTAAAAGAAGCAAAGGGAAAATGATTTTTTTCTTTATACTTAAATTCATAACAGAGTCTCCAATTTATTTAGTATTATCTTTATTATACAATATAGAGTACGAACTCCAAAACTTAATAAGTAGATTTACTTTCCAATAGCTTTGTATAAGGATAAAATATAAAAAAGAATAAAAATTTAGGAGATGGATTATGAACAATACGAGAAAAAAATATATATTGTGGTTTATATTATTATTTGTTGTAGCAGGTTCGATCATAGGGTCTTTTTATATTGATCACTTAAGAATATTAAAAAAACAATATAGTAAATCCTTTGATGATTCTATTGCTCAATTAGATCAATCTATGGTTGAATTCTTTTCTACTTTTGAAAATGCTTTAGAAATGTTTTCACAAAATGAAATGGTACAGAAGGTTTCGGATAAACCTGATCAGTATTATTTGCAAACCATGCAGCTTTTTAAATCTTTTCAGCAGTCTTATGCGGCCACAGCATTTGCTTATTTTGCACCGAATAAAGTTATTTTGGAAAATAAAAAATTAATTACATGGCCAGATACATCAAATGAATTGGCTAATACAGAATGGATTGCAGCTAAAAGACCTTGGTATATAGGAGCAGTAGCAGAAAAGGGGAAAATCGCATGGACGAAACCTTATTTAGATGCTACTACAAAGAAGCCTATTATTACATTATCTAAAGTTGTAAAAGATGAAAAGGATGAATTTAAAGGGGTTATGGCAATTGATTTCTTTTTAGACCAATTATCTAATAAAATTGAAAATTTTAAGGCTTTTAAACAAGGGAAAGCTTTTGTTATAGGTAAAGATGGGAAGGATTATTATTTTATATCGAATCATATGAAAAATAGGAAATCCGATCCAATTATTGAAGCTGCTTGGAGGAATAATGAATTTAATAAAAAATATGGAAGTTTTAGCATAAATGAAGAAGATACAGACTATTATATTACGTATAGAACAAATGAAACAACAGGATGGAAAATAATAGGTATCATAGAAGAAGAAAAAATTTATCAACCTGCAAAGGATATGATAAAAAAAATATTTACAAGTAGTCTAATGATCATGGGAATGGGAATTATGAGTATAATATATATTTTTAAGCAGATGAGAAAGTCCATCAAAGATTTAAGTAATTCTTTGAATAATCATGAGAATATACAAGATATAGAACAGGGGCTATCGGATCAATTCAATACTTTATTAATGAAGAATGAAGACGATGAAGATCTTATAGATGAATCAAGTAGTTATATGGGATCATTATTTGGAAGTCAAAGGGAATTAGAAAGATTAATGGATTTTATGAATGAAGAATTTGAAAAAAATCCTGTAGGAAACTTAAAAGAGCTAGAAAATATAATTGATGGATTAAATAAATTTAGAAAAGCTTTTGAAGAAAGTTCATTGAGACTAGAGCAAATTCAAAGGGAAAATATTGAAAATCATATGACGTTTATATTAGATAAAATGAATGAATTGAAGAAGGATTACTTAGATGAGGATGTGGCTACAATCTTATATAGAATGGAAAGAAAGATTATTATGAGGGAGATAGAGATGTAATGGTGTTGTAACTATTTTGTAACAATTTTCAATAAGAACTATAGTAGAATATATAGGGAAAGGTTTTTCTAGAGTGAAGGAATTAGAAGTACTAAAAAGGCAATGAAGGGGAGATGATCGTGAAGAAATTTTGGATACTTATTTTAATAATAGCTCTTATAGTAGGGGGATGTACAGAAAAGACAAGCAATCCATCTGATGAGGTTGATATAAATAAGGAAACAAATGAGGAAGTGAAAAAACCTTCACAGGATGAAGAGAATATTCAAAAAGAAGAAAAAATATCAAAGGAAGATGAAGAAAGAATCATGGTTCAATACAATGACTTGGTTACAAAGGGAAAGCCGTATGCAATTCTTGCATTTATAGATGAAAAAATTTCTATAGTAGCTGAGGAAAATGGAGATAAAATGATTCAAGGATTGGAAAAACTTCAAAAACAATATAAAAATGAATATACAGATATTTTAATGGAAGATGATTTGGTAAAACAAAATCAATTGCATAAAATCTTTGGATATAAATTTGATAAACGTAAGGTAGAAAACATAGCAGATGAAGATTTAAAAGCTCTTGTAGTAGAAATACTTAAGGGAGGATATAAGTTTGTTACCTTAGATGGTTATTTTTATCCAATGATAGATTATGGAGCTTTAAAGAAATACACACCCTATGTATCTGATGAAATGAGAGCATATATAAAAGTTGTATCTACAGAGTCTAATCATCTTACATGGAATAGTGCAGATCTTTCTATATCTTGGAATGAGTTAGGAAATAGATTATTACAAGCGGAGCGTTATTTGAAAAAATATCCGGAAAGTACAATGAAAGATGAAATAGCTAATTTATATATGATGTATATAGGTGCCTTTATGAATGGTTCAGAAAATATGCCATTATTAGATTCTGACACAAATCGATTAAATGATAAAATTTTAAGCAGTTATAAAGATTTGATTGCTAATCATAAAGGTTCTATTACGGCAGAAGTTATTAATGAGTATTTAGGGACTATAGAAAAAAATGATTTTAAGATAGACGAAAAAGTTATGGAACTATCCAATAATATGCAGCAGAAGATTATTAAAAAATTAAATTTGGGAAATGGACTTACAGATTATAATGAACAATAAATAAAAGACCTGCAATGGGGAGGAACCATTTGCAGGTCTTTTCTATAATAGATAAAGATAATGTTAAAGTACAAAGTTATGTACTCCTATTACTTTGGTAAATTTTCCAAAGTTTTCATGATTACTTTTCTATAGTCATCCTTACTTCTTGCTCCGATGATTGGTTCTCCGACGATATTTCCTTTTTCATCAACGAAAATACTCGTTGGGTAAGCAGATATATCCTTTAAGAATTCATTCTGGATTACTGCATTTGGAAGGATATTTATATAAGAAACCTTTGTTTTAGCAATGATATCTTTTGCTGTTTCTTCATTACCCTTTGCATCTCCAATAATTCCTATGATATTTACATTTTCTTTTTTTACTTCTTTATAAAGCTCTTGCAAATCGGGCATTTCGCTAATACAAGGGCCACAGAAGGTTCCCCATATATTGATCATGGTTAATTTATTTTCTTTAAAAATATTACTACTAATATCTTTCCCGTTAATATCTTTTGTTTTAAAGGTAGGGAAAGTTTTATGGGTTTTAAGAGCATCTTCTTTAAATACAGGTTTAAATAGCTTTACGCTTGACTTTAACTTTCCGATCTCTGCATATAATGAATCATAGATCTTTTTAGATTCAGGAGATAAACTTCTCATTTCATCTTTATTTGGATAAGATAGATAATAAACAAGTCCTTCCTGCTCTCCTAAAAGAATATTATTTTTAAGGTTAGATAAGGATTCTATGGATTTTTCTCCAATTAACTCTTTTTTATAGATATTAAAATGAATTAAAGGCTTTTCAGTATCAAAGAATGCTTGCATTTCCTTATCAGAAGGTTTTTGACCATTCTTTGTGATAGATTTTATTTTTTCTAATGCTTCATTTGGAACAAAGAAAATTTGTAGTCCGCCATAGAAAAGTTCTTCAGGTGTTGCAGATAAAACTAAACCGTCTATATTTTCATTGTTGTCCCATTTCTTTGGCATAACAAAGCTAAATCCAAGGTCATCTAATCTGAAAGGCTCAACAGTATTATCTTCTTCTAAAGAAGGGGTTGCTTCTTTGGAAGCTGTTTGCGATACCTCTGCTTTAATATTTTCTGATTTGCTACATCCTATAGTAGTAAAAGATATTGTAGCAATTAATAAAGCAACTAATGATTTTTTTAACATAAGTAAACTCCTTTTATTATTTATTTTATATTTTTCAAAGCTTCTTCAATGATTTTTTGAAATTCTTCTTTTGTTCTAGAACCTACTATTAATTCTCCTAGGATTTCACCTTTACTATTTACAAGAAGGGAGACAGGAACAACATTTGTCTTATTTACAAAATCATTCATAAATTTTTCATTAGGAATAATATTTGTAAAAGTAACATTTGATTTTTTCAAAATTTGTAAGGCACCTAGATCATTACCCATGCCATCAGCTACAATTCCTAAGACATTTACCCCGCTTTCTTGCATCTTTGTATATATTGCCTGCAACGCAGGCATTTCATCTATGCAAGCACCTCATCCAGTTGCCCATATATTTATTAGAGTAAGTTTTTTATCTTCAAAAATCTGGTTAGATATATCTTGATCATTCATGTCTTTACTAGTGAATTCTGGAATAGACTTTAAATCACTTAGGGAAGCTTGTGAATCTTTTTTACCACAGCCTACGATACTGATTCCCATTGTAAGGATTAACATTAAAATAATTATTTTTTTCATCAGGGCACCTCCTAGCATGTGTGTTTTACTGAAACAGTATTTTAATGTGTATTTATTCTAAAGAATAAGGTGTATTTTATATTATGAAAGAAAAAAATGAGATATAGATGCTACAATAGTATCAGCTTTTATTACCAAATCAAAACTTCCTCTCATAATTCCTATACTCATAACCATTAAAAGTGTAAAAACCATCTTTTTTTTCATAGCAGCTCCCTCCATAAATTTCATATTGTATACTTATATTTTATATAAAATATACTATATTATCCATTGATTTAGCTTACAAAACCAAATGCGTATCTTACATTTTTGTAAGGTAGGCTAAAAGGGATTGTAGCCTATGTGTTTGTAATTTTATTATAAGAATTTATAGTGAGTATATAATATATAAAATAGATCATAGTATAGGGAAGAATCGTCAATAACATTGGAATCAACAAAGTTGTATTAAATAATTTTGCTAGAATGAGTAGAGCAACGATACTATGGCAAATACCTATTGTTAATGGTGCTAGAAAGATGATCAATACTTGTTTTGTTATAGAGGTTTGGATCTCTTTTTTATGAACGCCTATCTTTTTTAAGATGATATATTTTGGGCGATTTTCTTGGGCTTCTGTTAATTGTTTAAAATAAATAATGCTGCCTGTAGCAATTAAAAATACTAAACCTAGGAAAATACCTACAAATAGAATCATTCCCATGAATTTCAATATTCCTTGTGTATCTGCATAATATGCCATGAGCTCTACTTCATTTGGAAGAAATCGGATCAATTCTTTTGTTAATGCATGACTATTATTTTTGTTATCGATGATATATCCTTTTTCTCGAATAATATGATCTTTCATATAATATTTTTTATAAATTGTATCATCTACCACAAAGGTTGTTTGACCATAACGATCATTCATTGCAGGATAGATAAGATAATCTTTGATTGTTAGTTTTTCTTTTTGATTATTTAAAGACAATTCTATCAATTGATGAATCATTTCTTTTGTTTTAGCTATTTGTGGTTTTGTTCTAGGGTGATCTAATAGAATCATTTCCCTTTTGTTTTTTAAAGATGCTTCAATATCTAACCCTTTTATTTTAGCGAGTTCATTGTATTTACTTTTAGATACAAGATAGATTGTTTTAGATGCTTGTTTTTTTGATGTAGTATCTTGATTGATTAATTTTCCATCTAATTTAATAAATTCGACCTCACCTGTATTTAATATTTTATTCTCAGGATATTTTGAAATAATTTTTTCGACCTTTTCATCTATACTTTTATCATTGGTTATATAAGAATAGCTAAAAGGATACATGGTATCAAACATTCTATTAAAATCATAATAAAAACTATAACAAGTACCTATAGCTGTTAAGGTAGAAGCACTTAAAATAGCTATAATAGAGAAGGTAAGAGCATTAGATTTTATACGATATAAAAGATTAGAGGTGCTAATCATATTCATGCCCTTATAATATTTTCTTTTATTGTTTTTTGATATTTTCATAACTAAAACTAAAAAGAAATGAAAGAAAATAAACGTGCCAACAATAGATGCTATTAAAGTTACAGGAATATTTATTAAAAAAGAATCCGAAGTAGCTTCTGTGCTAAGACCTATGCTATAACCAGCTACTAAAATAATGATAGACAGTAAGCCTAAAAAAATAGAAGATTTTGGTTCTTTTTCTCCAATTTTTTCAGCTTTGAAAAGCTCGACTAGCTTGTACTTATAAATGATTCTATAGCCATGAATAGAAGTAACAAAAAACAATAAACCAAAAACCATAAGGGTATTTAAGAGGGCTTTTAAGTTAATTGAAAAATCAACTGCTCCAAAAACACCCATGAAATTTGCTAAGATCATGATGAAAAATTTACATAGGATACTTCCAAGGATTGTGCCGATAAATAAAGCCAATATACCCATGACTAAATTTTCATAAAAAAGCATACTACCAATTTGCTTCTTTTTTACTCCTAATAAGGAATAAAGTGCCATTTCTTTTTTTCTTTTTTTCATGAAAAAGCTTGTAGAATAAGAAATGAATATTAATGAGAATATAGCAATGACAATAGACGCAAAGTTAAATAAAACAAGAATTTTTTCATCACCCTCAACAAAACGTGCTACTTGCTTATTATAGCGCATAGAGATAAAGGTATAATAAATCATTACATTAAATACAATAGATGCAAAATAGATAAAATAATTATAAAAATTTCTTTTGATATTTTTCGTTGCAATACTAAATAAGGTCATTGGTATCTCCTCCAAGGGTTTTTAATACATCCAATATTTTTTGGAAAAATTCTTTACGAGATCCTCCTCTTACAAGCTCTGTAAATAATCTCCCATCTTTAATAAAAAGAATTCTTTTGCAGTAGCTTGCTGCAAAAGCGTCGTGGGTTACCATCATAATAGTTGCTTTATTATTTTCATTTAAATCACTTAAGCATTGAAGGAGTTCTGTAGATGATTTGGAATCTAATGCTCCTGTAGGTTCATCTGCAAGTATGAGCTTTGGATGATGAATGATAGCTCTTGCGGCTGCTGTTCTTTGTTTTTGTCCTCCAGATACTTCATAAGGATATTTACTTAATATGTCTGTAATCCCTAAGGTATTTGCTACTTCATTAACTTTTTCTTCTATTTCGTGAGTATTAACTCTTGAAAGAGCCAAAGGCAATACAATATTTTCTTTGACGGTTAAAGTATCTAAAAGATTAAAATCTTGAAAAATAAATCCCAATTTATCTCTTCTAAAGGAGGATAATTGATCCTCGTTCATCTTGATAATATTATCTCCATCGATATGAATGCTTCCTCCTGTAGGGCTATCTATAGTGGAGATTACATTTAAAAGAGTGGTTTTTCCTGCACCTGAAGGACCCATGATCCCTACAAATTCCCCTTCTTTAATGTTTAAAGAGATATCATCAAGAGCAGGATAAATATTTCCCCTTGATCCGTATACTTTTTTTACATTTTTAGCACTTAATACATTGGTCATTTGATTTCCTCCTCATTACCATTCTTAGCTTAATTTTATTTTATACAAAATAATAGATCTAAACCATTCATTTACCTAACAAAATAGGGAGCAAAACTTACAATTTTGTCACATAAAAAAACTGCAACCTATAAAGGTTACAGTTTTGATACATTAAAATAATCCGTGAGTTTTGGAAAATGAATAGTTACTTGTGTATATTCTCCCAACTCAGATGTAATTGTAAGATTATGCCCTAATTTTTTTGCAAGTTTTTTAGCTAGATAAAGACCCATTCCTGTAGATTGATAGCTTTCTCGACCTGTATGACCTGTAAAACCTTTCTCGAAAACTCTAGGAATATCCTCTTGTTTTATGCCTATCCCATTATCTTCAATAATCAAGTTTTTTTCTTTTTTGTTTTCTTGTGCATATATTTTTATGAAGCCTTTTTCGTTTGTGTATTTCAATGAATTAGATAAAACTTGATCGATGATAAAGGAGAGCCATTTTTTATCTGTAGTTACAGTTAAATTTATATCATCCATACTAAAGCGAATGCCTTTGTTGATGAATGTTTTTGCATTTTTCTTTATAATATCCTTTATGACTTTTTCTAATTGAATATCATGAATGAAATAATCCTTTGAAAAACTATCTATTCTCGAATAATAAAGAGCTCTTTCTACGTGGGATTCTATTTTATCGATTTCTTCTTCTAAACTATTTAATACTTTATCATAAGGTTCGCTACTATTTTCAATAATTAGTCTACTTGTAGCAATAGGTGTTTTTACTTCATGAACCCATGAAGTAATAAATTCAAGATTATCTTTTTTCTGATCTTGTAATCCTTTAATTTTTTCTTCTTGTTCTAGATATGCTTTATATAAAAGATCATGATACAATTTTTGTTCATTTGTAATAGGTGTAGGTAAAGCACTTAGTATATTTGTGTCTTGTTTTTTGATGATTTCAGAAAGGTTTTCATAATATCTTTTATAAAATAAATAGCCAACAATAATGTAGATACAAAGAAAAACAAAAGAGACAAAATGAATATAAAGGATATTGTTAATGTCAACTTTTACCGTATGATCTAAAGAGATAACAGATGATATGAAACTCATTAGAATGAAGTAAAATAAAAAGAAATGTCTTTTGTCTAGGAGATATTCTTTTAATTTCATAGGAGCAACCCCCTGTCTTTTTTCAAAATAAAGATATGTTTATTTATTTTCCATAAGATTACTATATATTCGTTTTTTTTGCAATAAAACTTTTGGTTTTATAGCATATGAGGGAAAGAAAGTTAAATCTTATAGATATGTATCTTTGTGGTAAAGATGTATAGAAAACTGCAATTATGATATAATATCTTATCATAAGCTTTTAGGAGGGTAATAGCATGAAAACTTTACCTATCGGTGTATTTGATTCAGGAATGGGTGGGATTAGTGTATTAAGTGAAATGAGAAAATTAATGCCTCAAGAAGACTATATATATTATGGAGATTCAAAAAATATTCCATATGGAAAAAAAACAAAGGAAAAATTACAAGAGCTTTGTTTTGAGATAGGGGATTATTTTATAAGTAGAGGAGTGAAAGTAATTGTAATTGCTTGTAATACAGCTACGAGTGCAGCCGTAAATGAATTTAGAGAAAGATATGATATTCCTATAATAGGAATAGAGCCTGCGTTAAAACCTGCTGTTGAGAGTTATGAAAAGGGTAAGATCGTTGTTTTAGCTACGGAGGTTACCTTAAGGGAAGAGAAGTTTAACAATTTGATGAACCAGTATACAGATCAAGCAGAAGTTATTAAACTGCCTGCACCAAAGCTTGTAACCTTAGTAGAGCAGGGGATTATCACGGGAAAAGAAGCAGAGGATGCTATAGAAGAACTTTTTGAAAATATAAATATAAAAGAAATTGAGTCTATTGTATTAGGATGTACACACTATCCATTTTTAAAGAAATCATTAAAAAAGGTATTAGGAGAGAAAATCACATTGATTGATGGTGGTCTTGGAACAGCACAACATCTTAAAGATATTCTTTTAGAAAGAGAATGGTTAAGAAATAGTAGCGAAAAAGGGAATATAGAGATTATTAATTCATCCAATGATGAAAGAATGATAGAACTTTCTTATAAATTATTAGATATTTATGCATAAAATAAAAAATCATATTGTTTAGGAGTTGAACCCATGAGAGATATTCATTTAGCTAAGGAAATTCTAGAGAAGGAAGGATTAACCTTAGTGATTGTCAAAGAAGGAAAAGTAGTATTTTCTAGTAAAGATAAAGGGATTAAACCTATATATACAGCTATAGATACTATAAAACAAAAATTAAATGGTGCAAGTGTAGCAGATCGGGTAATAGGAAGAGCTGCTGCCATGCTATGTATTTATGCAAATATTAAAGAATTACATACAAAGATTATTTCAGAAGGTGCTGTGAGCGTATTAGAAAAAAGCCAAGTTTCATTTGAATATGAAGAAAAATCTTTATATATAAAAAATAGGGATAAGACAGGCATGTGTCCAGTAGAAAATTTATCAAAGGACGTAGATGATCCTGTGTTTTTGCTAGAAAAAATAAAAAGATTTTTGCAAAATATAGTATAAGAAAGAGGAAAGCCATAAAAGTATTTTTACGAGAAAGCTTTTGTGGCTATTTTTTGAGGAGGAATAAAAATGAGTCAAAGTGTAAAGACAAAAGATTTAATGTTAAGTGGATTATTACTTGCTATGGGAATTTTATTACCTATGTTTTTTCATAGCGTAGGAATTATGGGGAAAATATTTTTACCTATGCATATTCCTGTTTTAATAGGTGGATTTATACTATTCCCCCAGCTAGCATTATTTTTAGGAATGGTTACTCCTCTTGTTAGTGGAGCTCTTACAGGTATGCCTATTATGTTTCCTATGGCTGTTATCATGGCATTTGAATTAGGGACTTATGGATTGATAGTTTCTTTAGCTGTTAGAAAAATGAAACTTTCCGTCATGCCATCTCTTATAATAGCAATGATTTCTGGAAGAATTGTAGCGGGCATTGTAGTATTTATTTTAGCTCAGTTCTTTGGTCTTGAAATGAATCCAATCTTTTTTATAAAAGGAGCAATTGTAACAGGATTTCCAGGAATAGGGGTTCAATTAGTTATGATTCCTTCTATTATTTATGGGTTAAGAGGGATAACAAAAAAGAAGTGGATAGAAGGGTAATGTTCATATAAAAATGTATTAGATGAAATAGGATAGAGTCGAGCATGTGAATGCTAGGCTCTTTTTATATGAATAAAAAAGTTAATATAAAAAAGAATGGGATTGCAGTAGGGTTTTGAAAAACATAAAAACACGAACGTTTATATTTAAGGACTTTCGAGTGGGGAATATACATCATAAATAAAACAGAATAATATGTTGATATATTTCAGAAAATCATAAAAGACTAAACTTGTAGAAAATCAGCTAAAACCATGAAAATAAAGGGTTGTGTGGTATGGAGTGGGATTGAGTGTGCATAAATATTTATGAAAAAGATAAAGTATAAGTTTATTCTTGACGTGAATATATGAGAGTGCTATACTTAATGTGAATATTTTGTTAGATAACAAAGAAATAGTTCGGAAATAGGAGGTTGTGTTGAAAATCCAATGGATTTGAAAAATTCACTCAAAAGCCTAAAAGAAGATTTTTTATAAAAAGGAGAAAAGGAGAATTTTTATGAATAAAAGGTGGTCATATATATTAGTAGTTCCTGGTTTATCTCTGATTAGTATTTTCTTAATCTTACCACTCGTCTATACGATTATTCCAACTTTTATAGGAGAGAGCGGTGTTACTTTTCAGCAGTATATATCCTTTTTTAAGGATGCATACTATTTACAAATTTTCAATAGAACATTAAAAATTGCAGCTATTACATCTATTATTGCTATGATTTTAGGGGTTCCAGTTGCTTATTTTATTTCTAGAACCAATAAAAAAATAAGAGGAGTTATGATTGCTTGTACAGTTTTTCCCTTGTTAACCAATTCTGTTGTCCGTTCTTTTGCATGGATGACCATACTCGGGAAAAATGGGATTATTAATAAACTACTCCTGAACATACATATGATTGATGAACCATATAAGCTTCTTTATACGGAGTTTGCTATTATAGTAGGTACAGTATATTTATTTTTACCTTTAATGATCGTTTCTTTAGTTGGAGTAATGGAGAATATAGAAAATGATTTATTAGAAGCTGCTGAAAGCTTAGGAGCAAGTAGATTGACTGCATTTTTTAAGGTTATATTTCCGCTTAGTGTGCCAGGTCTTATTGTAGGAAGTGTTCTTGTTTTCACAGGTGCTTTAACAGCTTATACGACTCCTCAATTGCTAGGAGGAAATACCAATATGGTATTATCTACATTAGTTTATCAAAAAACCATGACTCTTGGAGATTGGACAGGGGCATCAGTGGTTGCTACAATTATGATTTTCACCACATTAACCGTAATATTTTCTATTAATAAGTTAGCCAAGAAGCTAAATGAAAGAGGTGTTTAGGATGAAGCAGAATAAATGGTTAACCCTATTTGTTTTTCTAGTTTATAGTTTTTTATTTGCGCCACTAGTGATCATTTTCATAACTGCTTTTGGACCAGATGAATACATAGCCTTTCCGCCAAATGGATTTAGCCTTCGATGGTTTGTAAATATTTTTACATCAGATATGTTTATGAGAACTTTTGCCATGAGTATACAAATAGCCGTATTGGCAACTCTATTTGCTTTGCTTTTAGGTATTCCGGTTGCTTATACACTAAGTAGATTTGATTTTAAAGGAAGAGCGGTCATCAAGAATATATTCTTTTCACCCGTAATTGTACCTGGAATTGTTTTTGGTTTTTCTTTATTCAATTTTATTATCATCAAATTGAGGTTGCCTATTTATACGAGTTTATTAATTGCACATATAGTTGTAATTATACCTTATATTATTCGAGTTGTTGCTTCAAGTTTGGAAAACTTTGATTATTCTATAGAGGAAGCAGCTATAAGCCTAGGGGCAAGTAAGGTGAAAACTTTTTTTATGGTGGTACTACCCAATATTACTTCAAGTGTAATCGCAGCTTTTATGTTAGCTTTTATTAATTCCTTTAATAATGTACCTGTATCCATTTTTTTGACAGGTCCAGGAGTGAGCACATTACCTATTCAAATGATGAGTTATGTAGAATATTATTATGATCCTACGGTTTCAGCTTTGTCAGTTGTTTTGATGCTTATGACCATGGGAATTATGTTTATTGTTGAGCGGACTTTAGGACTTAGTTATTTTTCAAAATAAAGGTTGGAGGTATATTATGTCATTAATTAATTTAAAGGATCTTACAGTTTCTTATGATGGAAAGACAGATATATTAAAGCAATTAAATCTTCAAGTAGAAAAAGGACAATTGGTTTCTTTGTTAGGACCTAGTGGATGTGGGAAGACTACTACATTAAGAGTAATAGCAGGGTTTATAGAACCAACGAAGGGACAGTTTATATTTGATGATAAAGATTACACAAATATTCCTGTCCATAAAAGGAATTTTGGACTAGTATTTCAAAGTTATGCCTTATTTCCCCATTTAACAGTATTTGAGAATGTTGCTTTTGGATTAAAAATGAGAAAAATGGATAAAAAAAGTATCACTCAAGATGTAGAGAAAATACTAAAGGTTGTAAATTTAGAAGAATATAGTACTCGATATCCAAAGGAATTGTCAGGAGGACAAAGACAAAGAGTTGCTATTGCAAGAGCATTAGTGATTCAGCCTGATTTATTGCTCCTTGATGAACCCCTTAGTAACCTAGATGCAAAACTAAGATTAAATATGCGTGTAGAAATTAGAAAATTACAGAAACAATTAGGAATTACGACTGTTTTTGTTACGCATGATCAAGAAGAATGTTTTTCTATTTCAGATAAGGTTGCTGTTATGAATGGTGGGATTATTGAACAATATGATGCACCAGAAAAGATTTATTCACATCCTGCAACAGAATTTGTAGCAAGGTTTGTAGGTTTTGAAAATTTTATAGAATTAAAACAAATTAGTGAGAATAACTATGTGTCAAAAGCAGGGATTCAATTTGTAAGTGATTTTGAAAAAGAAAATAGCAAAGAAGAAATAAAAGGAACCATTCGACCAGATGATATTCAAATCATAGATCATGCTTCTAGTGATTTAAATAATATGGTAAATGGAGAAATTGAAATCCGTACTTATTTAGGAAAAGAATATCAATATGCTGTAAATACAGCATTAGGAACTTTGATTGTGAACGGAAGCAATGATCAAAAATATAGTCAAGGAGACAAGGTAAGACTATACTTACCCTCAAATAAACTTATTTTAGTATAAAAGGAGGAGAAAAAATGATGAAAAAATTATGTGCATTGTTAATTTTGATTTTAGTATTTACAAGTATTGTTGGTTGTAGTCCAAAAGAAGAGGAAACAAATCAATTGGTGATTTCTACTTGGGGGTATAATGAGGACAAGCTATGGGAAAATGTATTTAAGCCATTTGAAGAAGCTCATAACGTTAAAATTGTATTAGAAACAGGAAACAACTCTGAAAGATTAACAAAATTAAGAACAAATCCAAGTAATAATGTGGATATTATTTATTTAGCAGAAGCTTTTGCACAAGAAGGTGCTAAAGAAGGATTGTTTGAAAAAATTGATTATAGTAAAATTCCAAATGCCAAGAAAATCAATGAAAAGGCTCAATATTTAGTAGAACAAGGTTATGGACCAGCCTATACATTAAATCGTGCAGCAATTGCCTACGATCCTACAAAGGTTGATTTTGAAATAAAATCATGGAAAGATTTATGGAATCCAGCTTTAAAAGGAAAGGTATCAATTCCTGAAATTTCAACAACTTTTGGACCTGCAGCTATGTATTTAGCATCTAATAAGGGTGGAGTAGATATCACTACTGATAATGGGGAAACTGCATTTAAAGAGTTAGAAGCATTAAAGCCAAATCTAGTGAAGACTTATACAAAATCATCTGATTTAGCAAATATGTTTGCGAATGGTGAGATTGCAGTAGCTGTTGCAGCAGATTTTGCTTTTGGAAGAATCAAGGATGGATCGAAAGATGCCGTATTTGTAGACCCAGAAGAAGGAGCTTACTTAAACTTTAATACAATCAACATTGTAAAAAATTCAAAGAATAAAGATTTAGCATTACAGTTTATTGATTATGCATTAAGTCAAGAGGTACAAACGAAAACAGCTAAAGCATTAGGAGAGTCTCCAGTAAATGTAGATGTAGCATTATCAGAAGAAGAAGCTAAAAATTTAACTTATGGAGATAAGGTTGAAAAAGGAAATATTGTTGAATATACATTTGTAAATAGTATAAAAAACCAATGGGTAGATACGTGGAATAGAATATTAAATCAATAGGGAATAGAATAGGAGGACATGATGGAACTAGATTTATTGATCAAAAACGTGCAAGTATATAATGCGTACTTTAAAAAATTTATCTATGCAGATGTAGGGATGATAGAAGGTAAGTTTTTATATATAGGACAGGATCAGGAATTTAAAAGTAAAGAAGTATTAGATGGAAAAGAAAAATATATGATTCCAGGTCTTGTTGATATTCACATGCATATTGAAAGTTCTATGACAACTCCTTTTCAGTTTTCTCAAGCAGTGATTCAGCATGGGGTAACTACCATAGTAGCAGATCCACATGAAATCGCTAATGTGTTTGGATTAGAAGGAATAGAAGCAATGATTCATTGCAACAATCAAGACGCCGTAGATATATTCTACGGCGTTCCTAGTTCTGTACCATCTACATCTTATACACTTGAGACAACTGGAGGGAGCATAAAAGAAGATGAGGTAGCAAACCTTCTTAAAAGGGATGAAATATGCTGTTTAGGAGAGGTTATGAATTTTAAAGATCTAATTGGTGATTCGGATTCATTGATCAATAGAATCATTAGATTGATTAAAAAGGAGAAACCACATCTACAAATCGAAGGACATTGTCCTAAAATAACAGGACTAGAATTAGCAAAATTTATATATCAAGGGGTAGACGCTGATCATACTCAGCAGAGCGTAGATACATTAAGAGAAAAAATACAAAATGGTATGTTTATAGAAATTCAAGAAAAATCCATGACAGAGGAAAATATAAAATATTTAGTTGAAAATAATTTATATGAACATTTTTGTCTTGTGACAGATGATGTAATGGCAGATAAAATTCTTAAGGGACATTTGAATGAATTAGTGAAAAAAGCTATAAAAATGGGAATGCCTATAGAAGAGGCCATATATGTTAGTACATATACACCTGCAAGAAGAATGGGGCTTAGAGATAGAGGGAGTATTGCACCAGGGAAGAAAGCAGATTTCATTTTGTTAGAGGATATAGATGATTTTACTATTCAATATGTATATAAAGATGGTAAAAAAGTATTTGATGGAAAAGTTCATTATAAGGAGGAAGAGAAGCTTTTTCCGAAGCATTTTTATAAAAGTGTAAATGTAGAGGATGTAAATGAAGCTGATTTTGAGGTAATTGATTCTATAGAGGATGGAGAAGTCATATGTAGAGCAATGAAGGTAAATGCTCATACTACATTTACTGAAAATGTAAAAAAGGTTTTAGAGATAAGAAATGGAAAATTACAATGGGAACAATCTTCTAATTGTTTAATAACTGTATTTGACCGATACAAGAAAACAAAAAATAAATCCTTTGGATTGGTAACGGGTTCTATTATTAAAGAAGGTGCTGTTGCTACTACTTATGCACATGATCATCATAATTTGATGGTAATGGGACAAAATGCAAAGGATATGATGATAGCTACAAATTGGATCATTAAAAACCAAGGGGGCTATTGTGTAGTGAATAAGGGCAAAATCATAGCATCCTTAGAGCTACCTGTAGGGGGCATATTGTCAGAGGAAAGAATTGATTCTTTAGGCAAGAAGTTAGAGAATATCAGAAAAGCCCTAAAGGACTTAGGATATATCCATCACAATGAAATTATGTCTTTTAGTACATTATCCCTTCCTGTAAGTCCTAGTCTAAAAATTACAGATAAAGGATTAATAGATGTAAAAAAACAAGAGATTGTTGACTTATTTTATGAAAAATAGGAGAGACTCATATGAGCACGATACTTATAAAAAATGTAAATATCCTTACAATGAATAAAGATAAAGATATTATTGAAAAAGGTGTTGTTTTTATAAAGGATGAAAAGATTGCAGATGTTGGAAATGAAGCCTTGTTAGATCGATATTCTCCAGATATCATAATAGATGGAGAAGATGGAATCCTTATACCGGGCATGGTAAACACGCATACTCATGTATCTATGACTCCTTTTAGAAGTTTGGGAGACGATATACCTGATCGGTTAAAGAAATATATATTTCCCCTTGAAAAGATGCTAGTGGATAAAGAACTTGTAAAGGTAGGAGCAAAATATGGTATTGTTGAAATGCTCTTAGCTGGGGTTACAACCTTTGTAGATATGTATTATTTTGAAGATGAAGTAGCAAAAGTAGCAAAAAAATTAGGGATTCGAGGGGTATTAGGAGAAACAATTGTCAACTTTGTTGCTCCTGATGCCAAAGAACCTTATGAAGGACTTGAATATAGTAAATGGTTTATTGAAAAGTGGAAAGACGATCATTTGATTATTCCTGGGGTAGCACCCCATGCACCCTATACAAATGATACGATCCATTTACAAAAAGCAATGGATTTAGCAAAGAAATATGATATACCTATGATTATGCATGTTGCAGAAATGGATTATGAGTATAGACAGTACAAAGAGGAATATAATTTAACCCCTGTACAATATTTAGATCATATTGGAGTTTTAAATAAAAACTTAATAGCTGCCCACTTAGTTCATGTAAATGATGAAGATTTAGAGTTGTTAAAAAAGAAAGAGGTAGGTATTGCCCATAATGTAGGAGCCAATGCAAAGGGAGCAAAGGGGGTTTGTCCTGCTGCAAAGATGTATCATAAGGATATGAGAATCGGATTAGGTACAGATGGACCTATGAGTGGAAATACCCTTGATATTATCACCCAAATGGGGTTAGTTGGAAAAATTCATAAGCTATTTAATAAAGATAGAAGTCTTTTGCCAGCAAGTGAGATCGTTGAGATGGCAACCATTGGTGGAGCGAAAGCAATACATTTAGAAAAAGAAATAGGTTCTATTGAAGTTGGGAAAAAAGCAGATTTAGTCATTATGGAAACACAGTCTATCAATATGCAGCCTATTTATGATTACTACGCTACCTTAGTGTATTCAGCTAATACGAGTAATGTAGATACAGTTATGGTAGATGGGAAAATTTTAGTAGAAAATAAAAAATTAAAGTATGTGGATGTAATGGAGATTACTAAGGATTTAAAGAATATACAGGGAAAAATATTAGAGATTGTAAAGAAGCTTTAATCAATTGAATATATTATAAAGAATAAACGGGACAAGCTTCTAGAGAAAAATAGAAAGCTGTACTGTTTATTTTTTTAGATAAAAAAAAGAAATTAGAAGTTTATGTCGAATAGGATAGTAGATAGATTAATCCATCAAAAAGGGGGCATTTGAAATGAAACTAGCTACTGTAAAGATAGGAGAGGGAGAAGAGGCGGCTGTAATGATACAAAAAGGAGTCGTTTATGTAAGAACAGTTAATGAAAAGCTGAATCAAAACTGGCCATTAGAAGTATTTGAATTAATTGAAACAGGACAGCTAGAAAAAATGAATCAATGGTATAAAAATGGTGGAAAAGAAGGAATTGAAGAGCTTGATGAAATCATTCCAAAAGAAGAAATTCTATTTAGACCGCTTTATAGAAATCCAAGGAAGATTTGGGGAATTGGGTTAAATTATGTAGATCATGCAGCTGATTTATCAGAGAAAGCACCAAGTATTGCTCCTGCAAGTTTTATGAAGCCTGATACAGCCATCATAGGATATAAGGATGACATAAAAATACCCCTTCAATCCAATAAGACAACAGGGGAAAGTGAATTAGGGGTGATTATTGGAAAACGTTGTAAGGATGTTGAAAGAGAAAATTGGATAGATGTTGTAGCTGGATTTACAACGATTATTGATATGACTGCAGAAGATATTTTGAAGCTAAATCCTAGATATTTAACAAGGGCAAAAAGCTTTGACACTTTCTTTAGCTTTGGACCTTGTTTGGTGACACCAGATGAAATTGAAGATGTGTTAACCTTACAGGTAGCAACGGTTATCAATAAAAAAATTCATGCACAAAATACGGTTTCTAATATGACTTTTCCACCAGATTATTTAGTTTCTTTTCACTCAAAGGTGATGACTATGCTTCCTGGAGATATTATTTCTACAGGAACCCCTAGAGCTGTACATATTCATGAAGGAGATGTGATGGAGTGCTGGATTGATGGATTTGAACCATTAATAAATCCTGTGCTAGATTTAAAAATTAATAAAAAATAGATAGATCAAAAAACTCTCTATAGTAAAGCTGTAGGAGAGTTTTTTTATGTGAAAAAATTGACCTTATAGGATTATTTGATATAATGCAGTAAGACAAGAGCTTCGAAATGAGAAAAAGGAGGTTGTAAGGATGGATAAAATTATTTATACTTTAGCTGTAGCAGGTATGGGAGGATTTGTTGGAATAAAGTTAAAAATTCCTGCTGGAGCCTTTGTAGGCGCCATGATTGCTGTAGCTATTTTTAATATTTATACAGAAGTTGGTCATATCCCTTCAAGTTTTAAAATTATCGCACAAATTGTTGTAGGTGGGATGATTGGTTTGAATTTTACTATGGAAACAGTACGTGGGCTAAAAGATTTAATTTTGCCAGCTTTTATTTTAGTAGTAGGGTTAACGGTTTTTAGTATAGCTTTAGGATTTATCATTTCAAAAATTAGTGGAATTGATTTAATTACTTCCCTGTTTAGTTGTTCACCAGGAGGACTTACAGATATGGCATTAATATCAGAAGCCTATGGAGCACAAACGCCTAAAGTAGTATTGTTGCATTTAATGAGGTTGATTACAGTCATTACAGTACTCCCTTTTGTCATAAAGATGTTTGCACAATATGTAAAATCTTAAGTAAAAAGATAAAGAGATCTTTTATAAAAATACATAGAAAGAAACTTATAAATATTGCTTTAAAAATTAATGATAGAGAATTAAAAATGGATTCAATTGAATGGATAAGAAAGGAATAGGAGATGATATTAAGTATGGAATACAAAGCAGTTATATCAGATTTAGATGGAACTTTATTAAATAAAGATCATCAAATTAGTGATTATACAAAAGAAACGATTCAAAAAGTTGTTGAAAAAGGAATTAAATTCTTTATCGCAACAGGAAGACACCATATGGATGCAAGCTATATTAAAAAGGAATTAGAATTAGATACTACGTTGATCTCAGCAAATGGTTCAAGAGTACATCAGGCAGAAGAAGAAATTTTTGCTTGTGACCTAGAGGAAGAAATAGTCGAAAAAATCTTAAGGATGGATGTAGAGGAAGACATCTATAAAAACATCTATCAAGGCAATAAATGGCTTGCAGAAAGAGAGATGGAATGGGTAAAGGAATTTAATAATGATTCAGGATTTTTTTATGAATTAGCGGATTTTAAAGGACTAAAAGAATATCATGCAGCAAAAATATTTTTTATTTGTGAAGAACATGAAAGATTAGTACCTGTCAAAGAAAAAATAGAGGAAAAATTTAAAGGAGAATTAAATATCGCTTTTTCTCTACCTCAATGCTTAGAGATTATGGCAAAAGGGGTTTCGAAAGGAGACGCATTAAAAAAGGTTTTAAAGAAATATGATATCTATCCAGAAGAAGTAGTTGCATTTGGTGATGGATTTAATGATCTAGAAATGCTTACGGTAGCAGGTAAAGGGCTTGTGATGGGAAATGCTCATGATAAGTTAAAAGAGGCATTACCAGATCATGAGATTATCAAGACAAATGATGAAGATGGTGTGGCTAAGTGTTTAGAAAAAATATTTTTATAAAAAAAGTAAAATCCGCCTTTAAGGTGGATTTTACTATATAGATTTTTTTTATTCTGCAATATAAGTATTTCCTCTTTGAAGTCCTGTAAAGCCTGTACGAACAAGCTCTAGAATACCAAAGGGTGCCATAAGCTCTGTGAAACCAGCAATTTTACCAAAATCACCAGTAAGTTCAACCGTTAAGGTTTCATTTGATACGTCAATAATATTTCCTCGGAAAATATTGATAGTTTCAATAATAGCAGCTCTGTTTTTAAGGTCTGCCTTTACTTTTAGAAGTACTAGCTCTCTGTAAACCGATTTTTCTGGCTTTAATTCTACTACTTTAATGACATTGATTAATTTATTAAGTTGTTTTTTCATTTGCTCTAGCATATAATCGTCTCCGCTAACAGTGATGGTCATACGAGAAATATTTGGATTTTCTGTTTCTCCAACAGAGAGACTATCTATATTGTATCCTCTTCGGCTGAACAATCCTGCGATTCTACTTAAAACCCCTGAATGATTCTCAACTAAAACGGATAGTACATGTCTATTCATTGTAATCCTCCTTAAATAGTACTAAAATCTGAATCTACTACGCATTCGATGAAATATCCTTTCTCGCTAGCGAGTGCTTCTTGTAAGGCTTTTTCAAATTCTTCTTGTGTAGTTACCTTTTTACCAGAGAGCCCGTAAGCTTCTGCGATTTTTACAAAATTAGGGTTTTTATTTAAAGAAACACCAAAGTATTTACCCTCATAATGAATATCTTGCAGTTCTCGAACCATTCCTAATCGACTATTATTAAAAAGTAAAATAATAATATTCAAATCATTTTCAAGAATAGTACCAAGTTCACTTAAAGACATTTGAAATCCTCCGTCTCCAACTACAGAGATAACGGTTTTTTCAGGAATAGCAAGCTTTGCACCTATTGCTGCAGGAAGACTATATCCCATAGTGCCTAGCCCTCCAGATGTAAAAAACTTTCGATTTCCTTTTATTTCAAAATTTCTAGCAGTCCATATTTGATTTTGACCAACATCTGCTGTAAGGATGACGTCATCATCAACTACTTGAGATAAAAATTTTAAAGCTTCCTTTGGATTGATAGCGTTTGTAGGGATTATTTTTTCAGGTTCATTTTTTTTCATTTCGTTGATTTTTTCCAGCCACTTGTCTGTTTGAAGGGCTGTACATTTATTTAAAAATTGTTTTAATATGTTTTTTGCATCTCCAACAATAGGAATGGTTGTGTCAATGTTTTTTCCTACCTCAGCAGGATCTATATCTACATGAATGACATTTTGTTTTTCATTAAGCAGTTTCATGCCAGCGGTAGCACGGTCTCCAACCCTTGTACCAATGATCATCAACAAATCTGATTCCATTACAACTTGATTTGAAAAGCTATGACCATGAGAACCTACCATTCCCACATAATAGGGAGAATCTGAAGGAAGTGCACCAATTCCCATCAAAGTATGAACAACAGGAATTTTTGCTTTTTCTGAAAAAGCTTTCAGCTCCTTTGAAGCTTTTGCACAGATAATACCTCCTCCTACGCAAATTAAGGGCTTTTTACTGCTTTTTAGCCTTTGTAAGGCTCTTTTTATTTGTCCTGCATGACCTTCATAAGTAGGCTTGTAGCCTGTAATATTTACAGATTTAGGATAATCATATTTGATTTGCTCCTGTTGAATATCTACAGGGATATCAATAAGAACTGGACCCGGTCTTCCAGAAGATGCAATGTAGAATGCTTCTTTAATGATCTTTGGAAGATCTTCTGCATTTTTCACTAAATAATTATGCTTTGTAAAAGGTTCTGTAGCCCCTGTAATATCTGCTTCTTGAAATACATCTTTTCCAATGAAATTTGAATTTACCTGTCCGGTAATAATCACAAGAGGAATAGAGTCCATGTAAGCAGTAGCAATACCTGTAATCAAATTGGTTGCTCCAGGGCCAGAGGTTGCAGTACAAACCCCTACTTTTCCTGTACCTCTAGCATAACCACTTGCGCTATGAGCTGCAGATTGTTCATGTCTGACTAGAACATGCTCTATATTTGAATTTCTTAAAGAGTCATAAAAAGGGAGTACAGCTCCTCCGGGATATCCAAAAATCATATGAACTTTTTCTTCTTCTAAAGATTTTATAATCGCATCTGAAGCTCGCATGGTTTTTCACCTTCTTTATTGAAATTTTCGACAAAAAAACGATTTTAAGTATTGTACCAGAGGGTGTATATATTTGTCAATTACATTTAAAGAAAATTCAGAAAAAAATGTGGAAAATATGCTCTGAAAATAACAAATAGCTAAATTACTATTCGAACAGTGAAAATTTTTAGATGAATATTATTTTTTAAAATTATCAAAAAATGATTGACAATGATATAAGATTTTGATAAAATACGATTCAATACATGAAAATAGTAAACGCTAAAAGCAATGCAGGAGAACGTATTTTTTAACAACAGTTTCAGAGAGTCGGTGGTTGCTGAGAACCGATACTGTAAAAAAGTACTACTCACTCCTAAGCAGTTTCTTTGAAATAATAGTAGGAGAAAATGGGTGGCTCCATTATCGGCTAAAGTTTGATCAAACTTGCAAGAGTGGCTTTTGTATACTGCAAAGGCAAATGAAGGTGGTACCGCGGGGAAAGTTACCCTCGTCCTTGAATATTGTTATTCTAGGACGAGGTTTTTTGTTTGTAGAAAAATAGATAAGTATTTTTATCATAGACATAAAATCAATTAGATGAGAAAGAATAGATCAAGGTTAATTAAAGGAGGAATTTATATGGCAAAGCAAATAAAGATTTTTGATACAACGTTAAGAGATGGAGAACAATCACCAGGATGTAGTATGAATCTCCATGAAAAAATTCGAGTAGCAAAGCAATTAGAGCTTTTAAAAGTAGATGTGATTGAAGCAGGGTTTGCTATTGCATCTCCTGGAGATTTTACTTCTGTAAGAGAGATTTCAAAGAATGTGAAGAATTGTACCGTTGCAAGTTTGGCAAGAGCACTTCCAAAGGATATAGATACAGCATGGGAAGCTGTTAAATATGCAAAGCATCCTAGGATTCACACATTCATTGCTACATCAGATATCCACATGAAATATAAGCTAAAGATGAGACCAGAGGAAGTTCTTGAAAATGCTGTAAACATGGTAAAGCATGCAAAAGCATATTGTGAAGATATTGAATTTTCAGCCGAAGATGCAACGAGAAGTAACCCTGAATTTTTAGCAAAGTTATTTGACCGAGTCATAAAAGCAGGGGCTACAGTGATTAATATTCCTGACACAGTAGGATATACAACACCAGATGAATATTATGAATTTATTGCAGCTATAAGAGAAAAATCAGATTATCTAGACAAAGTAGATATTTCTGTACACTGTCATAATGATCTAGGAATGGCTGTAGCAAATTCATTAGCAGCTGCAAAGGCAGGGGCTACTCAGATTGAATGTACCATCAATGGGATTGGAGAAAGAGCAGGAAATGCAGCATTAGAAGAAATTGTTATGGCTATGAATACAAGAAAAGATGTTCTTGGTTTATACTGTAATATAGATACAAAGCAGATCATGCGTTCAAGTAAGCTATTAAGTAGTATAACAGGCGTTGAAGTTCAGCCGAACAAGGCAATTGTAGGAAATAATGCTTTTGCCCATGAATCAGGAATTCACCAACATGGAGTTCTAGAAGAAAGAACTACCTATGAAATCATGACACCTGAGTCTATTGGACTTTCTCAAAATAAAATGGTTCTTGGAAAGCATTCAGGAAAACATGCTTTTGAAGATCGATTAAAAGCTTTAGGATATGATTTGTCTAAAGAAGAAATAATAAAGGCTTTTGGACAGTTTAAAGAATTAGCAGATAAGAAGAAGACTATTTATGATGATGATATTGAAGCCATTATTACAAGAAATACCATTGCTTATCCAGAAGTGTATAAGCTACAGAGATTTGTGATTAATAGTGGAAATACTATTACATCTACTGCATCTGTAATCCTTGTGAATAATGATCAAGAAATAGAAGAAGTATCTATAGGGGATGGACCTGTAGATGCAGCCTTTAAAGCTATTGAGAAAATGGTAGGGATTGATATGACATTAGGGGATTACAAGCTACATTCTGTAACAGAAGGAAAGGATGCTCAAGGAGAAGCTATAGTGAAATTAAAGCATAATGAAAAGATCTATACAGGTAGAGGGCTTAGTACGGATGTTGTTGAAGCAAGTATTAAGGGGTATATTGGAGCAGTGAATAAGATTTTATATCAAATAGAAGAAAATAAAGAAATGTAAAATAATGATGTTTACTAAAATACATAAAAAATCTCCTAAGTTATATAGGAGATTTTTTATGATTATTAAATCTTAAATTTTGATATAGCTTCTTGTAATTCTTGTGCGAGTTCAGCAAGACTTTCACTTGCTCCTGCTATTTCTTGTATAGATGCAGATTGCTCCTCTGTTGTAGCAGAAGCTTCTTGGGTTGAAGCAGCATTTTCCTCTGCAATAGCAGAAAGAGACTGAATGACATCAAAGATACTTGTTTTTTTATCTTCCATTTGATTTACAGAGATACTCATGCCTTCTATAGCTTTTTCAGCATGATTTATTGCATTTGCAATTTCTCTATATTTTGATTCTGTTTCATGAACACTTTGTGTTTGTTCTTTTACAATGACTTCAACAGTTTGCATTCTTTCAACAGCAGTTTTGGCATTTGTTAATAGGTTATTTACTACCATATCAATTTCTTTTGTGGAGGCTGTTGATTGTTCTGCTAATTTTCTTATTTCATCTGCTACGACAGCAAAACCTTTCCCCGCATCTCCTGCACGTGCAGCTTCTATGGCTGCATTTAAAGCTAATAAATTGGTTTGCTCTGCAATAGATGCGATAACATTGCTTGCTTGTCCGATTTTTTCTGAGCTTGTATGGGTTTGAGTAATTACATGAAGAATTTCTTGTGCTGCTTGACTACTTTCCTCAGTTTTTTCTGTTAAATTTTCTACAACTGCTAAACCGCCTTGAACAATGGTGACTACTTGATTAGATGTATTATTTACGTTATTCATTAGTTTTTGATTCTTTTTCACAAGTTGACCTAATTCATATATTTTTTCTGAACCTATTTCCGTATCTCTTGCTTGGTCCATAGCTCCTCTAGCTAATTCTTCGATGGTTCTAGCAACTTCTTCTGAACTTGTTGCTGAGTGTTGTGATGTAGCAGTCAATTCTTCTGATGAAGCGGCTACTTGTCCTGATACATCAAGAACTTGCTTAATAAGCTCTATAAAATTTGATTGCATTTTTGCCAATGCATTTGTCATCTTTCCTGTCTCGTCTTTTCTCTTTAGAAATTTTACGGCTGGATGACTTTCATCAAATGTTAAATCATAGGTAGATAACCTTTCAATGATATCACAAAGTAAGATGATAGAATTTACCACATAGTTACTATTATAGTAAAGTATAATTCCAACAATAAAAATACCAACAATAGCTACAATAATCATCCATTTAAATAGATGATTTGTAGATGCCATTAGTTCGTCTTTGGGTACGATTGTTGTATAGGACCAATAAAGGTCCATTCCTTCAAAAGCGATAGGGGTATAAAATTTATATACATCTTGTTTCATGCTTTCTGAATAGGAAATATTATAAAAATCTTCACCCTTTTGTATTTTATGTAAATAATCTTGTCCTAAATCTCCTGTAAATTCCCCACCAATTTTATTTATGCGATCAGGAGCTGGATGAGCAAGGACTGTACCATCATTATTGACGAGTCGTCCAAAGCCATTGTCAAAGAGCTTTACAGTAGAATTGATTGTTGTTAATTGTTCAAGGGAAATATCTAAACCTGCTACTCCTAAAAATTCATTATTGATAATAATAGGCTCAGAAAATGAAACTGTAGTTACTTGCTTACCATCTAATTCATAAGTAGCTGGCTTAGCAACGAAGCTCTTTTTTGTTTCTTTAGGCACGAGATAATAGTCGTTTTTATTATAAGTACTAGCAACTTCTAAAATTAATTCATCTCCGCTTCGTCCCCAACTAGGAACGAATCTACCAGTATTGTTGCTTCCTGGTGTATTTACATATGATTGATCATTTCCATCAAAGGCATTCGGTTCCCATACAATCCAAGTGTACAAATAATTTGAATTATGCTCTAATTTTTCTTTTAACATTTGGTTAACGATATTTCGGTCTGTCATATTACTTTGTTTTAAGTATTTTACGATTTCAACAATTCCTTTGGCATCATGAGAAGCATCATCTAAAATAGCACCCATTTCACTGGAAATATTTTCTGTTGTTAATTCAATATTTTTCATATGATTTGCTTTTGTGTTAGTGTAGCTAGTAATCATTAAATAGCTCATAATAAAGGCTGATACAATCATCATGATTCCAAGGTTTAGAAAGATTAATCGTGTCTTAAGCTTCATGCGTTTTCCTCCTTTTTATTTAAAATCGTTATAAATATTTCCACTAATTTTGGATCAAATTGAATATTTGAATAGTCTTTTAATTCTTGAACAGCTTCTTTTTGAGATAGCTTTTTTCTATAGGGACGGTCATTTGTCATAGCATCATAAGCATCTACGATAGATAACATTCTACAGGGGAGTGGAATCTCTGTGCCCATAAGCCTTAGGGGATATCCTTCTCCATTCCACCATTCATGATGCTTTAAAACCCAATCAGATATAGGAACAAGGTCTGGTGAAGACTGAGTAATTCTATATCCTATTTCTGAATGGCGTTGCATTTCTTTTTTTTCAAGATCATTGAGGGGACCTTTTTTAAATAAAATATGATCTGGAATACCTACCTTTCCAATATCATGAAACTGTCCAAGCAAACGCAAATCAGCTATTTCAGGATCGGAAAAATTTAATGCTTTTGCCATACAAGTTATTAAATCTTGTAATCGTTCTCCATGACCCTCTGTAATAAAATCTCTTGCTTCTAATGCTTTCATAAGTGTCCGTATAGAAGTATTTCTCTTACTTTGTTTGTGATGAAGCTTTTCACGGTACATATTGTGGTCTGCTTCATTAATTGCTTTTTTTAATGTTTTTTCCTTATTGTCTTTTATAGAGAAACCAATGGAGGCATTTAAAATTATTTTAAACTGCATTTTGTTATGTTCTTCAATTTTTTGCTTAATTGCATCATAAATTTTCTTGGTCATTTTATAATTTTTATTGGGAAGAAGAATGATAAACTCATCTCCACCAATCCTAGCTATTATATCTTCAAACGGAACAGTGTCCTTTAAAATATTTGCCAATGTTTTTAATAAAGTATCTCCTGTTTCGTGACCAAATGTATCATTTACTAATTTTAATCCATCTACATCACAACTAATGACTCCTATTGGATGAATTTCACTTTTTTCAAATTTATCGATCATTTCTATTAAATATGCCCTGTTGTAAAGACTTGTTAGTGCATCATGATAACTCAGATTTCTCAAATTTTTTTCCATTTCTTTTTGCTTAGAAATATCTAAAAAAGAAATGATATTTTTGTTTGTACTAGGAATCTTTGAGATATGTAGAATTGCATTTTTTATAGAATGGTTGTTACATATAATTTTTGTTTCGTAGTTTTTAATGGTTTTATAACCATGTTCTTTAAAATAGGTATAGATATTTTTGTCAATGTCTTTTTCCTCAAAAAATTCGGTTAAGTATTTTTTGTGCTCAATCTCATTTTTTCTATAATGAGAGAAATTTTCAAATTCCTCATTTACTAATATAATTTTATTATGGTTATTTACAATAATAGTAGGGACACCAATGTTTTCAAATATTGAGCGATAGCGATTTTCTGATTCTTTTAGAGCGATTTCATTTTCTTTTCTTTCAATAGCACTTCCAATAATTTCGCTAAATATTTGTAGTAATTCTAACTTTTGAATTGTCCATTTGTGGTTTTCCTTGGCATCATCCATACCTATAAATCCATATAATTCATCTTTAACATACATAGGAATACAAATTAGAGATTTTATATCTTGAGATTCTAATATCTTTTGTTCATTGGCAGCTTCCTTGGGCATATTGGAGGCGTCTTCTATATAGATAATTTCATCTTTATATATTTTTTTCATCCACCAAGGGAATTGGTTTAGTTTTAAATCTTTAAGATTATGAATTTGTTGTTGGGTAGGTTCTTTACACCACTCATAGATATTATCCATAGTTTCATGATCTTTATTGATGCGGAAAATATAAGTTCTACTTGCTTCTCCATAAATGCCTATATCTCTTAACGCTAGACTCATAGATTGATCGAATTCATCAATATTTATAAATCTTGATGAAACCTTTTTGAGAGTTTCTTCAAATAATAATTTTGCTTTAATTTCTTCTTTTGCTTTTTTTAAATTGGTTATATCAATAGAGAACTCGAATCTTACATCTCTACCATCAGACCATTTTATAATTTTATCAATAATCAAATAGTTTTTATCTAATACAGGGTTATAATATTCCCATTCATAAGGCTTCGTTTTATTTTGTAAAATAATATGGTTTGTACAAAATTCACAAGGTTGGGTTCGTTCTTGTAATGCTTCATAGCATTTATTTCCGATTAAATCTTTATTCAGAATTTTCCTTGCTGTTTTATTAACATATAAAATCTCATGTGTATCTACATCGCTCACATAGACAATTTGATTGATATCTCCTAAAAAAATATCTATCATTTCAGACACACTTAAATCTTTAAAATGATTTGCAAGTTCTTTTGTAGTAGGGCATATACATTTTTCTATTAATTGATTAATTGATTTATGGGCTTCATATGTAGTTTCTTTTGATTTCAATAGAAAGTTCCCCCTGCCTATGGATATTTTCAATATGTTGGATGCATTGTTTTAAAAATATCATTCAGATAACCATTTTTCTGAAAAATTAAGAGGGTTTATAATAGGGAATATTTCTTCCCTCTGAAGAATAAATCCTATAATACCATCATCTGTAGTATCCTTGGGGAAAAATGAAATATCTTGTTCGTCTACATCATCTAAATAATGCAGATCATTAATGGCTAAGCATTCAATTTGGTTACAACCTTCAAAATACATATGATGTGTTGCAGAGGAATAGGAAGAATTTAAAGGTTCAATGTTGTTGATATGGACATCATCATGGAGCATATCACTTTTTAAATCTGCTAACAATAACAAATCATATTCATTAAGGGCCACACGATAATTATTTACTTTAAAGTGGATAAAATTGTGCATGTCTGAACCTCCTGAAATATAGTAATAATTAGTTTTTTATATGATATGCAAGATATAAGCCAAAAAAGATAAGGAGATGTATACTGAAGCATTATAGAAAAATACAATAAAAAAACCTACCTAGTGACGAAAACACGAGATAGGTGAAACTGTAAAAATTACAATTTTAGACGAATGAATGCAAATTTTACAATTTTATGGCATATTTTTTGATTTTATTATACAAGGTTTTTTCGCTGATGCCTAAGATTTGTATAGCATCTTTTTTATTACCATTTACTTTTTTTAATATATTTATAATATGTTCTCTTTCAAGATCTTCTATAGTAAGGGGGGGATTATATTCTTTTTTATATGAATTTGTATCATATATTATTGAATGAAAACAAGCAGGTAAATCTTCTATAGTAAGCTCTTCTTTGTTAGCAAATGAAAGCATACCTTCAACAATATTTTTTAATTGACGGATATTTCCTGGCCAATGGTATGTATGAAAAGCTGCTAGTACTTCAGAAGAAACTTTTTTTACAGGAGTAATATAATCTTGTTTGAAATTGAGGATGAAGTGTGAGACTAATAAGTTAATATCCTCTTTCCTAGACCGTAAAGGAGGAAGAGATATGTTAAAGGTGTTGATTCTATAAAACAAATCCATACGAAATCGATTTTGTTGAATTTCTTTCCTTATATCTCTATTGGTTGCACAGATTAGTCTAAAATCTGAAGAAATTTCTTTATTGCTACCTAACCTTTCGAAAAGTTTATATTCTATTACTCTTAATAATTTTGTTTGTAGATGAATGTCCATTTCACATATTTCATCTAAGAATAAAGTTCCTTGGTTTGCTTCTTCGAATTTTCCCTTTTTTGCAGAAACAGCACCTGTAAAGGCACCTTTTTCATATCCAAAAAGTTCACTCTCTAAGAGCTCAGAAGGGATAGCAGCACAATTAATTTTAATTAGACGGTGATGCTTTCGAACAGAATGATAATGAATAAAGTCTACTAACAACTCTTTTCCTGTACCACTTTCTCCTGAAATCAAAACTGGAGCATGACTATTAGATAATTTTAATGCTTGATCAATACAATTTTTTATTTTTATATTGTTACCAATGATTTTTTCCGTAGTACTGATGGGGGTGTGACTATGGGAATGATCTTCTGATAAAATATTTGCAATGATTTTTCGAATATCTTTCAATTTAAAGGGCTTGGCTATGAAATCTATAGCACCATTTTCAAGAAAATAGTTAGATTTTTGTTTTTCTGCATAAGCAGTAATGATGATAACCTTTGAACTTGGACATATTTTTTTTATAGATTTTAATGCCTCTACCCCATCTATATGAGGCATTTGAACATCTAATAGAATCAGGTCAGGGAAATCTTTTCTTATGGCTTCAATAGCTGAGGACGCATCATAAAAAGCCCTTGCATCAAAATGGTCTTTTATTAAAATACGTTCTAGCAAGTCTGATATTTCTTTATGATCATCAATAATAAATATTTTTTTCATGGATATCCTCCTTACGTAAATAATTAAAAGGGATTGTTATTTTAAAGCAAGAACCTTTATCTACATTTGAGATGACAGATATATCTCCTCCAAATGCATTGATAATTTTTTTTGCAATACTAAGCCCTAGGCCAACTCCCTTATATTTTTTCTTAGAGGAATCATCTATTTGATAAAAGGGATTAAAAATGTCATTTATTTTATCTGAAGGGATTCCAATACCACAATCATTAATTTGAATGTCTATATGGGATTTTTCTTCTTTAAGAATAATACGAATAGTACCTTCGTGGGAAAATTTTATAGCATTATCTAAAAGGTTATCAATAACTTGTCTAAGCCGCAAAGGATCTACCATAATAAAAATATCCTTATTTGGAATAGTTGTATGTATATTAAGGGGTATATTATTTAAAAGTAATTCTCTATCTTTTGTTATTGTTTTGATAAAATTAGTAATATTAATATTTTCATAATTAAATTTGATAGTCATGGTATCTAATAGCGAAAGATCTAAAAGATCATTAAGTAAATATTGGAGTCGTTCAGCATTATTATAAGCAGTTTGAAGAAATTCTTTTTGTACAGCATTTAAAGGACCATCATCTTCTTCTAGTAAATATTCTATATAAGTCATAGTAATGTTAAGAGGTGTTTTTAATTCGTGACTTATATTGGCAATAAACTTATTTTTTGAAGCATTAGCAATATTTAATTGCTCATTTTTTTTATATAGTTTTTCTAATGTTGATAGGTGTTGCTTAGATACCAATTTAAGCTTTCGATTGTTTTCTTTTAATTTTTCTCGTTCTATAGAAAGCTCTTCAATAAATTGCTTTTTTATTTTTTCAGCTCCTTTAAGATGGGTAATATCTTTGCAAAACACTGTGATTTTTTCTGTATTTTTATGGTCATCAAGGATAGGATAAAGGGAAATATCTAAAGTTTTATCAAGAATCTCTTCTTCAAAGTGAATGCTTTTTTTAGATTTAATTACGTCAAGTCCCTTTGTTTTAAGGGATTGAAGCTTAGTAGAAGGTAAAAAGTCGTAAATACATGTACCGATTAAATCTTTAGTTTTTAATCCTAATTCTTGTACACATGATTCATTTAGAGCAATAATTGTACCTTTTGTATCTAATAACAATAAAATTTCTGTAATAGAATTTAAAAAAGCTTCTGTAATTTTTTTTTCTTTATGAAGATTTTTTTCTACTTTTTTGATATGGGAAATATCTTGAAAGACAGTGATGGCATTAATCATTTGACCGTAGTTATCATATACTGGAGTACTTGCATTTAAAATAAATTTTTCTGTACTATCTGAATAACGTAATAAGACTTCTAAGTCTGTTATAAACTCTCCCTTCTGAAGAGATCGAAATAAAGGTATTTCTGAGAAAGGTAAAATACGACCGTTCATTTCATAAAGGATATAGTCCCCTTCTGGCACATAAGGTTCATTAATCTTTATATCATTTATAATTGTTTTAGCTGCTGCATTAGCTAAAATAATATGGCTATTTGCATCTGCTACTACTATACCAGCGGGCATAGCATCGATGAGTGTATGCAATGTATTGTTTGTATGCTGAAGCTTTGCTACTAAGGATTCAATTCTTTGTTGTTTTTTTTGTATATCTTCTATAAAAAGCGTTTTTTTTGTATAGTCGTTTATAAGCAATATACCACAGTATATTGCTAATAAAGAGAAAGTGGTCATGCTAATTACAAGCCTAAACCATAGAATATAAGATAGAGATACGAACAAGAACATTAAGACAGCTCTAACTATAGAATAAATAAAAAAACTGAATAAGATTCTTTGAATTTTGATATTTCTACTTGCAAATCCTGTTTTTTCAGTATGATGAAAAAGGGAGCCTATAATCATTGGAGACACAATGCCTAAAAAGATCCCTTTGAAAGCTAGAGGACCGCCCATAGATAAACGGAATAGTATAGGTAAAACACAACAAACCAATCCAAGCTTAGGACCAAATAAATAGGAAATAGTAAAAATAGGAACACTTCTTAAATCAATAGACATATCGTCATGTGTAAAGGGGCGAGACATGGTTATAGTAGCTAGAATGCTGGCTAAAATGGAATACATAAAAAATTTTATTTTAGAAGGTGTACCCTTTTTGATAAAAAAGTCATTTATTCTAAGTATGAGATATAAAAAACCAATAATGATTAACATATTATAAAAAAATGTATACCACATGATAAGTCTCCTTAATAGAGGGTAGGATTTTTAAGAATATTCGACAAATATCAGCTTTTTCTGATGATATATAGTATAATGGAAAAGCTATGTAAATTCAAATTTATTCTATAAAAGTAAGTCTTTAGAACATTGTTTTATAGTAAAGAGTGAATATGTATGAAATAGTGTAAAAGAAAAGACTCTGAATTACCAGAGTCTTTACACTTCCTTTGAGTATTTTCTATTTTCCAAAGTAACGCTTTAATAATCCTTTAAATGCCATTCCATGTCTAGCTTCATCTTTACACATTTCATGAACAGTATCATGAACTGCATCTAGATTTAATTTTTTAGCTAGAGTAGCTAATTCTTTTTTACCAGCACAAGCACCGTGCTCAGCATCTACTCTCATTTGTAGGTTTTTCTCTGTACTATTAGTAACTACTTCACCTAATAATTCAGCGAATTTTGCGGCATGCTCTGCTTCTTCCCAAGCGATTCTTTTGTAAGCCTCAGCAACTTCAGGATATCCTTCACGATCAGCTTGACGACTCATTGCTAAATACATTCCTACTTCAGTACATTCTCCCATGAAATTGTTGCGAAGTCCTTTTAAAACTTCTTCATCTACATCTTTTGCACTTCCTACGAAATGCTCATCTGCCCATGCTAAATCTCCACCTTCTTGAAGAACGAAATTTTCCTTAGACACTTTACATTGAGGACAGACATCTGGTGCCTCTGTTCCTTCGTGTACATAACCACATACTTTACAAACAAATTTTTTCATATTTAATTCCTCCTATATTTTCGATTTGAATTTTTTATATGATTGGATGATTTTCAAGAGCTCTAGTTTTTTATCATCTTTCTTTCTCACACACTTTATATCTACCCATGAAAAATTGCTTAAAACATTTTCTATAAAAAATTTTTAAAATTAAATATAAAACCAGCCAATCTATGAAAGATGGAAAGTTATATAAGCTTTAATTTTTCAAGGATATGAAGAATATTTATAAATAGATAATTTCTTTCTATTTTAAGACATATAATGTACAAAATGAATAAAAGGAGAGAATCGTCTATGAAAAAATCATTCCAAATAAATCGTTTTGTGAGAAGCGCTTTACCTCAAGATGCAAAAATGATCAGACCGGAAAATCCTAAACGAGCTAAAGCCATTCAAATGGAAGATTTAGATGGGGATGGAAAATATGAAATTATTGTAACTTATGAATTACAAGGTGAAATGTATGCTATGGTTTTAAAAGAAGATGGTGGGAAATGGTATAAACTAACGATAAAGGGATCTGGATATGGTATAAACTATATGGACTTTGCAGATATAACAGGAAGTGGTAAAAAAGATCTTTTGGTAGGCTGGCAAATTGGGAGCATATGGGGGGAAATGGATTTATATACTTGGGAGAAAAATACTATGAAAAAAATTGCGAATGGTTTATCCTACAGTAAAGCAGAGATTTTTCAAATTTCAGAAGATGAGCCTATAGAATTAGGGTTATGGAGCCATATTACAGGAGACGTCTATGATATTCAATTGGTTCATTGGGATGGAAGAAAATTAACACATGTGCGGGATTCTCGTGAGTATTATACAGAAAGAGTTATTCCATACTATGAAGAAAAGGTAAAAGAAGTGCCACAAGATCCTCATTATTGGTATTATTTTGCAGATGCTCAGATCAATGGAGGAATACCTAAAGAGGCTTTAAAATCCATAGTAAAAGGAATGTCATTTAAAAAACCATATCCATCAAGAGGAGAATTTCTAGCTTTGAGGAAAAAGGCGATAAGAAGTTTAATATAAAATCGTTACATATTAGATAGAGCAAAAGATATTAAGGCGTTAATACTATGTGAAATAGAAGTATAGAAACAAATAAAAATAAAGACAGAGATTTTTTCTGTCTTTATTTTTATTTGCACACTGAATAGAGACATAATCTATAAGGCGAAAATATATTTGCTGCTGATAAGAAAATATGGCAATGAGGAAAATGTGGATTTTGAAAACTATATAAAAGTATAAGATATGTCACTATTTGTAATATTAATAAAAAATAAGAGTGTCACATTTTGTTAGGTGTGTCACGAAATGTGATAATATATAAAATATAAAGAAAAAAATGAAAATTCAAAAGGCTGCACAGGTAGGTATAAGAATGGATACATTCATAGGTAAAAAAAGGAAAACAGCAAATGACAACCTTTGGCATGGACATTGCAAAATAATATAAGCATAGGTGGGGAAGATGATGAAAAAAGATAAAATTGTACAAGAACTAAAAAAAATTATCAAGGAGGAAGATTTCAAAAATCCATACACAGATGCAGAAATTGCAAAAAAGTTAAATATCAATAGAAGTGATGTTTCTATCCTTCGATACAATTTGAACATTAAGGACTCAAGAGAAAGAAGAAAAGATCTTCTAATGAATGAAATACGAAATATTTTAAAAGAAGAAAAAGCGGCTTCTGTAAGACAAGTTACTAGTATTTTAAATGAGAGGGGATATAGGATATCTAGAAATTTAGTTTTCAAATTCTTAAAAGAAATTGAACCATCTATAAAAGAGAATTCTAACCGTGAAGTAAGTAAACGGCAGGAAATTTCTATGAAAATTGAAGATCCTTCACATGCATTTGATTCACTTATTGGTTCTAAGGGGAGTCTAAAACCTCAAATAGAGCTAGCAAAAGCTGCTATTTTATATCCAAAGAATGGACTACACACTTTGATTTATGGACCAACTGGAGTAGGAAAGAGTGAAATGGCAGAATGTATGTATGGATTTTCCATTGAATCGAATACAAAGAAAAAAGATGCACCGTTTATTGTATTTAATTGTGCAGATTATGCAGATAACCCTCAATTATTATTATCACAACTCTTTGGTTATAAGAAAGGTGCTTTTACAGGAGCAACAGAGGACAAAGCTGGATTAGTAGAAAAAGCGAATGAAGGAATTTTATTTTTAGATGAGATTCATAGGTTACCTCCTGAAGGACAGGAAATCTTTTTCCATTTGATTGATAAGGGGAGATTTAGAAGGCTAGGAGAAACAGAAAGCTATAGGAATGTAAATATACTCTTGATAGCAGCAACTACAGAAAATATAGAATCTAATTTATTGGCTACATTTAAAAGACGAATACCAATGCTTATTGAATTACCACCTTTATCTCAAAGACCTTTTATTGAAAGATATAAGATTATTGAGAATTTCTTCAAACAAGAAGCTATTCGAATGAATGCAAGTATTGTAATATCTCAAAACGTAGCGAAGGCACTTGTTTTATATGAACCTATTGGAAATATTGGTCAAATTCGTTCTGATATACAAGTTACTTGTGCAAGAAGTTTTTTAAAGCTAATGGGAAAAGAAAATAAGTCAATGAAGATTGATATTACAGAACTTCCTAATTCTGTTGTCAAAGGTCTTCTAAAGCTTAATTCATATAGAAATGAAATCAATAAGATTGTTAAAGGAGATCTTGAAGTTATTGATTCTGATAGGGTGATTATTCAAAATTTAGAGGATACACCTTATATGCTACCCAAAGAAATTTATAAAGAAATAGAAAATAAATATAAAGTATTAAAATTTCAAGGAATTGATGAAGAGATCATTAATCGAATCATTGAAAATGAATTAGAAACGAAAATTTACAAATCTATCAATACCATTAGAAAAAATAAATATAAGTTAGTTAAGAATGATTTAGAGAAAATTGTTGGAAGTAAAATTGTTTATATTGTAGAAAAAATGATTCATATTGCTAAAGAATATCACAAAGATTTAGATGATAGTTTGTTCTATTGTTTAGCTACTCACTTAGCAGCAGCTTATGAAAGATTGGTTCAAAATAAACTTATCAAAAATCCTAAATTAGAAAAAATTAAAACACAATATCCTAATGAATTTAGCATTGCTAAAGAAATGTCAGAAGTAGCTAGCTACAATCTAAAAATTGATTTTCCAGAAGATGAAATTGCTTTCATTGCTATGTATTTAAAATCTTGCGCAAGAAAGGACATATTTCTACAAAAACATGTTGGCGTAATCGTTTTATCTCATGGGAGAGTAGCAGAAGGAATGGCAACAGTTGCTAATCGTCTTTTAGGTGTTGATCATGCTAAAGCCGTAGAAATGTCATTAGATGAATCTCCTAGTGTAGCATTAAAAAATACGATGCAAATTGCAAAAGAAATAGGAAATGAAAAAGGTATATTATTTTTAGTGGATATGGGATCTCTCACAGGTTTTGGAGAAATTATTGGTAAAGAATTATCTATAAAGACTAGAACCATTAATAGAGTAGATACAATGATGGTTATTGAAGCTGTTAGAAAAGCCATGATGCCTGATTCAAATCTTAATGAAATTGCGAATTCATTACAAATAGAGGATAAAAGGATATCTTCTAAAGAGATAGTTAATGAAGAAAAAGTAATTATATGCGTATGCTTAACAGGTGAGGGAACTGCAAAAGCGTTGGAAAACGTTATCAGTAAAGAAATTAAATTAAGCAACAAAATAGAAATTATGACCATGAGTGTATTAGAAAATCATAATATTTCTGCAATCGTTGAAAAAATATCTCAAGAAAAAAAGGTTGTTGCTATTGTAGGAACAATCAATCCTCAAATACCTTTTGTTCCGTTTGTTGATGCAAGTGAAATCATTGAAAGAACAGGATTTGACAAGTTAGAAAATTATATAAACTTAAGCAATAATATATTCAATGAAGAGATCAATAAAAAAATGAACATTTTAGCAGATGAACTTATTGATGAAAAAACTACTATACTCAAATCAGATATTCGATCAAAAAAAGAAGCCATTGAAAAAATGACAAATTTACTTTATGAATTAGGCTATGTACAAGAAGCATTTAAGGATTCTGTATATGAAAGGGAAGAAATGCTTCCAACGTTGTTTAAAGGTGGGATTGCTCTTCCTCATGGCAACACTAGGTATGTAAATCGACCAATAATAGGAATTTTAACGATGGAGAAGCCTATATTATGGGAGGGAGAAAATTATGTAGATTGTATATTTGTTGTAGCCATTAATGAGTATTATAAAGATGAATTTAGAAAGCTTTATAAGATTATCAATGATCCATATTTTCTCAATAAGATTAAGGAAAGTAGAAGTTTTGATGAATTAAGGGAGGTGATAAGGAATGTCTGAGAAATTTGTTTTAAATGAAGAAGTTGTAGCAACTAATATAGTGATGGAAAGTAGAGAAGAACTTCTTAATTTTATGGCAGAGATGCTTCAAAAAGAAGGATATGTAAAAGAAACATATGCTGAGGCAATTATTAAAAGAGAAGAAAATTTTTCTACTGGATTACCTACAGAAGAGTTTGGGGTAGCAATTCCTCATACAGATTCTATCCATGTAAATGAACCAATGATCAGTATTGCAACATTAAAAGAACCTGTACAATTTTTAGAAATGGGAAATCCAGATGGAATGGTTGATGTAAAAATTGTATTTATGCTTGCAATGAAAGATAGTGAAACACAAGTAAATTTATTAACTAACTTAATGAGGATTGTTCAAAATAAAGAGTTACTAAAAGAAATATATGAAGCGAACAAAGAGCAGTTGGTGTTAATAATTAATAATAAGCTTAGTGAAACCTATTAATAAAAGGAGATGAAAAATATGAAAACATTTAGAGTATTAACAGTATGTGGAACAGGTATTGCAACTTCAACAGTTGCAGCTGAAAAATGCAAGGAAATGTTGACTTCAAGAGGATTAAAAATTGAAGTCATTGAATGTAAGGCTACAGAAGTAGAGTCAAAATTACCTGTTTTTCAACCAGATGTAATTGTACACACAACTATTTTAGGATCAAAGGTTGCAGAAAATGTTAAGAAATTTAGAGGGTTAGCCTTTTTAACAGGGATAGGAATGGACAAGTTAGCAGATGAAATAGCTGACTATCTTAAAACTATAGATAAATAATATGAAGGAGGGATACGCATGACATTTATTAATTTCATATTAGATCTTGGTGCAAGTGTGATGATGCCTATTATCATAACAATTTTAGGACTTATTTTTAAACAGAAATTTTCTAAGGCATTCCGATCAGGGTTAACAGTAGGAATCGGTTTTGTTGCCATCTTTATGATTGTAGGAATGCTGGTAAGCAACCTTTCTCCTGCTACCCAAGCAATGGTAGAAAATTGGGGATTGAAGTTAGATGTTATGGATGTTGGATGGCCAATTTCTGCATCTATCAGTTTTGGGACAACTATTGTTCCAGCAGTATTTGGAATTTGTTTTTTATTAAACATTATCATGCTGTCATTTAATTGGACAAAAACAATGAATGTTGATATTTGGAACTACTGGCATTTTATATTTACTGGAGCTTTAGTAATGTATTTAACAAACAATATGGTTTTAGGTCTAATTGCATCAGCTATCTGTTTTATTATTATTATAAAGCTTGCAGATTATACTGCTCCTTATGTATCTGACTTCTTTGGGATGCCAGGGGTATCATTACCTCATACAGAAACTGTATCATGGGCACCTTTAGGAATTCTTATTGATAAGATTATTGATAGAATCCCCGTTATTAATAAAATTGAAATGCATCCTGAAGGAATTCAAAAGAGATTTGGTGTTTTAGGAGAACCGATGATTATGGGATTATTCTTAGGTGCTGGAATAGGTGCATTAGCTGGATATGATGCGAAAGGAATTATAGCACTTGGCGTAAATATGGCAGCAGTTATGTTCTTAATGCCTAGGATGGTTAGAATTCTGATGGAAGGATTATTACCATTATCGGAAAGTGCTAGAGAATATATTGGACAAAAATTTCCAGGAAAAGAAGTTTACATTGGTTTAGATGCAGCAGTAGCTATTGGACATCCTTCTGTAATATCTACAGGATTGATCTTAATTCCAATTACAATTCTTTTAGCTATAGTACTTCCAGGAAATCGTGTGTTACCTTTCACCGATTTAGGTCTTGTTCCTATATTAATTGTTTGGGCAGTTGCACCATCTAAAGGGAATGTTTTTAGAGGGGTTATTACTGGAACTATATTTATGGCACTTATATTATTAATCGCAACAGATTTAGCAGAGATTACAACGATCATGGCGAGAGATGTTCAATTCCCTATTCCAGAAGGGACATCACTAATATCTTCACTAGATGAAGGGGCTCATTTAATTCCGTATCTAATTTACAAAGTATTTAGCTTTTTATTCTAAATTAAATAGTTAGAGGAGTTTACTAATAACTCCTCTAACAACCTCCAATAATGAAAGGAATGATTTATATGTTATTAGAAGAACAAAGAAAGAAAATCGTAGAAATCGGAAAAAGGATTCAATCAGATAAATTAGTACCCCTTACCTTTGGGAATTTCAGCATTAGAGATTTTGAAACAGGGTATGTTTGTATTACACCATCTGGAATGCCTTATGAAACATTAACACCTGAAGATATTGTTGTAGTGGATGTACATGGAAACAATGTAGATGGTAAAAGAACGCCATCTATTGAAACGGGTCTTCATTGTGCAGTATATAGAAAAAGACCTGAGGTTGGGAGTGTAGTGCATACTCATTCTACATTTGTAACGGCATGGGCTTCTTGTAATAAAGAAATTCCTAGTGTTGTTGCTGAAGTTGCTGCACTTGTAAGTGGAAAAGTAAAATGTGCACCCTATAGACCATGTGGTTCAAAAGAGTTAGCAGAGGTAACTTCAGATTGTTTAGGAAAAGACGATGCAGTTCTTTTAGGAAATCATGGGGTATTAGTAGTAGGTGAAAATATTGATACAGCTTATGTAAATGCAGTAATTGTTGAAGAAGGAGCAAAGGTTGCCTACTATGCACAACATATTGGAGATATGAGAGTTTTAAATGAAGAAGAATGTGCATATGAAAGAGAATCTGCAAAAAAAGGATATGGACAAAAATAATCTATAAAAAAGAGGTGTTTGTATGATCTATGAATTTATGAGAATGATGGCAGGTTCAAGTTTATGCAAATTATCAGATTACTATAATGAAAATCAGTTAATTTTTAATAGTTTTATTGTAATAATTGGATTTTTGTGGATTCTTCACAAAAGAAAGCATGGTAATGTAACAAATCATCAATAGGAGGGAGCAGAATATGTGTATAGCGGAGATTATATTAAAAAATGAAGCAGGACTTCATGCAAGACCTGCAAGTGTATTAGTAAAGATGGCGACAGGTTTTAAGTGCAATGTAAACCTTATAAAAAATGGTAGAAAATGCAATGCCAAAAGCATTATCAGCATATTAAGTTTAGGAGCTAAATCTGGAGAAACACTTTTTATTGAAACAGATGGAGAAGATGAAAAGAAAGCTTTAGATTCATTAGTAGAACTAGCTAATAATAATTTCGGAGAATAGGAGGATTCTAATGTTTAAGGGAATTGGAGCTTCTCCAGGGATTGCAATAGGAAAAATTTTATTAAAAAAGGAATCTAAAATAGAAATAGTGAAAAAACATATTGAAGATTCTATAAAAGAGATACATGGGCTACATTATGCTAGAGTAAAAAGCAAAGATGAAATATTAAAACTATATGAACATACTTTGGAAACTATTGGAGAGAAAGAAGCTCAAATTTTTGAAGCCCATAGTATGATCGTTGAAGATATGGAGATTTTCAATCAGATAGAATCAAAAATAAAAGATGAAAAAATAAATGCAGAATGGGCATTGAAAGAAATTACAGATCAATTTATAGCTATATTTGATGATATGGATGATGAATATATGAAGGAGAGAGCATCAGACATAAAGGATGTTACAGCTAGAATTACCAGAAATCTTTTAGAAATACAAGAAATTGATTTATCAAACCTAAAAGAGCCTGTAATCATTGTTGCAGAGGATTTAACTCCTTCAGATACTGCTAGTATGGATAAAAAGAATGTACTTGGATTCGTCACTGCTATAGGAGGTAAAACTGCTCACTCAGCTATTATGGCAAGAAGTTTAGAAATACCTGCAGTTGTGGGAGCAGGAGATATTTTATCTAAAGTAAATAATAATGATTATATGGTGTTTGATGGCGATGAAGGAATTATTTATTTAAATCCTACACAAGATATTATAGACCGTTATGTTGGAAAGCTAGAGGAACATAAAAATTTTAAATATGCATTACAAAAACTAATAGGGAAAGAAACTATTACTGTAGATGGCAAAAAACTGGAACTAGCTGCTAATATTGGGACGGTCGATGATTTAGATGGAGTTTTAAGAAATGATGCACAAGGAATAGGACTTTTTAGAACAGAATTTTTATATATGGATCGAACAAGTTTACCTTCAGAAGAAGAGCAATTTGAAGTATATAAAAAGGTTGCACAAACTATGAAAGGAAAGCCTGTAGTCATTAGAACTTTAGATATCGGAGGGGATAAGGATTTAACTTATATGGATTTACCAAAAGAGATGAATCCGTTTTTAGGATATCGAGCAATACGTCTCTGTTTAGATCAATTAGATGTTTTTAAGACACAATTAAGGGCTTTGTTAAGAGCTAGTAGTTATGGAAATATAAAGATTATGTTTCCTATGATATCTTGTATGGAAGAATTAAGAGAAGCTAAAAGTGTTTTAGGATCTGTAAAGAGTGATTTGAGAAATGAAAATATAGGATTCGATGAAAATATAGAAGTTGGCATGATGATAGAAGTACCAGCTGCGGCAATCATTTCAGATATATTGGCAAAGGAAGTAGATTTTTTTAGTATAGGTACAAATGATTTAATTCAATACACAACTGCTGTAGATCGAGGAAATCAAAAGTTATCTTATTTGTACAATCAATTTCATCCTGCTGTATTAAGGTGTATTCAATTAATTATTGACAATGGGCACAAAGAAGGCATTTGGGTAGGTATGTGTGGTGAAGTTGCAGGAGATCCTGAAATGATTCCTATTTTAGCTGGAATGGGATTAGATGAATTTAGTATGAGTCCAATTTCTATATTGAAAGCTAGATATATTTTAAAAAATATAGATACAAAAAAAATAAGGGATTTATTAGATGAAATGTTAAGCATGCCTACTGCAAAAGAAGTACAAGCTTATATAAATAAAAAAATACCTTTTATACTGTAAAAATCAAGAAAACATAAGACTCTTTAAATGAGTTTTATGTTTTTTTTATGGAGGGGGGAGAGGGGGTATTTTATCAGAAGGAATGAATATTTTTCATGTACATCTAATTTGAGGGTAATATTCTATTATTTTTGCATTGAATGTAAAATCGTATAAATGATATAATTTTGAATGAGTATGATAGGAGGAAGATACTATGAAGAAATTCTTTTTTCGAGTTTTTCTCTGCGTACTAATCTTGTCTAATATACCTGTCTATGCAGATTCTCAAGATTCCTATGTTATGCATACCATTCAAGCGGGAGATACTTATGAAAGAGTATCACAAAAATATGATAAGAATGTATATGAACTAAAAAAGATTAATCAAGAGGTAGGGAAAACTTTATACGCAGGGGATTTGATAAAAATCAAACCTGTAAAAGAAGGAAAAAAAATTGCTATAAAAGTAGATGGAAAAGAAATTTTAACAGACCAATTACCTTATCTAGAAAATTCTCGTACCTTTGTACCCATTCGATTCATTGCTGAGGCTTTAGATGTACAAGAAATCAACTGGGAAGCTAGTACGCAAACAGCAATGTTAAAACATAATGAAAAAACTCTATACTTACCAATGGGATCAAAGAGTGCAAGTGTAAATGGAATGAATATTGAGTTAGATGCACCGGTCAACGTGTACAAAGGAAGAACTTTTGTACCCGTTAGATTTGTTGCGGAAGCATTTGATTGTAATGTAACATGGGATGCGTATACACATACTGTGAATATTTATACATGGGAAAAGGATAAAATCTACTCAGAGGAAGATCTGTATTGGCTTTCAAGACTAGTACATGCTGAAGCAGAAGATGAACCTTTTGATGGGAAATTGGCAGTTGCCAATGTTATTATCAATAGGAAGTATAGTGATGAATTTCCAAATACAATTAAATCTGTTGTATTTGATGATAATTATGGGATTCAATTTACGCCTGTGAAAAACGGAAGAATTCACAATGAACCGACTACAGAAAGTGTAGAAGCAGCAAGATTAGCTTTAGAAGGAAAGAACAATATTGGAGATTGCCTATATTTCTTGAATCCTAGAAAATCTAAAAATTTTTGGATTATAAACAACAGAAAGTATTATAGAACTATTCGATTGCATGATTTTTATATTTAAAATAGGGAGAGAACATAAAAACCTATCCTGCAATATTTATTGCAGGATAGGTTTTTTATATTTTAAATGAGCTTCTATAAGATGGAATTATTTTTGTGAAGAGATTGCTCCAAAATTTGAAAGGGGTAATACCCTTATCAACACTTTTCCCTGAACTTTATTAATATCTATAAGCCCTAAATACCTGCTATCTACACTATTACCTCTATTGTCGCCCATAACAAAAATTTTACCTTTAGGAATTTCTTTTATATGAATATTACCGGGAGTAGTATTTCCATTGATATAGTTTTCTTCTAATTTTTTTCCGTTTACATAAACATTGCCATCATTTATAAATAGTTCATCTCCTGGGACTGCAATTACTCTTTTGATGAGGCTCTTGTTTTTTCCTAGTTTTATTTTTTTTACAAAATTAAAGCTTTTAAGTTCTTCTTGTGAAAATTCTAATGTTGATTCAAAAGAAATAATATCTCCTTTCTTTATTTCATGGGTATTTTTCAAAATGAGATAATCATGGTCGCTTAAGGTTGGATACATGGATAAGCCATCTACCATTAAGGGAGTAACAAATGTTGTAACAACTAATGCAATGACAACTGCTATTGCAATTGTTTTGAGCCATTCTAATATTTCTTTAATCATGGGGTCCTCCTTTTATCATTTAGGGTCATATTGTTGGTAAGTATAATAGAATTTAGTTAGATAAATCATATGATTTTCTACTTTACACATTATATCATAAGTATTTGAAGGTATTGTTAAAATGTAAAGGTTTGTGTAAATAAAATAAAAAAACCTGGGGAAAACACAGGTTTTTTATTACTTTATCCACAGGTGTTGGATAAAAAAGTTTGTATTTTATTCTTCATATACCAAAATATAATTCTTACCATCCACCTCAAAAATTTTTTCGATTTCTTCATTCACTAACTCATGAACATCTTGATTATGCTGAAATTTAGCTCCTATCCCACAATTAGAACTAAGTTTTCGTGGAACAGGCATGAGCTCACAAGACATATTATTTTTTTTTGCATTTCTATCAAATTTTATAGCTCCTGAATGGGTGAAAAAAACGGCAACATATTCTTTCATATAAGCTCCTTTATTTCTTTGCTAAGATCAAATAATCTTCACCTAATTCCTTTATAGATAGATTATATCCAGCGTTTTTTAAAAATCTTGAGACATTATTTTTAGCTGTGTTGTTATCAACTATTACTTCGATATTTGATGGATTAGAAGTGATTGCATTTTTAGTCATTAAAACAGGTTGAGGACAAGACATGCCTCGTACATCAAGTTTATCCAACTTTTACATCCCCTTTCATTTTACTTTCGCTATTTACCATTTCTGAGTTGAAATATCCTATTAGACCAACGATGATCAAGCAAGCGATGACAGCGATTTGTCCGTTTGGTGTAGGACCTTTAGGGCTTGATGCTAAACCAAAGTTATGACAAATTGCAGCACCAACAATCATTCCCATAACGGTGATAACAGAATCTGTATTTCCTTCACCAGAAAGGATTAATTGTCTCATAGGACAACCACCAAGAAGAACAGAGGCCCATCCACATAAAACCATTCCTAAGAAGTTCCAAAGTCCATCAGCATGTGCAACAGGTTGACCTTCAAAACCAATATTGAAATAACCTAATAAAACATTTCCTATAAGTGTAAATACGAATATAGCAATAAATCCTGATAAAAGATAAGTATCCTTAAAAAGAATTAAATCTCTTATTCCTCCAACCATGCATAATCTTGTTCTTTGAGCAAGAATACCTACAATAAGTCCTGCTGCTAAAGCTATAAAAATAGGTGCATGCATTTTACCAGGCCCTTTTTCACTGAAGAAAATAAATGCAGGTGCACTTACTAATAAAGCAATTAATAATACATTGACAATAGGGAAAACAAATCCTTCTGCTTTTGGCAATTTGTAGCTTCTCTTTAAGCTAAAGCCTTTATTTAAGAAGAATATTCCTAAACCAATTCCTACAACAAAGCCTGCAGTACCAAGGATGGCATTCAAATCTCCTCCACCAAGTCTTAAAACCATTCTAAGGGGACACCCTAAAAACATTAAAGCACCAATCATAACAGTAACTCCAAGAGTAAATCGAATAAATGGAGAAGATCCTCCACGAACGCTAAATTCTTTTTTACTAACAGCAATAATGAAAGCACCTAAAACTAATCCCATGATTTCAGGTCTTAAGTACTGAACAACAGCAGCTCTATGTAGACCTAATCCTCCTGCAATATCTCTTAAAAAGCAAGCAATACAAAATCCCATATTTACAGGGTTTCCAAATTTAACTAATAATACAGCGATAATTCCAACAATTGCTCCTGTAAAGATGATTCCTTTTTTTTCTTCCATTCTACGTCCCTCCTAATTAATTTCTTCAATTTTGATATTAACAATATATGGGCAAATTGTTAAATAGAACATTTCTATAGGTTTTTAAACAGAATAGAAATTATCTATTGTTGTTACGGAAGGACTGAAAAATATTATAAAATGGGAGAAGAACAGGGGGGATAATAGTGAAGGAAATCTATTTAGATAATGGTGCCACATCTTTTCCAAAGGCACCGGAGGTAGCTGAAAGTATGGTGAATTATTTAAAAACTATAGGCTGTAATATTAATAGAGGTGCTTATACATCATCCTTTGAAGCGGAAAATATTGTTTTTGAAACAAGAGAACTTTTTTGTGAGTTATTTCGCTTTGATAAGAGTGAAAATGTAGTTTTTACTAAAAATATTACAGAGAGCTTGAATGTATTGATCAAAGGAGTATTAAGAAAAAATGATCATGTAATCGTATCTTCTATGGAGCATAATGCAGTTATGAGACCTATTCATGCTTTAGAAGATGCGGGAATAACCTTTTCAAGAGTGCCTTGTGATGAATTAGGACAGTTAAATGCTGAAGACATCAAACAATATATAACACCTAATACAAAGGCAGTAGTTATGACTCATGCATCAAATGTATGTGGAACTGTATTGCCCCTTGAAGAAATAGGTAAAATATGTAAAAAACATGGAGTTTATTTTATCGTAGATACGGCTCAAACTGCTGGTTTTTTAGAAATCGATTATAAAAAACTAGGAGCAGATGCTATTGCTTTTACAGGGCATAAGGGACTTTTAGGACCTCAAGGAATTGGAGGATTCATCATTAACGATGCATTAGCAGAATATATGAATCCTTTAATAGAAGGAGGAACAGGAAGTCTTTCTGAATATGAAAAGCAGCCCTGTTATATGCCGGATAAATTTGAAGCAGGAACCATGAATATTCCAGGGATTTATGGGCTCAATACAGCATTAAAATATATATTAAAAACAGGAATAGATGCTATAAGAGAGAAGGAACTATTTTTAGTAAAAAGATTTTTAGAGAAACTAAAAAACATACCGGATATAAGAATAATCGGAAAGAAAGATATTGAGGGAAGAACAGCTGTTGTGTCTATAGATTTACCAAAATATGACAATGGGCAAATTTCCTATAGACTTTATAAAGAGTTTGGAATTATGACAAGATGTGGTCTTCACTGTGCACCTTCAGCTCATAAAACATTAAAAACCTTTCCTGATGGGACTGTAAGATTTAGCTTTAGTCATTTTAATACAGAAGAGGAAGTAGATTTTACAATTGATAGCATTTATAAGTGTATGTATGGATAGATTTTATGATGAACGTTTCAAAATCTATCAACTGTAAGATCGTTTAACGAGTCAAAATAAAATAGTATAAGATACCTTGATTACGAAAGGTTTAACCTTGAAAAATCAAGGTTTTTTTTGTATAGCCCATGAGGTATGGTCTTTGAACAAATATGAGTATAGATTTTAGTGGAGTACATGAACATCAAAATAAGGAAAATCTATAAAGGACGTCATGACATGAATTTCTTGAAGGCAATGTGAAAAAAATTCCTATGTCTGGAGGAATAGGTAATTAGACATAGAAATAGGTATAAGATAGTAGAATTATCAAAATTTACTAATATTGAAAGGAGAAGAACGTGTGAAAAGAAAAGTAAAAGAAATTTTGAAAAACCTTTGCGTAAGTTTATTGATTATTTCAATAACTATATGTGGATTTCCCATATCTATGATAGATAAAGTTTACGCAGAAGATGAAAATGTATCACCTGAAATAGCATTGAATGAAAGTTTTGAAGTTTTAATGGGGGAAGCTGAACTTGCTAAATTAATCGACAAAACAAAAGATCAATGGATTGCAGGAATATATCAGCTTCAAGAGGCAAATGATGGTGGTTATATTGCTAATGTCTTAAGATGTACAATTGACCCTCCAGATGGACAAATAGATGAGAAAATTATTGTGAAATTTGATAAAGATTTTAAAATTGAGTGGTATAAGTCTTTAATGGAGCTAGGGATTGATATGAGCTACATATGTAGTGGGATAAAAGTTTTATCAGATGGGTATTTGCTCATGGGAAAGAATGGAGCACCTGAATATTGGACTTTGAAATTAGATGAAAATGGTATGAAAACGGGAGAAATCCAAGGGCTTTATCAAAATCCAAATTATGATTCTGAATTTGTTTGCATGATACAAACAAATGATCAAGGATATTTTATAATAGAAAAAGAAAATAGCTATGCGAATAATACATATGCATATAAAACTATAAAATTAGATGAAAATGGAGAAAATCCATCTGGGTTTACATTTGCATGCAGTTCAGAAGATCAATTATATAGCAGCACTCAAATTAATGATAGTTCATATATAGCTGTAGGTAAAAAGAATAACAATTATTGGGTTGTAAAGTTTGATACAAATGGTGAAAAAATATGGGAAAAAACCTATGGTGGCAGTGGTGAAGATATAGCAAGGTACATATGGAAAACAAATGATGGAGGATCTATTATCGTTGGAAAAACAACATCTAATGATGGTGATATTACAGGCAATGATAATAATGATGCTGGGTGGATTATAAAAATAGATGAAGATGGAAATAGTCAATGGAAAAGATCTCTTGAAATAGAGAATTTAAGAAATATCAATTTAAATAGCATCTATGAAGCAGATGAGGGAGGATATATGCTTTCTTTAAGTGGACAAGATGATGATTATAAAACACAAAATAGAATGATTAAATTAATGTCTAATAAATTCTTAAGTAATATAAAAATTAATGGGGAAAATATAGAAAATTTTGCTACAGATAAAATGAATTATGTAGTAAATGCAGAAAATAATCCAACAAGTATAAAGGTAGCAGGAATCTTAGCAGATGAAGCATCAAGTATGAAAATAGATGGTGACTTAGTAGAAAATAATGAAGAAAAAAGTATTGATTTAAATGAAGGAAAAACTAGTATTGCTATTGAGGTAGCAACTGGTGGAGATACAAGAACTTATACAATTATAGTTTATAATTATACTGCTCCAAAGGTACAGGAGCTAAAAAGCATAAAAACGGATGATGGCAGCTATATAAAAGCTAAAATAAAACAAACAAGTGATGGGGGATATATTGCATTATCACAAAAACAGGAAACCGGTGGTACTGCACTCAGATTTGTTGCGATCAAATTGAAAGAAGATTTTAGAAAAAAATGGGAAACTGTATTGGATACAGACTCAGAAATTAATTATCTAGATATACAAGAAACAGAGGATGGATATATTTGTTTAGGACAAAGTAATGATCAACATTATAAGGTTAAGAAATTAGATAGAAATGGAGATTTGTTATGGAAGGATACCTATTATAAAGGAAGTTATGATATTCCTATTAATTTAGAACAAACAAGTGATGGAGGATATATTATCGTAGGAATGACGGGAAATGCTACATCAGGAAATATGGATGAATGGATATTAAAACTAGCTTCAGATGGAAGTCAAGAATGGCAAAAGACTTTTGGAGGAAGTGAAGATGATTATGCTACTTGTGTAAAACAAACAAGTGATGGAGGCTATGTTATAGGAGGAGTTACAGAATCTAGTGATGGAGATATATCCAATCAGGGAGAGCATGATATTTGGGTTATAAAGACAAATCCAAGTGGAGAAAAGCAATGGCAAAAGACCTATGGAGGAAGTGGAGCTGACACAATATATTCTATTGAAGGTACGCAGGATGGGGGGTACATCGTAGCTAGTGCTACAAAATCTAATAATGGAGATGTATCAGGAAATCATGGGAATCAAGATTGCTGGATCATAAAGATAGGTGAAAATGGAACTCTTCAATGGCAAAAATGCTTTGGAGGGAGTGGCTATGATGTAGCATATTTTGTTGAAAAAACAAAAGATAATGGGTATGTAATAGGAAGTGCTACAGCATCTAATGAGATAATAGGAATGGGTAAAGAAGGAGATATTTGGGTATTTGAAATAGACGAAGAAGGAAATGTTAAATGGAAAAGGACTTTAGGATTTGATGTAATAGAGGATCAGAACTTCTTTAGTAAAACAAATGATGGAGGTCTTCTTGTTTCTGGGGAACCAGCGAATAAGGATGGAAATTTCTTTAACAATTGGGCAGTGAAATTAGGGGATGATCCACCAAGTTCGGATAATTTACTAAATGATCTGAAAATCAATGGAGAAACTGTATCAGGATTTGTATATAACCAATATGAATATGGATATGAAGTGGAAAATCAAATAAGTAGTATTAATATAGCAGCTCAATTATCAGACAATAAAGCAAGTATGAAAATGAATGGAGCTGTAGTAACAAGTGAAGAGACAAAAGCTATTTCGTTGAATGTAGGAGAAAATACTATAAATATTGAAGTAACAGCAGAAAATGGGACTACAAAAATTTATACTATAAAAGTAAAAAGAAAAAAAGAAGATATAGAAGAAACGAATGTGTTCTTAAATGATTTAAGTATTGAGGGAGAAACTGTATCAGGTTTTGTATATAACCAATATGAATATGAATATGAAGTAGAAAATCATATAAACAGTATTAATATCGTAGCTCAATTATCAGATCATACAGCAAGTATGAAAATGAATGGAGCTGAAGTCGCAAGTGAAGAAGTAAAAGTTATTTCGTTGGATGTAGGAGAAAATATTATAAATATTGAAGTAATAGAAGAGAATGTTACTACAAAAGTTTATACCTTAAAAATAAAGAGAAAAGAAGAACTTATAGAAGAAACGAACGTATTTTTAAGGGATTTAAGGATTGAGGGACAAACCGTATCAGGTTTTGTATATAATCAATATCAATATGGATATCAAGTAGAAAATCAAATAAGTAGTATTAATATAGTAGCTAAATTAGCAGATAATACGGCAAGTGTAAAAATCAATGAAAATGCAGTAGGAAGTGAAGAAATAGAAAATGTTTCATTAAATGTAGGGCAAAATATTATAAACATTAAAGTAATAGCAACAGATGGTACGACAAAAGTTTATACTATAAATGTATATAGAAAATCAGCATCATCTCATCATTCCAGTCATTCAAGTTTAAACAAAAAAGACCCAATACAGAAAACGATTAGTGAAAAGATAGAAAAAATGAATAATGAATTAAAGAAAATAATGAATGATTCTAAAAAATCAGATAAAGAACAAGGAAAAGAAATAAGGAAAATACTAATAGATATGAAACGAACAATGAAAACAGTTAAAAATAAAAAAGAAGCAGAAAAAACCCTAAAACAGGCAAATAATACAATAAGTATCTTGTCTAAAATGATGAAAGAAATAGAAAATCAAGAAGAAAAAGAAAAAATATTAGATAGTATAAAAGATACTATTTATTATACCCAATATAGCATTACAAAAATAGAGGATAGCAAAAAGATAACGCAATTCACACAGGACAGTATTCGTAATGTAGGTAAAATATTGAAAGAAACAAATAGTAGTTGGCAAAAAGAAGAAGAATTAAAAAATACCTTGAAGGAAATGGTAGAAAGAGGGATTGTGAGAATAGGAAGAATCAAATTAGATCAAAAGGACTTTAAAGCAGCACAAAAAGCTGTACATGCGACTATTCATACAGAAGTTATAAAAAAAGAAATACAAAAAAGAAAGCAATGGATAGAGTCTATTAAAAATGAGATGAAAAAGGTTTCAGAGGAAATCGCAGAAGAAATGAAAACTAATTTTGTAGTAGACATTCCAAAACAAAGTGAAGATATTAAAAAAATCAAAGTGTCATTTTCACCAGAACTTCTAAAAGTAATAGAAGAAAACCATATTGACAAATTGTCAGTTAAGATGAGGTATGTAGGGCTTTCAATAAATAAAGATACCTTTAGAGATTTAGGGGAGGAAATGATTACATTAGAGGAAGCGATAGTAAATGCACCTAGTAGCCTTAAACAAATAGATTTGCTTAATGAATCCATCTTGAATTCAGATAATGAACTAGAAAGAATAGAAGGAATGCCAATTATAGAAGTAACTGTGAGAAAGGGCAAAAAAGAAATACGAAAATTCAAGCAACCATTACTTTTAAGCTTTGAACTATCAAATATTTCCCTTACAGAAGAAGAGGTAGAAAATTTATCTGTATTTAGATTTAATGAAGAAATGAATAAGTGGAAATCAGTAGGTGGAAGATATGATCCAATAACCAATAGCTTAATTGTATACCATATGAACTTTAGTAAATATACTGTGTTAAAGTCAAATAAGGCTTTTAGTGATGTAAAAGGACATACGCAGCAAAAGGAAATTAATATAATGTTAAAAAAAGGTATATTAGAAGATGAAGAAAAATTTTCGCCACAAAAAATATTAACTCGTGAAGAATTTGCTACTTGGGTTGCAAAGGGCTTTGGATTGGAAGAAAAGGAATTTGATCTTGCCTTTGAGGATATTGATAAGTTAAATCCACATTACAAAGAAATTGCAGCCACATTTACGCAAGGATTGATAACAGGAAAAAGTGATAAAGTTTTTGATCCAAAGGGAAGTATAACAAAACAAGAAGCAGCTGTAGTTATATCCAAGGCTTTACAAAAATATGATAAAGAAAAAGTTCCAAAGGATATAGAAAAATATATTGCTCAATTTGAAAATAAAGATGAAATTGCATCTTGGGCAAAAGAATCTATTGCAACAGTAGCAAGTAAAGGACTATCTATAGGAGATGATAAGAATAAATATAATCCAAATGAGAAGATGACAAAAGGAGATGGAGCAGTACTTCTTTACAATATAAATAAACAATTATAAAGCTAAAGTGAAATGATACGAATATTATAAGTATTTAAAATTATCCCTAAATATTAGATTGTGTTGACTTTTTCAAATGAGAATGTTAATATACATAAAAATAAATAGGGAAAGAGCCATATAATTCTGATAATAGGGATCAGGAGTATCTACTAGAAACCGTAAATTTCTTGCTATGGTAAATCGATAGATCAAGGAGTTACTTTAATATTTGTAGCATGTATAATTATATTTACAATCGTTCTGCAATATATATAAGTTTATAGATATGATTTATAGGCAGAGATAAATACTGTCATCAGATTTACGCATAGTCTGATGGCAGATTTTTTTTGAGGAGGAAAAGTAATGGAAAGATTTTTCAAATTATCTGAAAATAAAACAGATGTAAAAACAGAAATATTAGCAGGATTTACTACATTCATTACGATGGCATATGCGCTTTTGGTTATTCCAAACATATTGAAGGCTTCTGGGATGAATGCAGCAGGACTTAAAGGAGATGCAGCTTTAGGTTTATCTATTTTGGAGGACCCTGTTATTGCGTCTGCTTTTACAGGAACTTGTATCATTGCAGCAATTGGTACCTTGGTGATGTCTTTATATGCAAACCTTCCCTTTGCTGTAGCACCAGGAATAGGACTTACTGCATTTTTTTCATATAGTGTATGCTTAACACTAGGGTATACTTGGCAGCAAGGAATGGCTGCTGTAATGATTTCTGGAATTTTATTTATTCTAATTACGGTTACATCTATACGAGAAAAAATAGTAAATTGTCTTCCGCAAAATATAAAGGTAGCAATTACTGCTGGAATTGGATTATTTATTGCGTTGATTGGTTTAAAGAGTGGAGGCATTGTTATTGCCAATCCTGGAACACTAGTAAGCTTTGGAAACTTTACAGATAAAAATGTAATTCTCACAGTAATAGGAATTGTGATTATGGCAATTCTTATGGCAAGAGGTGTAAAGGGATCTATGCTCATATCTATTTTATTGACTACTGCTATAGGGATTCCGATGGGGATTACAAAGATTGAAGGATTAAAGCTTCTTAGTATGCCTCCATCTGTAGCACCTACATTTATGGCTATGGACTTTAAAGGACTATTATCTCATGGGGGACAAGGAATCATTGGAGCCCTTACCAGTGTATTTATGGTTGTTTTAACCTTTAGTTTAGTAGATCTATTTGATACTATTGGTACATTAGTAGGAACAGCTCAAAGAGCGAATATGATTAGAAAAGATGGAAGCATTAGAGGGATGAAGAAGGCACTTTTAGCAGATGCTATTGCAACGACTTTTAGTTCTATGTTTGGTGGCGCGACTACTGCTACATATGTTGAATCAACTGCAGGAATTGCAGAAGGAGGAAGAACAGGATTAACTACATTAGTTGTAGGGGTTCTTTTTATTCTTTCATTATTCTTTGGAGGGGTTGTAGGGATTGTGCCTGCACAAGCAACTGCACCAGCACTTATTATTGTAGGAGTTTTAATGCTTGAATCCATAAAAGAAGTGAATTTTACAGATTTTACAGAAGCTGTACCAGCATTTTTTACGATTGCTATGATGCCTTTTAGTTATAGTATTGCAAATGGTATTGCTGCAGGAATTATATTCTATCCTATTATGAAGGTGAGTGTAGGAAAATACAAAGAAGTCCATCCGATTATGTATGTACTTGCTGTATTGTTTGTTGTTAGATTCGTATTATTACCTCAATGAGAAAACTGATTTGTGAGTTTTTTAATATATTAAAGGTAATTATAAATAAGTACTTCGGTAGCCAATATGTTTACTCTAAAGAAGTAATATATATATAATATATAATTGACAAAACAACAAAATGTGGTACAATTACAAATATCGACAAAAACGAATATATTTTATTCTGGTATGAATGATAGAAAACAAGGTTTTGTTAAGCTAGAGGTTAAGCCAGTGCAGTTGGTTGTAATATTGTAGTTAATAAATTAACTACAATACTGCAACCAAATGTGCTGGCTTTTTTTTGAAAAAATAAATTTATATTGAAAGAGGAGAACTATATGTTGTTATCTAAATTTAAAAATTCTATTGAAAATAAAATTTTAATGAGTTTAATAGGAGTGAGTATTGCACTGGCAATGATAATAATGACTATTTCAGGCTATATGATAAATCAAATGAAAGAAGAATCTATTAAGCAGTTAGATGTGAAGTTGAGAGAAGATCTTGACAGAATGGTAAGGTCTGAAGTTGAAATAGTAATAAGTCTGTTAGAGGGGATTTATCAGCAGGTGCAAACAGGAGAAATAACCTTAGAAGAAGGCAAAACAAAGGCAGCAAATTTAGTTAGAGAATTAAGGTATGGAAAAAATGAAAATGGATACTTTTGGATAGATCAAGCAGATGGAACCAATGTGGTTCTTCTTGGAAATAAAGAGGTTGAAGGAAAAAATAGAATGAAAGAACAAGATGCAAAGGAGAAGTATTTTATTCAAGAGATTATTAAAAATGCTAAAAATTTTAAAGGAGGGTATACAAATTATTGGTTTCCGAAAAAAGGGCAAACAAACCCTTCACCGAAAAGGGGGTATAGCTTATATTTTGCTCCATTCGATTGGGTAGTAGGCACAGGAATTTATGTAGATGATATAGATGATATTGTTGCAAAAGAAAATAAAATGATGGAAAATTATAAACAAAATAGTATTTATATGATGTTGTTTTTTAGTGGTATAGGTTTAATAACGATGGCAGCTTTAGCACGTTTCTTAGGTAAAAAAATAACTTATCCGATTATGCAGCTCACATGTTTAATTGACAGAACAGCAAAATTTGACTTAGTATATGATAAACAGTTTGAAGAGGTATTACAGAACACAGATGAAACAGGTGTAATGGCTAAACAGGTAGTAAATATGAGAAATGAATTGAGAGATATTATGACAAGTATTAAAGCGGAATCACAAAGGGTATCCACAAATTCGGCAGATATTTCTAAAAATACAAATGAAGTAACGCTTTCTATAGAGGAAGTGGCAAAAGCAGTAGAACAATTAGCAAATGGCGCCATGAATCAATCTGTAGAGGCAGGAAAAGGCTTTGCAGTTGTAGCAGAAGAAGTTAGAAAGCTGGCAGAAAAAACAGCTCAGTCAACACAGGAAATTGAAAATATTACTACACAAATTCAATGGGAAATTAAGAAAGTAAATCAAACAATGGATAAAAGTGAAGGGTCTATAGAAAAGGTAAATAAAGGAGTTATTCAAGTAGAGTATGTTTTTGATGAAAGTATAAAAGCTATGGAGCAGATTACAGAGCAATTAGGACAATTAATCAAAAATATTTATATAGTCAATCAGGAAAAAGAAGATGTTACAAATGCGATACAAAATATTACAGCTGTTATACAAGAAGCATGGGCATCTACTGACGAAGTTTCAGCATCAATAGAAGAACAAACGGCTAGTATAATAGAAGTAGCAGAAATGGGTGAAAATTTAAAGAGAATATCTAAACAGCTTGAAGAAAGAATTGATATTTTTAAAATGTAGAAGTATTTTTCAGAAAAAAATACTAAATCTTAGTTATAAGAAGATGAAGATGTATAAGTATCTCTTGAAAATAGAGATGCTTTTTTTGATTTATTTCTATTGAAATTTATATATTTATACAATAAACTATAATGAAAGGGTTATTGTACCTATAATATAGACATATTTTGGTGTTCATTTATAATATATGAAATTTCAAGGGGTGGTTCTATGATAGATATACAAGGAATTATGAGTAATCTAAAGGTTTTATATGTAGAAGATGAAGAAATCACAAGAATGATTATGAAAAAAATGTTAAAGAAAAAGTGTGGAAAATTTTATATAGGAAAAGATGGACAAGAAGGAATGCAACTATATCATACACATAGACCACAGCTTATTATTACAGACCTTAGAATGCCCAATATGAATGGAATGGAAATGATTAAGAAAATTCGTGAGATTGACCAAGAATGCGGGATTATTATTGTGACAGAAGTAGAGGATAAGCAGTATATTTTAGATAGTGTACATATAGGAATAGACCATTATCTTATCAAGCCTATAGATGAAGCCATGTTGATGGGTGCTTCTAATAGTGTGATAAAAAAGATTGTGGGAAGAATGAAAGAAAAAGAGATTAGTGATTTAGTATACACTAATAAGCAAGAAAAACAGAAACTAGAGGATTGTATAAAATTGGAAATTTCTCCATTTATAAAAGCAAAAACGGGAAAGGGTCCAAAAGATATTAAAGTATTTATTCAAGGAATGCAAGTAAGTATAAAAGCCTCAGGAGTACTTACTATTTTTGAAGAAACCATGATACAAAATGAAGAAAATATTACCTTAGTAGATTACAATAGAAAAGTTTTTTATAAATCACAAATGAGCGAAATAGAAAGGCTATTAGAAGAAATTTTAAATATGAGAGTATGTCTTTTGGAAATTTACACAAATGCTAGCTTGAATATAGACGAATTACTTTTTCGGATGAATATAGAATAACCAAGGATGTTACATCCTTGGTTATTTATTTAAAAATGTTTTGGAGCAATTTCTTCAAGAGGAAATGTTATAGTAAAGACGGTGCCTTCATTATAAGTACTTTCTACCTGTATGTTTCCTTCATGGATTTTTACTAATTCATAAACAATAGATAATCCTATACCATAACCATTAATATGGTTAGTGGTATTGCATCTATACAAATAATCAAAAATATGATCGATTTCAGTTGCAGGAATGACGCTACCAAAGTTTTTGATTAAAATGGATAGAGTATTTTCTTGGATAAAAGAGTGAATAAAAATGGTTGTATTTTCAAAAGAAAATTTATATGCATTTGCAAGTAAGTTGTAAATGATTTGCTTGAACTTGTTTTCATCCATGAAGACTGCGATATTTGTAGATAAATCCTTTTGAATGAATATATTTTTTTTATGAAATTGAGGAAGAAGCAATAAAATTGCTTTTTCTAAAATACTATCTATATGGAAATTAGTTCTATTTAATACAAAATTATTCTTATGTAATTGATGAATATTTTCCATATTGTGTATTAAAATAGACAGCCTTTCAAATTCATCGTAAAGATAAATAAGCTTTTCGTTGGAAGGTGTCCAGATACCATCTATAAAAGCTTCTATATGGGTTTGAATTGTTGTAATAGGTGTTTTAATTTCATGTGCAATATTTGAACATATTTTTTTTCTTAAAGACTCTTGGTTTTGCAGAGAAGTAGCTAGATAGTCAATAGAATTAGCTAATTCATCCAATTCACTAATAGAGCTTTTTATAGAAATGCTAGTACAGAGATTGCCGTTTGTAATTTTTCTAGCGGTTTCTGTTAAGTGAGCGATGGGGACAACAAATTGTTTAGCAAGGATCATACTAATAAATATACCAATAAATAATGTGAGAATAAAAGTAATAAATATAGAGCGGTAGAGGGCATACTCTAGTTTAATAGTATCCATCTCATCTGTTACAGGGGCATAATAGCTGATGATAGCTGTATATTGTTTTTTTTTGCCATGATAAATATTACGATATTCATGATGCAGTTGGTATAAGGGAATCGGTTCAAATATCTTATCAACATCAAATTCTTGGATTGTAATTTTATTTGGTGTTTTGTAAATCACCTTTTCATCAAGAGTTTGGATCGAAATAGAAATATTCGCTAATTTTGCATAATGTGAAAGTATAGAGCTTTTAAAATTAGGATGTTCAGGATTTCTTTTGATCGTTTTATTAATAAAGAATACTGTTTTATTAATTTTTTTAGTAGAATTTTTTAATGAGTGAATGTAATAATTATTATTAATAGTTATATTAGAAAGAATGAGGGTTACTAGGGTAGTAATGATAATAATAAGTATAAAATAAGTCATTAATTTTTTATGAATGTTATTATTCATGAAGACCTCCAAATTTATAACCTATACCAAAAACTGTTAAAATATATTTTGGATTTTTAGGATCATTCTCGATTTTTTTTCGAATATTTTTGATATGGGTGTCAATAATTCTTTCATATCCATTGTAATCATGACCTAATATTTTTTCTACAATCATTTTTCTAGAAAATGTAACATATGGATTAGAAATAAGAAAAAATAAAAGATCATATTCACTTGGCGTTAGATTGATGGGGGTATTATTTTTTAGAACTAAACGCCTTTTAGCATCAATTAGCAATTTTCCATGATCGAATGAAAAGGTAGAACAGGTATTATAACATCTTTTAATAAGTACATCTACTCGTTTTACAAGAACTTTAACACTAAAAGGTTTTGTTACATATTCATCTGCTCCTAAGGTAAACCCCTTTATTTTAGAAGATTCATCTGATTTAGCCGTTAATATGATGATAGGGATGTCTGAAGATTCTCTTATTTTTTTACATATTGTTTCACCTGATAAATCAGGAAGCATCAAATCTAAAATAATTAAATGAGGGTTAAATACATGAAATAGATCTAAAGCAGATTGACCACATATAGCGGCAGTAACTATATATTGACTATTTTCTAAGTAAGATGTAATGACATTTGAAATACTTATCTCATCTTCTATGACTAATATTCTGAATTTTTCATACATAATAATCACCTCCTTTGGATTAGTGAAAGTAATAATATTATACTCTATTAAGTCAATATTCGACAATATATTACATAAAATTTAAAATAATGAATATATTTAAAAAAATGGGTAAAAGTGATAAAATCTTCATGAAATCTTCACAAAAATGCGCTATAATAACTAGGGAAAAGAAACTGTTGAAAATTGTTAGTTTGTCAAATAGGATTAAAAGTTGAGAAGATAAAACTTTTTAATAGAAGACAGACTAGAATAGTTCTTTTATAAAGAGAAAAATCTTTGACTTTTATCAAAAGAGAAGGTTTTTTTTTATACCTTTCAAAGAGGAGAGGATAGAAGTGAAATGTCATTTATGTTATATATTGAGTATTTTATTTACGATAATATTAAGTATTTTGTTTACAATATGTGAAAAAAAATACTGTTTATTGAAGGCAAAAAAGAAAAATAACTTATTCATTCAATTAGATCACGACAATAAACATATCCCTTTAAAAAATGCGAGTTTATTATATAAAGAGTTATTTGAAGCTGTTTTTTATTATGATCTACAGGAAAAACAATTATATACGAATGATAATTTTTCTAAAATATTAGGATATAGTATTGAAGAAATAAAAAAAATGAGTCTTAGCAAGGTGTTATGTGAAGATGATATTTCAAGATTTGAAAAATTTATTGATGCAAATGGAAAGGAAGGCTTGCTTGAAGGGATTTTCCATGCTCTAAGAAAAGATGGAGAAGTGATAACATTAGAAGTAACATCTTGGTTGGTTATTATAGAAAAGAAAAAATATTTACAAGGAACTATAAGAGATATTACTGAAAAATCGAGATTACAGGAGACTGTATTAAAAACGAATGCTATGTTAGAAGCGATTATGGGAATTGTTCAGAACACTACTTTTTTAGTGATTGATAAAAATTATAAATATACATTAGTGACAAAATCGCATAAACAAAGAATAAAAGAATGGTTTGGAATTGAGGTGGGTTATGGAACAAGTGCAATAGAAGTATTGGAAAACGTAGGAAGAAAAAGTGGCGCGTGTAATGAAGAAGCAATTGAAGAGGCAAAACAAAATATGGATAGGGCTCTTAATGGAGAAAAAATAGATGCTGTACAAGAAGTGATATTAGAAGGATTTAAAAAGCAATATTATCATACAGAATATGGTCCTGTAAAAATGGAAGATGGAGAGATTATAGGTGCTGTTATATTTATGAGAAATGTTACAAAAGAGGAAATGATCAAGGAAAAAATGATTAAAGAAAATCATAGTAAATCTAAGTTCTTGGCCAATATGAGTCATGAAATTAGGACACCTATGAATGGGATTATTGGATTTTCTGATCTTTTACTACAATCTGATTTAAATGAAAAACAGAGAAAATATATGAATGTGATTAATGATTCTGCAAAATCTCTTTTAAATATTATAAATGAAATATTAGATTTTTCAAAAATTGAATCAGGAAACATAGAAATTGTAAAGAAAACATTTTGTATAAAGAAATTAATAATATCAATTATGGAAATTTTTCGACAAAAGGCTAATGAGAGAGGGATAGAATTAACCTATTCTATTGATAGTCATGTACCAGATGTTATTTATACTGATATGATGAAAGTTAGGCAAGTATTGGTAAATCTCATTGATAATGCATTAAAGTTTACAGAAGAGGGATGGATTCATGTTGATGTGAATATGAACGAAGAAGGAAATAAGCATAAGCTATATTTTTCCGTGAAAGATACAGGGATTGGGATTCCTAAAGAAGAACTTCCTCATATTTTTGATAGTTTTAAGCAGGCGAGTATAAATGAAAATTATACTAGAAATAGTGTGGGAACAGGATTAGGACTTGCTATTTCAAAACAATTAGTAGAAGCTATGGATGGAAATATATTAGTAAAAAGCTTGTATGGGAAAGGAACAGTTTTTAAAGTACAAATTCCTGTAGATCAGGTTATTTTAAAAAAAGAAAAAACATATGAGTGCAAAAAGAAGATTTCAAGTATTTCTCAATTTTTTCAAATGAATGTTTTAGTGGCAGAAGATAATATGATCAATCAATTGCTTTTAGGAGAATTATTAAAAAAATATGGGATCAAATATACTATGGCTAATAATGGAAAAGAAGCAATAGAACTATTGGCAAAAGAAAAAATAGATTTGATTTTAATGGATGTTTCCATGCCTATCATGAATGGTATTGAAGCTACAAAAATGATAAAAAACAACAAAAAATATAATAATATACCAGTTATTGCATTAACTGCTCATGCACTTATAGAAGAAAGAGAAAAACTTTTACAGGAAGGAATGGATGCATATATATCTAAACCTATAGAAGAAAAGGAATTATTAAGTGTGATTACTAAGTACTCAAAAAAAATAGGGAATATGGACATTTGTCCCTTTATTAGTTTAGAAGCTAAGTTGCAAGGAGATAAAAAATTAGTAATGGATGTTTCGCAAAAATTGATTGACTTATTTACAAAAGAAAGAAAAGTAAGATTGTATGAATTGGTGGATAAAAAGAAAGACGAAGAATTAAGAGAAGAAATTCATTATTTAAAGGGAGCTATATTAAATTTTGAAATGGATAAACTGAATAATATTCTAAATGGTATTAATAAAGGGACAGAGAAGGAACGCTTTGAAAGCATTGAAAGACTATGGAAAGAAGTAAAAATATTTAAAAAGAACTTATGCAGATACAAAAAAGTGGCTTTTGGAAAAGAATATAAGCAAGATAGTTATACTGTTTAATTAACATACAAAATGATCAAAAAGTTTTTAGTAGGATAGATGAAAGGATTTTTGTAGTAGTTAAAAATTATACATAAAAATAGGACAAGGAATTGTATCCTTGTCCTATTTTTTTAATGAGTAGATATGTTCAATGTATAAGATGTATCTTTTCTATCAAATTTATAAGCTGATAAGTAATATCTTCCTGGTTTTGCATTGAAATAACCGATTAATTTGTTACCAGATGGGTTTGCATAAGATACAAGCTTTTTCATATTTGATTCATGATAAAGAATCCAATTCATACCCTTATTATTTTTCTGCGTAAGAGAGATATTGATTTTTTTAGGAGATGTAATATCAAAATAATATACCTCTTTATTTTTATTGCCATTAAGAGTAGCTGATATAGTATTGTTCAATGTAAATGGTTTTGCATCCTTGATTAATACTTTTTTATTAGGGTTAATTGAATCACTTGTTTTTTTATTTTCTTGTGTAGTAGAAGCTTTGATAACACCATCTACATTGATAGAGTAAGCGTAAGTTCCTCTATCAAAGCTATATACGTGTAAATAATATTTTCCAGGGCTAGCATCGAAAGAACCCTTTAATGTTTTTCCTCTAGTACTTGGATTAGCAATTCTTTTTCTAGTACGAGGATCTTTGTAAACCGTCCAAGCTATTTTACCATTATCTTTATTAAGGACATTGATATTAACTTTTCCTGAATTTTCTACATTCAATACAAAGATATCATTCATATCTTTTTGATCTAAATGACCTAATACAGTTATATCAGAAGTAATAATATTGTTTGCTTTTTCAGGAGAATCATTTGGTTCTATTTCGTTTTTAGTTATTTTATTATTAGGTGTATCTATATTTGTTTGATTTTTGTTATCGTCGATAGGATCAATTGTTGGTTCTTCTTTTTTTACTTCATCCTTTGAAGTATTTAATTTGCCATCAATATCTATTGTATAAGCAGATTCTTTATGAGAATAGTTATATACATGTAAATAATATTTTCCAGGCTGTGCATCAAAGGAAGCTGTTAATGTTTTTGAAGAAGCTGTTGCACGAGCTACTGCATCTTTACTGTTTGAATTATCATAAACGATAAAGTCAAGTCCTGCATTTCCATTATTTTTTACTTTGACATTTACTTTGCTTGGTGATGTTACTTCAAAGTAGAACATATCATTTTTATCTTGTCCATTTAAGTTGGCTAACATAGTTACACCAGGAATGATTTTACCATTTGCTTTTTCGAAGGTGTCGTTATTTTCTTTTTCTTTCATACTTTCTGAGAATTCATCTGGTTTTGCATTACCTACAGGACCATCTACAGCCTCTAGGTCTGTTACAATACCATGAAATACCACATCATATACAAATTGATTGTTGGAATTGACTCTGCGGTTCACAAAGTAAGCTGTAAGGGTTTTGTATCCACTCCAAGATGCATTGTTGAATTGCTTTAATACATCATTTGTATATTTGCTCATTGTTTTAAAATCTTCAGCTTCAGATTTTGCCATATCTCCTGTATAAGTGCCTCTTAAAGCAAATGTATTAAAGTATTCTGATTTGTTAATTTTAACAGTAGCATCTGTAAGCTTTGCAGTAGAAGCAATTGTTGCAAATTGTTCAGGTGCTTTTTTATAAGGATGATTGTCTAAATAAGTATCTGCTACTAATGGAACGGTTAGATTACCATATTGAGCAGTTAAGTGTTTCATATGTTGTTTATAGCTTTGGTTAAGATTGCTGTTATGGTCAATTGAAGCAATATAGCTATCAAAGCTTGATATATTGTTACTTTTTACAGCATCACATAAGTTATCAAACATTGTCCAATCAGAAGTATACATATAATCAAAGAATGAATATGCGAAGGTATAGAAAGTAAAACCACTATCATAGTTAGCATGTACAGTTTGGTGTAATGAATATCTATCAGAATCTTTATATCTTAAGATATTTCCTACCATACTTTTTCTTGGTTGAACACCATTTGTACGAGTAGAACCAGCGAAAAATTCGGCTTGTCCTTCATCAAACCACGTTAACCTATGTTTGTTGTCATAAAAAGCTCCTCTACCCCACATACCAGGAACTAAATAACGACCTTGAAGATAGTGGGTAAATTCGTGACGGAATAACTCCTCTAAAGTATAGATACTTTCTTGTGGAGTTCTTTCATAAGTAAAGAAGGTACCGTCTCCTTCTATGTAAATACCACCATTATCAGTAGAGTATCCATATAGTACTGAATTCATCTTATATTCTGTTGGATTATTATAAATAACAATTCTTAAAATGTCATCAGCGTTACCTGGTTCTAATGCATTGTCGCTACCAATCATTCTAAAGAATTGAGATTTTACTTCTTTCGAGGCCCAGTAAAGTCTTTTGATTTTTTCTAAAGTGACCTTGTCTCCTGCCTTGATAAGGACTTTACCATTATCAAAAGAATAATTTTTTGGTAGATATTTGTTCTTTGCAGCTTCCTTAATAGCTTTTGTATCAATTGTATTGCCATTAGCATCTTTTCCACGATAAATGTAATCAATATTTTTTATAACTTCCATATAGGGTTCACTCAATCTTGGGTAGATATTTAAAGATTCTACAAGGAATTTGATACCTTTTTTAGAATCTGTATGGAATCTACCTACTCTAGCCATACTCCAGATAGCATTATTTACTAACCAGGTATTATCAGCATTGATATTTTTGATTCTTCCTATTTTTTCTATTTCAACAATGTAATTGTCTATTTTTCCATAGAAAGGTGTTTTTTCAGAATTTCTAATATCACGAAGATATTCAGAAGTATCATACTCAATACCTTGAAGGATATCATAGATAGCTGATCCTTTTGAACGCTCTTTGATGTATGAATCAAAATTGTCATTGTATTGCTTTAAAATAGGGGTAGCTTTGTTGATGATTTCTGTATTACAAGAAGCATTTCCAACAAGTTTACCAATAGCTCCTACAACTTCATCTTGTGTTTGTGTACCCAATTTATAATTTGGGTTATTCATAGCTGCTAAAATAGCTGGGATACATTTATCATGTACTTTTCTATCGTTTAGTTGTTTTAATTCTTTATTATAAAAAGCAGTATAAAATCCACCTCTTAAAATTTCTACAAGGGTTGGAATTCCCATATTATCTTTTGTAGTAAATTGACTTCCTCTTTGAGCTAAGGCATCAATTACTGCTTGGAGACGATTTTGATCTGAATAAAATTTCTGAGCACCATCAGTATACTTAAAAAGATCTGTAATATCATTCCATTTTATTTTTACTACAGTATTGATCATGTCATTATAGTTCATATTACTCAGTTCATTTAGAGAATATTTACCATAAGATTTTTTTTCTGTTTGTTCGTTTTTTTGTATAGATTGAGGTACTGGTTTTGAGTTTTCTTTTAAGTTATTTAAAGATGGGTTATCAGATGTTGTATCTAAAGGACCGGATAAATTTTGAACCACAGTAGAAATATTTTTTTGTTGCTTCTCAATATTTTGAGAAAGGGCAAACCCTGGTGTCATTGCATTCAACATAAGAGTTATGCCAAGAAAAACAGTACAAGCTAATTTTTTAAATGAAAAATTCATTATAAAAATGACCTCCTCTTTTAATTTTAATGATAAAAATTGTTTACTGAAAAGTTAAATCAATTAAACCTCCTTTCTACATTGTAAAAACAAAAACCCAGCATAAGAAACTACTATAAAATGTTCTATGTAGAACACTTTATAGTGGTTTTTATGCTGGGTTATCGCAAGCTAAATAATATACATTATTTTCTGTTGATCATACCAAAAATTTTTAAATTTTATAAACTCTATTGAATATTTATGATTATGTGAATACATTGGGATTATACAATAATATTTTCCAAAATTCAACAAAAATTTATGAATTACTATAAATATTTGGATAAAAGTGAGCAATTTCGTTTGTTTTATTCCAAAAAAGATATTTTTGGGAAAAATGTTGACAAAATAATACAATATGGTAAAATTGTACTAACAAAATTACATATAATGACAAACTAACAAATACATTTTCTCAAATAAAATAAATTACTGCGTATATTCTGGTAAGATCAATAGAAAGCAAGGTTTTGTTTAGCTAAAGATAATCCAGCATAAGTAGTTGTAGTGTTGTACCCATTTTCGAAGTGGGCTACAAGCTGACAGCTATTTATGCTGGTTTTTTATTTCGAAAAAATAAAATATAAGGAGGTTTAATAAAAATGTCAGGAAGAAATTTTAAAACTTCATTGAATGGCTTTAATAAAAAAGATGTAAATGACTATATCGATATGCTTATAGCAGAAGCGGAATTAAAACAAAAGGAAAATGAAGGGGAATTATTAAATTTAAAAAAACTCAACAAAGAAATTAGGATGAAGGCTGAAAGCGAAATAAAAAGCAAGGAAGAAATGTTACAAGAAGCAAAGAGACAATCAGATGAGATAAAAAATAGTGTTGAAGCTCAATTAAGACAAAAGGATCATGAGATAGAAAACATCAGAAGAACAGGAATGGATGTAAGGGAAAGAGCAGAAAGAGAAATAAAAGTAAAAGAAGAAGATTTAAGACAAATCAAGCAAAAATATGAAGAAATGAAAAATAGCTTTGATGTTCAGCTAAGACAAAAGGATCATGAGATAGAAAACATCAGAAGAACAGGAATGGATGTAAGGGAAAGAGCAGAAAGAGAAATAAAAGTAAAAGAAGAAGCCTTAAGAGAAATCAAGCAAAAATATGAAGAGATGAAAAATAGCTTTGAAACACAGCTAAGACAGAAGGATCATGAGATAGAAAATATTAGAAGAACAGGAATGGACATAAGAGAAAGATCAGAAAAGGAGCTAAAAGAAAAAGAAGAAATTTTAAGAGAAATAAAACAGAAGTATGAAGTAATGAAGCTTGATCTTGAGCAGCAGTTAAGGCAAAAAGATATGGAAATTGAACATTTAAAAAGTCTTAAGATGGACATGCAGCAACAAAGACAAATAGTTGTAGGAGAAGTTGAAAAACAGTATGAAGAAAAATTAACAGTCATAGAAAAAGAATATGAAGAAGAAAAGAATCAGTTGAAATATCAAATCAATCAGCAAGAACAAGAAATTGATGGTTTAAAGGAATATCGTATAGAAGTACAAAAAAGAACAGAGCTTCAATTAGAAAAACAAAAAAATATATATGAAAAATTAAAGACTACAACACAAAAGGAATTAAAACAAAGAGACGATGAAAATTTCTTGTTGAAAGGTATGGATCAAAAATTAAGTACCCAATACGATGAGATCTTACAAGAGATGGATAAAATTGAAAAAGATCGTACACAAATAGCAAATGTATTGATTTCAGCGCAGGAAAAATCAGAGCATATTATTGAGACAGCAAAAATTCAAGCATATCATGAAAAAAGAAAAATAGAAAAAGAGATAGAAAAAGAAGAGAAAAGATTAAAAGAAATTAAAGTAGAAATCAAAGGATTAAGAAGTGAGATGATCGGCGTATTAAATGGCTATCAAAAGCAATTAAGTGGTTTAGTAGAGGAAGAGGTAGGCTTAGATGTTTCAAAAGCGAGTGTATATAAATAAGTTCTAAAAGAAAGGGGATACCGGTTTTATCGGGATAGATGTGTTTGAATGGGAAAGTAGTATTCGACAAAGATTAGGAGAATTATTAATTCAAAAAGGTAAGTTGTCTATGGAACAACTAGATGAGGCTCTGCATATTCAGCTAAGGGAAGGGAAAAAAATAGGACAAATTTTGGTTGAAAAACATTATGTTACGGTAGAAGATATTTTAGATGCCTTATCTGTACAATTAAATATTGAAAGAATTAATTTAGAGCAAGTTCAAATTTCAGAGAAGGTTTTAAAAAATATTCCCATAGAAATCTCACAAAAATATGATCTGATTCCTTTTGATGAGCAGGATGGAAGCATTTATGTTGCCATGAGTGATCCAGATAATTTGTTAGCTGTTGATGATATACGATTGATTACTGGTAAAAATGTAAAAAAATTTATTGCTAGTGGAAATGACATAAAATCTGCTATTGAAAGGTCTTATAAAAAGATATCGGGAGATCAAGCTTTAGAGGATCTCAAAAAAGAATATGGGATAGATATAGGAAAAGAAGAAATAGCAGTCTCCAATGCTGAAGTAGACAATGCACCTGCTGTACGACTTGCAAATTCAATACTCAGTCAAGCCATTGAAATGAAAGCTAGTGATATTCATATAGAACCCTTTGAAGAAGAAGTTTTGGTACGTTATCGAATTGATGGAGCTTTGATGGAACATATGGTTCTTCCCCAAAGCATTTATGATGCAGTTTCTACAAGATTTAAAATTATAGGTAGTATGGATATTGCAGAAAAGAGAATTCCTCAAGACGGAAGGATTGCTATGGAGTTTAATGGCAAGGATTATGATTTTCGTGTATCTTCTTTGCCAACGGTTTATGGAGAAAAAATCGTTATGAGGATATTAGATAAGAATGCTGCACTGGTTGAAAGAGGAAAATTAGGATTTACAGATTATGAAAATAAATTGATCAGTAGAATATTAAAAATGCCAAATGGTATTTTACTCGTAACAGGACCTACAGGAAGTGGTAAAACCACTACCCTTTATTCATTCTTAAGTGAGATGAATACACCCGATAAAAATATTATCACCATTGAAGATCCAGTAGAATATATGCTCAACCGTATCAATCAAGTACAAGTAAATAGTAAAGCAGGACTTACCTTTGCAGCAGGTCTTAGGAGTATGTTAAGACAAGACCCGGATGTTATCATGCTTGGAGAGATTCGTGATGAGGAAACAGCACAGATTGCAGTAAGAGCATCTATTACAGGTCACTTTGTACTATCAACTCTTCATACAAATGATGCACCTAGCTCTATTACAAGACTTATTGATATGGGGATAGAATCTTATTTAGCAGCAGATGCAGTAGTTGGAATCATTGCCCAAAGACTAGTCAGAAGACTTTGTCCTCATTGTAAGGAAAGCTATACTCCTGATGAAGGAGAAAAAGAATTATTAAAAGAATACGGTGTATCCACCCTGTATAGAGCAAAGGGATGTAAAGAATGTAACGATACAGGCTATGCAGGCCGAAGAGGGATTCATGAAGTATTGATGATGGATACAGATTTAAGAAATGCCATAGAAACAGGAAAAACCAGCGATGAAATTAGAGAAATCGCCATTCGAGGAGGGATGATGACCCTCTTTGAAAATTGTAAAACACTTGTTTTGGAAGGAGAGACAACTACCAATGAATTGGTCAAGACCGTACACGGAAAGGATTGATAGTAGAAATCTACAAGAGATTTTAGAATATGCCCATGGTAAAGGCTCTACGGATATTCATTTGATTGTAGATTCAAAGCCAGTCATCAGAGTCCATAAGTCCTTAGAGGATATAGAAGATGCAGAAATGATTACACCAGAGATCTCTAAGATCTTAGCAGATTCTTGTATGAGTGAAAGTCATAAAAAAATATTAGAAGAAGCAGGAGAAGTGGACTTTTCCTTTTCTGTAGGAGACTTTGGAAGATACAGGGCCAACATATTTAGACAAAAGGGAAATTATTCTATTGCCTTAAGAGCTATTCCTGTAGATATTCCAAATTTTGATAATCTGAAATTACCTCCTGCAATAAGATCATTTGCCAATAAGCATATGGGATTAGTTTTAGTAACAGGAGCTACAGGAAGTGGTAAATCTACTACGCTAGCAAGTTTACTTGATATTATCAACCAAGAGAGAAGAGCACATATTATTACCATTGAAGACCCTATAGAATATGTTCATGTTCACAAAAAATGTAGAGTCAATCAAAGAGAAATAGGAGGAGATACAAAATCCTTCGCAACAGCATTAAGAGCATCACTGAGGGAAGATCCAGATATCATATTAGTGGGAGAGATGAGGGACCCTGAAACCATTGCTACTGCACTAACAGCAGCAGAAACAGGTCACTTAGTTTTTTCTACCCTACATACAATAGGAGCTGCGAAGACCATAGATAGGATTATTGACTCATTTCCTACAGGACAGCAAAATCAAGTACGAAGTCAGTTGGCTACTGTACTCAATGGCGTTGTATCACAGCAGCTTATTCCTAAGATGGATGGAACAGGTATCACTGCTGCCTGTGAAGTGATGATTGCCAATGGAGCTATTAGAAACCTTATTCGTGAAAATAAGCCCCATCAAATCAATAGTATCATTCAGACAAGCCATGATACAGGCATGCAGTCTATGGATTATCATCTATCACAATTGGTACAGCAGGGAATGATTTCAAAAGAAGCTGCTCTTGAACGTGCCCAAGATGAACAAAGTTTATCCAATCTGCTGATGCCGAGGTGGTAAAGTATGGCTACCTTTCAATATACAGCGAAAAATTTGCAAGGAGAAATCATTTCAGGTATTTATGAAGGAGATAGTATAGAAGCTTTAAAGCGTGAAATGTACCAAAAGGGTTACATTGTAACAAAGACTAGTAAAGAAGCACAAGGAATGAAAATAGATAATTTATTTGGAAAACCAAATGCCAAGGATTTTGCCATCTTTTGTAGACAGTTTTCCGTTATTTTAAATTCAGGACTAACCTTGATTGAAGCCATGCTCATTTTGACCCAGCAGACGAAGAAGAAAAAGTTTAAGGAAATACTCAAAAATATTCATGAAGAGCTACAAAAGGGAAAGATGTTTTCTGCTACCTTGAAAAATTATAAAGACACTTTCCCAGAGTTTTTTATCAATATGATTCAAGTAGGAGAAGCAAGTGGTACATTAGATGAAGTTTTAAATCGACTTGCTGAGAATTATGAAAAGGAATACAAGATGAAGAAAAAAGTAAAGGCAGCTTCTATGTATCCTGTGATGGTTGTTGTGGTGGCTATAGGGGTAGTAACCCTGTTGTTAGTAAAAGTTGTACCTATGTTTGTAGGGATGCTTAGCGAGATGGGTGGAGAAATCCCATTTTTAACAAAACTTGTTATGATGGCTAGCGATTTTATTGTAACTCATCTAGGAGTTATGTTTTTAGGTAATTTCTTTGGAGTAATAGGACTCATTTATTATTACAAAACAGAAAGAGGAAGATATGTTTTTGATGATTTAAAATTAAAAGCACCTATCATCAAAAACTTATTTATAAAAATTGTAACTGCTAAATTTGCAAATAGCATGGGAATGCTTTTGAAAAGTGGTATTCCAATCATCCAAGCGGTGGACATTATTTCTAATCTCATTGGAAATCGTGTACTAGAAGAGAGGTTTAAGGTATGTCAAGAGGATATCAAAGGAGGTAGGGGGATTTCTACTTCCCTTAGAAAAATAGAAATATTCCCACCCCTATTATTTCACATGATTACCGTTGGAGAAAAGACAGGAGAACTAGATGACATGCTCATGAGAACCTCTGTCTTCTTTGAAGAGGAGGTGGAAGAAGCAATAGATCAAATGATTACTATGATTGAGCCAATGCTCATCATAGGTCTTGGAGGAGTTGTAGCAGTTATCATTCTTGCTGTAATGCTTCCAATGGTAGAAATATTACAAAATATTAGTTAAAAATAAGGAGGAAACAAAATGGTACAAAAAATGATGAAGAAGAAGAAAAAGCAAAAAGGATTTACGTTAATCGAGTTGATTGTTGTTATTGCAATTATAGGAATATTAGCATCTGTATTATTACCTAAGTTTGGAGGATTTACAGATAAAGCAAGAGCTGCTGAATTAACAGCAGATGCGAAAAACCTTGCAACAGCAGTAGAAGGTATGCTAGCAGAAGGAAAAACTTTTATAGGAGCAAAACCAACAGCAAATGAAAAAGATGTAATGACTTTTGTTGGGAAAAAACTTGGTGGAAAGTTAGAAATGACGGGTACAGATGCAGCAACAGATGGGGATTTTACATATACAAAAAATGTAGGAGCTGATCCAACAGGGAATGATAAGTTATATCAAATAAAATATGATGCTTCTGAATCAAAAATTAGTTCAACTAATAAGATGCCATCAGGAACTGCAGCAGTAACGCCAACAGAAATGAACTAAAAACTTATAACTCCTGCCATTTTGGCAGGAGTCCTTTAAAAATAATATGATTTACCATTGAAGGGAGATTCAAAAATGAATCAAAGAGGATATTCCCTTATAGAATTGATTATAGTTATTGTATTGATAGGCATACTAGTAGCTACGGTTGTGCCAAGTGCTATGAAATATAAGGAACATCAAAAAGAAAAGGAATTAGCAATATACACAAAAGTACTCAAAAAAACTATGAGACAATACTACGCCCTTGAAGGAAAATACCCAAATGATTTAAATGATTTAAAGGGGAAGGGGTACAAGATTATTATAGATACAAATCAATATAAATATAATTATGATTCCACTAAAGTCAATGATTTAACAGTAGAATACAAATAACAAAACACCCATTTTGGATGGTGAAAAAATGAAAAAAAATGGCTTTACTTTAATAGAAATTCTAATCGTCTTACTGATTATGACTATCTTAGGAACCATTATTCTTAGTCTTGTAAAGACTTCTCAAAACTTATACCAAAACATCTATAAGGATGCAGATGCTGAGATGGAAGCAAGGATTGCCCTCTCTTATGTAATGGTAAAGATTCGACAAAATGATGTGAAAGATGGTATTGAAGTAGATGATAAAAATAACAAAATCATTATAAAAGAATCGAAAATAGATAAAACAAAAAATGATTATGAAATTTATTTTGAATTAGATACAGCTCCTGCTAAGGGAGGATATTTAAAGGAAAAACAAGGTGGAAAGGTACAAGATATTGCAAAGATTCAAAGCTTTACTATTTCAGAAAGTAAAAAAGAAGAAACTGATACTTCTGCAGGGGTATCTATAAACAAGATCAAAGAAAGAATGATTACGGTTACTGTTACCTATAAAGATAAATTTGAAAATATAAAGTCATTAACAGAAAATTATACAATTCGATGTGTTAATTGATTGATAGGAGGGAAGATATGGCTAAAGAAAAAATCTTAGGAATAGATGTAGGTTCGAGAAATATCAAAATGGCATTGATCAATCAAGATAGAAAAACAAAAAATATTATAGATACAGCAGTAATCCCTATTCCTGAAGAAATTGTTACTATGGAAGAAACCCAAAGATTAGAAAAGATTGCTCAGCTCATTAAAGGTGGAATTGCAGATAGAAATATAAAAGTAAAAAAGATTTCTTTTTCCATCAATTCTCCTCAAGTAGTTGTGAGGAGTTTTCAATTGCCACCTATAAAGAAAAAAGAAATTCATGAAGCCATTCTAATGGATTTATCTAAAACTTTTCAAGATATTACAAATACCCATGCCATTAGCTATAAAGTTTATCAACATACAAAAGAAGGGGTAGAGGGAATGGTAGCCTTTTGTCCTAAAAAGTTAGTGGAAGGCTATGTTTATTTATCAAGTTTGATAGGAATATCAGCAAAATATGTAGATGTAAATGCAAATAGTATTACAAAAGCTTATAAAACATTTATTAGTCATGCAAAACCTGATGAAAATGTAATATTAGTAGATATTGGGGCTACGTATTCACAGGTAAATGTGATTGAGAAAGATCGATTGATTCTTAGTAGAACCATAGCTTGTGGGGGAGGGTCTATTGACAAAGCCGTTTCTAAACATTTAAATATTTCTCTTGAGCAAGCAGAAAAGGATAAATTCAATAAATTTATGGAGTATGAGCTTCATGGGTATGATGCTGAAGGATATATCAAAAGAGGATATAGTCCTATTGTGCAGGAAATTAATCAAACAATTGCTTTTTACAGTCAAAAAAAGAAGCATGCAAAGATTGATCGGATTTTACTCATAGGAGGCGGAAGTCTTTTATATGGAATGGAAGAATATTTAAAAGAAGGTTTTAGTGTACCAGCCTCAACCATTAAGCCTACAGATAATAATGCGGCATATATAAAAGAGTTTCCTAGCTTATTACCTGCTATAGGGGCTGCTTTGAGGGAGGATTAATATATGAGGGATATTAACTTATTAGATACCCATGTAAAGACCAGTGGGAATAGCAATCATAAAAATTTATGGATTATTATCGTGTGTATCCTTATGATTCTTTTAGGAAGTGCTTATGCCTTTTTAGAATATAGTTTATACAAGATGGATCAAGAAAAGGCTGAAATAGATAGTTTGATTCAACAAAAGTCTGTAGTAGAAGAAACAAAGGAAGAGATTAGAACAAAGACACAAAAAATTGAAGCTATGAGTACGATTATTGATACAGCATCAAGAAATGCAGTAATCAATACAAAGATGTTTCAAGTACTAGCTGCTAATATGCCTGCTTCTATTTTTTTATCGGATTATTCCTTTAATGATGATGGACAAATTAATCTTATGGGAGAATCTAGTGATAATGATAGTATGGCTTTTTTTATCTATAAGCTAAAGCAGACCAATTTATTTGAAGATGTAAGGATTAAAAGTATTCAAAATAACAAAAATGAAGAAGCCAATAAAGAGAATTATAACTTCGTCATTGATACAAAAGTTATTGTTGATTTAGAAGAAGCTCAGTAATTTTTATAGGAAAGATTTTAATACCCTGAATCCTTAGGAGGTGTGAATATGAAAATAATGAAGAAAAAAGGTCCTAGTATGAGTACAAGAGAGAGTAATCTTCTAATGATTCTTTTGATTATCATCGGGACGTACGTGGGTTTAAATTATTTGATTATGCCAAAGTTTGAAGATTATCAATCATTAAGTGAAACCCTTGTAAATGATCGAATACGGTTAGAAAAAATAGAAGAAGAATATCGAAATCGAGAAAAGCTAAAAGAAGAAGCGAAAAATTTACAGTATAAAGTAGAAAGATTAAAAGAGACGCTACCTCCCTTTATTTCAGAGGAAAAAATCATTCTAACATTAGGAGCCTATGCGAAAAAAACAAATGTTACCGTATCCTCTATTTCTTTTGAAGAAGAAAGTGCAGTACAAGCAGATTTGTATATTAGTGGAGAAGAAGGAAATCCAGAAGAAATGGATCAAAACTTACCCACTGTATGGACAAAAAGTATCAACCTTAGTTTTTCAGGAACGATTGCTTCTTTATACGATTTTATTCACAAATTAGAAAACAATCCAAATAAAATATTTGTAAGACAAATGCAATTAAATAAATCAGAAGATAGTGAATTGATGGGAAATATGCAGCTAGAATATATTGCATATACAGATGGGACAGATGATGAAAGTTTACAGCTAGAGGTTCCTTCAACAAAAGGAAAAAGTAGTCCATTTACTTCTTATGAAGGCTACAATAAAAATGATTCTATTCCCAAGGATCAAGAAGATGCAAATTTTCATTTAATCATAAATAAAAATCTGAAAGGACCAAAGTTTAGTTTGGGTGAATACAATCATCCAGAAACAGAAGTGTATAACAATGGTAAAAATCAAATTCATGGAAAATTAATTATAGAACAAAATGATGACCAATATACATATACTTATTCTTTAGAAAAAAATAAAAAGACACAAACAAAAGGACTAAAAGTAAAAAATGGAATCCTAGAAATGAAGGTTTCTGCCTTTCCAAGAACGGGAGAAGATGACAAATCAGAAATTATCTTCAATGTAGAGAATGCAACAGGGAAGGTTCTTGAAATAACGGTTGTCGGAGATGATGTGAAAAACCCTCATTTTAAATCAGGAGCATATAGTGGAAAGGTTCATGTAAAGCGGGTGAGCAGATAAAATGTTTAAAAACAACAAAGGCTTTACCCTCCTTGAAGTCATCATCGCCATCTCCATTTTAGCTATGGTTGTAGGAACCCTTCTTCGCTCCTTTGCCTTTTCTGCAAAACTAAATAAACGTGCCTATGATACGAATATGGCAAATGCACTAGCCCTTAGTGAGGCAGAGGAAATTAAGAAAGATTGTGAAGCGTATATTGGTGTTGTAAATCAAAAGATAGAGGTAGAGTATTTTGATATACAGTGGAATTCGTTGGGAAATACAGACAGTGCAGATGCAAAATTTGTTAGAGAAGTGAAGGTAGAAAAAGTAAAAAAAGAAGGTCGTATGAATAGTTATATGGAGAATACATATATGGATGATGAACGTGTTCATATAATGGTACCTAATGAATTAGCAATTGTGGGGGTGCTTCATGAAGAATATAGTTCTGGTGCAAAAGCTAATAGGGAATATAAACTTAATACATATTCTTTTACACAAAATAGAAGAGCTGATATTGCAAGAGGGCTAATGAAATGGAAAAAGTATATAGATGATGAAGAAAAAAAGAGTAGAAAGCTGAGTGGAACAGAATTAGTAAATAAGTTCAGAGAGGGTCTATATTGGTATATGCCGTATATAAAAGCACCCAATGGAGAAAACAATTATAGCATAGGAAATTTGAAAAGTGGATATACCCTTGGAGATCAGGACGAGGTTAGAGGTCAAGGCATAGATGAATTAAAGGTGACAGATGCAATCCCTATAACCTTCTTGTGTAGAGAAGATACAATGAAGCAAGCAGTAACTTACAAAATATATTTAGTGAATTTAACGAATAAAAATGTAGATGTGTATGTTCAATATATAAGGGATGGAAGCAATACAAGTGTGTTTTCTCGTGTTCAAGTAGAAATAGAAAATGGCATGGATTTAATCAAAGAGGAGATTGATATAAATCCTACAAGTTATAGTGAAAATTATGAATATATACTTGGCTATGAATACGGAAAATATGGAAATATTCGTAGTATGAGTAATTATTTTACGCAGACAGACAATACAGATACTTATACCATAGATGTGAGTATGAAAAGAAAAGAAGATGATGTTTTATTAGGAAGTTATCACACACAAGAGTATGAGATGGATTTGAGTAGATAAGAGGGGGCAAAATGGATAGAATATGGAGAAATAATGAAAAAGGCTCTGCTATAATATTAGTATTAATTGTGATTATCATATTATTAACATTAGGCACAATGGCTTTGAGTATTGGTATTGGAAATTTAAGATTAGGAGAAAAAAGTAAAGCGTGGAAAGAAGAATATTATGATTTAGATAAAGCAGCTGAAGAGCAGTTAAAAGTAATTAATGGTATATTGGCAATTGCTGAGGATGCGACTATTCGATATATGAAATATGAATTATATAGCAAAGGAACCATACCACAAAAGTTAGTAGATAAATTAGAAAAATATGGAGCTGAGAAATTAGATAAAAAGTTTAATTCTGGTAGTTCTCAAAAAGATAAAATAGAAAAACAACTAAAGAAGATACAAGAAAAATTAAAAGCAAATCTTAAAACCACTAACAACCAACAATTTGTATACAATCAATGGGTAAAAGCGGTTAAAAATAAAAGCATGAGTGGGTCTAAAATTGATCCTGAAAAATATAGCCAAAATATGGATGGGTTTTATAAAGAGGCTTTTCCGAAGATCTACTATAATTTTGCTACGAGAGCGTTAGCAACTTTACAAACATCAAGTGGTTTTCAATCAATTAGTATAAATGGGAAAACACTTGATTATAAAATAAAGATGATCCAAAAGAAAAAAACAGGGAAAACAGGGGAAAAAGATTATAGTGATTTTTCTGGTAATTGGACAGATTATAATCCTACGGATGATGATTTGCAATTTGAAATAACTGTAAAAGATGATAACGGAAAACAATTAATCTCGAAAGGAAATGTAAAATTCCCTGTGTACAGTGCTCAAACAATGAGAACAAACACTGTTATTTATGGAAATCCTCTATGGGCAAATGCGATTACTGCCGGTGGAAATATAAGTTTTGAGAATAGGGCTACTATAAAAGGAGATGTTTTTGGGTCTGGTTCAGATGGCATTGTTATTAAGAAAGGAAAGACGATTGATATTTATGGGAATTTATATACAAGTGGAGATATTTCTGTAGATGCGAATAATGGGGAATTAAATGTACATGCCTATAAGCCTAATTTTGATGTAAATTATAAAAAAAATTATATATTTCCTTGTGGATATTATATAGATGAAAAAATTTCTATTATGAGTGAGGACGATAAAAGAAAATTAGAAGGTACATACACTTATGATATGCCATTGATTTATCCTGATGGAGATACAGGTGGAAATGTATATTGTAATAATTTGCTGTTAAAAAGTATTTATAATAGTAATAAGATACGCGTTGAAAAGAATGTAATTACAAAAGGTTCCGTTAAGAATAAAAGCGGAGTTGGCTCGGAAATAAAAATGGATGGAAACTATATAGGAATTACCTCTGGGGATGGAAGTGATGCTTCTTCTGAAGGTAGTGTTATTTACAGTGAAGGTAGTGGGAAAATTATTTTAGGAGAAAAAATGATTGTTCCTGGGAAAATAGTTGGTACGAATCGTAGCGTTTCTGATAAAAAAATTGAAAATGCAATTATCAATTTGGGGTTACCTAACAATATAGATTATAAAAAATTATTTGATGAAGCTTGTGCGCAAGATTTAATTGATAAGAATGCTATTGTATATATTGAAGATAGTGGTATTGAATCCACTCATACATCGTTAAGCGTTACAAACAACAATATAGGTGGATATAGTGCTGGAGAAATGTTTATAAAAAAGAATGGGAATATAAGATACTATGCAAATGATTCAAAAATTGTAGGAAATTGGACTATGAAGAATGGAAAATGGATACAGCCTAATAAAATTATTCAAGCTAAAGAAAATAAAGAAGCATATAAGACCTTTGAAAGAAATAAATTTCTAGAAAAAATATTTACTATGAAAACAAAGCATTTTGGAACAAAGAACAAAACATTTAGCGACATGGTCTATGAAAATAATCTTTTTGATGAAAAGAACAAGGTATTAGATGAAGCTAAAAGTGGAGTATATTTTTATAATGGAGATACAACTATGAATTTATCAGGAAAAGATGGCATTGTTTATTGCAAGGGAAATTTAATGATTACAGGAGGAATTTTTCAAGGAAGTATTATTTGTACAGGAAATGTAATTATTAAAGGAAATACAGACATTACATATAATGAAACTAAAATTATGGAAAAAATAAGAGGGAACATACCTGCAAGAAAATTTTTTGAGCGTGGAGGAATGGGGAAATTCATAGAATATGTAGTAGAAGAAAAAGTAAATCCTAAAAATAGAAAGGCTACAAGTTCAGAACGCTATGAAATCATAGAATGGAGAGAACAATCATGATTACCTTATTCATTTTTACCATAGGCATTGTTATAGGTTCTTTCCTAAATGTATGTATCTACAGAATTCCCAATGAGCAGTCTACCATATTTCCTCCTTCTCATTGCCCTTGTTGCAATGAAAGATTAAAGCCATTAGATTTGATTCCTATTTTTAGCTATATCTTTTTAAGAGGGGTATGTAGGTATTGTGGGAGTGGATTTTCTCCAAGATATGCGTTGGTAGAGTTTTTAACGGGAATTGTATATGTAGTTATTTTCAAAAAATATGGTTTAGGGGTAGAATTTATTGCTTTTACATATCTTATGACTTTATTGATTATTGTATTTTTTATTGATTATGACCATATGATTATTCCTGATGTAGTGGTACTTACAGGATTAGTTGGAGGGGTTATATTAATTATTTATCAATATATTCATCCTATAAGTTTTTATGAAAATCCATTAAGTCTTATCATAGGTGCTTTTACAGGATCAGGATTTTTGATTTTTGTGTCTATTGTAGGGATGGTTGCTTATAAAAGTGATGAAGTTATGGGTATGGGAGATGTGAAAATCTTCTTTCCAATAGGAATTTTTTTAGGATGGAAGATGACCCTTATTGCCTTATCAATAGCAGTTTTAACAGCTTCTATTAGCAGTATCATTTTGATAGGATTAAAATACAAAAACCGAAAAAGTATGATTCCATTTGGACCTTTTATTGTAATAGGAACCTTTATAACGATTTTGTGGGGACAAGAGTTGTTTGATTTATGGTACCAATTTACCTTTGGAAATTATTAAAATATGAAATAACTGGTTAGATTAATAGAGAGCAGGATTGCTTAGCTAGAGATAGACCAGTTCAAAACAATACCTTTTAGGTATTGTTTTGTGCTGGTTTTTTATTTTTATAAGATGCCTATAAGGTAGAGGGTATAAATTGATTTAGATAGGATGAAATGATTATTTGAACGGTAGTTGAAGAATAAGTTCAAATAAACAGTAGAGGAGAAGGAATTGTGATGCCACCAGATATTAAGCATTCGTTGAAATTTGATTTTGAAAAGAAAATCATTTCAGGAAAAAAAACAAAAGTGTTAGTAATTACTTGGCAATTTACAAAAAGTCAAAAAATCAAAAGAAATCACCTTGCTTTTGTTACTTTGATGCATTTAGATTTACAGCAATATATGATGAACTATGGCAAAATCGATGAAGAAACAGGTCAAGCGAGAGTAGAATTTCGTATTTTAGATTTTTATGCACCTGGGAATTATGGGGTGATCTCTATTGGGATGATTGGCAATTTATTTGATTCTGTAGAAAAGTGTTTTTTAAGTTCAGGGGAGAACGAACCTATGCCAACGATTCAGTTGTGGTTTTAATAAAATTTAAAGAAGAAGAGGAAGGATAAGATGAAGAAATTTTTTGTGCAAGGAATGAGTATATTATTTTGTTTACTTATGATGACTATTTCTGTAGCTGCAAATAATACGATCAATGATTTAAAAGGACATTGGGCGAAAAATTATGTAGAAAAATTGATAGATGAAAAAATTATTTCAGGATATGATAATAATAATATTCGACCAGATCAAACCATTACAAGAGCTGAATTTATAACGGCTCTTAATAAAATATTTGATTACAAAAAGAAAGATCCTTTGAATTTTAAGGATGTATTAGGAAGTGAATGGTATGCGGGAGAAATGGCAAAAGCAAAAATGATTGGAATTATAAATGGATATCAGGATGGAACTGTACATCCTAATGAACCTATCAAAAGAGAAGAAGCTGCTATATTATTATATAAAGCATTTCAATTAGAAAATGCAATGCCCATGAGATCTTTTGAAGATGAAGATTATTTTTCTTTGTGGAGTAAGGATGCTATATATACTTTAAAGGAAAAAAATATTATATCAGGATATAACGATAATACTTTTCATCCAAAGAGTCTAATTAGTCGAGCTGAAGCATTTACTATGATTGCAAAATTAAGTGGGGATATTATTCAGGAGGATATAGAGAGAAAGACCTTTAAAAATAATGTTATTCTCAATAAAGGAAATATAAAACTTAAAAATATTATTATTGAAAAGGATTTATATTTATCTGAAGGAATTGAAAAAGGAACAATTACCCTAGAGGGGATAGAGGTTAAAGGAAAAGTACATTTAAATTGTAGTTCTAAGGATGAAATTGTCCTCTTGGATAGTGAAGTTAAAAAGATAAAACTTAACCAACCAGCAACAATAAAAATATCTAAAAATACAATGATAGAGCAAATAGATGTAAGTGCAAAGGATTGCCAGATTGAAGGAAATGGTGTGATCAAAGAAATAAATGCCAAAGAAAAGATAAAGATTAATGAGGAAGTGAAGGATCATGGAAAGTATCAAGAACTTTCTATAAAAGAGAAAAATGTAAAGAGTAAAAAGTCTTCCTCAGGTGGTTCATCTAGTAGTACTAGAAAATCTTCAAATAAAGATACCTTAGAGAGTAAAGATACAATTCCATTAAAAGAGGAAGAAAGTAAAACAGATAAAGAAAGTGTTGATGATCAAGCTAAGAAGGATATGCAGCCCCCACAAAAATTGCCATCTACTGTATATGAGCAAATTAAGATAGCACTTGAAAATTTTGACGAAGAAGTAATTTTCACTGGACGTGAAGAAATTGATTATAATGAGGTTTGGATGACTTTGGGACAAGTGATAGATGATGATCCTAGATTAGAATTTACCCGATTTCTTTTTACAAATGGAAGATATGAGCAACAAGCTAAAAAGCTTGTTTTTGGATATACGGTACCTAGGGTTCAATTGAAAAATCGCTTGACAAGAATAGATGCGAGAATAGATACTATTATTAAACAAGTGATCAAATCAGATATGGATGATTTCCAAAAAGAAAAGGCGATTCATGATTATATAGTATCTCGTGTAGAATATGATTATGAGAACTATAAAAATAATACAGTACCTTTAGTATCACATCAGTTAGAGGGAGGACTACTTTATAATAGAGCAGTCTGTGATGGGTATTCGAAAATGATGAAAGCATTATTAGATAAAGTGGGTATAGAAAACATGATTATTTCAGGAAATATGAAGGATGCAGGTGGTGCACATGCTTGGAACTTAGTAAAATTAGGAGGAGTTTATTGCCATGTAGATGCGACTCATGATGATCCTATTTCAGATAGGAAAGATGATGGCGTTTCACAGAGCAATAAGATTTACTATACTTATTTTAATGTGACAGATGATTTTATGAAGGATACAAGAAAATGGAAAGCATCAGATTATCCAGTAGCCAATAGTAAAACTTATAATTATTATGAATATTATGGATTGATGGTTTATTCAAAAGAAGAATTTAAGATGAGGGTGAAAGAAGCTGTAGTCAATAAACAAAAGGAAATTAATCTTTATTCAGATGTAACAATTGATGGAAGTGATATTGTTCAAGCCCTTAAAGAAGCTAAATATTATGGTAGTTATAATTATCCAGATAAACCTACACATAATGTTTTGATTAAATTGAATTTTTGAAATCCCTTAAATAAAAAAAGGGAGGGGATATGGGGATAATTCTATTCCTAGGAGCGTTAATCTACTTCGTTAGAAAGGCATATAAGGAAGATGTATTAGAGATTAGAGGTCAGTTGATGTATTTGATGCTTATTGTATTTTTTATTTTTAATATATTTATGGTGGATCTTAGGAGTAATTTCTTTTACCAAAATGAGATTGTTTGTAGAGGAGTTTTGGAAAAACAATCAATACTTATGCATACGACCAGATAAGAAAAGTACGAATTATAATAGATTTGACAAGAGGTGGAAAAGGTAGACATTATGATTTGGTTATGAATAATGGAAAGGCTATAAACCTGTTTTATTATGTAGAATATATCCCTTTTGTTGAAAGCAAACTTCCTTCTAATACCCCTCATCTTACGAGAACTTCTGATTTTAATAAACTTCAAAGGTCAGGAAAGCTACCTTATAGGATCTATAATGATTTTACTGTTGTAGATACTTGAATATTATGATAAAAGCTTAGGTGCAGATTAAGATATAAAATAGGACAGGATAAATTTATCCTGTCCTATTTGTATTTCTAAATGAATAGATATTAGTTTACAATAGTAATTTCAATTCTTCTATTATTAGCGCGACCTTCCTTTGTATCATTTGTATCAATAGGATTTCTTTCTCCATAACCACTAACAGATACTCTATTAGGGTCAATTCCTTTTTCTTTTGTAAGATATTTCACTACGGAAATAGCACGGGCAACAGAGAGTTCCCAATTAGAGGGATATTCTTTTGTATGAATAGGGAGATTATCTGTAAAGCCCTCTACGATAATATCGTTATCAACTTTTTTCAATTTATCTCTCATAAGGCTCAAAACTTCATAGCCATCTTCCGATAAATCCGCCTTTGCACTAGGGAAAAATATATTGTCGTTAAAACGAATGAGTAGACCTCTTTCATTCTGAAGGATTTTTACTTGATCTAATAAATCATTTTCTCTTAGAAAAGCAATAAATTCTTCTTTTGATGTATTTACATCATTTTCTATATTTGTAAGATCAAATAATTTTGCAGCTAAATTTTCTTTTTCTATTTTTAACTTTTTATTTTCATCAGCTAAAGCTGTAATCTTTGTGGAAAGGTTATTTTTTATTTCTGAGAGCACAGTGGTTTCCTTTGCTGCCATGGTAAAGAAGATAATAAAGAAGCAAAGCATAATAGTAATCATATCGCTATAGGTGATTAACCAACCAGTAGATAGATTCATTTCATCATGTTCAGTTTGATCATTATAATTCTTCATCATGATCTTTCCTTTCTATGAGTCTCTTCCGTGGATAAGTAAGTCTAGTATTTTCATTTAGCATAACATTCATTTTATCAAATACATTTCTAGCTGTATCATTTTGAGCAATGAGTAAAATACCTTCTGTGATAATATTGTATTGTAAAATATTTTTATCAATATATTCCTTTAATCTTCCCATAAGGGGAACAGCAATAAAATTGGCGATGAGGCTTCCGTAGAGAGTACTGACTAATGCAGATGCCATATTGCTCATAATAAGATTTACCTCATGAATATTAGATAATAGTCCTACAAGACCTAGCAGTGTTCCAATAAGTCCAAAGGAAGGAGCTATATGAGCAACCATTTTTAGTACATTATAGGGTCTGTAGAGGTTACTCCGTCTAGATTCAATGTCTTTTATTAAAATATCTCTCATGGTATCAGGTTTTTTATAATCATTCAATAAAATCATAGCATCTCTTAAAAAGGTATTTTCTTCTGTCTCTATATCTGATTGTATAGATAAAACACCATCTCTTTTAATTTTGATACTCAATGTGTGAACTTTATGGATGGTCCCTTCGTAATCAATTTTATCAGAGAAGCTTTTCTTGATCATAGCAATGGTATTGATTAAGGTATCAAAAGAAAAACTTACAATGATAGAGATAAAAATTCCAGAAAAAATGATTTCTAGAGCAGTAAGATTAAAAAAAGACTTTAAAGATATGGTATCTACTAAAGAATGTACAAGCAATGCTAAAAGAACAAGGATAATAGAAATTTTAAAATTTTTATTTCGAAAATTAAGCTTCATAACTTTCCTCCAAATATTTTATGATATAAGAAGATTTTATCATAGTTTTAACCATTTAGATAAATTTATAAAAGATATCATGAAAAAAAGTTGGTTAATGTCTTTTAATCTTATAAAATAGAGTAAAACATGAAAAGAAGTAGAATTGGCTTCTAAACAAAAGGGGGGAGATAGAGAAATCTATCGAAAAATCATGAAAAAAAGAAAAATGATAGGAATTATTTTATCGTTAATCATAATCAGTACGAGTATATATGGAAGGATAAAGCCTTTACCAAAGGGAATTTCATTAGATGGGCAGGTTTATAAAACAAATCAAGTAGACTTTTTATATGATTTGACCTATGAAAAGGATGGAAAAATAGAGAAAGAACAAATGCTTTTTGATAGGGTGTTTAAGATCATTGATGATGCAGAGAAGTTTATTATCATTGATATGTTTTTATTTAATGATACTTATGATAAAAAGTATTCATATCCTGATCTTTCAGCAAAATTAACGAATGCAATTATTCAAAAAAAACAAAAGAATCCAAGTATAAAAGTCGCTTTTATATCAGATGAAATGAATACCTTTTATGGATCTTATCCATCAAAGCATTTAGAAGCAATGGAAAAGAATGATGTAAACGTTGTACTTACAGATTTGAATCAATTAAGGGATTCAAACCCTTCCTACTCGGGGTTTTGGAGAACCTTTTTAGGATGGTTTGAGACATCAGGAAAAGGCTGGTTACCAAATCCATTTAGTAAAGATGCACCAAAGGCGACTTTTCGTTCTTATTTAAAGCTTTTAAATTTTAAAGCAAATCATAGGAAACTAATCGTTACGGAGAAACAAGCCTTAGTAAGCTCTGCTAATCCTCATGATGCTAGTGGATATCATTCCAATATTGCTTTTGTAGTAGGAGGAGCTATCATAAAGGATATTGTTGTGGGAGAAAAAGCTATAGGAAACTTCTCAGGAAAAATTATTGATGGGGAATATAAAGAGCATGAAAAACAAGAAGGTTCCATTAGAGTAAGTTTTATTACAGAAGGAAAGATTAGAAAAAATCTCTTAGAAGCTATAGAAAAAACAAAAGCTGGAGATGTGATTCAAATAGGGATGTTTTATTTTAGTGAAAGAAATTTAGTAAAATCTTTAATTAAAGCAGCTAATAGAGGCGTAAAGATCCAAATGATTTTAGATGCGAATAAGGATGCCTTTGGTATGGAAAAAAACGGTATACCTAATCGACCTGTAGCTCATGAGCTATTTGAAAAATCTAATGGAAAAATAAAAATAAGATGGTACAATACCCATGGAGAACAATTTCATACAAAGCTTGTAAAGATTAAATATAAAGATGAAAGTGTTATATTTGGAGGTTCAGCTAATCTTACAAAAAGAAATATAGGAGATTATAATTTAGAAGCAGATTTGAAAATAATGGCTAAAAACGATAATAAAATTGTAAAGGATGTAGAGCAATACTTTGATAGAATATGGGAAAATGAAAATGGCAATTATACCCTTGATTTTAAAGAATATAATGAAGAATCTATAGTTAAAAATATTATTTATCGTTTACAAGAATGGAGTGGATTATCCACTTTTTAGGGAAAAAACAAAAGAGGAAGAATAAATTTTTTCAAAAATCACTGTCGAATCTTGAAGGAAAATGACGGAAGGTATAGAATTGTTTAAAGATATGGAATTATTTATAGTATATGCATATAAAAGGAGGGGGGCATGATGAGTATAAGAAAGAAAAATAAGGTAAGTAGGTGGTTAGCTAGGTTGCTAATTCTTACTATTTGTTTAACAGGTGTACCAATAAAAAATGTATATGGGGAAGGGGATGAAAATAATAAGGTAACCTATGAGTGGAAAAAGACTTTAACTCATGAACGAATGGGAGACGTAGAGGAAATACAAGTTGAATATTTATCGCCTACAAGGGATGGCGGTTTTATTGGTATAGGAAGTGACACATATAGTGGTCTTGTATTTAAATTGGATAATTCTAGAAATGTGGTATGGGTAAAAGAATATAGTGGATTTGGTGATGAAATTACAGATATTCAAGAAAAATCTAGTGGAGGATATGTTGTTTTAGAAAATAGATGGTGGCATATGGAAGGGCTTAGTGGTTGCAATGGATATATATTTGAACTAGATGAAAATGGTGAAAAAATACCAGAGAGAGAGCTTCAAATAGGAGGTAGTAATCGAGATCTTGTAGAACAAATTGTGCAAACAAATGATGGAGGCTATATAGTTGTAGGCTATGAAGATTCTAATGATGGAGATTTTTCAGGGAATTTAGGAGATTATGATTGTTGGGTTCTAAAAATTGACAATAACTTTAATCAGGTTTGGCTTAAAAATTATGGTGGAGAAGGTCAAGACAAAGGTGTTAGTATCAAAGAAGCATCAGATGGAGGGTATGTTATATTTGGAACATCTATAGTAATAGAGCGCCCACCAGATATACCAAGAAATTATAGCTTTTGGGTATTTAAGATTGATGAAGCTGGAAATGTAGTGTGGGATAAGACTTATGGGGGGACAAGAGATGATTCTAGTGTTTCTTCAGATGCTATTAAATCAATAGATATGAAATTGACTGCTGATGGTGGATATGCTTTATTAGGAAGTACCACCCTTAATAATGGTGATATTACTGGAAATCATGGTGGTCAAGAGTATTGGTTTGTGAAAATAAACAAAGATGGAGAAAAACAGTTTCAAAAGACTTATGGAGGAAGTGGAGATGATTCTCCTATAGGATTTATAAAGAACTCTGATGGTGGATATATAATTGCTGGGAATTCAAATTCAAGTGATGGAGATTTTAATGAGAATCAAGAGAATCAAGATGGATGGATGATTCAAATTGATGAAAGTGGAAAAATCATTTGGAAATGGAATGCTGCAACAGCACAAGAAGATACAATTCATTCTATTCAGGCAGGAGAAGAGAGAGAAATTTTTATTTCCTCAAAAATAGGAGGCACTAATGAGATTGCTAAACTTAAAGTAAAAAATACAAATGCTTATTTGACTGATCTAAAAGTAGATGGTCAAACGGTAAGTAATTTTGTATATAATAAACTTAGTTATAATAAAGAACTACCTTATGGAACGACAACAGTACCAACAGTAATAGGAGTAGCGCAAGATATAAATGCAGCAGTGGATATAACTCCAGCAGAAAGCTTACCAGGAAGTACGAGCATAGAGGTAACAGCAGAAGATGGAGAAGTTACAAAAACATATACACTAGCATTCACAGTAGCAAAAAATAATAATGCTTATTTACAAGAGTTAAAGGTAGACAATACAGGGGTTAGTGGATTTAGTCATAACCAATATACGTATGAAAAAGAACTACCTTATGGAACGACAACAGTGCCGACTATTACAGCAACAGCGCAAGATACAAATGCAGTAGTAAATATTACGCAAGCTACGAGCTTACCAGGAAGTACGAGTATAGAGGTAACAGCAGAAAATGGAGAAGTAAAAAAAACATACACAATAGCATTCACAGTAGCGAAAAATAATAATG
>JAOARP010000018.1 GCA_025210525.1 Marinisporobacter sp.
AGCATCAGAAAGTGATGAAGAAGTAGCTATGCCACCAAAGGAAGTGGTAACAGGTGCTATATCAGGAATTGACATTATGGATTTAGAAGATGCAGTAAAAGTATTATGGAAAAATGGAATCTATGCAGAAAGTGGAATGGGCTGCACAGGACCAATTGTTCTTGTGAATGAAGAAAAGCTAGATCAAGGGACAAATATCTTAGCGAAAGCAGGGTTTGTTGCAAAAGAAGGAGATATCTGTTAAAAACTTCGGCTATGCCGAAGTTTTTGTTTGATGAATTTTTCGTACAAGATTAAGTATAATGTTGTAGAGAGAATGATAAAATAAATAGGAAAATAAGTTGTAAATATTTATTGGAGTAATTATTAAAAAAATCAAAGAAATTATAAAGGGTTTTTAAATCTTATGTCGAATATATAATACTGTCCTTTTTATAGGAAATCAAAATAGAGGAGGAATTCTAGATGTTTAAAAAGGGATTAACAATTTTATTGACAGTAATACTTGTTGCTGGATTATTAGCAGGTTGTGGACAAAAGGCGCCAGAGCAACCAGAACAACCGGCAGAAAAGCCAGCTGAAGAAGCAGCAATGAAAGTAGCTATGGTAACAGATGTAGGTGGAGTAAATGACCAATCATTCAATCAATCAGCTTGGGAAGGACTTCAAAGAGCTGAAGAAGAATTAGGAATTAAGGCTTCTTACAAAGAATCTAAACAAGACGCTGATTATGGTCCAAATATGGAAACGCTCTTAGACGATGAAAATGACTTGATTTGGGGTATTGGATTCAAAATGGGAGATTTAGTAAAAGAAGAAGCTGTTAAAAATCCAGAGCAAAAATATGCGATTATCGACTTTGCTTATGAAGAAACACCAGAAAACTTAGTAGGTGTAGTATTTAAAGCTGAGCAACCATCATTCCTTGTTGGATACATAGCAGGAAAAATGACAGAAACAGGAAAAGTTGGATTTGTTGGTGGTATTAAAGGAAATGTTATTGATGGATTTCATTATGGATATATGGCAGGTGTGAAGCAAGCAAATAAAGATGTAGAAGTTTTAGTTCAATATGCTGATTCTTTCACAGATGCTGCTAAAGGTAAAGCTATTGCAAACCAAATGTATAAAGATGGTGCAGATATTGTATTCCATGCTGCAGGTGGCGTTGGTGATGGTGTAATCGAAGCGGCTAAAGAGCAAAATAAAAAAGCAATTGGTGTAGATAGAGACCAAAATGCTCTAGCGCCAGAAAACGTAATTACTTCAGCAATGAAGCGTGTTGATAATGCAGTATTTAATATGGCAAAAGAGTTGAAAGATGGAAAATTCTCAGGTGGAACAACAGTTGTTTATGGACTTAAAGAGGGCGGTGTAGATATTGCTCCAACTTCTGATAAGCATGTACCAGCTGAAATCTTAAAAGAAGTAGAAGAGTTAAAGCAACAAATTATAGATGAAAAAATTGTAGTTCCTTACAATGAAAAAACTTTTAATGAATTTCAATAAAAAAAGTGATATAATAAAATAGAATGGACACTAAGTAGCTCAGGCAAATTGTCTGGGCTACTTCGGTATTAAGTGATTAGGAGGTTATTCTATTGAACCACATCAAATTTGATGAAAAAGCTGTAGAAATGAAAAATATCACAAAAGTTTTCGGTAATTTTACTGCAAACGACAATATTAATTTAACTGTTCATAAAGGAGAAGTACATGCTTTATTAGGAGAAAATGGAGCTGGAAAAACTACACTTATGAACATTTTGTATGGCTTATATCAACCCACATCTGGAGAAATAACGATTAATGGGAAAACGGTAACAATGACAGACCCTAATGTAGCTATTCAGCATGGAATCGGTATGGTACACCAACATTTCATGTTAGTAGAGCCTTTTACAGTAGCAGAAAATATTATATTAGGGAGGGAAACCACTACAGGTTTTGGAAAGTTGGACATTGAGGAAGCGGTTTCACACGTGGAAGAATTATCCAAAAAATATGGGCTTCATGTAGATCCCTATGCAAAAATAGAAGATATCACTGTAGGAATGCAGCAAAGAGTAGAAATTTTAAAGGCGTTATATAGAGGGGCTGAAATTCTAATATTAGATGAGCCTACAGCTGTATTGACACCTCAGGAGATTCAGGATTTAATAGGAATTATCAGAAATCTTACAAAACAGGGAAAATGTATTATTATTATTACGCATAAATTAAAAGAAATAAAAGAAATTGCTGACTATTGTACAATCATTCGTAGAGGAAAGCATATTGACACAGTAGACGTAAGTGTAACTACTGAAGAAGAACTAGCGAATAAAATGGTTGGAAGAGAAGTTAACTTTGTTGTAGAAAAGAAAGCAAAAGAAAAGGGCGAAGTTGTATTAGAAATAGATAACTTAGTAGTAAAAGATAACCGTGGCATTAGTGCAGTAGATGGATTATCTCTAAAGGTACATGCTGGAGAGATCTTAGGAATAGCAGGTGTCGATGGCAATGGACAAAGTGAATTGATTGAAGGGATCACGGGACTTCGAAAAGTAGAATCAGGAAAAATTATGATGCAAGGAAAAGACATTACAGGAAGAACACCAAAGGATATTTTAGAGCATAAAATTTCAACGATTCCAGAGGACAGACAAAAAAGAGGGCTAGTGTTAGATTTTAATGTTGAAGAAAATATGATATTGGAAAATTATCATAAACAACCCTTTGCAAAGGGTGGAATTTTACAAAAGGATAAAATCAAAAGCTTTGCAAAGGAATTAATAAAAAAGTTTGATGTTCGTCCAGAAGATGAAACATTAAAAGCAAGAGCTTTATCCGGTGGAAATCAACAAAAGGTAATTATTGCAAGGGAAGTAACAAATAATCCAGAATTATTGATTGCAGCTCAACCTACTAGAGGACTAGATGTAGGAGCTATTGAATATGTGCATAAATCTCTTGTAGAACAAAGGGATAATAATAAAGCTGTACTGCTTGTATCATTAGAATTAGATGAAGTAATGAATGTAGCTGATCGAATAGCAGTTATTTATGAGGGGAAAATTGTAGGAATTGTAGAATCTAAGGAAACAAATGAAAATACGCTTGGTCTCATGATGGCAGGAGGAGGTACAGGTAATGAAGAGTAAAAAGAATTCATTGAAAGAAATGATCTTTAGTGGAAATCTGATCATTACATTGGTATCTATTTTATTAGGGATTATTATAGGAGCTGTTGTATTGAAAATAGCAGGATATAGTCCAATAGAAGCATACGTAGTTATGCTAAAAGGAATATTTGGAAAGCCTAAATATATGGGATATACGATTATTTATGCTACACCTCTTATTATGACAGGTCTTTCTGTAGCCTTTGCTTTTAAGACAGGACTTTTTAATATTGGTGCAGAAGGGCAGTTTATTATTGGTGCTTTAGTAGCAACTTTAGTAGGTTATTTTGTAAAATTACCAATAGGTCTTCATGCTATTGTTGTATTTATTGCAGCTATTACGGCTGCAGGTTTATGGGGAGGTATTGCAGGATATCTAAAGGCTAAGTTTGGTGTCCATGAAGTTATTGCAACGATTATGCTAAACTGGATTGCTTTATATTTAAGCAATTACGTAATTATGCTAGAAGGTTTTAAAAGACCTAATAGTGAGGCATCTTATAAAATATGGGATACAGCAACAATCGGGATATTAGAGAAGTGGCGTTATACGGACCCGGGAAGAATGTGGTTTAAGGCACATCCTGTGCTACAAAGTATTTTTAAAACCCCTGTTAATTTAGGAATTATCTGTGCTATTTTATTAGCTGTTGTAGTTTGGTTTATTTTAAATAAAACCACGCTAGGCTATGAATTAAGAGCTGTAGGTTCTAACAAGCATGCAGCTGAATATGGTGGAATCAATGTAAATAAGAGTATGATTATATCCATGACAATTGCAGGTGCATTAGCAGGTGCTGCAGGTGCACTACAAGTAATGGGTGTGTCTAAACAAGTGGCTATTTTAGCAGCTATGGAAGGCTATGGATTTGATGGGATTGCAGTCTCTTTAATTGGTAGTAATGGCGCCTTTGGATGTGTTTTTGCAGGAATACTTTTTGGGGCACTCAAATATGGAGGACCTAAGATTCAATCTGCTATGGGAGCACCATCTGAAGTTGTAAGTATTGTAATGGGAACCATTGTATTCTTTATTGCTATGCCAAAGTTTATTAAGATGATCTTAACTGTAGGAAAAAGAAAAGAGGTGAAATAAATGATCGATAATATAGGTTTTATTCTTGGTACAACATTAATGTATGCAACACCACTTATTTTTGCAGCTTTAGGAGGTGTTATTTCCGAAAACTCAGGAGTTGTTAATATTGGACTTGAAGGAATGATGACTTTAGGAGCACTCATGGGTGCAACAGTAGGTTATTTTACAGGCAATCCATGGTTAGGTCTTTTATGTGCAGGACTGGCAGGCGGATTTTTAGCAGTGCTTCATGCTATTGCATCAGTTACCTTTGGAGCTGATCAAGTAGTATCGGGAATTGCTATTAACTTTTTAGGACCTGGAATTGCATTGTTTTTAAGCCGTATCTTTTTTGAAGGAGCCACTATGACAAAATCTATCGATTTAGATAGTAAAATGCCTAGACCTTTAGATGGCGTATTCGCACAGAATTCATTCTTTGACTTAGTATTTAATCAATATGCTACTGTATATATTGCATTTATTTTAGTCTTTGTCATATGGTATATGCTTTATAAGACAAGAATAGGGCTTAGAATTAGAGCTGTAGGGGAACATCCAAAAGCTGCAGATACTCTAGGGATCAATATTTATAAAATTAGATATTTAAGTGTGATTTTATCGGGTATATTTGCTGGTTTTGGAGGAGCTTCAATGAGTCTTGCGGTAGTTTCCAACTTCCGTCCTACATTGATTTCGGGACAAGGTTTTATTGCTCTTGCAGCTATGATTTTTGGTAAATGGAAGCCTCAAGGTGCCATGTGGGCGTGTTTATTATTTGGAGCTGCTCAAGGTCTTGTAGTATTCCTAGGAGGTACAGCTATTGAAGTATCCTCACAAATTTTAGCTATGCTACCATATATAATAACACTCGTGATATTAATCGGTTTTGTTGGAAAATCAGCAGGTCCTGCAGCTAGTGGTGTTCCATATGAAAAAGGAGAAAGATAGACAAGACAAGGAGAAATCCTTGTCTTTTTCCTTGAAATTGAAATTATGTAACTTTATTTCCATGAAATTTAATGATATAATGAGATGACGAGAGTGTATAATCTAATAAATGGTTATTAAATAAATATTTATATAAGGGAGTAGGTGAAGGTTTGAGATGAGATTAGGGTTTAATTTGAATATAGAACAAGTTCAAAAATTAGTAATGACCCCTGAGTTAAAGCAAGCCATCCAAATATTACAATATAATCATCAAGAATTAAATCAGTTTATTGACGAGCAAGTATTAGTCAATCCTCTTCTCGATCTAGGTACCTCTAGAGAAGGTGAAATAAGAAAAAAACAAGAAGAAAGAACGGAAAAACAGGAAGTAGATTGGAAAGAGTACTTTAAAGAATATGATGATATAAGCTATAAGCAACCAAATTATCATAAGGATAAAGAAGAAACATCCTTTGAACAATTTGTATCTGCAGATACTACCTTAACAGAGCATTTGTTGTTTCAATTACAATTTGCTATTTTAAAGGAAAAGTATATAGAGATAGGAAAATACATTATAGAAAGTTTAGATGTAAATGGATATTTAAACGTAAATATTCCAGAAATATCATCATATTTCCATGTGAATGAAGAGCTGATAGAAAATGTATTATCCATCATTCAGACCTTTGACCCACCTGGGATTGCTGCTAGAAGCTTAAAAGAATGTTTGTTGATTCAGGTTAAACAAAAAGGAATGGAAGATGAAAAAATCATAAAAGTTATAGCAGAACATTTAGATGATGTAGCACAAAATAGGTTAATGAATATTTCTAAAGATTTAAATATATCTACAAAGAAAGTTCAAGAGATTACAGACTTTATCAAAAAATTAGAACCGAAACCAGGAAGGGCCTTTAGTTCTGGAGAAGAGATAAAATATATCACTCCAGATGTGACTGTAGAAAAGATTGATGGGGAATACGTTATCCTGGTGAATGATAGCACAGCACCAAGATTAGCTATTAGTTCCTATTATAGAAAAATGCTATTACATGAAAATAAAGAGTCAAATACATCAAAATTTTTAACAGGAAAATTAAATTCAGCTATGTGGCTTATTAAAAGCATTGAGCAGAGAAGACAAACTATTTACAATGTAGTAAAAGCCATTTTAGATTATCAGGTTGATTTCTTCGAGAAAGGAAGAAAATATTTGAAGCCTTTGACATTAAAGCAGATTGCTGATGAGGTGGGGATTCATGAATCAACTGTAAGTAGAGCTGTAAATGGTAAATATATGCAAAGTCCACGAGGCGTTTTCGAAATGAAGTTTTTCTTTACGAGTGGTGTATCCAATAGAATGGGAGAAGGAATTGCGTCAGAAAGTATTAAGAGTATGATTCAAGATCTGATTGACCATGAAAATACTAGGAAACCCCTTAGTGATCAAGCTATATCAAACAAATTGAAGGATAAGGGAATAGAAATTTCAAGAAGGACTGTTGCTAAATATAGAGATGAGATGAAGATATTATCTTCGTCTAAAAGAAAAAGATTTTAAAAGACGTGAAGTTCACGTCTTTTTTTGTTGATATCTATTGGAAATTATGGTATTCTATTGTTAGATATTTTTTTACCCAACACGGGACAAAAAATGTCTACAGGGACTAAAAAAGTCCCGATGAACCATAATATGGCATCCAAGGAAAAAGGGGCATATGTGCAATGCAACTAAGAGAAAATTCTGAAATTGATAAATGGATTGAGATACAAAAAAGAATTGTTCCAGAATTTGTGGAACCTTTAATCAATCGATACAAAATGCTTAGACTGATCCATTATCATCAGCCAATAGGAAGAAGAAATTTGGCAAATGAATTAGGTATAGGAGAAAGAATTGTACGTAAAGAAGTAAATGTTTTAAAGGAGCAAGGATTTATAGACATTAAAGCTGAAGGAATGAATATTACGAAATTTGGTTACACTAGTTTAGAAATGCTAAGAAGTTATATACATAGATTTAAAGGGCTTAATAGTATTGAAGAAGAAATAGCCAAAAGATTAAAAATAAAAAAAGTCCTAATTGTTCCTGGCTTTTGTGATGAAGATGATCTTGTTTTGAGAGAGATTGGTCGTGTTGCATCTACTTATCTTAAATCCTTAGTGAAAAATGACACTATCATAGGAATTACTGGTGGTCAAACAATGGCTATGGTTGCACAGGAAATGAGTCAAGATGAGCAAAAGGTATCTAACATAACAGTTCTTCCAGCTCGTGGAGGACTAGGGAAAAATGTAGAAAATCAAGCCAATACCATTGCAGCAAAGGTTGCACAAAAGCTTAATGCATCTTATAAGCTTCTTCATATGCCTGATAACATCTCAAAGGAGATTTTAAAAAGCTTATCAGAAGATCCAAATATAAAAGAAGTAGTAGATTATATTCAAAAAATAGGAATTCTTGTTTTTGGGATCGGTAGAGCTGATAAGATGGCTGTAAGAAGAGGATTAAGTGAAGAGAAAATTGCTGCATTAAAAGAGCAAGGTGCTGTAGCAGAAGCCTTTGGATATTATTTTAACAAAAGTGGAGAAATCGTAAGAGAAGTAAATTCTGTAGGCGTTAGCTTAAATCACTATAAGGAGCTACAACATATTATTGGTGCAGCCGCTGGAACTGAAAAGGCTAAAGCAATTATTGCGATAAGTAGATTAAATCAAAATCTTACATTAGTGATTGATGAAGGGTTAGCAAGAGAAATCTTAATATAAAAAAATAAAAAAAGATATAAATTATAAGGAGGATGTTTCATGAGTGTAAAAGTAGCAATTAATGGATTTGGAAGAATAGGAAGAAATGCATTTAAGGTAGCAATGGGAAAGGTAGATGCTAATTTTGAGATTGTAGCAATCAACGATTTAACAGACCCTGCAACATTAGCACATTTATTAAGATATGATAGCTGTTTTGGAAAGTTCAATGGTACAGTTGAAGTAAAAGAAGGTGCTATTGTTGTAGATGGAAAAGAAATAAAAATCTTTGCAGAAAGAGATCCAGAAAACCTTCCATGGAAAGAATTAGGAGTAGATATTGTTGTTGAGTCTACAGGATTCTTCAGAGATAAAGAATCAGCTGGAAAACATATCAAAGCAGGAGCAAAGAAAGTAATTATTTCTGCACCAGCAAAAAATGAAGATGTTACAATTGTATTAGGGGTAAATGAAGAAAAATATGATCCAGCAAATCACCACATCATTTCAAATGCTTCTTGTACAACAAACTGTTTAGCACCTTTTGCTAAAATTGTTGATGAAAAATTCGGTATCAAAAAAGGATTAATGACAACAGTACATTCTTATACAAATGACCAAAAAATATTAGATGCACCACATAGTGATTTAAGAAGAGCAAGAGCAGCAGCAGAGTCTATTATTCCTACAACTACAGGAGCTGCAAAAGCAGTAGCATTAGTATTACCACAATTAAAAGGAAAATTAAATGGTATGGCAATGCGTGTTCCAACACCAACTGTATCTGTAGTAGATTTAGTTGTTGAATTAGAAAAACCAGCTACAGCTGAAGAAATGAACAAAGCGTTTAAAGAAGCGGCTGAAGGAGAATTAAAAGGAATCTTAGGATTTAGTGAAGAGCCATTAGTATCTGTAGATTATAAGCAAGATGCTAGATCTTCTATCGTAGATGGATTATCAACAATGGTAATGGACGGAAATATGGCAAAAATCGTTTCTTGGTATGACAACGAATGGGGATATTCAAATAGAGTAATAGACTTAGTAAGCTATATCATTAACAAAGGACTATAAAATAATAGATGATGGGTTCAATCTGACATAAGATTGAACCCTCTATTCAAGATAATACAACATAAATCATTGACGAATAACAAATAGTATGTTACATATATAGAGTAGTATAATCTAAAAAGTAGAGGTGAAAGGGTATTGAATAAAAAAAATATCGAAGATATTCAAGTAAAAGGTAAGAAGGTACTTGCGCGTTGTGATTTTAATGTACCTATGGATGAAAATAAGAATATAACAGATGATATTCGTATCCGAGCAGCGCTTCCAACGATCAAGTATTTAGTTGAGCAGGGAGCCAAAGTGGTTTTAATGTCTCATTTAGGTAGACCAAAAGGTGAACCAAATCAAAAATATAGTCTTGAGCCAGTAGCTAAAAGACTTGCTGAATTATTAGGAAAAGAAGTAATTTTTGCAGCAGATGATGAAGTTGTGGGTGAAAGTGCTAAAAAAGCTGTTTCAGAAATGAAAGATGGAGAAGTAGTACTTCTTCAAAATGTTAGATTTAGAAAAGAAGAAACAAAAAATAACCCTGAGTTTGCAAAGGAATTAGCAAATTTAGGAGAAGTTTTTGTGAATGATGCTTTTGGTACAGCTCATAGAGCACATGCTTCAACAGCAGGAGTTGCAGAGCATTTGCCATGTGTATCAGGATACTTAATTCAAAAGGAAATCGATGTAATAGGAAAAGCTCTAACAAATGCTGAAAAACCTTTTGTTGCTATATTAGGTGGTGCGAAAGTATCTGATAAAATTGGTGTTATCAATAATTTATTAGAAAAAGTTGATACATTGATTATTGGTGGAGGAATGGCATATACATTCTTAAAAGCCAAGGGACTTGAAATAGGAAAATCTTTACTTGAAGAAGATAAAGTTGAATTAGCAAAAGAATTAATGCAAAAAGCACAAGATAAAGATGTGAATTTATTATTACCTGTAGACGTAGTTGTAGCTAAAGAGTTTAAGGCAGATGCAGAGCATGAAACTGTAAAGGTTGAAAATATTTCTGTAGATGTAATGGGACTTGATACAGGTAAAGAAAGTATAAAAATCTTTAGTAAAGCTATCAAAGATGCAAAAACAGTTGTTTGGAATGGACCAATGGGTGTATTTGAAATGCCAGCCTTTGCACTAGGAACAAAAGGTGTTGCAGAAGCTATGGCTATGAGTGAAGGTACAACCATCATTGGTGGAGGCGATAGTGCAGCAGCAGCTGAGCAACTTGGATTTGCTGATCAAATGAGTCATATCTCAACAGGTGGTGGAGCAAGCTTAGAATTCCTAGAAGGAAAAGAGCTACCTGGTATTGTTGCGATTAATGACAAGTAATTTACAGGGGGTAAAATCATGAGAATGCCTATTATTGCAGGAAACTGGAAAATGAATAAAACAATCAAAGAGGCAGTTGAGTTTGTTAGAAACGTTAAAGACCGTGTTGCAGGAACAGATGTAGAAGTAGTATTATGTGTACCGTACACTCTTTTACAGCCAATAAAAGAAGCTGCAAAAGGTACAAACATAAAAGTGGGAGCTCAAAATATGCATTATGAAGAAAGTGGTGCATTTACAGGAGAAGTTTCACCTTTAATGTTAAAAGAAATTGGTGTAGATTATTGTGTAATCGGTCATTCAGAAAGAAGACAATACTTTAATGAAACAGATGAAACAGTAAACAAAAAAATCCATACAGCTCTTAATCATGGAATTGGTCCGATTGTTTGCGTAGGTGAAACATTAGAGGAAAGAGAAAGTGGAAATATGGAAGTAGTCGTAAAAGACCAAGTAGTAAAAGCTTTTAAAGATGTAAAAGCTGAAGCTATAAAGGATATTGTGATTGCTTATGAGCCAATTTGGGCAATTGGAACAGGTAAAACTGCTACATCAGAGCAAGCAAATGAAGCAATCTACAAAATCAGAGAAGTTGTAAAAGAATTATATGGTGAAGAAATCTGTACGGAAGTGCGTATTCAGTATGGTGGAAGTGTAAAACCTAATAATGTAGAAGAAATCATGAATCAAGAAGACATAGATGGAGCTTTAGTAGGTGGAGCAAGCTTAAAGCCTGATGATTTTGTACAACTTGTAAACTTTTAATTTGAGAGGAGAAATACATATGTCAACTATAATTACTGATGTTTATGCAAGAGAGGTACTAGACTCAAGAGGAAATCCTACAGTTGAGGTAGAAGTACATTTAGAAGATGGAAGTATGGGAAGAGCAATTGTTCCTTCTGGAGCTTCTACAGGAGCATTTGAAGCTGTTGAATTAAGAGACGGAGATAAAGAAAGATATTTAGGAAAAGGTGTTTTAAAAGCTGTTGAAAATGTAAACGATATTATTGCAGAAGAAATCGTTGAAATGGACGCTTTAGATCAAATTGGCGTTGACATGACGATGATGGAATTAGATGGAACAGATAATAAAGGAAAACTTGGTGCAAATGCAATTTTAGGCGTATCTATGGCAGTTGCGAAAGCAGCAGCTAAATCTCTTGAAATGCCTTTGTTCCAATACTTAGGTGGAGTAAATGCTAAAACATTACCAGTTCCAATGATGAATATCTTAAATGGTGGAGAACATGCTGATAATAATGTAGATATTCAAGAATTCATGGTAATGCCTGTTGGAGCAAAATGCTTTAGAGAAGCATTAAGAATGGGTGCTGAAATATTCCATAGTCTTAAGAAAGTATTAAAGGATAAAGGTCTTAATACAGCTGTAGGTGACGAAGGTGGTTTTGCACCAAACTTAACTTCTAACGAAGAAGCTCTTGAAGTAATTATTGAAGCAATTAAAAATGCTGGATATGCTCCTGGGGAAGATGTTATGTTAGCATTAGACGTAGCAGCAACTGAATTATACAACAAAGAGGAAAAGAAATATGACCTATCTGGAGAAGGTGTTGTAAAAACATCTGAGCAAATGGTAGATTTCTATGAAGAATTAGTAAATAAATATCCAATCATTTCTATAGAAGATGGATTAGATGAAGAAGATTGGGACGGTTGGAAATTATTAACTGAAAGATTAGGAAAGAAAGTACAACTTGTTGGAGATGATTTATTCGTAACAAATACAGCAAGACTTGAAAAAGGTATTGAAACAAAAACAGCTAATTCAATCCTTATCAAGTTAAATCAAATTGGTACAATCACTGAAACTCTTGATGCTATTGAAATGGCAAAAAGAGCAGGATATACTGCTGTTGTATCTCATAGATCTGGAGAAACAGAAGACGTTACAATTGCAGATTTAGTTGTAGCTGTAAATGCTGGTCAAATTAAAACTGGTTCTGCTTCAAGAACAGATAGAATTGCAAAATACAATCAATTATTAAGAATTGAAGAGTTATTAGATGCTACATCAAAATATGCAGGAATGAAAGCTTTCTATAATTTAAGATAAAAAGTATAATTTTAGAAAATACTGGTAATGATAAAAGGGTAGAGTATTCTACCCTTTTATTGATGTCATAAATTAATGGTCTATTTGTGGAAACAGTGGATATAAACCTAAAGGATAGGACGGTACAATATGTATTGCTTTTCAAAAATAGCTGTGTTAAAATAGGTATGTTAAAGAGACAGAGGAGGTGGAAATATGGGAAAAACATTATTGATGATTATACAAGCGATTGCTAGCCTTATATTAATAGCAAGTATACTTTTACAATCAGGTAAAAGTGCAGGACTATCAGGCTCCATTGCTGGTGGTGCTGAACAACTTATGGGGAAACAAAAAGGAAGAAGTTATGAAACCCTTTTAAGTAAGGTGACTAGTATTGGTGCAGTTGTTTTTATAATAACTTCTATCGCTTTGGTTTATCTTCAAAAGTAATAAATTTAAGAAACATTTAAGCAAGTTGGCTAGATTACAAAGGAGGCATATGACAAATGAATTTTGAAATACTTGCACCTATTATAGGTGTTGTTGCATTGATTTTTGCTTACACACTTTCTGCAAAAATCAATAAGGTTGATGTAGGAACGGATCGAATGAAAGAAATCTCTACATATATTCACGAGGGAGCAATGGCTTTCTTAACAAGAGAGTACAGAATTTTAGTTCCTTTTGCAGTTATAATATGTATTGTAGTAGGGGTTGCTATTAGCTGGAAATCAGCAATCTGTTTCATCATTGGAGCATTTTTCTCAGCTTTAGCAGGATTTTTTGGAATGCAAGTTGCAACAAAGGCGAATGTTAGAACAGCTAATGCTGCAAAAGAAGGTGGTATGACTAAAGCATTGAGTGTTGCTTTTAATGGTGGTGCCGTTATGGGAATGGCTGTTGTTGGTTTAGGACTTTTAGGACTTGGTACATTATATTATGTATTTAAAGATCCTGAAATCATTACAGGATTTGGACTAGGTGCATCTTCAATTGCATTATTTGGACGTGTTGGTGGTGGAATTTATACAAAAGCTGCTGACGTAGGTGCGGACCTTGTTGGTAAGGTAGAAGCAGGAATTCCAGAGGATGATCCAAGAAACCCAGCAGTTATTGCAGATAATGTTGGAGATAATGTTGGTGACGTTGCAGGTATGGGTGCTGACCTTTTCGAATCATATGTTGGTTCTATTATTTCAGCAATTACGTTAGGTCTTGCAACTGTTGGTGCTGCAAATGGAGCTTTCCCAAATGTTGACCCTTTAAACGGAGCAATTTTTCCATTAGTTTTATCAGCATTAGGAATTATAGCATCTATTATTGGTACTATGTTTGTTAGAGGAGATGAAAACGTAAATCCAGCAGCGGCATTACATAGAGGGACTTATGTAGCTGGAGGAATTGTTGTTGTTGGAGCATTCTTCTTAAGTAAGAGTTTTCTTGGCAACTTAAATGCTTTTTATGCAATCGTAGGTGGTTTAATTGTTGGTATGGCAATCGGTAAAATTACAGAAGTGTATACTTCTGGAGAATATGCTTCTGTTAAGAAAATTGCACAGCAATCAGAAACTGGTCCTGCTACAACAATCATCAGTGGTTTAGCAGTAGGTATGTATTCAACTGCATGGCCGATACTTTTCTTAGCAGTAGGTATTTTAGTTGCATTTAAATTTGCTGGATTATATGGTCTTGCGTTAGCAGCAGTAGGTATGTTATCTACAACAGGTATTACTGTAGCAGTAGATGCTTATGGTCCTATTGCAGATAATGCTGGTGGTATTGCTGAAATGTGTGAATTACCAAGTGGCGTAAGAGATATTACAGATAAGCTAGATGCAGTTGGTAATACTACAGCAGCAATCGGAAAAGGATTTGCAATCGGTTCTGCAGCTTTAACAGCACTTGCATTGTTTGCTTCTTACTCTCAAGTAGTTGGATTAAAAGCAATAGATATATTGAATCCTTTAGTAGTTATTGGTTTATTAATCGGGGGTATGCTTCCATTCTTATTCTCAGCTATGACAATGGAGTCAGTTGGTAAAGCTGCTTTTGAAATGATTGAAGAAGTAAGAAAACAATTTAAAGAAATTCCTGGAATTATGGAAGGTAAAGCAAAACCAGATTATGCTAGATGTGTGGATATCAGTACTGGAGCAGCTTTAAAAGAAATGCTTTTACCAGGTATTATGGCAGTTATTGCACCAATTGCAACAGGAATCATTCTTGGAACTGAAGCGTTAGGTGGATTACTTGCTGGAGCATTAGTTTCTGGAGTACTTATGGCTATCATGATGGCAAACGCTGGTGGTGCTTGGGATAATGCTAAAAAATATGTTGAAGAAGGACACCATGGTGGAAAAGGTAGTGAAGCACATAAGGCAGCAGTTGTTGGAGATACAGTAGGAGACCCATTCAAAGATACATCTGGTCCATCTATCAATATCTTAATCAAGCTTATGACAATCGTTGCAGTTGTTTTCGCACCATTATTCTTAAAAATAGGTGGATTATTATAAGATGATCAAAAAGTTCTATCTTGCATGCAAGATAGAACTTTTTTTGTATAAAAGATGACCTCTAGAATAAAACTAAATTCTGGAGGTGATTTTTTTGAAAAGAAAAGTAGTGGGTGTACAACGTGAATTAAATGAAATAGCAGAAGAATTGATTCGACAAGGGATAAAGGTTACAGAGTTACTAGATACAGATGAGCATATAGATGCTATGGTTTATTATGATGATAGTGATATCATCAATGAAGAGGGTTTTGAAAATGTTACCCAGAAAAATCAAGTTGTCAAAATCAATGCAGCAAAGAATAATATCGATCAAATTGTTAGAAAGATTAAAGAAATTTAAAAAAGGTTACCATCTGTGATATAATACAGATGGTAATTCTTTTATATGGAGGAAAAAGAATGAAAATGCAAATGACTGTTCAAACCTTATTAAAAACAAAAGAATTTTATGGTTTACTTTATTTATTACTAATCAACTTATATGGATTTATTATAACTGGAGTGGATAAATATAAGGCGAAAAAGGAAAGATGGAGAATAAGAGAAAGAACTTTTTTTATTGCAGGAGTACTTGGTGGAGCAGCAGGGGTAATGATGGGCATGACAATGTTTAGACATAAAACACAACATAAAACCTTTTATATAGGGATACCTATTATATATGTATTGAATACCCTCTCTATCCTATATTTAATCTATTTTTTATATATAAAATAGCTAAATTTCATAATTATTAGAAAATGTGAGGGTTTTAAAAATGAATAGGATGGGTAAAATAAAGGTAATAGAATAGTGATTATAATGATTGGAGGAATTATATTGGCGATTAAAGAAGAAATACTTGAATTCATGAGAGAAAATGCATATAGCCCTATGTTAGATGTAGAACTTGCCAATGTATTTAAAATCGAACCACAAGAGATGGGATCTTTTTATGCTATATTAGATGAAATGGAAAAGACGGGACAAGTTATTAAAACAAAAAAACGTAGATATGCTTGTCCTGAACGAATGAATTTAATAGTAGGAAAATTACAGCAGCATCAAAAAGGTTTTGGGTTTATTTTATCTGAAGTGGAAGGATATTCAGATGTTTTTATTGCAGCTACTGACATGAATGGTGCCATGCATAATGATCGGGTTATAGGTAGAATTACTAAAAAAAGTGGAGAAAGCAAACGAGCAGAAGGAGAAATTATTCGTATTTTAGAGCGTGCCAATACAGAAATCGTAGGAACCTTTGAAAGTAGTAAAAATTTTGGATTTGTTGTTCCAGATGATCCTAGAATCAAAATGGATATATATATTCCAAAGAGTGAAGTAAATGGTGCAAAGGATGGTTATAAGGTTATTGCTCGTATTACAAAATGGCCACAACCTAGAAGGAATCCAGAAGGAAAAGTTATAGAGGTTTTAGGACATAAAGATGATGTAGGTACAGATATTATATCTATTATCAAAAAATATAAATTACCTGAAACATTCCCTAAAAAAGTAGAAGCAGAAGCTGCTACTATTCCAGAGGAAGTTCCAAGTGAAGAAATTAAGACAAGACGTGATTTAAGGGATAAAAAAATCGTAACGATTGATGGAATTGATGCAAAGGATTTAGACGATGCCGTATGTGTAGAGATGCTAGAAAACGGAAACTATCTTTTAAGTGTACATATAGCAGATGTTACCCATTATGTAAGAGAGCATAGTAAGCTAGACAAAGAAGCTTTAAAACGTGCTACAAGTGTATACTTAGTAGATCGTGTTATTCCAATGCTTCCTAAAAAGTTATCTAATGGAGTGTGTAGTTTAAATCCAAAGGTAAATCGATTAACATTATCTGTGAATATGGAAATCAATAAAAAAGGGAAGGTTATAAACCACGAAATCTATGAAAGTGTTATTAAAACTTGTGAAAGAATGACTTATTCTGATGTATCAGACATTCTAGAAAAGGATGATGAAAAGCTTAAAAATAGATATGAATATTTATTAGATGATTTCAAACGAATGGAAGAATTAGCAAAAATCCTTAGAAAACGAAGAGATGATAGAGGAAGTATTGATTTTGATTTTGATGAGTCGAAGATTATATTAGATGAACAGGGTGTTCCTGTGGAAATAAGAAAGGCAGAAAGAAGAATTGCTAATAGAATCATAGAAGAATTCATGCTTATTTGTAATGAAACTGTAGCAGAACATTTCCACTGGGCAGATTTGCCATTTGTTTATCGTATTCACGAAGATCCAGATATGGAGAAAATAGAAAGCTTTAATAAATTTATCCATAACTTTGGATATCACTTAAAAGGAGTAAATAATGATATCCATCCAAGAGCTCTTCAAGATTTACTTAAGAAGGTAGAAGGAAGAAAAGAAGAAAGAATTATTAATACCATTATGTTAAGATCTTTGAAAAAAGCAAGATATGCACCTGAAAATGCAGGTCACTTTGGATTAGCAGCAGATAATTATTGTCATTTTACTTCTCCAATTAGAAGATATCCTGATTTACAGATTCATCGTATTATAAAGGAATCTTTATCAGGAAAATTAACAGGAAAAAGAATAAAAAAATTAAAAGCTATTGTTGCAAATGCAGCAGACCAGTCATCAGATCGAGAAAGAATTGCTGTTGAAGCAGAAAGAGAAACAGATGATTTGAAAAAGACTGAATATATGAGTCATCATATAGGAGAGGAATTTGAAGGCATCATTAGCAGTGTTATATCCTTTGGAATGTTTATAGAACTTGAAAATACTATAGAAGGATTAGTGAGGATTAGTTCCTTAGTAGATGACTATTATATCTATGATGGAGATAATTATTCTTTTACAGGAGAGAGAACAAAGAAGACCTATAGAATTGGTGATGAAGTAAGAGTAAAAGTTATTAAAGCAGATACAGCTCAAAAGGAAATTGATTTTATGTTGATTCAGTAGTAAAATAGTGAGAAGATACTTTATGTATCTTCTTTTTTAAAGAAGTAAAGTGAAAGAGGAGCGAATAAATCATGTATAAATTAGTAGTAAGTGATATGGATGGAACTTTGTTAAACAGCAACAACCAAGTATCAGAAAAGAATAAAGAAGCTTTTAAAGCATTATTAAAAAATGATGTATATGTTGCTATAGCAACAGGAAGAATCTATACATCCGCAAGGGTCTATGCAAAACATTTAGATATGGTAACCCCTATTATTGCATGTAACGGTGCAGTTATTAGAAATTTAGAAAATGATCAAATATTATACGAAAGTCATATTCAAAAAGAAGATTGTCTAAAAGTAATTGATGTAGTAAGGAAACATAATACATATTTTCAATATTATAGTTTAGATACTTTTTATACAGAAACATTAGCCCATAGCTCTTTAAAATATTCAGAATGGAATAAAACCCTAAAAGAAGAAGACCGTATTCGTATTGATATAATAAAAGATAGCTATGAGCAAATTAAAAATAGTGATAAAAATATTTATAAATTTAATATAATCAATGACGATTATGATGTATTAGATCATATAAAAGAAGAATTAAAAGAAATTGAAACCATAGAAGTAAGTAAATCATGGCATAATAATCTTGAAGTCATGAACAAAGGTGTTTCAAAGGGGAATGCCATTGATCATTTAGCTAATATTTTAGGGGTGAAACAAGAAGAAATTATGACATTTGGAGATAATGAAAATGATATCAGTATGCTTACTTATGCAGGAATGGGTGTAGCCATGGGAAATGCAGAAGAAATGGTAAAGAAACAAGCAAATTATGTGACAGCTACTAATGATGAAGATGGTGTAGCAAAGGCATTAGAGAAATTTATGTTATAAACAATAAATGGAAAAACTGTATTCTTGACATATAATTACTTTTATGTTACGATATATACCTGGTATGAATATAGATTCTTTTAAAGTAGGTGTTTGGATGGGACAAGGAAAAGTAGTTGCCAATAATAAAAAAGCAAGACATGATTATTTTATTGAAGAAACCTATGAAGCTGGGATTGCACTGAAAGGTACAGAAGTAAAGTCCATCCGAATGGGTAGAATCAACTTGAAAGATAGTTATGCAAAAGTAGAAAATGGCGAAGTATTTATCTATAAAATGCATATTAGTGCCTACGAAAAAGGAAATATATTTAATGTTGATCCTGTAAGAACAAGAAAGCTTTTGCTTCATAAAAAAGAAATCAACAAATTAATAGGATACACAACACAAAAAGGATTAGCACTCATACCACTTAAGGTCTATATCAATAGTAGAGGTTTAGTAAAGCTTCAGCTTGGAGTAGCACAGGGTAAAAAGAACTACGACAAGCGTAACGATATGGCTAAAAAAGAAGCAAATCGCCGTATACAAAAAGAAATGCGCCAGCGACAAAAGTCTTATTAGACTTTTATATACATGGGGGCGTACAGGTTTCGACGGGGGTTTGGAGTCAATAGTAGCGAGTGGAGGTTTTTCCTTGGGGTCCGCCTTAAAAAACTGGGGAACTAAATATAAACGCAAACGATAATTACGCTTTAGCAGCCTAATAAACGCTGCTCGTTCTACCTAGGCTTCCCACGGCTTAGACTAGAACGTCATTAAGGTGGGGAACTACTTTGGGGGTGTCTCGACCCAAAAGTAGAAGAATCGCGACTGGTCTGATCAAAAGCCTGTCATTGGGCGCTTGTGACGACGAGAATCTAAAACAATGACTGCACTCGGAGAAGCTGTTGGTAAAGGGCTTTCGGACAGGGGTTCGATTCGAAAAGGGTCGCCTTGTAACGTGAGTTGCAAGTGAAAATCTGGCTTGATCGGTGAAACCGTAACGTTAAGACGACGGCAATACCGAGGAGTATGTGGAGTAATCCAACAGCTCTGTATCGACTTATAGGCATCCAACTTTGGATGTACTAGGATAGAAGTTAACAACTAGACTAAAACTTCTATAATACGCCAGAGGGGTTAAGTAGATTAGTTATTTAACTCTAAGATATAGTCAGCACCATTAGAAAATAATGGAGTATGTGTCCCCTCGCCTCCACCAATAAAAGAAAAAGAGTTGTGCTTAAGATTTTGTAAATGGAAGCATAAGTTTGCCGAATAGGCAACTTTATGCTTCTTTTTCATTTTGGCAAACTTATGCTTCTTTATAAATTTAAAACAAACTGGAAATAAAAAAGAAATATATATCAAATAAATGGATTTAATATTGGGATTTATGGAAAATATAAACAAATTATGATATGATATTATGGTAAAGTAGGTTGCATATTACGATGGTTCGAATCTAACCCTTGCGATAAAGCTTAGCACTTTAATCTATTCCATTGAAATAACAGTGATTGCTTTTTGGAGAACTTTTATTGGTAAATTAGTTGAAAAACTAAAGGGAGTGATAAAGTCTATGCTATATATAAGAATAGCCTTATGTGTTGGTCTTCGTGAGGAAGCTTAGTGGCAGAGCATGTAATACAGTAAGTATTATACATAAGGTTTATAAGCTACTTGTAAAGGTAGCTTTTTTATTTCAGACAAATACTTTAGTTAGTGTAAACAATGTTATATATAATGGAATTAATGTTATAATATGTATATATTTTAAAAATATAGATGATGGTAGAAAAGAGGAATACAATAGTATGCTTAAAGAAATTGAAATACGTAGAAGTATAAGAAAGTATATTGATAAATCCGTTGAAGATGAAAAGATAATTCAGTTACTTGAAAGTGCAAGACTTGCTCCATCAGGAAGCAACACACAACCTTGGAATTTTATTGTAGTCAAATCAGAACTAAACAGAAAAAACTTAGCTGAAATAGCTCATAATCAAAAGTGGATGCTTTCTGCTCCAGTTTTCATTGTATGTGTGGCAGATATACGTTGCAGGATAGAAGAAAATGTAAATCTATTATTAAATGAAAATAGCCCACAAGAAGAACTTAAACAAATAATCAGAGATACATCTATTTCTGTAGGATATATGCTACTTGAAGCTGAAAATTTAGGATTAGGTGCTTGTTGGGTTGCATGGTTTACACAAGATAAAATTAGACCTATTTTAAATATACCTACTGATAAATATGTAGTAGGTATTATTACAATTGGTTATGCAAATGAAACACCAAAAGCTCGTCCAAGAAAGAAATTTGAAGAAATCATACATTATGAAACTTGGGAATAGTAGAAATCTATTTAAAAAACCCTATAATAATTCAATGAAAGATTCAAAAACAAAATATGAGGTGGTAATGGTATATGAAAGTAAAACAAGGTTTACTTCTTGTTATGATTTTTATGATGATCCTAACTATACCTGGATGTAAAAAAAATATAAAAGCGGTGCAAGCTCCTGAGAGAAAAGACTGTATAAAAGAAAAACCTATAGATCAACCTATTACAACTGAAAAAAAGAAAGAAGAAAATGAAAAATCTACACTTATAACAGATCCTACTAAGCTTGTAGATCTTTGGAACGAATATTTCCATGCTGCTATTTCAACAATCGGTCGCAATGGCAATGATGAATTTAATTTTGATGATCCTAAGACCATTCATCCAACGGATATAGCTAAATATTGTTTCTTTAAATATGTATATGAACATGATAAAGAAAGCTTAAAGTGTAATGAAAAAGGAGAATCTTTATTTCCTATTGATACGGCCCTTAAATATGCCAAACAATATTTTAATGTCACTCATCTTGATTTGTCAAAACTAGATGATGATGATTCATATGATACTCAAAAACATGCTTTTACTTTTGATTATGATCATGCAGATTATGGTAAGAACACCTATGATGACCTAGATCATTTTGATGTCCAGCTAGATCAGGTAATCAAAAATAGTGATGGTACCCTTACAGCAAAATTGGTATGTTACAATATCTATCAATCTAAACAAGTAGATTATACTCAAACCTATACATTAAAGGAACGTAAAGATAAAAGTTTATATTTTTTAAAAGGTAAAGGGGAGTATATCCATCATTTCATTGATTTAGAAAGTAAAGACAATCATTTTCATAAAATTTCAGGGTTTGAAGGAAATGTAGGTGATTTGTCTATAGGAGCTGAAATAGATCATCATATTATTTTACAATCTCAACTTCATTGTGGAGATAAAGAAGATCCCCCACGACTTTTACTTGTCAATACGGACACTTTTTGTGTGGAAAAGGAATTGATATTGGATCACAATATTGAGTATTTAAATTCTAGATTTACAGGTAATAAACTTATGTTTTTTCTTAAAAATAAAATCCTAGTATTTAATACAAACCTTGAACCATTAGAAGATATCCCTTTACCCAAGGTGTTTTTAGAAAAAAGAAATTTGACTAAAAGTTATGATCTATCGAATGATTTATCAAAACTTGTATATATAGATGAAATGGGTCTAAATATTATTGATATAGTAGATGGAAGAGAAACACTTCTTTGTACTATAGATCATATTCTAGATCAAAATAAAACAAAATTAGATAAGGGCATGCGTGAACATTACTGTGTTTATTGTCCAAGATTTAATACAAAGGATAAAAAAATCATGGCTAAGATTACATACTATGGTTATGACATGAATATTGGATATACTTTGTTCAATCTTGAAAACCAAACCATCAAGACAAATATTGTAAATAGAGATGGTGCACATATTGTAAATGATGATAAGGGTATACTTATTGGAGATTATGTTCGTGCTGATTTTCATAAGAACCCACCTAAAACATTATATTTTGATTTTGAATCGGAAGAATTAAGAGAAAAGAAGGTTGAAGATATTAAGCAAGTCTCTAATCTTGGATGTGGTGGTATTTGTGGTGGAAAAAACTTTGCTGCATTTACACCCTTTATTCCACATGATGAATATAATAATCCAAAAGATATGTATCGTATCAATCAAATAGGTTATAAAGATTTAAAAATTAAACCCTACTTTTTATCTATTGCTCCAGACATTATAGGTGTTCTAAAGGATGGTCGTATTTTATTTTCTTACCGTTTGGGTTTTGATCCTAGTGACATGGGAATCTGTATTACAAAATAGATAAAAAATTAGGATAAGGATTGAAAACTCAATATATCTAAATAATTTTGATTTTCTAATCTCGTAAAAAGAAAGGAAATTTGATATTTATGAAGATGGATGAATGCAATGCGTTTATTAAGAATTATCTTGAGAAACATTATAAGGATATAGATGATGTATTATTGATGATGCCAGATGTACCGTTCTCCATTCTTGACAATGCCTATCATCCATCCTTTCTAAATGATAAGAACATAAAAAAGCCGTTGGAATGAAATTTTCCCAACGGCACTTCACATTAGTTCATCTTTTGATTGACTACCCATATATGTCCGTACTTATCTCTGAACACTGCATTTATGGCATTGCTCTCGGGAAATTCTGTAACTGGTGAAATAATGACGCAACCAGAATCTTCAGCAACCTTACACTGTTTATTTATATCATCAACAAACAGATTTACCCACATGGAACTGGGAACGTTTTCGGATGGGGCTACCAAACCAAACTCTTTATTCTCGGTTATAACTCTGATTTCAGTTCCGCCTACAACCATTCTCGTTTCATTAAGTGGTTTATCTAAATCTGTTTTTGAAAGTATCTCTGCACCGAATAAATTATTGTAAAAATCAGCTGCCTCTCTTGCATCCTTTACTACCATATTAATTTCCAGTTTCATAATTATTCCTACCTTTCTTTACTTTAAGTTATTATATAATTCAGCCCAAAACTCTAACAGCTGAGTTTTTATATCTTGATATGCGTTACCTATAACGTATGGTCATAGTATACCTTTGGAGGATGAAATGAACAAGCAAGATGTAATTTCCTCAGATATACATATACGTGTTTTTCCGTTATCTTTAGTCTTACTTATAGTAGCTTTTCAACTGCCTTTGTAAGACCCTTCAAGCATCCATTCTCACAATCTTATCATCTATTATCCTATTATCCAACATGCCTATTTACTATCCATTTATACAGTATTTTTAGGGAATAATATAGACTTGGATATTGAATATTAGCAGTGTATTTCTAAAAAAATATGATGAGTGATAGGTACGAGGACTTTGATGAAGAGCATTGGAGAATGCTTGGTGAATTATTTATTGAACTCGTACATAGATTGAATAATTTAAAAATTAGGGTTGAAGTATAAATTATACTTGTTACAATTAAATTATCGGTACCGAAAAAATATTTCGGAGGTTATTTTATGGAACAATTATATATAAATCCAATCGGAAAAATTGCTATTTGTGATGATAAAAAAGTCATTATATTAAAGCAAGAATATATTTTAGCATTAACGGGATTGGATGAGTTCGGTTATATTCAAGTATTATGGTGGTTTAATGGTTGTGATAATATAAAATCACGATTGAAGCTAACTGAAAAAAGACCTTATAAAAACGGGCCAGAAATATTGGGGACATTCGCTACACGATCACCTGAAAGACCCAATCCTATTGCTTTAACTACAGCTTATGTAACCCATATAGATTTTAAAAATGGGATCATACACCTTGCCTATATAGATGCAGATGAAGGTAGTCCAATCGTGGATATAAAGCCATATACTCCAAGTCTTGACAGAGTTGAAAGCATTCTTATTCCCTCTTGGTGTGAAAACTGGCCAAAATGCAATGAAGAATCTGGAAAATTTGACTGGTCAAGTGTATTTAATTTTTAAAAGGTGGTGTTAAAATGAGCCTAAATGATTATATAAAGCAAAAACCTATTCTGGAAACGGAGCATTTAATATTACGAATGATGACAGTTGAAGATGTATCCGATTTAGAAGAATGGATGCCTAATAAGGAACTGTATCAGTATTGGGGAAAAGGTCCTGGAAAAGCTGATAAAAATCCCAAACTGTTATTTTCTTCACCTAATAAAGCAACAAAAAGTTTTCATTGGGGTATTGTTCACAAAGGTGATAATAAGGTCATCGGTGAAATGTGGGTATATTTGATTCAGAATAACAGAATGGCAAAAGTAGCATTTCGTTTATCAGATAAGTATCATCAACAAGGATATGCTACCGAAGCATTGGGAGAAACGGTGCGCTTTTGCTTTGAGAAAACAGAGCTTCAAAGGCTGTGGAGTGATGTGGATATACGAAATATTCCTTCTTGTAGAGTAATGGAAAAGTGCTATTTTACGAAAGAAGGAAAAATTCGTCAAGGCAAGATGGTATCAACTTGGTGCGATTATTACTTGTACGGAATTCTTAAGCATGATTATATGATTGCTGAATCTTTTAATAAATAATAGTATAGAAAAGATTATATCCTGTGAAAAGCAACTTCATTGATGAGGTTGCTTTTTTATATTTTAAACATATACTTGCTGTTAGAATATAAATCGGACAACTAAAACTCGTACAACTCCTAAAATTAGGCTATAATATAAAACAGTATTAGGAGGGGTTACAAATGGGAAAAAGAACTAAGCAGTATAGTGCCGAATTCAAACAGGATGCTGTCAA
>JAOARP010000019.1 GCA_025210525.1 Marinisporobacter sp.
AAGCCCCCCTTAAGATAAGATTTCCCATAGCGTTAAGCTAGTAAGACCCCAGAAAGACTATCTGGTTGATAGGTCGGAGGTGTAAGGGCAGTAATGTCTTAAGCTGACCGATACTAATAGGTCGAGGACTTGACCAAAGAATATGCATTGTTTAGTTTTGAGGGTGTAAATTCTTAGAAGAATATACATTACATATTAGTAAAGAAATTATCTAGTGACTATAGCGAAGGAGTTACACCTGTTCCCATACCGAACACAGCAGTTAAGCCCTTCAGCGCTGATGGTACTTGGTGGGTAACTGCCTGGGAGAGTAGGTCGTCGCTAGATAATTTCTTTTTATTTTTTTATAATTCGGAGTCTAAAGCGATATAATGTATCATATATATAAATGAATATAGACCCGTAATAGGTCTATAGTAAATAAAGAGAATGCTATTATAAACTTTATTATAGAGAGGATTTAATATTGAATGAAAATAAGGGGGGGTTTGATGAGTGTTCAAGGGCTTTTTAAGAAAGGAATTTCCTTTATGGAATTTGTAAATAAAGATAAAGACACTTATAAAGAAAGAACCTTAGAAATCTATAATGGCATTGAGTTAGATGAAGCTTTTCAGCAGGAGATAAAAAAAGTTCCTGAGGTAGTAAATATTTTGGTATTTGCTGAAATATGGTGTCCTGATTGTATGATTAATGTACCAGCGCTTCAAAGGATGACAGAGATCAATCCGAATTTTGCAATATCTATTGTATCAAGAGAAGGTAATGAAGCTTTTATGGACAACTACAAGATCAATGGTAAAACGAAAATACCTACATTTGTAATTATGGACAAAGATTTCAAGACACTAGGATCTTTTATAGAACAACCTCAAATATTAAAAGATATAGAAGAAAAAGGAAAGCAAGTAGAAATAATCGTAGCAAAAAGGAAATATAAAAAGGGAGAGTATATCGTAGAAACAATAAAAGAAATACTGAATATGGTGAGAAAATAGATGGCAAAGGGCCATCTTTTTTTTGACAATAAAACTTTCGGGTGCTACAATATATAGTGCATATCCAAAAGAGATATACTAAATGATGTTGTTTTGGGTATGATCATACAATATATAGTACATATTACTAATGATGCTGAGAGGAGTATTTTATGATTAAGGTAATGAAGCGAAATGATAAAATAGTAAATTTTGATAGCATAAAAATAAGAAACGCAATTGAACGAGCTATGTCAGAAACGAAATCAGGAATAGATCATGATTTAAGTAAAAAAATCTCTTATCTAATACACGAAGAAATTCAAAATATAGGATCTCCTATACATGTAGAAGAAATACAAGATATGGTGGAAGATTTATTGATGACAAGCGATAGAAGAGATGTTGCAAAGATGTACATTATTTATAGAAATGAACATAATAAAATGAGAAAAAGAAGAAAAAGGATTGAGGATCGATTGTTAACAGATGATTTTATTAGCAAATATAAGCATAGGTCTTCTCCTATGGAGCAGCTAGGTAATTTTGTATACTATAGAACCTATTCAAGATGGCTTCCAGAGGAAAAAAGAAGAGAATATTGGTGGGAGACTGTAAGAAGAGCTGTTGAATATAATTGTAGCTTAGTGCCAACGACAAAAGAAGAAGCAGAAAAGCTATATGATAATATTTACAATCTTCGTCAATTCTTGTCGGGACGAACCTTTTGGGTGGGAAATACACCTGTAGCAAAGAATTATCCAATGGCTAATTATAATTGTTCTTTTCTAAAGATAGAACAGTTTGAGTCCTTTAAAGAATTATTTTATTTATTGATGGTAGGTTCTGGAGTAGGTCTTAGAATTTTAAAAGATGATGTTAAAAGCCTTCCAAAAATCAGAACTGATTATGAAATCATACATAAAGATTATATGCCAGTTCCTAAAAATGAAAGGGAAGATAATACGAGCTTAGAATTTTTCCATAATAATGTTGTGAAGATTACAGTGGGAGATAGTAAGGAAGGGTGGACTCAAAGCTTAGATTTCTTCTTTAAACTTTTATATAGTAATGAGTATAGAAATGTAAAAACCATCATTGTAAACTATGATCATGTAAGACCAAAGGGAGAAAAATTAAAAACATTTGGAGGAACGGCAAGTGGTCATGAAAGTCTTAAGAATATGTTCTTTAAAATTGATGGAGTAATTCGTAAAAATAAAACAAACCCTCAGAAAAAGAAAATTAAGCTAAAGCCTATTGATTGTTTAGATATTGCGAACATTATTGGAGAAAATGTAGTAGTGGGTGGCGTTAGAAGAACAGCTGAAATGGTATTAATAGATGCAGATGATCAAGAATGTATTGATGCAAAATCTAATCTATATAAGCAAATAGATGGACAATGGATTGTAGATAAAAATATTATTCATAGACAAATGAGCAACAATTCTATCTATTATAGAGAAAAGCCTACGAGAGAAAAACTTCATTGGCAAATTGAGCGTATGAGATATTCAGGAGAGCCTGGATGGATCAATGAAGTTGCAGGATTAAAAAGAAGACCAAATATGAATGGTGTGAATCCATGTGGTGAAATTTTACTTGATTCACAAGGATTGTGTAATTTGACAACAATTAATGTATATAGTTTTGTAGATGAAAATGGTAAGCTAGATGAGGAAGGTTTGCTTGAGGCACAAAGATTATCTGTAAGAGCAGGATATAGAATGACTTGTGTAGAACTGGAGCTACCTAATTGGGATAGCGTGCAGCAAAGAGATAAGTTAGTAGGATGTTCTTTAACAGGATGGCAGGATATGGTCAATGCTATAGGGGTTACAAGGGAAGAAGAAGCAGAAATTTTAAGAAAGCTAAGAGAAGTAGCTCATGAGGAAGTAAAAAAATATGCAGGTCAAATAGGAGAAAAAGAGCCTTTATTAGTAACTACTGTAAAGCCAGAGGGAACATTAAGTCAGTTACCTACTGTATCTAGTGGCGTACATTATTCTCATTCCCCTTTCTATATAAGAAGAATTCGTATCAGTTCGGACGATCCGCTTGTAAAGGTTTGTGAGGACTTAGACTATCCAGTATTCCCTGAAGTAGGGCAAAGTTGGGATACTTCTGTGACAAAAGTAGTAGAGTTTCCTGTGAGAGCGCCACAAGGAAAAACAAAATATGATGTTTCTGCAATTGAACAGCTTGAGAATTATAAAATGTTTATGGAAAACTATGTAGATCATAATTGTTCTATTACTGTTCATGTGAGAGAGCATGAATGGGAAGAGGTAGAAGAATGGGTATGGGACAACTGGGATGATGTAGTTGCATTATCATTCCTATCACTAGATGATAATTTTTATAAATTACTTCCTTATGAAGCTATTAGTGAAGAAGAATATAAAAAACGCGTAAATGAAATGAAGCCATTTATTTCATCTTTACTTAGAAAGTATGAACAAGAGGAAGTAGAGCTAGATATAGGCAATGACGGGTGTGATAATGGGATTTGTCCTATAAGATAGAAAGTTTATCTAATATTTTGAAATTCAGGCTTCAAAAATGGTATAATCTATCTAAATACATAGATAAGGGGAGAATACAATGAACTTTCAATTATCAACTTATGAACAATTAACAGGAGCAACAAAGCAAACACCGGCATATTCATGTGTAGCACAGGGAGATGGTTTCTTTTTTGCTAAAAAAGGAGCAATGGTTGCAGATCAAGGAAATTTCAAATATGAAAAAATATTATTAGATCCAAATGCTGGTGGTGGAGTAGCTAGAGGGATCATGAACAATATCTCTAGAAGATTAACTGGCGAAAATATGGAAATAATGAAGGTAACAGGAAGTGGTATGTGTATATTAGCTTTTGAAGGGAAGAATGTAACGATTGTACCACTTCAACCGGGTGAGTCTGTAGGAGTAGAATCAGAAAATATATTAGCTTTCACAGGAAATCTAAACTATGGCGTTCGTTTTATAGGAGCAGGAGTATTATCTCAAAAGGGATTATTTACTACGAACTTTAAGAATAATTCAGGAGGGGTAGGTCATGTAGCTGTTATTACAGATGGAAATGCTGTAGTGTTACAATCACCTTGTAGAGTAGATCCAGATGCCATTATATGTTGGACAGGTCCAGATCCTTCTTTCAAAATGGATGTGAATTGGAAAACAATTATTGGCCAAACTTCAGGAGAATCTTATATGTTTGAATTCAAACAAGCTGGTCAAACAGTAGTATTACAGCCATCAGAGAGAAAATCAGGACTTGATGTAGGGATTGATAGAGGAGAATCAGCAGGAACCCAATCAAGTGCTATGGGAAATTCTATGGATAATGCACAAGATATGATGGGGCAAGTAACAAATACATTAGGAAGTTTCTTTAATAGATAAAATAATGTAGGAACAGGAGGTATTTATATGTCATTAAATGGATTAGGAGGTCTTGGTGGATTAGGAGGTAATAATCCTCAAAATAACCAACCGCAGACACAAACTACAGGACTGGGAGGCTTAGGTGGTCTTGGTAGTGGAGTAGGTGGCGCTAATCAAAATACAGCTAGTAAACCAGTATCTCTAAAAAAGGGTCAAAAGGTATCTCTAAAAAAGGCAGCATCCGATATGGGATTAGATGCAAACACTTTATCTAAGATTCATATAGGTCTTGGATGGGACATCAACAAATTTGATGGAAAAGATTTTGACTTAGATGTATTTACCTTTGCTGTAAAGGGAGATGGCAAGGTAAGAAATGAAAAGGATTTTGTATTCTTTGGAAATAAACAGCCAGCAGGACTTGGAATAGCATTAAGTGGAGATAATAGAACAGGACAAGGAAGCGGAGATGATGAAAGCGTCCTTGCTGATTTAAATGCAGTTCCTGCTGAAATACAAAAGATTATATTTGCTATTACCATCTATGAAGGAAAAGAAAGAGGTCAAAATTTTGGAATGGTAGAAAATGCTTTTGTAAGATTGGTAGATCAAAATACAAATAAAGAGTTTTTAAGATATGATCTTTCAGAGGATTATAGTTTAGAAACTGCTGTAGTTGTGGGAGAAATGTATAGACATAACGGAGAATGGAAGTTTAATGCCAATGGTTCTGGATTTAATGATGGACTTCCAGCTCTTTGTTCTTGTTATGGGGTAGATGCAGAATAAATAATTAGGATGATCTTAAAGGTTAATCTATATATGTATTGGAAGACTGAGATGGATAATAAATCTCAGTCTCTTTTATTGCTTTTTTTAGGGGATGGGTATAAAATGTAAGTGAGTGAGTACTCACTCATGAAAGGAGGAGGAAAAATGAAAAGAAATGCAAAGGAAACAGAAAAGAAAATCCTTGAAGCAGCCATTGGCATATTTTCTAAAAAAGGATTTTCAGCAGCTACTACGAGTGAAATTGCAAAAGCGGCGGGTGTAGCGGAAGGAACTATTTTTAAATATTATCCTAAAAAGAAAGATTTATTACATACAGCCATGAAAGAAGCCATCCATTTATTTGTAGCATCTATGGCTGTAGATTCATTAAAAAAAGTAATCAAAGAAAAAAAAGAAGCACCTATAGAAGAACTTTTAAAAGCTGTAATTGTAGATCGAATAAATTTTCTTGAAAATCAAGGGCCATTAATAAAAGTGATTTTTTATGAAATGCAGTTTCATGAAGATTTAAGAGAACTATTTTTAGAAAAGCTATCAGAAAATATAACCCAAATTGTTCCACAAATATTACAAGAGAGAAAGGAAAAAGGAGAAATAAAAAATATAGATAGTATGGTAGCTATACGAAGTTTTATAGGAATGATTTTAGCTATGATTTTTCAAAGACAATTTATACCGCAGATCAATAAAATAGAGCCTATGGAAGAAATTGATTTAATTGTAGATATTTTTTTAAATGGAATAAAGAGGTGATAAAGGGTGGGCAAAAAATTTAAAGTAATGATAGTATGTTTGATGATGAGCCTTTTATTAGGTGCGTGTTCCTTTACGGAGAAGGAAAACAGATATACGGGAACTATTGAATGTGAAGATATAAATGTTGCTAGTGAAACTTCTGGGATCATTACAAAAGTTTTTATAAAAGAAGGAGATTTTGTAAAAAAAGGAGATCCTCTCGCGTATATTGATGTTGAAAACTTAAAATTAGAACTCATGCAGGCAGAAGCAGGTCTTAAAATTTCAAATGGGAAGTTAGATAAATTACAATCAGGGGTAAGAAGAGAAGAAATGAAGAAAGCAAGGGCGCAGGTTGAAAAAATGAAAAGCCTTTTAGAAGGAAAAAATGCAGAGTATACTTATAGACTTACAAATTATGAAGATTTGAAAAGATTATATGAAGAAGGTGCTGTATCAAAACAAAAGCTAGAAGAGGGAAAGGTATTAGTGGACAATGCTTTTGCCAGTCTTGAAAGCACGAGAAAAGATTTAGAATCTGCAGAGTTAACAGTAGCTCTAATGATTAAAGGTACAAGAGATGAAGAAATACAAATGGCCTTTGGGGAAGTAGAAAAAGCAAAAGCAGTCATAGAACAAATAAAATATAAAATTTCAAAAGAAAAGATTCTAGCACCTATAGATGGAACGATTGAAAGTGTGAATTACAATGAAGGAGAAGTAATTTCTAATTTGGGAAATTTTACAAATATTCTTGATTTAAAAAATCTTTGGGTAAAAATATATCTTCCAGAGAAAGAACTCCATAGAATTTCTTTGAACCAAGAAATAAATATGATTGCTGATTTTATGAATAACAAAAAAATAAAGGGAAAAGTCATAAATATTTCTCAAGAAGCAGAATTTACGCCTAAAAATGTTGAATCAAAGGAAAACAAGCAAGAAATGGTTTTTGCAGTAAAAATAAAGATTTTAGATAACATGAAAAAATTAAAGCCTGGTATGTTGATAGATGCTTCTTTAGGCGGTGAAAAAGAGTGAGAGAATTAGCTATTATCACCAAGAAGCTTACAAAAAAGTTTGACAAATTTACTGCTGTGAATAATTTGAATTTACAAATTCCTGCAGGTAGTATTTATGGATTGTTAGGTCCAAATGGAGCAGGAAAATCTACAGCTATTCGGATGCTTTGTGGTGTTTTAACTCCAACGGAAGGAGAAGGAACAGTATTAGATTTTAATGTTTATAAAGAAGCTGAAAAAATAAAAGGAAATATAGGCTATATGTCTCAAAAGTTTAGCTTATATGAAGATTTAACAGTACTTGAAAATTTAAATTTTTATGCAGATATATATACTATACCAAGGAAGGTTCAAAGGGAAAGAATAGAAGAACTTATACAGATGGCAGGACTCAAAGGAAAAGAAACAAGTATTACAAAAAATCTTTCAGGTGGATGGAAACAAAGACTTGCATTAGGATGCTCTCTTATACATAAACCTAAGCTTTTAATATTAGATGAACCTACTTCGGCAGTAGATCCTGTTTCAAGAAGGATATTTTGGCAAATAATATATCAATTATCAAAGCAAGGGATTACTATTCTTGTGACAACTCACTATATGGATGAAGCAGAAAGCTGTGATGAAGTAGCTTTTATGTTTGGAGGAAGGATTATAGGAAGAGGAGCTCCAAAGAAGATGATTAAAGAGAAAGACGCAAAGAATCTAGAAGATGTATTCATAAAATATGTGGAGGAGCAGACCGGCGAAAAAGTAGAATCTTCATTTGATAAAATCAAATTTATCCATAAGGATGAGGTAGGGGATAGTTATGAATAGCAGGAGGCTTATAACCATTGTAAAGAAAGAATTTATCCATATTATAAGAGATAAAGCAAGTCTTGGTATGGCTATTATGATGCCATTAGTATTTATATTTTTATTTGGCTATGCGGTTAATACAGATGTGGAGAATATAAAAATGGCTATAATGGATATGGATCATACTTTAGAGAGTAGAGAGCTTATCAGCAAATTTAGGAATTCTAATTATTTTCAACCTAATATTTATGTAGAAAATATAAAACAACTTGAAAGTTTTATGGACAAGGGAGATGTAGGTGTAGGAATGATTATTCCTGCAAATTTTTCAAAAAACATGAAGAGGTGCGAAAATACTCAAATCCAACTACTCATTGATGGAACAGATCCAACTATAGCAAAAACTGCTCTTCAAAGTGGATTGCTTTTAACACAAAAGTATTCTACAGAATTACAAAATAAAAATATAAAAAAGAGAAGTCTAGAAAGTTTCAGCAAAGGAACGATAGATATAAGGACAAGAGTATGGTATAACCCTAATTTAGAGAGTACAAAGTTTACGATTCCAGGATTGATTGGATTGATTATGCAAAACATTACAGTTATGCTTACAGCATTTTCATTAGTGCGGGAAAAGGAAAAGGGAACACTAGAATTACTGATTGTTACCCCTATAAGATCAGGAGAGCTTATAGTAGGAAAAATGATTCCTTATATTGTTATTGGATGTATTGATTTTTTGATTGCATTATTCTTTGGAACTTTTTGGTTTAATGTAGCGATAGAAGGAAATATTCTTTTACTTATTGTTTTGGGATTTGGCTTCGTCATATGTTCTTTGGCTATTGGTATGCTCATTTCAACTATAGCGCAAAATCAAGCACAGGCTATGCAAATGACCATATTTTTTATACTTCCAAGTGTATTATTATCAGGATTTGTATTTCCAAGGGAAGCTATGGCCTATCCCATACAGCTAGCTGGTAATTTTATACCACTTACTTATTTTCTAAAGATATTAAGAGGAATTATATTAAAGGGAGTAGGGGTTAACTACTTATGGAAAGAAACAATGCTTCTTAGTGTATTTGGTATGCTTCTTTTAGTTTTTGCATCTATAAGATTTAAGAAAAAATTAGATTAAAATGTAATGAGGTACCCAATCTAGGGTACTTTTTTATGTTAGACATATGTTTATAAAGTTTCATAGAGAAAAAATATATGTTACGAGTTATTTCGACACAATAAAGTCGTTGAATCCAGTATAATGTAAAAAAGTACAAAATTGAGAAAGTGTATAAAATAGGGAGCGGGAATATATGAACATAGATCAATTTAAATTAGAGCAATACGCATGTATGCTAGATGATACAGATATGCAGTTATGGATTTTAAAAGATACAGAAACTTATGGATTTGTAAATCAAGCCCACGCAGATTTTTTAGGAAAAGAAAAAAGGGATATAGAAAATAAAAAATTATGGGAAGTATTAAGTGAAAAAGAAGCGCAACAATGTATTTATAGTAATATTAAAGTAAAGCAGTCTGTTGATAAGAATGGAGAAGTATTTAAACAAAAGAAAAAAATTGTATCGAAAGAATGGATGACCAATAGTAAAGGAAAGAGACGTTTACTCTATATTATAAAAACACCTATATTGGATGAAGAAAATAATGTTAAGTATATTGTTGGAAAGGCTTATGATCTTACAGAAGAAGAAGAAAGAAAAAGTAAATTTAAAATTAGTGAGCAACAATACAGAGCCATTGTAGAAAATCAAACAGATTTTATTTGTAGATTTTTACCTAATGGTCAGTTAACTTATGTGAATAAAGCCTTTTGTTCCTATTTAAATAAGGAATATGATGAATTAGTGGGAAAGAGTGTATTAATTGTAGTTCCTGAAGAAGAACATGAAAAGATAAGAAAATCCCTATACAAATTTAGTATAGAAAAGCATATTCAAACCTATGCCCATGCTGTGATTCATGCAAATGGAAATATTTCTTGGATTCGATGGACCAGTCAGGCATTTTATAGTGAAAATGGACAAATAATAGAGTTTCAATCTGTAGGGACAGATATTACAGAGCTTAAAAATGCAAAAGAAATTTTAGAGAAAAAAGTCGAAGAAAATAAAAAAATATTAAATGAGGTAATAGAATATGATAAGTTAAAAACGGAATTTTTTGCAAATATTTCTCATGAGTTAAGAACCCCATTGAATTTGATTTTGAGCACAATACAATTAATAGAGTATCAAGAAAGAAATAATATAAATATATCAGAAGAAAGAAAGAGGCATCAAAATATTATTAAGCAGAATTGTTATAGACTTCTAAGATTAATTAATAATCTGATAGATGTTACGAAAATAGATTCCGGCTATTTTGATATGAATTTAGGAAATTATAATATTGTAGGTATTGTAGAAGATATTACTTTATCTGTTGCAGAATATATAAAAAATAATCATATTCATTTTTGTTTTGATACGGATGTGGAAGAAAAAATCATGGCATTTGATCCAGACCATATTGAAAGAATCATGTTAAACCTATTATCCAATGCAGTAAAATTTACAAGATCAGATGGAAACATTATGGTGAATATACATGATAAAGGAAAGAGCGTCATTATATCAGTAAAAGACACAGGAATAGGTATTCCAAAGGATAAGAAAGATGTAATTTTTGATAGATTTCGCCAAATTGATAAGTCCTTTACAAGAAATCATGAAGGAAGTGGTATTGGCTTATCTATCGTAGAATCTCTTGTGAAAATGTATAAAGGAAAGATTACGGTTAAAAGCGAAGAAAATAAGGGAAGTGAATTTATTATTGAACTTCCAGTTAAGATTGTTGAGGAAGATACAAAACAAATAAAAAATATGTATAACAATGATTATGTAGAAAGTATTTCTATTGAGTTTTCAGATGTTTATTCAATAAAATGAAAAAGGAGCGTTTTAGAATCAGTAAAACGCTCCTTTTGACTAAGAGTTCAGGATTTTCATCATAGTAGATAAGGATGATCTTTTATCGATACCTTCCATCATTTTTACAGATTTAGTAGTATCGCCTATAAGAATACCCCCTACAAATACATTGTTCAAAAAGTACATTTTTTGATAAATGTCTTTATCACTATTGTGAAGTTCTATTGTTTCGTATGTTTTTTCTGAATCTCTACCGAGATCACCAATAGAGAAAATGTTTATATCCATGCCACCAAAGACATTAGATGGTGTAATATTTTCATAATAAAGAGGATCTCCTACTGCATTTGCACCTGCTATTTTACCTTGTTCAATAGCTTCTGGCCAAATACCATAATTGATAGAATCAAATTCAGCTACATCACCAGCAGCGAAGATATTTTCTTCACTCGTCTTCATAGATTCATCTACCACAATACCTTTATTTGTAAGAATTCCTGCTTTTTCAGCAAGATATTTATTTGCTCGAATACCAGCAGAGACGATAACCATATCGCATTCAATAATTTCTCCATCCTTTGTTTTTACACCAGTTACCTTTTTATCTCCTAAGATGGAACCTGCTAAGGTATTTTTAATGACTTTTATATTTTGTTTTGCTATAGCTGCTTCAAGAATACAAGAACCTTTCTCATCTAGCTGTCTTGGAAGAAGTCGATTGCTAAGCTCGATGATTGTAAGATCTAGCCCAAGGTTTGTAAGCTCCCAACCGATTTCAAGGCCTAATATTCCACCACCTACAACAACAGCCCTTTTGATATTTTTTGCATATTTTTTGATATTTTTTGCATCATCAAAGCTTCTTAAAGTAAATACACCTGATTTTTCATTTCCTTCTATTGGAGGCATAAAGCAATGGCTTCCTGTAGCGATAATTAGTTGATCATAAGATTTCTCTTCTCCATTTGAGAGGATTATTGTTTTTGTATCTTTTTTTAGATTAGCAACTTCTGTATTTAGTGTTAATTCAATATCATTTTCTTTGTACCAATCAAGAGGCTTAAGATAAAATTCATGATCTTCTATTTCATGTAAAAGAGATTTTGAAATACTTGGTCGATAGTAGCCAGGAATATTTTCATTAGAAATGATTTCTACATTACAAACCTTATTTCTTTCTCGAATGGCTTCAGCAGCAGAAACACCAGCAGCATTATTTCCTATGATGATAATTTTTTCTTTATTTTGTGATTGGAAAGCAATTTTTTCTTTTTTCACTTCAACAAAGTAATCTTTTCCTACGCCACAAGCGGGGCAAGTATCTGGTGGTTCTACTCCTTCAAATAATTCACCGCATACCACACACTTCCATACCTTTACTTCTCCATCATCAGAGACCAAAGTATATTTTTCTGTCTTTTCAATAACTTTTGGAACTTCTCCCTTTAATACACTTACGCCAAAGTTGATACCGAAGGATAAAGCATCCTTTAAATTATTTTCTGATGGTTTAAAACGAATCTTAAGTCCTTTTTCGAAAACCTTCATACGTAGGGTTTTTAATCTAGCAACTATATTTGGAACACCTTCACCACTCCAGCCATACGAGCCAAAGGCAGAAACAACTTTTCCTCCATGAACAATAGGAGAAAGGGAAGTTAAAAGATCCCAAATAGGCTTTAATGCATCTCCATTAATGGTAGGAGATCCGAATAGTAATCCATCTGCCCAATAAATTTTTGATAAAACTTCACTTGGGTCTGTATATACCATATCGTATAGGAATACATCAATATCTCCTGCTTGTTTGATTCCTTCCGTAATTTTTTTAGCAATTTCTTCTGTATAACCATAGGCAGAAACATAAGGGATGATGATGGTTTTCTTCGGATTAGGATTGTTTTCTGTAGACCATTCCTTATAAATGTCTATGATTTTTTTAGGTTCATGATTGAGTACAGGACCATGTCCAGGGCAAATCATATCTATTTTTAAGTCTTTTATTTGATCAATGGCCTTTAGTACATAAGGCTTAAAAGGACCCATGATCATATCATAATAATATCTTAATGCTTTATGATAATCTTCCGTATTTGTAATTTTTTCATTTAACACAGGATCAAAGCTATAATGGGCACCAAAGGAATCGCAAGTAAATAAAGTATGGTCTTCTTCTACATAGGTATAGATAGAATCTGGCCAATGAAGAAATGGTGCATTGATGAATTTTAACGTTTTATTTCCTAAAGATAAAGTTTCCTTAGGACTTATGATGATAGAATCAAAATTTTTATTGGCAATTTCTTTTAAGAAAGTAATAGCTGTAGCGGAGCCTACTACCTTTGCATGAGGAGCTAGTGTTAATAATTTTTCGACACTTCCTACATGGTCTGGTTCTGTATGATTTACGATAATATAGTCGATTGATTCAATAGGGGTAACTTCTTTGATTTTTTCTAAAAATTCATCTAAAAATTTAACTTTTACTGTTTCAATTAAAGCTGTTTTTTCTGATCCTTTTACAATATAAGAATTATAAGAGGTTCCAAACTCTGTATGCATGATAATATCAAAAACTCTTAGATTAGGATCTAAAGAACCTATCCAATGGATATCTTTATTTAATTTAAGTGACTTCATAAGTAATCCTCCTTCATATAAACGATAGTGGAAATGCTCTAATTTATATATATACCATTTATTTAAGTCTAAACATTTTTTATTGCAAAAATTTATAGATAAAAAGCTAAATAAGAAAAAAGAAGAAAATTAGCCGTCTAAATAGGTGTTTAAAATGTTATTTATTTTCTTATTTATATCTTTAACATCTATTGACTTTATAGACGTATCTTTTATATGATATTTTTCTTTTAATTTGAGGATTCTGTAAACACTGTTATTAATTCTTTCTTCTGATATTTTATTACTGTTTACGGCTTTTGTTAAAGAATCTAAAACAGCTAACTGCTTTTCATAGGTATGACATACTAAGATCATATCACTACCTGCTTGAATAGACTCAACAGCAGCTTCGCCTATGTCAGAATGCTTTAAGATAGCTCCCATTTCCATATCATCTGTAATAATTACCCCATTAAAGTTTAAATGCTTTCGTAAAAGATCAGTCACAATTTTTTTAGATAATGTAGCAGGATCCTTTGGATCTATTTTTGGAAAAAGAATATGAGAGATCATTATTGCATCTACATTTTCCTTAATAGCTTTAGAAAAAGGAACTAGTTCGAAGGCTTTTAGTCTATTTAGATCATGGCTTACAACAGGAAGACCTAAATGAGAATCAATAGAGGTATCTCCATGACCAGGAAAATGCTTTACAACAGGAATAACATTTTGTGATTTTATTCCTTTCATTGTTTGGATACCTAACTCTTTTACAATTTCTTTGTTGTCTCCAAAAGAACGATCTCCTATAACAGGATTTTTAGGATTGCTGTTAATATCTAAAACAGGTGCAAAATTCATATTAAAACCAAAGGATTTGAGTTCAAATCCTAAAAGCTTACCTAATTCGAATGAAAAATTATTATTGTTGATGTTACCTATGTGCTTATTTGTAGGAAATTTTCTTATCTCTTTTGGCATTCTAGAAACTTTACCACCTTCTTCATCGATTGATAAGAATAGTGGTATTTTGTTTTTGAAATTAGTAATTTTTATGGTATTTAGTAGATCTAATGTTTGTGGTGCGTTCTTTATATTCCTTTGAAAAAAAATAAATCCTCCAATATGATAGGTGTGGATCATTTCTTTGATAGAATCATTGAGCTGATCCCCATGAAAGCCTACTAAAACCATTTGACCAATTTTCTCTTCTAATGTCATTTCTTCTATTTGTTCTTTGATCTTATCTTTAGGTTCTGCTTTTTTATTTATTTTATCTTCTTTTTGATCATTTTCTAATTCAACTTTATGGGTACATGAAGGTAAAAAAGATATGATCAATATAAATAAAATAAAAAAGATTATTTTTCGAAAAATATGGATACACCCTTTCTCTTATGTTTATTGGCTATACTAAATTTATTATACCCGAGAGTGAAAGAAAATGTCATACATTTACATATAAAAAATGAAGGAAAACGTTAACTCGTGTCGAAATATAGTTAGAACGAGAAGGAATTTTTGGAATTGTTTTAAAATTAAAATAAAAGACAACGATAATAGCAAACTTGTTGAAAGACAGGGACGCAAAGACATGGGTCTAAGGTAGAAAATTACTATGATTGCCAGTTTGCCGAAAAATAATAGGCAAAAGTGCTCCAGTTATAGGCGCTTTTTTATTTTTGAGAGAAGAGGAGGTGAAAAAATAAGGTGATTGTATAGTTACAGAAAATATATTTGACTTTTTAATATAAAAAGATAAAAGATTCTTATAAAAGTAAAAAAATACATATGAAAACGGATGAGGAGGTTTATGGATGAAAAGTCTAAAATATAAAATTACGCTACCTGTATTGATATTTGCCATCATAGGAATTCTTATATTATCAGGTGTATCCTATTATCAAGCAAAAAATATTATGACGGATGATGTAGAAGAAATTACAAAAAGTAAAGTAGATAAGCTTGTAACAAATGTAAATGATCAGGTACATCAATGGAAAACAAAAATGGATTTACTTGCAGGATTGGATGTAGCAAAAAATATAGATTCTGAGGGACTTAAAAAATTTGTTTCTGAAAAGAAAGAACATTTTAGTGAGTTTGAAGAAATTATTATGTCTGGAAAAGATGGATTATATATAGGGACAAAAGGGAATGGAGGGGATATCAGCAAAAGAAGATATTTCCCAAAGGTAATGGCTGGACAGCTAACTATATCAAAACCAGTAATATCAAAGTCTTCAGGATTGCCTATTGTAGTCATCGCAGCACCCATTAAAGATGATAAGGGAAGTGTCATTGGACTAATAGGAGGAACTGTAAATTTATCTCATGTGACTAATATTGTAAATGCTGAAAAATTAGGAGAGACAGGTTATGCTTATATGATTGATCAGGAAGGATTAGTAATGGCTCATCCTAAAAAAGAAATGATTTTAAAATATAACGCTTTAACAAAGGGAAGTAAATCTCAAAGAGAACTTACTAAGAAAATGATCAAAAGAGAAGCTGGTATAACACGTTATGAATTTGATGGAGGGAAAAAAATAGCAGCTTATGGACCTATAGAAGATACAGGATGGTCTATTGCTATGACTACATACGAAAAGGAGATAACAAAGAGTATTTCAGAATTTGGAAATATGATGATCATAATGGGTGTTATAATCATTGGAATTATAGGTATAATGATTTATTTTTTAATCAATAGATCTATCCAACCGATTTTAAAAATAGCTCAATTAACAAAGGATATAGCTAAAGGAAATCTTCAGATAAAAGTGGATATCAAGAGCAATGATGAAATAGGCATGCTTGCAGATAGCTTTAATCAAATGATTAAAAATATGAGAAGTCTTTTAGGAGAAATGAATGACATGGGGTTAACTGTTGCTACTACATCTCAGCAGATGATGGCTTCTGCTGAGGAAGCTAGTACCATTTCAGAGCAAGTAGCCAATACAGTAGTAGATTTAGCACAAGGGGCTACAGAACAAACACAGACTACTCAAGTGGGAAGTAAGATGGTGAATGAGTTAATTAATGGACTTGGAGAAATAGTTAAAAATACTGGAAATACTGAAAAACTTACTATTAGTGCAAAAGAGACTGTTGATGAAGGATTAAAAATTGTAAATTATCAAAAGAAAAAAATGACAGAAAATAAGGAAGCAACTGTAAATGTAGGAAAAGAAATATCTGCATTAGAAGAGAAATCTAATCAAATTGGGCAGATTGTTGAACTAATTAGTAGTATTGCACAGCAGACAAATTTATTAGCTCTCAATGCAGCTATTGAAGCAGCTAGAGCAGGAGATGCAGGAAGAGGTTTTGCAGTAGTGGCTGAAGAGGTAAGAAAGCTTGCCGAAGAATCAGGAAGAGCTACTCAAAATATTAGCAATTTAGTGAATGAAATAAGATCAGGGGTAGAAAATGCTGTGAAGGAAATGAATCAAGCTCAAACTGTAGTAGGAGAACAAGAAAAAGCAGTGGGAGAGACTGTAGATGTTTTTGAAAATATATCAAAATCTGTTTTAGATGTTGCAAGCAATATAAAAGAAGTTACTATTGCCTGTGAAAATTTAAATGAACATTCAAATGTAGTGGGGAAAAATATCGATAATATTGCAACTATTACAGAAGAAAATGCGGCTGGAGCAGAGGAAGTGGCAGCTTCTATAGAGGAGCAGACAGCAACACTTGAAGAATTATCCGCATCAGCAGAGCAGCTTGCAAGCTTATCAGGAAGTCTTCAGGAATCTATACAGAAATTTAAAATATAGCTAGTATCATAGATGGAATATTTGAGAAAAAATAATATATTTTATGAAATTTAGAAATCGATAAATATGGCATAAAGTGAATTGAAAATAATGAAGGAAAATAGGAGCGTATGTCGAAATAAATTAACACGAGGGAAATGTTTGAAAAAACAAAAGATTGAGAATGATGATGAAGGACTTGCTAAAGGATAAAGAAAAAAACAGACAGGAGGGGTATTTATGAAAAGCTTAAAATACAAAATCACTATACCTGTACTTATTTTTACGATTATAGGAATTCTTGCATTATCCGGAATCGCTTATTATCAAGCAGAAGAAATTATTATGGGTGGCATTGAAGAAATCTCAGAAAATAAGCTTGAGAAGATTGTGACAATGGCAGATGATCAAATTCATGAATGGAAAGTAAAGATAGACATGCTTTCAGGAATAGATGCAGTAAAAAATATAGACCATGAGGGGCTTAAAAAGTTTGTTGATGAAAAGAACAATGAGTTTAAGATCTTTGAAGGAATTATCATGTCTGATACAGATGGAGAATATAGGAGCACAATTGGTAAAGGTGGAAATATAGGGGATAGAAAATATTTTCCAAAGGTTATGGCTGGACAAATTATTGTATCAGAGCCCGTCATATCTAAATCTACTAAAGAGCCTATAGTAGTAGTTGCAGGACCTATTAAAGATGAAAATGGAAGGGTTATAGGACTTGTTGGAGCAACAGTAAATTTATCCCATATAACAAATATTGTGAATGCTGAGAAATTGGGTGAAACTGGATACGCTTATATGATTGATAAAAAGGGAATAGTAATCGCACATCCTAAAAAAGAAATGATTCTTCAATATAATGCTTTGGAAAAAGGAGCTCCATCTCAAATTGAACTTACTAAAAAGATGATTAAAGGAGAAAAAGGTATAGAGCATTATGAATATGATGGTAGTAAAAAGATGGCAGCTTATGAACCGCTAAAATCTACTGGGTGGTCTATTGCTATGACTACCTCTGAAAAAGAAGTAACAGATGGTATCTCAGGCTTTGGAAGAATGATGCTTTTAATGGGTGCTGTAATGATTATTGTCATTGGTATGGTGATTTATTTGATGATTAATCGTGCTATTAAGCCTATTTTAGAAATAGCTGAAGTCACAAAAGATATAGCTTCAGGAAATTTACAAGTAAAAGTAGATGTGAGAAGTAAAGATGAAATAGGAATGCTTGCAGATCATTTTAATCAAATGATTGAAAATATGCGTAGTCTCTTATCAGAAATGAATGATATGGGTATGACAGTAGCTTCTACAGCTCAGCAAATGATGGCATCAACTGAGGAAGCTGGTACGGTTTCAGAGCAGGTTGCTCATACAGTAGGAGATTTAGCAGAGGGAGCTACTGAACAAGCACAAGCTACTCAAAAAGGAAGCCAGCTAGTGAACGAATTAATCAATGGGTTAGGAGAGATTGTTCAAAATACAGGGAATGCAGAAAAGCTTACTATTTATGCAAAAGAAACTGTTGATGCAGGGATGAAGATTATAGATTATCAAAAAACAAAGACCGTAGAAAATAAACAGGCAACAATAAATGTAGGAAAAGAAATTGCAGATTTAGCTGAAAAATCACAACAGATTGGGCAGATTGTTGAATTGATCAGTAGTATTGCAGAACAGACGAATTTGTTAGCACTTAATGCAGCTATTGAAGCAGCAAGAGCAGGAGAAGCAGGAAAGGGTTTTGCTGTAGTGGCTGAAGAAGTAAGGAAGCTTGCAGAAGAATCAGGAAAGGCTACTCAAAGTATTAGTGATTTGATTAATGAAATTCGAATGGGTGTAGAAAATGCTGTAAAAGAGATGGAAGAAGCAAAGGTTGTAGTAGGGGAACAAGAAAAAGCTGTAGGAGAGACTGTAAATGTTTTTGAAGATATATTAAACTCGGTATCAGATGTTACAGAAAACATAAAAGAAGTGACCATTGCCTGTGAAAATTTAAATGAACATGCAAGTATTGTAGGAGAAAATATTAATAATATTGCTAGTGTTACAGAGCAAAATGCTGCTGGAGCAGAGGAAGTAGCGGCTTCAACAGAAGAACAAACAGCAACACTAGAAGAATTGGCTTCATCAGCTGAACAGCTTGCAGAATTATCAGGAAGATTACAGCAATCTATACAAAAATTTAACATATAAATAAAAAATGTATAGCGAATAGTCGCTATACATTTTTTTATAGGTGAAAATAATTGATTTCAGTATTTAATTCTTGTGCAAGATTATTTAAAAGATTTGTTGCATTTTCAACTTCTTCTGTCATTTTAAATTGTTCATCCATAGTGGCATTTACTTCCTCTGACGCAGCAGCCGATTCTTCCGATACAGCTGCGATATTTTCAATAGCATGGAATATGGCATTATTGTCATGATCTAAATCTTTTATAAAGAGGTTTAACTCATCGATTTTTATACCTATAGTTTCTACAGATTTTAGAATATGAGTAAAAGACTGGCTTACATCATCAACAGCATTGGATTGATCTTTTGTTCTTTTTTTCATATCGTCCATCATGGTAACGGCTCGATTTGTATCTGTTTGTACACCGAGTATGATTTTTTGAATATCTTGAGCAGAATGATTTGTTTGTTCTGCAAGCTTTCTAATTTCTTCAGCTACTACAGAAAAACCTCTACCGTGTTCTCCTGCACGAGCAGCTTCAATAGATGCATTGAGGGCTAATAGATTTGTTTGCTCGGCTATGGCAGTAATAGTTTCCATGATGTTGCTAATATTTTTAGAACGGTGATCTAATTCTTTGATGGTCATTCCTATTTTTTTTGTTTCTTGGTTATTTTGTTCTGTTTGAAGGTTTAAATCTTCTAATGTTTTGAATCCTTTTTGTTGAATGTCTATGATTAATTTTGTTTCTTTATTGATATAGTTACTATTAGTGATTAATTTTTTAAATTTATTTTTAAGATTTAAAGTAAGATCTACTCCTGTTTGGGCATCCATAGCTTGCTCTGATGCGCCATGAGCTATTTCATCTACTGTAAGAGATACTTGTTCGATGTTTTTTAAATTGTTTTGAGAAAGGGTACTTAAATTTTTGGCAGAAGTACTTACTTGTGTAGCTATATTTTTTGCTTTTTCAATAAGATGAGAGATATTTTTGATCATTTGGTTAAAATTTTCAGCCACAATTTTTGTTTCATCATTAGATAGAATAGAAACCTTTTGATTAAGATTTCCTTTAGACATTTCATTAGATGCATGGACAATACCCATGAGACTGTTTTTTATTTTACCTGAAAAGATCAAAGCAAATATCAATCCTATGACAATTTCTCCTATAAGCAAAATAGTGCCAAGCAATAGTTTTTTACTGAAGCTTTTTTCTATTTGTTTTTGAAGCTGGTAACTATATGCTAACTCAGAGGAAAGAATTTCGTTTGTACGTTGTTGGACAAATTTATTTTGTTCTTGTACCTGATTAAATAGATTGTTTGCCTTATTTAAATCATTAGATTTTAAAGATTGTATACATTCTTCTGATGAAGATATGAATTCTACTGAAATATTTTTAAAGGATGCATAAAGTTCTTTACTCTTTCCATTGGAGATGGTTTGATCTAAAATTTTAAGAATGTGTTTTAAATCTTTCAACTCATTTTGATAACCATTTAGTTCAGCTTCATTAAATTCAAGAAGCAAGTTATCCATATGGGATACCATTTTATTTGTAGCTGTACTTATTTCTCTTTCTAAAATAAGATTATTGATGATGATTTTGTATTGTTTTTGTGTGTTTTTTGCTGTAATGATAAAAATAGAACTGGTAATAAGCATAAATGATAATAGGAATATAAATGCTATCAGCAGTTTTCCTCTTAATGTCTTCATAAAAAAGGCCTCCTATTTTTTAATGATATGAGTATTAATAGTGATATCTTCTGGAACATTTTCATTATGCATAAGCTTGATCATCGTTTCTGCTGATTTTTTTGCATAGTCTTTAGCATCTTGCTCAATGGTATATAAGAAATTACCGTTAGCTACAGCTTCCTTCGCTTTTGGTAAGCCATCAAAGCCTGTTATAAGTATATTTTTTAAATGAGCTTCTTCAACATATTGTAAAGCGCCTAAAGCCATATTGTCATTTCCAGAGAGGATTATTTTTATATTTGGATTTTTAGAAAATGCTTTTTTAGTTATTTCATAGCCTTTTGTTAATCTCCAGAGACCATCCTCCATGATGCCTATATGTAAGTTTTCTATTTCTCCTATGGCACGTAAGGCACCTGTCTTTCTTTTTACAGCAATAGAAGAATTTTGATTTCCTAAGAGCATTAATACTTCTGTAGGCTCTTTCACTAAATTTTTTAAAGATTTTACTCCATTATAAAAGGCAGTCTCATTATCTATATGAAGATATGGAAGAGAAGACAGACCTTTTTCTTCTGCTTTATTTTTATCGATGTTTTTATCTAATAAAACTATTTTTATTCCTTGGTCTTGAGCTCTTTTTAAGGGATCAATAAGAGCTGTATTATCTCCTGGACTAATAATAATCCCCTCTGCTTTAGAAGAAATAGCTTCTTCAATGGCTTCTATTTCTTCCTTTGTTCTTTGATTAGAATCAGATGAATATTCAATATGAATATGATATCCTTCTTTTTCTAGGGTTGGAGTAAGGTTTTTTGCAATGGTTTTAAAAAAACCATCTTTTTTTAGAATAACAAAAACTTCTTTATCGGTGATCGTATGATTAGCTAATGATGTAACATCTTTTTCTTGGTTAAGCCTTTTTTCAATTAGTTGGTCTACTTCTGCCTCTAAATGAGATTGATTAGATGAACATGCAGATAATAAAGAAACAATTAAAAATAATGTCATAAATCCTAAGGTTGATTTTTTCATGTGGATCCTCCTTTGATATAAATTATGGGAATGCATGCAATTTTTTCAATTCGACAACGGATAACAAATTCCTTCTAATTTATATCTATATTGCATGAAAAAGATGGATTATGATAAAATAAATAAATAAATTTTGAGAGATAGGTGTAGGTTTGTACGTAAATGGAGAAGGGAGAGATTTATGAAAGATAAAAAGTTTCATTTATTTTTATTACTAAGTTTAATAGGTATTTTGATTTGGTCAGTTATCAATCCTAAGGATTTATTCACGTGGTTCTTAGAAGTTTTTCCAGCTGTTATTGGAGTGAGTATCCTTATTTTTATTTATCCTAAATTTCGATTTACCAATTTAGTTTATTTTTTAATATGGATTCATGCTATTATATTAATCGTTGGAGGACATTATACTTATGCAGAAATGCCTCTTTTTAACTATATTAAAGATATTTTCAATCTTAGTCGGAATTATTATGATCGGTTAGGACATTTTGCTCAAGGCTTCATTCCTGCTATGATCATGAGAGAAGTACTTCTTAGAAATAAAGTAGTTAAGAGAGGAAAATGGTTGTTTTTTATAGTCGTGAGTATTTGTCTTGCTATTAGTGCTGCATATGAATTACTTGAATTTGCAGTTGCACGTCTTACAGGAACTGCAGCAGAAGCTTTTTTAGGTACCCAAGGAGATGTATGGGATACTCAGTGGGATATGTTATTTGCTTTATGGGGAGCAAGTACGGCTCTTTTAGCCCTTAGAAAATATCATGACTACTCCTTAAAGGAGTAGTCATAAGAGCTAATCATGTATTTCCATTCCTAAAATACATACATCGTCTTCAAGGGTTTTCGTTTCTTTTAAATTAATGATTTCTTCATAGGCATCATGAATGAAGGAATCTATTTTTTTATGAGCATGTTTCACTAAAATAGAATGAAGGTTTTCCTTTGACATGCTATGGGGATATTCTCTTGTCTCTGTTAATCCATCTGTATAAAATATAACTTTGTCTCCACTTTGAAGGGAGATGGTTTGACTTTCAAAGTTTATATTTTCAAATACACCTAAAATAGTACTTCCTCCAGCATGCATTTCTATACATTTTCCATTTCTAATGATCACAGGATAAGGATGACCACATCGCATATAGGTAAGTTTTTTTGTATGATTATTATAAAGACCATAAAATGCAGTGAGATACATATTTTCAGAGATATTTATTAGCTTTCTATTTAGATAGCTAATAAAAGCAGCAGGATGATGAAAAAGATGCTTGCTTGTTTCCATAATGGCTTTTACCATAGCTGTAATCATAGCAGCAGGAACACCATGTCCTGATATATCGCTTAGAAAAATCCCTAAAGAATGATCATCTACCTTCATAAAGTCATATAAATCGCCACCAATTTCTTCAAGAGGGTTATAGATAGCAGATAAAGAGATTCCTCCTACTTGAGGTAATTTGTTTGGAATAAGATTTTGTTGAACACTTTTAGCAAGAGCTAATTCATCTCGAATTCGATCATGATAGGTTTCTATCATTTCATTTCTTTTTTGTAGCTCTAACTTGCTATTTTCCAGTTCTGTAATATCATCTAAAATCACTAAAACCATATCTTGATTATTGAAGTTGAGATATTTGGTTGTGAATTGAAAGTGTTTTTTCATAGATTTTCCATTAATATAGAAACTTCGAGTGAGTATTTCTTTGTAAGTTGGATTTTGATTATGAAATGCATTTAAGATAGCTTTTCTAAAGATACAATTTTCACAATTACTTGTGGTGCCACAATTTTTTGATTCTTCAACGGTGTATTTACATCCAATAACATTTCCACATAGTTTACCGATGATTTGATCTTCTTTTTTATTAAACAAAGTGCCAAAGGTTTCGTTAAATTGTTGTAATTCTATATTTTTATCTACTAGGAAAATAGCAGATGTAATGTTTTCAAATATAATGTTTAAAAAATGATTAGAATCTTTTAATTCCTTTATAGAGAGCTTCATTAGATCACCTCGAAAATTTGGATTAAACTCATTGTAACATATTATATAAAATGGTGGTGAAACTTTTACATAATTGTAAAATTACAAAATAAAAAAGTGGAATTCAGCATATAATAGTAGAAAAACATAAAAGAATTTATTTGATAGATTGAAAATTTATGGGTAAAATAAATAGGAAAAGTTTTGACATATTATTTTCTAAATATTATAATATCAATGAACCAACTATAAAATGAAAAAACGAGGACGAGAAGAGTAGATATAGGAGAGGCGTTTAAGCGAGCCGGTGATGGTGAAAGACCGGTACGAGGCCTGTATTGAAGAACATCTCTGAGTTTCTAACTGAAATCTGATGAGAGTAGGCTTAGACGGCGAAAACCGTTATCTATTAAAAAGTATTTTGTACTGATGAGTTGGCCATTTGGCAATCAGGGTGGTACCGCGAAATTTAGCTTTTCGTCCCTATAAGGATGAAGGGCTTTTTTGATTGAGGAGGAGGAAAAAATATGAAAACAACATCTATTAAAGAAGTTTATAGACAAACGGAAAAATATCAAGATCAAACGATTACTATTGCAGGTTGGGTAAGAACCTTAAGAGCATCAAAGGCTTTTGGATTTATTGAAGTAAATGATGGAAGCTTTTTTAAAAACCTTCAAATAGTTTTCGAAGAAAATTTAGAAAACTTCAAGGAAATTTCAAAGCTTACAATTAGCTCTGCTATTCATGTAGAAGGAAAGCTAGTACTTACGCCAGGAGCGAAGCAACCATTTGAAATTAAAGCAACAAAAATTGAGGTAGAGGGAGCATCGGATAGAGATTATCCTCTTCAGAAAAAGAGACATACTCTTGAATATCTAAGAACTATTGCTCATTTAAGACCAAGAAGTAATACTTTCTCAGCAGTGTTTAGAGTACGTTCTATTGCAGCCTATGCAATACATAAATTTTTCCAAGAAAGAGGGTTTGTTTACACCCATACACCAATCATTACAGGAAGTGACTGCGAAGGTGCAGGAGAAATGTTTAGAGTATCTACATTGGATTTAGAAAATGTTCCTAAAAATGAGGAGGGCAACATAGATTTTAAACAAGACTTCTTTGGAAAAGAAACAAATTTAACAGTAAGTGGACAATTAGAAGCAGAAAGCTATGCATTAGCTTTTAGAAATGTATATACCTTTGGACCAACATTTAGATCAGAAAACTCAAATACAGCAAGACATGCTGCTGAGTTTTGGATGATTGAGCCTGAAATTGCCTTTGCTGATCTTGAGGACGATATGCAATTAGCAGAAGATATGATTAAATATGTAATCAATTATGTATTAGAAAATGCACCAGAAGAAATGGAGTTTTTCAACAAGTTTATTGATAAAGGCTTATTAGAGAGAATTGATAATATTGTTAGCTCTGATTTTGGAAGAGTTACTTATACAGAAGCTGTTGAAGTACTAAAAAAAGCTAAGGTGAAATTTGAATATCCTGTAGAATGGGGATGCGATCTTCAAACAGAACATGAAAGATATTTAACAGAAAAAGTATATAAAAAACCTGTATTTGTAACGGATTATCCAAAGGATATTAAAGCATTTTATATGAGAATGAATGATGATGGAAAAACCGTAGCAGCTACTGACTTATTAGTTCCAGGTGTTGGAGAAATTATTGGTGGAAGCCAGAGGGAAGAAAGAATAGATGTATTAGAGGCGAGAATGGATGAGATGAATCTTAGCAAAGAAGATTACTGGTGGTATTTAGAGCTTAGAAGATTTGGTGGAACAAAGCATGCTGGATTTGGATTAGGATTTGAAAGACTTATTATGTATATGACTGGAATGAGCAATATAAGAGACGTTATTCCTTTCCCAAGAACAGTAAAATCCGCTGAATTCTAAAAAATAAATAAAAAGGGGTGAGAGATATGCTGATAGATTCTATAAAGACAGGAATCAAAAAAGGAATAGAAACCACTTGGATGCTTGGAAAAATTATTATTCCTGTGTATATTTTCATAACCATTTTAAAGCATACACCAGTTCTTGACTGGATTTCACGTATATTTGAGCCACTTATGGGTTTGTTTCATTTACCAGGAGAAGCAGCACTTGTATTGGTCTTAGGAAATGCTTTAAATTTATATGCAGCACTTGGAGCTATTAAGGCTATATCTTTAACCCCTATGCAAATAACTACCATAGGGATTATGCTTTCCTTCTCCCATTCCTTATTTGTTGAAACAGCAGTTGTTAAAAAATTAGATGCAAATATTGGAAAGGTCATTGCCTTAAGAGTGGGATTAGCTTTGGTTGTAGGTATGATTGTAGGTCAGGTAGGTGCATTGCTATGATAGATATTTTAAAAGAAGGATTGGTAGGAAGCTTAAAGTCCGTATATTCTATAGCCATTATTGTTATTCCTTTAATGATTATTTTGCAGATTGCAAAGGATTATCATGTCTTAAATAAATTATCAGAACGGTTTAAAGGTCTTACAAAATTATTAGGCGTATCTAAAGATGCAATACTTCCCTTATTAGTAGGAATTATTTTTGGTATTTCCTATGGGGCTGGAGTTATCATTCAAAGCTCTAAGGAAGGAGATTTGACAAAGAAGGACCTGGTCTTACTAGTAGCTTTTTTAGTTGCTTGTCATGCAGTTTTTGAAGATACCTTGTTATTTGTTGCTGTAGGTGCAAATGGATATGTTTTATTAGGATTAAGGCTTTTGATGGCGATTGTTGTAACTTATTTATTGTCAAAAAGAATCAATTTAAAAGAGTTATCTGTACCAGATAAAAACTAGGGATCTCTTATGAGATCCCTAGTTTTTTTAATTAATTTACTGTGCAGGTGGTGTAAAGGTTCTTTGTGCAAGCTCTGCATCTAACATATAAAGAGCATTGCTATTGTCGCTGATTCTCTCAAGTTTTTTGATAATACTATTAAAAGTAGATTCTTCTTCTACTTGTTCATCAATAAACCATTTTAAAAAGCTGATAGTAGCATGTTCTCTTTCTTCCATAGCTAAATCTGTTAGATTATAAATTCTCTGGGTTACTAATTTTTCATGCTCTAAACCCTTCATAAATACATCTAGCATAGAAGTATAGTCATTTTGAGGTTCATCAAATGCAGAAATAGTCACTCTTCCACCCATTTCAACTACATAATCAAAAAGTTTCATTGCATGGAATTTTTCTTCTTCTGCTTGTACTTTAAAGAAGTTTGAAAAACCATCTAAATCCTCATTAGCACAAAAAGCTGCCATAGCTAAGTAAATATGTGCAGAATAAAATTCATAGTTAATTTGTTCATTTAATGATTTCATTAATTTTTCACTGATCATGAAAAAGCCTCCTTTTTTTATCATCATGTTTATTTATTACCACTTAAATGGATTTCTTAAACAATAATTTATCGAAAAACTTTCCTCTTTAGTATGAATCAATTTTTAAGTTTATATAATCAAGAAGATAAAAAATGATATAAGTTATTTAGAAAGGAATATTTCTTTAAACTATTTTTTCTTGACACAAAAGATGAAAAATGGCACTATGAAGATATTCATGATAAAGGAGGCGATAAAATGAAATTTTCATTTAATCACAATAATATTAATGTTTTAGATTTAGAAAAAAGTATTGCTTTTTATAAGGAAGCACTAGGCCTAGTAGAAACTAGAAGAAAAGTTGCAGAAGATGGAAGTTTTATTTTGGTATTCTTAGGGGATGAAATAAATCCTCATAAATTAGAGTTAACTTGGTTAAGAGATTGGGAAAGACCGTATAATTTAGGAGATAATGAGTTTCATTTAGCATTTACTACAGATGATTATGAAAAAGCCCATAGTTTACATAAAGAAATGGCATGTATTTGCTATGAAAATGAAAAAATGGGTATTTATTTTATTAATGATCCTGATGGTTATTGGATTGAAATATTACCAGAGAAAAGATAAAAGAAGACAGAATATCTGTCTTCTAACCAACCATTAATTCAGAAATATATCTATCTTGATTTTTTATAGGGTATACCCCAAGACAGGAATTAGAACATGGTTTAAGAAAATACTTATCTTTTGGAATCCATTCCTCAATAAACTCAGCAATAAAAGTACTTTCAAGTTCACTACGGATGATTAATAGGGGTGGTTTTCCTTTATATTCTTTACGGTTATATTTATCAGGTGTTAGAATATGACACTCTTTTTCAATGTGCTCTTCTTCTAAAATATGTGCAATATCTTTCATTACTACATACTGATTATATCCTGTATCAAAGGATTCTTTGTGATTTCTTCTCAGCCAGCTTCCATATTTTTTGCCCCTGTATTTCCCTCCATTTTCCAATTTTTCGTTTTCAGGAACTCCTAAATTATTTAGGTAATCCTCATACATTTTTTTTGTGATTTTCATCATAAAATACCTCCATGGTTAGATATATTAGATATTTTGATAAATATATATAGGTGATTTTTTATCTTATATAAATTTCTGTAAAAATTTTCAAATTCCTGCATGAAACGGTGATGTTTTCTGAATTTTCGCTCGACTACATTTTTTTCAGTTTCAAAATTTGTGTCTATAATTTAAAGAAATAATATCAATTTGTAAAGTGAACTAAATTGATTGACGGATATACCTATATTTTTGAAGATAACGAATTTTTATGGAAATTTTAAAATGTATTTGTCTAGAAGAAGAGGAATGGAAAAATAAAAGGTATAACAACAGGAATATAAAGGTAAAATAGTAAAAGAATACTTAGGCATCAAAATAAGTTGATAGCAATGATAAAAATTAGAATATACAAAAAAATACAAATTTTATTAAACAAGAAGGAATTTTCAGAATAGTGAAGAATATACTTATTAGAGTTGTCTAAACATTACAACAAATACTGGAGTGAGGGGGAAGACAAATGAATGCGTATGTAAGTGACAAGATAAGAAATGTAGCATTAGTTGGACATGGTGGTTGTGGAAAGACGGTTTTAACAGAAGCCATGTTATATACAACGAAAGTTACAAATAGAATCGGTAAAACAGAAGATGGAAATACTGTATCAGATTTTGATAAGCAAGAAATAGATAGACAAATTTCTATTAATACGAGCTTAATTCCTATTGAATGGGATAAAGATAAATATAATATTTTAGATACACCGGGGTATTTTGACTTTGTAGGAGAAGTAAATAGTGCTTTAAGAATTGCTGGAGGAGCTATTATTGTAGTAGATGCAAGTTCAGGAGTTGAGGTTGGAACGGAAAAAGCTTGGGAGTACATAAGCAAGAGAAAAATGCCTAAATTGATCTTTTTAAATAAGATGGATAAGGATAATGTGAATTATGATAAGGTGATTAATCAGTTAAGAGAAAAATTCGGAAAAGCTATAGCACCTTTTGCAATTCCATTAGGAACAGATCGAGGACTACGAGGTCTTGTAAATGTAGTAGATCTAATAGCAAGAGAATACAATGGAAAAGAGTGTGTAGATGCACCTATAAAAGAAGAATGGATGGAAAGAATTCAGCCTATTAGAGATATGCTTATGGAGTCTGTGGCTGAAAGTGATGAAGTATTGATGGAAAAATATTTTGAAGGAGAACCATTTACACCAGAAGAAATCCATGTGGGATTACGTAAAGGTGTTTTAGAGGGTTCGGTTGTACCTGTTTTAGTAGGTTCTGCATCAAAGAATATTGGAATACATACCCTTATGAATATGATTGATACATATATGCCAATGCCAAAGGATATGAAACCTTATCATGGAGTAAATCCTAACGATCAAAGTGAAGTCATCAGACATGTAAATATTTCAGAACCATTTTCAGCATTAGTATTTAAAACCATTGTTGACCCATATGTTGGAAAAATATCTTTAATGAAGGTGATTTCTGGCGAGTTAAAAGGGGACATGGAAGTATATAATCCAGAAAAGGATGGAGTAGAGAAAATAGGAAGTATGTTTTTATTAAGAGGGAAAAATCAAATTCCAGTAGGAAGAGTTGTTGCTGGAGATATAGTAGCAGTTGCAAAACTTCAATATGCACAAACAGGAGATACCTTGTGTGATAAAAATAATCCTGTTCAATATGGTAAGATTCAATTTCCTCAACCTACATTATTTATGGCAGTTGAACCAAAGGCTAAGGGTGACGAAGAAAAAATTGGAACAGGATTAAATAGATTAACAGAAGAAGATCCAACCTTTGTTGTACAGAGAAATAAGGAAACAAAGCAGACCCTTATAGGTGGTCAAGGAGATATGCATATTGATGTGATTACCAGAAAGCTTAAAAACAAATTTGGGGTAGATGTAACATTAGTAGATCAAATTATCCCATATAGAGAGACCATCAAAGGAAAAGCAGATGTACAAGGAAAACATAAAAAACAATCAGGTGGACATGGGCAATATGGAGATGTAAAGATAAGATTTGAACCAGCACAGGAAGAATTTATCTTTGAAGAAGAAATCTTTGGTGGGTCAGTACCTAAAAATTATATTCCAGCTGTTGAAAAAGGATTAAGGGAATGTTTAGACTGTGGAGTTTTAGCAGGTTTTCCAGTTGTAAATATGAAGGCTACTTTATATGATGGATCTTATCATGATGTAGACTCTTCTGAAATGGCATTTAAGATTGCTGCATCATTGGCATTTAAAAAAGGAATGGAAATAGCAAGTCCTGTACTCCTTGAACCTATTATGCATGTAGAGATTATTATCCCAGAAGATTATATGGGTGACATTATGGGAGATATGAATAAAAGACGTGGAAGAATCCTTGGTATGGAGCCTACAGGAGATAGAAAACAAAAGGTTATTGCAGAAGCTCCTCAAGCAGAATTATTTAAATATGCAACAGATCTTCGTTCTATGACACAAGCAAGAGGTAGTTTTACAATGGAATTTACAAGATATGAAGAAGTTCCAGCACACATGAGTCCCAAAATAATTGAAGCTGTAAAGGATAAAAAATAATAGAGTATAAATAAAGATGGTGTAGCTACCATCTTTATTTACTTTTATATAGAACAAAAGAATTTTTCAAGAGATTATAATATTTATAGTTAAAGGCAAAAATAGATAGAAAACAATAGAAAAATAAAGGAAATACTACATATATATGAAAAAAACTTATAATTTTCAGAAAAATAAAACTTGAAGGAACGCTCTTTTTTTATTAAACTAAAGTCAAAGAAAGTCAAAGACAAGGAGATGAATATGGCTAGATTAAGTGATCTCATCGAAATTTTTTTAAAGGAATTGTTACAAGAGGCTAGTGATAGAGGGATTGAGATTCAGAGAAATGAATTAGCAAATTATTTTAATTGTGCACCTTCGCAGATTAATTATGTACTTACTACTCGATTTACCCTAGATAAAGGATATTTAATTGAAAGTAGAAGGGGTGGAGGCGGACACATAAAAATTCTTAAGATCAATGTGGATAAAAATGAATATATAAGAATGCTTCTTGAAGAAATAGGAGAGAGTATTGGCAAAATGAAGGGTGCATCTATTATTGATATATTGAAGGAGAAAAAAATTATTACAGAAAGAGAAAGCATACTAATGAAAGCGGCTATAAGTGATAGAAGTATTCATATACCTATGAACATAAAAGATGAAGTAAGAGCAAATCTTTTAAAGAGTATGATGATTGCTTTATTCAATTATAATGGGAGGGAATAGACATGTTGTGTGAAAAATGTAATAAAAGACCAGCAACAGTACATTTAACAAAAATACTCAATGATCAAAAGATAGAGCTTCATTTATGTGAGCAGTGTGCAAAAAGAAATGAGCAAGTTTCTTTTGACACATCTTTTTCAATCAATAACTTTTTGACAAGCATATTAGACTCTATACAAGATTCTCCTATTAAAGTAGATTACGTAAAAGCTACAAAATGTGATCATTGTGGTATGACATATGGAAAATTTAAGCAATTAGGAAGACTGGGTTGTTCTAAGTGTTATCATGCTTTTGAAGAAAAATTAAATACTTTGATAAAAAGGATTCAAGGAAATGAAAGTCATATAGGGAAGATCCCAAAAAGGGCAGGTGGATCTTTAAGAATAAAAAATGAAATAAAAGAATTAAAATTGAAGTTAAATGAAGCTGTAAAAAAAGAAGCTTATGAGGAAGCTGTAATTTTTAGAGATAAAATAAAAGACCTTGAAAAGCATTTAAAAGAAGAACTTTAGGAGGTGTAATCATGGCAAAGTGGATACAACAAGAAGGACCAGACAGTGATATTATCATCAGCAGTAGGATTAGGATGGCTAGAAATATAGATACTTTTCCCTTTCCAATAGCCCTTACAAAGGCAAAGAGTAAAGAAGTTTCTACAGTAGTGTCTCAGGCAATTCTTGAAGGTAAAGATGATTTAAAAAATTCTTTTGATTTGATTACATTAGAAGAAATTCCTCAAATAGAGAGACAGGTTTTAGTGGAGAAGCATTTAATTAGTCCAAATTTAGCTGCCAATTACGAAAAGGGTGCAGTCCTTTTAAATAAAGACGAATCTATAAGTATTATGATTAACGAAGAGGATCATATAAGAATTCAATGTTTACTTCCAGGTTTTCAATTGGATAAAGCATTCAATATAGCTAATAGAGTAGATGATGCAATAGAAGAGGATGTAAAATATGCTTTTGACGAAAAATTAGGATATTTAACATCTTGCCCTACAAATGTAGGAACTGGAATTCGTGCATCTGTAATGCTGCATTTACCAGCTCTTAGAATGACAGGGTATATGAATAGAATCCTTCAAGCGGCAAATCAAATCGGTTTAGCTGTAAGGGGGATTTATGGAGAAGGAACAGAATTTATTGGGAATCTATTTCAGATATCCAATCAGTTAACACTAGGAAGAAGTGAAAAAGATATTATTGGAAATCTTAAGGATGTTACAAGACAGATCATTCAAAAGGAAAGAGATGCTAGAAGTACCCTTTTATCTAATAATGGGGTGCAGCTAAAAGATCAGATTCATAGGTCTTTTGGAATTTTATGTAATGCAAGGATTTTGAATTCACAGGAGTGTATGAAGCTTTTATCAAATGTACGATTAGGGATAGATTTAGGAATACTAAAAGAGATGAAGACTGATAATATCAATGAGATTATGGTGATGACACAGCCAGCTTGTTTACAAGAAATAGGAGGAAAAGCATTGAGTAGCAATGAAAGGGATATTAGGCGTGCTAGTTTGGTAAGAGAAAAACTGGGTAATAATAAGCATATGGATAAATGAGGATAAATGATTCAATATACTAGGAGGTGTTTACATGGATATGTTTGGTAGATTTACAGAAAAAGCTCAAAGAGTAGTGATTTTTGCACAAGAGGAAGCAAAAAGTCTTAGACATAACTATGTAGGAACAGAGCATATTTTACTAGGATTAATAAAAGAAGGAGATGGGATTGCAGCAAAAGCTTTAAGGAATATGGGTGTAAGCTTAAAAATGATAAAAGAAAGCATAGAAAACATTATTGGAATAGGAAGTGATCCTGACCCACAAATAATAAGCTTTACGCCTAGAACAAAGAGACTATTTGAACTCAGCTTTGCAGAAGCAAGAAGACTTGGGCACAATTATATAGGAACAGAACATATTCTTTTAGCATTGATCAAAGAAAGAGAATGTATAGCTGTAAAAATTTTATTAGAACATGCTGTTAATCTTACAAAGACAAAAAATGAGATTATGAAGCTTTTAGGAACTTCAAATGAAGATAATCATGGGGATCATGTGCGTACTGTGAACAAAAAAAATACACCAGTACTAAATGAATACGGAAGAGATTTAACAGAAATGGCATTAGAAGGAAAGATTGACCCTGTTATAGGAAGAAGTAAAGAGATAGAAAGAGTCGTACAAATATTAAGCAGAAGAACAAAAAATAATCCCTGTCTTATTGGTGAACCTGGAGTGGGAAAGACTGCAATAGCAGAAGGGTTAGCACAAAAAATTATTATAGGAGATATTCCAGGAACATTAAAGAATAAGAGAGTGGTTACATTAGATCTACCTTCTATGGTAGCTGGAGCAAAATATCGTGGAGAATTTGAAGATCGATTAAAAAAAGTAATGGTAGAATTAAGAGAAGCAAAAGATGTTATTCTCTTTATTGATGAGATGCATACAATTATTGGAGCTGGTGCTGCAGAAGGAGCTATTGATGCATCAAATATCTTAAAGCCTGCTTTAGCTAGAGGAGAATTACAAGCTATAGGAGCAACGACATTAGATGAATATAGAAAGCATATTGAAAAGGATTCAGCTCTTGAAAGAAGATTTCAGCCTATTCATGTGGAAGAGCCAAGTATTGAAGAAACAGTACAAATTCTGAAGGGTCTGCGGGATAAATATGAAGCTCATCATAGTGTAAAAATTACAGATAAAGCTTTAGAAGCTGCTGCAAAGCTCTCTCATAGGTATATTACAGATAGATTTTTACCAGATAAAGCTGTAGACTTAATTGACGAGGCTGCATCAAAGATCAGATTAAAAATTGTAACCCAACCTCCAGAATTAAAAGATCTAAAAGAAAAAATAGAAGAACTTGAAAAAGAAAAAGAAGAAGCAATTAGTGCACAAGACTTTGAAAGAGCAGCAAGGGTAAGAGATGAAGAAAAACAAATAAAAGAAGAGCTGCAAAATAGAAAAAATAATTGGAAAACAACAGGAAGTAAAAAAGCAACTGTTGGAGAAGATGAAATTGCAGAAACTGTGTCTAGTTGGACAGGAATTCCAGTCAAAAAGCTTGCGCAAGAAGAATCAGAAAAACTATTAAATATGGAAGGAATTCTTCATCAAAGAGTTATTGGACAGGAAGAATCAGTAAAAGCTGTAGCAAGAGCTGTAAGAAGGGCTCGAGTAGGGTTAAAGGACCCTAAACGACCCATTGGATCATTTATATTTTTAGGACCTACGGGAGTGGGAAAAACAGAGCTTTCTAAAGCATTGGCGGAAGCATTATTTGGAGATGAGGACGCTTTAATCCGTATTGATATGTCAGAGTATATGGAGAAACATGCTGTATCTCGCTTAGTAGGTTCACCTCCAGGATATGTAGGATATGATGAAGGAGGACAGCTGACAGAAAAAATAAGAAGAAAGCCTTATTCTGTAGTATTATTTGATGAAATTGAAAAGGCTCATCCAGACGTATTTAATATATTGCTTCAAATCCTCGATGATGGAAGACTTACAGATTCAAAAGGAAAAGTAGTTGATTTCAAAAATACTGTAGTGATTATGACATCTAATGTAGGTGCACATACTATTAAAAAACAAAAAACATTAGGATTTGCAGGTACAGTAGCAGATGAAAAACAAACAGCTTATGAAAAAATGAAAGAAAATGTCATGAATGAATTGAGAAAAAGCTTTAGACCAGAGTTTTTAAATAGGATTGATGAAGTAATTGTGTTCCATGCCTTAGAACAAGAACATATCAACCAAATCGTAGAGCTCATGATCAAAGATTTAACGAAAAGAATGAGCGCACTGAATATAAAACTTGAAATATCAGAAAATGCTAAGAAACTTTTAGGAGAAAAGGGATTTGATCAAGAGTATGGAGCAAGACCATTAAAGCGTGCTATTACAAGAATGCTAGAAGATTCTTTATCAGAAGAAATATTAAAGGGAAATATCTCTAAAAATGATGATATTTTTGTAGATGTAGAAAATGAAAAGATCATCTTTAAAAATAAATTGAAATTGAGTAAAGGAGAATAAAGCTGCAAAAAATGCAGCTTTATTTTTATAGTATTTGTCTTTGAAAAAGTGTTGTATAGGTTATAAAAATGTGGTACTATTATAAAGGGAGTTCGCATATGGTGAACAAATGTATTTCGTGAACGAACAAAAGAGGTGAAATAAATGACAAATAGAAAATTTTTAATTATTGATACAACTATTTTGCCAGATATTTATGAAAAGGTTCTTGAGACAAAAGAACTATTAAGAACTGGAAAAGCAAGAGGGGTAACGGAGGCAACTCAAATGACGGGGATTAGCAGAAGTACATATTATAAGTATAAAGATTTTATTTCTACTCCATCAGAAGGGAGTAGAGGTCAAAAGGCGACGATTACTTTATTGTTAAATCATGCGCCAGGAAATCTATCGCACTTATTAAATATTATGGCGGATTGTAATGTGAATATACTAACGATCAATCAGGATATACCAATTAATGGAATTGCTAATGTAAGTATTACCTTTGATATTTCCGAGGCGAATATGGAAATAGATGAAATTTTAGATAAATTAAGAGATCAACAGGGAACGTCTAAAGTTGAATTAATTGCTATGGAATAAGGGAATTTTAGAAGAAAATAGCTCGACTGAATAAAAAAATAGATTATTGGATAGGTGATGAGTATGTTTAAAATAAAAGTACCAGCAACAACAGCAAATATGGGTCCAGGATATGATGTTCTTGGAATGGCACTTACGTTATATAATGAATTTGAAATAGAAAAAATAGCTGAAGGAATAGAAACTGTAGGATTTGGACAGATTCCTCTAGAAGAAAATTTAGTATATGAAGCTATGAAAAAAACATTAGACTTTTACGGGAAAAAGGTAGATGGCTTAAAGATTACTGCAAATAAGATAGATATTCCCATGAGTAGAGGCTTAGGAAGTAGTGCAACTTGTATTGTTGCTGGAATTATGATTGCTAATAAGCTTATGAACAATGTTTTAAGCAAAGAGGATGTTCTAAGAATAGGGACAGAAATGGAAGGTCATCCTGATAATATTGTTCCAGCAGCTATTGGTAGCATGTGTGTATCTATTTATGAGAATAATAAAGTAATCCATTCTAAAGTAAATGTTCCTAAAAATTTAAGATTTGCAGTGATGATTCCTGATTTTACTGTTTCTACCCATGAAGCAAGAAAGGTTGTTCCAGAAAATTATAGTAAAGAGGATTGTATTTTTAATATAAGCAGAGTCTCTATGCTTGTAGCTAGCATGAATAATGGAGAAATTGAGCATTTAAGAAAGGCAACACAGGATAAAATACATCAACCCTTTAGAGCAAATTTAATTCCTAATATAGATGCTGTTTTTAAAGCTTGTGAAGATTTAGGATCTAAAGCAGAATTTATCAGTGGATCAGGGTCAACCTTGATGGCTGTAATTGATGAAAAAAATGTTCAGTTTGAAGAAAAGATGAAACAATTTTTAGAAACGATTGAAGGAAATTGGGAAATTAAAATATTAGAAGTAGACACGGAAGGCGCAATCGTAGTTTAAAAGGTTTTATGGAGTAAATCCATAAAGCCTTTTTTCGTACCCTTGATTCATTGACTATTATAGATTGAAAGTATAAAATCAGAATAGAAAGGATATAGTTGTTATAAGAGGGAAAGTGGAGGAATGTATGGCAAAAAAAGAAAAGACCCTTTTTGTATGTCAAAACTGCGGTTATGAAAGTCCTAAGTGGATGGGACAATGTATATGTGGTAGTTGGAATACAATGGTAGAAGAACGAATAAAGGCAATAAACCAATATAAAAAATCACCAACCATTACAAGTAGTACGAAGCCTTTACCTATTAAAGAAATAAAGTCTGGTTCTTATGACCGGTTAGATACCCATATTGAGGAACTTAATCGAGTATTAGGAGGAGGCATGGTAAAGGGCTCCTTAACTTTAATATCAGGAGAACCAGGAATAGGAAAATCTACTTTGATTTTACAAGCAAGCAGTAATATAGCAAAAGAATATGGTACGGTTTTATATGTTTCTGGAGAGGAATCAGAAGAACAAATAAAAATGAGAGCAGAAAGATTAAATGCTATACAAGAAAAATTGATGATTGTATCAGAAACCAACGTGGATATTATTAAGGAATATATAAAAGAATTACAACCTGCATTTGTTATTATTGATTCTATACAAACTTTATTTAAATCAGATTTATCTTCTGCTCCTGGAAGCGTTTCTCAGGTAAGAGAGTGCACTAACCATATTATGCATATAGGGAAGACAAAAGGGATTCCTATTTTCATTGTTGCTCATGTGACCAAAACAGGAGAATTGGCAGGCCCTAGGATGTTAGAGCATCTTGTGGATACAGTACTTCATTTTACAGGAGAAAGAACACAAGAATTTAGAGTAGTAAGAGCTGTGAAAAATCGTTTTGGGACCACGAGTGAAATAGGTGTTTTTGAAATGAGAGAAGAAGGCCTTGTAGAAGTTTCTAATCCATCAGAGGTGTTTTTAGAAGGTCTTAGCGATACGGAAGGTTCTATTGTTATTAGTAGCTTAGAAGGAACAAGACCTCTCCTTTTAGAGATTCAAGCATTAGTTGCCCCAACGAATCTAGGATTCGCAAGAAGAGCAGCTATTGGTATTGACTTAAACAGATTAAATTTAATTTTGGCAGTTTTAGAAAAAAAGGTAGGAATTCCTCTTATGAACCAAGATGTTTATGTAAATGTAGTTGGGGGATTAAAGCCTGAAGGAACTTCATCAGATTTAGGGGTAGCCCTTGCTATTTATTCTAGTATGAGAGGATTAGATATTCATACTACCACTACAATTGCTATTGGAGAAATCGGACTAACTGGAGAATTAAGATCTGTTTCAAATATAGAAAAAATGATAAAAGAAGCTTCCAAGATGGGATTTAAAAAGTGTATATTGCCTAAAAAAAGTATAAAAAAATTAAAATTAGATGAACCCATAAAGTTGATCGGAGCAAATTCTTTAAAAGATGCTATAGATGCTATGTTTTTTGAAAATTAAATGAAATAATTCTTTAATTGTTATGCATAGATATAATATAATAGGAAAGATAGGAGAAAAAAGGTTGGGAGGACAATACAATTGGTAAAAGAAGATAAAATGAAAGAACAAGGTATAATGGAATCTATTAAGAGATTGGCTCCAGGAACTTCTTTGCGAGAAGGACTTGAAAATGTTTTGAGAGCTAAAACAGGAGCTTTAATCGTTATAGGTGATAATGAAGAAGTAATGAACCTTGTAGATGGAGGTTTTTATATAAATGTTGATTTGTCAACGGCATATTTGTATGAGCTTGCGAAAATGGATGGTGCAATTATATTAAGTTCTGATGCAAAGAAAATATTATATGCAAATACCCAATTAATTCCTGATCCTTCCATTCCCTCTTCAGAAACGGGGATAAGACATAGAACAGCTGAAAGGGTAGCTCGTCAGACGGGGCTTATTGTTATATCTATTTCACAAAGAAGAAATATTATTACTATTTATAAAGGATATTCTAAATATATTGTCCAAGATACTAACAAAATATTAAACAAAGCAAACCAAGCTATTCAAACTTTAGAGAAATATAGAAAAGTTTTAGATCAAGCAATGATTAACTTAAGTGGTCTGGAGTTTGAAGATTTGGCGACAATCCAAGATGTAGCGATTGTTCTTCAAAGAACAGAAATGGTTATGCGTATTGTTTCAGAAATAGATAAATATATAAGTGAATTGGGAAATGAAGGTCGTCTTGTAAGCATGCAGTTAGAAGAGTTGCTAGCCAATGTAAAAGAAGATGGGGAATATGTTGCACAAGATTATATGATAGAGGATGATTCTATAGATTATAATAAGGTTAGTAGACAGATCAAAAATTTATCTTCTGAAGAGTTATTAGATTTATCTAATATTGGAAAGATTTTAGGCTATCAAGGTGGGTTAGATGATTTATTAGATATGCCTGTTTCACCAAGAGGTTTTAGAATTTTAAATAAAGTTCCAAGGCTCCCTATATCTGTTATTCAAAATGTAGTCAATCATTTTAGTGATTTCCAAAAAATACTAAAGGCTTCTATAGAAGAATTAGATGATGTAGAGGGAATTGGTGAGATTCGAGCAAGAGCTATTAAAGAAGGATTAAGAAGGGTACAAGAACAAGTTTTATTAGATAGACATATTCGTTAAATAAAAAACACCAATAAAGTTTATTGGTGTTTTTTTAATAGAGCCCGTATTTTCCAAGAGTTTCAATGTTTTTGGATTGTTTTGTTAAGATTTCATGGATATCAAGATTAAGTGTATTACATATACCTACAAGATAGAATAAATGGTTTCCCATTTCTTGGGTGATTTTATCCCTACAAATATCACAAAGTTCACCAGAAACGTGATTGTCTAAAAAATCTTTTAATTCTTCATAGGAAATATCCTTTGGGATATGTTGAGCTTTGGCATTTATATGAATACAACCACAATGCGTAGCAGCTTTTACAATAGATCTATTGACTTTTGCACAGCTCTCCTGATATTTGGATACGATGTCTAAAATACTTTTGTGTCTAATCAATACTTCTGAAACATTATTTTGAAATTTGTGAAGAACAGAATCTTTCATTGGTTTCATCACCTCTGTACAATAAGTTTGATTTAAGTTTATTCTAGCACATTATAGAGTAAAATTAAAGGCTATTAATAGAAAAATACTTTTAGGGTAGAAAAGTGGAATATGAGCTTGAATGATGGTAAAAATTGAAAAAAATAGGACTAAAGTTTCAAAAAATAAAGTTGACAATGAATACTTCGTGTGATAAAATAATTATTTTCTTGACAAAACCTAGGCCCTTGTTGTATACTGAATGTAGGTGATGTATAATGTGGGAGGTTTTGCTGAATGTTCAATATCGGTGATAGAGTGGTTTATCCTATGCATGGAGCGGGGATTATTGAAGCTATAGAAGAAAAAGAGATATTGGGGAAGAAGCGTAAATATTATATTATGAAGATGCCTCTAGGAGAAATGAAAGTAATGATACCTCTTGACAATGTAGAAGACATCGGATTAAGAGAAATTATATCATTAAAAGAAGTAGATCAAGTGCTGGCTGTATTAAGTGATGACATTTCCAAAATGCCTAAAAATTGGAATAGACGATATAGAGCCAATATGGATAAGATTAAAAGTGGAGACATCTATGAAGTTGCTATGGTAGTAAGAAATTTAACTCTTAGAGATAGAGAAAAAGGACTATCAACAGGAGAAAGAAAAATGCTAGCGAATGCAAAACAAATCCTCATTAGTGAAATAGTACTGGCTAGAGGCATAGAAGAAAAAGTTGCTGAAGATTTAATTGATACAGCTATTCAATAATTCTAACTATGTGAAGCGTCATGAGGACGCTTCATTTTTGTATTACATACTATTTTTTTACCAAAATATACAAATTTTATTGAAATTAGGTAGTGTTTAGTTATAAAATAAAATTAGCATGGTTATACTTTTGAAATAGGAGGTGGAAAGCTATGTTTAATAAAATTGTTAGAGGAGCACTAACATTAGCAGGTGCTTCGGTTGGGTATGCAGGGGCCATGCTTTTAATAAAACTAGCTAAAGTTCAGGGGATTGTACAGATCCCAGAGATTACACCTATTATGGGAATGGTTTTTAGTATTATAGGTGCAGTTACAGGAGGAATTATATTTTTTATTGTTACGCCATGGCTGATGGAAAAAGGATTAAGCTCAGCAAATTGGGTAGAAGGAGAACTTCAAAAGATTCCTACTATGGATATGGTTGTTGGAGCAGTAGGATTAATCATTGGATTGGTGATAGCTTATTTAATCAGTAGTTTATTGATGGGCATATCTATTCCATTGGTAGGACCAATTTTATCTATTATGCTTTATATATTCTTAGGATATTTAGGTGTAAGTCTCGCAAATAAGAAAAGAGATGATTTGGGCAATATATCTATGCTATTTAAAAAGAATGTAGCAGCTAAAGAAAAGATAGAAACAAAAAAAGACAATATTAGTAATATTCCGAAGGTGTTAGATACGAGTGTGATTATTGACGGAAGAATTGCAGACCTATCTCAAACTGGTTTTATGGAGGGGCCTCTTGTTATTCCAGAGTTTGTTCTTAAAGAATTAAGACATATTGCAGATTCATCAGATAGCTTAAAAAGAGCAAGAGGAAGAAGAGGATTAGATATTTTAAATCGTATCCAAAAAGAATTACCTATAGAGGTAAAGATAACAGATAAGGATTTTGAAGAGGTAGAAGAAGTAGATATAAAACTATTAAGACTTGCCCAATTTTTAGGCGGAAAAGTTGTAACGAATGATTACAACTTAAATAAAGTAGCTGAACTGCAAGGTGTACCTGTGCTTAATATTAATGAGCTTGCTAATGCATTAAAACCGGTAGTATTGCCTGGAGAAGAAATGGTTGTACAAGTTATAAAAGAAGGAAAAGAATCTGGGCAAGGTGTGGCTTACTTAGATGATGGAACGATGATTGTCGTAGAAGGTGGAAGAAAGCATATTGGAGAGACTATGGGTGTTCTTGTCACTAGTGTATTACAAACTGCTGCAGGAAGAATGATTTTTGCAAAACCTAAATTATTAGTTGATAAATCTGCATAAAAATATATAATAAAATTACCCAGCATATGCTGGGTTTTCTTTTGAAATAGGGGGAATCATTTTGAAAAAAGAAAAATTTGTTTCTGTTATTATTGCAGCAGCAGGACGAGGAAAAAGAATGAATAGTAATATGAATAAGCAATATTTAAACCTTTGTAACAAACCTGTACTGGCTCATGCTATTGAAGCTTTTGAGCAATCTGTTTATATAGACGAAATCATCGTCGTAACTCACCCAGAGGAAATTCAATATTGTAAAGAAAGAATTATTGATTCTTTTGGATTTAAAAAAGTTACAAAAGTTATAGGTGGAGGGTTTGAGCGTCAAGAATCCATATTAAATGGATTAAAGGCAGTAGATGAAAAATGTGATATTGTAGCTATTCATGATGGAGCAAGACCTTTTATAAAAGGAGAGACTATTATTGATAGTATAGATGCAGCTATAAAGTATAAAGCAGTAGGGGTAGGTGTACCTGTAAAAGATACGATTAAAGTGGTTGATGAAGAAAAAAATATTAAAAATACACCAGATCGAAAAACTATTTGGGCAATACAAACTCCTCAAGTTTTTGATTATAAGCTTGTATTAAAAGCCCATGAAAAAGCTATAGAAGATGGATACCAAGGTACGGATGATACTGTGTTGGTTGAAAGAATTGGTGAAGATGTAAAGCTGGTTATGGGTAGTTATGAAAATATAAAAATAACTACACCAGAAGATTTATATATAGGAGAAGCTATTTTACAAAATAGGGATTAAAAATAGAGGAGGATACTTATGCGTGTAGGTATGGGATATGATGTACATAGATTAGTAAAGGGAAGAAAACTCATATTAGGAGGTGTAGAAATACCTTATGAAAAGGGACTTTTAGGACATTCTGATGCAGATGTACTCCTTCATGCTATAAAGGATGCATTACTCGGAGCAGTAGCTTTAGGGGATATTGGTAAGCATTTTCCAGATACGGATGATAGGTTTAAGGGGGCTTCTAGTATAAAATTGTTATCTGAAGTGAATAATATGCTTAAATCTATGGGATATAAGGTGAATAATATTGATAGTACGATTATTGCACAGAAACCTAAAATGGCTCCTTACATAGAAGAAATGAGAAAAAATATAGCTGATACCTTAGGGGTAGCTATTGATTGTATTAATGTAAAAGCTACTACTACAGAAGGGTTAGGGTTTACAGGAACAGGAGAAGGTATTGCATCTCAAGCCATTGCAAGTGTTGTGAGATTTACTGTTGACAAATAAAGTGATATTAGTTAATATGTATTTAAGTTTAAAAATGATGAAAGCTATGATAGGGAATAGTAGGTTAGATTAACCATTGAGAGAGCAAAGTTCATGGGCTGAAAGACTTTGTATGAGATATCTTTTCGAACCCACCCTTGAGTTAAGACTGAAACTCAGTAAGTCTTTACGGTGCTAGACCGTTAGATCTAGGTGAAGAGAATTCTTTTGAATTAATTAGAGTGGTACCGCGGAAAATTAGACCCTTTCGTCTCTAGAATGAGACGAAGGGGTATTTTAATGAAATGATGAAAAAAGATGGGTCTATAAAAGAAAGGAGAAAGAATATGGCAAAGAAACAAAAAGGATTTGTAGAAGATATTACACCAATGGAGGTTGATTTTCCTCAGTGGTATACAGACGTTATTAAAAAGACAGATATGGTAGACTATTCACCAGTAAAAGGATTTATGGTTATTAAGGCATATGGATATGCAATTTGGGAAAATATCCAACAATATATGGATAGAAGATTTAAAGATACAGGTCATAAGAATATGTATTTTCCATTATTGATTCCGGAAAATTTACTAAAAAAAGAAGAAGAACATGTTGAAGGATTTGCACCAGAGGTAGCATGGGTAACTCATGGTGGAGACGAAAAGCTTGCAGAAAGACTTTGTGTAAGACCTACATCAGAAACCATTATTTGTTCTATGTATTCAAAATGGTTAAATTCTTATAGAGAATTACCTTATCTTTATAACCAATGGTGTAGTGTTGTAAGATGGGAAAAATCTACAAGACCTTTCTTAAGAACTTCTGAATTCTTATGGCAAGAAGGACATACATTACATGAAACGGAAGAAGAGGCACAAGAAGAAACACTTCAAATGCTTAAGATTTATAAAGAAACAGCAGAAGATTTATTAGCTATTCCTGTTGTAACAGGAAGAAAGAGCGAAAAAGAAAAGTTTGCAGGAGCATATGCTACTTATACAATGGAAGCGCTAATGCATGATGGAAAAGCTCTTCAGGCAGGAACTTCTCACAATTTAGGGCAACATTTCACAAAAGCCTTTGATATTTCATACTTAGGAAGAAGTGGAGAGATGGAACATCCATACCATACATCTTGGGGTGTATCTACAAGATTAATTGGTGGAATTATCATGGTTCATGGAGATAATAGAGGACTTGTACTTCCTCCTAGAGTAGCTCCAACTCAAGTAGTGATTATTCCTATTGCACAACATAAAGAAGGCGTTTTAGATAAAGCTTATGAACTTAAAAAAGCTTTAGGCAATGATATTAGAATAGAAATTGATGATAACGAAAACAATTCACCAGGATGGAAATTTAATGAATGGGAAATGAAAGGTGTTCCAATTCGTATAGAAGTAGGACCTAGAGATATTGAAAAAAATCAAGTAATGATTTTCAGAAGAGATACACTAGAAAAACAACCTGTTCCAATGGAAGGCTTAAAGGAAACAGTAGTAAAATTATTAGATGATATTCATGATAATATGCTAGAAAAAGCTCGTAATTATAGAGAAGAAAAAACTTATTATGTGGAAAGTCTTGAAGACTTTAAACAAAAACAAGAAGAAAAGCCTGGATTTGCAAAGGCTATGTGGTGCGGAGACCGTGAATGTGAAGAGCATGTAAAAGAAGAAACAGGTGCAACGATTAGATGTATTCCATTCGAACAAGAAGATTTAGGGGATAAATGTCATTTCTGTGGAAAAGAAGCAAAACATATGGTATACGTAGCAAGAGCGTATTAAGACACAAGGTGGTTATATAAATAACCACCTTCATTTATATACTAAAAGGGAAAGGGGCAAAAAAATGAGAGCATCAAAGCTGTATCTACATACTTTAAGGGAAGTGCCTTCAGAGATTGAAAAAATATCGGAAAAATTGCTTATTAGAGGGAGTATGATGAGAAAGGTTTCAGGAACTTATGCTTATTTGCCATTAGGATATAGAGTTATTGAAAAGATGAAGAGAATATTTAGGGGGATTCTTGAAAGAGAAGGACTTCAGGAATTTAGTATATTAGTATCAGCTGATGAAAAAGCTTATATTAGTCTTGTAAAAAAAGATTTGAAATCTTATAAGGAATTACCTTTTGGTTTTTATCAAGAAAGAACAGGAAAAAGTGACGAGGATAAAAAGGGAAGTATTTTATTTGATATGATGACCTTTGATCAGGACAAAGAAGGACTAGAAAAACATTTTCAGCATATGCACACAATTTTTGAGGAAATGTTTAAAATATGTGGATTACATATGAAGAAAGTTTTAGATATCCACAACAACGAAGAAATTATATCAGGAAAATTTACTATTGTTTCTGATGAAGGAAAAGAAGAAATTGCTATTTGTAAATCTTGTGGATATAAAGCTGTGAAGAAGAGAGCTATGTGTAGTATAGATTTACCTAATGAAGAAGAAGAGAAACCATTAGAAGATGTATATACACCTAATGTAAAAACCATTGAACAATTAAATGAATTTTTAGAACTAGAAGAAGCGAAACTAATAAAATGTTTATTGCTAAAGGGAGAAAATAAGTTTATAGCAGCTTTTGTTAGAGGAGATAGAGGGTTAAATTCAGCAAAATTAGAAACTGCTTTGAATATAGAACCTATGACACTTTCCTTTGCAGAGGGAGAAGAGGTAGAAAGAATTACAAGTGCTAAAACGGGCTTTGCAGGTCCAATTGGATTAAATGATGTAATACTTGTGGTGGACCGGGAAGTAACAATGATGAAAAATGCTGTAGCAGGGGCGAATAAAACAGATTATCATATAAAAAATGTAAATTACGGCAGGGATTTTAAGGCTGATGTAATTGAAGACATTATTACCATTAAAGAAGGAGATAAATGCCCAAAATGTAATGAACCTATAGAAATAAAAAAGGGTATAGACCTTGGAAAATTAAGAAAATTAAACACAAATGGTAGTGAAAATTTAGGAGTTACTTATATTGATGAAAAGGGAAAAGAAAAAAATGTGTTCATGGGAAGCTATAGTCTTGATGTAACAAAAACCTTATCTGCTATTATAAATGAACATCATGATGATAATGGAATACTTTGGCCTTTTTCTATAGCTCCTTTTCATGTGATCATCTCTATTGTGAATAAAAAGAAGGAAGAACAAGTTGCTCTAGGCGAAAAAATATATAAAGAATTATTAGATAAAAATATTGAAGTATTATTAGATGATCGAGACGAAAGGGCGGGAGCGAAATTTAAGGATGCAGATTTGATAGGGATTCCTATTAGAATCGTAGTAGGCAAAAAAGCAGGAGAAGAAATTGTTGAGTATAAGTTGAGAAGTGGAGAGGAAAAGATAGAAATTTCTTATGAAAAAGCTATTTCAAATGTGATAAAAGAAGTTGGTATAAAGTAAAATTCAATAGATAATTTAGGGCGTATAGTAAAGAGACAGAAGGATAAAATAGGATATAAAGGCAAATTGGTTGCTAAGGAAAGTATTTTTAGATATAATTAGAAAATATAATAATGATTTTTAAAATTAGGAGGAGCTCGTATGACGGTAAGAGTTAGATTTGCACCAAGTCCTACAGGATTTGTACATATAGGAAGTTTAAGAACTGCCCTATATAACTATTTGTTTGCAAAACAAAATGGGGGTAAATATATACTAAGGATTGAAGATACAGATAGAACAAGATATGTTGAAGGTGCTATAGAGAATATGATTGAAGCTCTTAAATGGGCTGGGATTGAGCATGACGAAGGAGTTGTCCTTGAGGATGGAAAGCTTCTTCAAAAGGGAGATAAGGGTCCTTATGTTCAATCAGAAAGATTAGAAATTTATCAAAAATATATTGATCAAATGATTGAAGATGGACATGCGTATTACTGTTTCTGTTCTAAAGAAAGATTAGAAAAAGTAAGAGAAGAACAAAAAGAAAATGGTCAAACGCCAAAATATGATGGTCATTGTAGAGACCTTTCTATAGAAGAAGCAAAGGAAAGAATCGCTAGTGGGGAAGAATATGTAGTAAGATTAAAACTTCCTGAAAATAGAGAAATTGCTTTTTTTGATGTGATCAGAGGAAATGTAGTTGTTAATACAAATGATTTAGATGATCAAGTATTGATGAAAACAGACGGGTTTCCAACTTATCATTTTGCTGTTGTTGTGGATGATCATTTAATGGAAATTACTCATGTTATTCGTGGGGAAGAATGGATTATTTCAACGCCTAAACATGCTTATCTATATGAAGCGTTAGGATGGGAAGCACCAAAATTTGTGCATCTTCCAAATATCTTAAACAAAGATAGAAAAAAATTAAGTAAAAGACAAGGGGATGTAGCAGCAGAAGATTTCAAGAGAAAAGGATATCTGCCCCAAGGACTTGTAAACTATTTAGCTCTTGTAGGATGGAGTCCAGAAGACAATCAAGAAATTTTCTCTATGGAAGAGTTGATTGAAAAATTCTCATTAGAGAGAGTGTCTAAAAGTGGAGGCGTATTTGATACAGATAAATTAAATTGGATCGATGCTCACTATGTAAAAGAAGCTTCTCTTGAGGAACTTACAGATTTAGCAATCCCTCATCTTATAGATGCTGCATATATTACTAAAGAAGAAGCTAAAGAAAAATATGAATGGTTAACGGATTTAGTAAAGCTATTACAAGATCGACTTTCCTTTGCCGGTGAAATTGTAGAAAAGTCAGATATTTTCTTTAAAACAGAAATAACACCAGAGGATGAAAAAGCAGAAGAAGTATTAAAGCTTGAGCATTTACCACATTTATTAGAAGTGCTTACACAAAAGGTTTCAGAAACTGAAAATATTGATGAAACCTTTGGAAAAACAGCATTAAAAGCGATTCAAAAAGAAACTGGCTATAAGGGAAAAAATCTTTTTATGCCTATAAGAGTTGCATTAACAGGAGAAGTTCATGGGCCAGATTTAAATCTGATGATGAAAGTTTTAGGGAAACAAAATATATTATCTCGCATAGAATATGTAAAAGCAAATTTATTATAAATGCATGGATTAGGAGAGTAAGTTTAAAGCGCCTGACAGAGAAAAGCTACCACTGGCTGAGAGTAGCTTAAAGGTTAATTAAACCCAAATGCACCTATGAGCAGCTGTCTGAAAAATAGTAGGAACAGCCGGTAAGCGCCGTTAAAGTAATAGAAGCTGAGGGGAAACCCTAAGCAGAGTGGAACCGCGAAAAACCTTCGTCTCTGTATATAGAGATGAAGGTTTTTATTTTAGTTTTAACAAGTTTTACCACTAATGTATTGGAAAGGAGGAGGTCATATGTTAAAATTTTTAAGAGAGATCAATGAAGATATTGTAGCAGTTTTAGAGAGAGACCCTGCTGCAAAGAGTAGAATAGAAGTAATGTTATGTTATCCTTGTATTCACAGTATTATTAGTCATCGTGTTGCTCATGGGTTTTATAAAAGAGGATTTATAGTAATTGCAAGACTTATATCTCAAATAGCTAGATTTTTTACAGGGATAGAAATTCATCCAGGGGCTAAAATAGGCAAAAGATTTTTTATTGACCATGGGATGGGTGTAGTGATTGGAGAAACAACTGAGATTGGTGATGATGTTACCATTTATCAAGGAGCTACTTTAGGTGGAACTGGAAAAGAAACAGGCAAAAGACATCCCACAATAGGAAATAATGTGGTAATTAGTAGTGGAGCTAAAGTATTAGGACCTTTTAAAGTAGGAGATAATTCAAAAATAGGATCAGGATCTGTAGTTCTTAAAGAAGTACCCCCTAATTGTACTGTAGTAGGGGTACCAGGACGCATTGTAATAAAGGATAATATAAAAATAAAAAATATTAAGAAACCTGATATTGATCTGGATCAAGTGCATTTGCCAGATCCTATGATGCAAGAGCTTGAATGCTTAAGAAAAAGAATTGCTCATCTAGAGAAAAAAATTAAAGAGGGGGAAAAGAGAGATGAAGCTATATAATACGCTTACAAGAAAGAAGGAAGAATTTATACCTATGAACCCAGAGGAAGTAAAGATGTATGCGTGTGGTCCAACGGTTTATAATTACTTCCATATTGGAAATGCGAGACCTTTTGTTGTATTTGATACATTAAGAAGATATCTTGAATATAGAGGATATAAGGTGAAGTTTGTACAAAACTTTACAGATGTAGATGATAAAATTATCAAAAGAGCTATTGAAGAAGAGATCACACCTTCAGAAGTGAGTGAAAAATATATAGAGAAATATTTTGAAGATGCAGCAGCCATAGGCGTGAAAAAAGCAGATGTGCATCCTAAAGTGACAGAAAATATTGATGAAATCATCCAATTTGTACAACGGTTGATAGAAAAGGGTTATGCTTATGAAGTAAATGGAGATGTATATTTTGATACATCAAAATTCAAGGATTACGGAAAATTATCTAAGCAAAGTATAGAAGATTTAGAAGTAGGAGCTAGAATAGAAGTAAATGATGTAAAGAAAAGCCCAACAGACTTTGCTTTATGGAAGAGTCAAAAGCCAGGCGAAATTGCATGGGATTGCCCCTGGGGAAAAGGTAGACCAGGATGGCATATTGAGTGTTCTGTTATGTCTACTAAATATCTAGGAGAAACCATTGATATTCATGGAGGAGGTCAGGATTTAATCTTCCCTCATCATGAAAATGAAATCGCTCAAAGTGAAGCTTGTACAGGAAAAGCCTTTGCAAACTATTGGGTGCATAATGGATATATTACGATTAACAATGAAAAAATGTCTAAATCAAAAGGAAACTTCTTTACAGTAAGAGATGTATTGAAAGAATTCGATGGAGAAGTAGTAAGATTTTTCTTGTTATCAGCCCAATATAGAAATCCAATTAATTTTAGTAGAGATCTTATGGAACAAGCTAAAAATGGTTTAGAGAGATTATATAATGCTAAAAATAACTTAAAACATCTTTTAGACAATATACAAGATGGAAATATGAAAGAAGAAGAAAAAGAGTTACTTAAAGGACTTGAAAAGCATAGAGAAAAATTTATTACAGTAATGGATGATGATTTAAATACAGCAGATGCTATTGCAGCAATATTTGAATTAGTAAAAGAGATCAATACAAATATCAATGAAAATTCATCAAAAGAGTTGATCCAAAAAAGCTATGATTTATTTATGGAATTAGCCGGTGTTTTAGAAATTGCTACAAAAGAACAAGAATCACTAGATGAAGAAATTGAAAAGCTAGTAAAAGAAAGACAACAAGCAAGAAAAGATAGAAATTTTGCACTAGCGGATAAAATTAGAGATGATTTAAAGGCTAGAGGCATTATCCTTGAAGATACACCTCAAGGGGTAAAATGGCATATGGAAAAATAAGGGATAGCCGATCTTTGGGTCGGCTATTCTTTGTGGATATAGCTAAAAATTAAAATAGCATGTAGAATAAAATGAAATTTTTTGATATATTTACATGAATGGGTTATAATTATATTCAAAATACTAATAATTTAAATAAAGGAATGAAGGAGAAAGGTCGTGTACATATGGAAAACAAAACTTCATCAAATTTTATAAGAAATATTATTATAGATGATTTAGAATCAGGAAAGCATAAAGAGATTGTTACCCGTTTTCCACCAGAACCAAATGGGTATTTACATATAGGTCATGCAAAAGCTATTTTTGTAGATTTTGAATCAGCAACTGAATTTGGTGGTAGAACAAATTTACGTTTTGATGATACGAATCCAATAAAAGAAGATACAGAATATGTAGAATCTATTAAGGAAGACATTCAGTGGTTAGGGTATAAATGGAATGATTTATATTTTGCATCTAATTACTTTGAAGAAATGTACAATCGAGCAATATTATTAATCAAAAAAGGAAAAGCGTATGTATGTGATTTAACAGCAGAAGAAATAAGAGCATACCGTGGAACCCTAAAGGAATCAGGAAAAGAGAGTCCTTATAGAGAGAGAAGTGTAGAAGAAAATTTAGATTTATTTGAACGTATGAAGAATGGAGAGTTTGAGGACGGTACGAAGGTTTTAAGGGCAAAAATTGATATGGTATCTCCAAACATGAATATGAGAGATCCAGTTATATACCGTATTTCCCATACAATTCATCATAATACGGGAGATAAATGGTGTATTTATCCTATGTATGACTTTGCTCACCCATTAGAAGATGCTATTGAAGGAATTACTCATTCTCTATGTTCTTTAGAATTTGAAGATCATCGTCCGTTATATGATTGGGTGGTTCGCGAATGTGAAATGGAACATATTCCTAGACAAATTGAGTTTGCAAGACTTAATATTACCAATACGGTAATGAGTAAAAGAAAATTAAAACAATTAGTAGATGAAGGATGTGTAGATGGATGGGATGACCCAAGAATGCCAACTCTTGCAGGTTTAAGAAGAAGAGGTTATACACCAGAAGCTATCCGTAATTTCATCAAAGAAACAGGGATTGCAAAAAGCAACAGTGTAGTAGATGCTATGATGCTTGAACATTTTATTAGAGAAGATTTGAAATTAAAAGCACCAAGAACAATGGGGGTTTTAAGACCATTAAAGGTAGTTATTACAAATTACCCAGAGGATGCAGTAGAAATGCTTGATGCAGAAATCAACCCTGAAAATCCAGAAATGGGTATTAGACAAATTCCGTTTTCAAGAGAAATCTATATTGAACAAGAAGACTTTATGGAAAACCCACCAAAGAAATATCACAGATTATACCCTGGTAACGAAGTAAGATTAAAGCATGCGTATTTCATTAAATGCAATGATTTTATTAAAGATGAAGAGGGCAATGTGATAGAGATCCATTGTACATATGATCCTGAAACAAAGAGTGGAACAGGATTTACAGGAAGAAAAGTAAAGGGAACTATTCATTGGGTAGAGGCAAAACATGCAGTGCCTTCAGAATTTAGACTATATGAGCCGTTGATTTTAGATGAAGAACAAGATGCAGACAAAACTTTCTTAGACTGCGTGAATCCAAATTCCTTAGAAGTGCTACAAGGATATATTGAGGCAAATATGAAGGGTGTAAAACCTCAAGATAAATTCCAATTCTTTAGACATGGATATTTTAATGTAGATCAAAAAGCTACAACAGAAGAAAAGATAGTATTCAATAGAATTGTATCTCTTAAGAGCTCTTTTAAATTGAAAAAATAAAAAATAAATGTCGTTGATCTTGAAAATGTAAAGATTGGCGACATTTTTATATAGTAATCCAATTATTTCCCGAGAAATAATTGGATTACTATATAAAAATGTATAATCATGGAAGTGAGTGAAAATAAATAAAAGCTAAGAATAGATGATTATGAGATAAAATGACTTTCCTGTTGAGAAAAAGTATAGTATGATGGAATATAGGATAAAACCATAATAGATATAGAAAAATACAAACAAGGTAGGGTTTTAAATGGAGAAAAAATTTATTGAGTATATGAATTTAGAAAATAAAAGTGAAGAAGAAATAAGGTTTATATCTCCTTTGGTACTTGCTTATATTGGAGATGCCGTTTATGAGGTTTATATTCGAGAGTATATTGTTTATAAGTATGGAGGAAATGTAAATAAGCTCCATAAGTTAGCTACAAAATTTGTGAAAGCAGGAGCACAAGCGAAAATTGCCCATGCTTTAGAAAGTGAGATTTCTGAAAAAGAATGGAATCTCATTAAAAGGGGAAGAAATCAAAAGTCAGGAACAGTTCCTAAGAATGCAGATCTTGCTGATTATAAATATGCCACAGGATTTGAAGCTTTGATTGGTTATTTACACTTGATGGGAAATACAGATAGAATTAAAGAAATCATCAAAAGAGCAGTAGAAATCATAGAAGAATAGGTGGAGGGGAAGGAATGACCAAAAGAGAAAAAAGTATGCTTATGGTAATACTTGTATTATTGGTAGTACTTATTTGTAAATCTCTATTTTTAGACCGAGTACAGGTTACAGGCGATGCTTTATTATTTAAGCAATTTGTAGAAAAGACAATAGAAACAGATGAAAAGCATACCAACTTTTTAGAAAAAATGGGAATTGCTAATAAGAAAGTAGTGTCTATAAAAAAGACCCATACAAAAGGAACTTCAAGTATTCTAGTTTATGATAAAGAACAAGGAAAAGAAGTGAAAATTTCTGGAGCTTATCAAGCAAAAATTAGAGGGTATATTTTTCGTGTAATTCCTTATAAGGAATTTAAAGTAAAGAGTCAGTGGTCAGAAGAAAAAGTGAAAAAATAGGAGGAAAATAGATGAAAGTGCAATTAATTCAATATACACCTGAACCTGAAAAAGTGATAGCCGCGGCTGCTAAACTTTGTTATTCAAGGGTTGGTGTAGATGAAATTATGGAAGATTTAAGTGAGGAAAAAACAGAGAAGTTTTTAAATATGCTTATGGATTTAGGACATCAATCTCCTATAGAACATATAAATTTTACATTTGCAGTAGAAGGGGTAAGTAGAGTGCTTACTCATCAATTAGTAAGACATAGAATAGCAAGTTACTCGCAACAGTCTCAAAGATATGTAAAGCTGGATCAGTTTGAATATATTGTTCCTCCAAGTATTGAAGCGATTCCTAAGGCGAGGGAAAAGTTTATGCAAGCTATGGAAGAAGATCAGAAAAAATATAATGAGTTAGTAGAGATTTTACAGAAGGAGCATTGTGAAAAATTGATTCAAGAAGGGAAAAGTGAAAAATCAGCAAAAAGAATTTCCGAAAAAAAGGCTATAGAAGATAGTAGGTATGTTTTTCCTAATGCCTGTGAAACGAAAATTGTCTTTACTATGAATGCAAGAACCTTGCTAAATTTCTTCCATCACCGATGTTGTCAAAGAGCTCAGTGGGAAATCAGAGAAATGGCTACAGAAATGTTAAAACTAGTGAAAACTGTAGCGCCAACTATATTTAAACATGCAGGACCTAATTGTATCAAAGGATCTTGTCCGGAAGGAAATATGACTTGTGGCAAAATAAATGAAGTAAGAGAAGCTTTCTTACATATCAGCCATAAAATCTAAAAAAATGGGAAATATAAAGAAAAATGATAAAGAGGTGCAATGATGAATTTAGATAAAATAGAAGGAAGAAACCCGATTATAGAAGCGTTAAGAGCAGATAGAGAAATCGATAAGATTATGATCACAAAAGGAGCAGAAGGCTCTGTGAAAAAAATTATTGGTATGGCAAAGGATAAAGGAATCCCTGTTCAATATGTAGAAAAGCAAAAGCTTGATCAGATTTCAGTATCTCATGCCCACCAAGGGGTGATTGCTTTTGTAGCAGCTCATAAATATGTAGACGTTGAAGATATTTTGAAAAAAGCAGAAGAAAAAAATGAAGATCCTTTTATTATCATATTAGATGAAATTACAGATCCTCACAACTTAGGATCTATTATGAGAACAGCAGATGCTTGTGGGGCTCATGGAATTATTATTCCTAAGAGGAGATCTGTAGGACTTACAGGAATTGTTGCTAAAACTTCTGCTGGAGCTATTGAGTATGTTCCAGTTGCAAAGGTTTCTAATATTGCAAGAACCATAGAATTTCTAAAATCAGAAGGAATATGGGTAGTAGGAGCGGATATGGCAGGAGAAAAGAAACATTATGAAGAAAATTTACAAGGTAAAATAGCGTTAGTGATTGGTAGTGAAGGGAAAGGGATTGGAAGACTTATAAAGGAAAAATGTGATTTTTTAGTAAATATTCCGATGAAAGGAGAAGTTAGTTCTCTAAATGCATCTGTAGCAGCATCTATTCTTATGTATGAAGTAGTACGACAAAAAGAGGGGAAAGAATAGGGTGAATGAATTGTGAATCAGTTTTTATTAGTAGATGGATATAATGTGATCAATGCTTGGCAAAGGTTAAAAGAAATAGGGAAAAATAATTTAGAAGAGGCAAGAGATCTACTTATTCAAGAAATGGTGGATTATAAGCATTATACAGGATATCATGTACTGGTTGTATTTGATGCTCATTATGTAAAGGGAACAAATACAAAGAGTTTTTTTACAAAGGGTGTAGAAGTTGTTTTTACAAAGGAACATCAGACAGCAGATTCTTATATTGAAAAAAAAGTAGAAGAACTAATGAAAAATAGAAGGAATTTTGTAACGGTAGCCACATCGGACTGGGCAGAGCAACAGGTGGTATTGGGAAGTGGTGCTGTGAGAATTTCTGCAAGAGAATTAAGAATTGAACTAGATAGAATTGTCAAAAAAATTCATAAAAAAACAGCAACTTCGAAACAAGTTCGTTCTACTCTGGAAGATCGAATTGATAAAGAAACTGTCGAAAAGCTTGAAAAATGGCGCAGAAATCAATGATTTTCTTGACTAGATGATAAAAATTAAGTTATAATAAGTATACGATTTTGTGCTGGTTAAAGTAATTTTTTATTGTATATATTTTACAAAAAAGTAAAAATATGCTTTGGCGCGAAATAAAAAAGTGGTGGAGGAGATAATTGGTGGGAATGAGTAGTCAACGAGAGGAAGTTGCTGAAAAAATTGAATTAATGATTGATGAAGAAATTGTTGAAGATGCTAGACAAGGCAATTCTAAAGCGCAGGAGTATCTCATTAAAAAATATAAAAATTTTGTTAGAGCAAAAGCTAGGTCTTATTTTTTGATTGGAGCAGATCGAGAAGATATTATTCAAGAAGGGATGATTGGACTTTTTAAAGCGATTCGTGATTTTAAACCGGACAAGCTATCTTCTTTTAGAGCTTTTGCAGAACTGTGTATTACAAGACAAATCATTACGGCTATTAAAACGGCTACAAGACAAAAACATATACCACTAAATTCCTATATTTCTTTAAATAAGCCTATATATGATGAGGAATCAGACAGAACCCTACTAGATGTTATATCAGGAGCGAAAATTTCTGATCCAGAAGAATTGATCATATCAAGAGAAGAACTTTCTCATATTGAATCTAAAATAGGAGAAATTCTAAGTGATTTAGAATGGACAGTGCTGATGTCTTATCTACAAGGAAAGTCTTATCAAGAAATGGCTGTTGAGCTTAATAGACATGTAAAATCCATTGACAATGCTTTGCAGCGCGTAAAAAGAAAGTTAGAAAGATATTTAGAGGTAAGAGGAAGTTAGAAACAAAAAAACAGAATAAAAACATTGACTTTATTCTGAATTAATAGTAAAATGATTAATGGTGAGTGCCCATGTGGCTCAGGTGGTTAGAGCGTCGCCTTGGTAAGGCGGAGATCGGCGGTTCGAATCCGCTCATGGGCTCCATTTTTAGATTTACATACATAGATACACCCGGATGAGTTTACTAAGGAAATTAAATATAGAAATAATATGGCGAGGAGGAGAAACAAATGGCAAAAGCTAAATTTGAAAGAAATAAGCCACATGTTAACATTGGAACAATTGGTCACGTTGACCACGGTAAGACAACATTAACAGCAGCAATCACAATGACTCTAAACAAGAAGTTTGGAACTG
>JAOARP010000020.1 GCA_025210525.1 Marinisporobacter sp.
AAATAGTAGGGATAATGGTAGAACGTTCTATTGAAATGATAGTAGGAATACTTGGGATACTAAAGGCAGGAGGAGCATATTTGCCTATTGATCCTGAATATCCAAAAGAAAGAATAGAATTTATGCTAGAGGATAGTAGGGCTGATATAGTATTAACTCAAAGTCATTTGTTGAAGAAAGTTAAATTTAAGGGTCAAATGATAGATTTAAGAGATAAAAGCTTATATCAGGGAGACTCTAGTAACCATAAAAAAATAAATAAGGCTGATGACTTAGCATATATAATTTATACGTCAGGATCAACAGGTGAGCCAAAGGGAACAATGATTAGACATTCGAGTGTTATAAATATTTTGATAGCTTTATATAACAAATATCCACTAAAGGAAGTAGATGCGTATTTATTTAAGACAGCATTTACCTTTGATGTATCTGTTACGGAATTATTTGGTTGGTTCTATGATGGTGGAAAGTTAGTTGTACTCAAAGCAGGTGCGGAAAAGGATCCTAAGAATATCATAAAAGTTATAGATAAGAATAAAGTGACCCATATAAATTTTACTCCATCAATGTTGAATTTATTCATAGATATATTGGACAATAATAATATAGAAACTATAAATAAGTTAAAATATATATTTGTTGCTGGTGAAGCCATTACTAAGAAATTAGTAAACAAATTCTACAAAGTAATTAAAAAAGTAATGCTTGAAAATATTTATGGACCCACTGAATCCACAATATATGCTACGAGTTATTCATTAGAAAATTTTAAAGATCAAGTAAGTGTGCCTATAGGTAAACCACTACCTAATATATATGTATATGTGCTAGGTATGACTAATAATGTACAGCCTATAGGAGTGCCAGGGGAATTATGTATAGCAGGAGATGGTGTCGCAAAAGGTTATTTAAATAGGTCAGAGCTTACAAATGAAAAATTTGTTCCAAATCCCTTTGTAGCAGGTAAAAAAATGTATCGTACAGGTGATTTAGTTAGATGGTTACCTGATGGGAATTTAGAATTTTTAGGTAGGATAGATCAACAGGTAAAGATAAGGGGATTTAGAATAGAATTGGGAGAAATAGAAGCACAGATTCTAAAGTATGAGTCGGTAAAAGAGGTGTTGGTGATAAAGAAAAAAGGTAAGGATGGTGATAAATACTTATGCGCATATATTGTGGCGGAAGATAGATTAGTGATATCGGATTTAAGAAAGCATTTATCAAAGAAATTACCTGAGTATATGATACCATCATATTTTATGCAGCTTGAAAAAATGCCCTTAACTATTAATGCTAAGATCGATCAAAAGGCATTACCTGAACCTGACGGTAACATAAACACGCAGATAAAGTATGTTGTACCTCGGAATGAAAAGGAAGAAAAAATGACAGCTATATGGAAGGAAATTATTGGATTAGAGCGGATAGGTATTAATGATAATTTCTTTGACATAGGAGGAAATTCATTAAAGACTATACGCCTTGAAGCAAGCATATACAAGGAATTCGGTATAGAAGTACCTCTAGAAAGGATATTTAATACGCCAAGAATAGGAGAACTAGTAGAATATATAACAAATGTCCAAAAATATACTAAAAATATGTTTATAAAGCAGCCTTTAATATTATTAAACGAAAAGAAGAGAAAAAATATATTTGCTTTTCCTCCACTTTTAGGATATGCAGTATGCTATTCCTATATTGCAAAATTAATAGACGATTATTCTTTTTATGCCTTTGATTTTATAGAAGACGATAGAAAAATAGAAATATATGTAAATATTATCCAAAAGATGCAAAAAGAAGGTCCGTACGTATTGCTGGGATATTCAGCAGGTGGAAATCTTGCATTTGAAGTGGCAAAGGAATTGACGGAACGAGGATGTGAAGTGTCTGATATAATAATGGTTGATTCTTATCGTATGTTTAAGAAACATGAGGAAACGAAAGAAAAGGATAATAGAGAATTAAGTCAACAAATGATAACAACTTACCTTAAGGGGTTTGAAGACTATAAAGAGGGTGTAATGGATATGAATCCTATTATAAATAGGATTATAGGAAGAGTGGACAGTTATAACAAATATCTAAATGCTCTTATAAACAAAGGTAAAATGAAAACGAATATTTATTTGATTAAATCAACAGAGGGCGGAATCATAGATGATAAAGAAATGTGGAAATGGGTAACTGAAGAAAGGGTGAAAATATATCAAGGTGCTGGAACTCATATTGAAATGTTGACAAGTCTTAAACATAGGGACTATAATGCAGCAATCATAAATGATATTTTGGTAGAGATAAAAAAATAAAAATTATATTATTAAAATTTTAGAAGAGCCTATAATATTCTACTGGGTAGTGATATTATAGGCTCTAAGTTTACTAGTAATTTGATAAAGTTTAAAGAATGTTTTAATAATAAAAACTTATTCTTGTTAATTGAGTAATTGTTGATCTATAGTTCAATTGATTTAGTTCCTCTAGATTGAGAATTTACACCTGATAATGTTTTGGAGGGGTTGCTATATATTTTTTTTGATTGAAGAACCTTATGAACATAATCTTGTGTTTCGTTAAAGGGTGGAATGCCTTTATACTTAGCTACATTAGCAGGTCCAGCGTTATAAGCTGCTAATGCTAATTTTGTATTTCCATTATATTTTTCTAACATGTTACGTAAATATTTAGTACCTCCATAAATATTTTGTGCAGGGTCTAAAGGATTTGTTACCCCTAGCCCATTAGCAGTATTAGGCATTAATTGCATAAGTCCTTGTGCACCTGCTTTAGAGAGAGCGTTTTTGTCAAAATCTGATTCTGCCTTGATGACAGCTTTGATTAAATTTGGATCAACATGAAATTTTTCAGCAGCAGAATTAATAATGGTATCATATTTGTTAGAAGAGATATTTTGTGACGAATTATTAATTTCTGCATTTAGAACATCCTCGAATTTTATCTGAGATTTATTTTTAGTAAGATGAATATTAAGAGGTAATCTACTTTTGATTTCAGCTATTTTTTGATTAAGTATTTTTTGAATAGGATTATTACCCATTAGAAAGACTCCTTTTCTTGTGAATTATAGTCTATATTTATTATCGGACGTTTTTGGATGGTTGTTTACAAAAAATACAATTAATTAAAAAGTATTTATAATAAATTATTTTTAAAATCAAAAGGAAATAGTACTTACTTTGTAGAAAATAAGAATAAATTAAAAATTTAAATGTTTTTTGATTTGTTAAAAATGTAGAATGGTCGATTAAAATAGTTATGGACATATGAGAAAGATATAATTAAAAAGGGGGCGCAGAAATGAGACAAACAAGGACAAAGGTTAGAAGGAAAAGTGCAGGGAAAAAATTTACTTTTATTATTATAATCATGGTATTGTTTAGTTTATCTATAACAATAGGATATTTAGGGACTAAACATATGATTTTACCTATGCTTGCTTCTAAAGAGGTAGAGGTAGAAAAAAATAATGAAAATCAAGAGAAGAAAGCAGTCAAACCATTAGCGGAAACAACCCCACAATCTAAGGAAGTAATCAAACAAGAATCACCCCAAATTAAGGAGACAAAAGAAGTAGAAAAAGATACAAAAGAAGTACAGAAAAGTACTTTTGAAATAGAAGGGATAAATATATATAGTGTTCAAGTTGGAAGCTTTAGCACAAAAGAAAATGCACAATCTTTAGTTGCGGAATTAAATACCAAGAATATGGGATCTTATATTTGGTATAATGATGGATATAAAGTAATAACTACATCCATGCTAGATAGGAAAAGTGTTGAACAGGTTATGCTGGATATAAAAAAAGAATATAAAGAAGCTTTTGTAGTTACTAGAAAGATTCCCAAAAAAATAGTACAATATAAAAAAGAAGATTCAGATTATATAGAAGTTTTAGAAAGTCAACAAAAAAAGTTGATGGAAATATTTATGGCATTATCTCAGAATATAGAACAATCACAAAGTACTCAAATGGATAGTGAATTAGTAAAGGGCTGGGTAAAGGAATTAAAAAAAATTCAAGAGGAGTTAAAAAAGAAAAAACTATCTAATGAGACAAAAACTATGAATAATGAGTTAATAAAATTAACAGAGGTGTTGGTACAAGAACTAGAAAAAGCGACAAAAGACGACAAAAAAATATTAGTAGAAACAAAAAATGCTTTCATGAAAGGAATAGACCAATATTCAGACTTCTTGGAAAACAATGAATATTGAGGGGGAGTTGAATGAAAACTATTAAAGTCATGCAATTATTAGATGCGAAATGTTTAACAGGAGAAGGCTTATTAGATATGGAAGTAGATCGTGCTTTTGGTTGTGACTTGATGAGTGATGTATTAGCCTTTATCAATGAAAAGACGTTATTGCTCACAGGTCTTACTAATCCACAGGTGATTAGAACAGCGGAAATGACTGATGTTAATGTGATTGTTTTTGTAAGGGGGAAAAAGCCCACAGAGGAAGTGATTGAGTTAGCTAATAGAAATAACATGATATTACTCAGCACCAATCACATTCTATATACTGCTTGTGGAATATTATATATGAATGGACTTAAAGGTGTTCCTAGCAGGGGAGGAGCGTAAGGTTTATGATTAGTGAACAAGGGAAAAATAGCATTAAATTAGAATATGAGATTATAAAGGATGATTTTTCAAGAGCTGGGGAAGCATCAAGTAATATCAAGAAGGTTTTAAGACAATTAGGAATTGATTCAAAAGTTATCAAAAAAGTAGCTATTGCTACATATGAAGCTGAGATGAACATTGTTATCCATTCAGAAGGAGGAAAAATAACTGTATTTATTAGTCCTGAAAATGTAGAAATTATTGCGAAAGATAAGGGACCTGGGATTAGAAATATTGATAAAGCTATGGAAGAAGGCTTTTCAACTGCTTCTAATAAAGTAAGAGAACTAGGCTTTGGAGCAGGTATGGGGTTACCTAATATAAAAAGATATAGTGATGAATTTCATATAGAATCAAAGATTGGGGAGTTTACGGCTTTGAAAATGAAAATGCATATATAGGAGGGAAAAGAATGCAAATTAAGGATTTAATCGAAAAGGGCTCGTTTAAGCTAATAACAGATGATCAAAATATATCTCGAGAGATTGAAGGATTATATTGTTGTGATTTACTAAGCTGGGTTATGTCCCATGCTAAAGCAGGAGATGCATGGATTACGGTACAAACCCATATGAACATTGTAGCAGTAGCAAGTTTATTAGATATTAGCTGTATTATCGTTCCAGAATCCATTGATGTAGATCAAGAAACGATCCATAAAGCAAAGGAGGAAAATATTTCGATTTTAAGTACAGATTTAAGTAGCTATGAAATTTTCTGTAAACTCCATGAATTAGGATTAAGATAATATGAAAATAGCCGTAGATTTTCATATACATACAGGGCTATCTCCTTGTGCAGATGAAGATATGACTCCTAATAATATTGTCAATATGAGTATGCTAAAAGGTCTTGACGCAATAGCTATTACAGATCATAATACTGCAGAAAATTGTAAAGCTTGTTTAGACGTTGCAAAAAGTAAAGGGCTTATTGTGGTCCCTGGAATGGAACTTCAAACGAAGGAAGAAGTGCATCTGATTTGTTTATTTAAAGGTATAAATGAGGTACTTTCTTTTCAGCAATTAGTGTATGATCAATTACCAGAAAAAGAAAATGATCCAAAAGTTTTTGGAAAACAGCTTGTATTTAATGAGAAAGATGAAGCCATAAGAGAAAATAAGAGAATGTTAATAATTTCTACAAGCCTTTCTCTAAATGAAGTATTCTATGAAGTAGAGAAGAGAGAAGGAGTGATTATTCCTGCTCACGTGGATCGAGGTGCATATAGCTTGATAGGAACTTTAGGGTTTGTTCCTAAACAACTAGAAATTAAGACACTAGAAATATCAAGGAGATGTAATCTAACTACCTTTTTAGAAAAATATAAATATTTGAAAAGGTATAAGTTTATTCAAAGCTCAGATGCACATTATTTAGGAGACATATTAGAAAGAGAGAATTTTATTGAAGTAGAAGAGAAGACGATAGAGGGTATTTTTAGGGCTTTAAGATAAAACGTGATGGAGGTTTTATGAATTGAGAGAGTTATCCCTTCATATATTAGATATTGTTCAAAATAGTATTTCTGCACAGGCTTCTTTTATTGAAATTATTATTCAGGAAGATGATAAAAATAATTCTATGACTATAGAAATTACTGACAATGGTAGGGGAATGAGTAAAGAATTATTAGAAAAGGTAACAAACCCTTTTATAACTACTCGAAAAACAAGAAAAGTTGGCTTAGGAATTTCATTATTTAAAGCTGCTTGTGAGCGGTGTAATGGTAAATTTTATATTGATTCCAAGTTAGGAGAAGGCACAAAAATATATGTTAGCTTTGAGAAAAATCATATTGATCGAGCGCCTTTAGGAGATATGGCGAATACTATAATTATTTTAATATTATCAAATGAAAAGATTGACTATTTATATAAACATAGTCTTAATGAAAATGAGTTTATATTAGATACAAGAGAAGTGAGAAAAGTGTTAGGAACTGTTCCGCTGAATAATATGGAAGTTATTGATTGGATTAAGGGGAATGTTCTAGATGGGTTAAGTGAGATGAAAAAAAGCAAATGATTTGTTGGTTATAAAAAAGGAAAATTGCATGATGCGATTTTCCTTTTTTTTATAAATGAAAAATGGAGGAATTAGATATAAAAGTGCAACTAACAATGTTTTCCTAATATTCATTATATTTTCTGATTTCTGAAATAAATAGATGGATAGGAAGTTAGATTGACTTTTTTAGATATAGAAGTTAATATATAAATGTATGCTTTTAATAAAATTTTGTTTTGATGATCTACTAAAGCGGTATGACAAATATGGGCGAAACGTAGAATATTTTATTTTCTGTATATTATACAGTATACAAAATTAATATTTCACGAACATTCTAAAGCTTGTCATAAAAAATGTAGTGAAAAACAGAATAATCATTGCTGGTGGTCAAAAAAATTTTAGATTCAATTTTATGAAATAAGGGGTGAATATAAATGAGTCTTTTATCCTTCAGAGGAGGGGTACATCCTCCTCACTATAAGGAAGCAACAGAAAGATGTAAAGTAGAAAAGGCAAAAGAACCAACTCGTGTTGTTATACCACTACAACAGCACATTGGGGCACCTTGTGAAGCTTTGGTAAAGCCAAGAGACAAGGTAAAGGTAGGGCAAAAAATAGGAGAGGCAAAAGCCTTTGTCTGTGCACCTATTCACAGTAGTGTTTCAGGTGAAGTAAAACAAGTTACAAAAATGCTTACACCAACGGGTGAAGCCCAGTGTGTAGTGATTGAATCTGATGGTTTAAATGAGATTCATGAAAGCGTTACACCAAAGGGTGATTTAGAAAAATTATCAGGAAAAGAAATTTTAGAAATTGTAAAAGAGGCTGGTATTGTGGGTATGGGAGGAGCTACATTCCCAACACATGTGAAGCTTTCGCCGCCACCTGATAAGAATGTTGATACCATTATTTTAAATGGTGCAGAGTGTGAACCATATTTGACTGCTGACCACAGATTGATGTTAGAAGACCCAGAGAGTATTATTTTTGGATTAAGAGCAATGATGAAGGTGGCAAATGTTTCTAAAGCCTATATTGGTATAGAAGATAATAAGCCAGATGCTATAGAAAGCATGAAAAATGCAGCAAAGGAATATAAAGAAATTGAAGTTGTAGGATTAAGAACAAAATATCCTCAAGGGGCAGAAAAACAGTTGATTTATGCTTGTACAAAAAGAGAAGTGCCATCTGGAGGACTTCCAATGGAAGCAGGCGTTATTGTAAATAACGTGGCAACATCTGCAGCTGTTGGAAATGCTATTAAAACAGGAATGCCTTTAATTGAAAGAATTTGTACCATTACTGGAAAAGGAATCAAAGAGCCTAAAAACTTGTTGATCAAGGTAGGTACTTCAATTAAAGAAATTATTGAGCAATGTGGTGGATATAATGGAACACCTGGAAAATTGATTATGGGTGGACCGATGATGGGACATGCTCAATACACAGATGAAATCCCTTCAACAAAAGGTACATCAGGAATACTTGTATTTACACCAGAAGAGGCAAGACTTCCTGAGCCAAAATCATGTATAAAATGTGGTAAATGTGTTGAAATTTGTCCAGCTTTCTTACAACCACTATATGTAAGTGCTTATTCTTTAAATAATATGCATGATATGGCTGAAAAATATCGTGCTCTTGATTGCATAGAATGTGGATCTTGTTCATTTATCTGTCCTTCCAAGAGACCACTACTACAGTCTATTAGAGTTGCGAAGCGTGAAATTATAGCTAAGAAAAGAAAGAGTAAGTAATGGGAGGGAAAGAGAACATGGAGAATCGATTGATTGCATCTTCGTCTCCCCATATTAGGGCAGATGAATCTGTAAATAAAATAATGCGAGATGTTGTTATTGCATTGCTTCCTGCTACACTCGCAGGTGTATATTTCTTTAGGATGGGAGCTGTAAAAGTAATTTTAGCTGCTGTAATTGCTGCAGTGTTAACAGAAGCAGCTATTCAAAAAATTAGTAAAAAACCAGTTACAATCAATGACTGGAGTGCTGTAGTTACAGGATTATTATTAGCTTTTAATATTCCAGCAAGCGCACCTTGGTGGATTCCAGTGATTGGATCTATTTTTGCTATTGCTATTGTAAAACAAGTATTTGGTGGACTTGGTCATAACTTTATGAATCCAGCTTTAGCTGCACGTGCAATGCTGCTTGCTTCATGGCCAGTTCAAATGACAGCTTGGGTAAAACCAGGAACGGATGCTGTAAGTACAGCTACACCATTAGGAATGTTAAAAGAAGGTACTGGAGAAGTACTTCCTTCATTAGCTGATTTAATCATAGGAAATGTTGGAGGATGTATCGGAGAAACTTCAGCGTTACTTCTAATTATTGGTGGAGTTTATCTTGTATATAGAGGTGTTATTACGCCAAGAGTTCCAGTGATTTATATAGGAACAGTAGCCGTACTTATGCTGATTTTTGGTGGATTTGACATAACTTATATGCTTACAAATGTTTTTGCAGGTGGATTAATGATTGGTGCTATTTATATGGCAACAGACTATGCTTCATCACCTGTAACACCAAAAGGACAAGTAATCTTTGCCCTTGGATGTGGTATTTTAACTGCTGTTATTAGAAAATTTGGTGGCTATCCAGAGGGAGTATCTTACTCAATACTTGTAATGAACGTGGCAGCACCACTTATTGATAAGTATACAAGCCCAAGAGTATTTGGGGAGGTGAAGTAAAATGAAAGAGATAACAAAATTAGGAATAATTCTTTTCATTATTTCAGCTGTAGCTGCTACTTTACTTGGATATACAAATGACATAACAAAGGGTCCTATTGAAGAGCAAATGGTTCAAGCTAATACAAAGGCACGTCAAATTGTTCTTTCAGATGCTACTGATTTTGAAAAAGTAGACAAGTCAGAATATGAGGGCTATGAAAATATTGTTGAAGTATATAAAGGTTTAAAAGACGGAGAAGTTATAGGCTATACAATCAAGACAAATCCAAATGGATATGCTGGGCCTGTTGAAATCATGATAGGTCTTGGTATGGATGAAGTGGTTACTGGAGTAAATATTGGAAATCATTCAGAAACACCAGGTCTTGGGGCAAAAGCATCAGGAGAATTTAAAGACCAATATAATGGAAAGAGTACAGAAAATGATTTAATGGTTATCAAATCAGGTACGCCAAAGGATAATGAAATTATGGCTATTTCAGGAGCTACTATTACTTCAAAAGCAGTAACTACAGGAGTAAATAGTGCACTTAAATTATTTAATGAGAAATTAAAGTAGTTTTGGGGGTGACGAGATGAAGTTAGGAAAAACATTTATGAACGGGATATTATTTGAAAACCCGATTTTCATGCAAATGCTAGGTATGTGTCCAACCCTTGCTGTTACTACATCAGCAGAAAATGGTGTTGGTATGGGACTTGCAACAACAGTTGTTTTAATAGGGTCAAATGTAGTAATTTCATTATTAAAAAAGGTGATACCTAGTAAGATTCGTATACCAGCGTTTATCGTTGTTATTGCAAGTTTCGTTACAGTTGTACAAATGTTATTAAAAGCGTATCTTCCTGCGCTAGATAGTAAATTAGGAATATTTATTCCACTGATTGTTGTTAACTGTGTTATATTGGGAAGAGCAGAAGCATTTGCATCTAAAAATTCTGTAGCAGCATCAGCTGTAGATGGAATTGGTATGGGATTAGGATTTACTTTAGCACTTACAATCCTTGGAAGTGTTAGAGAGATATTGGGAGCAGGTGCTATATTTGGGAAGGCTTTATTTGGAGCATCCTTTGAGCCTGCTTTAATTATGATTCTTCCTCCAGGTGCTTTTCTTGCTTTGGGACTATTGTTAGCCCTTTTAAATTATGTTCAATCTAGAAAAGCAACTCAAAATTAAAGGAGGGAAAGAACGTGGATGTAAAAGGATTATTTGTTATACTTGTTAGTAGTATATTAGTAAATAACTTTGTATTATCAAAATTCTTAGGAATTTGTCCATTTTTAGGGGTATCAAAACAAGTTGAAACAGCTTCTGGTATGGGAATGGCTGTTACATTTGTTATGACTATTGCATCGATTATCACATATTTTGTGCAACATGCTATTTTAGAACCTTTTGGGTTAGGATACTTGCAGACAATTGCTTTTATATTAGTAATTGCTGCATTAGTGCAGTTTGTAGAAATGGTTATTCAAAAGGTAAGTCCAACCCTTTATCAAGCATTAGGAGTTTATTTACCACTTATTACAACAAACTGTGCAGTACTTGGTTTAACGATTTTAAATATTCAATCTGGATATAATTTAATTGAAACAATCGTAAATGCTATTGGAGCAGCAGTAGGTTTTTCACTAGCGATTATTTTATTTGCTGGTATTAGAGAACGTCTTGTAATCGCAGATGTACCTAGTGTATTTAAAGGATTTCCAGTAGCGTTGATTACAGCAAGTTTAATGGCTATCGCATTTTTAGGATTTGCTGGACTTGTGTAAAAGGAGGGAAAGGATATGGATTTATCAACAATTTTAGGCCCTGTTGCTAGTTTAGGAGGAATGGGACTATTATTTGGAGCTGGACTTGCATATGCTTCTCAAAAATTTGCAGTTGAAGTAGATCCTAGAGTAACTGCAATTAATGAAGCACTTCCAGGAGCAAATTGTGGAGGTTGTGGATTTCCAGGTTGCGGAGGACTTGCAAATGCAATTGTTGAAGGAAATGCACCTGTAAATGGATGTCCTGTTGGTGGTGCTGAGTGCGCTGCAAAGATTGCTGAAATTATGGGTGTAGAAGCAGGAGCGGGAGTAAGAAAGGTAGCAAAGGTTTTATGTAGTGGAGATAATAAAAATTGTAAGGAAAAATACGATTATTATGGGATTCAAGATTGTAAAGCAGCAGCTATGGTTTCGGGAGGAAGTAAAAGCTGTGCTTACGGTTGTTTAGGTCTGGGTACTTGTGTAGATGTTTGTCCATTTGGAGCTATTGAGATTACAGATGGAAAAATAGCAAGAATTATTCCTGAAAAATGTACGGCATGTGGAAAATGTATAGAAGCATGTCCAAAGAATGTAATTGGTCTTGTGCCATTTGAACAAGATGTTATTGTAGAATGTAACAATAAAGAAAGAGGAAAAGCTGTTAAGGATCAGTGTAGCGTTGGATGTATAGGATGTCAGCTATGTGTGAGAGCTTGTCCGTTTGAAGCTATAACTTTCGAGAATAATCTTGCTAAAATCGATTATGAAAAGTGTAAAAACTGTATGTTATGTGCAGAAAAATGTCCTACAGGTGCAATTTATGCAAATTTTGAGAATAGAAAAAAAGCAGAAATTATTGAAGATAATTGTATAGGATGTACTATTTGTGCAAAACAATGTCCTGTGGATGCTATTGAAGGTGAGTTAAAACAGGTACACAAGGTATTAGAGGATAAATGTATTGGATGTGGTGCTTGTGCAGCAAAATGTCCTAAGAAAACAATTATTATGAAGTAAATGAAAGAGCATGCCAAAAGGCATGTTCTTTTATTTACCATAAAATCAAATAAATTTCACACTTGTAATGAACATATCAAAATGTTAAACTTAAGTTATATGGGTATATGAGAATTATGTTATAAGAACAAACTAAGTATAAATATATGTAGTTTTTGGTAAAATAACAATAAATATGTGAGATGAAAATGATGACAAAATGGGATAAGATACTTATACTAACGGTTATTTTTTTTGCGCTGATAGGGATGTTTTGGGTAAAAGGAATAACTACTAATGATCAAGACTTATATTTAATCATTGAAGTAGATGGAAAAGAATATAAAAAGATGTCTTTGGATGGTTCAAATACCAAAAAAACTATTGAAATTAATACAAGATATGGACATAGTGTAATCGAAATAGATGGTAGGGGTGCTAGATTTTTAGAATCTAATTGCAAGGATCAACTATGTGTAAAGATGGGCAAAATTACAAAAGCCAATCAAACAAGTATTTGTTTGCCGAATAGAGTATCTATTAAAATAATATCTAAAGAATCAGATGTAGATATAATCAGCTACTAAAGAAAGGACTATACTATGAAAGCAAAAAGAATAATCTATTTGGCACTGATTACAGCTATAGGTATTGCACTACACATATTAGAGTCTTCTATACCTTTACCAATTAGTGTTGTACCTGGAGCAAAATTGGGGTTGGCCAATATTGTGAATTTGGTAACTTTGGTAGTGTTTGGTGTTCGAGAGGCTTTAATCGTTAGCGTGTTAAGATGTTTTGTAGCTACTCTTGGAACAGGAGCTGTTACAGGTTTTTTTTACAGCATAGCAGGTTCGCTATTGAGTACTGTTGTTATGTGGGTTGTGTATAAGTATTTTTCAAAATACTTTAGCCTAATTGGAGTAAGTGTTTTTGGCGCATTAGCACATAATATTGCTCAACTCACTGTTGCGAGCTTGATGATTGAGAATTATCTTATTTTTACATATTTACCTATAATGATGATGATCAGCCTTTTTACGGGCTACTTTGTTGGTTTAGTAGGTATATATACGTCCAATCATTTGAAGAGAATATTGTGAAATTAGATACACATATAGTTTGTATAGATAGTAGGTGGAAAAAATGAAGAAAATCATACTAGCATCAGGTTCGCCAAGAAGAAAAGAAATTCTTGAGCAATTTGGAATAACTTTTGAAATAAAGAAAGGAAATATAGAAGAAAAAATAAATACAGAAGAAAAGCCAGAGCAAATTGCAATGAGTTTAGCTTTTGAAAAAGCAATAGCAGTTTCAAAGGAATGTGAAAAAGGTGAAATTGTTATAGGGGCTGACACAATTGTTGTAAAGAATGAAATATTGGGTAAGCCTCAGAATTCTGAAGAAGCTCTTAATATGTTAAAGCTCCTTGAAGATGATATTCATTATGTGATTACAGGATTTGCAGTAATAGAGACTGGGACTTATAATAAGTTTGTAAGTTTTGAAAAAACAAAAGTGAAAATGAAATCATTGACAGATGAGGTCATCAAAAGGTATATTGATACAGGCGAAGTATGGGATAAAGCTGGTTCTTATGCTATTCAAGGAAAAGGTGCGGCTTTTATAGAATGGATTTATGGAGATTACTTTAATGTAGTTGGATTACCTATATCAAGATTGCAAAGTATATTTAGCAAGCATTTTGACTTTGAACTTATTTAGGACAAGGTGTGATAAAATAGTGGACAAAGAATATTATCTTTCTATTAAAAAAATGGCTAAAAGTGAAAGACCAAGAGAAAAGCTAATAAATTTTGGTGTAAATAGTTTATCTAATGCAGAATTGTTGGCTATTTTAATTAGAACAGGTACGAAAGAAATTTCAGCTATTGATTTGTCACAAAGAATTTTATCTGAAAGAGAAGATGGGTTAAGATATTTAGCAGATTGTACAATAGATGAATTAAGTCATTTGAAAGGAATAGGAAAAACAAAGGCTTGTCAAATTATAGCTGCTGTGGAATTAGGAAAAAGACTTTCTATGAGTACTTCAAAGGCTAGGTTAAATATTAAGTCTCCTAGAGATGTAGCTAATATCTTTATGGAAGAGATGCGTTATTATAAAAAAGAATATTTTAAGAGTATACTATTAAATACAAAAAATGAAATCATTGCTACTGAAGATATTTCCATTGGAAGTTTAAATAGTTCATTAGTTCATCCAAGAGAAGTATTTGTAGGTGCTATAAGAAAAAGTGCTTCTTCTATTATTCTTATGCATAATCACCCTAGTGGTAATCCAAATCCAAGCAATGAAGACATGAAAATCACAAAAAGACTAATTGAAGCAGGAAAAATTATTGGTATTGAAGTTTTAGATCATATTATTATTGGTGATGGGCAGTTTATAAGCTTAAAAGAGATATCTATTATATAAAGGAGTTTAGGAAGGAGCAGAATGAATGGGATTATTTAATTACTTTTCAAAGGATATGGGAATAGATTTAGGAACAGCTAATACGCTCGTATATATTAGAGGAAGAGGGATTGTAGTAAGAGAACCTTCTGTAGTGGCTATACAAGAAGACACAAAGGAAGTTTTAGCAGTAGGGCAAGAAGCTAAACAAATGATAGGAAGGACACCTGGAAATATTATTGCCATTAGACCTTTAAAAGATGGTGTAATAGCTGATTTTGATATAACACAAAGCATGTTAAAATATTTTATTAAAAGAGCATATCCTAAAAAGCCTTTATTATTTGCACCACGAGTAGTAGTAGGGGTACCATCTGGAGTTACAGAGGTTGAAAGAAGGTCTGTTGAGGAAGCAGCTCTTCAAGCTGGAGCGAAAGAGGCCTACCTTATTGAAGAACCTATGGCTGCTGCTATTGGAGCAGGACTTCCAGTAGAAGAACCTACAGGTAGTATGGTTGTTGATATTGGTGGAGGTACAACAGAAATTGCAGTGATTTCTTTAGGTGGTATTGTAACAAGCAGATCTGTTAGAGTTGGTGGAGATGAATTCGATGAGTCTATTGTTCAATACATTAAGAAAGAGTATAGTTTAATGATTGGTGAAAGAACAGCTGAAGAAATAAAGGTAACAATTGGTTCAGCATTTGCAAAAGTGAAAGAAGAAAAAATGGCAATAAGAGGAAGAGATTTGGTTTCGGGGTTACCTAAAACTTTAACCATTACATCAACAGAGATATTAGAAGCTTTACATGAACCTATTAATACGATTATTGAAGCTATTAAGTATACTTTAGAAAAAACTCCACCAGAGTTATCCGCGGATATTATGGAACAAGGAATTATGCTTACGGGTGGTGGTGCTCTTTTAGATGGATTTAATAAATTGGTACGAAAAGAGACGGGTATGCCTGTTCATATTGCTGAGGAACCACTTGATTGTGTTGCATTAGGTACGGGTAAAACAATTGAAGAAATTGAGACATTAAAAAGAGTACTTATTTCTTCTAAGAGACTTAGATAAAGTGGTGAAAAGCTATGAAAAAGTTGGTGAAAAGGGGAACAAAAATGATAGTAACATTTGTTACTATCATTCTCATTATTATAATGGGGATTACTATAGGTGGAAGAGCCAAGGTAACAATGCCTGAAAATGTAATTGGCAAAGTAGTAACCCCCGTACAAAAAATGCTTTATAAGGGAGGGCAAGGAGCTCAACAAGCAATCAGTTCGTTGTTTACATTTAGAACGATTGCCAAGGAAAATGAAGAACTAAAAAAAGAACTAGAAAAACTTAACCAGAAAGTAATACAATTATCTCTTACAAGAGATGAACTACGAGAACTAAGAAATTTATATGGTGCACTTAATTATGCAAAAGAAAATCAGAAAAATAGTTATGTGACAGCGAGTATTACAGGAAAAGATATTGGAAACTGGTTTAATATATTTACTATAGATGCAGGAAAGAATCAAGGGATAAAAAAAGATAGTACAGTAATGAATGGAGAAGGCTTAATTGGAAAAGTTTTTGAAGTAGGAGATGATTGGTCTAAAGTTGTAACGATTATAGATAATAAAAGCTCTGTAAGCTTTCAAGTTCTAAGGAATAACCAATATATAGGAGTAAGTAGGGGAAGTGTAAAAGGAGAACTTAATGGATACTTGATCGACCCTGAGGCGGATGTTTTAGCTGGAGATAAATTGATTACATCAGGACTTAGCATGTATGAAAAAGGCATACTCATTGGTGAAATCAGAGAAGTTATAAAAAAGGAAGATGAACTTTTAAAAAACATTGTAGTAGAGCCTGCAGTGAATTTCAAAAAATTGGATAAAGTATTTGTTATAATACCTGATCAATTAAATTAAAGGAGTTACAGGTATGAGAGCATTAATTGTTTCGTCAATTATTATAATAAACTTTTTAATACAATCTACTTTTTTACAAAATTTTAGAATATTAGGAGTTCTTCCTAATACGAGTTTAATTATTGTTGTGGGGTTTTCTATTTTATGGGGCAAAAAAAGTGGAGCTGTAATTGGTTTTTTTACAGGAATGCTACAGGATATATTGTTAGGATATATGATAGGAGTCAATCCACTTATTTATATGCTAATAGGTTATAATATTGGAATGTTAGAGAAGAAAATCTACAAAGACAATCATTTAGCACCTATATTTTTCACAACAATTTCTACTATAGTATATCATTTGATGTACTATGTTATTATGTATATGGCTCATAATGGGGTAAATATAGTTTTTCTGTTTAGAAAAATAATATTGTTAGAAGTTATATACAATGCTATTTTATCTATATTTATTTATAGAATTTTATATAAAATTACGAAACATCCCTATATGAAAGTAAAAACAAGGTGATGAGAAATGTTAGAGAAACTAAAAGACAGACATAATCAGATGATTGTATTTTTTACAGTTTTTTTCCTTATTCTCTTGTTTAGATTATTTGGATTAACTGTTGTTGAAGGTGAAAAGTATAAGGAAATGGCAGAAGACATTAGAATGAAAAAGATCCCTATTTCTTCTCCAAGAGGAGAAATAAAAGATCGATATGGTAGATTGCTTGCTGTAAACAAACCAAGTTTTACGGTTCAAATTATGAAAAATGAATTAATGGATGAAAAAATCAATGAAGTATCCGTAAAACTATTAAATATCTTAATCAATAATGGAGAAAATTATCATGATAATTTTCCTATAAAGTTTGAGAACAATAAGTTTTATTATACCTTTGATCAAGAAATAGAAGAATGGCTAGAAAAACAAGGAATAAAAGATGTGAAAAATGCAGAAGATGTATTTAATCTATTAAGGGAGCAATTAGGAATTGATTCACAGTTAAAAAAATTTGAGGCACAAAAAGAAATGCAAAATGTGCATGGGGTATATCCACCTATTTCTGTAAAAACGATGAAATTTATACCTGAAATGAAAAAAGAAAACTTTCTTCAAAGATATAATTTAGATGAAAAATTAACAGCTAAAGAGGCTTTTATGGCTTTAAGGGAAAAGTTTGAAGTACCTAAGAATTATTCACAGGAAGATGCTAGAAAAATCTTAGTAATAAGAGATGAATTTAGAGAACAGGGATATAGACAATATCAACCTGTAAAAATAGCACTAAATGTATCAGCTAAAACAGTTGCTGAGATAGAAGAAGGAAGTATTGAATTACCAGGAGTAAATATTGAAGTAGAACCTACTCGAGCTTATCCGAATAAACAGTTAGCATCTCATATCCTTGGATATTTAGGTAAAATATCAGATACTGAAAAGGATAAATTTACAAAAGAACTAGGATATCTCCCAAATGATCTTGTTGGAAAAGATGGAATAGAAAGAGTATATGAAGAAAAATTAAAAGGAAAAGATGGAGCAAAGTATGTAGAAGTTGATGTTTATGGAAGATTGATTAATGTATTAAGAGAAGAAAAACCTGAAAAGGGAAAAACCATATATTTATCTATTGACGCAAAACTACAAAGGGTAGCAGAAGAAGCTTTAGAGCAGGCTTTAAAAGCAATTCAAGTAGGAGGAACATTTAAAAGTAAGTGGGGAGATTATCGATATAAAGATGCAATGAGACATGCTACATCTGGAGCGGTAGTGGCATTGGATGTAAATACAGGAGATGTTTTAGCTTTGGCTAATTATCCTAACTTTGATCCAAATCTTTTTGCTACAGGAATATCTAGTAAAGATTGGCAAGCTGTTCAAGATGATAATCCAAGAGATCCATTATCACCTGTACCACTTTATAATATAGCTACAAGAACTTCTGTACAACCAGGTTCTACTTTTAAAATGATAACAGGTCTTGCAGCTATAGAAAATGGACTAGATCCTACTAAGAAACTATATGATGGCGGATATATTAAGTTAGGAGGAAGATCTTTCGGTAGTTGGATGTGGAATGAATATAGAAGATCTCATGGATGGGTTGATTTATACAAATCATTAGAAGAGTCTGTAAATTATTACTATTATGATGTAGCAACAAACTTTGATTATTATAAAAATCAACCATTAAATACATCGATGAATGTGGAGAGAATGTTAGAATATGCAAAAATGTTTGGATTAGATGAACCAACAGGCATTGAAATTAGTGAAGTTGCTTATGGGGTACCCAATCCTGAAAAGAAAATGATGGTTACGAAAAGTTTATTAAGAAGAAAATTAAAATCAAAAGCAAAAGAATATTTTGAAAAAGAAATTTTAGAAAATGAAGAAAAATTAAATGGAGAAGTTGAACAAATTGTAGGATGGACAAAAGAAAATCCATCTAGAGGAGAATTAATTAAAAGAGTAAGCAAATTAAATGTAAAAGAAGAGCAAGTGACAGCTCTTGTAGATTTGGTAAAATTTAGTTATTATAAGCAGGCAAAATGGACAATTGGGGATACTTTTAACCTTTCTATTGGACAGGGGCAGCATCAATATACACCTTTACAAATAGCTAGATATATATCGACCATTGCTAATGGTGGACATAAAAATAAAATTAGCGTTGTAAAAAAAGTAGAAAATGAAAAAAAAGATGATCAAAAAGGAGAAAAGATTCCTTTAAAAGATGATAACAATTTAGAGCATATTAAAAAAGGCATGGAACAGGTAGTTAATGGAAATCGTGGTAGTGCAAGAGGTTATTTTAGAAATTTTCCTATAGAAGTTGCAGCAAAGACTGGGTCTGCTCAAAAATCAGGAAAAATACAGCCTAAAGATGAAGTTGTTTACTTGAAAACCTATTTAAAGTGGATAGCACCATATATTAGTTGGGCTGATGTAGAGCAAAAGGCAAAAATCTATAATAAAAAGTATAAAAATGAAGGATTAGCCATGAGAAAAGCTATTAAAGAATTAAGTGGTGGTAGAGTGACAAATGCAGTTTTAGATCAATTTAAGGAAGATTATGATGCTTTTGGATGGTTTGTTTCCTATGCACCAAGTGATAATCCTCAAATTGCTGTGGTCACGTTAATATTTCAAAGTGGTACAGGGGGGTATGGAGCGCCTATTGCTAGAGAAATTATTGCAGAATATTTAGGACTGAATAAAGAATACGAAAAAGTTGATTTAAAAAATACACTTACAAATTAGATAGAATTGTAAGTGTATTTTTTTTATAAAAAAAGAGGATTTAGATTTGTTTTGAAGAATAAATTAGTATACATATTAGATTTATTTGTACTAATTGGAGGTAGTAGCTGGATGTACGAAGAAAATTGTGTTGCATTCAAAGGTAATAAGGAAGGAATATCTATTTATTTTAACAAAAACTCTGACTATGAAAAACTGAAAGAACAGTTAATTATGAAGATTGAAGGAGCTAAACGTTTTTTTATAGGGGCTAAAGTTATTAGCATTCAAGGAAAAATATTAACTGATGATCAAAGAAATGAAATTAAGGAAATTATTTATTCGAGATTTGGGATGAGTATGGTTGAAAAGGATGAAGAAATAAAAAGGAATAAAATACAAGTATCAAAGAGAGTATTTGAAGGAATAGAAGAAGGCAATACGAAATTTGTTCGAGCAACAATACGTTCAGGGCAAAGGATTAAATTTAAAGGAAATGTGGTTATTATTGGAGATGTTAATCCAGGAGCAGAAGTTCTTGCAGAGGGAAATATATTAGTAATGGGAGCTTTAAGGGGGTTAGCACATGCTGGAAGTAGTGGGAATCAAAGAGCATTTGTTGCAGCTTTTAGCTTACAACCAACACAGTTAAGAATTGCTGATGTTATTGCAAGATCCCCTGATAATGAACCAATAAAACCTATGGGACCTGAGCTGGCTAGAATTAAAAAAGGTGTTGTTGTGATTGAACCCTATTTGCCAAATAAGTGAATAAAAATTTATTTTTGAAATAGTGATAATGGAGGGAATAAAATGAGTGAAGTAATTGTAGTAACATCAGGTAAAGGTGGCGTTGGAAAAACTACTACAACTGCAAATATCGGTACAGGATTGGCGCTTGAAGGAAAAAAGGTTGTAGTTGTAGATGCGGATATCGGTCTTAGGAATTTAGATGTAGTAATGGGACTTGAAAATAGAATTGTTTATGATATTGTTGATGTAGTAGACGGTGTTTGTAGACTAAGACAAGCTCTTATCAAGGATAAAAGATATGATGGATTATTTTTATTACCAGCTGCACAAACAAAGGATAAGAATGCAGTAAATCCTGAACAAATGCAAAAGCTTTGCAATGAATTAAAAGAAACATTTGATTATGTTCTAGTAGATTGTCCTGCAGGAATTGAACAGGGCTTTAAAAATGCTATTGCAGGAGCAGATCGAGCAATTGTTATTGCAACCCCTGAAATATCTGCTGTAAGAGATGCAGATAGAATCATTGGTCTTTTAGAAGCTGCTGAATTAAGAAATCCAATGTTAGTGATTAATAGGGTAAGAATAGATATGGTTAAAAAGGGAGATATGATGAATATAGAGGATATGATAGATATATTAGCAATAGATCTTTTAGGTGTAGTTCCTGATGATGAGTATATTGTTATCTCTACTAACAAGGGTGAACCTGCGGTAGTGGAAAATGTATCTATGGCTGGAAAAGCTTATAAAAATATAACAAAAAGAATATTAGGAGAAGAAGTTCCGTTTCTTGAATTACAAGGACAAGAAACTTTTATGTCAAAGATTAAAAAACTATTTGGAATGAATTAAATTTAAGGAGGAGAGAAGATTATGGATGTATTTAAACTCTTTGGTAGAGAAAGCTCCTCTAGTAAAAATGTGGCAAAGGAAAGATTAAAACTAGTACTTGTTCATGATCGAATAAATTGTTCTCCACATTTTCTAGAAATGGTAAAGGGAGATATATTAAATGTCATTGCAGATTATATGGAAATAGATGAAGATGGATTAGATATTAAAATTTCAAAGACAAAAAGGAATGAAGATAATGCAATGGTTCCTGCTTTAATAGCAAATATCCCTATAAAAAAAATGAAAACAAAGTAAAAAAAGTCTTCTTTTGAAGGCTTTTTTTTATAAAAATGAGTGTCTATGGGAAGATATTTTTACAAAAATAGATTATTGTTGAGAGAAATTTAGTTTATGTGGTATAATCTTAGTTAGGTATATTAAAAGAGGTGCATTCATGATAGATAGAAAATTGTTTAAACATATAGATATTATTCTGATTGTTATTGTTTTATTGCTGTTTGTAAGTAGTTTAATGATGATTAGTAGTGCAACCCATGTTATGCAGAAAGGATTAACAAGGCAAGTACAAGTACAAACAATAGCTTTTTTATTAGGAATGGTTGCGATTGTATTTATCCTTTTTATTGATTATAATACCTTTGGAAATTTTCAAAAAAGTATCTATATAGGTTCTATTATATTATTAGTAGCTGTACATGTTCCCGGAATTGGTAAAACTCAATTTGGTGCAAGTAGCTGGATCAATTTAGGACCTGTTGATATACAGCCCTCCGAAATTGTGAAAATAGCCTTTATTCTTTCTTTTGCAAAATTTTTAGAGGATAGACAAAATAAATTAGATACAATAAGAGATTTAATTCCTGTAGGAATGTATGCAGCAGTGCCTATATTATTGGTTTTGAAGGAGCCTGATTTAGGAAATGCATTAGTATTTTGTGTAATTGCATTTGGAATGACTTTTGTATCAGGATTAGATTATAAAATTATTGGAAAAAGTTTATTAGCAGGAATTATTTCATTACCTCTTGCTTATAAATTGATGGCTCCACATCAAAGAGTAAGAATTGACGCATATTTAAATCCTAATAATTTAGAGCTGCCTGGAAATTATCAGGTAATGAATTCTAAAATAGCTATTGGGTCAGGAAAACTAGTAGGCAAAGGATTATATCAAGGAACACAAAATAACTATAATTTTCTACCTGTACAAGAATCAGATTTTATTTTTGCAGTATTAGGAGAAGAATTGGGATTTATAGGTGGCGTGATTATACTTGCTTTATATTTTATTTTTTTATATAGAATGATAAAAATTGCAAAAAATGCAAAAGATGTGTATGGGTCTTTAATTGTGGTAGGTATTACGTCTATGTTTGCTTTTCAAATATTTGAAAATATTGGCATGACCATGGGAGTAATGCCTGTAACAGGAGTGACCCTTCCATTTTTAAGCTATGGTGGGAGTTCACTTTTAACGAACATGATAGCAATTGGAATTATTTTAAATATAGGTATGAGAAGGCAAAAAATTAATTTCTAAATGGGTGAGGAGAAGATGCGAATGAAGATTGCACTAATAGCACATGATGAGAAAAAAGAGAGCATGGTTAATTTTACTATAGCCTATAAAGATACTCTTGCAAAGTATGATTTGGTGGCTACTGGTACGACTGGTAAGAAAATAGCTGATGCTACAGGACTAAAGGTAACAAGATTTCAATCAGGACCTTTAGGAGGAGATCAACAAATAGGTGCAGAAATAGCTAAAAATAAAATTGATTTAGTAATATTTTTAAGAGATCCATTAACAGCTCAACCTCATGAGCCAGATATTTTAGCATTACTTAGATTATGTGATGTCTATAAAATACCTGTAGCAACGAATATTGCTACTGCTGAGATTCTTCTTCGGGCTATGGAAAGAGGGGAATTCCACTGGCGTGAAATTATTAGAAAATATGATGAATAATATTTCAAATAAAATAGCTCCCAATACATTTTTGTATTAGGGGGTTAATAACATTTTTGGGATTTTAATTATTTGTGAGAAGGTGAAGATGTATGAAAAAATTTTTAAAGCTATACTTTTGTATTATATTACTATTATTAATGAGTTTATTAGCTGGGTGTAGTAAAAAGAAAGATATTGTAACAGATTCAGCATATATGCTAGGGACTCATTTAAATATTAGTATTTGGACAGATGATGAAAAAGAAGGAAAACAAGTTATTAAGGAATGCTTTAGAAGAATTTCTGAAATAGAAAGAAAAATGAGTGTAAATATAAAGGCTAGCGATGTAAATAAAATAAATAATAATGCTGGAAATTTTGTAAAAGTAAGTGAAGATACAACAAAAGTTTTAAATAAGGGAATAAAGTATACAGAAATCTCAAGCGGTGCCTTTGACCCTACAATTGGTAGACTTGTGAAGCTATGGGGAATTGGTACACAAGAGGAAAAAGTTCCAAAGAAAATAGAAATTGATGAGGCACTGAAGTTTGTAAATTATGAATTATTGAAGAAAAAAGACAACAATGAATTCAAACTAGATAAAAAAGGAATGCAGATTGACTTAGGTGGTATTGCTAAAGGATATGCGGCAGATGAAGTATATAGTATACTTAAAAACAAGGGAATTGAACATGGGGTTATCAATTTAGGAGGTAATATTTATACCCTAGGAACAAAGGTAGATGGACAAATTTGGAAAATAGGAATACAAGATCCTTTGGAACCTACTGGTACGCCTATGGGGGTTGTTGAATTTTCTGATAAAGCTATAGTTACTTCAGGAAACTATGAAAGATTTTTTATAAAGAATGATAAAAGATATCATCATATTATTGATCCTAAAACAGGCTATCCAGTTCAAAATGGAATTATAAGTTCTACCATTATAACAGATCGTTCTATGGATGCAGATGCATTATCTACTTCAGTTTATATATTAGGGGTTGAAAAGGGACTAATGCTAATTGAAAAAATGAAAAATACAGAATGTATTATTATTACAAAAGATTATAGAGTACATTTATCATCAGGCATGAAAAATAAATTTAAGATTGAAAACGACCGTTTTCAAATTGAAAATCACAACGAAGATAATAAACATTAGGCTGTGAATGTAATAATTAAACCTCCCTTTAAATATATTATATTATAATCTACATAGGGAGGGTAATTATGAACAGACCATATAGAAACATAAAATATGATAAACAAAAGAATGTGTATTATCAAGGAAAAAGAGACGATAAGAGTATAGTGATTCCTTTTTATAAAAAATTTTTAAAACAGTGTATCATATGTATGCTAATTGCTATATTAGGAATAGGTATTAAAAATATTCATTTGCCAATTGCAAACAGAACAACAGAAATGATTAAAATATCTCTTACAAAAGAGATGAATGTAAAAAAATCTTTTAAAGAAGTAGCAACATATGTAAAAAAAATACCCAAAATGCCAGAAAAAGCAGTAAGTGTATTTAATACTATTTCTGGGAAGAAAAATTTAGAAATGAGATTTATTGCACCGATTCATGGAGAAATTATATCAAATTATGGAGAGCAAATAGATCCTCTCTCAAATAAAAAGACATTTCAAAGAGGTGTAGACCTAAGCATTAAACAGGATGAAAATATAAACGCAATTGCAGATGGAGAAATTATAGAAATAGGAGAAGGTAAATTAGGAAAAACTATAAAAGTAAGACATAGTAAAGATATATTTTCATTATATGGAAATTGTTCAGAGATCAAAGTAAAGAAGGGACAAAAAGTAAAGAGAGGAGAATCTATTGCTAACATTCATAAATCTTCTGAAAAATCATATGCATATTTACATTTTGAACTTTGGATGAATGGAAGAGTAGTTGATCCAACCCAATATATTTCTTTTGGAAAAAAGATTTTATAATGCAAAGGATGGTATATGAATGAGGCTAATAAAGGTATATGGAGTAGACATAAAGGTAAATGTCGTTTTATGCATTGTCTTTTTTATATTTTTCATATTTGGATATGTTGAAAATTTAATTATTTCTTTTTTAGTAGTACTACTCCATGAAGGGGCTCATGTATTTACTGCAAAATTATTAGGATATACTATAAAAAAAATAGAAATATTTCCCTTTGGTGGGGTTGCTGTAATAGAAGAAACTCTCGCTATGAATCCTAGGGATGAAATCCTTATTGCATCTTCTGGACCTATTTTTAATTTTCTTATGGTGTTGATAGGATATAATTTGTTATATAGATTTTATTTAACTTCAGAAGGCTTTACTTTTTTTATGAAGTCTAATTTAATTATTGGTGTATTTAATTTGTTTCCTATTATTCCTTTAGATGGAGGAAGGATTGTAAGAGCTTATCTTGCCTATTTTATTGGCTTTAAAAAGTCAACCAAGATAGTTGTTATATTATCTAAAATGATTAGTGTTTTATTGTTTGTATGGGGATGTTATATGACTAAGCTAAACAAGCTGAATAGTTATGTTCTATTTTTAGCTATTTTTTTATATATAGCTGCTCATAAAGAGCAAAGAGTTGCAATTTTTATTTTTATGAAAGAAATTACTCAGAAAAAACGGCATTTACTATGTAATAGTGTATTAAGTACAAAATATCTAACAGCAGTAAAAAGTGCATCTGTAAAAGATGTGATAAATCAGTTTGCTCCAAGAAAATATCATATTGTTACTGTCATGGATACAAGATGTAATGTTATTGGTGTATTGACAGAAAATGATATTTTTAATGGTATGGTTAAATATGGGCTAAATGCTTCTTTAGAAAAGTTGTTAAGGGGAGCGTAAAATGGTAGAATAGTAATGCAAAACTTTAGAGGAAAATAAGGTATTTAAGTGAAGCAGTATACAAATAATACAAAAGAGATTGAAGTGTGAATTAGGAGGACAGATGATGAACAAGGAAGTCTTAGAAGACTTATTATTTCAAGTTGAAAAACCTGCAAGATATATAGGCAGAGAAATTAATTCAGTAAATAAATCACTAGACCAAGTGGAAGTAAGATTTGGATTTGCCTTTCCAGATATTTATGAAGTAGGTATGTCTCATTTAGGAATGCATATTTTATATAATCTTCTTAATAGTAAAGAGGATATATATTGTGAAAGGATTTTTTCACCATGGGTGGATATGGAGGAACAATTAAGACAAAAAGATTTTTCTCTTTTTACAATAGAGACCCATACACCTATAGAAGAATTAGATTTTGTTGGATTCACATTACAATATGAATTGAGTTATACAAATATATTAAATATATTAGATCTAGGGAAAATCCCCATAAGAAGAGAAGATCGAAAAGAAAAGTTTCCATTTATTATTGCAGGAGGACCCTGTTCATATAATCCAGAACCCCTTGCAGGTATTGTAGATATATTTGTATTAGGTGAAGGAGAAGAAGTTTTATTAGAAATAATGGATCAATATAAAAAATGGAAAAATACCGAAAAAACTAAGGCTGAATTCTTAGAAAATATTTCTGAGATTGGAGGGGTATATATTCCATCTCTTTATGATGTAACATACACTGAAGATGGAACGATAAAAGCGTTTATCCCTCAAAAGGAAAAGTATCCGAAGACAATTGCTAAAAGGATTATTAAGGATTTAGATGATGTTTATTATCCTGATAAAGTGATTGTTCCTTTTATCAATGTAGTACATGAGCGGGCTATGGTAGAAATATTTAGAGGATGTACACGGGGATGTAGATTTTGTCAAGCAGGGATTATTTATAGACCTGTGAGAGAAAGATCTTTAGATAAAGTGAAAGAATTAGCCTATGAACTTATAAAGAATACGGGTTATGAAGAATTATCATTAGCTTCTCTTAGTACAAGTGATTATTCAGAAATAAAACCATTAGCAAGACATTTAATCGATACATATGGAAATAAAAAAATTGGTTTATCTCTACCATCTTTAAGGTTAGATAAATTTCCGTTAGAGGTAATTGAAGAAATTCAAAAGGTCAGAAAAACAGGACTTACATTTGCTCCAGAGGCTGGAACACAAAGACTTAGGGACGTTATTAATAAAGGCATTACAGAAAAAGATTTAATGGATGCAATGGAGAATGCATTTTCTCTTGGATGGAATAATGTAAAGCTTTATTTTATGATAGGACTTCCTACAGAAACTTATGAAGATCTAGATGGCATTGTAGATCTTGCCAAAAAGGTTGTGGATGCATACTATCATACACCAAAGGAAAAAAGAGGAAGAGGGTTAAACGTTACCGTTAGTACATCTAATTTTGTACCAAAGCCTTTCACGCCTTTTGAGTGGTACCCACAAGATACAATTGAAACCCTTCGAGAAAAGCAAAACTATTTAAAAGAAAGATTAAGACATAAAAATATAAAATATAATTATCACGATACAAAAACAAGCTTTTTAGAAGCTGTATTTGCTAGAGGAGATAGAAGATTAGGAAAAGCATTAATAAAAGGATGGGAAAAGGGATGTAAATTTGATGGATGGGGAGATTTCTTTGAGTATGAAAAATGGATGGAAACCTTTGAAGAATGCAACATAGATCCAGAATTTTATGCGAATAGACAAAGAAGTTATGAAGAAATGCTCCCATGGGATTTTATTGATATAGGTGTGACGAAAAAGTTTTTAATCAATGAAAATGAAAAAGCAAAAGAAGCAAAGTTAACCCATGACTGTAGAATAAGCTGTACAGGTTGTGGCATGAATCATAGTTTTATAGGTGGTGATGTATGTAATGTATAAAGTACGAATGAGATTTAGTAAAAAAGATTTTATGATTTTTATTTCCCATTTAGATTTAGCAAGAGTAATGGAAAGAGCTTTAAGAAGAGCAGAGGTGGTTCTTAGCTTTTCACAAGGGTTTAACCCTCATCCTAAAATTGCGTTTGCTACAGCATTAGCATTAGGGGTTTCAAGTGATGGAGAGTACGTAGATGTAGAAATCGAAGAAAAAATAGATTTAAAAGAATTAGAAGAGAAAATGAATAAGGAGTTACCTGCGGGAATAGAAATTCTTGAGTGTAAATATATTGATATGAAAAGCAAAGCCCTTATGGCTGTTGTTGAATATTCAACTTATATGGTAAGATGCTCTTTAAAAAATGATGAAGAACAAGAAAAATTAAAAGAAATGATTTGTGATTTTATGAAAAAAGATGAAATTATAGTATATAAAACGATTAAGAAAAGAAAGCAAGAGCGTAAGAAAGAAATAAATATTAGACCTTTTATCAAAAATATAGAGCTTGCTTATAAAGAAAATGCAAATTGTATTTTTAAAATGACTCTTGCTACGGGTAGTAAAGGAAATTTAAAGCCTGAGGTAGTTATGGAGATGTTGAAGGATATAGAAAAAGTGTCTATATTACCAGAGACGATTAGAACCCATAGAGTAGATTTATATGGAATGAAAAATCATAGAATGGTTGTACCTTTAGAAATGGGAATATAGATTTTTATAAATTAGGGGGATTGTTGGAATGAATGAACTCATCGTCAATTCCAGTTTGAACCAAACCCGTGTTGCACTGCTTGAAGACAGGGAATTGGTAGAACTATATATTGAAAGAGAAAATAGCAAAAGAACAGTTGGAAATATTTACAAAGGGCGAATTACAAATGTTTTACCAGGAATGCAAGCAGCTTTTGTGGATATAGGATCTGAAAAGAATGCTTTTTTATTTGTAAAGGATGCACTACCAGTTGAAATGTCTGGAAATAGAGATGTATCTATCAGAGATGTAGTTAAAAATGGACAAGAGATTATTGTACAAGTAATAAAAGAACCTATAGGAACAAAGGGGGCGAGAGTAACTACTCATATAACCCTTCCAGGAAGATATTTAGTCTTAATGCCTGATGTAGACTATATAGGGATTTCGAGAAGGATTAACAATGAAGAGGAAAGAGAAAGATTAAGAGAACTGCTTGAAGGGTTAAAGCCTAAGAATATGGGAGTGATTGTTAGGACTGCAGGGAAAGGGAAAGAAGAAAAAGAAATAAAGGAAGATTTGAAATTTCTATTGAAATTATGGCAAAAAATTGATAAAGAGAAAAATCTAGGATTTGCTCCAAGAGCTGTTTATAGAGATTTAGACTTGATTCATAGAACTATAAGAGATATGTTTACAAGTAGTATTGATAAATTAATCATTAATGACTACGAAAAGTATAAAAGCATTCTTGATTTAGTAGAACTGATTGCTCCTCATTTAAAGGAGAGAGTAGAGTATTTTAAAACAGATATGGATATATTTGATAACTATCAGATAGGAAAAATGATTAATAATGCCATAGGAAGAAAAGTTTGGTTAAAAAGTGGTGGATATCTTATTATAGACCAAACAGAAGCTTTAACTGTAGTTGATGTAAATACAGGAAAATATGTAGGAAGTATTGACCTTGAAGATACAGTTTTAAAGACAAATAAAGAAGCTGCAGAAGAAATTGCTAAGCAATTAAGACTACGAGACATCGGTGGTATTATTATTGTGGATTTTATAGATATGAATAATGATGATGCAGAAAGGGAAGTGTTAGATGTATTAGAAAAAGCCCTTGAGCGAGATAAGACAAAAACAAATGTTTTAGGAATTACACAATTAGGACTTTTAGAAATGACTAGAAAGAAAGTACGAGGAAGAATTGGGTCAATTATGCAAAAGAAGTGTCCTTATTGCGAAGGAACGGGAAAAATATTATCTGAGCATACTGTGGTTCAAAATATAGAAAGGGAAGTAAAAAGAATTGCTGTACATACGAATGCAGAAGCTGTATTTATTGAAGTAGCACCTTCTGTAGAATCATTTTTAAAAACAAATCACAATCGGTTTATTAAAGAATTAGAAGAACTTTCTCATATAAAAATATTTATACAAGGATCAGAATATATACATGCTAATGATATAAATGTAAAATCCATGGGAAAAATTGATAAAATCATGGAGTTAGTAGTTAAAAACCAATAATCTTGAAAAAAAAAAGAAAATAAAGAGGAAAAATTATCATAATCCTATTGTAGTATAGAACTAAATGTGCTATAATCATATCTGGTAATACGGACAGTCCTCTGTTATAAGTTATAACATGAACGTCTAGGAAGGAAGGAGGGGCAACCATGGATATTATAAAAGCGATTGAGCAAACGCAAATCAAATCTGATATTCCACAATTTAATGTTGGAGATACTGTTAAAGTACACTTAAAGATTAAAGAAGGAAATAGAGAGAGAGTTCAGGTGTTTGAAGGTTTTGTACTTAAGAGACAAAACGGTGGAGCTAGAGAAACTTTCACAGTAAGAAGAATTTCTTACGGAGTTGGGGTAGAGAGAACTTTACCATTACATTCACCAAAAATCGAAAAAATCGAAGTAGTTAGAAGAGGAAAAGTTAGAAGAGCAAAACTTAACTACATTCGTGCATTAAGAGGAAAAGCTGCAAAAATTAAAGAGAAGAAGTTTTAATAAAAGGGACTGGATACAGTCCCTTTGTTAATATAGTGAAAAATACACAAAAAGTGTGGTGAAAGATATGCAGAAAATTAATTGGTATCCAGGGCATATGAAAAAAACCAAGGAGTTAATCCAACAAAATCTAAAATTAGTAGATGTAGTTGTAGAATTATTAGATGCAAGAGTTCCTATTAGTAGTAGAAATCCTCAAATTGATGAGATTATTATAGGAAAACCTAGAGTGATTGTCTTGAATAAGAGTGATTTAGCAAATTCAAAAGTTACGAATGAATGGGTTAGATATTTTAAGAGTGAAGGAATTCATGCAATTCCTGTAAACTCAATGAATGGTTCAGGTTTAGATAAACTTATGGCAGAGCTTGAAGCAACGGTTAAAGAAAAAATGGAAAAAAGAATAGAAAAGGGAATGAGAAGAAGACCTGTTCGAGCCATGATTGTAGGAATACCAAATGTAGGTAAATCTTCTATCATTAATAGACTTACTGGGAAAAAGAGTGCAAAAACAGGAGATAAACCTGGAGTAACACGAGGAAAACAATGGGTAAGACTAAAAGGGAATATAGAGTTATTAGATACCCCAGGTATTTTATGGCCTAAATTTGAAGATCAAAATGTAGGACTTAAATTAGCTTTTACAGGTTCTATAAAAGATGAAATTCTTGATATAGAAACAATTGCATTAAGGCTTATAGAATATCTTGGTGAGAAATATCCTGAATATATGATAGAAAGATATAAACTAAAAGAGATTGAAGAAGACGGGCTAATGAATATGGAAAGTATTGCAAAAAATAGGGGCTGTATTATGTCTGGTGGAAGAATTGATTATACGAGAGTAGCAAATATTGTAATGGATGAATTTAGAAGCGCTAAGATTGGTAAAATTACACTAGAAGCACCCGAGGATTTAAGCACTATTGAAGAGTAGTGCTTTTATTTTTTGCAAAAAAGAAATGGAAAGGACAGAAAAAATATGAAATTTGAAAATTTAAAGGTGAAAGAAATTAATCATTATATGAATCAGATAAATGTAGAGGAATATGTAAAGTATGTACCATTATTAGAAAAAGATAAAAGAGAATCGGTTAAAAAATTAGGAAAAAGATTTGAAAAAAAATATGAAAAATTATTAGAGGAAAAAGAAAGAGTTAAAAAGTTATGGACTTATGAGAATAGATTAATCAGCGAAGGGTATGAAATGATTGCAGGAATTGATGAGGCAGGACGTGGACCTCTTGCAGGACCTGTAGTAGCAGCAGCAGTTATTTTGCCCGCTAACTCATTTATAGAAGGAATTGATGATTCTAAAAAAATATCTTTAAAGAAAAGAGAAGCACTATTTAAAGTTATTGCAGAGAAAGCATTAGGAATTGGTATTGGAATAATAGACAATGAAACGATTGATGAGATCAATATATTAAATGCAACGAAGATGGCGATGAAACGGGCTGTTCAAAAAAATCCTATATCTCCAGAATATTTATTAATAGATGCAGTAAATTTAGCCGATATAAATATAAAGCAGACTGGAATCAATAAGGGAGATAGTCTAAGTATATCTATTGCGGCTGCTTCTATTGTAGCCAAGGTAACAAGAGATAAAATAATGGATCGCTTTCATAGAATATATCCTCAATACGGATTTATTCATCATAAGGGATATGGCACAAAGGAACATTATGAGAATATTAAAAAATATGGACTAACTCCAATTCACAGAAAATCTTTTTTAAAAAATATAATGGGTGATAGGAAAAATGAAAATAAATCATGGAAATTATAATTTAGGATTTTTAGGAAATGATAAGCAAACATTAAAGATAGGACAAATGATTAAAGGGCGAATTCAACAAATTTTAAATGATGTATTGCTTATTGAGATGGAGAATGGAAAATTATTAGAAGCAAAAAGCAATATTCCAATAGAAGCGCAAAAAAATGATGTTTTGAAGTTTCAAGTAAAATCTATTGATGAAAATCAAATACTAATTCAACCAATAATAGAAGAATTAAGGGAAAAAGGAGAAATATCTACAGCAGAAAAGAAAATAATAAATTTGTTAGAATCATTGAATGTAAAGTCGGGTCAAGAAGAAGTAGAATTAGTAAAAAAATTAATAGTTAATGAAATTCCAGTGAGTAAGGAAATTTTAAACAATATTATTCAATCAAAAGGAAGTTTTGAGATAATGGAAACATTATTGAATAATAAAACGAATAGCTTAACTGAAGATATGGTAACTGAAAACATACAAAAAGTATTAAAAAATTTATTAAAGGTGGAAGGACATACAAAAGGAGATGAATACAGAGAACCTGAAAATGTAAAAAAATTAGGAATTAAAGATGCGGGTTTATTAGAAACACAAAAGAATATAATGGAAAATGGTAAGCAGAAGTTGTCTCATGATAAAATTGTTCATTCAAATATAAATATTCATGATATGAACTTTGAAAAAATTATTTTTCTATTAAAGAATAATTTAAAAGTAAATATGTTGAATATAACAAATGTAAACAATATTCTTTTGAAAGATTTTACTATCACAAAGGAAATGGATCAATTAATAGAAGTTCTTTATGAGAATAAAGAAACAGCTCATTTGGGAAAGGGTCTTGAACAAATATTTTCAAAATTGAAGGATATGATTTTAGAAAAAAAGTTTGAACCTGGAGAAATGATAAAGGAAATGCATGTGAAATTAGAATTAGTAAAGCAATCAATTGAAAATATAAACTCAAAGGAACAGGGAGATGCCCTAAACAATATAGCAAATTTAAAAAATAGTTTAGATTTTATGAGTAAAATCAACCAATTTCAAACATATTTTCAAATACCTATATTTTTAAACGATGAAAGAAGAAATTTAGAGCTATATATATCAAAGGATGATAAGAACAGAAAGAAAATTAATCCTAAAGATGTGAAAATACTTGTAGCATTAGATACAAAAACAATGGACAAAGTACAGGTTTTGATTGAAATTAAAGATAAAAATATTACTTGTAATTTTAAAGTAACAACAGATGAGACGAAAAAAAAATTAATAGCCTTTGAAAAGGATTTAAAAGAAGTTTTGACAGGTTTAGATTTTAAAGGAATGAATATGAAATATTCAGTGGGGAATGTTGGAAACAACATACTAGAGGAAGATCTTACCAAAAAACAGGTTGATAAAAAAATAAGGTTTATTGATTTGAAGGTGTGATACTATGAAAAAAAAGGAAATGGCTGCTGCTATCAAATATGATCAAGAGAAAACGTCAGCACCCACAGTTGTTGCTAAAGGAGAAGGATATATTGCACAAAAGATAAAAGAAATTGCTTCAGAAATGGATATCCCTACTTATAAAGATGAAAAACTTGTAAAACAATTAAATAATTTAGCTATTGGAGAAGAAATACCACCAGAATTATATCAGGTAGTAGCTGAAATTTTAGCTTTTATTATCCGATTAGATACAAAAGGAGAGGCATAAATAGGGTCTCTCCTTTTGAGATCATAAGAAATTTCACAAAAAATTATAATGATTGACATTGTTTTACAAAATTTTCAACAAAATTTATTTAAAATGAATATAAGAAGTATTATTAGGAAGGGATATTTGGAGGAAAAGAGAATGAATATATCAAAAAAAACAAAAATATTAATTGTAGATGATAGTCAATTAAATCTTAAGATTATTGAAGATGTGATGAAAAAGAATGGATATGATCCAATTTTAGTATCTCAAGGTCATGATGTTTTTAGACATGCTAAAGAAGAAAAACCAGAACTTATTTTATTAGATATAATAATGCCAAAGATAGATGGATATAAAGTCTGTGAAATATTAAAAGGAAATGAGCAAACGAAAGATATACCAATAATTTTTCTGACAGGGCAGTCAAATATTGAGGATGTTGCAAAGGGATTTGAAGTAGGGGCTGTGGATTATATTAATAAGCCCTTTCATGAAGTGGAATTGATCGCTAGAGTAAAGACCCATTTACAATTAAAAAAATTACATGATCAACTTAAAAAAAGCAATAAACAATTACAGAAAATGAATGAAGAGCTTCTTAAAGCAAATGAAATTATTCAATATAATAAATTGCAGACAGAATTTTTTGCAAATATTTCTCATGAATTTAGAACCCCATTAAATCTAATTTTTAGTACCATACAACTATTTGAATTGTGCATGCAAGATTCCCTAGATATGAAAGACAATAAGTACATAAAGATTATGAAACAAAATTGTTATAGACTTTTAAGATTAGTAAATAATTTAATTGATATTACAAAAATTGATTCAGGATATTTTGAAATTCAATTGCAAAATCATAATATTGTACAAATTGTGGAAAATGTCACATTATCTATTTCTGAATATATAGAACGAAATGATCTTCAGCTAATATTTGATACAGATGTAGAAGAAAAAATGATAGCTTGTGATGTGGATAAAATTGAACGAATAATATTGAATCTTTTATCAAATGCTATAAAATTCACCAAAACAGGTGGAAATATTTTTGTGAAAATACATGATAAAAAAGAATATGTTGTGATTTCTGTTAAAGATACAGGAAAAGGTATACCAAAAGATAAAATAGACACTATTTTTAAACGATTTATGCAGATAGATAAATCGTTATCTAGAAAAAAAGAAGGAAGTGGCATTGGATTATCTCTTGTTAAAGCTTTAGTTGAAATGCACAAGGGAAAAATTTTCGTTAAAAGTGAATATGGCAAAGGAACTGAATTTATTATAGAGCTTCCTGCTAAGATAATACCAATAAAAAATAAAGAAATAAGGGAAGAGAATAAATATAATAAACAGACTTATATAGAGAATATAAATATTGAATTCTCAGATATATACTCAATAGGTTAAATGATCCTTTACCATACTGAAAAATACTAAATGATTAAATGTAAAACCGATAGAATTTATTTATGAACAAACAGTAAAAAGCATAGAAGAAATAAAAGTAGGAGATTCTACAAATTCGATACGCTTTATGCCATTGGGAGACATAAATCCTAAAAGTGCATGGTTATGATTTGTATATATTGAAGTTGTTATAGTTTCTTCATTAATGGAAGTGACTTGGATTAATGAATTTAGTAAACTTTCAAATTCTAAGAGTACACCATTTGTAATGGAAGGAAAATCTATTATTCCATTTTTTTCTAGGTGTAAAAAGCTATGATCTTTATTTATATCGTATGTTGTAAATAAACAACAAGGAGAAGAAAATTTTATTCCATTTAATATAAAAGGATTAGGAACAAGATAGGGCTTTATATTATGAGAATAAATCCCTTTTTCGTGAGGTGAAAAATTTTCAAAATCTATTTTGTTGAGTACTCCTGTGATATTATGAAAAACTTGGAAATCATGATAAATACTAATTGTCATTTTCATCACCAATCTTTATTTGTATTTGCTAACCATGGTTTACTTACTATATAATAATATAAAGATACATATAGTGTTACTTTTTTATTAAGTTTATGCCAAATTGTACTGAATATGTGGTGAATATAAGAAAAAATAAATTGTTTTGCGATAAAAATAATTAATAAGAATGAAAAAGTATATATTATATGATTAAATATTTCCCAGGGAATGAGTTCTTGCTAGATAGATTGAAAAATTTGATTAAATGTAAGACATAAGATAAAGTATTTTTACAATAGCGAAATGAAAAGATAGAATATATTTTGAGATAAGAACTTGTTTAGAAGTAGATTTAATGGATATACATAAGATATAATATGAAGAGGGAGTAGTACTAATGAATTGGAGGGATTCAATGGAAGTTTTTGTAGCGAGACAGCCAATTTTTAATAGCAATAAAGAAGTTATAGCTTATGAACTATTATATAGGGATAGTAATAAAAATTTTTTTAATAATAATATTGGTGCTAGTAAAGCTACATCTATACTTATAGCAAATAGTTATTTTTCTATAGGAATAGAAAAATTAATAGGGAAGCATAAAGCTTTTATAAATTTTAATAAAAATCTTATAGAACGTGATATTCCAATGATTTTTGATAAAGATACAATTGTGATTGAAATCTTAGAAGACGTTATACCTGATAAAAAATTTATCAATACCTTAAAAAAATTAAAAGAACTGGGTTATACTATTGCATTAGATGATTTTACATATAACTATTCTTATGATGATATTGTAGAATTATGTGATATAATAAAGGTTGATTTTTTACAAAATACAAAGGAGGAAGTTTATCGCATTATACAAAAATGGGATAATAAAGATAGAAAATTTCTTGCAGAAAAAATTGAAACTGATGAAATGTTCCATTATGCTAAAAAAATTGGATATGATTATTTCCAAGGATATTTTTTTGATAGACCAGTAATTATTAAGGGAAAGAGGTTAAAAGGAAATAAAATTCAATATTTGAGGATTATGGAAGAATTAAATAAAGATAGTCCATCTTATAATAATATTACCAAAATAATAGAATATGATATAAATTTAACTTATAAGATATTAAAGCTTGTTAACTCTAAATTTACTTTATCACATGAAATACAATCTATTAAACATGCTTTGACACTAATGGGGTTAAAGGAAATTCAGGTATGGGTGACCCTGGTTATGATTCAAGATATTAAGAATATGGAAAAAAATGAAATTCTTAAGACTTCTCTAATAAGATCTAAACTTGGACAATTATTAGCTGAAAATTCTATTCATAAAAAAAAGAATAACGAAGCAATGTTAATGGGTCTTATATCTGTTATTGATATCTTATTAGAAGAGTCTATGGAAAAGATATTGAGCAAATTACCCATATCAACTGATATTAAAAATCCTTTAATGGGGAAAGAAAGTCCATTAAGTGATATTTATAAGATCATAATCAATTATGAGAAGGCGTCTTGGGAAGAACTATCTGAATATGCAAAAAAAATTGAAATAGATATAGAAAAACTTCCTGATCAATATTTTAAAGCAGTTCAGTGGGCAGAGGAATTGTTTGAATATATGCTAGTAGAAGATGAAGTTATAGAATGATGTGCATTTAAGAAATTGAATATGGATGTTTAAAACATAATTATGAAAAAAATATGCATGAATATAACAAATCTTTCATAGTATCTAGTAAGGGATACTATGAAAGGAGCATTAAGATGATAAAAATGCAAGAGGTTGTTCAATGGACATCTAAAATATGGATGATGATCCCAATTGTTTTTATAATTGGATATATTATTAGATGTGTTATCCACAAAAAGTTAATGCATATTGCAATTGCAATTATATGTTTGATCTCATATCCAATATGGTATTTATCAATGTATATAATAGGATATAATCATATAAAATGGGCATATGTTCCAATAGGGCTTTTAAAATTTTTCATGCCTCTTTTTATGATTTTGTTAGTTATTAGTTATACTGAAGATCAATCTAAAGATTATAAAAAATGGATAAAAATTTATGGAGGAATTTTTACAATTTTTTTAGTTATGAAGATGATGAATATTATTTTTTTATATTAGTTTTTGATATTAAAACAAGACTTTGTTTTCTAGCAAAGTCTTGTTTTATATTATGATAATTTATTTATTAAAAATAAGAACAATACAACCATCAACCATACCCAAATATGTTTATTATTCTTTAACAAAATATCTCCTCCAAAGATCTTTTATTTATAATAATTATATACAAATAAACAGGATATCATTCGCAGTAATTTATTATAAGGAGATCAAAAAAGAAGGCATTCTTTTATAAATAATGATATAGAATACTATTCAATAAAATATTGAAGATACTTTTTAGCATAGTTGTATAAAAAATACAAAAAAAGGAAGAATACAAAATGAAATGAAGAGAGAGTATAAAAAAATTTCTTAAATAAAAGGAGAAATTGAAATGAATAGTATAAAAAATTTAGGTGTATTAGGGGAACAAATTGCAGCCGAATATTTAAGAAGATGCCACTATAAAATTGTTCAAGTAAATTATAGATGTGTATTTGGAGAAGTGGACATCATTGCATATAAAAATCACACATATATATTTGTTGAGGTCAAAACAAGAAGAAGCTTATCATTTGGTAGACCTGTTGAAGCGATTAATAAAAAAAAGAAAATACACCTTTTAAAAGTGGGGAAGTATTATATGCAAAGGGTAAATAACAAAGACTATAATTTCAGATTTGATGCCATAGAGATTATGGTCTTTGCATCTAAATCTCCTAGTGTAAATCATATAGAGAATATAATCTCATAAATATTGTAATAATTATAAAATGATTAAATGGAATATTTGTGAGAAAACAATAAATGTTTTAAAAGTTTACATAAAGAAGGTGTTTTCTTGTTATCTAGAATATATAGTTGTGTACTAAAAGGATTAGATGGAAAGCTTACAGCAGTTGAGGTAGATATATCAAATGGGCTACCTGCTTTAGCTATAGTGGGTCTTCCGGATGTTGCAGTTAAAGAGTCAAAGGAAAGAGTGCGCTCTGCAATAAAGAATTCTGGATTTGATTTTCCTATGAAAAGAATCACTATTAACTTAGCTCCTGCGAATATGAAAAAAGAAGGAACTCATTTTGATTTACCTATGGCATTAGGCATTTTACAAGCTTCAAAGCAGATAGAAAGTGAAGATTTTGAAGCGTTTGCTTTTATAGGAGAATTATCGTTAAATGGGAGTCTTAATAGAGTTACAGGAGTATTGCCTCTTGTTATTGCATTAAGAAATCAAGGAATTAACAAAATAATACTGCCTAAGAGCAATGCAGATGAAGCTGCAATGATTAAAGATGTAGAAGTGTATCCATTTGAGAATCTAAGAGATATTGTAAAATGTTTTCAAGGGGAATTAATTGTACAACCTTATATAGCAGATAGAAGTAGCAATAAAAGTACAGAGCTCTATGCAGAAGATTTTCAAGATGTAGTGGGACAAGAAATGGTCAAAAGAGCATTTCAAATTGCAGCAGCAGGTGGGCATAATATATTAATGATAGGCCCTCCTGGGTCAGGAAAAACAATGCTTGCTCGTAGATTTCCAACAATCCTTCCATCCATGACTTATGAAGAAATGTTGGAAGTTACAAAAATATATAGTGTTGCAGGGGAATTGTCTGACAATGAATCTCTCGTAGAAGTAAGACCTTTTAGGTCACCTCATCATACCATTTCAAGTACTGCGCTAGTAGGTGGAGGAAGAGTTCCTAAACCAGGAGAAGTATCGCTTGCTCATTATGGAGTATTATTTTTAGATGAACTACCTGAATTTCAAAGAAATGTTTTAGAAATGTTACGTCAACCTATTGAAGATGAGGTTGTCACTATTTCAAGGGTTAATACAACTCTTACTTATCCTTCTAAGTTTATTTTAGTGGCTAGCATGAACCCTTGTCCCTGTGGACATTATGGAGATTCATTTCACGAATGTACTTGCACCCCATGGCAAATAAAGAAGTATCTATCTAAAATTTCAGGGCCGTTATTAGATCGAATAGATATGCATATAGAAATTTTTCCAATAAAATACGAAGAACTAACGACAGAAAAACAAACAAAATCTTCAGCTGAAATTAGAAAGGCTGTCGAAAGAGCAAGGAAAATTCAACTTGAAAGATATAAAAAAAATCATATCTTATTTAATTCTCAGTTAAATGGTCAATTAATGAAAAAATATTGTAAACTAGGGTGCCAAGAAAAATTATTAATGGAAGAAGCTTTTCATAAATTGAAACTAAGTGCAAGGGCATATAATAGAATTATAAAATTAAGCAGAACAATAGCTGATTTAGAAGAAAGTTCTGATATTTCTACAACACATATTGCAGAGGCTATTCAATATAGGAATCTAGATAAAAAATTTTGGGATACATAGAGGACAAATAAAATGAATGAAAAGGAATATATGATTTGGTTACATAATATACAGGGGATAGGAAATAAAACTTTAGAGAATTTGTTGAAAATTTTTGGGAGTGCTGAAAATATATTTAAAGCACCTGCAGAAAAACTTAGTAAAATCAGAGGCATAAATGAGCATGTGATTCATAACATAGTAAAAAATAGAAATTTCTTTTATATGAATCAATTGACTAATAAAATAAAAAAGAATAATATAGAAGTAATGGGCAGGGAAGATGGGGAATATCCAGAAAATTTGAAAAATATATACGATCCTCCATATTTATTATATAGAAAGGGAGATATATTAAAAGAGGATATAAATTCAGTGGCGATTGTAGGAGCAAGAAAGGCTTCTGCTTATGGGAAGTATGTAGCCTATAAGTTAGCTGGGGAGTTAGTAAATAGAGGAATTACTGTGGTGAGTGGCATGGCGTATGGCGTAGACACAATGGCTCATAAAGGTGCACTAGAAAATGGAGGGAGAACTATTGCAGTTTTAGGTTGCGGACTAGATAATTGTTATCCAAAATCGAACTACCGTTTGATGTTAGAAATTGAAAAAAATGGGGCTGTACTATCTGAATATAGTGTTGAAACAAAGCCTTTCCCTGGTAATTTTCCAGCTAGAAATAGAATCATAAGTGGAATATCTAAAGGAGTAATTATTGTGGAAGCAAGCATGCATAGTGGTTCTTTAATTACTGCAGAATGTGCGCTTGAACAAGGGAGAGAAGTTTTTGCTGTACCTGGTAATATTAATAGTTCCTTGAGCAGAGGAACGAATAAGCTAATAAAAGAAGGTGCAAAATTAATAACAGATATTGAAGATGTTTTAGAAGAACTTTATATTGAAACCAATCAAAAAGGCAATGAAAATATACCACTTAGTGATGTGGAAGCAAAGGTATATGGCGTGATTTCAGAGAAGCAGCCAATTCATATAGATCTACTTACTAAAGAATTAAGCTGGGAAGTTAACCAACTTAGTAGTATTATTACAATTTTACAGATTAAGGGGTTAGTAGAGCAATTACCAGGAAATCTATTAATCATTAAGTAACTTTTAGACTAATATTTTGAAATTTGAAAAGCTTTCTGATATAATTACTATTGCTTTAAAAAATGGGGGTGAAATTGTGGCAAAATTTTTAGTGATAGTGGAATCTCCTGCCAAATCCAAAACCATTGGAAAGTTTTTAGGCAAGAATTATAAAGTTGTTGCCTCCGTTGGACACGTAAGAGATTTACCAAAAAGTAAGATGGGAATAGATATTGAAAATAATTATGAGCCTCATTACATAACTATTAGAGGAAAAGGGCCTGTTATCAAAGAATTAAAAAAAGAAGTGAAGAAAGCAAAGAAAATATTTTTAGCTACTGACCCCGATAGAGAAGGAGAGGCTATTTCATGGCATTTAGCACATATATTATCTGTTGATGAAGAGGATAAATGTAGAATTGAATTTCATGAAATTACAAAAACAGCCATTAAAAATGCTGTTAAGAACCCTAGAAAAATCAATAAAAGCTTAGTGGATGCACAGCAAGCAAGACGTATGTTAGATAGATTAGTAGGATATAGTATTAGTCCTCTTCTTTGGAGGAAAATCAGAAAAGGGTTAAGTGCTGGTAGAGTTCAGTCTGTTGCTGCAAAAATTATATGCGATAGAGAAAAAGAAATTCAAAACTTTATACCTGAAGAATATTGGAGTATCATTACTAATTTATTCATAAAAGATAGAAAAGAAAGTTTTGAAGGAAAATTTTATGGTACGGTTGATGGAAAATTAGACCTGAAGAATGAGAAGATGGTAGAAGAGATTTTGCAAAAATTAAAGGTTGGAACATTTATGGTATCAGGGGTAAAAAGGAAAGAGAAAAAAAGAAATCCCTATCCGCCTTTTACAACAAGTAGTCTACAACAAGAAGCAGCAAATCGATTAGGATTTACTACAAAAAAGACTATGATGATTGCTCAACAATTATATGAGGGAATAGACATCGAAGGAGAAGGAACTGTTGGTTTGATCACTTATATCAGAACAGATTCTACAAGGATTTCTAATGAAGCAAAAGAAAATACTCGAAAATATATTGAAGAAAATTTTTCGAGGGATTATATAGGGAATGAAGAAAAAAAACATAAGACCAAGAAAGAAGCACAAGATGCTCATGAAGCCATAAGACCTACAGATATAGAGAGAACACCTGATAAGATCAAATCTTCTTTAAAAAGAGATCAACATAAATTATACAAGCTCATTTGGGAACGTTTTTTAGCTAGTCAAATGAAAAATGCAGTTTATGATACCTATTCAGTAGAAATAACTAATAATGACTATTTATTTAAAGCATCTGGTTCAAAACTTATATTTGATGGATTTTTAAAGGTTTATACTTATGCATCTGTTTCAGATAAGGAAATACCAGAAGTTGAGAAAGGACAAAGTTTAGAATTAAAAAATATAGAACCTAAGCAGCACTTTACTCAGCCTCCACCAAGATTTACTGAAAGCTCGTTAGTGAAAGAGTTGGAAGAAAAAAATATAGGTAGACCTAGTACATATGCACCGATTATATCAACAATCATTAGTAGAGGATACGTGGAGAGAGAAAATAAGTCATTAAAGCCTACAGAATTAGGACGGATTGTAAATGACTTATTAGAAGAGTATTTCAAAGATATATTGGATACACATTTTACAGCAGAGCTAGAAGAAAAGCTAGATAAAATTGAAGAAAATCAATTAGAATGGATTAACGTAATTGACGATTTTTATAAACCTTTTAGTGAAACATTAAAGCATGCTGAAGAGGAAATCAAAAAAATTGAGTTAGTTGAAGAGGAAACAGATGAAATTTGTGAAGTATGCGGTAAAAATATGGTTATTAAATATGGAAGATATGGAAAATTTTTAGCTTGTTCTGCATATCCAGAATGTGAACATACAAGACCTTTCGTAAAGAAAATAGGTGTAGCCTGTCCTCGTTGTGGAGGAGACATAGTAGAAAGAAGGTCTAAAAAAGGGAGACTGTTTTATGGGTGTGGAAGTTTTCCAAATTGTAATTTCATAACATGGAATAGACCCATTGATGAAAAGTGTCCAGTGTGTGGAGACCTCTTAAGCAAAAAAAATAGGAAAAACGATATAATTATCCAGTGCTGTAATAAAGATTGTAAATACAAAAGAGTTGAAGAAAAGGATGATTAATCAAAAATTATTTTATAATTTTTAAATTTTTGGTTGAATAAGTTGGGAAAATGTGATACCATTGCAAATGGTTTCTTAAAACGAATGCTCTAGAAGATTTATCTTTTGAAATTATAGATTTAAAGAAGATGAGACCATGATCTATAGGAATAGGCTCAAGATGAATTGAAAAATAAATATCCAAAAAAATTATACTATTAAGAAAAAGTTTACGAGGAGGATTACAAATGAGTACTACATTATTAGAAAAAACAAGAAAGTTAAATAAAATATTGCAACAGTCAGGAAATGTACCTGTTTCATTTGCCGAATTATGCAAAACTCTAAGTGACGTATTAGATGCAAATGTATATGTTGCAAATAAAAGAGGAAAAGTTTTAGGCTTACATTTAATAGATGAATCAGAAAATCCTATTATTGTTGATTCTGATACAGGAAAGCAAAAATTTCCAGAAGAGTACAATGAACAATTACTAAAATTCACTGATACAAAATATAATGTAACAGGAGATGCACTTCTTGAAATTTTCAAGTATGATGTTGAAAGTGTAAAGAAATTAGTAACGATTGTACCTATTAATGGAAGTGGTCAGAGATTAGGTACACTAATATTATCAAGACATGATAAAGAATTTACCGATGAAGATTTGGTGTTAGCTGAATATAGTGCTACAATTGTAGGTATGGAAATACTTAGAGCTAAAAGTGAAGAAATAGAGGAAGAAGCAAGAAAGAAAGCTGTAGTACAAATGGCTATAGGTACACTTTCTTATTCAGAATTAGAAGCTGTAGAACATATCTTTGATGAGCTTGAAGGAACAGAAGGCCTATTAGTAGCTAGTAAGATAGCAGATAGAGTTGGAATAACAAGATCAGTGATAGTAAATGCTTTAAGAAAATTTGAAAGTGCTGGGGTTATCGAGTCAAGATCTCTAGGGATGAAAGGTACACATATTAAGATACTTAATAACAAATTAATCGATGAGTTAGAAAAATTAAAAAGGTAATTTACTATAAAGAAGCAACCTTAGCGGTTGCTTCTTTTGATATGAAGATATTTCCTGTTGGGTGCAGGAGGAAGATGAAATATAATAGAATTAATGCAAAACAAAAACATTATGTAAACCATAGAGATATAGTTCAAATTTACTATTTAACAAAAAAGACATTGCATGCTTCTTGATATATTATATAATAATAACAGGAAAAATAGGGAAAAAGTGAGAGTACATAGCACAATGTTTAATGAAATATAGGGAAAAAGAAGGAAAAAAAAGATTGATGTCGAATATGCACATAAGGAGAGATTATGATTTTAAACGATATTTAAGATGGTGTAAATATTTATATAAAACAAATATGGGAGGAAAGCATGAATATATTAAATAAGTCCTTTAAAAATATAAATATACTCGAAAAATCAATGGATGCTTGTTGGCTTAGGAATGAAGTTACATCTAACAATATGGCCAATGTAAATACGCCTAAATTCAAAAGAAGTGTAGTGGAATTTGAATCTATTTTAGCACAAAATTTATCAAGTAAACCTATAAAAGAGAAGTTAACTCATGAAAAACATTTATCAGTGGGGAATCTTAACATAAATCAAATAAATCCAACAATTACAAAGGATACAACAAGTAAGTATAGAAAAGATGGAAACAATGTAAATGTAGATGTAGAGATGGCGAACTTATCAAAAAATACCATACGTTATTATATGCTAAAAGAATCTATGTCATCAAATCTTCAGAAACTTAAAATGGTTATTAAATAAAGATAGGAGGTAGCTTAAATGAGTTTATTTCGTTCGATCAATGTTAGTGCTACTGGATTAACTGCAGAGAGATTAAGAATGGATATCATATCCAAAAATATAGCTAATGCTAATACAACTAGGACAAGTAGTGGAACTCCCTATAGACGTCAAGTTCCTGTATTTAAGGAAAGCAGTCTGGAATTTTCACAAGTATTAGAAAATGCTAAGAATGGACAGGTAACTGGAAATGGAGTTGAGGTTATGGCAATCAAGGAAGATAAAACTCCATTTAAAAAAGTGTATGACCCGGGACATCCTGAGGCAGATAAGGATGGATATGTACAAATGCCTAATGTGGATATTGTAACGGAAATGATTAATATGATTTCATCTACTAGGGCATATGAAGCTAATGTAACAGCTATGAATGCTACCAAAAGTATGGCAATGAAAGCTCTTGAAATTGGAAAATAGATATTAAAAATGGTGGAGGATTTATATATGAAGATTAATGATATTGCTAATGCATCGAAAAATGTATTTAATATAAATAAGGGGAAAAATCAACAGGATTTTTCTGCATTTTTGAAGGATTCATTAAAGAAAGTTAATGATTATGAGCTAGAGTCTGAGAAAATTAATACCCTTGCAGCTGTAGGGGAAATTAACAATATACATGAAGTGATGATAGCGGCTGAAAAATCTAAAATTGCTTTACAGTTTACCGTAGAAGTAAAAAATAAAGTTCTAGATGCCTATAAGCAGATAATGAGACTGCAAGTATAATGAGTGCAGTGATACAAGGGATGAGGTGAATAAATGGGCAGTGGACTAGAACATATAAAAGAGCAATTGAATCAATTCTATAATAAATTAGATAAAAAACAAAAGATTAAAATTGGAGTTAGTGGATTATTAGTTATCATCAGTATGACCTTATTATTTTATATTACTTCACAACCGGAGTATGTAACATTATTTAGTGATTTAACACCAAAGGATGTTGGTGAAATTACAGCAAAACTTGATGAAATGGCTATACCGTGGAAAGATAATGATGCAGGAACGACTATATTAGTACAAAAGGAAGATAAAAATAAAGCACAAGCAAAATTGGCAGTAGCAGGACTACCCAAAGAGAGTTTTTCCTATGAAAAAATGATAGATAGTAGTAGTTTAACAATGACCAATGAAGAAAGAAAAAAAAGATATATTATTGCTCAAATGAATGCTTTAGCTGCAACTATCGAAGAAATTGATGGAGTGAAAAATGCATTAGTAAATTTGAGCGTAGCAGATGATACGAATTTTTTAATTGATAAGCAAAAATCCAAAGCTTCTGTATTTGTTGAGTTAAAGCAAGGAGAAGAACTTTCAAAGGATCAGGTAGATGGTATTGTTATGCTTGTGTCAAATGCAGTAAAAGATTTAGATCCTGAAAATATATCTGTCGTAGATAATAGGGGACAGATATTGAATAAGGAAAAAGATGAGGATATGTTTGATGCTTCTACCCAATTAGGAATGCAAAAGCAAGTACAAAGCCAAATGCAAGAAAGTATAAAAGAATTTTTATCTACTTCTTATGGAGCCGGAAACGTTGCAGTAATGGTAAATGTAAAACTTGATTTTGACAGTGAGATAACAGATGTAAAGGAGTTCTCACCACCGATACAGGATGAAACCAATGGTCTTATTCGAAGTATGAATGAGCAAAATGAAAAGTTAACAAATGGAAGTGATGGCGGGGTCCCAGGGACGGATTCTAATTCGGAAGATATTACCCAATATGTAGAAGAGAGTGGGAATGAATCAAAATACGATAAAGCAAATAAAACCATTAATTATGAGTTGAATGAAATAAACAAAAAGATTGTGAAGGCACAAGGTCAAGTAAAAGATATAACGGTTGCAGTTTTGATAAATAAACAAGTATTGCCAGATGGAGAACTTACAGATGAAGAAGAGAAAAAAATTAAAAGTATTGTTTCAGCTTCAGCGGGACTTGATACAAAAGTTGTTGAAGTAATGGCAAAAGATTTCGATACAACTTTAGCAGAACAATTTGCAAGTATAGAAGAAAATAGTCAATCGGGAATTCTTGGAAATATCCCGCTATGGTCTATAGGTGTATTAGGTGTATTGCTTATGGGTGCTCTTGTATATACAGCCTATAGGCTTAGAAAAAGAAAGACTGAAATGGATACAGTACTAGAAGAGCCTATTTCAACTATAGAGGATGAACTTGAAGAAATAGATATTGAAGTAAATGAAAAGTCAGGTTATAAGAAACAAATTGATAAGTTTGTAGATAAAAATCCTGAAGCAGTTGCTCAATTGTTAAAAACATGGTTAAATGAAGATTAGGAGTGTAGAGTATGCCTCGAAAAACAGGATTAAGTGGGAAAGAGAAGGCAGCTGTATTGCTGATTTCTTTAGGACCAGATAAATCAGCAAAGATATTTAAACACCTTCAAGAAGAAGAAATTGAAGAATTAACATTAGAAATTGCAAATATGAGAAAAATTCCTGCTGAAGAAAAAGAACAAGTTGTAGAAGAATTTTATCAAGTGTGCTTGGCACAGGAATATATTTCTGAAGGTGGTATTAATTATGCAAAAGAAATATTGGAAAAAGCATTAGGAACACAAAAGGCCTATGATATTGTAAATAAGCTTACGGCTTCCTTGCAAGTTCGTCCTTTTGATTTTGCAAGGAAAGCAGATGCTAGTCAGTTGTTAAATTTTATACAAAATGAACATCCTCAAACGATTGCGCTAATTCTTTCATATTTAGGTGCGCAACAAGCAGGACAAATATTATCTTCTTTGCCACAAAATAAGCAAGCTGAAGTAGCTAAACGTATAGCCACTATGGACCGAACAACACCTGAAATTATCAAGGAGGTAGAGGCGGTTCTTGAGAGTAAGCTATCATCTATGGTGACACAAGACTATACAACGGCTGGAGGAATACAATCTATTGTTGATTTATTGAATGCTGTGGATAGAGGAACAGAGAAGTTTATTATGGAAACCCTTGAAATAGAAGATGTTGAGCTAGCAGAAGAGATTAAAAAGAGGATGTTTGTATTTGAAGACATCATTACATTGGATAGTACATCTATTCAAAGATTTATACGAGATGTGGATAATAATGATTTAGCGGTTGCATTAAAAGGATCAACGGAAGAAGTTCAAGAGATTATCTTCAATAATATGTCAAAACGAATGGCAGAAATGATCAAAGAAGATATGGATTTTATGGGACCAGTAAGATTAAGAGATGTAGAAGAGGCACAGCAAAAAATTGTCAATATGATCAGAAAATTAGAAGAAGCAGGCGAAATTATTATATCTCGTGGAGGAGGGGACGAAATCATTGTCTAGGATTTTCAAGTCTTCTTACGTACAAGTTGGTGATATGAAAGAAATTAGGATAGAGAGTATTTCTGAAGATATTTTAGAAACGCATATAGAGCAAGAGTGTGAACCAGAAATTGAAGAAATAAAGGAACCAGAAATTGATTTTGAAGAAATATATAATCAAAAAATGAAGGAAATAGAGATTTTAGCGAAAGAGAAAATAGAAGAAGCAAATAAGCAAGCTCAAAGGATTATTGGCGATGCTTATGAAGATGCAAAAAAAATATATGAAAATGCAAAAAATGATGGATTTATACAAGGGAAGACAGAAGGATATGGAGTTGGTAAATCTGAAGGGGACAAAATTATTAAGGAAGCTTTAAATATAAAGAATGAAATATTAAAGACAAAGAAAGAATTTGTTTTGAAAATGGAGAAAGACGGTATAGACCTTATTATTGATACTGTTGAGAGAATATTAAATATGAAGATTGAAGATTCTTATCAAACAATTATTGGACTTGTAAAAGCAGCACTTAGCAAATGTGCTTATACAGAATCTTTAGTCCTTAGGGTAAGCCCAGATGATTATGGGTATGCCATTAGTGCAAAGGATAAAATATTGACATTAGCAGAAAATGTGGATGATATTAATATTAAGCAAGACCCTTCTTTAAAAAAGGGTAGTTGTATTTTAGATACAGTTTCAGGGAGTATTGATTCAAGTATACAAACCCAATTTAATCAGATTAAGTCATTGTTTGAAGAAATACTAGAGAGTGAGTGATAGAAAAAATGCTTAATCTAGACAAATATAGATATGCCCTTAAAAATGCAAATTTGATTAAGTATAGTGGAAAGGTTTCTCAAGTTGTAGGATTAACAATAGAATCTTTAGGACCTGCTGTGAAATTAGGAGAATTGTGTTATATTTATCCATTAAAGGGTATAACTCCAATAAAAGCAGAAGTTGTAGGTTTTAAAGATGAAAAGGTATTACTAATGCCTTTAGGAGAAATGGATGGAATAGGACCTGGTAGCAAAGTTGTTGCCACAGGAGAATTATTATCTGTTAATGTGGGAGATGAACTTTTAGGTCGTATATTAGATGGCTTAGGCAATCCTATAGATGATGGAGGAAGATTAACTACTACAAAAAAATATCCTGTGAATAATCAACCTCCCAATCCTTTAAAAAGAAAAAAAATAGAAGAGGTTTTATCTCTTGGTGTAAAAGCTATTGATGGATTGTTAACTTGTGGAGTTGGACAAAGAATAGGGATATTTGCTGGAAGTGGTGTTGGAAAGAGTACTCTCATGGGAATGATTGCTAGAAATACAGAGGCAGATGTAAATGTAATTGCGTTAATAGGTGAACGTGGAAGAGAAGTAAGAGAATTTATTGAAAAAGATTTACAAGAAGAAGGATTAAAAAGATCTGTATTAGTAATAGCCACTTCTGATCAACCAGCATTAGTGAGAATGAAAGGAGCGCTCCTTGCTACTTCCATCGCAGAATATTTTAGAGATAGTGGAAAAAAAGTAATGTTACTTATGGATTCCTTAACGAGATTTTCAATGGCGCAAAGAGAAGTTGGTTTAGCAGTAGGAGAACCTCCAGTAACAAAAGGATATACTCCCTCTGTTTTTGCAGCATTACCAAAACTACTTGAAAGATCAGGAAACTCCGATAAAGGTTCTATAACAGCTTTATACACTGTGCTTGTAGATGGAGATGACTTGAATGAACCTATTACAGATACAGCAAGAGGTATACTAGATGGACATATTGTACTATCAAGAAAACTTGCTAATAAAAATCACTATCCAGCGATTGATGTGTTAGCAAGTGTTAGTAGGGTAATGCCGAATATTGTTCATAAAGAACATGGAAAATTCTCAAGTGAGTTTAGAGACATATTAGCTACTTATAAAGATGCTGAAGATTTGATTAATATTGGAGCATATGTGAGTGGAAGCAATCCCAAAATTGATAAGGCTATAGAGATGATTGATGCATTAAATAGTTATTTAAGACAAGGTATACATGATAAGTTTAATTATAATGATGCAACGGTACAAATGAAGGATCTTCTACAATAGGGGGATTATAAATGCTTAAATTTTCTTTTAAATATCAAAATTTATTGAAAGTGAAAGAAAAATATGAAGATGCTATAAAAGGGAAAATGAATAAAGCGCAATCAAAGCTACAGGATGAAAAAAAGAGATTAAAGGAATTAGAAAGTCAAAAGGATGATTGTGAGAAGCATATTTCTTTAATAGTGCAAAATGGAACCAATATTAGAGATTTAAAGACATATGATTCATTTTTAATAGGCTTAAAAAGAAAGATAAACGAACAAATACAAGTGATTGAGAAATGTAAGCATGAGGTAAATAAATATAAACAAGAATTAATGAAAGCTGCTATGGAAAAGAAAACTTTCGAGAAACTAAAAGAGAAAGAAAAAGAAAAATTTTATTATATGGAGAAAAAGGAAGAAGAAAATTTTGTAGATCAGTTAGTAACATTTCAAAATTTCAAAAGTAATTAGGGGGCAATAATGGCAGAATCTAATGAAATAGAAAAAGAAAAAAGAGGTCTAGGAATAGGTAGGATTATATTCATTATAATAGTTGTTTTTATTACAATTCCTTTAGTTATTATGAGCGTTGTCTATTTTACAAATGACAACTTCAAATTTGTAGCGAATAAATATTTAAGCCAGGTGGCGGGACCGGTCGGAAAATATTTTGAAAGTTTTCCAACAAAAGAAGAAAAAGAAGCTAAAAAAAGGACTGTTGCTAAATATTTAATAAGTTTGGATGTAGAAAGTGCTTCTGATAAATTGACCATTATTAAAAATGAAGATGAAGAGCTTTATTCAGACCTAATTAGAATCTGTACACAATTAAATCCAAATCAAACAAAAAAAATACTTGAATACAGAAGAGAAGGTGCTATAAAGAAGGATGTTTTAACATCTATTATAGAACAAATTAAAGATGATGAGATAAAGGCGTTGCAGGAAAAGGCAAAATATTATGAAAGTATGTCTCTTGTTAATACAGTTAAAGAAATTAACACAAATTTAATGAATGAAAAAGTTTCATATAGTACTATGGGATTAACTATAGAGCAAATGAAAGAAACAAATGCAGCTAATATCTTAAAATATTTAGATGATGAAGTGGTAAATAAACTTTTAGCTAATTATCAATCAGATGAAAAAAGGGAAAAAGTTGAGAAACTTTTAAGTGAAATGAATGAGCGTGAAATAGAATTAATAAACATTGCAAATATATATAATGCTGAAAAGGCTGAAAAATTACTAGATGATATTGGGAATGAAGAAAGCTATAAGATGAATGAATTAGCAACTATATATAGAAATATGAACATGCTAAAAGTAGCAAGAGTACTTGCTAAGGTGGAAGATAAAAATTTCATCTACAATGTATTAGAACAAATCAAGAATGATGAAATTCTTACAACGGATAAGGATGTATTGACAGAAGATTTAATGAATGCTATGAAAATATATAGAGAATATGACAACAAAATAAATGAATTAGTAAAAGTGTATACAAAAATGGATTCAAAGCAGATTGGAAATATGATTACCAAATTATTTAAAAGTCGTAAAGAACCAGAAACATATACTTTTAATAATGGAGATAAAATTATTATAACAGACCGAGATATAGCTATAGATGTACTAAGAAAGCTAAAAGAAAAAACAGTAGCAGAAGTATTAGCAAGCTTAGATAATGATACAGCTTCAGATATATCTAAAAAATTAACTTTACCTTATTAAATATAGAAGGGAGGTGAAAAAATGAATAGACTAATGATGAATCTAAATATCCAAGTAAATAGCAAAAATTTATTAAATAATTCATTAACAAGCTCAATAAAAACAAATAAGGATGAATCTTTCGATAAGGTATTTAAAGAAAAAATAAATGAACCTAAAGAGGAGTATTCGAAAACATCTAAAACTGAGCATAAAGAAAGAGCTGTTAAAAAGATTGGAAACGCTAAAACAGAAAAAGAAATTATAGACAAAGAAGATCCTGAAGATATTGAAAAAGCTAGAGATGAGAATATACCAGAAGAAATAACAAACTTAATAGCTGCTTTAGATGAATATATACAAGAATTAGCAGCAATGGAGGAAATAGAAGGAAATCAAGACGGTGTAGCAATGAAATTAGAAGATATAAAATCTCATCTCAATAAAATACTATCTTTTATTGAAAAAAATAACACAACTGATATAAAAGAAAACATAGTATCAAAAGAAATCCTTCAGCAGTTAACGGATCAATTACAAATAATACTTGATCAAAATGAAGTAAAATTAGGTTCACAAGATTTTAATCAAGTATTATCAAAGCTTGAAGTTTTACTAAAAGAGCAGGCTAGTAATGATAATGAAATAGGTAGTGCTATAATTGGTGATACACAAAATAAAGAAAATAGCGATTCCATACAAAACAAAGAAAATTTAGAATTAGATACAGACAAAAAAGACAACTACTCAAGTGTAAGAAATGAAGCTCAGACAAATGCAGAAAATGAAAGACAAATGTCCCAAAACAATTCAAAAAATGAAAAGTTTGGATTCTTTGCAAATAAAACTCAAAAAACAGTGATTAATGATCAATTAATTCAAGATATTCCTACAAATTATACGATACAAAATAATATGAATGGAGTAGAGCATATAAAATTAGAAACAACAACGGTACAAAAACCAAACTTTCAGAATATTTTAGAACAAGTTGTGGACACGGCTCAAGTGATTATTGATGAGAAGGGCTCTGAGATGACATTACATCTTAAACCAAATAATTTAGGAAACCTTTCTATGAAAATAGCAGTTGAAAGAGGAATCGTTGTTGCAGATATTGTTGCAGAAAATCAGGTAGTAAAGGAAGTTTTAGAGTCTAATTTTAATGCTTTGAGGGATGCACTTAATGAAAAAGGATTTGGGATTCAAGAGTTGAATGTGTCTGTTGGTCAAGATTCTGATTTTCAACAACAACAAAATTTTATGAATTTTAACAAAAAAAATAGTGAGAAAACTATAGGGAATTCATTAGAATATGAAAATGTAGTAAGTGAGGAACAAATAAGTAATGTAAGTTCTATAAATGAGTCTACAATAGATCAATTAGGATAGGAGGTGGGAAAAATGGCACTTGATGGAGTAAATGGGAATAAGAGTACACCTACACCAGCAACAACTAAAAAAGAAGATAAGGCAATATATGGTAATGCCAATGAAATAGGAGATCAGAAAGATGCTACTTCCACAAAAAATAAAAATCAATTAGGGAAAGATGATTTTTTAAATTTACTTGTAACACAACTGAAGCATCAAGATCCATTGAATCCAGTAGATGATAAGGAGTTCATGGGGCAAATGGCACAGTTTAGTAGTCTTGAACAAATGCAAAATATGAATAAATCAATGGAAGATTTAACAAAGCAAATAAAAAATTCAAATGATGCAACAATTGATATTAGCAAAATGAATTATAATTTGAATAAACAAATGCTGGATGAGATGGTCAAACTTAATAAAGCTTTTGAAGCATACGGGATAAAGCCATCAGAAGATGATAAAGATGGAGAAACTGGTGCAGATGGAGGCAATGATAATGATGAATAAAATAATGATTCATAATATACATGCCCAGGCGACTAAAATTTCTCCAAAGAATACGGTACCGAAGAAATCTTTTGCTCAAGTATTAGATCATCTTGCTAAGAAAGATGTAAAATTTTCAAAGCATGCAAAAGAAAGACTTCAGGCAAGAAATATCGATATTAATCATCAAGATATAAAAAAAATAGATGAAGCTTTAAATAAAGCAAGCCAGAAAGGAATCAAAGAAACATTAATTCTAATGAACAACAAGGCGTTTGTAGCAAGTGTGAAAAGTAAAACCATTATTACAGTTGCTACAGAGGAACAACTAAAAGAAAATGTTTTCACCAATATAGATGGAGCTGTAATTATATAGCTGGACCTAAAGAAGGAAGCTATAGTTTTCTGACTGATAGATGAAAACTTTACAGCAAAAAAAGGAGGTCATGTAAAATGATGCGTTCAATGTTTTCAGCAGTGTCAGCACTTAGTGCACACCAAATGAAAATGGATGTTATAGGAAATAATATTGCCAATGTAAATACAGTGGCTTTTAAAGGGTCAAGAGTTACTTTTAAAGAAACCTTCAACCAAACACTAAAAGGAGCAGGTGCTGGTAGTGGTGGTCGTGGAGGGACAAACCCTATGCAGGTTGGTCTTGGGGTAGATGTAGGTGCTGTAGATGTATTACACAAAGTAGGAACACCAGAAAGGACTGACAACCCCACAGATTTGATGATTGATGGAGATGGTTTTTTTATGGTTTCAGATGATGTGAATAGTATCAATAAATATTATACAAGAGCAGGAAACTTTGTATTAGATGATGATGGATATTTAGTTACACAAGATGGGCTAAAGGTACTTGGATATATGGCAGATGAAACAGGAAGACTTAAAACAAGCTTAGAAGGACTTCAAATAGATAAATCTGCTGTTTATCCTCCACAAGCTACAAAGCCGTCTGTACCACCTATACCAGGAGAAGATATTGTAACATTTACAGGGAATTTAAATTCAGATACAGAGTTAATGGATAAAATAGATACAGCTACACCTGCTACAAATCCTCCTACTACACCTCTTGTACCTATAGCAGGCAAAAGTAAAACAGGAGGTATTTACCAATTTGATGAAAATCAATCAAAGGCTGCTGGAAAACCAGTTTACGTAAAGGAAAATGATGATTTTAACCAAGCGGTGGGAAAAGAAACAACAGTACAGGTTTTTGATGATTTTGGAAATCTTCATAAAATTAAAATGATGTTTACAAAGAAATCCGTAGATACAGGAACAGGCACAAGCACATGGCAAGTAGATGCATTTTATATAGATAAAAGTGATGCTATGCTAGCAAATGGAGAGACCCTTGGATGGACGAAGGATGGAGATGGTAAAATTACTCCTGCTACAAGTGCAAATGGATTTCAGTACGGGAATCCAGCGGGATCATTTACTCTTGAATTTGATAAAGACGGGAAAGTGAAAACTACGGACCCTAAAATGCCTTTCACTATAGGAACTGATTTAACAGATGGAGCAGATGCATTAAGTTTTGAAATGGATTTTACTCAATTAACTCAATTTTCAGATCAGTCAACAGCAGAGGCTACAAAAGTAAAAGGATATAAACAAGGATCTTTAGATAAATTTTCTATTGCAACAAATGGAGAAATTACTGGTACTTTTTCGAATGGAGAAACGAGACTTTTGGGAAATGTTGCTATTGCTAATTTTGAAAATTCAGCAGGGCTAGAAAAAACCCAATCGAATATGTATATAGAAACAAGAAATTCAGGGATTCCTACAATTGGTCTTCCTTCTGCCAGTGGATTTTCACAGCTTAAACCAGGAAGTCTTGAAATGGCAAATGTAGATTTAGGTAGAGAGTTTACCAATATGATTACAACACAAAGAGGATTTCAGGCCAATTCAAAAGTAATTACAACAACAGATGAAATGCTTCAGGAGCTGGTAAATTTAAAAAGATAATAATTGATTCCGGGCTATTTAGCCCGGAATCTAAAGGATGGTTTGTATGATTAAAGTAACAAAATTAAACGGCAAAGAATATGTAGTAAATAGTGACTTGATTGAATTTATTGAGTCTACACCAGACACAGTGATAACTCTTACAACTGGTAAGAAAATTATTATTCTAGAATCTGTTGACCAGACTATCAAAAAAATAATAAAATATAAACAGAGTATTTTTTCGCAGACCATCATAACCCATAACTCCTTAGGAAACGAGGTGTAGACATTGGATTTAGCAACGGTATTAGGAATAGTTGTAGGGATGGCATTTATCATTGGAGGAATTTTAATCGGTGGAAGTCTTTCAACCTTTTTGGATCCGGCTTCAGTCGTAATTGTTCTTGGTGGAACTATTGCAGGAACATTTGTAACGTATCCGATGAATAAAGTAAAAGAAGCTTTAGTGATTGTTAAAAAGGCATTTATGACAAAAAACCTTAATCCTACAGAGACTATTGATAAGATTATTGAGATTGCAAATATAGCAAGAAGAGAAGGTCTTTTAGCACTTGAGGAAGCCGCAGAAGGTGTTGATGATGATTTTCTTAAAAAGGGAGTCATGCTTATTGTAGATGGGACAGACCCAGAACTTGTTAGAAATATATTAGAGACAGAACTTGCCTTCTTAGAAGAAAGGCATGGTGAAGGAAGAAGTATTTTTGATACTTTAGGAAGTTTAGCACCAGCATTTGGTATGGTTGGTACATTAATAGGTCTTATTAATATGTTAAAAACATTAGAAGATCCATCAACAGTAGGACCAAGTATGTCTGTAGCCTTGATAACAACTTTTTATGGAGCTGTACTTGCAAACTTAATATTTATTCCTATTGCTACAAAGTTAAAGCTTAGAAGTAGAGAAGAAATACTAATCAAAGAAGTCATGGTAGAAGGACTTCTATCTATACAGGCAGGAGAAAATCCTAGAATAATAGAAGTAAAACTTAAATCATTTCTTTCTCCAAAACAAAGAAGTATATCTGAAGATACTAATAAAGAGGGTGTGGGAGCTTAGATGGGTAGAAAAAAGAATCAAGAAGAAGCAAAGGCTGGTTCTCCTGAATGGATGACAACTTTCAGTGATTTGATGACTTTGCTACTATGTTTTTTCGTTTTGCTTTTTTCTTTTTCTTCCATTGATGCAAAAAAATTTACTGCTGTATTACAGTCATTTCAAGGGTCATTAGGTGTATTAGAAGGAGGAAAAACCCTTGAAAGTACACAATATATTGAAGATGCATTGAATGACGACAGGCTTACTAAGCAAATAGAAGAAATAGAAGACTTTAAAAAGCTTAAGGAAAAATTGGAAGAATATTTAGATAATAATCAGATGGAGGAGCAAATATTAGTAGACCTTGAAAAAAGAGGATTATTACTCCGATTTAAAGATAATGTATTGTTTGATGCAGCACAAGCAGAATTAAAGCCTCAAGTAAAGAATACGTTAAACTTTATAGCAGATCTCTTAAAACAAGAGGAGTTTAGCAGTAAATATATAAGGGTTGAAGGACATACAGATTCTGATAGATTAGTAAATTCGAAAAAATATCCAACTAATTGGGAATTATCAGTTACAAGATCTTCTAACGTAGTAAGATTTTTGATTGAAGAAGCAGGGCTTGATCCTACAAGGTTATCAGCATCAGGATATAGCAAGTACCATCCTGTTGCACCGAATAATACGATAGAAAATAAAGCTAAGAATAGAAGAGTAGATATTGTTATACTTCGATCAGATTTTGTACAATCTGAACCATATTATTAAAATTCTCAGAAGGGGTGTAGGAGAATGACAACAAAAAAAGTGATATTATTTAGTATCATAGGGTTTATTATAACAGCATTAGTAGTAGGGATAGCATTTTATATGGTTGCATATAAAAAAACAGATGCAAAACCAAAAGAAATTAAAACCTATACCTATTCTATGGGAGAATTATATGCAAATGTAAAGGAGAGTAGAAAGATCTTAAAGGTAAACATGGATATAGAAATAATTAATGAAAAATTGAATGAGAGCCTAGATAATAAACGTCCTAAAATAACGAATAATGTTTTAGAATTATTAAGAAGTAAGGATGAGAATCAGCTATCTGGAGATAAGGGCCAACAATCTCTTCGTAAAGAAATTTTAAAATCAATTAAACAGGTCATACCTTCTGATGAAATTTTGGATGTATACTTTGTTGAATTTATTATCCAATAAGGGAGGGACTATAATTGTCTGATGTATTGTCACAAAGTGAGATAGATGCCCTAATACAAGCTTTGAGTTCAGGTGAAGTAGATGCACAAGAAATAACTGCTGAGACGAAAGAAGCAAAAGTGAAAAAATATGATTTTAGAAGACCGGATAAATTCGCAAAAGAACAATTACGTACACTCCAAATTATTCATGAGAATTTTTCAAGATTATTAAATACCTTTTTATCTGGTTATCTAAGAAGTTTAGTTCAAGTTGAAGTTTTAAGTGTGGAACAATTATCTAATCACGAGTTTATTAATTCCATATCTAATCCAGCGATTTTAGGAATTATTGATTTTTCTCCATTAGAGGGACAAATTATATTAGATATTACTGCTGATGTTGCATTTGTTGTTATTGATAGAATATTAGGGGGTAGTGGTAAAGCTGTTGAAGAGAAAAGAAGTTTTACAGAAATTGAGATTTCTTTACTAAGAAAGCTTATTAGACAAATTATAAAGCTTTTTAAAGAGCCTTGGGAGAATGTAGTGGAGATTAATCCAAGATTAGAAAAGATAGAAACAAATTCTCAATTCGCTCAAATTGTTTCACCTAGTGAAACGATTGCACTTATAACATTAAATATTAAAATTGGTGATGTAGAAGGAATGGTAAACTTATGCATCCCCCATTTAGTTATCGAACCCATACTATCTAAATTAAATACCAGGTTATGGTTTAATAGTGTAAATAAAGGAAAAACTAGTGAAGATGAAGAAATCATTACACAAAGAGTAGAAAAAACTGCAGTGCCAGTTAGAGCTGTTTTAGGAGATACCCATATAACGGTAAGTGAATTTTTAGATCTTCAAGTAGGAGATGTTATTCAACTGGATACTTTTATAAAAGAAGATGTAAGAATATTTGTAGGAAACCAACTTAAGTATTATGGCAAACCTGGAACAAAAAAGAAAAAGATGGCTGTACAAATAGAAGGTATTGTAGAGAAGGGAGATGAGTAAAATGGGCGATATGCTTTCTCAAGAGGAAATAGATGCTTTGTTGAAAGGAACCTCTACTGTTGCAGATGTTGCAGAAAACAAACCTGATGAAACATTAGATGAAAATGAAAAAGATGCTTTGGGAGAAATTGGGAATATTAGTATGGGTACTTCAGCAACAACATTATTTACCCTTTTAGGACAAAAAGTTACGATCACAACACCAAAGGTTACAGTACTGACTATGGATGAATTAGCAAAAGAATATGAAATTCCCTTTGTTGTAGTAGAAGTTAAATATAAAGAAGGAATAAAAGGTACAAATCTTTTAGTGTTACAAGAAGATGATGTAAAAATAATTACAGATCTTATGATGGGTGGAGAGGGAACGAATGTTTCAGGGGAACTCACGGAACTTCATTTAAGTGCAATTGGTGAAGCTATGAATCAAATGGTAGGGTCCTCTTCTACTTCCTTGTCTGAAATGTTTCATAGTAAAATTGATATTCATCCACCAAAAGCTGTTTCTATGAGCTTTGCAACAGATTTGGATGCATTAGATTTTGTAGGGTATGATGATAAAATTGTTAAAATTGCCTTTAGAATGGTAGTAGGGGACTTAATTGATAGTGAAATTATGCAGATACTATCTATTGATTTTGCAAAAGATTTAGTGAATAATTTACTTAATGGAAGTTCAGCAAGTTATAATGAAGTAAATTATACTAATGAAAATAATCAAACTCATAATGCTCATAATGTGGCTCCGAATGTAGAGGCACAAGTTAGTAGCATGAATAATCATGTTGAAAATATCGAACATGTAAGTAATAATCAGCCACCACAAGTACCTAGACCAAGCATGACTAGAAGTGAGCCAGTGAATGTGCAACCTGTACAATTCCAGTCTTTTGATGATGGTTATTCAAGCGGTGGAAGAGAAAATATTGGCTTAATTAGAGATGTACCATTGGAAATTACAGTAGAATTAGGTAGAACAAGTAAGAAAATAAGTGAAATATTAGAGTTTTCCCCAGGGACTGTTGTAGAATTGGATAAATTAGTAGGAGAGCCTTTAGATATACTAGTAAATGGACAATTTATGGCTAAGGGAGAAGTTGTTGTCATAGATGAAAATTATGGTATCCGTATAACAGATATTCTTAACCCTGCCAAGAAAGTAAATAAAATGAAATAAAGAGGAGGAATAATCATGTCAAAAGGAATTTTAGTAGTTGATGACGCTGCATTTATGAGAATGATGATTAAGGATGTTTTAACAAAATATGGATTTAATGTACTAGGGGAAGCTGAAAATGGTGCAAAGGCAATTGAAAAATATAAAGAATTGAATCCAGATTTAGTAATTATGGATATTACAATGCCTGAAGTAGATGGTATACAAGCAGTAAAAGAAATCAAAAAAGTTAATCCTAATGCTAAAATTGTTATGTGCTCAGCTATGGGACAACAAGCTATGGTAATTGAAGCTATTCAAGCTGGAGCAGGAGATTTTATTGTAAAACCATTTCAGGCAGACAGAGTTATTGAAGCAGTAAAAAAAGTATTAGGATAATTCGAAAGGGGTAATTATTATTATACCTGATGCACAATATTTTGTAAGTGTTTTGTTTGTCTTTGGTTTTATACTGATAGCAGCTTATTATGTAACAAAATTAATTGCTAAAAATGGTACTTTCTTGACTAAAGGAAAAAATATGAAAGTTCTTGAGAAGGTATCTTTAGGGTTAGATAAATCCATTTGCTTCATACGTGTTGGGAAATTTTGTTATATCTTAGGGGTTTCCAAACAGAATATTGAATTGATAGATAAAATTAGTGAAGAGGATATGAATGTTATCTCTAAAAATCAACAATATGAAAAAGTGGATAGTGAATTTGATACTTTACTAGATCAGTATTTATATGAAGATAATATTTTTTCAAAGGAAAAGCCTGAAAAATTTGATGGTTTTACAAATACTATGATGAATAAAATAAAGGAAATGAAAAGACGAACGCAAGAATTTGAACACTATAAAGATAGGGACGAAATGAAATGATGAGAAAAAATTTTAAAAAGTTTTTATGGATTACTGTGTTGATGACAATTGTTGTAGCTCTTTCATTTTCTATAGCTTCTGCTCAACCTAAAATACCCATTCCTAAGATTGGATTGAGTATAGATGAAGCAAAAAATCCAAAAGAGGTGGCCAATAGCTTAGAAATCTTATTTTTATTAACTATTTTGGCAGTAGCCCCATCTATATTAATAATGATGACCTGCTTTACTAGAATTATTATTGTACTATCATTTATACGTAAAGCTATTGCTACTCAAACAACACCACCTAATCAAGTTCTTATTGGATTAGCTCTTTTTCTTACTTTTTTTATTATGGCGCCAATAGGTTCTGAAATCAATGAAAAGGCGCTACAGCCTTATATGAATGAAGAGATTACAGCTGAAAACGCTTTAGATAATGCTATGAAACCTGTTAGAAACTTTATGTTCAAACAAACTAGGGAAAAAGATCTGGCACTTTTTATAGATATATCTGGTAGTGATCAACCAAAAAAACTTGAAGATGTTCCATCTAAAGCCTTAATACCAGCTTTTATCATTAGTGAATTAAAAACGGGATTTCAAATTGGATATGTATTGTTTATACCGTTTATAGTTATTGATATGGTAGTTGCAAGTACATTGATGTCAATGGGAATGATGATGCTACCGCCAGTAATGATTTCTATGCCCTTTAAAATATTATTATTTATATTAGTAGATGGATGGAATCTTATTATCAAATCTCTTATTATGGGATTTAAGTAGAGGTGTATTAGATGAGTGAGGGGCAAATTATCGAACTGCTTCAACAAGCCATGCTAAATGTGATCATGTTATCAGCACCCATGCTTGGATTAGGTCTTATTGTGGGTTTAGCAGTAAGTGTGTTTCAAGCCACTACACAAATACAAGAGCAAACCCTTTCGTTTGTACCTAAAATTGTATCCGTGCTTGTGGCAATTATTGTCTTTGGACCATGGATATTAAATACTATTGTAGATTATACACAAGACCTATTTATGAATCTAAATAAATTTATACAATAGATTGGATGAAAAATGTGAAAATTGTATTGGATCTGCTTGAAAATATAGACGTTCTATTGTTAGTTTTTTCAAGGGTTTTAGGTATTTTTGTTTCAGCACCAGTTTTTAATCATAAAAATGTGCCCAATTATCTAAAAATAGGATTTTCTTTTATTATAACCCTTATTCTTTTCCCAATAATCAAGGTACCAGTAGATTTAGTGAATGATCATTTTTATTTATTATTGGGATCAAGCATAAAGGAACTTCTAACTGGAATGATGATAGGATTTATTTGCTATTTATTTTATAGTTCTATATATTTAGCAGGGCGTATAATCGATATGCAAATTGGATTTGCAATGGTTAGCGTAATCAATCCCCAAGATGATACACAAGTTCCAATAATGGGAAGTTTACTTTATCTTATGGCTATATTAGTATTCTTATCAACAAATGGGCATCATACTTTAATTTATGCCTTAAAATATAGTTTTGATAGTATTCCTTTAGGGGCACTTACTATTAATAATTTTATGATTGATAAATTGATAGGAATAATGATTAATACTTTTGTTGTTGCATTTAAAATGGGGGCGCCGATTTTAGTATCTATTCTTGTAGCAAATATGTTACTAGGTATATTAGCACGAACTATGCCACAAATGAATGTTTTTGTTGTAGGAATGCCGCTAAAATTAATTGTTGGACTTAGTATTATTGTTTTAACGATTCCTTTATATGTAGGAGTTTTTGAAAATATTTTTGAGAATATGTTTGAAAATTTATATGATTTTTTAAACCTTGTATTAAAAGGATGATATTATGTTGCTTTTTAAAATAGATTTACAACTTTTCAATGGGGAGAAAACAGAAGATGCTACACCCAAGAAAAGGCAACAAGCAAGGCAAGAAGGACAAGTTTTACAAAGTAGAGAAATCAATTCGGCACTGATTTTATTATGTACTTTTCTAGTATTGAGTTTGATGGGAAAATATATATATCATAATTTCACAGTATTTACAAAAAATATTCTTCTAGAAACCAAGAATGTTGATAATATTTTCAGTGTAGGTGGTATGCATAAATTATTTATTCAATCAATCCTATTATCTGTAAAAATGGTAGTACCAATTTTAGGTGTAGCTTTTATTATTGGTTTGATTTGTAGTTATATGCAAGTAGGTTTTTTATTTACAACAAAGCCTTTGACGCCTAAATTTAGTAAACTAAACCCAATTAATGGATTGAAAAAATTTTTTTCTATGAAGCCATTAGTTGAATTGTTTAAGTCTTTAGTAAAAATATGTGCAGTAGGATATATAACATTTGGTTATGTGGTCAAGCAGTCAAAAAATATCCTAAATGTCATGGATATGGAGATTTTACAGATAACAGGTTATTTAGGAAAAACTATAGTAAACATTGCTTTTCGTGCTGCTATGGTTTTAATTATTCTAGCAGCTATTGATTATTTTTATCAAAAATGGGAACATGAAAAAGAATTAAAGATGTCAAAGCAAGAAATAAAAGAAGAATACAAGCAAATGGAAGGCGATCCTCAATTAAAATCCAAAATCAAAGAAAAGCAACGTCAAATGGCTATGGGAAGAATGATGCAGGATGTTCCAAGTGCAGATGTAATTATTACAAATCCAACCCATTATGCGGTTGCAATCAGATATGATAGTACTCTTGAGGATGCTCCAATAGTATTGGCAAAAGGAAAAGACCTTATTGCACAAAAAATAAAACAAATAGCTTCAGAAAGTGATATTGTGATTGTGGAAAATAAGCCATTAGCAAGAGCTATTTATGCTACTGTTGACATAGGAGATTACATTCCTCCAGATCTTTATCAAGCAGTTGCAGAAGTTTTAGCATATGTGTATAGAATCAAAAATATTTATTAGGAGGAATAAAAATGAAATTTGGTGATATAGTTGTATCACTTGCAATCATAGCAGTTATAATAATCATTATTATTCCAATTCCATTAATTGCTGTGGATATATTATTAAGTTTGAATATTTCATTGTCAATGCTTATTTTGCTCATTGCAATATATAATAAAGAACCATTAGAGTTTGCTGTTTTTCCTTCTATGTTACTCTTAACTACATTATTTAGATTATCTTTAAATATTTCTACTACAAGATACATTCTTTCTAAAGGGAATGCAGGAGAGGTTATAGAAGCATTTGGACAATTTGTTGTAGGAGGAAATGCTGTTGTCGGTTTTATTATATTTTTAATCATTGTAATTATACAATTCATGGTAATTACAAAGGGTGCAGAGAGGGTTTCAGAAGTAGGAGCGAGATTTACATTAGATGCAATGCCTGGAAAGCAAATGGCTATTGATGCTGATTTAAATTCAGGCTTAATCAGTGAAGCAGAAGCACGAGAAAGAAGAATGCGTATTCAAAATGAAGCTGATTTTTATGGTGCAATGGATGGAGCCAGTAAATTTGTAAAAGGGGATGCTGTTGCAGGGATTATCATAACTATTATCAATATTACAGCAGGTTTTGTATTAGGTATGATCGGAAAAGGATTAGGATTTATGGAAGCCCTTCAAAAATATACTTTATTAACTGTTGGAGATGGTTTAATAAGTCAGATTCCGGCACTTTTGATTTCAACGGCAAGTGGTATTGTAGTAACAAGAGCTGCTTCAGATTCAAATTTAGGAAATGATGTAATCAAACAGCTATTTAGACAACCTAAAATTATGTTTATCGTTGCTGGTGTAATGTTGTTTTTAGGATTGACACCACTTCCAGATCTCCCGTATTTCTTATTAAGCGGTATATTTGTGTATTTAGGATTTACGCTTAGAAATTCTATTAAAGAAAGTATCTTTGAAGAAGAAGAAATTCCTCAAGATACAGAGGCTGAAGATATAAAAAAACCAGAAAATGTACTTCCTTTATTACAAGTAGATCCAATTGAATTGGAATTTGGGTATGGTATTATTCCTTTAGCAGATCCGAATCAAGGTGGAGATTTATTTGATAGATTAGTGATGATTCGAAGACAATGTGCACTTGAACTAGGGGTTATTGTACCTATGATAAGGCTTAGAGATAATATACAATTAGAATCAAATCAATATGTGATTAAGATAAAAGGTGTAGATGTAGCAGATGGAAGTATTATATTTGATCATTATTTAGCAATGAATCCTGGCACAGCAGAGGGAAATATTAGTGGAATTGATACAGTGGAACCGGCCTTTGGATTACCTGCTAAATGGATACAAGATGAAGAAAGAGAAAAAGCTGAAATTTTTGGATATACGGTGGTGGATCCATCATCAGTAATATCAACCCATCTTACTGAAATTATCAAAAGACATTCTCATGAGTTATTAGGTAGACAAGAAGTTAAGTCTTTACTTGACAATGTAAAAGAACATCATGGGGCATTAATTGATGAACTTGTACCTAAAATTATGTCTTTAGGAGAAATTCAAAAGGTACTTTCTAATTTGTTAAGGGAAGGTATATCTATAAGAGATATGGTAACAATTTTGGAAACACTTGCAGATTATGGAATGGTTACAAGAGATCCAGATATGTTAACAGAATATGTAAGACAATCTCTCTCGAGGGCTATTACAAAACAGTTTATTGATGGAAGTCGCGCAAAAGTTATTACTCTTGATCAAAGCTTAGAGCAGACGATTATGGAATCTATTCAACAAACAGAACATGGCTCTTATTTAAATCTAGATCCAAATATAGCACAATCAGTTTTAAATAATTTAGCAATGCAAGTAGAAAAGTTAATGTCTGTAGGGGAACAACCAATTATATTGACATCGCCTATTGTTAGAGGATATTTCAAAAGGCTAACAGAACAATTAGCTTCTGAGTTGATCGTTTTGTCATATAATGAAATTGATTCAAAAATTGAAGTACAGTCAGTTGGGGTGGTGAGTGCATAAGATGAAAGTAAAAAGATATATAGCTAATGATGCACAAGAGGCGATGTTAAAGGTGAAGGCTGAATTAGGAGCAAATGCTGTAATTCTTCATTCAAGAAAAATTAAGAGACCAGGGTTATTGAGCTTTTTAAAAAAGCCCCTTATAGAGATGGTGGCTGCTGTTGAGGAAAATGAAAAAGAGAAAAGATATAATATTAAGAATGAAAAAAGTGAAAAGAATGAAAAAAAACATGTAAATAAGCCAGAAGAATCTTATAAAATTGATGAGTTAAAGCAGCAAGTAGGAAATATAGAGAGCTTGTTAAACAGTTTTATAGATAAAATGGATGAATCTAAAGAATTAGAGGAGCCTAAAAGATCTGCATTATTTGATAGATATTATAATCATCTTGTTGAAAGTAATATTGAAAAAAGTATTGTAGAAAAAATTATGAATATAGCGAGAAAGCAAGTTAGTTTTTCAGGTGAAAATGAAGAGGTTATTGCTAAGGCAATAAAAATAATCATACGGGAATATTTAGCAACTCCAAATATTATCAATGAAGATAGCAAAGAACAGAAGCGAATTGTTTTGGTAGGGCCTACTGGCGTTGGAAAAACTACAACCCTCGCTAAATTAGCTGCAAAATTTGCTATTGGGAAAAATAAATCCGTAGGACTTATTACTGCAGATACCTATAGAATTGCTGCAGTAGAACAATTAAGAACTTATAGTGAGATTTTAGATGTGCCAATCAAAGTAATATACGAGCCTGAAGAAATTCAAGAAGCTATAGAAGCGTTTAAAGATAAGGATATTATTCTTATAGATACAGCAGGTCGAAATCATCGGTCAATAGAACAATTAGAAGAAGTAAAAGAATTAATTAGTTATATCAATAATCCTGATATTTTTTTAGTAATAAGTGCAACAACTGGGTATAAAGATATTATAAGCATTATAAAATCTTATGATTTCATAAAAGATTATCACCTATTGTTTACAAAATTAGATGAAGCAAGTGGACTAGGAAATATATTAAATGCAAAAATTTTAACCAATAAAAAACTTTCCTATGTTACTACAGGGCAAAGTGTTCCAGATGATATTGAAAATGCAAATTCAGAAAAAATTGCGAATATAATTGTAGGTGAATCCCATGAATGATCAAGCTAAGAAGCTAAGGGAGATTATCAATAATATTAAGAAGAAAAATGATATTCAAAGTAATGTTAAATCTTCTCAAAATATGATTGATAATGATAATGCAAGGGTGATAACTATTACTAGTGGAAAAGGTGGTGTGGGTAAATCAAATTTTACTATTAATTTAGCACTAGCACTTAGTAAATTAGGATACAAAGTTACTATTTTAGATGCAGATTTAGGTTGTGCAAATATTGATGTAATATTAGGGATTATTCCTAAATATACACTAGTTCATGTGATGAGAAGAGAAAAAACATTAGAAGAGGTTATTGCTGAAGGACCTAAAGGGATAAGGTTAATATCAGGAGGTTCAGGATTAAAAGAACTAACAGCTTTAACAGAAGAACAGATTAATGATTTAATGAGTAATCTTAGGAACTTGGGAAAAAATACGGATTTTATTTTAATTGATACAGGTGCAGGTATTAATAATTCAGTGTTATCATTTATAGAAGCTGCAAGTGAGATCATTTTAGTAACTACACCTGAACCTACATCTATTACAGATGCTTATGCAGTTCTAAAAAATACTATATTAGATGATGATGAAAAAATAGTAAGAGTTCTTGTGAATAGAGTTGAAAATAATGAAGAAGGCCTAGAAATTTTCAATAAATTGAATATGGCATCACAAAAATTTTTAAATATGACGTTACAAAGGTTAGGCTATTTATATGATGATCATTTAGTTTCTAAATCAGTTAAGCTACAAAAACCTTTCCTTTTAAGCTACCCAAATAGCTTAGTTAGCAAAGGGATAGAAACAATAGCTTCTAGACTTGTCAATGAATCAAGTTCAGAAGTGTTTCAAGTAAGTGGCTTAAAAAGGTTTATTCATAAGTTTGTATATAGCTATAAAAAGTCAATATAAGGTAATTAAGCTTGAAATGAAAGTAGGGTTTGTTTATGAAGAAAAGCATGCTTCCAGAAATCGGCATGAAAATATCCATAGATTTAGAGAACTCTAAAATAATAGAAAATAAACAATTAGTTAGTCAAGTTATGGATATTATAGATAACTATTCTATGTTTATTGCAATGCCTATATATAAAAATGTAGTTACCCCCATACCTGTTGGGGAAACAATACAAATTACCTATAGTAAAAAAAGCTTAGGAGTATATGCATTTAAAGCAAAAGTAATAGGAAGAAAAAAAACATCTGATATATCGTATATGAAAGTTGAGAGAATAGGAGATGTTTTTAAGGTACAGAGAAGAGAATTTTTTAGATTAGATGTGGTACTGAATGCAAAAATTAGAACCATTGAACTAGATGATAATGAAAAAGTAACTTTAGCTTTGACAAAAGACATAAGTGGTGGTGGCTTACGAGTTATTAGCAAGGAACCATTAAAAGTAGGTAGTATGATAGAAGTAAGTATTGAATCTGAAAAAGAAACTTTTGTTCTCAAAGGCAAAATATTAAGATGTATGCCTTATAAAGATGAAGGATCTAGATATGACTTTGATATAGGAATAAGCTTAGATGAAGTTCCGGAAAAAATTAGAGAAAAGATAATATCCTTTATTTTTGATTATCAAAGAAAAATGAGGAAAAAAGGACTGATCTAGATGAAAAAGATAAAAGTTCTAGTAGTTGATGATTCGGCATTTATGCGTAAAGTAATCTCTGATATGATTACTTTGGACAAAGATTTGACTGTTATAGATACGGCGAGAAATGGAAAAGAAGCTATAAAAAAAATAAATGACCTTTCTCCTGATGTCGTAACGATGGATGTTGAAATGCCAATTATGGATGGAATAACAGCTTTGAAGAATATTATGCAAAAGTCTCCTTTGCCAGTAGTTATGTTAAGTAGCATAACAAAGGAAGGTGCAGAGGCTACATTAAAAGCATTGGATTTAGGAGCTGTGGATTTTATTACAAAACCTACAAATATATTTAAAATGAATACAGAAGATATGAGAGTCCAATTGATGGAAAAAATCAAGATGGCATCACGGGTAAATGTAAGTACTAAGTGCATCCAGCTATCTCGAAAAGTAAAAAGCATATCTAATAGAGCTGTACCCTATAAAGAAAATACACGGATTAAAAAGATTGTTGCTATAGGTACGTCTACAGGTGGTCCAAGAGCTTTACAGGATGTGATACCGTATTTACCTAAAGATATACCAGCAAGTATTATTATTGTTCAACATATGCCTGCAGGATTTACAAAGTCTTTAGCAGATCGATTGAATAATTTATCAGAGATTCATGTTAAGGAAGCAGAAAGCAATGATAAGTTAATACCCGGATATGCATATATTGCTCCAGGTGGATATCATTTAAAAATTATAAAATCTGCAAGTGATTATAAAATAAGTCTTACAAAAGAAGCTCCTGTTTCTGGGCATAGACCTTCTGTAGATATGATGATGAATTCTTTAGCTAATCTAGAAATAGATAACTTGATTGGTGTAATTATGACAGGAATGGGTTCAGATGGTGCTGTAGGAATGAAAAATATAAAACAAAAAAGAGGATATACAATAGCACAAGATGAAGCAACATGTGTAGTCTATGGTATGCCAAAATCTGCTGTTAACTTAGGATGTGTTGACGAAGTGGTGCCATTGCAAGATATTGCTGAAGTGATAACAAAAATTGTGGGGGTGTAGGACTATGGATATGAATCAATATTTGGAAATTTTTATTGAGGAATCAAAAGAGCATCTAGAAAATATGAATCAAAGTTTATTAGAACTAGAGAATAATCACGGAGAAACAAGTCTTGTTCATGAAATTTTTAGAATTGCCCATACATTAAAAGGCATGTCTGCTACTATGGGATTTAATAAAGTTGCAAACCTTACCCATGAAATGGAAAATGTACTTCAATCTTTAAGAAGTAATGAAATAGAACTTTCAGAAAATATAGTAGATGTATTATTTGAATGTCTTGATATGCTAGAAGGATATATTAATCAAATTATAAATTCAGGAGAAGAAGGAGAGTTAGAATCTGATTATTTAGTGAAAAAATTAAATCAGATCCTTCACGGAGAACAGGAAGATAAAAATCATATAAAAGAAGAAACTCTAAACACTTTTGAAGAAGATAATAAAAATATCCATATAGAAGTTGAAGAATTTTCAAAAAATGTAGCAATCAAAGCTGTAGAGGAAGGATACAAGTGCTATAAAATGCAGGTAGATTTGAATCCTAACTGTATGCTGAAATCTGCTAGAGCTTTTATTATTTTTAATACTTTAGAAAAAGACTGCGAAATATTAAAATCAAATCCACCTGTGGAAGATATAGAAGATGAAAAATTTGATGCAGGATTTGAACTAATCATTATTTCAAAATCAGATGGAGAAACCATAAGGAAAAAAATTCTAGGTATATCAGAAGTAGAAAATGTATTGATTGAAGAAATTAATGTTAGTGAACTTCGGATACAAACTCAAGATGAGGAGATTGTCAAAGAAGAAAAAATAGAAAATAATAAAAAAGAAGAAAATGATGAAAAAACGGCAAGCAAGTCTAAAAAACCTAGACTAGGAAAAACAGTAAGAGTAGATATTGATCGTTTAGATAATTTGATGAACCTTGTAAGTGAATTAATTATTACCAGATCAAGATTAGAGGATATAGATGATTCAGGGAAAAAACATAATATGAATGAAGCTATTGAATATCTTGGAAGGATTACTACTAGCTTACATGATGCTGTAATGAAAGTAAGAATGGTTCCAATTGAAAGAGTTTTTAATAGATTTCCAAGGATGGTACGGGATCTTTCAAAAGAATTGGGGAAAGAAATTTCACTAGTTATGTTAGGAGAGGAAACAGAAGTAGATAGAACGGTTATTGATGAAATAGGGGATCCGTTAATTCACCTTATAAGAAATTCTATTGATCATGGTGTAGAAGATCCTGAAACTAGAAAAAAACATGGTAAACCTGAAATAGGGACAGTTAAGCTTATTGCATATCCTGATGGAAATAGTGTTGTTATAGAAGTAGAAGATGATGGTCAAGGAATTAATATTGAAAAAGTAAAAGCAAAAGCTATCAAAAATGGATTAATAACAGAAGAACAATCAGAAATTATGGATGAAAAAGAAGCTGTAAACTTGTTATTTAAATCTGGATTTAGTACAGCGGATAAAATATCTGATGTTTCAGGTAGAGGTGTTGGATTAGATGTCGTAAAGACAAAAATAGAAGCATTAGGAGGAATGGTTGAAGTAAAAACTTCTAAATCAGGAAGCACGTTCACTATAAGGTTACCATTGACTCTTGCAATTATTCAAGCATTATTAGTAAATGTAGGATTGGAAAAATATGCAATTCCTTTAAACTCTATTAAGGAGATTGTAACAATTGATTCAAAAACTATAAGAAAAATACAAGAACAGGAAGTTGTTCTTTATCGCAATACTACTTTACCAATATTACGAATGGATAAAATTTTACAAGTGGATGCAGATACAGAGAAAGAAGAAGATTTGATTGTAGTTGTAGTAAAAAAAGGAGACAAAACAGCAGGTTTTGTAGTAGACAATTTAATAGGACAGCAAGAAATTGTTATTAAGTCTTTAGGAAAATATTTGTTAGGGATAAAGACTATTGCAGGAGCTACAATTTTAGGTAATGGACAGGTTGCTTTAATTGTGGATATTAATTCCCTTTTCTAATTTGACTATGTTTAAAAAGGAGAGAATATAATGGCTGAAAAGATAACTACAACAGATAATCAATATGTATTATTTAAATTGGATCAGGAGTATTATGGCATAGACATTCTTCATGTTGAAACAATAGAAAAAGTCATGGATATAACAAGAGTACCCCATGCAGCGTATTATGTGGAAGGGGTTATTAATCTAAGAGGAGAAGTAGTACCTGTTATTAATTTAAGAAAAAGATTTAATTTGCCTCAAGAGGAATTAAGTGATGAATCTAGAATTATTATTGTCTCTGTAGAAGAGATTGTTGTGGGATTACTAGTAGATGCATCTTCTGAAGTTTTACATTTTGATTTTGATGCAATTGATGAAGTTCCTAATTTTTCAGACAAATTAAAAAATGATTATGTAAAAGGGATCGGTAAAAATGATAATAGAATTATTATTTTACTAGATTTGAAAAAAGTTTTAGGAAATACAGAGATGAATGAGGATATGTAATAAAGTTAAGGTGGGAAGAATATGGGGATTTCTATAGAAGAGATGAATAATATGCAATTAGATGTTTTGAAAGAAGTAGGCAATATTGGTGCAGGAAATGCAGCTACAGCTCTTGCAAAAATGCTTAATAGAAAGATTGATATGAATGTTCCAAAAGTAGAAATATTAGAATTTAAAGAAGTAACGGAACTTTTAGGTGGAGCAGAAAAGGTTGTATGTGGTATATATTTTAATGTAGATGGAGATCTTACTGGAAATATTATGTTTTTATTAACTGTTGAATCTGCTAAAATGTTAGCAAATATGTTATTGTTTAAAGATGAATGCTCTGGTATTTTAGATGAAATAGATCAATCCGCATTGCAAGAAATAGGAAATATTCTTTCAGGTGCGTATATATCATCATTAACGACATTAACAGGATTAAATATGAAGATTTCTATACCTTCTTTAACGACGGATATGGCAGGGGCTATACTGAGTGTGCCTATTATTCAGTATGGTCAAGTTGGAGATAAAGTTTTATTGATTGAAACAGAATTCAATGAAGGCAATGATGATATAAAAGGATACTTTTTTCTAGTTCCTGATGTAGAATCCTTTGAAGTATTATTAAAAAGTTTAGGAGTTTTAGAATAATGGGAGAGATTATTAAAGTTGGAATGGCAGACTTAAATGTGACGAGAGGGGATGGGGTTTTAACTACATTAGGATTAGGATCATGTGTAGGAGTAACGTTATACGATCCTATAAAAAAAGTTGCAGGTCTTGCTCATGTTATGTTGCCTTCTAGTAAAACAATAAGAAATAACACGAATCCAGCTAAATTTGCAGATACAGCGATTCTTTTATTAGTAGAAAGAGTTTTGAAATTAGGAGCTAGTAGAGGAAGATTAGTGAGCAAATTAGCTGGAGGAGCTCAAATGTTTTCTTTTTCAAACAAAAACGATATTATGAAAATAGGCGAAAGAAATGCAATTGCTTCTAAGGAAATACTAAAAGAACTAAAAATACCAATATTGGCGGAAGATATTGGAGGAAATTTTGGTAGAACCATAGAACTTTATGCGGATACAGGAATTATTGTTGTAAAAACAATTGGCCGTGGTACGAAACAAATATGAATGGAGTTATATTGCATGAAAAGTATAAAATCCGTACCTTATATATTTCTTGTTTTTTCGATAGTTATTAGCACTATTATGGGTATGTTACAAAATATAAGTTTTAGTGCATACTTAAAAAGAACAGTTTGCTTTTATTGTGTTATATTTTTTGCCACTAAATATTGTATTGATTATATAATAAAAGTAAAAGAATCATCGAATAATAAAATTGATATGATAATCCCTCCAGAAGAGATTAAAATTGGGGATGATAATAATGAAGTAGAAGATGAGTTCATCCCTTTAAATTTAGAAAATAATAAAATAACTACAGATATGAATAAATCTTAGGGGGGATAAAAATGTCTAATATGAATTTATGGGATGAATATAGAAAAACAAATGATAAGAAAATCAAAGATCAATTGATTGTTAAGTATATAGACCTAGTAAAAATTATTGCAGGACGATTATATGTTAATTATAGAAATAATACTGAATTTGAAGACTTAGTTAGCTATGGTATATTTGGTCTATTAGATGCGATCGATAAATTTGATCCCTCAAAAAATGTTAAGTTTGAAACCTATGCTTATATAAGAATAAGAGGAGCCATTATTGATCAATTAAGAACATTAGATTGGATTCCTAGGTCTGTTAGACAAAAGTATAAAAAGATTGAAGATGCTTACAAGACAATTGAAAATAAGTTAGGAAGAAGTGCAAATGATCAAGAAGTAGCCCATGAATTAAATATATCTGTGGCTGAATTAAATAGTATGCTTGGAGAAGTACATTCTTTTTCGGTTATTTCATTAGAAGAGAAAATTTCAAACAATGCAAATTTTACAATTATGGATGAAGATATAAGTACTGAACCTCAGCAAAGTTTAGAAAAAGAGGAAGTTAAAAAGATATTATTAGATTCATTAAATGAATTAGCAGAAAGGGAGAAAAAAATTATTGAGCTTTATTATTATTCAGAATTAACATATAAAGAAATTTCTGCAATATTATCTGTTTCTGAATCAAGAATTTCCCAGATACATACCAAAGCAATTATGAAATTAAAAAGTAAATTAACAAGAGTTTTATAGACGGAATAGGATGGTGATGATGAATGGATAAAAAATCCATTATCATGGAAGGGAAAAGTTTAGAGGAAGCAATTGAAAATGGATTAAAGCTCTTAAATATAGGAAAAGATCATGTGACTGTGGAAGTTTTAGAAGAAGGTAAATCTTTTTTTGGTATTGTTAAAAAAAAATTTAAAGTAAAATTAACTGAAAAAACGATAAAATATGAAGAAAATGAAAATGGAAAATTTGAAATTAAGGAACAAAACGGTAAGTCATGTCTGAGTATTGTCCCTTCAAAAGGAAAAGGAAAACCAGTAGGTGTAGAAGAAATTATTTTAGCATTAGAAAAAAGAGAAATAAATAATATAGATAAAGACAAGATTAAATCAATTTTAGAGGAACATAAACTATTTACAATAAATATTGAAGATATAAAAGTAACTGATCCAATAGATGAAAAGGTAGAAATTGAAATATCAAAGGGTGATATGAAAGCTTATATGACTATTATTCCTCCAAAAGGAGGAGTGAAGCTTGAAAAGTATGATATTGAAAAGATTTTAAAAGATCATAATATTGTATATGGAATAGATGAATCTCTTATTCAAGAAATTATTTTAAAAAAAGAATACAATCAAAAACAACTGATTGCTGTAGGGAAAGAACCTATAAATGGACAAGATGGAAAAATAAAATATCATTTTAGTATAGATAACAAGATTAAACCTCAAATAGATCAAAGAGGAAAGGTTAATTATAAAGAATTAAATATAATTGAGTGCGTAAAAAAAGGAGATTGCATAGCAGAAAAAACTTTGCCAATAGATGGTATTGACGGAAGGACTATTAAGGGAAAAGTATTAAAGGCTAAAGTAGGCAAAAGTATTGGTTTTAAAAAAGGAAAAAATATAATTGAGACGGAAGATGGATTAAAGTTAATTGCAGATGCAGATGGACAGGTAAAACTAATTGACGATAAGGTAGAAATTTTACAGGTCTATGAAGTTACTGGAAACATTGACCATTCAACAGGTAATATTCGTTTTATTGGAACAGTTATAGTCAGAGGAAATGTAAGATCGGGATTTAAAATAGAATGTTCAGATGATGTAGAAGTTTATGGTGTAGTAGAAGGGGCAACTATTATTGCTGATGGAAATATAGTACTTCACAAGGGAATTCATGGGCAAAATGTAGGAAAATTGATTAGCAAAAAAGATATTATCTCAAAATATATGGAAAGTTGCTATGCACAAGCTGGGGGAAGTATACATTCAGAGGTTATTATGCATTGTAATTTAAAATCTAAAGAATCCATTACTGCATTAGAAAAAAAGGGAATGATTGTTGGTGGGGAAATACGAGCTAATATGGAAGTGAATGCAAAATCTATTGGTTCACCTATGGCAACTATTACTAAAATAGAGGTTGGAATTGATCCAGAGATAAAAGAACAGTATGAAAGCTTGAAACAGGAATTGGAGATATTATATAAAAACAAGGATAGTGTTAGAAAAGCTATAGAATTGCTGACAAAGATGTCTAAAAATACTGAATTATCAAAAGAAAAGCAAGGGATATTAATCAAATCGAAAAGTACAGAAAATTACTTAAATGAAAAAATAGAGAGTGTTAATAAATCACTTGTTGATTTACAAAATATTCTTCAAGAATTGTCTAACGGAAGAGTGAATGTTTTATCTGTAATGCATCCAGGTGTGAGAATTGCTATTGGCAATTCGGTATATTATGTTAGAGATGATATTCCATGTGCAACAATTTTAAGGGAAAATGGAGAAATAAAGATAGGTCCTTATTTAGGAAAATAAGGGGAGATGATAGGAATGTCTATAAGACCTATAGATTTTCAAGTGTTAATGCCTAAAACCCAGCAACAATCACAGGAAAATCAAATTGCTAATAATAGAGCAAGAATGGATCAAGAAAACCTAATGCAGCAAAATAAAATAAACACAGAGCATCAACTTAAAAAGGTGAATCAATCTGAGAGTAAGGACCATCCAAATATAAAGGATGAGCAAAGTGATAAGAAAAAAGGTAGTAAAAGACATTTAGACAAGAGAAAAAAACAGGATGAAGACGGAAAAGATAAAAAAAACAGTGAAAAAGACGCTATGAATGGAATTGGAGTAAATCTTGATATAAAAATATAAACGAATTGGTGAGAAAATATGGGTGATTATATATTGTTTACAATAGGTATTATTATTGTAATAATAGCTATTGTGATAGTTCAAAAAAATACGAGTACGAAAACTATGGGAGAGTTTGAAGATTCTCAAAATAAGGAAATGCTATTACTAGAAAATATAGATTTTGCAGAAAATCTCATAAGAGAATTAAAAGAAATAAGTGAAGATACTATAAAAACTTTAGATACAAAAACAAATGATATTTATAAGATGATACAAATATTAGATGAGAAGATGAAAGAATATTCAATGAATTTGAATCAAAAAGAAAATGAGAGAAATAATGAAAGTTTTGTAGCGTTTAGCCATAAGAGAGAGAGTTATAATATAAAAGAAGAAAATCCTACTTCACACCAGGATAATGATAAGAAAAAAATACTGCAATTATATAATCAAGGATATACACCTTCCCAAATAGCTAAAAAACTTGATAAAGGTATTGGGGAGGTTCAGCTTATATGTAGCCTAAAGAAGAGGTGATTACTTGAGAAAAAATGTATTCATAGGTGTGTTTTTAGGCATTGGAATAGGTTTAATATTATCGTCAGGATTTAATATTATTTTTCATCAAAATCAAAATATAACATATGACGAGGAGTTTATTAAGTCAGAAGCAAGAAAAATAGGAATGATTGACCCGGTACAATATTTTGATAAACAAGATATGAATAATAATATGAACGAAGTAAGTACAAGAAAAAAAGAAGAAAAAAACTTTATTATTGAAATTCAAAAGGGACATAAAAGTGAAGATATTGCTAGACTATTAAAGGAAAACAACTTGATACAATCAGAAAGAGAATTTTTAAATAAAATAAACGAAAGAAAATTAGAAAATAAACTTAGATGGGGGACATACGAATTTACATCGAATGATTCTCAAAAGGAGATTATAGATAAAATCGTTAAAGGAGAATATAAAAAAGAATAAAATTGTTCTAGTTGAATTAGTTTGAACGCCCACTTATATAAGAGGGCGTTTTATAAATATATGTTAAAAAAGTTGTATATTTATAGTGGAAATGGGAATAATATTTTTGTATACGTATAAAATTATAAAAATTTTTATTGCAAAAGTTATATGGACTATGTTATACTACTTAAGGTGATTCATCACGCACACTCTGGAATTTTTAAGAGGGTACCTAATAGGTCTTTTAAAAAGATGAACAGAGTGGAGGAAAAAAACCAAGGAGGTGAAGGTCATGGCAGTTATTTCAATGAAACAATTGCTAGAAGCAGGAGTACATTTTGGACATCAAACAAGAAGATGGAATCCTAAAATGGCAGAGTACATTTTTACAGAAAGAAATGGTATCTACATTATTGACCTACAAAAAACAGTAAGAAAGGTTGAGGAAGCTTATAACTTTATTAAAGAAGTTGCAGAGACTAACAAACCAATCCTTTTTGTAGGAACAAAAAAGCAAGCACAAGAGTCAATAGACCAAGAAGCAAAAAGATGTGGAATGTATTATGTAAATCAAAGATGGCTTGGAGGTATGTTAACAAACTTTAAGACAATCAGAAAGAGAATTGAGCGTCTTAATGAGTTAACAAGAATGGAAGAAGAAGGTATGTTCGATGTTCTTCCTAAGAAAGAAGTAATCAAGCTTAAGCATGAGCAAGAAAAACTTGAGAGATTCTTAGGTGGAATTAAAGAAATGAATGAACTTCCAGCTGCAATTTTTGTAGTTGATCCAAGAAAAGAAAGAATTGCAGTTAGAGAAGCACATATATTAGGAATACCTGTAGTAGGTATTGTTGATACAAACTGTGATCCAGATGAAGTAGATTATGTTGTTCCTGCTAATGATGATGCTATAAGAGCAGTTAAATTAATTACTGCAAAGATGGCAGATGCAATCATTGAAGCAAAACAAGGCGAACAAATGGAAGAATAATTAAGAGGGTAAGGGTGATGAAGGAATGAATTTCCTTCCTTCTCTTACCCCTTCTATTATATTTTAATATACATAAGGAGGAGTTCTCGTGGCTATTACAGCAGCAATGGTTAAAGAGTTAAGAGTAAAAACAGGTGCTGGTATGATGGATTGTAAAAAGGCATTAACGGAAGTAGATGGCGATATGGAAAAAGCCGTTGATATTTTAAGAGAAAAAGGTTTAGCGAAAGCAGCTAAAAAATCAGGAAGGGTTGCAGCTGAAGGTTTAGTAGATATTTGTATGAACGAAGATCATACAAAAGCAGTTGTAGCTGAGGTGAACTCTGAAACTGATTTTGTTGCGAAAAACGATGAGTTTAAAAACTTTGTGAAAAGTGTAGCTGTTACAGCATTAAATAGTGATAAAGAAACTACAGAAGAGTTATTGAATGAAAAATATTTAGATACAGACGCAACTGTACAAGAGACATTAAATGATAAAATCGCTAAAATAGGCGAGAACATGAGCGTTAGAAGATTCCAAAAAATAGAAATGAAGAATGGAAAAGTTGCAGGATATATTCATGGAGCTGGAAAAATAGGTGTATTAGTTGGATTAGAAACAAGTTCTGATTCAGAAGAAATTCTTGCTCTAGGAAAAGATTTAGCAATGCAAGTAGCTGCTATGAATCCAAAATACATTTCTAGAGATGATGTAGATGCAGAGTACATAGAGCATGAAAAAGAAATATTAAAGCAACAAGCACTAAATGAAGGAAAGCCTGCGAATATCGTAGAAAAAATGATCATTGGTAGATTAAATAAGCAATTAAAAGAAATATGCTTATTAAACCAAGCATTTGTTAAAAATCCAGATTTATCTGTAGAGCAATTAATTAAAGAAGTGAGCAAGAAACTTGGAACTGAGATTAAAATAGCAAGTATAGCTAGATTTGAAGTAGGAGAAGGAATTGAGAAAAAAGAAGAAAACTTTGCAGAAGAAGTAGCTAAACAAATAAATAGCTAATTTTAAAAAATTAAACATAGAGAACACATTTAGTGTTCTCTTTTTTAAAATAACCTTCATATAAAATTGAAGGGTTTTCGTAAAAATTGTAGAATAATAAAAACGGAGGGTGTACATGGTGGAGCCTAAATATAGAAGAGTCATATTAAAATTAAGTGGAGAAGCTTTGGCTGGAGAAAAGGGTTTTGGTGTAGATGGAGAGACTGTTGATGCAATTGCAGCACAAGTAAAAGAAATTTCTAACTTAGGCGTAGAAGTAGCTATTGTTGTGGGTGGCGGAAATTTTTGGAGAGGTCGTAGTGGAGAAGGAATGGACAGAACAACAGCTGACTATATGGGAATGTTAGCAACTGTTATAAACGCGTTAGCACTACAAGATGCTCTAGAGGGAATTGACATTTCAACTCGTGTTCAAACAGCAATAGAAATGAGACAAATAGCAGAACCTTATATAAGAAGAAAAGCAGTGAGACATTTAGAAAAAAGTAGAATTGTTATTTTTGCTGCTGGGACAGGAAATCCTTATTTTTCAACGGATACAACAGCGGCCTTACGAGCTGCTGAAATTGAAGCTGAAGTAATTCTTTTAGCAAAAAAAGTAGATGGTGTATATGATTCAGATCCAAACATCAATCCGAATGCTAAAAAATTTGATGAACTTTCTTATATAGATGTATTAAATAAAGGATTAGGGGTAATGGATTCGACAGCTACTTCACTGTGCATGGATAATAAAATTCCAATTATTGTATTTGGCTTGAATGAGCCTGCTAATATTAAAAGAGTTGTTTTAGGTGAAAAAATTGGTACATTCGTAAAGGAGGATTAAAAGATGAATTTACAAGTTCATAAAGAGTTAGAAGAAAAAATGGAAAAAACGGTTAGGGTATTTAAAGAAGATTTAAATACGATTCGCGCGGGACGAGCAAATCCAGCGTTATTAGACAAAATTGTTGTAGAATATTATGGAAATCCTACACCTTTAAAGCAAATGGCAGGTATATCAGCTCCTGAACCAAGATTGCTTGTAATACAACCTTATGATAAAACATCTATACAATCCATCGAAAAGGCAATATCTCAATCAGACTTAGGAATCAATCCATCTAATGATGGGAATGTTATTCGATTAGGAATACCTCAATTAACAGAAGAAAGAAGAAAAGAGTTAGTAAAAGTTGTTAAGAAAACAGGAGAAAATGCAAAAGTTGCTTTAAGAAATGAAAGAAGAGAAGCAAATGATAAACTAAAGAAAATGCAAAAAGATGGTGAATTGACAGAGGATGATTTAAAGAAAGCAGAAGATGTAGTACAAAAAATGACAACTAAGTTTGGACAAATTATTGATGAACTAATAGGTAAAAAGGAAAAAGAAATGTTGGAGGTATAATATTTGAATAAAATACCTGATGTTGTAGGGTTTGAATTAAAAAGAGCTCTTGAGATAATAGGTACGAATTGGAAAACTTCTATTAAAGAGACGAATTCCCCTAAGATCAAAGAAGTTACAGGTCAGTGTAGAGTTATCAACCAAAAAAATATGAATGAACATATTGAATTAGTCGTGAGCTATTTTTAAGCCCCCCCATCTTGAGGGGGTAATATTTCTTTTAGCCAAGTTGACTGGAGGAATAACAAATATGAGAAATATATTTTCTAAAGAGAGTAAAAAAATTGATAAAAAAAGTCTAGACTTAGATAGATTACCAAGACATATTGCCATGATAATGGATGGAAATGGAAGATGGGCTAAGAAGAGAGGATTACCAAGAACAGCCGGACATAAAGCAGGGATAGAGGCGTTAAGGGAAGTTATTCGTACTTGTTCAGAACTGGGTATTGGGTATTTAACTTTATATGCATTTTCTACTGAAAACTGGAAAAGACCTGTTGAGGAAGTATCTGCTTTGATGCAACTACTTGTGTATTATCTAAGGAAAGAAGTGAAAGAATTACATAAGAATAATGTAAGGATCAGGACAATAGGAGATATTAGCAAATTACCACAAAATTCTCTTAATGAAATAAATTCAGCTGTAAACTTAACAAAAAATAATACAGGATTAGTAGTAAATATTGCATTAAACTACGGAGGAAGAAATGAAATTTTAAATGGGGTTAAAGAGATTTGTCAGAAAGTGAAAAATAATGAAATTGCTATTGAACAAATCGATGAGGATTATTTTGAAGGGTTTTTATATACAAAAGGGATACCAGACCCAGATTTGATTATTAGACCAAGTGGAGAATTAAGAATTAGTAACTTCTTATTATGGCAGATTGCTTATAGTGAATTTTGGTTTTCAAATATTTTCTGGCCAGATTTTAATCGAGAAAGTTTAATCGAGGCAATTATTGATTATCAAAAAAGAGACAGAAGATTTGGAGGAATTAAATAAAGGTGGTGATATAGATGCGCATGAGAATTATTTCTGCATTACTTGCAATACCTTTGTTTTTGTTTGTTATGATAAAGAGAGGAATTGTGTTAGACATTTCCGTATTTTTACTAACAATGATTGCGGTAAATGAATTTTTTAATGCTTTTAAGAATATAGATATTATACCTTCAAAGTTAGTTGGTTTTTTAAGTGTTATTTTTATGTTTGGGATCACTTTGAAAAACCTTACAATGGAATGGGTTATGGTATGGTTTTTTATTAGTATGTTATTTATTTTGGTCAATAATCTATTCAAAAAAAAGTTTGATATGCAGGTTGTGAGTGTGACAGTTATTGGAATATACTATGTAGTGTTTTTTATGTATCACATTGTTTTTATTTCACATCACAGTAAATATAGTGAGTTAATTTGGATGATCTTTATTGTTGCGTGGGCAACAGATACCTTTGCATACTTTACTGGTTATTTTTTTGGTTCAAGAAAGTTATGTCCTAGCATTAGCCCAAAGAAAACTGTAGAAGGGGCTATTGGAGGTATATTAGGAAGTATTGGTATAAGTGCTTTATTTGCTTACTTTGTTATGCCAAAAATACTTTTTCATTGTGTAATTATTGGCTGTCTAGGAAGTATTATAGGACAACTTGGAGATTTGACTGCATCTATATTTAAAAGATATACAGGAATTAAGGATTATGGAAAAATAATGCCAGGGCATGGAGGCATTTTAGATAGATTTGATAGTATACTTTTTACTGCACCTATGGTATATTATTATATTACATTTTTCATAAAGTAAGAGATGAAGTTTTTTAATTTTAAAATTGAATAATGGTGAAGGGATGGTCATATGAAAAACATTAGTATACTAGGATCTACTGGCTCTATTGGAACGCAGACCCTTGATGTTGTTCGAAATAATAAAGAAAAATTTAATGTAGTAGGATTGAGTGTAAATAATAATATTGACTTATTAGAAAAGCAAATCAATGAATTTCATCCAGTAGCAGTAGCTGTAATGAATGAACAAAGAGCTTTAGAATTGAAGGAGAGAATTAAACATACGAAGACAGAAGTGTTTCAAGGGTTAGAGGGATTGACTACTATAGCAACCCTTAGTGAAGTTGATTTAGTTGTTACTTCAGTAGTAGGTATGATTGGATTAATTCCTACAATAAAGGCTATAAAATGTAAAAAAACTATCGCTTTAGCTAATAAAGAAACATTAGTAACGGCTGGAGAAATCGTTATGAAAGAAGCACAGAAAAATGGAGTTTCAATTCTTCCGGTAGATAGTGAGCACAGTGCTATATTTCAAAGCTTAATGGGGTATACTTTAAAAGATATCGGAAGGATTTTATTAACAGCTTCCGGGGGACCCTTTAGAGGATGGAATGAAAAAGCATTAAAAGATGTAACGGTTTCTGAGGCGCTAAAACATCCTAAATGGAATATGGGAAAGAAAATTAGTATTGATTCAGCCACACTTATGAATAAAGGATTAGAAGTTATTGAGGCAAAATGGCTTTTTGATTTAAGTCTTGACCAGATTGATGTGGTTATTCATCCACAAAGTATTATTCATTCTATGGTAGAATATAAAGATAGTTCTGTTATTGCTCAAATGGGTTATCCAGATATGAGAGTGCCTATTCAATTTGCATTAACATATCCAAAGAGGGTAGAGAATAATTATAAAAAGTTAGATTTATTTGAGGTTGCAACTTTAACCTTTGAAAAACCTGATCTACATACATTTCCGTGCCTAAAGCTTGCTTATGATGCACTGGAAATGGGTGGGAGTTACCCTACTGTTTTAAATGCTGCAAATGAAGTACTGGTGGATCTTTTTATTAAAGAGAAAATTAGATTTTATGATATACCAAAAGGTATTGAATTATCATTAGAAAAACATACTATGGAGAAGGATCTTGATATTGATAAAATTGTAGAAATTGACCGTTGGGCAAGAAGTTTTATAAAGAATATTTTCCTTTAAGGCGGTGTGATCATGGGAACAATAATAATAGCTCTTTTAGTTTTTGGCGTTTTAGTAGTATTCCATGAATTTGGACATTTTAGTATAGCCAAACTTGTAGGAATAAAGGTTCATGAGTTTTCAATTGGTATGGGAAAACCTAGGCTTTTTAAATTCAAAGGTGGAGAAACTGAATATTCCATAAGACCATTTCCTTTAGGTGGATATGTGAAAATGGAAGGAGAAGACGAGGCGTCTACAGATGAAAGAAGCTTTAATAATAAGCCTTTATGGGCTAGAATGCTTGTAATTGTTGCAGGCCCATTTATGAATTTTGTTTTAGCTATTCTTTTATTTACAATGATGTTTTATATGATGGGATTTCCAAATAATTCTACTACCATAGGAGAGATTATACCAGATTATCCAGCTCAACTATCAGGGATGGCGGCAGGAGATGAAATATTCTCTATTGATGGAGAGAATATGGATAGTTGGAAGCAAATTGTTGAGACAATTCATAGTAAAAAGGATCAAGAAATTCATATAAAAATATTAAGAGATGGAGAAGAAAAAAGTTTTTTAATTAAGCCAATGATCAATGAAGAAACAAATCAAGTAATGATTGGGATTTCTCCTACCTTTGAAAAATCCTTTAAAAAATCTATTACAACTGGATTTGATAGAATGACATTTGTTATTAAAAGTATGTTAGCCTTTTTTGTGAATCCTTCAGTAAAAGATGTAGTAGGTCCTGTAGGGATTATTCATATAGTTGGGGAAGCAGCTAAAACCAACATATATAGTGTATTATGGATTGCAGGAATAATCAGTGTGAATTTAGGAATCGTTAATCTATTGCCTATTCCAGCTTTGGATGGTGGAAGATTAGTCTTTCTAATGATAGAAGGATTAAGAGGAAAGCCCCTTGATCCTGAAAAAGAAGGTTTTATCCATTTAACAGGGTTTGTATTATTGATGAGTTTAATGGTATTTATGATTTTTAAAGATGTAGAAAGATTTAATTTAGTTCAGCAGATTATTGATTTATTTTAAGGTTGGTGTAAAAAATGGATATTAAAAGAAGAAGGACAAAAAAAGTTTCTTGTGGGGATGTAAAGATAGGTGGAGATGCTCCTATTTCCATACAGTCTATGACCAATACAGATACTCGAGATGTAAAAAAAACAGTTGAACAAATTAAGGCTCTTGAAAGAAATGGATGCGAGATTGTAAGAGCTGCTGTTTTAGATCTTGAAGCTGCACAAGCTATAAAGGAAATCAAAAAAAACATTAGTATTCCCATTGTAGCAGATATTCATTTTGATTATCGATTAGCTTTAGAGGCTATAAACAGTGGTGTAGATAAATTAAGGTTAAACCCAGGAAATATTGGAGATGCTGAGCGAGTTAGAAAAGTTGTAATGATGGCAAAAGAGCGAAATATTCCTATTCGAATCGGTGTAAATGCAGGATCTATTGATAAAAAAATTATTTATAAATATGGAAAAATCACTCCAGAAGCTATGGTGGAGAGTGGGTTAGAGCATGTAAAAATTCTTGAAAATTTAAACTTTGAGGATATTATTATATCCTTAAAGGCATCAGATATAAAACTCACATTAGAATCTTACAGATTAATGGCAAAAAAGGTAGATTATCCATTACACATAGGAATAACAGAAGCAGGTACCATTAAAGGTGGAACAATAAAGTCTTGTATAGGAATAGGGGCTATGTTATTAGATGGTATAGGAGACACTTTAAGAATTTCATTAACAGGAGACCCAATAGAAGAAGTGAAATTAGGTAAAGAGATTTTAAAATCTGTTGGATTAAGAGACTTCGGGATAAATTTGATTTCTTGTCCAACCTGTGGAAGAACCCAAATAGATTTAATTCATTTAGCAAATAGAATAGAGAATAAGTTAAGCACAGTAAATAAACCGCTGACAGTTGCCATAATGGGTTGTGCTGTAAATGGTCCAGGAGAGGCAAAAGATGCAGATATTGGTATTGCTGGAGGAAAAGGTTCAGCATTACTCTTTAAAAAAGGAGAAATCATTAGAAAAATAAAAGAAGAAGATATAGAAGCTGTATTGTTAGAAGAAATTATGAAGATGTAACTCTTTTGATTATGCAGAACAATATGAAAAAATCCTAAACCTTTAAAGTTTGTAAAGTATTAAATCTTTAAAGGTGATGAATGGATTTTTTTATAATCTATAGGAAATTTTCTACGAGAAAAGGAGGATATAATTGGATTATTCATTGAATAAGATTATAAAAAATATTGCTCCGAATATAAGCATAGAGATGGATGCTGTTGTTGAAAAAATTAAATATCATAAGGAAAAGAAAAAGCTAATCTTTCTTTTGAGACTTAATCAGATCATTCAAAGATCTATTTTAGATGATTTGAGAATGAATATAAAAAAAAATATTCCTTTTGTGAAAGAGATTGATTTCAATGTTTTTTATGAAAATATTGATCTAGAGAAAAAGGATGATTTTAAAGCCTATTGGAAAAATGTTATTTATGTATTAAATCAATCTATTCCTTCTTCATTAGCATGGTTAAATGCATCTAATCCTACTTTGGAAAATAAAGAACTATTGATTAAAGTAGAGAATGCAATAGGAATTCAAAATTTAAAAGAAAAGAAAGTAGACATTTTCATCAAGAATATGATTGAGGCTGAACTGGATAAACATATAGAAGTGATTTTTAAAGAGAAAACATTAGCAAATGATGATCAAAAAGATGATTATATAAAAGAAAAAGAAATGGAAACGAAGGCTATTGTTGACAGAATCATAACTTATCAAGAAATAGTACCTAAAAAACAAAAGGAAGGGAAAAATACACCTTCTAATGAAGAATGTATTTTAGGGAAAAAATTTAATGATATAGTAACGCCTATTCCAAGTATTAATGAAGAATCAGGCATTGTAGCAATATCATGTGAAATATTTGATGTTGAGTGGAGAGAGCTTAAAAGCGGTAAAAGTTTATGTACTTTAAGTGTAACAGATTATAGAGGGTCTATTGCTGTGAAGATATTTGTTAAAAAGGAGCAAGTAGAAGAACTAGCAGAACAATTAAAAAACGGAAAGTATGTGAAGGTGAGGGGAGATGCTCGCTATGATACTTTTTCAAGAGAAATTGTTGTTATGGCAAAGGATATTATGAAGGGAAAGCCAAAGCTTCGAATGGATCATGGAGAAAAAAAGAGAGTAGAATTACATGTGCATACGCAAATGAGTGCTATGGATGGGGTATCTTCTACAAAAAGTTTAGTGAAAAGAGCTAAGGATTGGGGGCATTCGGCCATTGCAATAACAGATCATGGTGTGGTACAAGCTTTTCCGGAAGCAATGGATGCAGCTAAAAAGCATGATATTAAAGTGATTTATGGTGTAGAAGGATATTTGGTTAATGATGGAGAACCCATTGTAATTAATAGTAATGATAAAGAAATTAACCAATGTTATGTAGTATTTGATATAGAAACAACAGGACTTTCTAGTAAAAATGATAAAATCACAGAAATTGGGGCTGTAAAAATAAGCAATAATGAGATTATAGATCGATTCAATATACTTATAAATCCAGAAATGCCTATTCCTCCTAAAATTGTAGAACTCACAGGAATTACTGACGAAATGGTAAAAAATGAACCAACGATTACAGAGGTTTTACCTGAATTTTTAGCGTTTATTGAAGATTTTCCTGTTGTTGCTCACAATGCAAATTTTGATACATCCTTTATAAAGTACAATTGTACCCAAATGGGGCTAAGCTTTAATAATCCAATAATAGATACCTTACGATTATCTAAGATTTTGCTTCCAAAGTTGAAAAGATATAAATTGAATGTAGTGGCTAAAGAACTGGATGTAAAATTAGAAAATCATCATAGAGCAGTAGATGATGCAGAAGCAACTGCAAATATTTTTATAAAGTTTCTAGAAATGCTAAAGGAAAAAGAAATTACTAAGTTAAATGAATTAAATGATCTTTATGCTAAATCCGTAGATGTTAAAAAACTAGACACTTTTCATGTAATTATATTAGTCGAAAATTATACAGGACTTAAAAATCTATATAAGATTATTTCATCTTCTCATATGGATTATTTTCATAAAAGACCCCGTATACCTAAATCACTCCTTTCTAAAATGAGAAATGGACTAATTATAGGTACTGCTTGTGAAGCAGGAGAATTATACAGAGCAATTCTAAATAATAAATCGCAAAGAGAAATTGAAGACATTGTAAAATATTATGATTATTTAGAAATACAACCAATAAAAAATAATCAGTTTATGATAAAAAAGGGACTCGTAAAAGGAGAAGAAGAATTAAAAGAAATCAATAAGGAAATTGTCAATTTGGGTGAAAAATTGAACAAAATGGTAGTAGGAACAGGAGATGTTCACTTTTTAGATCCAAGGGATGAAGCCTATAGGAGAATATTGATGGCTGGACAAGGATTTAGTGATGCAGATGATCAAGCTCCTTTATATTTTAAAACAACAGATGAAATGCTTGAAGAATTTAAATATTTAGGGGAAAGTATGGCAATGGATGTAGTTGTCAATAATCCTAATAGGATTGCAGATATGATTGAATCCATTATACCTATTCCTGAAGAAACATATCCGCCTGTCATTGAGGGGGCAGAGGATGATTTAAGAAATATGTGCTATGAAAAAGCTATGAGAATTTATGGAGATCCTATACCAGAGCTTGTGAAGAAGAGGTTAGATAGGGAACTTAATTCTATCATTAGTAATGGTTATGCTGTTATGTATATTATTGCTCAAAAGCTTGTGACCAAATCATTAGCAGATGGATACTTAGTAGGATCAAGAGGCTCAGTTGGATCTTCCTTTGTTGCTACAATGAGTGATATTACAGAGGTGAATCCCCTTCCACCTCATTACATCTGTAAAAACTGCAAAAACTCAGAATTTATTTTAGATGGTTCTATTGGTAGTGGGGCAGATTTACCTGATAAAAAATGTCCAAAATGCAATGAAGAATATGAAAAAAATGGACATGATATACCTTTTGAAGTATTCTTAGGATTTGAAGGAGATAAAGAACCAGATATAGATCTTAACTTTGCTGGAGAATATCAACCCAATGCCCACAAATATACAGAAGTATTATTTGGAGAAGGATATGTATTTCGTGCCGGAACCATTGGTACAATAGCAGAAAAAACGGCTTATGGATTTGTAAAAAAGTATTTTGATGAAAAAGAAGTCTTAGTAAATAATCGAGAAATAGATAGACTTTCTCGTGGATGTACAGGAGTAAAAAGAACCACTGGACAGCACCCGGGGGGAGTTATGGTAGTACCAAATTATAAGGATATTTTTGATTTTTCACCTATTCAATATCCTGCAAATGATGGTTCATCAGGAGTAATAACGACTCATTTTGATTATCATTCTATAAGTGGTAGGATATTAAAACTTGATATTTTAGGACACGATGTACCTACAATTATTAGAATGCTTCAGGATATTACAGGAGTAGACCCTGAAAAAATTCAATTAGATGATTCTGAGACAGTGAAAATTTTTACAAGTTTAGAACCTTTAAAAATTGTAGATAAGGAATTTAAATGTGAAGTGGGAAGTTTAGGAATCCCTGAATTTGGAACTAAATTTGTACGACAGATGTTAGTAGATACAAAACCTACTACCTTTGCAGAATTAGTGCGTATAAGTGGATTATCTCATGGTACAGATGTTTGGTTAAATAATGCACAGGATTTAGTTAGGCAAAATATTGCCCCTTTAAAAGAAGTTATTTCTACTAGAGATGATATTATGAACTATTTAATCTATAAAGGATTACCACCCAAAGCTTCCTTTAAAATAATGGAAAAAGTAAGAAAAGGGAAGGGTTTAACTCCAGAAGATGAAGAGATGATGCATGAAAATAATGTGCCACAGTGGTATGTTGATTCGTGTAATAAGATTAAGTATATGTTTCCTAAGGCCCATGCTGTTGCTTATGTTATGATGTCTTTTAGAATTGCTTACTTTAAGGTACATTATCCTTTAGCTTTTTATGCTACCTACTTTACAACAAAAGCTTCAGATTTTGATGCAGATTTAGTAGTTAAAGGAAAAGAAATGGTTAAGGATAAGATGAAAGAACTAGAAGAATTAGGCAATGGGGTGACACAAAAGGAGAAGGACCTTCTAACTGTATTAGAAGTGGTTTATGAAATGTATTGTAGAGGATTTGGATTTTTACCAGTAGATATTTATGCGTCTGATTCAGATAAATTTATCTTATCAGGAAACAATTTATTACCTCCCCTTAGAGCTTTACAAGGAGTAGGAGAAAATGCAGCTAGGAGTATTTGTAAAAGCAGAGAGGACAGGGAGTTTATATCTATCGAAGATATAAGAGAGAGAGCTAAAGTAACAAAGACGGTTATTGAAACCTTAAAAAGTCATGGTTGTTTGAAAGGATTACCGGATACTAACCAGCTCTCACTATTTTAGAGTTGCATATTTTCAAGGGTTATGCTATAATCTTACCGATAGACATATAAGACTTTGTGAAAAAGAGTGGGATATACCCCACTCTTTGCTGTTATTTATTACTTTTATAGAATATGAAATTCCTAGTTGTTAGAATATAGTAAAAGAATAATGAATGTATATTTTCGAAAGAATATGTATATAGAATGTTACATAGCGTATGTTAAGTAAAAAGGAGGGAAAAAGATGGCGAAAAAACGTGTAACGGAAGTAATAGAAGCGTTAGTGGTACCGTTTATTGAAGGTACAGAATTAGAGTTAGTAGATGTTGAATTTGTAAAGGAAGGACAAAACTGGTTTTTAAGAGTTTATATTGATAAACTTGATGGTGTGACATTAGATGATTGTCAACATGTAAGTGAGTATATAAGTGAAAAACTAGATGAATTAGACCCTATTGAGCAAAATTATTACTTAGAAGTGTCTTCTCCAGGTCTTGATAGACCCTTAAAAAAAGATAAGGATTTTGAAAGATATAAAGGTAGAGGGGTAGAGGTTTACTTATATCAATCATTAGACGGAAAGAAAAGAATAGAAGGTGAGCTAGTAGGTCTTCAGGATGAGTCTGTTGTTTTAGAAATGGACCAAGGTGAAGAAATAAAAATACCAAGAGAAAAAGTTTCAAAAGTGAAACTTTCTGTTATTATTTAAAAGGGAGGTGTAGAATAAATGAATGGAGAATTTATTGAAGCGTTAGATCAGATTGAAAAGGAAAAAGGTATTGCTAAGGATATTTTGATTGATGCTATTGAAGCCGCATTAATCTCTGCGTATAAGAGAAATTATGGAACTTCGCAAAATGTAAAGGTATATATTAACAGGGAAAATGGAGAGGTTCGAGTATTTTCAGTGAAAAATGTTGTGGAGATAGTTGAAACTGAATTGTTAGATATTAGTGTGAAGGATGCAAAAGAAATTGATAGCAATTATGAAGTTGGGGATGTAGTGGAGAGAGAAGTTACACCTAAAAACTTTGGCAGAATTGCTGCACAAACAGCAAAACAAGTAGTTGTACAAAGGATTCGAGAAGCTGAAAGAGGAATTATTTATGAGGAGTTTGTAAATAGGGAAAGTGAGATTGTTACGGGGATAGTTCAAAGAATTAGTAAGGGGAATGTATTTATAAACCTTGGAAGAACAGAAGCGGTATTAACTCCTACAGAACAAATACCAGGAGAAGTTTACAAACATAATGATAGAATAAAAACCTATATTATTGAAGTGAAAAAGACAACGAAGGGCCCGCAAATTCTTGTTTCAAGAACCCATCCAGGACTTGTAAAACGTCTATTTGAATTGGAAGTTCCTGAAATCCATGATGGTGTTGTAGAACTAAAAAGCATTTCAAGAGAAGCAGGTTCAAGAAGTAAAATCGCAGTATATTCCCATGATGAAAATGTAGATCCTGTAGGAGCATGTGTTGGGCATAAAGGTACAAGAGTACAGGCTATTGTAGATGAGTTAAAAGGTGAAAAAATCGATATTATAAAATGGAATGATAATCCAGAAGAATTGATTGCAAGTGCTTTAAGTCCATCAAAGGTACTAAAAGTGATTGTCAAGGAAAGTGAAAAAACAGCCTTAGTTGTTGTTCCTGACTATCAGTTATCATTAGCAATTGGTAAGGAAGGACAAAATGCAAGATTAGCAGCAAAATTAACAAATTGGAAAATAGACATTAAGAGCGAATCCCAATATGAAGAGGCTATGAAAGAAATAGAAGAATAGGAGGTATTAGGAAATGAAAGCTAGGAAAATACCCCTAAGGCAGTGTATTGGATGTATGGAACAAAAAACTAAAAAGGAATTAATTCGCATTGTTAAATCAAAGGATGGAGAAATTAAGCTTGATTTAACAGGAAAAGCTAATGGTAGAGGTGCTTACATATGTAATAATGTTGAATGCTTTAAGAAAATGGAAAAAAGAAAAGCGTTAAATAGAGCATTCCAACAAGAAATAGATAAAGAAATATATGAGCAACTACATGAGGAGTTGAAAAAAAATGAAAAATAAAATTTTTTCATTTTTAGGATTAGCACAGCGCTCAGGAAATTTAGTAACGGGTGAAGATACGTGTGCGATTTACGTGAAAAAAAATGCTGTTAAATTAATACTTATTGCAAATGATGCATCTGATAATACGAAGAAAAAATTTAGTGATATGGCAGAATTTAGAAATGTTAAGTTTGTGATTTATGGAGATAGACAAAGTTTATCACAGGCTGTGGGGAGACCAAATAGGACGGTTTATGGAATAAAAGATATAGGGCTTGCAAAAAAGATTTTTTCCCTTATCCAAGAAGCTAAGAATGGTTCAAATAATTTAGGGGGTGAGCAAACATGTCAAAAATAAGAGTATATCAACTAGCTAAAGAATTAGAAATTTCTAGTAAAGAATTGATTAATAGATTAGCTGAACTTGACATTAGTGTAACCAATCATATGAGTGCGTTAGAAGAAGAAACAGTAGATATTATAAAAGAACTTTTCGGAGAAACAACAGAAAAAGAAGTTGAAATAGAAGAAGAAAAACCTAAAAAAAGTAAAAAAACAAATAAGAAAAATAATAAAGATATAGAGAGAAAGGAAGTTTCTAAAATAGAAGAGAGAGAGAATAATCCCAACAAAAATGTAATAATGATTCCTGAAACGATTGTAGTACAAGAATTTTCGGAAAAAATTGGAAAAGGTGTATCAGAAGTGATCACAAAGTTAATAGGAACAGGAATTTTTGCTTCAGCAAATCAAAATATTGATTTTGATGTAGCTGCTTCGATTGCGTTAGACTTTGGTGTTGATATTGAAAAAGAAGAAACCCAAGAAGAAGATGAATTTGGGATAGATAATACACCAGACCGTCCACAAGATTTAAAGGAGAGACCACCTGTAATCACTGTAATGGGTCATGTTGACCATGGAAAAACTTCGTTACTTGATGCTATAAGAAATACAAGTGTTACTGCTAGAGAAGCTGGTGGAATCACACAGCATATAGGTGCTTCAGAAGTAAAAGTAAATGGTAAAAAAATTGTATTTTTAGATACACCAGGTCATGCGGCATTTACTTCTATGAGAGCAAGAGGAGCAAGCATAACAGATATAGCTATTTTAGTTGTTGCAGCAGATGATGGGGTTATGCCTCAAACAATAGAAGCAATCAGTCATGCAAGGGCTGCAGAGGTTCCAATTATTGTGGCGTTAAACAAAATTGATAGACCAAATGCCAATCCAGATAGAGTAAAACAAGAATTATCAGAAAATGGTGTTTTAATTGAAGAATGGGGTGGAGATACTATATGTGTTCCTGTTTCTGCAAAGATGGGAGAAGGTATTGAAAACCTATTAGAAATGATTTTACTTGTAGCAGAAATGCAGGAGTTAAAGGCAAATCCTAACAAGCTAGGAATGGGAACAGTAATCGAAGCAAAACTAGATAAAAGTAGAGGACCTGTAGCTACTATGCTTGTACAAAATGGAACAATAAGAGTAGGAGATTCTGTTGTAGCAGGAGCAGCTTATGGTAGAATTCGTGCTATGATCAATGATAAAGGTAAAAATATTAAAAAAGCAGGTCCAGCAACAGCTATTGAGATTCTAGGATTGTCTGATGTACCTGCAGCAGGAGATAGTTTTAATGCTGTAAAAGAAGATAAAGTGGCTAGACAGATTGTTGAAAAAAGACGTGCAAAGATCAGAGAAGAAAATTTAAATGCAACAGCAAAAGTATCTCTAGAAGATTTATTTAAGCATATACAAGAAGGGGAAGTAAAAGAGTTAAATATAATCGTAAAAGCAGATGTTCAAGGTTCTGTTGAAGCTGTAAAGCAGTCATTTATGAAATTAAGTAATGACGAAGTAAAGGTAAAAATGATTCATGGTGGTGTAGGAACGATTACGGAATCAGATATTATGCTTGCTTCTGCTTCTAATGCAATTATTATAGGATTCAACGTAAGACCTTCATCTACAGTAACTAGTTTAGCAAAAAGAGAAAGTGTAGATTTAAGAACCTACAGAATTATATATGAAGCAATTGCTGATGTAGAAGCTGCTATGAAGGGTATGCTTGATCCTGAATATAAGGAAGTAGTACTCGGAAAAGTTGAAATAAGAGCAACTTTCAAGGTTCCAGGAGTAGGAACTATTGGTGGAGCTTATGTTCAAGAAGGAAAAGTAACAAGAAATGCACAAGTAAGACTAGTGCGTGATGGAATTGTAGTATTTGAAGGGGCTATATCATCCCTAAAAAGATTTAAGGATGATGTAAAAGAAGTGGCTACTGGTTACGAATGTGGAATCGGCCTTGAAAATTATAATGACATTAAAGAGGGCGATATTGTTGAACCATATATTATAGAGGAAATAAAAAGAGCATAGTAACTACCAAGGAAAGGTGGTTTTTAAATGGGATATCAAAGAACAAATAGAATTAGTGAAGAAATAAAAAAATTAGTGAGTACAATGATTATGAATGAACTAAAAGATCCACGTATATCAACTTTAACAAGTGTAGTTGAGGTAGATGTTACAAGGGATTTAAGATATGCAAATATTTTTATTAGTGTATATGGTTCTAAAGAAGAAAGAGACAATACCCTAAAAGCTTTAAAAAGTGCTTCTGGGTTTATACGTAAAGAAATTGGAAGAAAATTAAAACTAAGATATACGCCTGAGCCTATATTTAATATGGATACTTCTATAGAAAAAGGAATATATATGTCTAGTTTGATTAATAAAGTAAGCAAGAAGGAAACTTTAGATGAAAAAGAAGACAACTAATATAAGGGAAGTTGTAGAGGTGATTGATAAGGCAGATAACATTCTTATTCTTCCCCATATTCTTCCTGATGGAGATACAATCGGTTCATCAATAGCGCTCTATTTAGCATTAAAAAAAATAGGAAAGCATCCTTTTATTTTATTAAATGAAGAACTACCTTATAATATTCAATTTTTACCCTGTGAATATGTTTTTAATGAAGTAGATGAATCTTTAAGCTTTGATCTAGTTATATCTACAGATTGTAGTGATCTCGATAGATTAGGAGATAGAAATGAATATGTGTATAGGGCAAAAAATAGTTTGAATATAGATCATCATATAACGAATACTTATTTTGCAGATATAAATATTGTTGATCCTAAAGCTGCTGCAACAGGGGAAATTGTGTATTTTTTAATTAAAGCTTTAGGTGTTTCTATTACGAAAGATATGGCAACTTGCCTTTATGCAGCTTTATCAACAGATACAGGTAGTTTTAAATATGATAATACATCTGCACAAACTCATAGGATTGTGGCTGAATTACTTGAAAAAGATGTGGATTTAAATTTTGTAACGACACAGATTTATCAAAATAAGCCATTGCATAGAGTCAAACTGTTATCAGAAGTTTTGAATACTCTTGAATTTTATTTTAATAATAAATTAGCCGTTTTATATATTACAGAGGAAATGATGGATAAAGTTGGAGTAAAAGCAGAAGATACAGATGGGATTATTGAATTTGCGCGAGATATTAGTGGTGTAGAAGTAGGTGTATTACTAAAAGAAATGGGAAAAAATAAGATAAAAGTAGGTTTTAGAGCTAAGTATGATGTGGATGTAAGTGAAATTGCAAGTGCTTTTCATGGAGGAGGCCATAAAAAAGCTTCTGGATGTACGATTCATGATAATATGGAAAATGCAAAGAGGTTAGTTGTTGAAAGAATGGAAAATTATTTGTAGGTGATAATTTGAGAGGGATCATCAATATTTTAAAACCACCGAATATGACTTCACATGATGTTGTCTATTCTATAAGAAGGATTTTAAAAACAAAAAAAGTAGGACATACAGGAACTCTTGATCCAATGGCAGCAGGGGTATTGCCCATTTGTATTGGAAGTGCAACAAAAATAAGTGGATATCTTTTAAATGACAAGAAAAAGTATCGATGCGAAATGATCTTAGGACATAATACAGATACACAGGATCGTTGGGGAAAAATCATTAATACTCGATCAGTAAATGTAACAAAAAAAGATATCATAGGTGTATTTCATTCATTCAAGGGAGAAATAGAGCAAATTCCTCCTATGTATTCGGCGCTAAAACATAAAGGCAAAAAATTATATGAGTTAGCTCGTGAAGGAAAAGAAATTCCTAGAGAACCTAGAAAAATAATGATATATGAACTAGATATCATTAAAATCGATCATAATGTTATTCTCTTTGATGTGCTTTGTTCAAAGGGAACTTATGTAAGAACTTTATGTGATGATATTGGAAACAAGTTGAATTGTGGTGCATATATGTCGTTTCTATTAAGAACTAAAAGTGGTAATTTTAAATTAAGTGATACAGTCACATTAGAAACATTAGAAGCATTATCGATTGAAGAAATAAATTCTAATTATATGTTTTCTATGGATTATCCACTTACGGATATGCCTAAAGTAAATATTAAGAAACAATCAGAAAGATATTTACGAAATGGAAATAATATTTACATGAAAAATATTGCATCTTATGATTCTTTAAAGAAGGATGCGATGGTAAGACTATATGTAGAAAACCAATTTATTGCATTAGGAATGGTAAAAAAGGATCAAGAAATGTATATTGATATTCATAGAGTATTTCTTTAAAGGGGAAAGATTATGGAAATTATAACCTCACTTAATCAGATTAAAATAAATTGTAATACAGGTGTTGCATTAGGGAGTTTCGATGGGGTTCATATTGGACATCAAACGTTAATTATAACTTTAGTAGAAGCTTGCAAAAAAAGAGGTTTAAAAAGTGTTGTTTATACTTTCAAAAATCATCCTAGAACTTTAACATCTCGAAATGGGGCACCAAAGAAAATCATATCTTTTGAAAAAAAATTTGAATTATTAGGTCGTCTTGGAGTTGATTATGTAGTTTGTGTTGATTTTGATGATTATCAAAGAAGTTTGAGTCCTGAAAAATTTGTAAAAGAAATTTTAAAGGATCAATTGAAAATGTCTTATGGTGTAGTTGGATTTAATTATCATTTTGGATATAAAGCACAAGGGAATACAGAGCTTCTTTATAAGTTAAAAGATCGATATGATTATGAACTGATGATCGTAAAAGCTATAAAAATACAAGATGAAGTGGTTAGTAGTACAAAAATTCGAGAACTCATAAGAAATGGAAATATTCCTAAAGTTAATTTGTTTTTAGGAAGGAATTATTCTATTTCAGGTAAAGTAGTTCATGGAAATGGATTTGGAAAAGAATTTGGGTTTCCAACTGCAAATGTTGCAACAGGAAAGGAATTTATTTTACCTAATTCGGGAGTATATTTTACGAAATGTATTATTGATAATAAGCTATATAATAGTGTCACTAATGTAGGTTATAAACCTACTATAGGAAGTGATGTCATTAGTATAGAACCACACATTCTAAATTTTAGTGGAAATTTATATGATAAAGAAATAAAAGTTATATTTTATCAAAAATCTAGAGATGAAGTAAAGTTTGAAAGTACTAAAGAGTTAGTCCATCAGATTCAAAAAGATGTAGAAAAAGCAAAAAAGTTTTTTAATCTATAAGTTTTTATTTACAATAAAGTTCTTATATGATAAAATCTAATGTGTTGAAGAACCAAAGCTACGTACTGCGACTCACCGACGTATTACCTGGCTTTTGGGGATAATAAAAAAGGAGGTGGAAGATATGGCAATGAATAAAGAAAAGAAACAAGGTATCATTGATACACACAAAGTACATGAGGGAGATACAGGTTCTCCAGAAGTTCAAATTGCTATATTAACAACTAGAATTAATGAGTTAAATGAGCACTTGAAAATGCATAAGAAGGATCATCACTCACGTCGTGGACTTCTAAAAATGGTAGGTAAGAGAAGAAACTTATTAAACTATTTAAAAGACAAAGAAATTGAAAGATACAGAAGTATCATTCAAAAGCTAGGTCTAAGAAAGTAATACTTATTGAGCGGGAATTTCCCGCTCTATTATTTTATTTAAATGATATAGGGGATTTTTCGTAATTATGTAGGAAATAATATAAAAGACGTCGAATAAGTTCAATAAGTTATAAGGAGGAGGTAAATAATGGAGAGAACATTCAAAACAACTCTAGGTGGTCGTACCCTTGAAGTTGAAGTAGGAAAAGTAGCACAGCTAGCAAATGGCTCGGCACTACTTAGATATGGTGAAACAGTTGTTTTAATTACATCTGTTGCGTCATCTGAACCTAAAACAGGTATTGACTTTTTCCCACTAAGTGTTGACTATGAAGAAAGACTTTATTCTGTTGGAAAAATACCTGGAGGTTTTATTAAAAGAGAAGGGAAACCTACAGAAAAAGCAATTCTTACAGCAAGATTGATTGACCGACCAATAAGACCATTATTCCCAAAAGGATTCAGAAATGATGTACAAGTTGTTACTACAGTTCTTTCTGTAGACCAAGATTGTACGCCAGATGTTGTTGCTATGATTGGTTCATCTGTTGCTTTATCCATATCAGATATACCTTTTGATGGACCAACAGCTTCAGTGATTGTAGGTTTAATCGATGGGAAATTCATCGTAAACCCTACTTTAGAAGAGAGAGAACAAAGTCAGATGCATTTAGTTGTTTCTGGTACAAAAGATGCAATCATGATGGTAGAAGCAGGATCGAATGAAATTTCTGAAAAGGTTATGCTTGATGGAATATTATTCGCTCATAAAGAAATTAAAAAAGTAGTAGCTTTTATAGAAGAAATTGTTGCAGAAGTTGGTAAACCAAAACAAGAAGTTGCTTTATATAAGGTTGACGAAGAAATTGAAAAAGAAGTAAGAGCATTTGCTACTGAAAAAATGGTTCAAGCTATTAAAACAGTAGATAAATTGGAACGAAATGAAAATATGGATCAAGTAAAGGCTGATACATTAGAATATTTTGAAGAAAAATATCCTGAAAATCTTAAAGATGTAAGTGAGACTTTATATCAGATTACAAAAGAACAGGTTAGACGAATGATTACAGAGGAAGGAATCAGACCTGATAATCGTGTGGCAGAAGAAATAAGACCAATCTCAAGTGAGGTATCCTTACTACCTAGAACCCATGGAACAGGTTTGTTTACTAGAGGTCAAACACAGGTACTTACTGTAGCAACACTAGGAGCTATAGGGGATGCACAGGTAATAGATGGACTTGGTGTAGAGGAATCAAAACGTTATATGCATCATTATAATTTCCCACCTTATAGTGTTGGAGAAGCGAGATTCCTAAGAGGACCAGGAAGAAGAGAAATAGGACATGGTGCTTTAGCTGAAAGAGCATTAGAGCCTGTAATTCCATCAGAAGAAGATTTCCCTTATACTATCCGATTAGTATCAGAAGTATTAAGTTCAAATGGTAGTACTTCTCAAGCTTCTGTATGCGGAAGTACGTTAGCACTCCTTGATGCAGGGGTACCAATAAAATCTCCAGTTGCAGGAATTGCAATGGGACTTATAAAAGAGGAAAATAATGTAGCAGTTCTTAGTGATATTCAAGGTATGGAAGATTTCTTAGGAGATATGGACTTTAAAGTAGCAGGAACTGCTGATGGTATCACAGCTATTCAGATGGATATAAAAATACATGGAATTAATAAAGAAGTACTAGAAAGAGCACTAGAGCAAGCAAGAAAAGGAAGATTACATATTTTAGGCAAAATGAATGAAGCTATATCAACTCCACGAGAAGAACTTTCTCCATATGCGCCAAGAATTATCAACATTATGATTGATCCTGAAAAAATTAGAACGGTAATTGGACCGGGTGGAAAGACTATTAGTAAGATCATTGAAGAGACAAATGTAAAAATAGACATTGAAGATGATGGAAGAGTCTTTATTACAGCTGCCAATATGGAAGATGGAAATAAAGCTGTAAAAATCATAGAAGGAATTGTAAAGGAAGCAAAAGTTGGAGAGATTTATATGGGAAAAGTTGTTAAAATTTTAAACTTTGGAGCTTTCCTTGAAATATTACCTGGTAAAGAAGGGTTATTACATATATCTCAAATTGCTAAAGAAAAAATTCCAAAAGTAGAAGATGTGTTAAAAGTAGGAGATGAAGTTTTAGTAAAAGTAATTGAAATAGATAAACAAGGAAGAATCAATTTATCTAGAAAAGTTCTTTTAGAAAGCGAACAATCGAAAAAAGAAGAATAGAAAGCATAAACCAGTAAGGTTTATGTTTTTTTTATTTTGAGATAAATTTATCGAATAAATGTCTAAAATTTGAATATGAATTCTATGAAAGGAGGTTGAATAATGAAAATATATGTTATTTCAAAAAAGGCATTTATAACAATTTTCTTGACTTTATTGATTTTAAGCATGTCTTTTATTATTCATATGATGAATATGGAAAATAGTAATACTGCATTTTTGGAAGAAAAAGTAGAAGACCCTATTAGATGTGGAGATGTAAATAGCAATAAAATGGCTTTTACATGCAATATAGATTGGGGAAATGAAGAAATCCCCAAGATGTTAGATATTTTTCAAGAAGAGGATATCAAAATAACTTTTTTTATTACAGGAAGATGGGCAGCAAATAATGAACAGCTAGTGAAACTTATCCATAGTAAGGGGCATGAGATTGGAAATCATGCCTATAGTCATAAAATGCATAGTAAAATAGGAGAAAAACAAAATTATGAGGAAATAAAAAAAACAGAAGATGTTATAGTAAAAATAATAGGTGAAAAACCGAAATATTTTGCGCCACCGGCAGGGGATTATAGTGATATTACCTTGAAAGTAGCAAAAGACCTTGGATATGAAACTATATTATGGAGTGTAGATACGATTGACTGGAAAGAAGGATCTACTCGAGATCTTATTACGAAGAGAGTAATGAAAAAACCTCATAAAGGAGCTATTCTATTAATGCATCCTAGACCTGCTACAGTCGAAGCGTTACCTCATGTGATTGATAAAATAAAAGAAGAAAAAATAAAAATAGGAACAGTTTCAGATTTGCTAAAGGAGTAAGAAAATTGTTTTTCTTGATTATTAGGGAATACTAAATTATAATAACTATATGCTATAAACTTTATAAGGAAACAAAATATTTCATATAATGATGAAGCTTTGATAAAATACGAAATGATTAGATTTTAATTAGGAGGAAAAGATGTATCAAAAAATTCGATTAAGTAATGGTGTAAGAGTTGTATTAGAAAAAATACCACATGTAAAATCCGTTTCACTGGGGTTTTGGGTAAAAACGGGTTCCATTAATGAAAATTTAGATAACAATGGTATTACGCATTTTATAGAACATATGCTTTTTAAAGGAACAAAAAATAGGACAGCAAAAGAGATTGCTGAATCAATAGATGATATTGGAGGCCAATTAAATGCATTCACAAGCAAGGAATGCACTTGCTATTATGCAAAAGTCTTAGATGACCATATTGGTATAGCTATTGATGTATTAACAGATATGATTTTTAATTCTACCTTTAATTCTGTAGAAATAGAAAAGGAAAAAAGTGTGGTATTAGAAGAGATTAGTATGTATGAAGATTCTCCTGAAGATAATGCACATGATTTATTGTCAAGAACCATATTTAAAGAACAATCCTTAGGATTACCAGTTCTAGGCAGAAGAGATACGGTAGGTAGCTTTGATAGAGAAATGCTAATAGAATATATGAAAAACTATTATACAGTTGAAAATATGGTTGTATCTATTGCCGGAAATTTTAATGAAGAAGAAATTATTAAGAGGCTTGAGGAGAAATTCAAGAACTTTACCAATAAAAGCAATCAACAAAAATCTTTAGATGAACCTAAGTTTATGATAGATACTGGATTTAAATATAAAGATATTGAACAGCTTCATTTATGTATATCCTTTCAAGGTGTTCCTTTAAGAAGTGATGATTATTATCCCTTGCTTTTGATGAATACTGTTTTTGGAGGGAGTATGAGCTCTAGGTTATTCCAAAATATTAGAGAAGATAAAGGATTAGCCTACTCAATATTTTCTTATCCGTCTGCTTATCAGCAAATAGGACTGTTTACAATTTATGCGGGTATTAATCCTTCTCAATTAGAAGAAGTAAATTTATTAATCAAGGAAGAAATAAATAAAATAAGAAAAGATGGACTTACAGAAGGGGAATTAATAAAAGCTAAAGAACAACTAAAAGGAAATTATATATTAGGACTAGAGAGTACAAGTAGTAGAATGTTATCTATTGGAAAATCAGAATTATTTTTAGAAAAAATATATTCACAAAAGGAAGTTTTAGAAAAGATAGATAATATAAAAATGGAAGACATAAGAAATGTTATTGATAAGATTTTTGTATTAGATCAAGCTACTGTAGCAGTTGTTGGGAAAGTAGATCAAGAAAGAAAAGTAAATGAACTTTTAAAAGCTTAAGATGTTAGCGAGAGCTAATGTCTTTTTCATTGTTGGGAGGAAAAAGGATGCACAAAATAAAAATAAAAACAAAAGATAGTGAAATGTTACCTAAGTATGAAACAGCTGGATCAGCAGGAATGGATCTACGAGCAGATATAAAAGAAGAGATTGAATTAAAGCCTGGAAAGAGAGTGTTAGTTCCTACAGGGATTAGTATTGAATTACCTGAAGGATTAGAGGCGCAGGTAAGAGCAAGAAGCGGGCTTGCAGTAAAATTTGGCATTGGATTAGTAAATGGTGTAGGAACAATTGACAGTGATTATAGAGGAGAAATAAAAGTACCCCTTATTAATTGGGGAGAAGAGCCATTTATAATTTCTCCTAAGGATAGAATTGCTCAGTTAGTGATTTGTAAATATGAAAAAATTACATGGGAGAGAGTTAATGGATTAGATGAAACTAATAGAGGAGCAGGAGGGTTTGGACATACAGGTATTTAAGTGTAATAATGCAGATTTTTAGAAAATAGAATAGAGTAACAATATATATAAATGTGTGAGGACAAATATTTAATAGGCTCACACATTTATTATTAATAAGGGGGATAAAAATGAGATTAAGCAAATTAGGAGGAAAAGAGATTGTAAACCTAAGTGATGGTGGAAGATTAGGGGTTTTAGCGGAATCAGAGTTATTGATAGATGAAAGAAATGGAAAAATAAGAGCCGTATTAGTACCATCTTTTAGAAATCAATTTTCTATTTTTCAAGATAAAAATTTTGTTGAAATTCCATGGAATTGTGTCCGAAAAATAGGAAATGATATGATTATTATAGAGTTAGAAGAAGAAGGCTTTTCAAAAGGTAGATTTTCTTTATAAGAATAAATTATAAAAATTTACATGGACTTATCCCTAAAATACCTTATTTAGCATAATATAAATAGTAGTAGTGGTAAAAATGTATAGATGTTTTTGTTAATTTGTGCTAATATATAGGTAATGATTTGGTTAGGGGGAAAGGTATGGATATCATTATTCAAAAATTTGGTGGAACTTCAGTAGCAACAAAAGAGCTTAGAGAAAAAGTAGCTCGTAAAGTAATTGCTACAAAAAAAACAGGAAAATATCCGATCGTAGTTGTTTCTGCAATTGGAAGAAGTGGAGCACCTTATGCAACGGATACATTAATAAATTTTGCAAATGATGCTTATAAAGAATATGATAGCAGAGAGCTTGATATGATCATGGCTTGTGGTGAAATTATTTCTGCTGTTATTTTGTCAAATACTATTAAATTTATGGGATACAAAGGGATTGCCTTAACAGGATACCAAGCAGGTATTATGACCGATGATTGTTATGGGGATGCCGAAGTCCTTAAAGTTGATCCTAAAAATATTTTAGATTTATTAAGACGAGGTTATATTCCTGTAGTTACAGGATTTCAGGGAGCAACAGAAAAAGGCGATATTACAACACTAGGGCGAGGGGGAAGTGATACATCAGCAACAATACTTGGAGAAGCTCTAAAGGCTAGTATGGTTGAAATATATACAGATGTAGATGGTGTAATGACAGCAGACCCTAGGCTTGTGGCGGAAGCAAAAGTAATAGATCATATAGGCTATGATGAAATTTATCAAATGGCTGAAGATGGTGCGAAAGTAGTTCATCCTAGAGCTGTAGCTATTGCGAAAAGAGGAAATATTCCTTTGAAGATAAAAAACACCTTATCTGATGCTCCAGGAACCATTATTCATCATGAGGGAACATACAATAATAAATATAGTAAAAATATATCAGAAGAAAAGATTTTGACAGCTATAGCACATAAAAACAATATTCATCAAGTGAGTGTATATTTTGAAGACTCTGTAGAACTGAATGAATTATTGATGAATGAATTAACGAATAAGCAAATAAGCATCGATTTGATTAATTTTTTTATTGATAAAAAAGTATTCACGATTGAGTCAAAAGATTTAGAAAAAGTAGAAAAAATGTTAAAGGAAAATGGATTCGAATATAATATCATAAAAAATTGTAGTAAAATAACAGTTATAGGAAATGCCATGAGAGGGATACCAGGAGTTATGGCGAAAATTGTAAAAAGCTTATCAAGAGAAGCGGTGAAAATTTTACAAACTTCTGATTCCCATAATACAATTTCATGTTTAGTGAGTAATAAGGATACACAAAAAGCAGTAAATATTCTCCATAAAGAATTTAATCTCTCAAAATAGATTTTAAAAACTACTATACTTAAACAGTATAGTAGTTTTTTTATTGGAAAAAATAAATGAAAGGAATAGGTAATAATTATGTTTTATTACTAGATTTCGAAATATATTAAACAGGAGGATCAAATGATGAATAATGATTATAAAACAATAGGGCAAATTCCTAAGAAAGAAGGAAATCCTAAAGAACCTATTATACAACCTAAATTAACACTAGACCCAAAGGTGGAGAATGTAAAGGATATGGGTAATCATGGTATTCCTGACATGATTAGCAATATACATTATCTTACAATTATTGGACATATTGAAGGGCATATGGTAGCACCTCCACAAAATAAATCAACAAAATATGAACACATTATTCCTCAATTAATTGCAGTAGAGGAAAATCCTAAAATAGAGGGAATGCTTACAGTACTTAACACAGTAGGAGGAGATGTGGAAGCAGGACTAGCTCTTGCAGAGATGATTTCAAGCATATCAAAGCCTACAGTTTCATTAGTATTGGGAGGAGGTCATAGCATTGGTGTTCCATTAGCTACTGCTAGTGACTACTCCTTTATTGCTAAAACGGCTACCATGACGATACATCCTATTAGAATGAATGGACTTGTTATAGGTGTTCCACAAACTTTTAAATATTTCCAGAAAATGCAAGAAAGGATTATTCAGTTTATTACAAGAACCTCTAAAGTACCTAGAGATACAATCGTAAAGTTAATGACAGAAACAGATGAAATCGCCAATGATGTAGGGACAATATTAATAGGAGATGAGGCAGTACAAAGAGGTCTAATAGATCAAGTCGGTGGATTACATGCTGCTATGATGAAATTAAAAGAAATGATTCATTTAAAAAATCAAAGTGAGGTACAACAGAATTTACAATAGAATAATTTAAACCCTTATGTTATAATAACAATGTTAAAGTGTTAATATGGATGATATTGACACTTTATTTTTGTGCATGAACCATACCTTGCATTTACTAGTTTTTAGCACAGTTCATCTGTGCTTTTTCTAATAAGAATAGGAGGTGACTTTATGGCTGGTAGAAGGAGCGTGCGAAAAAGCAAAGAAAAGAATAAATCCATCCTGAAAAATGAAATTATTTCTTTATTTACCATATCTATGGGAATACTAATTATGATTAGTTTGCAAACAGAGTCTACTGGTGAAATAGGAAAAATTATAAAATCTAGTTTAAAGGGATTATTATCTGCACCAGCGTACTTATTGCCTTATTTCATCATACTTTTGGGTATTTTTTCAATGATTGGAAAAACTAATATTTTTGATAAGAAGTTTAAAATTGCCATGATGCTAATGTATATAGAATATGTTATAATACATGCTATTTATTTTTCAGAGTATATTCCTAAAGAATTGAGTTTTCAAAATATAAAACTAGTATATTATCAAGGAATAGAAGGAATAGGTGGAGGATTGCTAGGAAGTTTATTAGGCAGTATAGGGATAAGGTTTTTGGGGGTAAATGGTAGTTATGTGGTGATCGTTACATTAATGATTATTTCTTTTGTTGTAATTACAAGAATTTCGTTAGCAAGTATGTTAAAGAAATGCAAAGAAGGACTTGTGAAATTTTGTTTATTAATGGGTCGATCTGTAGGTGAGTTTATATATGTCCCAGATAGCGAAAAAAAATCGAAAAAGAAAAGAAATCAAAAGAAACAAAAGGATATAAAAATAGCCCTTAAAGAAAATAATTCTATAGATGAAAAAATCAAAATTCTTGATTTTACGCGTGAAGAGGAGCCTAGTAAAAAAGAGAAAGAGGCTGTGTTTATAAAAGAAGATAAAGAGAGTAGCAAAAAAGAAATGGCTACAACTGCGAAGGAAGAAAATAATGTAGAAGATATAAGCATTCACATTAAAAATGCTACTAAATCTGAATTAGATTATAAATTTCCTGATCTTGATTTATTACAGAATAATTCAGTTTCAAATGCTAAAAATGATAAAAAAGAAATACTACATAAAGCAAAAGTACTAGAAGAAACATTAGAAAACTTCGGCGTTGAGGCAAAAGTTGTACAAGTCAGTAAAGGACCTACTATAACAAGATATGAAATTCAGCCAAGTCCTGGAGTGAAAGTAAGTAAGATTGTAAACTTATCAGATGATATAGCCTTAAACTTGGCAGCTTCAAATATAAGAATAGAAGCACCTATTCCTGGAAAGGCTGCTGTTGGAATAGAAATTCCTAATGAACAGGTATCGCCTGTTACAATAAAGGAAGTTTTAGAAAGTGATAAATTCAAAAATAGTAATTCAAAATTAACTTTTGTTTTAGGGAAAGACATTGCTGGTAATCCTATTGTAGCGGATCTTGCTAAAATGCCACACATGTTAATTGCAGGGGCTACAGGATCAGGTAAAAGTGTATGTATTAATACATTAATTATTAGTATTCTTTATAAGGCTACACCAGAAGAAGTAAAGTTACTCTTAGTAGATCCAAAGGTGGTGGAATTAAATAATTATAATGGAATTCCTCATCTTTTAATTCCTGTTGTAACAGATCCTAAGAAAGCTTCTAGTGCATTAAATTGGGCTGTAGGAGAGATGAGTAATCGATATAAATATTTTGCAGAAAATAGTGTGAGAGATATAAATAGTTATAATGAAAAAATGAAAAATGAAGGAAAAGAAACATTACCTAAAATTGTAATTATTATTGATGAACTTGCAGACTTAATGATGGTAGCACCAGGGCAAGTGGAAGATGGAATTTGTAGACTTGCTCAAATGGCGAGAGCTGCAGGATTGCATCTTATTGTGGCTACCCAAAGACCTTCTGTGGATGTAATAACTGGTGTTATTAAAGCCAATATACCATCTCGTATTGCTTTTTCTGTTTCTTCTCAAGCAGATTCAAGAACTATATTAGATATGGGAGGAGCAGAAAAACTATTAGGAAAAGGGGACATGCTATTTTATCCTGTGGGAGCGTCGAAGCCTGTACGTGCTCAAGGAGCGTTTATTTCAGATGGTGAAGTAGAAAGAGTTGTAAATTTTGTAAAAGAACAATCTATAGAGCATAATTATGAAGAAGATATAATAGAAAAGGTAGAGAGCAATTTATCTCACGAAGAAGATACGGCAGATGAATTGTTAAAAGATGCTATTGAATTGGTTATAGGTACACAACAAGCTTCTATTTCCATGCTTCAAAGAAGATTTAGAATAGGGTACAATCGAGCAGCAAGGCTTATTGATGCTATGGAGGAGAGAAATATTGTGGGAGAGCATGTAGGAAGCAAACCAAGGCAAGTATTAGTATCAAAAGAAGAATTTGAAGAAATGAAGAGTAAATCATAAACAGAAATAGAGGGGTCGCTGTGTTAAAAGTAATAGACATTGAAAAAGCATTGACATTAAAAAATACACTTTTTATTGATGTACGGTCTCCGTTAGAATTTGGAGAGGGTACTATTTTAGGAGCTAAAAATATTCCCATATTAGACGATGAGGAAAGAGCTATTGTAGGGACAATCTACAGAAAAGAAAATCCTCAGGAAGCTACAGTAAAGGGGTTAGATTTAGTATCGACAAAATTACCAAACCTTTATAAAACCATGAAAGAATATAGTATGAAATATGATCATATTGTTATATTTTGTTGGAGAGGCGGTATGCGAAGTAAATCAGTTTGTAATTTATTAAGTATGCTGAATGTTAAAAATATATATCAGTTAAAAGATGGATACAAAAGCTATAGAAAATATGTGATGGACTTTTTAGAAAATAAAATGAATCAATATAAATTTATTATGATGCATGGATTAACAGGGGTAGGAAAGACCCATATACTTGATAAACTAGAAGCTATAGGAGAACCAGTATTAAATTTAGAAAGGATAGCAAAAAATAGTGGTTCTGTGTTTGGAAACATTGTTTTTAGTGGAAGACCTCCATCACAAAAAGACTTTGAATCTTTAATATTTCATATGCTACAAAATGCAAAGGAAAAGTATGTCTTTGTAGAATGTGAAAGTAAAAGAATTGGTAGTGTTAGGGTGCCAGAGACTGTATATGATCAGATGATAGAGGGTCATCATATTCTTATAAAAACAACCCTAAAAAATAGAATAGAAATTATTTTAAAAGATTATGCACACCATTTAGAAGTAAATCATTTAAAAATAGTAGAGTCATTGAATCATTTGAGAAAAAGGTTAGGAAATGAGGCTATAGACCAATTGATTCATAAAATTGAAGGAAAGGATTATATTTATGTAGTTGAATATTTAATGAAATACTATTATGATCCTTTATATGATTACTCTATTAAAAAATATGAAAATTATGATTTAGTGGTTGATTATGAAAAAATAGAGAACACTATCCCCATCTTAAATAATTTTATAAATAATATTTTGCACAATTAGAAGGGAGTTTCAATATATGAACTTAAAGGTATTCATTGAATCATTAGGATGTTCAAAAAACTTGGTAGATTCAGAAGTGATGATGGGTCTATTATCTCAATATGATTTTGAAATTACAAAGGATCAATATGAAGCAGATATTATTATTGTAAACACTTGTGGATTTATTGAGTCAGCAAAACAAGAGTCTATTGATATGATTGTAGAATTAGGAACTTTAAAGACAAACGGAAATTGTAAAGTATTAGTAGTGGCTGGGTGTTTAGCTGAAAGATATTCAAAAGAATTAGTAGAAGAATTGCCAGAGGTAGATGCTGTTATTGGAACTGGAAATTATCCAGAAATTATAAAAGTTATTCATGGTGCTTTAAAAGGAGAAAAGATAATAAAAAGTGGAAATGTTAATATCGAAATATCAGAAGAACTTCCAAGAATTTTAAGTACGCCTAAGTTTATGGGATATTTAAAAATCGCAGAAGGATGTGATAACTGTTGTACTTATTGCATTATTCCAAAATTACGAGGAAACTATAGAAGTAGAAAGATAGAATATATTATTGAAGAAGCAAAGGAAATGGCTCAACGAGGTATTAAAGAAGTGATTTTGATTGCCCAAGATACATCAAGATATGGGATTGATTTGTATAAAGAATATAAACTTCCTGAGTTATTAAAAAGATTAGGACAAATTGAAGGAATTAAGTGGATTCGAATTTTATACTGCTATCCTGATAAAATTTCGGATGAATTAATTAATACAATTGCAGAAGAAAAAAAGGTATGTAAATATATTGATGTGCCTATTCAGCATTGCAATGATGAAATTCTAAGAAGAATGAATAGAAAAACAAATAAAGAACATATTTTACAGGTTATTCAAAAGTTACGTAATAAAATACCAAATATGCATATTCGTACATCTCTTATAGTAGGATTTCCAGGAGAGACAAAAGAACAATTTGAAGAGTTAAAAAGATTTGTTGAAGAGGTGAAATTTGATCGTCTAGGTGTATTTACTTATTCTCAAGAGGAAGATACACCAGCAGCAAAATTAGAAAATCAGGTTGATGAGGAAGTAAAAGAACAAAGAAGAGATGAAATTATGGCTATACAAAAAGACGTTTCATTTCAAAAAAATATGGAGAAAATAGGGAATGTTTATGATATACTGATAGAGGAGAAGATTGAAGAAGAGGATGTTTATGTAGGTAGAACGGCTTATGATGCACCAGAAGTAGATGGTGTTGTGTACGTAAACTCAACTAAGCTTCTAAATATAGGAGACTTAGTAAAGGTTCAAATCACAGATACCTTAGAATATGATTTATTAGGAGAGATATTATATGAATCTTGCGAATAAGTTGACGGTTGCTAGAATCCTTTTAGTTCCAGTTTTTATGATTGTCCTTTTAAACAAAATACCCTATGGCATGTATATAGCTGCTGGAATTTTTATTATAGCTGCGATAACAGATACTTTAGATGGGTATATTGCAAGAAGTAGAAATCAGGTCACAAAATTTGGAAAATTTGTAGATCCTTTAGCAGATAAGCTTCTTGTTACATCAGCCCTTGTTTGTCTTGTACAAATGGGTAAATTACCTGCTTGGATTGTTGTTGTTATTATATCAAGAGAATATACTATAAGTATCTTAAGAGCTGTTGCTGCATCAGAAGGGATTGTGATTGCAGCAAGCTGGTGGGGAAAATTAAAGACAATTACACAGATTATAGCAATTGTTGCAATACTTCTTAATAATTATCCCTTTAGTTTAATAGGCTTTCCATTTAGTACAATTATGCTTTGGGTTGCAGTAATTCTCACGATTGTATCAGGTGTAGATTATTTATATCTTAATAAACAAGTATTAAAACATTAAAAGCAGCATAGCTGCTTTTTAATTTTATACAAAAGTATATTTTTTTAAGGGAGAGGGGATTTAGGAATGAATTGTTCAATTATAAGTGTAGGTACAGAGATTTTATTTGGACAGATTATAAATACAAATACAGTCTATTTGTCGCAAGAATTAAATCAATTAGGAATGAATGTATATCATCATTTCACAGTAGGAGATAATAAAGATCGATTAAAGGAAACATTAGAGTATGCATTATCTAAATCAGATTTGATTATTACTACAGGGGGGTTAGGACCAACACAGGACGATCTTACAAAAGAGACCATTGCTCAAGTAGCAGGAAAAAAACTAGAAATGCATAAATTATCTTATGAAAAGATTTGCTCTTATTTTAAAAATCTTAATAGAAAGATGAATGAAAATAATATAAAACAGGCATACTTACCAAATGATAGTATTGTTTTAGAAAATAGATGTGGAACTGCTCCTGGGTTCATTATTGAGTTTGATGAAAAAATAGTGATTAGTTTGCCAGGACCTCCTAAAGAGATGAAAAGTATGTTTGAGTCTGTGAAGGATTATTTAAAGACTAAGTCAAAATATACTATTTATTCAAAGGTTTTAAGATTTTTTGGTATTGGGGAATCATCTTTAGAGACGGCTATTATAGACTTAATTAACCATCAAACAAATCCTACCCTTGCAACTTATGCAAAAACAGGAGAAGTGAGTCTTAGAATTACTGCTAAAGCTGAAAATGAAGAGAAGGCAAACCAAATGATCTCTCCTGTTATAAAGGAAATAAAAAGTAGATTAGAAGAATATATATATAGCTATGAAGATGAGGAATTAGTCCAAGTAGTGGCAAAAAAATTATTAGAGAAAAAGATTAGTATTTCCTTTGCAGAATCTTGCACAGGCGGATTGATTGCTGCGAAGTTAACAGATGTTTCAGGGATATCAGAATCTTTAGATCGAAGTATTGTTACATATAGCAATAGAGCAAAAATAGAAGAATTAGGTGTAAATGCTGAAACACTTAAAAAATATGGAGCTGTTAGTGAAGAGATTGCTAGGGAAATGGCATTAGGATTAAAGACAGTAACAGGAAGCGATATATGCTTATCTATAACAGGGATAGCAGGACCTGGGGGTGGCACAGAAGAAAAACCTGTAGGTTTAGTATATATTGGTATTGCTTATGGAGAAAATATCGTATGTAAGGAGTATAAGCTTTTCGGAGATAGAAATCGAATAAGAAATTATACGAGTATGCTTGCATTTAATATGATTAGGAAGGCATTAGAAAAATAAATAGGATTGACCATAGAAGAGGAATAGTATATAATAAACTCAGAACATTTGTTCGATATAGAGGAAGGTAGGTGACAACCAGATATTGAATCTGGGAAATTTATGGATGGAAAAAGAAAAGCACTAGAAATTGCTATGGGGCAAATAGAGAAACAATTTGGAAAAGGTTCTATCATGAAACTAGGGGAAGATACATCAAGATTAAATATTGAATCCATATCTACGGGATCATTAGACTTAGATATTGCTGTTGGTATAGGTGGCGTTCCAAGAGGAAGAATCATTGAAATATATGGACCTGAGTCTTCAGGTAAAACAACTGTAGCACTTCACATTATTGCAGAAGCTCAAAAAACTGGAGGCGTTGCAGCTTTCATAGATGCTGAGCACGCACTAGATCCTGTATATGCTCAAAATTTAGGAGTAAATATTGATGAACTAGTAGTGTCTCAACCAGATACAGGAGAGCAAGCATTAGAAATCTGTGAAGCTTTAGTTAGAAGCGGAGCCATAGATATAATTGTAGTAGACTCTGTTGCAGCATTAGTTCCTAAAGCAGAAATACAAGGAGAAATGGGAGATAGTCATGTGGGGCTACAGGCAAGACTTATGTCTCAAGCATTAAGAAAGCTTACAGGTGTAATTAATAAGTCAAGAACATCTACAATATTTATCAATCAATTAAGAGAAAAAGTAGGTGTTATGTTTGGAAATCCAGAAACCACTACTGGAGGGAGGGCCCTTAAATTTTATTCATCTGTAAGATTAGATGTAAGAAGAATTGAATCTATTAAGAAAGCGGATAGTATTATAGGAAATAGGACAAGAGTGAAGGTTGTAAAAAATAAAGTAGCACCTCCATTTAAAATAGCTGAATTTGATATTATGTATGGTACAGGTATATCAAAGGAAGGTAGTATTTTAGATTGTGCTGTGAAAGAAGATATTATAAAAAAGGCAGGTTCTTGGTATAGCTATGCTGATGAAAAACTAGGTCAAGGAAGAGAAAATGCAAAGCAATTTTTAGTGGAAAATCCCCATATAGCTCTTGAAGTAGAAAATAAAATAAGGGAGTTACATAATCTTCCTTTAATGAAAGAAACTGAACAAGCTCCTGTAGCAGAATAACTAAAAAAATCCCTATAAGGGATTTTTTTAGAATAAAGAAATGAATAGAATCTTATAATAGAATGGAGGAAGAATATCACCTTGACAGTATATAAAAAAAGATATACAATTATAACAGATATTGGTGTATCTGTATATGAATAATGAGGCCTGGATAGTGTTTTAAATTTTGATCTATAAAAACATAGAAAGATTTAAAAACCGAGGTTACTCGGTTTTATTATTTGCTTATGATTAAGCAGGGGAGGTGTATGGAATATTAATTCTATTCAGATTATAGTAAGCATTGTAACAGGTGCTATAGGTGTTGGAATTGGATATTTTATAAGAAAGAATATTGCTGAAGGTAAAATAAATAATGCGGAAAATAAAGCGGAAGAAATTGTTTCAGAAGCTAAAAAGCAAGCTGAGACATCTAAAAAAGAAATTTTACTTGAAGCAAAAGAAGAGGTTCATAGATTAAGAAATGAACTTGATAGAGAAAACAGAGAAAGACGTAATGAATTACAAAGGTTAGAAAGAAGATTACAGCAAAAGGAAGAAACATTAGATAGAAAATCCGATAATTTAGAAAAGAAAGATGAAGTACTCAATAAGAAAATAAAAGAAGTAGCAGAGAAGAAAGAACAAATAAATGAAACTTATCAAAAACAACTTGAAGAATTAGAAAGAATATCGGGTTTAACATCTGAACAAGCAAAAGAGCAACTTTTAAGTGATACACAAAAAGAAATAAAACATGAAACAGCTATGATGATTAAAGAAATCGAACAAAGAGCAAAAGAAGATGGAGAAAAGAAAGCAAAAGAGATTATTTCTTATGCAATACAAAAGTGTGCAGCAGATCATGTTGCTGAGACGACTGTGTCTGTAGTAGCTCTTCCAAATGATGAAATGAAGGGTAGAATTATTGGTAGAGAAGGAAGAAATATAAGAGCCTTAGAAACATTAACAGGAATAGATTTAATAATTGATGATACACCAGAAGCAGTAATTCTTTCAGGATTTGATCCTATAAGAAGAGAAGTAGCAAGAATTGCTTTAGAAAAGCTTATTGTAGATGGAAGAATTCATCCAGCTAGAATTGAAGAAATGGTAGAAAAAGCTAAAAAAGAGGTAAATAATATCATTAAAGAAGAGGGTGAACAAGCAACATTTGAAACAGGCGTTCACAGTATTCATCCTGAGTTAATAAAATTATTAGGTAGATTAAAGTATAGAACTAGCTATGGTCAAAATGTATTAAAACATTCTATCGAAGTATCTCATTTGGCAGGGTTAATGGCTGCTGAATTAGGGGCTGATGTGAAATTAGCAAAAAGAGCAGGACTGCTTCATGATATTGGAAAAGCTGTGGACCATGAAGTAGAGGGTACACATGTAGATATAGGTATGGGACTGTTAAAGAAATATAAAGAATCTAGTGAAGTAATCCATGCTATGTCAACGCATCATGGGGATTATGAACCTCATACTATTGAAGCAGTGTTAGTTACAGCGGCTGATGCTGTATCGGCAGCTAGACCAGGTGCAAGAAGAGAAACTTTAGAAACTTATATAAAGAGACTACAAAAACTTGAAGAAATAGCAAATTCAAGTGAAGGTGTAGAAAAATCGTTTGCGATCCAAGCTGGTAGAGAAATAAGAATTATGGTAAAACCAGATGAGATGGCAGATGAAGATATTATTTATTTAGCTCGTGAAGTAACAAAGAAAATTGAAAGTGAATTAGAATATCCTGGCCAAATAAAAGTAAATGTTATTCGCGAGACAAGGGCAATAGAATATGCAAAATAAAAGAAGCTTCGGCTTCTTTTTATTTTGCAAAAATAATTTTTCAAAAATTTCAAATTTATTATTATTAAAAAAAGGATTTTCAACCTAGATGTAGAATATATTAGTTGTAATACATTTGTTAAATAAAACCAAATGACATTTAAAATTTAGGGGGGCTATAATCATGGAAGTATTAAAAGTATCAGCAAAATCAAGTCCAAATTCTGTTGCAGGAGCATTAGCTGGCGTTTTAAGAGAACGCGGGGGCGCTGAAATTCAAGCTATTGGTGCAGGTGCTCTAAATCAAGCAGTAAAAGCGGTAGCCATTGCTAGAGGATTTGTTGCTCCTAGTGGTGTGGACCTAATCTGTATCCCTGCATTTACTGATATATTAATAGATGGGGAGGAAAGAACAGCAATAAAATTAATTGTTGAGCCTAGATAGAAAGAATAAATAAAAAACCTGCTTTTAAAGCAGGTTTTTTGTATCATAAAGTATATAATAATTAGGCATAATATGTGCATAAAATATAAAAAAATTAAGACATACATAAATTAAAGGAGGTGATCTTATGAATGCTATGGTAGATATGCATGTACATACGAGTGCATCAGATGGTATTTTATCTCCTATAGATGTTGTATATTGGGCAAAAGAGAGAGGACTTAAAGGAATTGCCATAACGGATCATGATACGATTGATGGCATAGAAGAGGCTATAAAGGTTTCTAAAAAATATGATGACTTTTTAGTAATACCTGGTATAGAATTTAGTACATTATATCATGATACGGAAATTCATATATTAGGATATTTTATAGATTGTAAGAATCAAAACCTTATTCATATGACGAAAAGGATTAAAAATTATAGAGCCAAAAGGATAGAATTGATGGTGGATAAGCTGAGGGAGTTAGGATATGATATTCATTTTTCAGAAGTTAAAGATGACCAGAAAGAAGGGGCTATTGGCAGACCTCATGTAGCTAGAATACTCCTTCAAAAAGGATATGTATCTTCTGTTTCTGAGGCATTTGAAAAATTACTTGGTAAAGGAAAGCCTGCTTATGTTGAGAGGTTTAAGCTGACTGTTGATGAGGCTATAGAGCTTATTGAAAATGCTAAAGGAATACCAGTACTTGCTCATCCAGCATTGATCGATAAAGGGATAGATATAGAAGAAATTATAAAAAAAGGGATAAAAGGAATAGAAGTCTATCATTCGGAACATTCAGCTTTTCATAACAACATGTATCTAGAGTTTTCTAAAAAATATGATCTTTTCATTACAGGAGGTTCTGATTATCATGATGAGATGATAGAAAACATTCCTAATATAGGAAAGATTTTTATCCCTTATGATAAGATTAAAGAAATGAAAAAATCTTTGAAGGATTTTGGAGAAATGTGTAGAATATAATTAGCTTAGCGATAAAAGGGAAAGGGGTAAAAAAATTGGCACAAGTTTATGAAAATCCACTAATTACAAGATATGCTAGTAGGGAAATGGCAGAAATTTTTTCTTCAGATGAAAAATTTAAAACATGGAGAAAACTTTGGATTGCTCTTGCAGAATCTGAGAAAGAACTGGGACTCGAAATAACACAAGAGCAAATTGATGAAATGAAAAAATATTGTGATGATATTAATTATGATGTGGCTAAGAAGAGAGAAAAAGAGACAAGACATGATGTAATGTCTCATGTGTATGCTTTTGGCGTACAATGCCCTAAAGCAAAGCCCATCATCCACCTAGGGGCAACAAGTGCTTATGTGGGAGATAATACAGATGTCATTATCATGCAAGAAGCTATGAAGATGATACAAAAAAAAATCATCAATCTATTGAGTAGACTTTCTAAATTTTCTATAGAATACAAAGATGTACCTACTCTAGGATTTACTCATTTTCAACCTGCGCAGCTTACTACGGTTGGAAAGAGAGCTACTTTATGGCTAATGGATCTTTTAATGGATTGTGAAGATGTTGAAAATATGTTAGCTAGTATGAAAATGAGAGGGGTAAAAGGAACAACAGGTACGCAAGCAAGCTTTTTAAAACTATTTGATGGAGATCATGAAAAAGTAAAAAAACTAGATAAGCTTGTAGCAAATAAATTAGGTTTTGAAAAAACTTTTCCAGTAACAGGACAAACTTATTCAAGGAAATTAGATTACAAGGTTTTATCTGTTTTAAGTGGTATTGCACAAAGCGTCCATAAGATGACAAATGATATAAGACTTCTTCAGCATTTAAAAGAAGTAGAAGAACCTTTTGAATCTACTCAAATTGGTTCATCGGCTATGGCATATAAAAGAAATCCTATGAGAAGTGAGAGAGTAGCATCTCTTTCAAGACATGTGATGGCTCTTATAATGGATCCAGCCATGACAACTTCTACACAATGGTTTGAAAGAACTTTAGATGATTCTGCAAATAGAAGAATTTCAATTCCAGAAGCATTTTTAGCTGTAGATGCTATCCTTGAAATCTGTATTAATATATCTTCTGGCTTAGTTGTTTATGAAAAAGTAATTCATCAGCATGTGATGAACGAACTTCCATTTATGGCAACAGAAAATATTATTATGGAAGCTGTAAAAAGAGGTGGAGATCGACAAGAGCTTCATGAAAAAATTAGGGTTCATTCCATGGAAGCTGCAAAACAGGTGAAACAAGAAGGAAAAGAGAATGATTTATTAATTAGAATTGCAAATGATGAAACCTTTGGTCTTTCTAATGAAGAAATTAGTAGTTTAATGGATGCAAGACTTTTTATAGGAAGAGCACCACAGCAGGTAATAGAGTTTATAGGAGAATATATTCAACCTATAATAGATGAAAATAAAGATCTATTAGGGATTGAAATTGATTTAAAGGTATAAAATGTAACGTTGACATGAAATAAAAATTTAGATATAATATTTTTTAAATATGAATAGGTTGATGCTTTGAAGGAGAATAGTAAAAAAGAAATGTTTCACAGAGAATAAGACAGTGGTGAGAGTCTTATAAACTATCTTTTTGAACCCGCTCTGGAGCATATGGCAAATGAAGTCATTACGGTTATAATCACGTTACGATTATCTAAGAAGAGCTGTTTTATTTGGCTAATTAGGGTGGTACCGCGGGTAAACTCTCGTCCCTTAGGGGATGAGGGTTTTTTATTATATAAAAAAGGAGTGGTCATATGACTTTAATTGAAAAATGTAAAGTATTAAATAAAGCATCAAGTGCCTTAGCCACTATGGATACAAAATCTAAGAATAAAGCACTACAGGAAGTGGCAATGAGCTTAAAAGAACATGAAGATTTCATCCTAGAAGAAAATAGAAAAGATGTGGAAAAAGCCAAAAGTAATCAGATGAAAGAAAGTTTGATTGATCGTCTTCGCTTAGATGAAAAAAGAATTGATGGAATGATAGAAGGAATAAAAACAATCATAGATTTAAAAGATCCTGTATGGAAAAGTAATGAAGTATGGACTTTAGAAAATGGGCTTACAGTAAGTAGAATGACTGTGCCTATGGGAGTGATTGGAATTATTTATGAATCAAGACCTAACGTAACAGTAGATGCTTTCTCCCTTGCATTAAAAAGTGGAAATTGCATTTTGCTTCGTGGAAGTTCAACTTCTATTCATTCAAACAAAGCTTTAGTATATGCTATTAAGGAAGGACTTAAAAAAAGTGGTATATCTGAAGATGTGATTGCGTTAGTAGATGACACAAACCGAGCAGTTGTAAAAGAAATGTTAACTATGAATGAATATATTGATTTAGTTATTCCAAGGGGAGGAAAAGACTTAATTCAATTTGTAGTAAAGAATGCAACAGTACCGACCATTGAAACAGGTGTAGGAAATTGTCATATATTTGTAGATGAAACAGCTGATTTAGAAAGAGCAGTAGATATTATTGAGAATGCAAAAGTACAAAGACCTGGCGTTTGTAATGCTTGTGAAACGGTGTTGATTCATAAGAATATAGCAAATGTATTTTTACCTAAACTATATGATTGCTTAAAGGATCGAGTAGAAATGAGAGGGTGTGATGAAACTCAAAAAATCATACCTGTAAAGGAAGCAATAGAGGAAGATTGGGCTGAAGAATATTTAGATTATATTTTAGCTATTAAAGTAGTTGAAGATATAGAAATGACAATTTCTCATATTGATACTTATGGAACAAAGCATTCAGAAGCTATTTTAACGGAAAAAGTGTCAAATGCCAATGCCTTTTTAAGAAGAGTAGATGCTGCAGCTGTATATGTAAATGCTTCTACAAGATTTACAGATGGAGGAGAATTTGGATTTGGAGCAGAGATGGGTATAAGTACACAAAAAATGCATGCGCGAGGACCAATGGGACTAAATGAACTAGTAACTGTGAAATATACAGTACAAGGAAACGGACAAATTAGAGAATAGAGGGATAAAATGTTAGCAGCAATTATGAGCAAAGCCAAAAAAATTGTCATTAAGATAGGGAGTAATACTTTAGCAAATGAAGATGGAACCATTAATAAAGATTTTTTAGAAAAGTTTGGTGAACAAATAAATTTTTTAAGGGATCAGGGAAAAGAAATTGTTATTGTATCTTCTGGAGCAAGAATAGCTGGGGTAGGAACAATAGGTAAATGGATGAGAAAAGGAGATATCCATTATAAACAGGCTTTATGTGCTATTGGACAAGTGGAATTAATGGATTCTTATAGACAAGTTTTTAGTAAGTATGATATTCATATTGGACAAATGCTTTTAACTAGAGAGGATTTATCAGATGCTAATCGGACTTTAAATATCAGAAATACGTTGTTTACTTTAATTGATGAAGGGGTTATTCCTATTATCAATGAAAATGATACAGTAAGTGTTGCTGAAATAAAAATCGGAGATAATGATACCCTAGCAGCCCTTACAGCTAACCTTTGGGATGCAGATTTATTGATTATGTTTAGTGATATTGATGGTGTATATGATAAAAATCCGAAGGAATATAAAGATGCAAAATTTCTTGAACAAATTACAGATATTGATGGACTCTTAGAAATCATTGAAATGGGGAAAGTCAATGAATTTGGAACAGGAGGAATTGCTACGAAGATTGAGGCGGCTCGTAAGGTGAATACTTATGGTATTCCAATGATTTTAACAAATGGAAAAAAAGAAAATATTTTATTAAACTTATTAGAGGGAACAGAAAGGGCAACTTTATTTATTTCAAAATAAAATATCACCTAGCTATAACTATAGCTAGGTGATATTTTGTAATATATTGAAAAAAATTATATAATATGAAGGATGATTATGATATAATAAGCTTTGTGAAGTTTTGGTATTATTTATGAAAAATGAGTAATACTAAAGAAAAAACAACTGGAGGAAATATATGTTAACCACAGGCATTGCAAGAATTGATAAAAAAACAAAAGAACTTGTCAAAAGGTTAAATCCAGGAGAAATTGCAGTGATCAATCATAAAGATATAGATGAAGTAGCAGCAAATTCTTTAGTTCTGTGTAAACCATGTATGGTGATTAATGCAGCACAGTCTATTAGTGGAAGATATCCTAACTTAGGACCTGAGATATTAGAAAAAGCAGGAATTCCTATTTTAGATCATGTAGGAGATGAGGTTTTCTCTAAAATTAAAGAAGGAAATTCTTTAGAAATTAGAGAAAATAAACTATATATGGATGAAGAATGCATTGGAAATGGGAACCTATTGACAAAAGAATTAATTAAGAAAAAATTAGAAGAAACGAGTGAAAATTTTCAATTTGAATTAGATAAATTTATTGAAAATACACTAGAGTATGCTAAAAAAGAAAAGGACATGCTTTTGGGAAATTTAAAGATTCCCCAAGTAAGTACAAGATTTAAAGGAAGACATACTTTGGTTGTTGTAAGAGGGCAAAACTATAAGGAAGATTTACATGCTATAAAATCATATATTGAGGAGTTTAATCCAATCCTTATTGGTGTTGATGGTGGTGGTGATGCTCTTATGGAGTGTGGATACATTCCTGACATGATTGTAGGGGATATGGATAGTGTTTCAGATGAATGCTTAAAGGCTTGTAAGGAAATAGTTGTACATGCTTATCGTGATGGGCGAGCACCAGGACTAAAAAGAATTGAAGAACTAGGTCTTAAAAGTATCGTATTTCCAGCCCCAGGAACGAGTGAGGATATTGCTATGCTCCTTGCTTTTGACAATGAGACAGAGCTTATTGTAGCAGTAGGAACCCATTCAAATATGGTTGATTTTCTTGAAAAAGGAAGAAAAGGAATGGCGAGTACTTTTCTTGTTAGATTAAAGGTTGGATCAAAGCTAGTTGATGCAAAAGGTGTAAATAAATTATATCGAGAAAGTGTGAAATTTAAACACTTTGCAGGACTTGCATTTGGTGCAATGATTCCTATATTTATAGTGGGAGCCTTATCCCCTACCGTTCAGCAGCTATTTAAATTATTTCTTATAAAATTAAAATTTGTCTTTCCAATGGAATTTTTAGGGAGGTATCACATTTGGTAATTAATTTAAAGTATTATGTCATAACAATCGTTGCAATATTTTTAGCAATAGGAATAGGAATATTTATAGGCATCATGTTAGATGGACAAGATTTAATTGTAGCGCAACAAAAAGAAATTGTTTCTCAACTTGAAAGTAAATTTGATGAATTTAAAATAAAGCAGGATAGTTTGCAGGAAAAAATTGACGTATTGAATCTAGAAAAGGATAAAAATGAAAAGTTTTTGAATAGTATATATCCAGAATTTGTAGAAGATCAATTAAAAGATTTAAACGTTATTGTTTTAGAAACTAGTGAACATTATGATTATTCAGGAATTAATGATGCCTTTAAAAAAGCAGGTGTAAGTGGTGTAACAAATATGATTATGAAAGAGGGAAATAGAGAAGAAATAGTAGCAATAGCACAAGAGTTTGGTATACCAGAGACGTCAGAAGATTTAGAAGAACAAATTGTAAAGAAGTTTTGTGATGTATTAGTTTCTGGAAATGATAAAGCTTTTATAGAAAAGTTAAAAGAAAAGAAAATTATTGATTATACAGATGATTTCTTTGTACCAGCTGATTACATTGTTATAGCAGGAGGCAGTATTGATAAGAACCAAGGAATGTTGAATAAATTTGATAAAACGATTATCAACTATATAAAAAGTAAAAACGTTCCTATTATGGCAGTTGAAAAGTTAGAAGTTGCGTATTCTAATATAAGTGAATACAAAAAACTTAGAATATCTACAGTAGATAATGTAGATACAGTCATAGGAAAAATCTCTATGCTAATGGTAGTTAGCGGTCAAGAGGGGCATTTTGGAGAAAAAGAAACAGCAGATAATTTAGTTCCAGAAGGATTTATAACAGTAGACTAGGAGTTGATTAAATGTCGAAGTACGTGACGGTTTTAGTACCCGCTTATAATGAGGGGGATAGAATAAAGTCTACTATAGATGCAATGAACGCTTCAAAATATGTAGATCAAATAGTAATTATAGATGATGGTTCAAAAGATAATACATATGATGTGGCAAAAGCTACAAATGCTAAGGTCTATCGATTAGATGAAAATAAAGGAAAAGGCTTTGCATTAAGCTTTGGGATAGAAAAGGTATATAAGGAAAGTCATGTTATTGCTTTTTTAGACGGAGATATTGGGAAAACAGCATTAGAAATAGATAACCTAATTTTACCTATCCTAGAAGACCAAGCAGATGTTACTATAGCAAGATTTCCAGCAGCAAAGAAAAAGGGTGGATTTGGGCTCGTTAAAAATCTTGCAAAATATGGTGTGAAATTGTATACAGGACAAACCATATATACTTCTTTATCAGGACAAAGAGTTTTTAAGACAGAGGTACTTAAAAGATTTAAAGAAATCCCTTCAGATTATGGGGTTGAGGTAGGAATGACTATTGATATTTTAAATATGGGATATAGAATCAAAGAAGTTGATGTAACTATGACCCATAGAGAGACAGGAAGGGACTTTAAAAGCTTTGTTCATAGGGGCAAACAGTTTTATCAAATATTATTAACATTACTTAGAAAGAGAAAAGAGGTGACAAAGTAATGTTAATAAAATTTTCTTCTTTATTTTTAGGTTTTGTTTTTGCTAAATTCATGATTCCTATGTTTATGAATCTATTATATGAGACAGAGTGTGTTAAAAGTAATTACAAGGGTGAGAATATTCCTGTAGGAATGGGGCTTATATTTATTCCTGTAGTAACGGTTCTTGTTATTTTTCTATTGCTTTGTTCCGTTAAAAATAATGTTGTCTATATAGTATTATTCTTAGTAGGAACTTTAGGTATGGGATTGGCTGGATTATTAGATGATTTATTAGGTAATAGAAATGTTACAGGATTGAAAGGACATTTTAAAAAGCTATTGAAACTTGAATTGACAACAGGCGGTTTTAAAGCTGCTTTCGGAGGCGTATTATCATTAACCATTAGTATAATTATTTCTAACAATATAATAGACATTTTTATGAATACATTAATTATCGCTCTTTTTACTAATTTTATAAATCTATTAGATTTACGACCAGGTAGAGCGTTAAAAGGATTTTTAGTCACGGGTATTATTTTAGTCCTAAGTCCTATTTATGAAGAATTTTGTTTCCTAATGATGGGACTAATGGGGTGTGTATTGGCTTATATTCCATATGATTTAAAAGCAAAATCTATGATGGGAGATGTAGGTTCTAATATTTTAGGTATTTCTCTAGGAATCGTGTGTAGCAGCTTAGGTTTTTCCACAAGAATGATTGCTTTAGGATTTTTAATATTACTACATCTTTATACGGAGAAGTATTCTTTAACAAAAACTATTGAAAAAGTAAAAATATTAAAATATCTTGATGAAATAGGTAGATAAAATATCTGCCTTTTTCTTGCATAAATAGCTTTTTAAGAATAAATTTTAAATGAAAAGAGGAAATAAATTGATAGGTATAAAAATGGGAAAAGTCATTAAGATTTTAAATAGAGATGATCATAAGACGGAAGTTTTAGTAAAAATCAATGATGTAGATTACAAGGCAGTTAACTATAATCGATTAACTGGAGCTATAGATATGGGTGATACTTTATTACTAAATACTACGGCAGTAGAATTAAAACTTGGAACGGGTGGATACCACTTTGTTATATCTAATTTAGACAAGGCTGAACAAAATCTATCAGAGGGCGGACATATTATGAAATTAAGGTATACGCCTTACCAATTAAAAGTATTTGCAGCAGAAGAACAGGAAAGCAAATATCATGAAATATTCAAAGATTTCCAGTCCTTAGAGGGGATGCCTGTAATTGTAGGAACTTTACATAGTATGCTTTTACCAATGATAGAGATGATAAAATCTATGGATAAGGAAATTAAAATCGCCTATATTATGACAGACGGAGCAGCACTTCCTATAGATTTTAGCAATACTGTAAAAAATTTAAAAGAAAAAGAACTGATCAATGGCACCATTACTATTGGAAATGCCTTTGGAGGAGATTTAGATTGTATAAATATCTATAATGGTCTTATTGCAGCAAAGGAAATATTAAAATGTGATATGGCTGTTGTAACAATGGGACCAGGAATTGCTGGAACAGGAACAAAATATGGTTTTAGTGGTATAGAGCAAGGACATATACTTGATGCTGTTAATGATTTAGGAGGAAAAGCTATTACTGCTTTAAGAATAAGCTTTGCTGATAAAAGAAAGAGACATAAAGGGATTAGTCATCACAGCATGACAGTGCTTGATAAAATAAGCAAGACAAGGGCTATGATTCCTATTCCTGAATTTGAAAAAAGTAAAAAAGAATATATTTATGAGCAGCTAAATCATACAATGATTGAAGAAAAACATAAAATAATATCTATGAGTATAGGTAATGCTATAGATATTCTTAAAAATTCAACTTTTAATATGCGAACAATGGGAAGGAAATTTTTAGAAGATCAAGAATATTTTATTACAGCTGCTCTAGCAGGAAAATTAGGAGTTATGGTTTTAGATGATCCTGAATTAAAGCATGTAGAGTAGTATATTTTTTTGAAAGGTCTTCTAAAACCTCTAATAAATCAGAAATTTTACCAATAAAGCAAAGATGATTTGTTGTTATGATTTTATACATTTTATCACGTCCTTAAAGTTTTGTTATCATAGTATATGGCAGCTTGTCTTAAAATATTCCTAGGGGAGGTAAGAAATGATACCAAATGAAATTACTATTAAATCGGATCAAGTTTTTGAAGGAAAGATGATTAATTTACGAGTAGATACGGTGTTACTACCAGGAGAAAAAAGAGCTACTAGGGAAATTGTAGAACACCCTGGAGCAGTAGCTGTTGTACCTATTACAAAGGATAATAAAATTATTATGGTAAAACAGTTTAGAAAACCAGTAGAGCGTATTTTATTAGAGATTCCAGCTGGCAAAATAGACAAGAATGAAGAGCCGTTAACCTGTGCTAAAAGAGAATTAAAAGAAGAAACTGGATATGAATCAAGAGATATAAAATTTTTATTTAGCTTTTACACATCAGCTGGATTTTCAAATGAAATAATACACCTATATGTAGCAAAAGATCTTATTAGTGGAGAAGCATGTCCTGATGAAGATGAATATATTGAGATTGAATATATGAAGATCAATGAACTAGTGAAAATGATTTATGATGGGAAAATAAAGGACAGTAAGACCATTATGGCTATTTTAGCAGTGAAGGATCTACTTGAATAATAGAAATGGGACAAAATATATAAGACAAGTCATAATATTTCCCTATCTTGCATAATATTTTATAAACAAAAGATATGTGAGAGGGGGATTTATTTTGCTCAAAAAATTTCGAACGATTGCAGTTAAACACATACAAGGGAATGGTGTAATATATTTTTTTGTGTGTATGTTTTTTATTATAGGGATTTCATCGGGAGCTTTTATTGTAAAGGCATTAGCAGATTATCAAAAACAAGAATTGATTAGCTATATGAGGAACTTTTTTCAAATTCTTAGCAATAAACCTATTGATGCTTCTTCAGTATTAAAACAATCACTAATGAATAATTTACAGACAGCAGCGTTGATTTGGATTCTTGGAATAACGGTCATAGGAATGCCTCTGATATTATTACTAGTTGCTATACGTGGTTTGATTATAGGCTTTACAGTTGGTTTTTTGGTAGAACAACTTGGGATAAAAGGAATTCTTTTTTCTTTGATTTCTATCTTCCCTCAAAATTTATTTATTATACCAAGTATTATTGTTATTGCTGTTATTGGCATTGGATTTTCAAAAATGATTGTTCGGAATAGGCTCAATAAATCATATAATATGAATGATAGTAGTTTTAGGCAATTTGCTTTATATAGTACCATTAATGCGTCGATTTTCTTTTTTATTATAGTTGGATGTATGATTGAAGCTTATGTAACACCTATATTTATGAAAGCACTTTCTAAGTATATGTAGGAGGTTTTGGAGGATTTAAAAATGACTAAATATGTAGGTTTATTCTTTAAAATTATGCTCATATTAATTATATTTTCAATTTTATTGCCTCAAGCGATGGATCATTTCATCAATTTATTTATTATTCAGGAAAGAAATCATATTCCAAGAGGAAATAGCACATTTGTATCTAATTCACATATACAACAGAATAGTTTTACAGAAAATTTTTCTCAAATTTTAAAATGTATGATGAAATAATAAAAAGATTAGAGGAATTTTGCTATATTTGTTGAATAATATCAAAGAACGGATCTACAAACGAAGGGGATAAATTTTATGAATAATTACTTAGAAGGTTTTAACCATTATTTAGTAAAAGAAAAGGAAGTATCTAAAAATACTTTAGAGTCATATAAAAGAGATATTTCTCAATTTATCTATTTTTTAAAAGAAAGAAATATAAAATACATCAAAGATGTGAATAAGACAACAATCATTACATATTTAATATATTTACAGAAATCTGGAAAAGCTACATCGACTATTTCTAGAAATCTTGCATCTATTCGTTCTTTTTCTCAGTTTTTATTAAATGAGAAATATATCGATAAAGATCCAACCATTCATTTACAATCTCCTAAATCAGAGAAGAAGTTACCTGCTATTTTGACATTAAAAGAAGTAGAGTTGTTATTGGCTCAACCAGATGAAAGTAGTGAAAAAGGCATAAGAGATAAAGCTATGCTAGAGCTTTTGTATGCTACAGGTATACGTGTTTCTGAATTGGTAGCATTAGATTACTCCCATGCAAATTTAGATATGGCATATATTAAATGTAATAATCCTTCAAAAGAAAGAGTTATTCCAATGGGGTCTATGGCGAAAAAGGCATTGGAAAAATATATAAAAACTGTGCGTGGAAATATTATTAAGGAAGAGACTGAAGAAGCTTTGTTTGTGAATTATTATGGTAGAAGATTGACACGACAAGGATTTTGGAAAATCATTAAAAAATATACACAGAAAGCGAAAATCGATAAAAAAATTACCCCTCATACGTTAAGACATTCTTTTGCAACCCATTTAATTCAAAATGGTGCTGACTTAAAATCTGTTCAAGAGATGTTGGGACATTCAGATATCTCAACTACTCAAGTATATACACTCCTTACAAAAAATAAGATTAAAGAAGTTTATAATAAAACCCATCCAAGAGCCTAATAAGGCTCTTTTTGTATAGCAATTATTTCATTCAATGCGATAAATGTCCTCTTACGTATAACTATAGTAATAGGTGGAAAAGATAAGATTAAATAAAAATAGCAAGGAGGACTAAATATGAAATTAAAGAGCAGTAAAATAATTATTTTTTCCATATGTTTTCTATTAATTTTTAGCAATTGTTGTTTATTTGTAAGTGCCCAAGAGTTTGATGTAAATGCTAGAGCAGCAATATTAATGGATGCTGCTAGTGGAAGAATCATATATGAAAAAAATATTCATGATAAGCTGCCACCTGCTAGTGTAACAAAAGTGATGACCATGCTATTGACTATGGAAGCTATTAACAAAGGCGCCATCTCTTTAGAAGATAAGGTACTTATCAGTGATAGGGCTTCATCTATGGGAGGTAGTCAGCTTTATTTAGAACCTGGAGAAGAGAAAACAGTAGATCAATTGATAAAAGGGATTGCAGTAGCTTCTGCAAATGATGCTTGTGTAGCTTTAGGAGAGCATATTAGTGGAACGGAAGAGATGTTTGTGAAAAAAATGAATGAAAAAGCAAAGATGCTTGGCATGAAGGATACTCAGTTTATGAATACAAATGGATTACCTCAAGAAGGGCACTACACAAGTGCTCATGATATTTCACTTATGTCTAAGGAACTACTAAAGTATCCTAAAATTCATGATTACTTAAGTATTTGGATGTCGACTATGAAAGTAGGCCTAAAAAATAAAAAGCAAACTAATTTACAACTTACAAATACAAATAAATTAATCAGAAATTATCCAGGAGCGAATGGTATAAAAACTGGATATACTGCGGAAGCGAAATATTGTTTATCGGCATCTGCTAAAAAAAATGGTCTTACGCTAATTGCTGTAATTTTAGGAGGACCTACGTCTAATATAAGATTTAATGAAGCAAAGAAGTTACTCAATTATGGATTCGCAGCCTACAGTAGCGTCCAAATTGCAAAGAAAAATCAAATCATAGATGAGATTATAGTTGAAAAAGGAAAAGAGGAAAGAGTAAACGTTGTAGCTAAAGAGAATTTAAGTGCTTTAGTAAAAAAAGGTGAAGAAAATAAGGTTCAAAAGGAAATCATACTACCTAAAAGCATTAAAGCTCCCTTTAAAGAAAATGAAAAGATTGGAGAAATTATATTAAAAAAAGAAAGTCAGGAAATAGGTAGAGTAGATATAGTAACTGAAAAAGGGGTAAAAGGAGCTAATTTTTTGAATATGTTTACTAAACTAATGAAGGAAGTTATACAATAAAAAATAAAAAAGAAGTAATTACAAAAATGTGTAATTACTTCTTTTTTATTTTCTTTTTAGTACAAATAAGTATGATATAATAATGTAGCGTGTATTCTATTGAGATAACAAACCATCATGATAAAGCAGGTGAAAATATGTCATACAATGTAAAGCTTGAAGTTTTTGAAGGTCCTTTTGATTTATTATTTCATCTTATAGAGAAATCAAAAGTAGACATATATAATATACCTATTAAAGATATAGCAGAACAATATATACAATATATTGAAGATATGAAAAAATTTGATTTGGAAGTAACGAGTGAATTTTTAGTAATGGCAGCAACACTTATAGAAATAAAATCAAAAATGCTTTTACCTAATAAAGAAGAACAACAACTAGAAATGGAAATTTATGAAGAAGATCCAAGACAAGATTTAGTAAAGCGATTGATTGAGTATAAAAAATATAAAAATATAGCTGCAACATTAAAAGATCGAGAAGATATGTATAAAAAAATTTTTTATAAGCAACCAGAACAATTTGATGCATTTATAAAAAATGATGAAAGAGAAATTGAAAATTTAGAAATAGTAGATCTTATAGATGCTTTTCATCATCTTCTTGAAAAGAGGAAAAAGTTATCTAAATCTACTATCAATTTAAAAGAAATTAAGAGGGATGAAATAACAATAGAAGATAAGATTGATCAGATTAAAAATTTCTTTGCAGAAGCTATAGCATTAGATTTTGAAGAATTATTTTCTAATCCATTAAATAGAAATGAAATTGTGGTAACCTTCTTAGCATTATTAGAATTAATTAAGTTAAAGTTTATTGTGGTGCAGCAAAATAAGGTGTTTGGAAATATCATTGTAAAAAGAAACATGATAAGTAATGAGGTGTAATAAAGATGGAAGAAAAAGAAATTAAATCAATTATTGAATCCATGCTATTTGTGTGGGGAGATCCCTTAAGTATTAAATTAATTGGTGAAACATTAAATTTACCCCCTGAGTTTATAAGAAAATGCTTGATTGATTTAAAAAAAGAATATGAAACATATGATAGAGGCATTCAAATCGTAGAAGTAAATAATAATTTCCAATTATGCACAAATAATAAGAACTTTGAGTATATTCAAAAACTGTGTAGCCCTCCTCAAAATAAGGGTTTAACACAAGCAGCATTAGAAGTTCTTGCAATTATAGCCTATAATCAACCTATTACAAGACCTGAAATTGAAGGAATTAGAGGTGTGAAAAGCGATAAAGCAATTAATACCTTAGTAGAAAAAGAATTGATTACAGAAGCTGGAAGACTTGAAAAAACAGGGCGTCCTATTCTGTATGGAACTACAGATATATTTTTAAAGTCTTTTGGACTAAATAGCTTAAAAGAATTACCTAGTATAGAAAAATTTGAAAGTTTAGATTTCACCGATAAATAAATTATCGGTGTTTATTTTTTTTTGACAACTTAAGAGAGTGTATTTTTTGTATTATTGGAAAAAATATACTATGTACCCTGTGTAGAGAGGTGGTGTTATTCATTTATATTGGTATAATGATTATTATATTTTTAATAATTTTATTATTCATGTCTGTCATTATAGATATAAAAATTCTTAAAGATAACGATAATGATAAAATTATTTTAGAATTTAAAACATTATTTGAGCTAATCAAATATAAAATTGAAATTCCCTTTATAGATTTAACAATGAAAAAAAATGGACTTCCTTTTTTGAAAATGAGTACAGAAATAAAAAAAGGTCAAGCAGAGGAATTAAGTGAAGAAAAAAAATCGATTGTTAACTTAAATGAAATGAAAAAAATCTATAAAAAAGTAAGATGTTTTTTCTGTACTTATGAAAAGGAAATTCAATATATTTGTAGCAGATTAAAAATAAGTACTTTTTTATGGAAAACTGACTTAGGGTTGAAAGATGCAGCACTTACAGGAATGCTATCAGGAGTATTGTGGATATTTCAAGAACAAATCATTATCCTATTAAGAAATAATGCGAAGTGCAATCAAATGAATTCAAAAGTAACTCCACATTTTAATAAAGAAGTTTTTAAAACTACCCTTCATTGTATAATAAAGGGTAAAATAGGCTATATTATTATTGCAGGAATAAAGTTTGGATGGACATTTTTAATAAAGGACGGTGAATGTGATGGGTAGTCATCCGATAGAAGCTTTAATGAAAACTACAATGGAAAGTTTAAAGGATATGGTTGATGTAAACACAATTGTTGGAGATCCTGTTGAAACACCCGATGGAACAGTAATTATCCCAATATCTAGAGTATCTTTTGGATTTGCTTCAGGTGGTGGAGAATACAATGAAAAAAACAGTAGAGAAGTAAATGATACAGAACAGAGTGAAAAATTACCTTTTGCTGGAGGTACTGGAGCAGGTGTTTCTGTACAGCCTGTAGCTTTTATGGTTGTGGGAAATGGTGAAATGAAATTATTGCCTGTTGATCAAAATGCAAACATGTTAGATAGCTTATTGAATTTCATGCCTAAATTTGTAGATAAAATTCAAGGAACGGGAGATAAGAAAAATCAAAAGAAAATAAAGAAAATAGAAAAAGAGGAAGAAAATACAGAAGAGTAAGGAACGATACATTATTCCTTACTCTTTTTTTATTTTATATTTGTATTTTTTCATCATAAGTAGCTCATACTAGGATTAGTTATTTTAACAAATGGAGTGATGAATTTGAAGAGACAAAGAATTTTTATCTTTATTGTAATGAGTCTTTTTTTTACTATCCATACAACAATAGCTATTGGACAAGCTATGACTATATCAGCTAGTAGTGCCATTGTAATGGATGTAAAAACAGGAAGGGTACTATATAAAAATAATATTAATGATAGAAAACCTATGGCAAGTACTACAAAAATTATGACTGCTTTATTAGGATTAGAAGAATGTTCATTAGATAAAAATATAAAAGTTCCTAAAAATGCAGTTGGTGTAGAAGGATCATCTATTTATTTAAATTATGATGAAACCTTAACAATGAAAGACTTGGTTTATGGGCTAATGCTAAGATCAGGAAATGATGCGGCAGTAGCTATTGCAACTCATGTTTCAGGTTCTGTAGAAAAATTTGCCTGTCTTATGAATGAAAGAGCGAAAAAAATAGGAGCAAATAATACAAATTTTGTAAATCCCCATGGATTACATCACAAAGATCATTATACTACAGCCTATGATCTTGCTCTTATTACAAGGGAAGCTTTAATGAATCCAAAATTTAAAGAAATTGTAAAGACAAAAATGTGGGTTGCGGATCGAGAAGGTTTTAAATATTTTCATAATAAAAACAAGACATTAAGACAATTTGAAGGTGGAGATGGCGTTAAGACAGGGTATACAAAAGTAGCAGGAAGATGTTTGGTTACCTCTGCTACAAGAGATGGAGTACAGCTTGTTTGCGTGGTATTAAATGATCCTAATTGGTTTCAAGATTCATATAATTTACTAGATCATGCATTTAATGAATACAAGCCTGTGTCTATATTGAAAAAGGATGCTGTTGTTAAAACCATTGGTGTAGAGAATGGAAAGAAAAAAAACACGAAAGTAGTTGCAAAGGAAAATATTTTATTCCCCTTGACAGAAGAAGAAAGTCAAGGAATTCGAACCCTATTAGAAATAAAAGAAAGCTATAAAGCACCTATAAAAAGAGGGCAAAAAATGGGAAAAGTTAAAATATATCTTAATGATGATTTATTATATACTACAGACATTATAGCAAGAGAAGATATTGAAGAAAAAGATTTAAAAGATAAAGTTTTAGATTTTGTTCAAAGAAAAAGCCCAATATAAAAATTTAACAAACTTCATGTAACCAAATTAAGAGATAAGAAATACCCTATAATTATAGGGTATTTTTATTGCTTGAAATGGGAGGGATGCATATTGGACGAAAGATTTGGCTGTATAGATGCTGGAAGTGAATATTGTCCATGTCATTTAGCTGAAACAAAAGATTGTTTGATTTGTTCTCAACTTCAAGGGAAAGACTTTTGTGATTGTAATTGGAGTGGAGTATGTATCTATCAAAATTTTCATTGGTGCGGAAATAAAAAAAATGATATGCGTACAGTTGTTGAAGGAAGAATTATTGAAAGAAAAAAGATTCATGAGGAAATAGTGCTCTTTAAATTAAGTGTTACTAAAACTCTTGCAAGACAATTGAAGCAACCAGGGTCTTATGTATTTTTGAGAGATCCAGAAAAACCATATTTTTTTAATGTACCTATGTCTATTATGGATGCAAATGAAAATACAGGAGAAATTCATATAGCTGTACAAATTATAGGACCAAAAACGAAATCATTAATAACATGTACAGATAAAATTTTAATAAAGGGACCCTACTGGAATGGGGTATTAGGAATAAAAAAATTAAAAATGACAAAAGGAGAAAATGTTTTGATTGCTGCAAGGGGGATTGCATTAGCTCCATCTGTGCTTGCTATAAAATATTTGTTGAAGAATCACAATAAAATTACTTTCATTATGGATCCTGGGAAACTGGGAATGGTTTTTGTTCGTGATTATATAAAAAATCTAAACTTAGAAACAATAGAGTTGAATTTCAAAGAAGAAAAAGGGCTGAAAGATTTTAGCAATATATTAGATAGAGGAGATTATTCTCTCGTCTATAGTGCAGGCTCTGATAGGTTTCATAAGAGAGTAGAAAATGCTATAGTGAAGATGTGTAAAGATATTAAATTTGTGATTACAAACAATACCCATATGTGCTGTGGAGAAGGAGTTTGTGGTTCTTGTTCGTATAAAACAAAGGGCGGGACAACAGTTAAGATGTGTAAATGTCAGTTAGAGCCCAAAGAATTATTAGAAGGGAGGAAGGTGAATGGCTAAAGTAGTAATCATTGGAGGCGGCTGGGCAGGTGTAGCAGCTGCTATTACAGCTAAAAAAGCAGGAGCTAAGGTAATCGTCATAGAAAGAATGGATATGCTTTTAGGGTTAGGAAACGTTGGAGGGATCATGAGAAACAATGGAAGATATACGGCAGCTGAAGAATGTATTTTGCTTGGGGCAAAAGAGCTTTTTCATATTACAGATGAAGCATCAAGACATGTAAACATTGACTTTCCTGGGCACAAACATGCAAGTCTCTATGATGTATGTAAAGTAGAACCTATGGTCAGAAGACTATTAATAGATATGGATATTGAAATAGTATTAAAAGCTAGAGCAGTAGATGTAAACGTAGTAGATAATAGGATTAAAGCAATCATATTGCAGGATGGAAAAAACATTGAAGGGGATGTATTTATAGAAACAACAGGTTCAACAGGTCCTATGGGAAATTGCTTAAGATATGGAAATGGTTGTTCTATGTGCATTCTAAGATGTCCTTCCTTTGGACCTAGAGTGAGTATTAGTCAAAAAGCTGGAGTAGAAGATTTGATAGGTAAGAGGAAAGATGGATCTTATGGAGCTTTTAGTGGATCTTGCAAACTAAATAAGGATTCTCTAAGCAAAGAAATTGTTGAGGAGTTAAATAAAAATGGAGTTGTCTTATTACCTGTTCCGAAAGAAGAAATTAATACAAAAAAATTAGATATGAAAGTATGTCAACAATATGCGTTAAAGGAATTTGCTGAAAATTTAGTGCTATTAGATACAGGTCATGCAAAGCTCATGGCGCCATTTTATCCATTAGAAAAGCTTAGGAAATTCAAGGGACTTGAAAATGCAAGATATGAAGATCCTTACTCAGGTGGAATTGGAAATTCTATAAGGTATTTATCTATTGCACCGAGAGACAATACTATGAAGGTTAAAAAACTAAAAAATTTATTCTGTGCAGGAGAAAAAGCAGGACTCTTTGTAGGGCATACAGATGCACTTAATACCAAAGTGCTACATATAAGATTTTTGTGAAATAACAGTGTATTTATAGTTTTGTAAAAAGATTTTTACATTTATAGTATAGCTAATTTTATGAATTACACAATTTATGAGGGGTGTTTAGTTATTAATAATTTTTAAAATAGTAAATATCATGTTAATATTTTCCCATGAAAGATTAAATAAGCATTTATATTTTGACAAAATTATGTAAAAATTTTTAATGCTATTTGAAAATCTCAAAGAATAATGTAGAATTAGAGATAAAGGAGCTAACAAAAAATCCTATTTTAGGATTATAGAGGTAGGATTTTTAGTTTTTATTAATTTAACATGAAAAGAGATGCTTTTAGAGGTAGCACAAATTGATAGATCTAAAATAAATAGTTCTATATTAAAGAGGAGTTTTTTTATGAATAAGCAAAAGGAAGATGAATTTTTGACCCAATCTCAATTATTAGCTCTAATAAGATGGGCATATCGAAAATTGAAATTAGTTGTATACTATGATAATTCACAATTGTTTCTAAGAGAAAAGATATCTCAATTTGAAGATGAAAAAATTGAGAGTAAATTAAAAGCAATTAGTAAGATGATAATGACCTACAGTAAAGAAGGAAATTTTGAAAAATATTTAAACGAGATAAGTTATTATTGTTTACCTAAAAAAGTAAGTTTACAAAAAGAAAAAGAATCTAATATTATTCGAAATTTTACAGAAGGTAAAAGTGAGGTTAATAAGGTCACCTATTATATAGATTTGCCAGTAGAAGGACATATACTAGGAGTGTTGTGGATCTTATTAGTAGGGGGTGAATTACAAAAAAAATATAAAGATTTTGCATATGGAAATATATTGTATGACAGTTTTCAACAGAATCATAATAAATTATTTCGACCATACTTTAAACAATATGAAAAATGGAGAGATCAGGCTATTAGAAAAGTAGAAGAATTGAAAAATAATGAGCAACAAAGCATGTTGATTGCATTAGATATAAAAGATTATTATTACTCAGCAAATGTTTCTTTTAAAAAACTAAAAGAAGATATATTCAATAAAAATACGTATATAAATATTAACAGCGCTTTACTAATAGAGGACTCTGAATCGAATCATGAAAAAGGACAAGAGAAAATTAAAATTGATGAGTTAGCAAAAGAATTAACAGTTTGGATAGAAAATGTTTTTAGTGAATATAGTAAGAAAATTTTAGATAATAATAAAAAAGAAGATAAAAGGGTTATGATACCTATTGGATTCTTACCAAGTAATATTATTGCAAATTGGTATATTTATGAATTTGACAAAGCTGTACAACAAAAAATAAATCCTGCATATTATGGCAGATATGTAGATGATATTATTATAGTAATCAAAAAAAATGGCTTTGAAGAGGAGTATAAAAATATAGACCAATTTATTCAAGATAAAATGTGTATGTATAAATTGTTAGATAAGAGATATATGGTAGTAGAAAATAATCGTGTAAAATATAAAGAACCGAGATCATTATTAGAATTAGCAAAATGTATACCTTATGATGAAATAGAAACAAAAAAAGTTTTGGGAGAGATACTGAAAGAAAAAGAAGTAAATCAGAAAATACATGATATTTTTGGTAAGCATACTGAGACGGATATAAATTGGAATTGTAAAAGAGAAAATATTTTTAAACTTACATTCCGAAAATGTTTAAAGAGTATAAAAAACAAAGAAGATAGAGAATGGGATAAATTACAAGAGAATATTCTGAATAAATTTTTTGTAAAAATTAAGTTTGCTGGAAAAGAAATTAAAAAAGTTTATGTTTTTTCTATAGATAAGAACTTAGCTATTCAAAGTGAAAAAATAAGATTATATGATTTTAAACATACAGGAGATGAAAGTATTATAAATCATTTCAAAGAAGAATTAAAAAGAAATGCAAGTGTATTCAAATATTTACCAGAGAAAGGTAACGTATTGGAAGCTTTTGAAAAAGAGATATATAAGATAGATTTTTCAGAAGGAGAAAATAAAATTCGTAGTATAGAGAATATTGAAATTAATAAATATAATTTATCTAAAATATTAGCACAACTACTATATTTTGATTCTGTTGATCATACAGATGATGTAATTGATATTATTTTGGGAAAGATAGTAAAAATATTTAAAGATAATAATGCCATAAAGTTTTGGATGTTTTGGGAAAAAGTACTGTTATATTTTTTAATCACAGAAAATAAAGGGAAAATTTTTGAATTAGTGAATTCTTTAAATAAGGCAATAAATGATATTAGTATAGAGTTGGATTCTTTTCAGAATTATCGTGTAAAAATAGAAAAAGAAAAGATAAGAGAAAAAATAAAAAAAGGTTTAAAGCTACATTTTAAAATAGCTCTGTCAATGGTTTATGCATTAGATGATAAATTACTAATAGATTTAAATATGAAAACTGACAATGCTTTTAAATGTATTTTAGATGAGAAAAAATATAAAGATGATTTAGGAATAAGGAAAGAACAATTTAGAAGATCCAATATGTTAAGACATCAATATGTGACAGAATCGTTGCTAAATTATACAAAGTTAGTAATTGATAAATCTAAGCGAGAAAAAATTAAAATAGAGAAATTAAGTTTAAATAAAAGTCAATATGAGGGTAGAAAGAGTAATAATGGTTTTAGATGTAATGTATTAAATCCCATATATAAAATACAAGAATGTGAATATCGTAAAAATAATATTTGCTGCGATATGAAAGAAGATGTATTTTGTATGTATGGAATTCATGAAGAGGCAAAAAAATATACTCCTCGCTTCGTTCATTTACATGAATGTATTTTGTATCATATTAACTTAGCCATGGCTCAAGGAAAAGTATTGCGAAATGGTGAATACATTAAGGAGGCATATAAATTATATCAAGAAATAAATAACTTAGAGGACAATAAAATAAACAAATCAAATGAAGATACAATAAATAAATATATATTAAAGGGAGAAGAAATAAAAGCTGAAGAAACAAAAATTGAGGATATAGAAAAAACTAATTTACCGATAGAGTATGTAGAACATTTAAAGGAAACAGAAGATGAATTGATTCGACAAAAAATAGCGAATATTAATTTTGTAGGTATAGCTAATGAAGAAGTATTAAATAAATTAAAGATAGCTATTGTTCATATGAAAATTAATGCAGAAAACTTAGAAGAGAGTTTTAAGAAAACACCTATATTATCAAAAGAAAGAAAAGAAGAGTTATTTTCTTTGTTAAATAGGGCAGTAAAAAAAGGTGCAGAAATGATTATTTTTCCTGAAGTAAGTATACCTTATATTTGGTTGAAGCAAATTGTGAATTTTGCTAGAAAAAGACAAGTTGCTATTGTATGTGGATTGGAACATATTATATATGAAAATCAATTAGCTTGTAATTATTTAGCCACAATTTTGCCTGAAAAGAAAATCAGGGAAGATTTGATGACTACTAATAGTAAAAAGTATGAGTACTATACATCTGCAATTGTAAAGTTAAGATTAAAAAATCATTACTCGCCGAATGAAGAAAAATGGGTAAGAGGATTTGGATGGATTAATCCAACAGAACAGAAGGAAATAAATTTGAAAGTTAATCCAAAGGAGTATGATTTATTTATATGGAGAGGTATTTATTTTGCTTGTTACAGTTGCTTTGAACTTGCAGATATCAGAGATCGTTCAATTTTTGCTTCACATGTAGATCTAATAATAGGCTGTGTACATAATAAAGATTTACATTATTATGAAGCCATTATGGATTCATTGTCTAGAGACATTCATTGTTATTTTGCGCATGTAAATAATGCTACATTAGGGGACAATCGGATTAGTCAACCTAGCAAAACAATAGAGAAAAATATATTACAAATTTCAAAGGGAATAAATAATACTGTTCTTTTAGGCGAGATAGATATAAAAAAACTTAGAGAATTTCAACGACTAAAATATGAGTTGCAATTGGATAAGAAAGTGTTTAAGCCGACACCTCCCAAATTTCAAAGACATAATGTCATTGCTCGTATGAACAAGCCAAGATAAATAGGGAGGAGAATAATGTTTAGAAAATTAATGGATACATATTGGTTATATGAAGGACAAAAATTTAGTGATGATGAAATATCCGCTGAAAATAATCAAGAAATTAAAATGAAGATGAAAGAATATAATGCCAAGATAGGCACAAAAACAAATAAGTTTTTTTTATTATTAGATATGTATTTGATCTTTATGATTTATTGTGGGAATTCTCTTGGTGAAATAAAAAAAGCAAGTAGGCTTGTGAGTATAACAGATGTGTTTAATAAAATAGATAATATACTCATATTAATTGTGGTAGGTATAGCTATCATTAGATTTTGTAAAAATAGCTATAAGGATTTAAAGAAACTAGATGATGAATTAATAAATTTTATATATTGCTCATTTAAGTTGGACAAAAAATTACTAGAAAAATGTGAAAATAAGCAGTCTAGATGTATGAAACCGAAAAATGTATTATGGTTTATGGTTATTACTTTGTCTATTAGGTGGGCTTGCATATATATTTTCAATCCTACAATAAAAGAATACATTTATGTGTTATGTGGTATTGGTGTAATATGGATATTTGGTTATTCAAGACCAAGGCATTTCTTTAAAGTGTTTTTGAAGGATGCGTATAAGAAGTTGAATGGAATAGACACTGCAAATGAGGAAAATGTAGATCGGAAAAAGAATAGCCCAACTAAAGAAACTAGAAAATGGAGAAGAGCAAAATTAGCATTGAAGAGCTATTTGAACTTGATTTTGGATTATGCAATTTTATATTATATTCTAGATAAATTGTATATACTACTAGGTGTATCTAAAGGAGCATTTGAAAAAAATTTTGATAATATTGTACATAGTATATATTATAGTATTGTAACCATTACTGGAGTAGGATATGGGGAACAACATCCCTTAAGTAATATTGCAAGAATCTATGTTTCTTTACAAGTTATTTGTGGATTAATTCTCATAGGATTAAATTTTGCAATATATATGAATGAAGAAAAGAAATAAAAAGAAGATATGATTTTGTGTTCTATATTTTGCTAAGTGAGGAATATATAATTTTAAATAATTAGATGGAAGAAAACTCGAAAAATAACAGACTAAAAAATGAATAAAGGTTGGGGCAGTGAATGAAAATAGAGAGTTTAAGACATGGAAAAGTTACCAAATCGTAATGAGTATGTAACAAAAAATATTCCTAAATATGTTATTCTATAGGTGCTTCGGAAAAAGGAGATGATGGACCTATGAAATTAGCAGAGGCATTGATTTTAAGAGCAGATTATCAAAAGAGAATCCAGCAATTGAAAAGAAGACTAGAAAATAGTGCCAAAGTGCAAGACGGAGAAGAGCCTCCTGAAAATCCACAAAAGCTTTTGAAGGAATTAAACACAATTATGGATGAATTAACAATACTCATTCAAAGAATCAATAAAACGAATAGCTTTACAAAATTTGATGATGAACATTCATTAGCAGATATATTAGCAGAGCGAGATAAAATATGGAATAAAAGACAGATATTAAGCCATTTGATTGAATCGGCTGTAGTAAAGCAAGAGAGGTATAGTCGTTCAGAGGTGAAGTTTTTTAGTACTATAGATATTGCAAAAATACAAAAGGAAGTAGATGGGTTATCTAAAAGATTTCGAGAATTAGATACAAAGATACAAGCAAAAAACTGGACAACAGAAATAAAATAAAAAATTCAGTTGGTAGACTTCAATTGACAAAAGTGAGTATAAACCCGCCAACAGGGAAAGTTGGAACAATTAATGGAAAGTATGGAGCAGGCTAGTGGTTCGATTCCACATTGTACAACTTATGCTCAGTATTGTTACAAGTGTACAAATAGATTGTAAAAGTAACTACCGTGTACTAGTTTGTTAATGAGGTTGAGGTGTGGGTAAGGGGATATATGAGGTGATCTAATGATTACAAAACCTACTAAGGAGGGATTTATTGTATTACTTCCGTTTTACTAACGGAGGTGATGATATGAGTAGATCTCATAAAAAAAATCCAGTACTAAAAGATAGTGGTAGCAAAGAATGGATTAAAAGACAAGCAACAAAAGCAGTTAGAAGGTATAAAGGGACAATTCAAAATGGCTCAAGTTATAAGAAACTTTTTGAATCATGGAAGATTAATGATCACATAGTTCATGAGCCATGGGGTATAGAAAGTCAAGAATTTTGGGAAAATAAGTGGGAATGGTCAAAAAGGTATTATTGGAAATAAAGTTAAGTAAATAGTTAAAAGTTTTTTTACATAAGCCCTGCTATTTGTGGGGCTTTTTTTATTTAGAACCCCATAGAAAAACTTGGACATGACCAGTTTTTCCATTCCATGTAATCTTATCAATAAGAGAATGAATGAGATTTCTTTTATCGTTAACATTTTTAAAAATATCAAATAATGCATTAAAATCTTTCAGTGAAGTAATGATTGAATCCATATATTCATCTTTAATATTTGTAACTGTTGCAATGTTTTTTTTATACACAAGATTTTTTTCTAATTCATTACATTCTTGATCTAATCTTTCAATTTCTTGAATCAAATAATTTGAAGCAATATTACTTTTGTTTACAGATAGCTGCTTAATTAAATTTTGAATAGCAGAGTTTTTTATTGTGATTTGATTTTTCATAGATGCTATTTCATGGTTAATTGTATTAAAAAAATGATGATTCTTTTGGAGTGTTTTTAATTCTTTTAATAGCACATCTTTTTTTAGAGTTTTTAAATTTTTGATGACTAGATCCTCAAGGTCATCTCCACGGACGTTTTTATTAGTACATTTTGTTTTACCAGAGTTAGTTTTTAAGCTGCAAGTATAATAATGGGTGCGAAGATTAGTTCCTTTTATTTTATTTCCATAGGTTACACGCATATTGCTTCCACATAGAGCACATTTTAATATACCTGTAAGAAGAGCTGAGTGACTTGTTCCTATTCGAGGAGCTTTTTTCTTGTTCATTTTAAGGGTTTCTTGTATCAAAAGCCAGTGAGTAGGTTGGATGATTCCTTCATGTTTTCCTATTGCTGCAATCCATTGAGAATAATTTTGTTTTTTTCCATTTTGATTTTTATTATAAGTAAGAATCCCAGATTTTCCATTGGGTTTTCCAGCTGTAGTTACACCTAAAGCTTTAAGATAATTAAAGATTTCAGCATTTGCTCTCACATATACAGGACTTGTTAAGATGTTATGAATACTTTTTTTGTTTAAATTGCCACCATTTTTACCTTTTATATGAGTAGAAAATAAATATTTGCTAACTTGTGATAGAGACTTAGTTTCAATATATTTATTGAAAATTAATTTTATAATTTCTAATTCTTCTTTTAAGGGAGATAATTGATACATGCTCCTTTCTTTAAACTCTTCATCTAAATAAGTGATTTTCTTGCTCTTATAGCCTAAGGGCACTTGTCCTCCTAGCCAATGTCCAGACTTCGCAAGTTCTAGCATATTGTCTCGAATTCTCTCTGCAATGGTCTCACGCTCTAGTTGTGCAAATACTGCTGCAATATTCATCATAGCACGCCCCATAGGAGTTGAAGTATCAAATTGTTCTCGAATACTAATAAAGCTAATGCAGTACTGCTGAAGTTCTTCGATTAAATGAGCAAAATCTCCAATATTTCTGCTGATACGGTCTAATCTATAGCATATAAGTATATCAAACTTTTTTTTTCTCGCAGCTTGAAGCATTTGCTGAAACATAGGTCTATTGGTAGTACCTCCAGAAAAACCTTCATCTTCATAGATGATATAATCTGTAATATTATGCATTTTAGCATATTCCTTACACATCTGTACTTGATTTTCAACAGAATCACCTTTACCAGTAAATTTACTTTTTCTACTGTATATGGCAGCCTTCATAGGGTGCTCCTTTCTTTTTGTAAATAATACTATTTGAAAATTATGTGGATTTTAAAAAGAATGTATTTATTTAGTTTTTTGTATATATATATTAATGAGGAGGTTCACATATGAGTAAGATTTTAGAAGTAACTGTTTATGAACCTACTCAAGAAAAGATGGATGAATACAATGCACGTGGAGCAAAAGCTTTAGCGAAGATACTATTTAAAAATATGAAAGCTGAAAATTTTGAAAAAATGATCAACGCTCTTGAAAAACATAACAAGGATGAGATACAAAAAGATTAATATATGACTAAGAGCCACTCTGTTTTAGGGTGGCTTTAAGGTTTTGTAGATAGAGATAAATTTTATCTTAAATAAGATTTACAAAGAATGTTTACAATTAGATAAATTAGTATATAATAAAAATGAATATATAATTCGTTTTTAAAGGGAGGTTTATATGGTTCAATATAAAAAAGATGAAATAAAAGAAAAGATTGATCAAGCAGCATTGAGGGTATTTGCAAAAAAAGGGTATAGAGATAGTAAAATTTCAGATATAGCAAAAAAGGCAGGCATATCAGTTGGCAATATTTATAGGTATTATAAAAGTAAAGATGATATTTTTTATACGGTTGTTCCAGAAAGGTTTATAGAAACCATAAGAAGTTTATTAGTAGAAAAAGTTTCTGCAATAAAGGAGAAAAAACTAAAATTTATTGAAGACAGTAATGAATTTTGGCTGTTTAATAATGAATTTATTCATTTTATGGTAAACAATCGTGAACGCATGTTGATTGTATTTCATAATAATAAAGGAACAAAATATGAAAATGCAAAAGATGAGGTAATTCAGTTTATTATGACAACTGTAAGAGATGGCTATAGAGTACAATATAATCAATTTATAGATGTAAATAAGGATGATTTTGCAATGAAAATAATTTATGAAAATCTTATGCATATGATCCTTAGGATTTTAGAAGAGGCAAAAACAGTTGAAGAAGTAATGAAGTATTTAAAATCTATCAATATATATCACATGTTTGGCATTACTGGAATATTAAAATAAATTATTGTAACCCATAAATTAGAAGAAGCTGTAGGAATGAAAGTAGGATGATAAACATGCAAATTAATCGATTATTTGAAATTATAATGATTTTGTTAAATAAAGAAAGGGTAACAGCTAAAGAACTAGCACAATATTTTGGAGTTTCAACCAGAACAATATATAGAGATATTGATATATTGAGTCTATCGAATATTCCTATATACACCAATAAAGGGAGTGGAGGGGGCATTCGGATTTTACCACAGTTTATTATGGATAAATCTTTACTTTTAGAAGAAGAACAGCGCCATATGATAGCTGCACTCCATAGCTTAAAAGCAACAAAGTATGCTGAAGTAGATACGGTCATTACAAAACTCGCAGCCCTTTTCAAAAATAAAGATAGTTATAATTGGATAGAGGTTGATTTTTCTCATTGGGGAAGCGATGGTGAGAATAAAACTAAATTTAATAGATTAAGAGATGCAATACTTAATTGTCATATAGTAGAATTTGATTATATTAATTCCCATGGAGAAAAAGCAGGCAGATCTATAGAGCCTGTAAAACTTGTGTTCAAAGGGCAAGGATGGTATGTGCAAGGATTTTGTCAAGCTAAACAGGATATAAGGGTATTTAGACTATCAAGAATTAATAATTTAATAGTGAAGGAGCAAACCTTTGAAAATATCCATTCAATGGATTTGTCTATAGAACCATCTACATTAGATCAAAAACATATGGTTACCTTAATGCTTAAATTTGAACCAGAGATAGCTTATAGAGTTTACGATGACTTTGGATATGAAAATATCACACATAATAAAGATGGAACATTAGAAGTTAGCATAACTTTTCCTAAAGGGGACTGGATTTATGGGTATATTTTATCTTTCGGTAAATTTGTTCAGGTGTTAGAACCAAAGGATATCAGAGAGAAAATAAAAGAAGATTTGCGGTTAACTCTAAAGATTTATGAATAATTCCTGTAATATGACATACTGCTGTCATATTTCTTTATGTAAAATAATGAAAAAGACATAGGGGGGAACTATTATGAAATATGAAATAGTAACATTAAATCAAAAGACGGTAGTAGGAATTATAAAGCAAACTACTAATGAAGGAGGACAATGTGTTAAGGATATCGGAGAAATATGGCAAAACTTTATTACTACAGGAATTTATGAAAAAATTGTGGAAAAAGTAAATCATAAGGTAATAGGATTATATACAGATTATCAAGGGGATTTTACTAAACCATATGATTTTATAGCTTGTTGTGAAGTAATGGATGATAGGATGTTAGATAGTTTTCTCACTAAAAAAATTATTCCTAAAGGGAAATATGCTAAATTTATTATCAATGGAGATGTAGAAAAAGCTGTAGGGCAATTTTGGACGAAACTTTGGCAAATGGACTTAGATAGGGCATACACTTGTGATTTTGAAGAATATCAAAATAACTCACAACATATGAAGAATCAAGAGATTCATATATATATTTCTTTAAAAGAATAAGAGGCTGATATGAAGTATATACCAGCAAAAACCATATTGTCAGGTTATAATAGTTGTGGTGAGTGGTTTGGATGCAATTATAATATGAACATCTATAGGGGGTGCTCTCATGGATGCATTTATTGTGATAGTAGAAGTGAATGCTACCACATAGAAAATTTTGATCAAGTTAGGGCTAAGAAAGATTCTATTGATATTTTAGACAAAGAACTTAGATCAAAACGTAAAAAGGGAGTAGTTGGAACAGGTTCTATGTCAGATCCGTACAATCTTTTCGAAGAAAAATATAAGCTTACTAGACAAGCATTAGAACTTTTAACTAAACATCGTTTTGGAGTATCAATAGCTACAAAGAGTCCATTGATTACAAGAGATATAGATGTACTTAAAAGAATAAAAAGACATTCTCCTGTTCTTGTGAAGATGACAGTAACGAGTGCTACTGATGGATTATCCAAAATACTTGAGCCAAATGTAGCTAGGTCATCTGAAAGATTTGAGGCTATTAATAAGCTTTCTACTAGTGGTATATTCACAGGAATATTGCTCATGTCTGTATTACCATTTATTGAAGATCATGATGAAAATATACTAGAAATTATAAGGTTAGCTAAAGAAAATGGAGCAAAATTTATCTATCCTGCTTTTGGTGTAACGCTTAGACAAAACCAAAGAATTCATTTCTTTAAAAAATTAGATGAACATTTTAAAGGAATGAGTAAAAAATATATAAAAGAATACGGTTTTTCTTATGAGTGTCGTTCAAAGCGAGCAGATGAGTTATGGAAAGTTTTTAAAGGAGCATGTGATAAAGAAAATTTGTTGTATAAAATGGAAGACATCATTAATCGTTATAAAAATGAATATGAAGAAAAGCAAATCAGCTTTTTTAGTTAAGCCCTACATACTATTTGTAGGGTTTTATCATATGCATATTTTATTTATGAAAATCATGTTAAAATAGATGTAGAACTTTTAGATTTATAAATATTTTTTTAGGAGGGTTATTATGACGACCTGGAGAAGTAGAGGACATCGAGGAGACTCCTCTGAGAATGAAATTGACTTAACAAATGACCTATATAGAAGAAAAAAATTAGCATATATAAAAAAGAATCCAGTCCCTATAAAGGTCATTGATATTGATAGTAAAGGGATGATTACAAAAGCATATTTTGAGCAAAAAGCCTGTGTAGATTATAGTGGAATCGCACAAAGAATTTCTATTGCCTTTGATGTAAAAGAGACTGAATTGAAAAGTTTACCTCTTAGTAATATACATGCCCATCAAATACAGGATCTTAAGGAACATGCAGAACAAGGAGGGGTAAGTTTTGTATTAGCTCATTTCAAAATATATAATGAGTATTATTTAATCCCACTAGAAATAATTGTATATTATTATGAGAAGAGCTTACAAGGAGGGCGTAAATCAATACCTTATGGTGGTCTAGATAAAAAATTTCAGATTAAACGTGAATCTAATGGGATTATAAATTATTTGCCTACGATTAATACATATCTTAACTTAAAAGAAACATTGAAGGAACAATATATTGCACCAAGGAATGCTAAATAATGGCACGATTAAACTTTTTAAATCGAAGAATTTAGGATCTTGAGTGTAAATATTGCAATTTAGTGAAGATACCTGAAGCTATTGCTACTGGAAGTTTAGCAGGTCATAATAGTGTTCGTTTAATAAAAGGAATGCCCTTTTTGGAGTTACCAGTAAATTTATGTATTGGGGATTTAATTGCATATGAACATATGCAGAGTAAAACAGAAGAAGGAATAAAAACTAGATATACTTTTGCAGGGGCTGATTATTTTAAGAGAATGAAGGATTTAAATTTATATACTACAAATGTAGAAGTATTAAAGAAAAAAATTGAAAAAATAAATCTTTTAAATGTATTTGAAGAAAAATTAATATAAAATGAAGAATTAAACTCATTTCTAATTAAAATGAAAAATAATTTAATTAGAAATGAGTTTTTGTGTTGTGAGGATATAAATTTTTTGAAAAGAGAATAGAAATATTTCTTTTAAAGGAAATAATATAAAGAGATTTAGCTATTTGGTTTAGTGGATTATAGACGTGTAGTATTGTAAATGATATGATAAAATAAATTATAAAAAATAGTTAAAATAGCTATGTAGATGTAGAAAAAAAGGAGGTACGATATTGAACCTTAAAACAAAAAAACAACAATTGATTAATTCGGTGAGTATAGGGATTACAGTAAGTATATTTATTGCGATATTTCTATTTTTTGCTATTGATGCAGTAGATAATCGAAATCAACAAAGGGAAAGATTAGAAGTACTAGAAAGGTTTCTAAGATTCCAATCTAGTGCAGAAGCCACAATCAATGAGAGTACTAATTTATTAGAGGGATATTTAGCATATATAGAAACGAATCATAATATATCAGAAGAAGATACAAATAGATATTTAAAGAGGTTATTATCAAAAAAAACAACACTTATTCGCAATATAGGCATTATAAAAGATACTACGATTATATGGAATTATCCCCGAGAAGAAAATGAAAAGGCTATAGGCGTTGATATAGGGAATATACCTAGTCAGAGGAATGAGGTACTTAAGGTGAAGGATACGCTAGAGGGGGTATTTATAGGACCCGTTAATTTAGTGCAGGGAGATGTTGGTTTTATCGCTCGTTTGCCAATAAGAATGGAAGGGACATATTGGGGTCAGATTAGTATTGTCATGGATGGTGATAAATATCTTAATCATTTACAGACAATAGCTAAAGAATCTGGGCTGAATATTGCTATTTTTAATCAAGAAGAATTTCCATTCAAGTCTTTTTATGGAGATGTTGAAATAATAGATCGTAATGGAATGGTACTTGATATAGAGATACTAAACAATAAATGGAAAGTCGCTACAGAACCATTGGGAGGATGGACAGAAAACGTAATGAAAATTAAAACTCTAAAAGGAATTGCTTTATTAACAAGTTTGATGGTTGGCTTCTTTTTATATATGATTTTTAATACAAGATATCAATTAAACGACCAAGCTATGAATGATTATTTAACGGGACTCCATAATAGGAACTTTTTAGAATATTATTATCAAATAATTTTTAAAAGAGCAGAAGCGAATAATGAATTGATTGGTGTATTTTTGTTAGATATTAATTATTTTAAAAAGATTAATGATAATTATGGACATAAAATAGGAGATTTAGTGTTGATTGAATTTTCAAAAAGACTACAATCGGTGGGAGTAAATGAAAAAAAAGTATTTAGATTGGGTGGAGATGAATTTCTCATTTTAGTTTCAGGATGTGAAGAATTAGAGGATTTAAAATATGTAGAGCGAAAAATAAGGGCTGAAGCAGTATTTAGATTTAAGCATGAAAATATAGCTATAGAGATTATGCCCAGTATGGGCCTTGCTACTTACCCAAATGATGGACAGACACTAGATGAGATTATGCATATTGCAGATTCTAGGATGTATGAAGAGAAAAGATTAATTAAAGGAGAAAAATGAGCAAGATGAAAAAATTAGCCATTGTAAGCTATAGTCAAGCGACGGTTGATATATATTATGAACAAATTAAAAGTCTATTTGGTGATAATCTTTCTATGGAGAGATTTTGTATGGATACGGAAAAGATCAAAGATGGTATCCATGCAGATATGGTACTCATTCCATCTTATGATGCATTTAAAAAGGTGAAAAAATATATAAAAAATAAGAGTGAAATCGTTATTGCTAATAGAACGATTTCTAAATCAGGATTAGAAAAAATTATGAACATTCCTCAAGGGACGGAAGTTCTTTTGCTAGATGAAAGTGCAGAAATGGCAGCGGAGATGATATCCGTTATTTACCAATTAGGGGCACGACATTTAGAGTTGATCCCTATATGTATTGAGAGACAACAGAAGTTAGAAGAAAAAACCATGCTGTTATTAGGGAAGGGGAGAGAGGTCCCCGATTTTTCTGGAGAAATTATCAATATTGGAAATAGTCTTTTGGATATGAACACTATCATCGATATTGGTGTAAAGCTCAAATTAGATCATCTTTTAAATAAACAGAATATCAAAAAAGCTTATAAAGAAAGTGTGACAACCAATTTTGGTTTGGCAAAGATATTAGGAAGAATCAATAGATTTGAGAGTGAACTAGATATATTATTACAAATTTTAGAGGATGGAATCATAGGAATAAATGGAGAAGGTATGATTTATTCCTATAATGAAAGTGCACAAAGAATTATAGGAAGCAAAAAAGAAGAAGTAGTAGGAAAAAATAGTTCTGAAATATTAGAAAAAATTCCTTTTCAGCAGGTACTTAAAAATAAAAAAGCTATAAAAGAAAAACTTGTAAAAATTAATGGATATGATGTGATTATATCTGTTGACCCAATTATACATTCTGGTAGATTATATGGTGCTGTGGCTATCCTTAAAAAATTTAGTGATACAGAAAAGAAGCAACATGAATTAAGAGCACAATTAATCGGAAAAGGTCATCGTGCAAAATACACATTTGAAGATATTATAGGAGTAAGTGAAAAAATCAATAAATGTAAAGATATTGCAAAAAGGATGGCAACATCAAATTCATCTATTTTAATTAGTGGGGAAAGTGGAACGGGAAAAGAATTATTTGCTCACGCAATACATAATGGATCTAAAAGAAAAGATTTTCAATTTGTAGCTGTGAATTGTGGTGCATTACCAGAAAGTCTTTTAGAAAGTGAACTGTTTGGATATGAAGAGGGAGCTTTTACAGGAGCTCGAAAGGGTGGAAAACCAGGGCTTTTTGAATTAGCCCATAAGGGAACTTTATTTCTTGATGAAATCGGAGAAATGCCCTTAGATCTTCAAAAAAGGCTATTAAGAGTATTGCAAGAAAGAGAAGTAATGCGTCTTGGAGGAGATGGGCTAATTGATGTGGATATTAGAATTATAGCAGCTACCAATAGAGATTTAAAGGAAATGGTTAAAGCAGGAACATTTAGACAAGATTTATATTTTAGACTAAATGTACTTCCATTAAAAATTCCCCCTTTACGAGGTAGAAAAGAAGATATTTTACCTCTTGTAAACGAAATGAAAAAGGAATTTAATAGTCATTTTTTCTTTACAGAAAAAACAAAAGATGCTTTGTTTAAACATAAATGGAAAGGAAATGGTAGAGAACTAAGAAATTGTATTGAATATCTTGCTAATTTAGGATTAGAGGAAGTAGATGTAGAAGATTTGCCTTTTGAATATGAAGAAATCTTTAAAGGAATTACTTTTGAGGAAGAAGAGCAAACGTTAATAGATGAATTTTTAGACGAAGTTGGAAAAAACATATCTAAATATATATTTGTTTTAGAACAATTACATATTAGCTATATAAATAAAAAAAGATTAGGAAGAAGAAGTATCTACCAATTAGCAAAGCGAAAAGAACTTTTTATTAGTGAACAGGAAATCAGGCGTATATTAATCAAACTTGAGGAATTTTTAATGGTAGAAATATTTAAAGGAAGAAGTGGAAGTACCATAACAGACTATGGGATGAGGGTATTGAAATATTTAAAAATGGATTAAAAGGGTTAAAAGGTATTGAAAAGAAATACCTTTTAACCTTTTTTTATTTTATTTATAGGATAAATCTTTAGAAAATAGAGGTTCTTGGTAGTTAGAGAATTGGCACAAAAATTGCAATACTATTAATCCGATTCTAAAAATTCAGACGAATAATCCGGATAGATTGTTTACTTTAAAAGTATAAGGGAGGAAATAGGATGAAGAAGTTATTAACAGGGAACGAAGCTGTTGCTCGTGGTGTGTATGAAGCGGGGATTACTTTTGCGGCAGCCTATCCTGGTACGCCAAGTACAGAAATATTAGAAAATATTGCGCCATATAAAGAAGATATTATAGCGGAATGGGCACCTAATGAAAAAGTTGCATTGGAATCAGCCATCGGAGCATCTATTGTAGGGGCAAGATCTTTTGCTGCTATGAAACAGGTAGGTGTGAATGTAGCAGCTGATCCTTTATTTTCATTTGCATATACAGGCTGTAATGGAGGAATTGTTTTGGTATCAGCTGATGAACCAGGAATTCATTCCTCTCAAAATGAACAGGATAATAGAATGTATGCAAAGTTTGCAAAGATACCTATGCTTGAGCCAAGTAATAGTCAAGAAGCAAAGGATATGGTAAAGGATGCAATAAAGATTAGTGAAGCCTATGACACAATCGTTCTTTTGAGAATGACTACGAGAATATGTCATAGTAAGAGTTTGGTTGAACTTGCTGAAAGGGAGGAAGTGGGCAAAAAACCTTATAATAAGAATCCTCAAAAATATGCTACTACCCCTGCCTTTGCTAGAAAAATGCGTGTAAGGGTTGAAGAAAGAATCAATAAACTTAAGAGCCTTGCAGAAGAAACACTACTCAACTATTTTGAGTGGAATGATAAAAAAATTGGTATTATCTCATCGGGAGTTGCGTACCAACATGCAAAAGAAGTATTTGGAAAATCTGCATCTTACTTGAAGCTTGGATTTACCTTTCCTCTTCCAATGAAAAAGATAAAAGAGTTTGCATCTGAGGTACAAACTCTTTATGTCATTGAAGAAGTGGAGCCATATATAGAAGAACAAATAAAAGCTATGGGAATTCATTGCATTGGAAAAGAAAAAATTCCTCAGATAGGAGAGTTGAATGGAGATATTATTAGGAATGTGTTGATTGAGGATGAAAAAACATTAATTGAGTGTGATACTTCTGATCTTGTAGGTAGACCGCCAACATTATGTGCAGGATGTCCTCATAGGGGACTTTTCTATGAATTAGCGAAAAAGAAAAATATTATTGTAACAGGAGATATTGGATGCTATGGGCTGGGTGTTGCAGACCCTTTAAATGCTGTAGATACAGTGATTTGTATGGGTGCTAGTGTAAGTGCAGGTCATGGAGCGCAAAAGGCTCTTAGTAAATATGGTGATGATATGAGAGCAGTAGCAGTTATTGGAGATTCCACATTTCTTCATACGGGAGTGAATAGTCTTTTAGATATTGCATACAACCAAAGTAATACGGTTACAGTAATACTAGATAATAGGACCACTGGTATGACAGGACATCAAGAAAATCCAGGAACAGGATATACATTACAAGGTGCAAAAACAAAAGAAATAGATATTCCTGCTCTTTGCAAAGCTATTGGAATAGATTATGTTAAAGTTGTAAATCCTCTAAATTTAGAGGATGTGAAAAATGCATTAGATGAATCTTTAAACCTTGAGGCACCTTCTGTAATCATAACAAGATGGCCCTGTGTACTCAAGAAACATTCAGATTTAGATATAGAGGAATTTGGTGATTATAAGGGATTGTGCGAAGTTGATAAGGAAAAATGTATAGGCTGTAAAAAGTGTATTCATACAGGATGTCCAGCATTACATTTTGATAAAGAAAGCAACAAGGTGAAAATCGATAAGGTCCAGTGTGTAGGTTGTGAAGTCTGTATGCAGGTATGTCCTGTTCATGCAATTAGGAAGGTAGGTGAATAAAATGGCAGAAGTGAAAAATATATTATTAGTAGGAGTAGGCGGTCAGGGAACGATCCTTGCTAGTAAAATACTATCAACGGGTTTGATGGAAGCAGGTTATGATGTGAAAATGTCTGAAATTCATGGGATGTCTCAAAGAGGTGGTAGTGTTACTACACAAGTTAGATTTGGAGAAGAAGTATATTCACCGATTGTTGGAAAAGGCGAAGCGGATATTTTGGTTTCTTTTGAGGTAATGGAGGCTTTAAGGTGGTTAGATCATTTAAAACCAACTGGAAAAATGGTTATTAATGATTATAAAATTCCTTCAGTGCCGATACTTACAGGTAAACAGGACTATCCTAAAGGGGTTATTGATCGAATTAAAGAAAAGGTAGATACAACTGTATTAAACGCTACTAAGATTGCTGAAGACCTTGGGAATGTAAGGACTATGAATATTGTTCTTTTAGGATCTTTAGTAAAAGCAATGGGGCTTGAAGAGATCAATTGGGAAGGGATTATTCAAAGAGAGGTAAAGGAAAAATTTATTGATATGAATATTAAAGCTTTAAAAGCAGGAATGGAAAGCTTATAAAACAAAAGATTTGAAGGAGGTAAAAAATGGATAAAAATCATAAAATTCTAGCAATCAATCCAGGTTCAACATCTACGAAAATTGCCATCTATGAAAATAATGAGGAAATTTACAAAAAATCAATTGAACATAGTAATGAAGAAATTGAAAAGTATAAGCATATTGCAGATCAATATGGAATGAGAAAAGAAGCACTGATGAACTTTCTAAAGGAAATTAATTTTGATGTAAAGGAATTGGCTGCTGTAGTGGGAAGGGGCGGATTATTGCCTCCGGTACAGTCAGGGGCCTATAGAGTGAATGAATCTATGGTAGAAAGATTAGCTAAAAGGCCAGTAATTGAGCATGCTGCCAATTTAGGAGCAATTATTGCCTATGAAATAGCAAAACCTTTAGATATACCAGCCTTTATATATGACTCTGTTGCAGTAAATGAACTAGGAGAGATTGCAAAGATTTCTGGAATGGCTGATATAGAAAGAGATAGTTTTTCTCATGCATTAAATATGAGAGCTGTAGGTATTAAGGTTGCTAAGGAATTGGGAAAAGAATATACAGATATGAACCTAATTATTGCCCATTTAGGTGGCGGTATGTCTGTGAGTATTCATAAAAAAGGAAAAATGGTAGATATTGTTTCAGATGATGAAGGACCTTTTTCACCAGAAAGAGCTGGAAGAGTTCCTTGTAAGAGATTAATCCAATTATGTTATTCAGGAAAATTTGACAAAAATACTATGAAAAAGAAATTAAGAGGGAAAGGTGGACTCATTTCTTATCTAGGAACCAATAGTGCACTAGAAGTAGAAGAAAAAATCAAAAATGGGGATGATTATGCAAAACTAATCTATGAAGCAATGGCATATCAAATAGCAAAAGGGATAGGAGAACTTGCAACGGTAGTAGAGGGAGAAGTGGATCGAATTATTATTACTGGAGGAATAGCTCATTCTAAGATGATCACAGAATGGATTAAGAAAAGAGTACGATTTATTGCACCCGTTGAGATTGTACCAGGAGAGAATGAATTAAAAGCCCTTGCCCAAGGAGCTCTTAGAGTATTAAAGGGAGAAGAAATAGCTCATGAATATGATTTAGATTAGTAAAAAACAAACATATGGAATAGACTAAAGAATAAAAGAATCTATTGAGGTAAACTAAAAAGATAGTGCCTTGATAGATTCTTTATTATTATTCAGGAAATTTGATAGAGAAATATCTCTTAAGTTATTTATGTAAATAGGCTATCAGTAGTTTAATCATTTAATTTGTGTTATGATTAGATAGACTAATTTTGAGAGGATTGTTACTATGAATAAAATACTTGTATTAGCTGAAAAACCTTCTGTTGGAAGAGATATAGCCAGAACTTTAAAATGTAGTAAAAAAGGACATGGATATTTAGAGGGTGAAAAATATATTGTTACCTGGGCATTAGGACATTTAGTTACATTAGCGGATCCAGAAAGCTATGATGAAAAATATAAATCATGGAGAATTGAAGATTTACCAATGTTACCTTCTCACTTAAAAAGTGTTGTGATTAAGAAAACCGGTAAGCAATTTAATATTGTGAAGCAACAAATGAATAGAAAGGATATTAAAGAGATTGTTATTGCAACAGATGCTGGAAGAGAAGGAGAACTTGTTGCTAGGTGGATTATAGAAAAGGCACGTGTAAAAAAGCCAATTAAACGTCTTTGGATTTCTTCTGTTACAGATAAGGCTATAAGAGAAGGATTTAATAAATTAAGAAATGGAAAAGAATATGAAGATCTTTATGCTTCTGCTGTTGCTCGTGCTGAGGCTGACTGGATTGTTGGAATTAATGCTACACGTGCTTTAACTTGTAAATACAACGCACAGCTCTCTTGTGGTAGAGTACAAACGCCAACTCTTGCTATGATTGCTAAAAGAGAAGAGGCGATTCAAAATTTTAAACCGAAATCTTTTTATGGAATTACGGCAGATACTAATAAACTAAAGCTAACATGGCAAGATCGTAAAACAAAAGATATTAAGACTTTTGATAAGGAAAAAAGGGATAAAATATTAAAAGTTGTACAGAATAAAGCTGCTGAGATAGTAGCAGTCAATAAAGCTTATAAAAAAAGCTATGCTCCTAAACTATACGATTTAACAGAGCTTCAAAGAGATGCAAATAAAATATTTGGTTTTTCAGCTAAAGAAACATTATCTATTATGCAAAAGCTCTATGAACATCATAAGGTGTTAACTTATCCAAGAACGGATTCAAGATATATTACAGAAGATTTAGTAGATACCCTAAAAGATAGAATCAAAGCCTGTGGGGTGAGCCCTTATAATGCTATAGCTGGTAAAATTTTAAGAAAACCGATAAAATCAAACAAATCATTTGTTGATAATAGTAAGGTAACAGATCATCATGCAATTATTCCTACTGAAGAGATAGTTTATTTAAGGGATTTAAGTGATAAAGAAAGAAAAATATATGATTTGGTCGTGAAAAGATTCTTAGCTGTTTTATATCCGCCTTTTGAGTATGAACAAACAACGATAAAAGCTAAAATAGAAGAAGAAACCTTTATTGCTAAAGGAAAAATAGTGATCAAACAAGGTTGGAAGGAAGTTTATAAAAATAACTTTGATGAAGAAGATACTGATGATGTTATTTCAGAGCAAACTTTACCGAACTTAAATAAAGGAGATATTTTAAAGGTATCGAATGTTGCTCAAACGAAGGGAGAAACGAAACCTCCATCATCTTTTAATGAAGGAAGTTTACTTTCAGCTATGGAAAATCCAGTAAAGTATATGGTGAATGAAAATAAGGACTTAATTAAAACTATTGGGGAAACAGGAGGAATTGGAACAGTAGCTACAAGAGCAGATATTATAGAAAAATTATTCAATAGCTACTTTATTGAAAAAAAAGGAAAAGATATTTTAATCACGTCTAAAGGAAAACAGCTATTAAAGTTAGTTCCAGAGGATTTAAAGTCTCCAGCATTAACAGGAGAGTGGGAGCAGAAATTAAGTGCTATTTCAAAAGGAAAGCTAAATAAAAACAATTTCATTAGTGAAATGAGAAATTATACGAAAGAAATTGTTAAGGAAATTAAAAATAGTAAAGATCTATTTAAACATGATAATCTTACAAGAAGTAAATGTCCTGAATGTGGAAAGTACTTATTAGAGGTAAATGGTAAGAGAGGAAAAATGCTTGTTTGTCAAGATCGAGAATGTGGTTATAAAAAGGGGATTGCTAAAAAAACCAATGCTAGATGTCCTAATTGTCATAAAAAAATGGAACTTCGTGGTCAAGGAGATGGACAAATATTTGTATGTTCTTGTGGATATAGAGAAAAATTAACATCTTTTAAAAAGAGAAAAGAAGAAAAGAAAAATCAAGGAAATAAGAGAGATGTAGCAAAATATCTAAAAAAACAACAAAAAAATAATAATGAACCAATTAATACGGCACTTGCAGACGCATTAGCTAAATTCAAACTAGACTTAAAAAACTAATATATATTATAAAAAAAGTATTCAATAATTTTGTAAAAGCGTGTATAATGAAGTAAGTGAAATAAAATTGCACAGATTTTTGTGCAATTTTTTATTTGTCAGAAAGAGAGGAGGACGTTATACAAGTGGTTGTATAACAAATAAATTTGATTACAGTTACAGGGATAGGATTAAGATATGGTGATAAAAAATTATTTGATGATGTAAATGTTAAATTTACTCCAGGAAATTGTTATGGGGTGATTGGTGCAAATGGTGCAGGAAAATCAACTTTTTTAAAGATTTTATCTGGTGATGTTGAACCGAATGAAGGAAATGTTTCTATTACTCCTGGGGAAAGGTTAGCAGTACTTAAGCAAGATCATTTTGAATTTGATGAGTTTGTTGTTTTAGATACAGTTATTATGGGACATACAAGACTTTATGAAATTATGAAGGAAAAGGATGCTCTTTATCAAAAAGAGGACTTTACTGAAGAGGATGGAATAAAGGCATCAGAGCTAGAAGGTGAGTTTGCAGAGCTTGATGGTTGGGAAGCTGAAGTAAATGCAGAAAAATTACTAATGGGCTTAGGAATTACTAAAGATTTACATGATAAAACCATGAAAGAATTAAAGGGTGATGAAAAGGTAAAAGTTTTATTAGCCCAATCTCTTTTTGGAAATCCAGATATTCTTTTATTAGATGAGCCTACAAACCATTTAGATTTTAAAGCTATTAACTGGTTAGAAGAGTTTTTATTAGATTATCCTAATACCGTAATCGTAGTATCCCATGATAGACATTTTCTAAACAAAGTATGTACCCATATGTTAGATATTGATTTTGGGAAAGCAAAATTATTTGTGGGGAACTATGATTTTTGGTATGAATCTAGTCAATTAGCATTAAGATTAATGAAAGAACAAAATAAGAAAAAAGAAGAAAAAATAAAAGAATTACAGTCATTCATAGCAAGATTTAGCTCTAATGCTTCAAAAGCAAGACAAGCAACTTCTAGAAAGAAACTTTTGGATAAGATTAATATAGAAGATATTCAGCCATCATCAAGACGATATCCATTTGTTGGATTTACACCAGAAAGAGAAGCTGGAAAAGATATTTTACAGATAGAGGGTATTAGTAAAACGATTGATGGGGTAAAAGTTTTAAACAATATTTCATTTACTGTAAATAAAGGGGACAAGATTGTACTCCTAGGGAAAAATGAAATGGCAAAAACGGCTCTTTTCAAAATTTTAATGGGTGAAATGGAGCCTGATGAGGGATCTTTTAGATGGGGAGTTACTACTACTCAAGCTTATTTACCAAAGGATAATGCAGAGTACTTTGAAGATGTTGATTTGAATTTGATAGATTGGTTAAGACAATATTCTGAAGAAAAATCAGAATCCTTCATTAGAGGGTTTTTAGGAAAGATGCTATTTTCAGGGGAAGAGCCTTTAAAGATGGCAAAGGTTTTATCAGGAGGAGAAAAGGTAAGATGTATGTTCTCTAAATTAATGCTTTCAAGTGCAAATGTATTGCTTGTTGATCAACCAACAAACCATTTAGACTTAGAATCTATTCAAGCAGTAAATGATGGCTTGATTGCTTTTAAAGGAACTATGATCTTTACATCCCATGACCACAAATTTATTCAAACGATTGCAGATAGAGTAATTGAAATTACACCAAGTGGAATCTTTGATAAACAAACTACCTTTGATGAGTTTTTAGAAGATGAAGAAATTCAAAATAGAGTTCAAAAAATGTATGAATAATAAATTGAGCGGGAGATTATCTCCTGCTTTTTTAATGGATTAGAAAACATTATAAATTTTATAATAAAAGAATGAGTTCCGAGTAGTGATGTAGATATAGAATAAAACATCTTACTTTAAAAACAGAATTTAAAAATAAACATAAAATATATTTCATAACACAATATAAAGATTACTTGAATTTTTTATTTTCATAAAGCATTATGCTCGAATATCCTATATAATATAATAGCTATGATTTCAACAGGAATATAATATAAAAACATTAATATACGCTTACTATTGTAAAGAAATAACATCAGCATCCTATCCTTTATCATATTTTTAATATATACTATGAAGCAAGAATCATGACCGTTACATATAAAAAAACAGATTTTTATAAAAAAATTATTACAAAATCATAATACAAAAAGAATAAGAATATCCTTTTCATATAATAAAAATATGAAAAGGAGAAGATCAAATGGATGAAAAAGTAATAGATTTATTGGAAAAAATAAATGAAAAGTTAGAGAAGATCTATACTATACTAAAAAATTTTGATAAAAAAGAATCAATAAATACAGAGAGTAATAAATACAAAACAAAGGGAAAAAAGCAAAATAAAAAAATTAAAAAAAGTGAATATGATCATAAAGATGATGTCCTAAAAAATTGGGAAAGTAAGATGCCTTATGATGAAGTCCTTAAAAAAATGTATACACATAAAAATTTAAAAGAATAAAGGAATTGAATATATTTGAAGAAAAGTTAGTATAAAATATATAATATATTTATGATATTCCCTTAACAAAAGAAAAGGAGCGAGTTTTGTGAGACTGCAAAAATATATAGCATATTGTGGGGTTACATCCAGAAGAAAAGCAGAAGAATTAATAAAGGTTGGTAGAGTAAAAGTAAATAATGAAGTAGTAAAGGATATGGGAGTAGTTATAAACCCTGATGAAGATATTGTTTACATAGATAATAAGATCATTCAGTTAGAACAAAATAAAGTATATATCATACTCAATAAACCAGAAGGATATATAACTACACTATCAGATGAATTTGATAGATCTACTGTAGTAGATCTTACAAAAGGTATTCATGAAAGAATTTATCCTGTGGGAAGACTAGATCATGATACTTCTGGTTTATTAATTATGACAAATGATGGAGATTTATCCTATCGACTTACACATCCAAAACATGAAATTAAGAAAACTTATATTGCTAAAGTCAAAGGAATACTTAATGATAAAGAACTTAATCGGTTTAGGAATGGTATAGATATAGGAGGTTATGTAACAGCGCCTGCATCTATTAAGGTTTTAAAAGGAGAAAAAGATTATAGTATTGTTGAGGTAATGATTCATGAAGGAAAAAATAGACAAATTAGAAAAATGTTCGAAAAAATCAATCATCCCGTAAAACGGTTAAAAAGAATTGCTATTGGTAAAATACGATTAGATCATTTAGAAAAAGGAAAATGGAGAAATTTAACAAAAAAAGAGATTGAATACCTAAAATCATGTTAAAATAGTTGTATTGTATAGAGATTATGTATTTTTTATCTATAGCATTTAAATAGAAAAGACGAAGTACTTTTTACAAGGAGTTGAGAGGATGTTAGAAATTAAGGCAGCAACTCAAGAAAAAAGATCTATTATAAAAAAATTAATAGAGGAAAGTAAATTAAAGATAAAGGGAATAGAAGATTACATTACAAATTGTATGATTGCTTATGATAATAAAGACGCTGTTGCAACTGCTGGATTTATAAAAATAGAAGACATAGCAATTTTAAAATTTGTGGTCGTTTCAAAAAATAGACAAAGAGAATATTTAGGAGATGGTATTGTAAAAGCCGCCCTAAATTTAGCAGATAAAAAAGGAGTAAAAAGGGTATTTGTAAATATTGATCAAGAAGAGATATTTTTTGAAAAATTAAGATTTAAAGAAGTTTCCTTAAATGAAGTAAGCAAATGTTGTGAATCTATCAATATTTTGAATGAGCTTGAGGGAGAAAAGATAGGACAGGTAATTTTACCAGATTATTTCTTAAAAGCATGTAAATCCCATCAATAGAATGAGGTGTTTCAAATGAATATAAAATATTTAACAAGACCTACAGAAGTAGCTAAATCATTTTTAAAAGAAACGTTGAAAAAAGGTGACGTAGTAGTGGACGCTACAATGGGGAATGGAAATGATACATTGTTTTTAGCAAATATTGTAGGATACGAAGGAAAAGTTATTTCTTTTGATATACAAGATTTAGCCATTTCAAATACAAGAGAATTACTTGAGAGAAATAACATAAGTAGTGTAGAGTTAATACAAGATGGACATGAAAATATGGATACTTATATTAGGGATGAAATAAGTGGAGCTATGTTTAATTTAGGTTATTTACCAAAGGGAGAGCATCATATTGTTACAAAGGCTAAAACAACTATTGTTGCCATTGAGAAATGTTTGACCCTTTTAAAGAAAAATGGAATTGTTACTATTGTCATATATTATGGGCATGCTGAAGGGAAAATTGAAAAGGAAAGGGTTATAAACTATGTCGAAACCCTTGAATCAAGTAAGTTTCACGTGATGAAGGTTGATTATATCAATCAAACAAAAGAGCCACCTTTATTGATTACTATTATTAAGAAATAAAACTCCTATATTTTTGGAGTTTTATTAACAGTCTAGATGTAGATAGATCGTATTTGGTTTGTTACTATGATATTTAATTACTTTCACATGGGTATTATCATTGATTTTATTCCAACATTTTAAACAATTGTATCTACTATGTTTAAGATAAGTGGTTTCTATTTGTAAATCAAGGTTACCGTATTTTTTCCAACTTTTCCAACCTGTTTTACAAAGGGAGATCCGCTCATCATAATCTGCATAGACCCATCTAAGCAATCGATGAAAGTGAAAAGGATATTTAGTATAAGTTAAGAATTCATGAGGAAGACCTAGTGAAACCGTATATTCTTCAAAAGTACTTTCAACCTGAGATTGAAGGGGTTCTCCTATTGTGGTGCTAGAAAAATTGTATTGGTTTTCTTTTAAAAATATTCTTAATTTATCAAACATATAGCCTCTACATATTTCTATTTTTTCATCTTTAGATACATTTAATGCTTTTAGAAGAGAAATGACTATATCAACGACTTTATCTAGATACAATTTTTTTTCAAATGTATCCGTATGATAATATTCTAAAGGGATGATATCATAAACATATTCTTTTGTTTCAGTACGCATAGCGCCAATACAAGTACCACCGATTAAACTACCGCTTCCTGAGTCATCAATTTGAATCAAATTTATCACTCCTAATGAATAAATGATTAGTTTTTATATTAGTATTTGTTTTATATGAAATTACTATTAAAATATTTGCGTAATAATGTATAACCTATTGAAGGAGGGAACTATTTTGAACATATTAATTACAAACGATGATGGTATTTTTGCAGAGGGCATATATAAACTAGCCTGTGCACTAGATAAAATTGCAAAAGTATACATTGTGGCACCAGATCGTCAGAGAAGTGCTACAGGGCATGCTATAACTATGCATGAGCCTCTTAGGGCAGAAAAGGTTAAGTTTTTTGATAAAGATTTTGATGCATGGGCAGTTAGTGGTACGCCAACAGATTGTGTCAAACTTGCTATTGAAGCATTGCTTTCAGAAAAAATAGATATTGTTTTTTCAGGAATCAATAAGGGACCAAATTTAGGGACAGATGTACTTTATTCAGGTACTGTTTCTGCTGCTATTGAGGGTGCTATTTTAGGATATCCTGCTGTTGCTGTATCCCTTGCGGCTTTTAAAAATGTAAATTATGATGCTGCGGCAAAGTTTAGTATTACCGTAGCAGAAAAAATATTAAAAAATCCATTACCGCCAGATACATTATTGAATATAAATGTGCCGAATTGCAAAGAGGAAGAGATCCAAGGAGTGAATATTACCAATTTAGGTGCAAGAAAATATAAAAATTCTTTTATAGAAAGAATTGATCCAAGAGGACAGAGTTATTATTGGTTAGGTGGAGAAGTGATTGATGCAAAGGACAATGAAGGTAGTGATATACATGGTGTAAAGAATAATTGTATTGCTGTTACACCTATTCACTTTGATTTAACAAAATTTGATTTAATTGAAGAAGTGAAAAAATGGAATATGGAAATAGAATAAAGGCGCAATATGCGTCTTTTTTATTTTTGTGAATAATTGTATGCCAAAATAACAGAAAACATGAATAAGAAAATTCATGCGTACAATTTGAAGGAAAAATTGCATTATTGTATATTTTTCAAAAAATGTGAAATAAAAATTGCAATCCGACATTTTTTTTGTTATCATAAACATGTGGAAAACATTAACTTTGGAATGGAGTTGAATCGAATGGCAAACCAGAATGAAAAGAAATTAATCGTAAAAAAAAGCTGGTGTAAAGGTTGTGGAATTTGTGTGGAATTCTGCCCTAAAAATGTGCTTGCTTTAAAACATGAAAAAGTTGAGATTGTAGATATGGAAAATTGTATTAAATGCGGTTTATGTGAAGTACGCTGTCCTGATTATGCAATTTATCTAGGAGGTATGGAAGATGAAAAATAATAATATAAAATTAATGCAAGGGAATGAAGCCGTTGTAGAAGGTGCCATTGCTGCAGGAATGCGTTTCTATGGAGGATATCCAATCACCCCTTCAACAGAAGTAGCAGAAGGTTCTGCACAAAAGCTTCCAAGAGTAGGCGGAAAGTTCATTCAAATGGAAGATGAAATTGCTGGTATGGCTGCTACAGTTGGAGCTGCACTTACTGGAGTAAAAGCTATGACTGCAACAAGTGGTCCAGGATTTTCACTAAAGCAAGAGAATATTGGATATGCTGCTATGGCTGAAATCCCATGTGTAATTGTAAACGTACAAAGACATGGTCCAAGTACAGGACTTCCAACTTCTCCATCACAAGGTGATGTAATGCAAGCAAAATGGGGTACTCACGGAGATCATCCTGTAATTGCACTAGCTCCATCATCAGTAAAAGAAGCATTTGATTTAACTGTTAGATGTTTCAATCTTGCAGAAAAATATAGAACACCTGTAATTCTATTAATGGATGAAATCGTTGGACATATGAGAGAAGGAATTAGAATTCCTGATGCTAGTGAATTAGAAATCATTGATCGTAAAAAGCCTGCAGCTGAGGATAACGATTACCTAGCTTATAAAGTTTTAGAGGGAGACTGTGTACCACCTATGGCAGGATTTGGTGATGGACATAGATATCATGTAACAGGTCTTGTTCATGATGAATCAGGATTCCCAGTAAACAGTAATGTAGTAGCAGATAAGCTTTGTACTAGACTTATGACAAAAATCGAAGATAATGTAGATGATATTGTAACATATGAAGAATTATATATGGAAGATGCAGAAATCGTTGTATTATCTTATGGTGGAACAGCAAGAAGTGCAAAGAGTGCAGTGAAAAAAGCTAGAGAAAAAGGATTAAAAGTAGGTATGTTTAGACCAATTACGATCTGGCCATTTGCTGAAAAGCAAGTAAAAGAATTTGCACAAAAAGCAAAAGGAATCATTGTTGCAGAACTTAACTATGGACAATTAGTTCAAGAAGTTGAAAGAGTAGTAAAAGGAACATCTGATATTTTCCATATTGGGAAAGTTGATGGTGAGATTATTACTCCTGACGAGATATTATCTAAAATTGAGGAGGTAATTTAAAGTGGCTAGCACATTAATTCAAAATAATTTTAGAATGGATAAATTACCACATATTTGGTGTCCTGGATGTGGACATGGAATTTTAATGAGAAGTATTGCTCAGGCAATAGAAAACTTAGGATTAGATAAGGATAAAGTATGTATCGTATCAGGAATTGGTTGTTCTTCAAGAGCACCTGGATACATGGATTTTAATACACTTCATACTACACATGGTAGAGCATTAGCTTTTGCAACAGGCGTTAAATTATCTAGACCAGAACTTGAAGTAATTGTAATTACTGGTGATGGCGATGCATCAGCAATCGGAGGAAACCATTTAATTCATGCTTGTAGAAGAAATATTAATATTACAACAATCGTTTTCAATAATAACATTTATGGAATGACAGGTGGTCAGTATTCTCCAACAACACCTACAGGAGATCTAGGTACTACAGCTCCTTATGGAAATATTGATAGACCATTTAACATTCCAGAATTAGCAGCAGCTGCAGGAGCTACATATGTTGCTCGTGGTACAGCTTATCATGCAAATCAATTAACAAAGCTTGTAGAAAAAGGTATCCAAAACAAAGGATTCTCATTAATTGAAGGACTTAGTGTCTGTCCTACTTATTATGGAAGAAAGAATAAAAAAGGATCAGCTGTAAACATTATGCAGTGGCAAAAAGAAACAGCTGTTGATGTTAAAGTTGCAGAAAAACTTTCTCCAGAGAAACTTGAAGGAAAATTCTTGATTGGAGAATTTAAAAACACTACAGCACCAGAATACACTGAAGAGTATCAAAAAATAATTGATAGATTCACAAAGGAGAGATAGTATGTCTAAGCAAATGGAATTAAGATTAACTGGTTCAGGCGGACAAGGTCTTATTTTAGGTGGAATAATCCTAGCTGAGGCAGCAATCATGGACGGTAAGAACGCTATTCAATCACAATCTTATGGTCCAGAGGCTCGTGGAGGTGCTAGTAAAGCAGAAGTTCTTATTAGTACTGATGAAATTGATTTTCCAAAAGTTCAAACAGCTGATCTTCTATTGTCTTTAACGCAAGTAGCTTGTGATAAATATGTTGATCTAATTGGAGCAGAAGGTCTATTATTAGTTGATTCAACAGTAACGGTACCTGAGAGTACAAAGGCTGGAGAAATTGTTCAAATCCCAATTCTAGAAACTGCTAGTGAAGTAGTTGGAAAGCCAATGGTTGCAAACATTATTGCAATAGGTGCTATTAATGCATTATTAAATATTGTATCAAAAGAATCATTAGAAGCAGCTGTATTAAACAGAGTACCAAAAGGAACAGAAGAACTAAACAAACGTGCATTAGAAGAAGGTTATAAGCTAGGAACTAGAGCATAGATTTAGTTTAGAAAGGGAATTCCCATGAAAAATGATCGTACAGATTTAATTAAAATTATTCAGAAAAATTTTTCGAGGCTAAGTAAAGGCCAAAAATTAATTGCGCAATTTATTACAAATAATTATGATAAAGCAGCATTCATGACTGCTTCAAAATTAGGAAACAGAGTAGGAGTTAGTGAATCCACCGTCGTAAGATTTGCTAATGCATTAGGATATGACGGATATCCTCAACTACAAAAGGAATTACAAGAATTAATTAAAACAAAATTAACAACTGTTCAAAGATTAGAAATGTCAGCAGATTATTCAAATGAAGGTGCTGTTCTAAAGAAAGTATTAAAAGCAGATATGGATAATATCAAAGCTACCATTGAAGAGATCGATGATGAAGTTTTTCAAGATGTAGTAAATAGTATCTTTAAAGCTAAGAAAATATATATCTTAGGATTAAGAAGTTCAAGCACTTTAGCAGAATATTTAGGATTTTATTTGAATTTAATTTTAGACAATGTAAAAATCGTTACAGCCGGTGTTAGCGATATTTATGAACAGATGTTAAGAGTTGGAAAAGATGATTTAGTCATTGGTATTAGTTTCCCAAGATACTCTACAAATACTTTAAATGCTTTAAATTATACAAAAGAGTTAGGTGCTACTGTTGTAGGGATTACAGATAGTCAAGTGTCTCCAATTGCAGCTATTTCTGATTATACATTAGTAGCAAGAAGCAATATGGTTTCCTTTGTAGATTCATTGGTTGCACCTTTAAGTTTAATTAATGCATTGGTAGTTGCAGTAGGTATGAGAGAAAAAACTGAAATATCAAGTACATTTGATAGATTAGAAAAGATTTGGGAAAAACATAATGTTTATAATGACAAAAATACACTATAGTGAATAATATATAAAAAACTACGGAATTCCGTAGTTTTTTATATATTATTATAGAATAGTACTTGAAAGGTGTTTGAAGAATTTACCATAAATTAATGTTTTCTTTGAGAAATTTATGAGTTTTATCTTTATATAAAAATGGAAAAAATAATTAGAAAAGCGTTATTTAATGGTATAATAGATTTGGTGTTTTAAGGGGGAAAAAATATGACAAAATTATACTTAGTAAGACATGGACAAACCAAATGGAATATTGAATCTAGAGCACAGGGATCAAAAAATGTTGAGCTTACAGATGAAGGTAGGAATCAAGCCATTCTTTTAGCAGAAAGGATGAAAAATTATAAAATTGATGCTATTTATAGTAGTGATTTAGATAGAGCATATGAAACAGCTAAAATTCTTGGAAAAACTTTGAATGTAGAAGTGAAAAAAATAGATAGGTTAAGAGAAATGTCTTTTGGGGAATGGGAAGGACTAACGAATGAAGAGATTCAAAAGAATTACCAAGAGCACTATACAGTATGGAGAAATGATCCCCATGAAGCGAATATTCCAGGAGGAGAAAAACTTTTAGATGTACAAAAAAGAGGATTAGATGTAATCTATCGTATTGTAAAAGAGAATGAAAATAAAAATATCATTGTTGTATCTCATGGTGTTACCATCAAATCCATTATACTTGGGGTGATGGACATAGATCTTTCTTATTTTTATAAAATTAGACAAGATAATACGTCCATGAATTTAATTGAATATAAATCTTATGGACCCGTACTTGTCACATTAAATAATACGAGTCATCTAGAAAATATGAAGTAGAGGGTGATAAATAATTGGAAAAAATAGTAGTAATTGGAGGCGGTGCGGCTGGTATGATTGCAGCAGGTACGGCTGCGTCTAGAGGGAAGCATGTTATATTACTAGAAAAAAATGATAAACTAGGAAAGAAAATTTATATTACAGGTAAAGGAAGATGTAATGTTACAAATAGTAGTGACATTGAAGAATTGTTAAATCATGTAACAACTAATAAAAATTTTTTATATAGTGCCTTTTATACTTTTACAAATGATGATTTAATTCATTTACTTAACAAATATGGTACATCTACCAAGGTAGAAAGAGGGAATAGGGTATTTCCTAAATCAGATAAATCAAGTGATGTTATTAAAGCTTTAGAAAAGTACATGGTGTCTCATGATGTAGATATAAGATTAAATACAGAAGCAAGAGAAATCTTAATAAAAGATAAAGAGATTATGGGTGTGAAATTATCTGATGAAAAAATTATAGATTGTGATAAAATTATTATCGCTACAGGTGGAATGTCTTATCCTACTACAGGTTCAACAGGGGATGGATATAAATTTGCTAGAAAAATAGATCATAATATAAGCCCGTTAAAACCAGCCTTAGTTCCTCTAGAAATAGAGGAGGAGTGGATTAAGCAACTACAAGGATTATCCTTAAAAAATGTTTCATTGACAACCTTCTATAAGAATAGAGAAATTCATACAGAATTTGGTGAAATGATTTTTACACACTTTGGTATATCTGGTCCAATTGTTTTGAGTATGAGTAGTTATATTAGTGACTATTTAAATAATGAAAAAATCAAAGCTTTTTTAAATCTGAAACCTGCTTTAGATGAAGAAAAGTTAGATAAAAGAATCATTAGAGATTTTGAAAAATATTCGAAGAAGCAGTTTAAAAATGCATTAAGTGATTTACTGCCTTCTAAATTAATCCCTATAATGATTCAATTATCAGGTATACAAGAAGATAAATATGTAAACCAAATAACAAAAAATGAGAGAAAAAGATTAGTTGATTTACTGCTCAATTTACCTATGACAATTACTAAGACAAGGCCTATAAAAGAAGCGATTATCACATCAGGAGGAATCGATGTAAAAGATATTAATCCGTCTACTATGGAGTCTAAAAAAATGGAAGGATTATATTTTACAGGAGAAGTATTAGATGTGGATGCTTTAACTGGAGGATATAATCTTCAGATTGCTTTTTCAACTGGTTATTTGGCAGGAACAAGTGTATAAATAAAAGAATAGTAGAGGAAAGGACATTTAACCATGAAAAATATAAGTATTGCTTTAGATGGTCCTGCAGGAGCAGGTAAAAGTACTATAGCAAAGATAATTGCTAAATATAAAAATTTGACTTATATAGATACAGGAGCTATGTATAGAGCTATTGCACTTAAAATATTAAGAGTAGGAATTAATGTTGATCAAGAGAAAAGTATACAAGATGTTTTAGAGAGTAGTAATATTGACTTAGAAGGAAATGATATTTTTCTTGATGCTCAGTTAGTTATAGAAGAGATTCGTACACCAGAAGTAAATAATTTTGTTTCCCATGTAGCAAAGATTCCTTTAGTAAGAATGAAAATGGTAGAGCTTCAAAGAAATATAGCTGAAAATAAAAACGTTATTATGGATGGAAGAGATATAGGAACCTTTGTAATTCCTAATGCTACCTATAAATTTTATTTGACAGCCTCTATTGAAGAAAGAGCAAAAAGAAGGTTTATAGAGTTAAGAAATAAAGGTTTTGATACAACGTTTGAAATTGTAAAGGAAGAAATAAAAAATAGAGACAAAATGGATACAGAAAGAGAATTTGCACCTCTAAGAAAAGCTGAAGATGCTATTGAAATTGATACAACTGGTAAATCTATACAAAATGTAGTTGATGAAATATTAAATTATCTAAAATAAAAGTTATTTTATAAGCTTTTTTATTTATTTTAAGAAGGGTTTTTGTAATAATATGTAGAATCTAATAAAAATGGGCTTAGGAGGGATAATAATATTGAAAATAATTATTGCTGACAATGCAGGATTCTGTTTTGGTGTAAAAAAAGCGATGAATAAAACAATTAATGCTATTGGTAATACAAACAGTAAAAAAATATATACCTATGGACCTTTAATACATAATAATCAAGTGATTAATAAATTAGAAGGTATGGGGGTTTCTTCTGTAGAGAACTTAAAGGATGCGAAAGATAACACCTTAATCATCCGTTCTCATGGGGTGCCACTAAATATATATGATCTAGCTAAGGAATATAATATTCAAATCACGGATGCAACTTGTCCTTTTGTGAGGAAAGTTCAAAAAACTGCAAAAGAATATTATGATCAAGGATATACAATTGTTATTATAGGAAATCCTAAGCATCCAGAAGTCATAGGTATTAATGGATGGTGTAATAATAACGCATATATAGTCCAAAATGCAGAAGATGTTGATAAAATTAATCATTGGGATAAAATGTGTGTTGTAGCTCAAACAACCATAACATTAGAATTATGGAATAGTGTAGTGGGAAGGCTTCATAAAAGAGCAATTCTTTTAGAGAAAGTAAATACTATTTGTACTGCAACGAAGGAAAGACAAAAAGCCTGTAAGAATGTTGCAAAAGAGGTTGATGCAATGATTGTCATTGGTGGTTATCATAGTTCAAATACACAAAAACTTGTACAAATAGGAAAAAAGTATTGTGAAAATACTTATCATATAGAAACTGCTGATGAATTACCAATAGAAAATTTAAAAAATTTAAATAAAATTGGAGTTACAGCCGGAGCATCTACACCGGACTGGATTATTAAGGAGGCTATTGAAAAAATGAATAACATGGAACATGAAAATAGTGAAATGATGAAAATGATGGAAGAAATTGAAAACAGCTTGACAGTACCAAGAAGAGGTAATACAGTGAGTGGTACTGTTATCCATGTAACAGACAAAGAGATTATGGTTAATATTGGATATAAATCGGATGGAATTATTCCTAAAAATGAAATTTCAAACGATCCTTTAGTGAACCCTCATGATATTGCAAAAGAAGGAGATGCTATTGAGGCATATGTTTTAAGAACTGATGATGGTGAAGGAAATATTCTTTTATCTAAAAAAAGAGTGGATGCAGAAAAAGATTGGGAAAGCTTAGAAGAAGTAAAAAATGAAAATGCTACAATAAAAGTAAAAGTCCTTCAAGTTGTTAAAGGAGGAGTTATTGCTGTATATAAAGAAATTACAGGTTTTATACCAGCATCACAATTATCAACAAGTTATGTAAATGACTTACAAGAATATGTTGGAAAAGAGCTTCATGTAAAAATTATAGACTTAGATTTCAGAAAGAAAAAAGTTGTATTTTCACGAAGAGTAGTTAAGAAAGAAGAAAATGAAATTAAAAGACGTTTATTATGGGAGAGTATAGAAAAAGGTAAAATTATTGAAGGTGAAGTAAAAAGACTTGCAGATTTTGGAGCTTTTGTTGATATTGGTGGAATGGACGGATTAGTTCATATTTCTGATCTTTCATGGGGTAGAGTAAATCATCCAAAAGAAGTTGTAAATATTGGAGATAAGCTTAAAGTTGTCGTATTAGATTTTGATAAAGAAAAAAATAGAATATCATTAGGACTTAAGCAAATGCAACCTGAACCATGGCAAAATATTGAAGAAAAATATAATGTTGGAGATATTGTAGACGGGAAAGTTGTAAAGCTAGTAGATTTTGGAGCTTTTGTTGAACTTGAGCCAGGCGTGGATGGATTAGTTCATATTTCTCAAATATCTGACCGTCATATTGCTAAACCTTCTGAAGAAGTTCATATGGGCCAAAAAGTAACAGTGAAAATACTAGATTTAAATAAAGAGAATAAGAGAATTAGTTTAAGTATGAAAGAAGCTGTAGCGGGTGCAGATGATACAAATGTAGAAATCATCAATGAAGATGAACCTACTACAATAGGAGAAATCTTAGATTCTAAAAAATAAGGAAGATTAATCTTCCTTATTTTTTTCTTGAAATTTATAGTTATTTATAAGAAAATAGAAGTAAGAAGAATATTCGACAAAATAAATAATGGTAAAGGGGATGGAAAATGATTAACTACGAAAAATTCAAAGAGAAAATATATAAAAAAACAGGAATTAATCTATCCTATTATAAAGAAAGACAGATGAAAAGAAGAATTGATTCTTTAATTAAAAGAAATAATTTTACAAACTATGATGATTATTATAATGCTATGAATAAGGATAAAAAGCTGTTTGATGAATTTATTAATTATCTTACCATAAATGTTTCAGAATTTTTTAGAAATCCCAATCAATGGACTATATTGCAAAAGGAAATATTTCCTACTCTATTAAAAAAGAAAAAGACGCTAAAAATTTGGAGTGCTGCTTGTTCTACTGGTGATGAACCTTATTCTCTTGTAATGGCATTAAGCGAATTAGTGCCATTAAATTCTATAAAAATATTAGCTACAGATATTGACAAAGAGGTAATCAGCAAAGCAAAGAATGGTATATATTCTAAAAAGAGTATTGAAAATGTACCAAAACATCTAGCAAATAAATATTTTGAGAAAATTGGGGATTCTTATAAAATTAGTGACAGTATTAAAAATTGCGTTCAATTTAAGCAGCATAATTTGTTGAAGGATAAATATCCAGATCAGTGTGATTTAATTGTATGTAGGAATGTGATGATTTATTTTACTGAAGAATCTAAAGAGATTATGTATAAAAAATTTCATGATGCATTAAAAGATGAGGGTATATTGTTTGTTGGTAGTACAGAACAAATTATTTTACCTACAAGGTATAATTTAGATTCCCATAGGACTTTTTTTTATAAGAGAATATAATTAATTTTCGACGTAATACTATATGTTTGTATATACTTTTACAAATATATAGTATTTTTTATTTGTGCATAAGAATACATGTAAAATGTTGACCGAAATTGCTATTTAAATTCATGAGAAAGAGAGAGGATTTAAAGGTTGAATAAAGAATAAAAAGAATAGATGGGAGGGATACTAGTGCTTGATAAAGAGAAAAGATATTCTATTTCCGAAGTTAGTAAAATAACAGGATATGAACCCCATGTATTAAGATATTATGAAAATGATTTTAATTTAGAAATACCAAGAACAAATTCTAATCGGAGATATTATACCTATAAGGAAATTGAACAAATTATTTATATAAAAGAACTTCAACAAAAGGGTTTAACGAATAAACAGATCAAACTTATTCTTGAATCACCAGAATTGATTGTATCTGCACCAAATGAAGTTGCTGTTACTAGCTCGGAAGATGTAAACATTACAGAAGAATATTCTTCTGATATGATGCAAATGGTATATAATCATATGAATGATGCGATTAATAATAGTATTGATACTAAGTTTGTAGAAATAAAGAATGAGATTATAGCATATTTAAATGATCATGGAAATGAAAATACAGATTCAGAGCATATGGATACAGTAAGAAAGGAAAAGGATGTTTTAATCTGTGAGAATGCTAGATTGAAGATGAAAGTAAAAGAAAAAAGTTATGAATTAGCACAATTAAAAGAAAAAATGAACCACTTACATCAAAAGAAATTACCCTTTTGGAAAAGAATATTTGCAAAATAAGCTATAGAAGAAAATCGTAAAAAGTTAATAAATTTACAATTCCGAAAATTAACCCTATACATTCTTTTTTTATCAATTTGAATATTAAAAATCATGCAAAAAATAGTTGAATTATTTTTCCTTAATATGGTATAATACATTTAGGACAAGCACTAATTATAGTGTTACTATAAACAAAAATTTTAAGATGAGGTGATTGACATGATAGTAGGAATTCCAAAGGAAATTAAGAACAATGAAAACAGAGTGGCTATAACTCCAGCTGGAGTAGAAGCTTTTGTGAAAGCAGGTCACGAAGTGATCATTGAGAACAATGCAGGTGTTGGCAGTGGGTTTAGTAATGAAATTTATGAAAATGCGGGTGCCAAAATAATTCCTACCCCTAAGGAAGTATTTGACCAAGCGGATATGATCATCAAAGTTAAGGAACCTCTAAAAGAAGAATATGGTTATTTCAAAGAAGGACAAATATTATATACATATTTACATTTGGCTCCAGAACCAGAGTTAACAAAAGCCCTTATGGAAAAGAAAGTTGTTGGTATTGCTTATGAAACAGTTCAACTTGAAAATCGTTCTTTACCACTACTTGTGCCTATGAGTATGATAGCAGGAAGAATGGCAACACAAATTGGTGCTCAATTCTTAGAAAAGCATGAAGGTGGAAAAGGTGTGTTACTTGGTGGTGTACCAAGTGTTGCTCCAGCTGAAGTAGTAGTAGTTGGTGGTGGTATTGTTGGTACAAATGCAGCTAAGATGGCTGTTGGTCTTGGTGCAAACGTAACAATTTTGGATGTAAGTATGGAAAGATTGATTTATTTAGATGATATATTTGGTGGAAAAGTAAAAACTGTCATGTCAAACAGTTATAATATTGCAGAAGCTGTAAGAAAAGCGGATTTAGTAATTGGAGCTGTATTAATCCCTGGAGCAAAAGCACCTAAATTAGTAACAGAAGATATGGTTAAAACAATGGAACCTGGTTCTGTACTTGTTGATGTTGCTATTGACCAAGGTGGTTGTATAGAAACAATCGATAAAATTTCGACTCATGATAATCCAACATATGAAAAACATGGCGTACTTCATTATGCAGTTGCAAATATGCCAGGTGCAGTAGCAAGAACATCTACTTTAGCATTAACAAATACTACTTTAAGATATGGATTAGATATAGCTAATAAAGGATATTTACAAGCAATTAAAGATGATAAAGCATTAGCTAAAGGAGTTAATGTAATAGATGGAAAGATTACGTTTGAAGCAGTAGCACAAGCTCATGATCTTCCATACACTCCACTTGAAGAAATTATTGGTTAATTCAATAACCCACCTCGAACTTTGAGGTGGGTTATTTTTGTGTCTATATTGCTTAAATATAAATGAGGGAAGGCTAAATTAATGATATTGTTGATGAAATATTGATTTTGCCTCAGGAAAATCATGAGGTCTTAAATTTTTAGGAATATTGTCCGCACCTAAATTGTTACCTAGATAGTACCGGGCACAATCCTGATGATTTCCGCAACAATAGTAACATTCTAACATATTTACAAACTTCTCTGGGTAATCTGCAAAATGATCAATATAAGAATGGCACATTTCTTTAAAAGGGCAATCATCCATAATATCATCTCCTTAGGAATTATAAATATTTTTTCCAGAGGAAAAAGTATTTATACGACTCTTTGAAAGAAAATTGAGAAAATTTCTTAAATTAACACTTTTAGTTTTAGTCATAGCATTTATTGGCTTAAAATATAAATTTTTTTAATCATATATATGCCTAAAAAACTAAATACTAATAATAGGCTAAAAAATACAGAAAGGAAATATACAATGGAAAAAATCAAAGTATTTACTACAAAAACATGACCTCATTGCACAACTGTGAAAGAGTATCTTTCACAAAAAGGAGCAGATTTTGAAGAAGTAGATGTAACAAGTAATGGCGAAGCAAGAAAAGAATTAATGAAGGAAAGAATTATGGCAGTGCCTGTTGTAAAAATAAAAGATGAGTATGTTGTTGGTTTTGATAAGGAAAAATTAGATAAACTCATGTAAAGATCATGCCTTATATAGGCATGGTTTTTATGTTGTCTGAATTTTAGTTTTGCAATAATTTGTGTGTTCATTTTATAATGTATTAAGTTAGGCTACTTGAAATAGTCTTCTGATTCTATTTTCTTTTAAAGTGGTAATACTATTAATATTATCTTTAACAAATTTCAAAAATTTATAAATACATTGCTAAAACTCATAGCAGAGTATTGAATATAATTACACCAAACTGATATAATATGATATGATATTAATCGGGTTAGATTTGAAAAAGGATTAATAGTAAGAAGGAGCGATAATTTAATGGGCGAAAGAAAAAAAATAGAAGTCTCAGCAGATGAAATAGCATTACAAGATAAATATATAGAGAAAGTAGCAGAGCAAAATATAGAGTATTACCAAATGACAGGAAATAAAAAAAGAGTATACTTAGTGACCTATGGTTGTCAAATGAATGAGCATGATTCTGAAGTTTTACTAGGAATGCTTGATTATATGGGATATATTGAAACAGATAATCTGAATGAAGCGGATTTAGTGATTTATAATACTTGTTGTATTCGTGAAAATGCAGAATTGAAGGTCTATGGAAATTTAGGACAATTAAAAAATATGAAGAAAAAAAGAAAAGATATGATCATAGCTGTCTGTGGTTGTATGATGCAACAACCGCATGTCGTTAAAGCAATAAAAACTAAATATAAACATGTAGATCTAGTTTTTGGAACTCACAATCTACATAAGTTTCCTCAACTATTATCAGAGGGGATAAAATCAGAAAATATGGTTGTAGATGTATGGGATGAGGAAGGAAGAATTGTTGAAGGACTTCCTGCTATACGAAAACACAAGTTAAAGGCATTTGTAAATATTGTATATGGATGCAATAACTTCTGTACATATTGTATTGTGCCTTATACGAGAGGCAGAGAAAGAAGCAGAGAGCCTGAAGATATTATAAAAGAAATTAAGGAATTAGTTGCTAATGGCACAAAGGAAGTTACTCTTTTAGGGCAAAATGTGAATTCCTATGGAAAAACCTTAGAGGAAGATATTGATTTTGCAGGTCTTTTATATAGACTTAATGAGATTGATGGATTAGAAAGAATTAGATTTATGACATCTCATCCTAAGGATTTATCCTTTAGATTAATAGAAGCGATGAGAGATTGTGAAAAGGTATGTGAACATATGCATTTACCTGTACAAGCAGGAAGTACAAATATATTAACAAAAATGAATAGACACTATACAAAGGAAAAATATCTTGAATTAGTAAATGCTTTGAAAAAAGAAATCCCACATGTAGGGATTACAACAGATATTATTGTGGGATTCCCAGGAGAAACAGAAGAAGACTTTGAAGAAACATTAAACTTAATCAGAACTGTTGAATATGATTCTGCTTATACTTTTATTTATTCTATTCGAGAAGGAACTCCAGCAGCTAAATTTGAAGATCAAGTACCTGATCGTATAAAACATGAACGCTTTGAAAGATTATTAGCTGTTTTAAATCCTATTGTTGCTGAAAAAAATAGTCAATTTAAAGACAAAATAGTGGAAGTTTTAGTAGAAGGATATAGTAAAACAGATAAAACGAAGTTTATGGGACGTACAAGAACTAGTAAACTTGTAAACTTTACAGGACCTGAAAGTTGTATAGGAAAACTTGTAAAGGTAAAGATTACAGAACCTAGAACTTTTAGTTTAAACGGGGAATTCATTGAAGAAAATTAGAATCATAAAACCAGGGAAAACCCTGGTTTTATGTAGTTTATCATATGGATATTATGATTGATAGGAGGTTTTTTATGAGTAAGCTAACTCCAATGATGAAACAGTATTTAGATTTAAAAGAAAAGTATAAAGATTGTATATTATTTTTTCGATTAGGTGATTTTTATGAAATGTTTTTTGACGATGCCATTTTAGCTTCAAAGGAGCTAGAAATAACCTTAACTGGTAAAAATTGTGGATTAGAAGAAAGAGCACCAATGTGTGGTGTACCCCATCATTCGGCAGAAAATTATATTGAAAGATTAATTGAACGAGGATATAAGGTTGCTATTGGTGAGCAAGTAGAAGATGCATCTGTAGCAAAGGGAATCGTAAAAAGAGATGTGGTAAGAGTCATTACTCCTGGAACTGTAATAGATAGTCATATGCTTGATGAAAAAGAAAATAATTATATTATGTCAATTTATATAGATGAGAATGGTGCAGGTATATCCTTTGCTGATATTTCTACTGGAGAATTAAAAACAACAGAATTTGTAAAGAAGCAATGCATCAATCCTTTATTAGATGAAATTGCTAAAATCAATCCAAAAGAAATTATTATCAATACGATAGAGGTAGATGGACAGAATATAAAAAAAGAAATTGCCTCTGTTTCTACTCCGTATATAGATATATTTGACAATTGGGCTTTTGAAAAAGATTATGCTATTAAAAAAATTAAATCTCACTTTAATGTATTAGGAGTAGAAGGTTTTGGAATAGATGAACATGATTATTCTATTGCGTCTACTGGAGCTTTATTTGAATATTTAGAGAAAACCCAAAAGAGCTCTCTAGTTCATATAGGGAATATAAGCTATTATTCATCGGATAGTTTTATGGTCCTAGATAAATCTACAAGAAGAAATTTAGAGCTTACAGAGACTATGAGAGATAAAAAGAGAAAAGGATCTCTTCTTTGGGCCTTAGATAAAACCAATACAGCAATGGGTGGAAGAACATTGAAAAAATGGGTAGAAGAGCCTCTAAAGGATGTTCATGAAATACGTTTAAGGTTAGATGCTGTACAAGAGCTAAAGGATAATCTATTGACAAGAGATGATTTAAAGGATTTACTGAAAAATGTTTACGATTTAGAACGATTAGTAGTAAGAATATCTTATGGAAATGCCAATGCTAGAGATTTAATTGCATTAAAAGCATCCCTTAAAGCCTTGCCTCAAATAAAAGATCTTTTAGATGAATTTCATGGAGTAAAACTAGAAAATATATTGAAACGTATAGATTTAGTAGAAGATGTAAAGGATTTAATAGAAAAATCTATTATGGATGAGCCTCCTGTTACCATAAAAGAGGGAGGAATCATAAAAAAAGGATATAACCTCGAATTAGATGAATTAAGAGAAATTGTGACCAACAGCAAAGAATGGATTGCAAACCTAGAAAATAATGAAAAAAATGCTACAGGAATAAAATCATTAAAAATAGGATTTAATAAAGTATTTGGGTATTATTTAGAAGTAACTAAATCAAATTTAAATTTAGTACCAGAGCATTATATTAGAAAACAGACCCTTGCCAATGCAGAAAGATATATTACACCAGAGTTAAAAGAAGCAGAGGCAAAAATTTTAGGTGCAGAAGATAAAATTATAGAATTAGAATATCAACTCTTTATAAAGGTGCGAGAAGAAATCAAAAAGTTTACAAAGGAAATTCAAGGAACAGCTACAGCTATTGCCTCTTTAGATGCTTTAGTATCCTTTGCAGAAGTGAGTGATCGTTATGGCTATACAAAACCAAAGGTGAATAATGAATTACTTATAGAGATTGAAAATGGAAGACATCCTGTTGTTGAAAGGACTATGAACTTAGATCTGTTTATAGGAAATGATACTTTCCTTGATGGAGAAGAAAATAGATTTTCAATTATTACAGGGCCAAATATGGCTGGAAAATCTACTTACATGAGACAAGTTGCTTTAATAGTTTTAATGACACAAATAGGATGCTTTGTTCCAGCAGATGTAGCTACTATTGGTATTGTAGATAGAATTTTTACAAGAGTAGGAGCATCAGATGATTTAGCACAAGGACAAAGTACCTTTATGGTTGAAATGAGTGAACTTGCTAACATCTTAAATAATGCAACCAATAAAAGTTTAATCATTTTAGATGAAATTGGAAGAGGAACAAGTACTTATGATGGATTAAGCATTGCTTGGGCAGTTGTAGAGCATATTAGTGAAAAAGCTATTTTAGGTGCAAGAACACTATTTGCTACCCATTATCATGAATTAACAGAACTTGAGGGACTCTTAGAAGGTGTGAAAAATTATTGCATATCTGTTAAAGAGAGTAATGATGATATTATCTTTTTACGAAAGATTATTAGAGGTAGCGCAGATCAGAGCTATGGTATTCAAGTAGCAAAGCTTGCAGGGGTTAGGGATGAGGTTATTTTTAGAGCTAAAAAGATTTTAACCCAATTAGAAGAAAATGATTTGAACCATAAGAGTATAGAAGAAAATAGTCAAGAGGTTGAATTTCAAGATACTCAAAAAGAAGAAATCGCACAAGAAGAAATAGCTGTTGTATGTGAAGAACAAATCAGCTTATTCAATAATAATGATCAAAAAGTTATAGAAGAATTGAGAAAAATAGATATTCTAGATGTTACCCCTATGGAAGCTATGAACCATTTATATAAGCTCGTAAAAATAGCTCAAAATAGAGGAGCGTAAAAAATGAGTAAAAAAATTTACAAATTAGAAAAATTTATTGCCAATAAAATTGCAGCAGGAGAGGTAGTAGATAGACCTAGTTCTGTAGTAAAAGAATTGGTTGAAAATGCTATTGATGCAAAAGCTTCTAAAATCATCATAGAAATCAAGGATGGTGGAAAAAGCTATATACGAATTACGGATAATGGTGTAGGGATTCATGAAGAAGATATGGAAATCGCTTTTGAAAGACATGCTACTAGTAAGATTAAAAATGTTGAAGATTTAGATTCAATATTATCTTTAGGGTTTAGAGGAGAAGCATTAGCAAGTATTGCATCTGTATCTCAAGTTGAGTTAATATCTAAGACGAGGGAAGAACCTTCTGGAACTTATTTAGAATTACATGGAGGTCAGATTATTGAGCATAAAGATATAGGGTGCCCTAATGGGACTACCTTTGTCATAAAGAATTTATTTTATAATGTACCAGCAAGATTGCAATTTATGAAATCTAATGCTACAGAAACAAGCTATATAAGTGATTTGATTAGTAAATATGCTTTAGCTTATCCAGATATTTCTTTTCGCTTTATCAATAAAGGAACTATTGTATTCACCACATCAGGTTCAAGTAGTATTGTCAATAATATTGCTAGTATTTACGGAAAAGAAATGGCAAAGAATATGCTTTATCTTGCAAATAAAAAAAGTGATACGTTTTCTATACAATCATACATTTCAAAACCAACTACAACTAGAGGTAATAAGCAGCTTCAAGTGTTTTTCGTAAATGGTCGATATGTAAAAAACAAAATGATCAGTGAAGCTATAGAGGAAGCTTATAGAACCCTTATTACAATCAATAGATTTCCCATATGTTTTATTTATTTAACTGTCCCTCCAGATCAATTAGATGTAAATATACATCCTACAAAAACAGAGGTACGTTTTAATAAAGGATTAAATATTAAAGAGTTTGTGAAAGATACATTAAAAGAAAGATTGCTTCGAGAAAATTTGATTCCTAGTGTAGGGTTTGAAAGACCTAAGAAAAAAGAAGATGGACATCAAGAAAGAATAATAGATTTACCAAGATTTAAAAAGATGGGTGAACGAAATGAAATAAAACCTTTAAAAAAAGAAGATAAAATGATAGCGCCTATAGATGTAGTAAAGGTAGAAAATAAAAAGAATGTAAAAGATTTAGTTTTTGAGGATAAATCAACCTATCATGTAAATAATAAAAACGAGAAAAATCATGAAGAAGTATATCTTAAAAAGGAAGAATCCTCTAAAAAACAAAAAAAAGACAAAAACATAAAGAAAAATATTTATTCGGATATTCAGACAGAGAATCAAGAAATAAATCGAAAAGTTATTACTAATCCAGTAGTGAATCATCAAAAAATAGATGATGAAATAATTACAAATCAAGAAATTCATAAAGAAAAAATCGATGATAAAAAAATTAATAATATAAAAGAAAGCAAACCTATAAGTTCTAAGGTTTTAGAGAAAAAAAAGAATAATGAGAATGCAGATAAAATTCTTGGAATTCGTATATTAGGGCAGATTTTTAATACATATTTGATTGGACAAGATGGTCAGTCTATGTATTTAATTGATCAACATGCAGCTCATGAAAGAATCATGTATGATAAATTAATGGAAAATTATCAGAAGCAATCTCCTGTAAGTCAAAAACTGTTAGCTCCTATTCTAGTAGAACTATCTTTTTCAGAATTTAAAATTGTAAAGAAGAATATGGATATGTTTACCCAATTAGGTTTTGAAATAGAAGAATTCGGGATAAATGCATTGATTTTAAGAGCTGTTCCTGTTTTATTTGGCAAACCAGAAGCAAAAAAATTTTTTATAGAAATTGTAGATCATCTTCAAAAGGACATTCAATCTAGCTACGATATGAAGATAGAAAAAATCATATCTATGTCATGCAAGCAAGCTATTAAGGCAAATGATCAATTAGATCCTTTAGAAATTGATCAACTTATGAAACAATTATCAGAGCTTGAAAATCCATTTACATGTCCTCATGGAAGACCTGTTATTGTTGCTATGAGTAAATATGAAATTGAAAAGAAATTTAAAAGAGTATAGGAGGGTGATTATGAAAAAACCTCTTTTAATTATTGTGGGTCCCACTGCTGTTGGAAAAACGGAAACATCTATTAACCTTGCAAAAAAATTAGATGGTGAGATTATTTCAGCAGATTCTATGCAAGTTTATAAATATATGGATATTGGTAGTGCAAAACCTACAGAAGAAGAGAAAAACGGCATTCCTCATTATCTAATGGATGAAATTGATCCTAGAGAAAAATTCTCAGCAGCAGATTTTAAGGAAAAAGCAGAAGACTATATGGATAAGATTATTGAAAAAAACAAACTACCTATGATTGTTGGAGGAACGGGTTTATATGTAAATTCTATTATATATAATGTTGACTTTACACAAACTACTTCTAACTGGGAATTTAGAAAAAAACTAGAAGATATGGCAAATGAATTTGGAAATGAATATTTACATCAGAAGCTCATGGAAAAGGATAAAGAAGCAGCAGCTCGTATTCATCCTAATAACGTAAAAAGAGTTATTAGAGCACTAGAAGTTATTGAAAATGGGGAAAAGATGAAAGATTTTAAAAATGATCTAGTGGAAAATGAGGAATACAATTATACTTTAATAGGTCTTATTAGAGATCGACAAGAGCTTTATGAAAGAATCAATATGAGAGTGGACTTGATGATAGAGGGTGGACTGATTGAAGAAGTAAAGAATTTGATGAAGTTGGGTCTTGATGAAGAAGCCATATCCATGAAAGGCTTAGGATATAAAGAGATGATTCGATATCTAAAAGGAGAATATGACCTTACGGAAGCTACAAGAATCTTAAAAAGAGATACACGTCGTTATGCAAAAAGACAAATTACATGGTTCAAAAGATATGATCAAATGAAATGGTTTGATTTTGGTGATTACCCATCGAAAAAAGAATTAGAAGAGGATATTCTAAAATATGTGGAAGGAAAATTAAACTTTTTATAGAATATTTTAACTAAGGACATAACAAGGAGGGGTATTAATGAAAAATGCAATCAATCTTCAAGATATATTCTTGAATCAAGTTAGAAAAGAACATATTCCTATCACTGTATATTTAGTAAATGGGTTTCAAATAAAGGGAACAGTAAAGGGCTTTGATAGCTATACCATAGTATTAGATAGTGATGGAAAACAGCATATGATTTATAAACATGCTATTTCGACTATTACACCGCTAAAAGCTATCAATTTTGTACAAAATAAAAAACAAGAGCATGAATAAAAAAGATTCAAATAAGAGCAGCTAAATGTTGTTCTTATTTTTTTGAAATTATTCTTATGTTTATGCATATGTTATTATAGTAACTATTTTGGGGTGATAAAATGGGACATGGTCATAGAGAGAAAGAAGATTTATTAAATCTTCTAGAGCATGGTAAAATTTCTACTGAGTATGCTATTGGAAGAATTGCTAAAAACAAAACTACAAAAGAAAATAATCATACAAATGAAGAAGATTTAAAAGGGATGATGGAAGAACTAGATGGATTAATAGGGTTAGGAAGTGTAAAAAAATTGGTTAAAGAGATTCAGGCTTTCATATGTATTCAAAATAAGCGAAAAGAACAATCTCTTATTGCTGATCCATTAGTACTACACATGATTTTTAAAGGAAATCCTGGAACAGGAAAGACAACAGTAGCAAGGCTTTTAGGAAAGATTATGTGTGCCATGGGAGTTCTTGAAAAGGGTCATGTAGTAGAAGTGGAGAGGGCTGATTTAGTTGGAGAGTATATTGGGCATACAGCAGTAAAGGTGAGAGAGCATATAAGGAAATCATTAGGTGGAATTATGTTTATTGATGAAGCATATTCTTTAGCGAGAGGAGGGGAAAAGGATTTTGGAAAAGAGGCCATAGATGCTATGGTAAAAGGAATGGAAGATTATAAAGAAAATCTTATCCTTATTCTTGCAGGATATAGAGATGAAATGGAAAAATTTCTAAGGACCAATCCAGGACTTAAATCACGCTTTCCTATACATATAGAGTTTCCTGATTATACTTTAGAAGAGCTTATGAAAATCGCTGAGACAATGGTTGAAAAAAGACAATATAAACTTTCTATGTCTGCTAAAGCAAGACTTTCAAAAATCATATCAAAAAAAAGAATAGAAGATCCACTCAGTAGTGGAAATGCAAGACTTGTAAGAAATATTGTAGAAAGAGCTATAAGAAAGCAAGCAGTAAGACTACAAAAGTCAGGTAGTTTTAAAAGAGACAATTTAATTACGCTAATCAGAGAGGATATGACAGAGGGGGATGATTGATGAAAAAGTGTCTTATAGTTGGAAGACCCAATGCAGGGAAGACACTATTTATGATAAATTTTGCTGAATATGTGGGACTAAAGCATTTAGAAATTAAATTTCTGGGAAAAGATAAATCCTTAGATTATCAAAGATATACAATAGAAGAAGCAAGAGAAATATTATCTTCAGATATTCCTTACAAGACAAACTGTCTTCAATCTATAGAAATAAAAATTCCAGTATTAAAAGGAAAAAAAACACTAAGTCTTATGGACAGTAGCGGTTTAATTGATGGAATCCATAAAAATATTCAAATTCGACGAGCCATGGCACAAACATTAGGAGCTATTACAGAAAGCAATATGATCTTACATATGATTGATGCTTCACAAATAGATGAAAAAAATATTAAAAACTCTATTGGAGAAGTAGATTACCAATTAGCGCAATATGGTCTTATAAAAGAGGGGTATATGATTTTAGCCAATAAGGTAGATTTACTTGAAAGAAAAACACCTATTATACAACTTCAAAAGGAATTCCCTGATCATTATATTGTTCCCCTATCTGCACAAACAAGAGAAGGGTTTGGGGAGGTGAGAAGCTTTGTATGTAGGAGGCTATGATGTGATTTTTAAGTTTATTGCAAGCTTACTTATTGGATTTACTATAAAGCTTATAGATGATTATGTGGATGATGACCTTGATTATTTAGATCAAATGAATATCCATAAAACCATCCTCCTCTATAGTATTCTTTTTATCATATTGGCTGCTGGAATCCATGTAGAATACACTGTAACACTTATCAGTTCTTGCTACATGGTGGGGATGTTTCATGACATGTGTATGAAGCTACCTACTAGGCTTAGAGGATATCAGGAAAGTATCCTATTATTTTTAATTAATATGTATTTATTTTCTTTTTATAATATCATTACATCTCTTATAGCTATGAGTATTATACAATTGATAGATGATCTATGTGATAGAAAATGGGATAAAAAATATGGTTATAAAAACTTTGCTAATCAGTTTGGAGAAGTTGAAATCATGGTTATAAGTCTTATTTTGATCATTTTATTAGCAATGCTAGATTATAGAAAGTTACTTATTATAATGATAGCTTATGCTTTGATTCATTTCATTTATAAAAAAGCTTTGTATAGCGTTAAGAGGAGAGAAATCATATGATTTATGGTATTTGTAGTATCATAGTATTGTTTGTTTTTCTAATAGGGTATGCTTATGGAAGAAGAGTAGGGATCAAAGAGGGGTATGAAAAGGGACTCGCTTATGTTCCTCTAAAAATAAAAGAAGATACATATAACGATTATAGTTGCCCACTTTGTACGGATAAAATTGATAATGATGAGAGAATGTGTTAAAATACATAAGGATTATAGCCATAGTAGTTTATAGATAAACTGGCAAATATAATGGATGGTGAGAAAATGAAAAAGCATACAGAAAATTTTTTAAAAGAACAAATGAATATCAATAGTAAAATATACAATTTAGCACTAGAAGTAGAAAAAGAGATTGAAGAAAGTTTTAAGCATATTGATGAAATCAAGGAGTATAACCAATATAAAGTATTAAAAGTGATGCAGGATGCAAAAATCAGTGACATGCATTTTAACTGGAATACAGGATATGGATATGATGATGTAGGAAGAGAAGCTATTGAAAAGGTTTATGCAAATCTTTTTAAAACGGAAGATGCTATTGTAAGACCTACTATTGTAAATGGTACTCACGCTTTAACTTTATGCCTTACAGGAATCATGAGACCAAATGATGAAATATTATCAGCAACAGCAAGGCCTTATGATACATTAGAGGAAGTAATTGGTATTAGAGGAGAAGGAAAGGGTTCATTAAAAGAATTTGGGGTAACTTACAATCAAGTAGATTTTAAACCAAATGGAGAAGTGGATTTAGAATTATTAGCAAAAGCTATTACAGAAAAGACAAAGATGGTGTATATTCAAAGGTCAACAGGATATAGCTGGAGAAACGCATTAATGATTGAAGACATCAAAAAAATTGTAGAAATAGCCAAAGCTATTAAACCAGATGTAATCTGTATGGTTGATAATTGTTATGGAGAATTTTTAGATATAATAGAACCTACTGAAGTAGGAGTGGATATTATGGCAGGATCTTTAATTAAAAACCCTGGTGGTGGATTAGCACTAACCGGAGGATACATAGTAGGAAGAAAAGATCTTATAGAACTGATCGCTTATAGAATGACTTCTCCTGGAATTGGAAAGGAATGTGGATTGACATTTGGTCTTACAAGAAGTATGTTTCAAGGACTTTTCATGGCTCCAAAGGTTGTTAGTGAAGCCATAAAGGGATCTATCTTTTGTGCAAGACTTTTTGAAAAGCTAGGATATGAAGTAGCTCCAAAACACAATGAAAACAGAAGTGATATTATTCAGTCTATCAAAATGGGAAACCCAGAAAGTGTTATTGCCTTCTGCCAAGGAATACAAGCAGCAGCCCCGGTAGATTCTTTTGTAACGCCAGAGCCTTGGAATATGCCAGGATATGATAGTCCTGTGATTATGGCAGCAGGTGCTTTTGTACAAGGTTCCTCTATCGAACTCAGTGCAGATGCGCCTATTAAAGAGCCTTATATCGTATATTTTCAAGGGGGGCTTACTTATGAGCATGCTAAGTATGGAGTAATGAGAGGCCTTCAAACAATGGTAGATAAGGGATGTGTGGAGTTATAATTGTGTTTTTGTTTAATAAAGTTGTAAACTAAACTTGCAAAACCAAAAAGGATTTTGCAAGTTTTCTTCCTTTTGTGCTAAAATTTTTAAGATAGCAAAAGAGAGTTAACCCACTTCGAAACATGTAATAATATTAACAATTATGTTATAATATGGATTATTCACGTATTATCGCAATTAAAAACTGCTTCATACTGGTGGGGGCATATCTGGTAGTTTGGGATGCTGTCAATCATTATTATTCATTAATAATAGAATTTATGGAGGAAAATATTGCTTAGTAAATTACAATTTGAATAGGATTTTAAATTGGCTCAAAAATGAATCCTTATTATCATATTGTTTCGATTTCTATTTTGAAAATGCTAATTATGCAATTTCCTCATTTATATAAAATATGGCATTTTGGGGGAACTATTATGGAAAAAATTACATTACATTGGTACGGTCCTTATGATCTTAGTAATATTGAAAATCATGATGTTACATATGAAAATGGAATATATGCAATATATAGAATATGGGGGAATTCACAAAAATTATTATACATAGGTAAAACGGAAAGAAATTTTATTGATAGGATCAAAGAACATTATAGAAATTGGGTGGGGGACTTAAGAGGAAAAGTCAAAGTTAGATTTGGTATACTCGAACTAGATAAAGGAAAGAGGTTTTCAAAAAAAAGATTGGCTGATGTTGAATCTTTACTAATTTTAAAGCATCAACCACCTGAAAATGAAAAATCCAAAAGTTTCTATTATGGAAGAAAGAAATTAGAGATATTAAATACAGGAAGAAGAGGTTTAGTAGACCGAAAAGTAAGTACTATTCAATTAGTATAGTCATACATAAAAGATGTCATAATTTGTCGGACGAATTATGTTGAAAACTTATTTTTTATAAAGGATAATAGGATACGAAGATTAGATAAGGAGGAGTGTTAATGCTAAATGAAAACAAATTAAGTTTTAAAGCAATATTTATAGGATTACTTGTTGATTATATAGGGTCAATAGTTTTAGGTACATTACAATTTTTTGTTGTAATGGCTTCTAGCTGGAAGCAAGGTGTAAATATTACAGAAACTTTATTATCTTTAAAGATGTTATCAATATCATTTTTCTTGGGAATTATATGTAGTATTTTAGGTGGTTATGTAGCTGCTAAAATTTCAAAGCATAATGAAATTAAGCACGCATTGTTTGTAGGTATTCTTTCAGATGGAATATCAATTGTTATGAACATCATAGGAACTATAGCAATACCATTTTGGTACTCTGTATCTTCCATTATTCTTGTAGTACCTGCTGCAATATTTGGTGGGTATTTAGGTAGAAAGAGTAATCAAAGTAAAAGTCTGAAATTAAAAAAGCAAATCCAGTAAGAGTTAATTCTCCTACTGGATTAAATTTTATTAGGTATTAAATTTAATTTTTAGGGATTTATTTTTTAGCGGATACTTCTAGGATGTAATTATTAAAAAACTATTTTAATATACCTTTTGCCTTTGAGGCACTAATCCACATAGGAAATTCGTTTAAAAGCCTATCATATAATTCTTCATCAGAAATTTTATCTATATCATTGAGTTCAAAAAAATTAGCATTATCTACATATCTATTAGATAGAGTATCTAATTTTTTCAATATGCCGTAATTAGATTTTCCAATACCTATAAATTGCCAAAATATAGGGTGTTTTGAGGATTCAATAATAATATTTTTCATATCTTTACCACTGCGAACACCCCCATCAGAGATGAAAACTATGAATGTTGGAAAATTGCTAGGTTCTTCATTTATATATTTTGATATAACATCTTTCATTACTGGAGATTCATGATTACGACCAAACATTTCCTTCCTACTGAACTTGTTTAAAATTTCTCTATTAATATAATCTTCAAAATCTATCTCTGTAACAGAAGGAAGTCTTCTAAATCTATGATCATACATCCACATATCTAATTTTCCATCATCATCAAATCGACTTGCTATAGCTAGTATTCTTTCTACTACATTTTGAACAGTTCCATTTCTGTAAAGACGATTCATAGAACCAGAAATATCAAGTACTAATCCAACTTTTGCAACAACCCTATTAAGATTTTTCTTTTCAAGAATAATGTCAACTTTTTTCTTTAGGAGATCTATTTTAGTTAAAGAAATGTTATCTTGTAAGTTGGTGACAGATGGTTGAGAAACGATTGGGTGCACTTGTGGCACTTCATCTTTTACTTCAATACCAAAATTAGTACATAAAGCAGAAAGACCACCTTGAAAGCCACTACCTATAGCAGAAAATTTCCATTCACCTTGATAACGATATAATTCTGCAACAACAATAGCTGTTTCTATGCTGAAATCTTCACCAAGATCATATCTAAGTAGTTCCTCATTATTTGATTCATTAATAATACGGATAAATGCGTTAGATACTTGACCAAAATTTTGATTCCTTTGAATTGATTCATGAATTGTTACGGTGAAGGCAATTTTGTGGACATTTGAAGGAACTTTATTTAAATCAATTTTTATCTGTTCATCATCTCCATTACCTTCGCCTGTTAGATTGTCACCAAGATGTAATATAGAATTAGCTTGATCTTGTTGATTATTATAGAAAATAAAGTCTTCATCACAAGATACTTTTCCATTTTTATCGAGTAAAAACGCAGCAGCATCTAGATCAAAGGGGAAAGCACCATTATATTTGTTTGTGTCCCATCCAAGACCTACTAATATATGCGTAAGAGATGGGTTCGTCTTTGTTAAATCTATTTTCTGTCCTTTTTTTAAGTTAATAGGCATAAATCCAATCCTTTCTTTGATTAAATAATAAGCAGTTTGCTTTATCAAAATTATAACACCATAAATACACAAGAAATGTCTAATTGTGTCGAAAGGGTGCATTGGATCTCAAAATTAAAATTAATATAATATATAAATTTTTTGTTTGACAATATATGAGTACTCACTAAAGGAAAGTATTAGATTACATGATTTTATGATATTATAAGAGTGGATGTTAAATATTGGAATGAAAGATAAAAGACTGGTTTTAAGATACTAGCTTCTTCTGTATAAAAATATAAAGGACTATTTGTATATATGATGAAATAGAGGGGGATAAGAAGGTGAATATTTTAATAATAGCGATACCTTGGTAGTATCTATAATCGTTATACTTTTTGAATGGCTATGGAATATTACGATACCAAGGATATTTGGTGTAAGGGAGATAACATTTTGGGAAGCTTTTAGATTAATTCTTATTGGAGCAATTTTGTTTGGAGGTAGAGGTATTAATATTAGTTTGTAACAAAAGAAATATATGGATAATTTATGAAATGATAGTATGTATTAAGAATTGGGAACAAAATCCCAATTCTTTTTAATAATTAGCAACCACCGTAGCCACCATATCCACAACAATTACAGAATATTACTACTAACAACAAGAAAAATAACAATAATTCGGTTCTACAACCTCCACAACCATCATAAATATCATCACATTGAGCATTAGCCATAAATGGAAGCCTCCTTTTATATTAATAATTTTTGACTGTTTTCTTTTGTCCTAGTACAATGTATGTAGGTTGTAGAGAATATGTTACATTTTTATAAAAATAAATGTATGATAAGCTTTTAAAACTATTTCATAAAAATAATATTAAATTCGAAGAGTATAATCATGAGTCAATATTAGATTATGAAAAAGCAAAAGCAATCAGAAATAGACTTGGTTTAAAAGTATCGAAAATAAGAGTTTGTTTGTAAAAGGCAAATGAGGAAAATAAAATATTTCACTACTCAAAAAGTTAAAAAATAGAAGAGGCATAACGAAGCAGAAATATACTAGATAATGGAGTCTAGGATGGTTGAAATATGCAATGATATTAGTAATTATGCTATAATATGGATAGTGTTTAGAAATATATGATGGCAACTTTAAACATGGTAAATTTTCGAAAGGTTTGAGTGTTATGTAGGGAGGTTATGTAAAATGAGTGATACAGAAAAACAAAGTTCACAATCCATAAAAGAACTTTGTGCTAATATAGAAAAAAATATTATTGCTTTACCAGAATTCCAAAGAGATTTTGTTTGGGATATAGCAAAAAGCTATGATCTATTTGATTCTTTAATTAGAGATATTTTTATTGGATCTATTATTTATGGGATACCATCATTTGAAGTGACTGTAAGAGAATTAGATTATAGACCTAGGAAAACCAAAGGGAAACGAAGGAAAAGCTTAAAATTAACTTCCTATACTAAAGAACAAATTTATAATATGGTTAATACTCAAAAATTTTTATTAGTGCTTGATGGACAACAAAGAATTACCTCTATCTATAGGGCATTAAAAGGCATAGATTCAGTATGGTTTATCACGAAAACACTAGAAGAATTAAGAGAGGAGTTTGGAGAAATAAATTTTAATGATCTAACTTTAGAACAAATAATGTATGAAGTTTCAGGGTATCCTGATGAAGATAGACTGTCTATTAAATTTTCAGATGTATATGCTATTATGAATGAAAGCTATTTTGAAGCAGAAATAAAAGAATTATTCTTTAACAAATCTGAATTCGAAAAAAGCTATGATGAAGAAGAATATGAAAATCAATTTAGAAATTATTTAATTATATCAAGAAAAATTCAAGATTTATTTAAAGCAGAAAAACTAATAGCTTATTATTTGTTGAATATGAGTTCTGAAAAATTTGCTTTATTTTTTGAAAGAAGTAATAGCAAAGGGGTCCAATTGAATTTTATTGATATTTTAGCAGCAAAATTATATGAAGGATTTAATCTTAGAAAAGAGATGGAGAACTTTTCAGAAAGATGTGAGGAAAAATATAAATTTCAACGAGAAACAATCGTTAGAGCTTTATCTTGTATTGTAAGTAATGGAAAAAATGTAGATAAAAAATATATATTAACAAATCTTACTTATCATGATTTTAGAATGTATTGGAATGATGTATGCAATTTATATAAAAAAGTTTTAGACTTTTTATATGACAATCACTTTATTATATCTCAATCATGGATGCCTTATGAAAATATGATTATACCTCTAATGATTTTTTTAAGATGTCTACCTCATAAAGATTTTAGTCAAATGAATGAAAAACAAAATAAATTTATACATTATTGGTATTGGGCTTCTATTTTTTCACAAAGATATGGTGGAGCATCTAATGATATTATTATTCAAGATTCAAATGTATTAATGAAAATAGCAAACAATGAAAAGATATTTGACAAAGTTTATTTTAGTAAATTACAGAAAATACAAATTTCAAATTATGAAGATGTTTTTTCCTTTTCAAAGAAAAGTAGTTCCATATATAAAGGTATTTTAAATTTGATTAATCAAAACACAAGTGGTTTAATTGATTGGAGTAGTACAAATAGAATAACCTTTAATTCAAAATTAGAAGACCATCATATTTTCCCTGTGAAATACATAGAAAACAAATATAAAAATTCTTCTGAGATCATTGAATTAACAGATTGTGTAGCAAACAGGACTTTAATACCTAAAATTTCGAATATAAAAATAGGAAAAAAAGCCCCTTCAGTCTATTTGAAAGAATTGAAAAAAAATAACCCTAATCTACCAAAGAGTTTGGAGTGTCACCTTATTCCAGAGGATACGAGTAACGGATTATATGATGAATTCTTTACTGATTTTATAACAGATAGAGCTAAACTTATTTTTGATGTTATACAGGATACAATTATTAATGCAACAGATTCAATCATTAAAGATTTTTATGATACGATTAAAATAAAAGGAAATTCTATTAAGGTATTTGGAAAATATAGAAAAAAAACAGTAGAAGCAACTTTTAATTTAAATACAGAACAAATATTATTTAATGGAGATAAATATTCTTCTATTTCTACAGCAGCAAATATAGCAAAAGAAAATTTAGGAGGGAAAAGCAATACTTCTACAAATGGATGGAAATTTTGGAGGTTTGTTAATAATGATGGAAAAGAAGTTTTTATTGATGAATTAAGAAAAAAGCAATCTATACTTTAAAAATATTAAACAATAAAAGGAGAATGAGAAATGGCAGAAATAAAGTATGAAATCAAAGAAACTATAGGAAGCATATCAGAAAATAACAAGGGGTGGTCAAAACAATTAAATCTCATTAGTTGGAATAACAGAAATCCTAAATATGATCTAAGAGATTGGGCACCTGAACATGAAAAAATGGGTAAGGGAATAACATTGACAAAAGAGGAATTAAAAAAATTAAGAAATATTTTGAATGAAATGGATCTGTAAAGAGATTTAAAGGTAAAGGGGGAGAAGTAATGGTTGGTTATAGGGACATATCCTTTAGTGAGGTTTCAATTATTAAGGAGGTATGGGAGAGAAATAGAAAGTTTCATGAGGAAATATCAAAATTTTTCAAACATCTCTATACAGATATTGTTTTTGAAGAGAGAATAAATGGATTTAGTTCTTTTGATCAAGAGCATATAAAAATTACTCTAGCTGAAAATACTGATAATAATAGAGTATTAGGTTATTGTATTTCTACATTTGAGGGAAATAAAGGCGAACCACAAACCCTTCATGTCATTGAAGAAGCTAGAGGTAAGGGAATTGGGAAAGAACTGATGCAGCGTCATATGGAATGGTTAAAAAGTAATGGTTGTGAAACTATCACTATTACAGTTTCTTATGAAAACTATAATACCATCGAGTTTTATAAATCTATGGGATTTATGCCAAATACGATAGAAATGAGATTGAAGTAAGTTTGAATAATAAAAAATATTATACAAAGGAGTTTGAATGATGCTAAACATATACAGTAAAAAATTTTCTATGATAATAATTATCCTATTAGGAATATTATTATTGATCACAGGATGTAGCAATAAAAATACAAGTGAAAATTCTGGAATCAATAGTGAAGTGGAGCATCCAAAAGTGCAAATAGAAATGGAAGATGGAGGAAAGATGGTATTTGAACTATATCCTGAAATGGCTCCTGAGACAGTAGAAAACTTTATTAATCTTTCTAAGGATGAATTTTATAATGGTCTAAAATTTCATAGAATTATTAAGAATTTTATGATTCAAGGGGGAGATCCTAAGGGAGATGGTACAGGAGGAGCTGAAAAGACTATCAAAGGGGAGTTCGAGGACAATGGTTTCTCACAAAATACCCTTAAGCATACAAAAGGAATTATTTCTATGGCTCGTAGCAGTGATCCTAATTCAGCAAGTAGTCAGTTTTTTATAATGGATGGAGATGAAAGCTCTCTTGATGGAAAATATGCAGCTTTTGGAAAGATGATAGAGGGAGAAGAAATACTAGATAAACTTGCAGATACGCCTGTAGAAAAGAATCCTTATACAGGAGAGGCATCTGTACCTAAGGAAGATGTAGTAATAAAGAAAGTAACTGTATTAGAGGATGAAAAATAATCAAATGGGGTCAGTATTAAATAAGTATGCATACAACTTATTTAATGCTGACCCCTTATTTAAAATTATTTTCTTAATGAGATTTCTTTTAACACGGCATTTTTGTTTCTATCTTGTACTTGACCAATAGACCATTCATTTTGGAATAATAATACAGGATGTTCATCTTCATCTTGAACAATCATTGTATCCATTGTGATAGAGAAATTCTTTGGATCAAAATCATCCATCTCAACCCAACGGATATAGCGATAAGGGAGTTTTTCTATAATAAGATCTACGCCATATTCGTTTTTAAGACGATATTCTAATACTTCAAATTGAAGGACTCCAACTACACCAATAATTAATTCCTCTACACCGATATTAGGACGTTTATAGACTTGTATAGAACCTTCCTCTGCTAATTGGCTAATTCCCTTTAAAAATTGCTTTCGTTTGAGAGAATTTTTTGTAAATACTTTTGCAAAATGCTCAGGGGCAAATACAGGGATTCCTTCGTATTGTAATTTTGACCCATCTTGGCATAACGTATCTCCAATTTTGAATATTCCAGGATCATGTATTCCGATAATGTCTCCAGGGTAGGCTGTCTCTACGATCATACGATCTTGTGCTAAAAACTGCTGTGGTTGTGCTAAACGAACCTTTTTGTTTTCTTGAACATGATTTGCTGTTATGCCTTTTTCAAATTTACCAGAGCAAATCCTTAAAAAGGCAATTCTATCCCTGTGGGTAGGATTCATATTTGCTTGTATTTTAAAAATAAAGCCAGAAAAATTATCAGATTCAGGATCAACAGAACCTAAATTACTAGGACGAGCTGTTGGTGGTGTAGTAATCTTTAAAAAAGATTCTAAAAAGGGTTGTACACCAAAGTTTGTAAGGGCACTTCCAAAGAATACGGGTGTTAATTCTCCTGTTAACATTTTATCTAGATTATAATCATCTCCAGCAACATCTAATAGTTCAATATCATTTAGTAGTTGTTCATGAAGATGTTCTCCTAATAACTGATTGAATTTTTCATCAGAGAGATCTCCAGATATTACTTCAGCAATAGATTGTCCATGATTTCCATCGTCAAAAATTTCAATTTGCTTTTTCTGACGGTTGAAAACTCCTTTAAAATTTCCATCTGTTCCAATAGGCCAATTCATTGGATAAGAATGAATTCCTAGAATATTTTCAAGCTCTTCTAATAACTCAAATGGATCTTTTCCAGCACGATCAAGCTTGTTGATAAAAGTAAAAATAGGAATTCCTCTCATTTTACAAACTTGGAAAAGTTTTTTTGTTTGATCCTCAACCCCTTTAGAACAGTCAATAACCATAACTGCACTATCTGCTGCCATTAGGGTACGATAAGTATCTTCACTGAAATCCTGATGTCCTGGTGTATCTAGAATATTGATACAAAAGCCATCATACTCAAATTGAAGGACACTTGAGGTAACAGAGATTCCTCTTTTCTTTTCAATCTCCATCCAGTCAGATACAGCATGCTTTTGTGATCTTCTAGATTTAACTGATCCAGCAGAACGAATAGCACCACCATATAATAATAATTTTTCGGTTAAAGTTGTTTTCCCAGCATCAGGATGGGAAATGATTGCAAAGGTTCTTCTTCTTCGAACTTCATCAATAAAGCTTAAATTTTTTTCAGACATTTTTCATCTTCCTTTATCTTTAATTAGTAATAACAATTTATCTTATATTAAAGTATAACCTTTTTGATTTTATCTTGTTATGGGTTAGCTGTCAATTGATATTCAACAGAATTTGAAAATTTATAGGTGTTTTAAAAATGGAATTAAGTTGACAAATTGTAGATAAATAGGAAGCGTGATATAATGCAACTGAACAGAGCGAAATTAGATTAATCTGCATAGATGGCAGCTAATATCTAAAAATATGAATATAGGGGAGATGAGAGCTATGAAGATTACAACCATCATAGAAAATTCTTTGGGAGATCAAAAGGAATTATATAATGAGCATGGTCTATCTTTTTTTATTGAAACACCTGATGGAAATATTTTATTTGATACAGGAAAAACAGGTGCTTTTATTGAAAATGCAAAGGCTTTGGGCATTAATTTGAAAAAAATAGATTTTTTGATGCTTAGTCATGCCCATTATGATCATTGTGGAGGCGTTAAAAAATTTTTAAATGAGTTTGATGTGCGACCAGCGTTTTATGTAAGTGAGATTTTCTTTGCTAATAGTGAGAAGTACCGTTGTTTAGATGAAAACAAATACAAATATATCGGAATAGATTTTGATGAAAACTTTATAAAAGAGAAAAAATTAAATATTCATTATGTAAATGAAGATATGATCAAGCTTAATGAGAAAGTATATGTGTTTACAAATTTTGAAAAAACTCATGATTTTGAAAAATTAAATCCTAATATGAAATTTAGAAAAGGAGAAAAATATTTACTTGACCATTTTGATGATGAAATAAGTTTAGCAGTAGATACAGAAAAAGGGCTTATTGTTATACTGGGATGTTCTCATCCTGGTGTTTTAAATATTATAGACACAATTAGTAAAAGAACAGGAAAACCTATTTATGGTATTATAGGTGGAACTCATCTTATAGAGGCTGATGAAGAGAGAATAAATAAAACAATAGAGAAAATAAAAGAGAAGAATATTAAGATGATAGGAGTGTCCCATTGTACAGGGGAAAAAGCAATTCAAAGTTTTAAGGAAAAATGTGATGATTTTTTTGTAAATTGCACAGGGACTATTTTAGAATTATAAACTATTATGTTAATATAAATAGATCAATATAGATGGAGAGTTAATAGATAATTTTGTTTATTAAAGAGAATACTTATTAATAAGTAAGAGCCTATTAAAGGGCTCTTTTTTATGGATGAGCACATGCGAAAAAAATCGAAAAAAGTTGAATAATCTTATGATGATGAAGTATAATATATTATGTTGAAAAAATTAAGGTATAAACGATGAGATTTTATTTTTTTATGATCTCCTCTTATATTACTTGAGAGTTTTACCATTAATTCACAATATCAATACTTATAAATGAACCTTGGAGGGTATATATGATAAAGATTATGGCTGATTCAACATGTGATTTATCTCAGGAGATTGTAGAAAAATATAAAATTAGTTTAGTTCCTTTAACTATTAATATAGAAGGCAAGGTATATAAGGATCGAGTAGATATAAAGCCTGATGATTTTTATAATGTCATTGAGGAATTAGATAAAGAACCAACCACTGCAATGCCAAGTCCAACTGAATATTTAAAAAAAATCCATCAAGCAGTTTCAGAAGGATATAAAGAAATCTTGTGCATTTGCATGTCTAGTGGCACTAGTGGCGCTTACCAATCTGCTGTAATTGCAAAGGATTATTTTTTTGAAGAGAATCCAGAGTCTACTATTAAAATTCATATTATAGATTCAAAGTGTATGAGTCATGGAAGTGGATGGTTAATCTTAAAGAGTGCTAGATTAAGAGAGAAGGGTGCTTCTTTTGAAGAATTAATAGCTTTTAATGAACACTATAAAATAAATGTAAAACATTTTCTTTCTGTAGATGATTTAGATCATCTTGTCAAAAGTGGAAGGCTTACAAATGCTAGTGCATTTTTAGGAAAGCTCCTAAGACTTAAGCCCATTATGAGCATGAAAAAAGGAAAAGGGGCAATTGTTGCAAAGGAAAGAGGAAGGAAGAAAGTACTTAAACATTATGTGGATGAGTTTTTAAATAGAAATGATAAAGAAATTACAGATTTTATTATTATTGGTTATACTTCTGATCGGATGGTTGCAGAAAATTTAAAGAATAAGATCATCAAAGAAACAGATTTTGATGGTGACATATTTATCATGCAAATGGGTGTTGCTGTAGGAACTCATGTGGGATTAGGTGGTATTTCTATGTTTTTTGTTGAGAAGGGACATAAGAAAGATAATTTGTTGATCAACGAAGTACATGGACTTATGGAAATGAAAAATGAATTAATGGAAAAAATAAAAAACAATATATAAATTTCTTAGATCATCCAATACTAATATAGAGGTGATCATATGCAAAAGAATAATAAAAATGAAGAAAAAAGAATAAAGTTAGTAAGAAATTCAGTAGATCCAGGTGCAATAGAAGATATTTATGAGCTAAAATATCGTGAGCAAGAATTAAAATCTGGACCAATTGGTGGAACTAAAAATCAAGTAAATACAGCAGGAGCAACAAGTAGTTCGCCAGGGATAGGAGAGTGAAAACTCTCTTATTTTTATATAAAATTCAAGATAAAGTGTCAAGAAAAATCAAAAAAAGCAGATTAATAGAAAAATATAGAAAAAAAATTCAAAAAAGTGATTTACACAAATGCTAAATCTTGGTACAATGAAATTAACAAAAATTTAACAATAACTAAAAAATAGGAGGAATGTGTATGGATTTAAAATGGTTTCGTGTACCAAAAGATATTGTTTTTGGAGATGGTACATTAGCTTATTTATCAACATTAGAAGGGAAAAAGGCAATTTTAGTAACTGGTGGAAGCTCTATGAAAAGACATGGCTTTTTAGATGAAGCTAAAAAACAATTAGAAAAAGCAGGTATGGAAGTAGCTATATTTGATGGAGTAGAGCCAAATCCTTCAGTAGAAACAGTTGAAAAGGGTGCAAAGGCAATGATTGACTTTGAGCCAGATTGGGTTGTTTCTATAGGTGGAGGATCTGCATTAGATGCTGCAAAAATTATGTGGGCTTTTTATGAGCATCCTGAACTAAAATTTGAAGATATTATTGAGCCTGGATCTCTTCCGAAGCTTAGAAATAAAGCAAAATTTGTTGCAATACCATCTACTAGTGGTACAGCTTCAGAAATCACAGCATTCTCAGTTATCACAGATACAAAAAAACATATTAAATATCCAATTGTATCTTATGAAATTACACCAGATGTGGCTATTTTAGACCCACAGCTTCCTTCAAAAATGCCTCCGCATATTACGGCAAACACTGGAATGGATGTTTTAGCACATGCTATAGAAGCTTATGTTTCTACTTCTGCTACAAGCTTTACTGATCCATTAGCTATGGAAGCGATCTCATTAGTATTTGATAAATTACCAATTGTTTATAATGATGGAGCTAACATTGAAGCAAGAAAAGATATGCATAATGCTTCAACATTAGCAGGAATGGCATTTACAAATGCTTCATTGGGATTGGTACATAGTTTAGCGCATAAGATTGGTGGAGAATTTGGCATTACTCATGGATTAACAAATGCAATTTTAATGCCTTATATTGTTCAATACAATCGAAAAGCAACAAATAAAGTAGACGAAATAGAAAAGAAACTAGGAATAGAAGACCTTCCAACTGCTATCAAAAAATTAAATACGAAATTAAATATCCCATTAACGTTAAAAGATGTTAATGAAGTAGAAATTTCTGAAGAGAAATTCTTAGAGGTATTAGAGCGTATGTCAAAGAATGCATTTGAAGACCCTTGTACCCTTACAAATCCAAGAAATAGTAGTCCAGAAGATGTAGCGATGATCTATAAGGCTGCATTTTATGGAGAAGACCTTTAAATCTAAGTAATATGGATAAAAAGCATCTACAATATGTAGATGCTTTTTATGTACAAAAAAGTAAAAAAGGTATAAGTACCTTTTTATAGTTTTCTAAAAACACCTTTTACTAAACCTAAAATTCTAACATCCTTTACAATAATAGGATCCATAGACGGATTTTCAGGTTGTAATCTAATATAATCCTTTTCTTTATAAAATTTTTTTACAGTTGCTTCATCGTCAATCATTGCTACTACAATATCACCGTTGCTAGCAACTTGCTGTTGTTTAACAAGAACATAATCTCCATCAAATATACCTGCATTGATCATACTAGTTCCTTTTATGGTTAACATAAAATGTTTATCGTTATCTATAAAATCCTGTGGGACAGGGAAAGTGTCTTCAATATTTTCAACTGCTAATATGGGTTGACCCGCAGTAACTTTTCCTACGATAGGAACTTGAAAAACTTCTTTTTTAGGAACTGTTTCTAATATTTCTATGGCTCTAGGTTTTGTTGGATCACGTCTAATATAACCATTTTTCTCCAGCTTTGCTAAATGTCCATGAACGGTAGAAGTAGATTTTAAACCAACAGCTGCACAAATTTCTCGAACAGAAGGGGGATAACCCTTTACTTCAACTTCATTCTTTATATAATTAAGAATTTTTTCCTGTTGTTTTGAAAGATTGTATGACATGAGAAACACCTCACAATATAGTTTTACTTAATTATAGCATACAATCATTCCTATATCAAACATCTGTTCGTTTTTTTGGCGAAAAGTATTTACAAAGAACATTTGTTCTGTTAAAATATCATTAGAACATATGTTTGGAGGGTGAGGAAAATGCAAATAAAACAATTGCGTATAGTAAATAAATCTCGATTTATCTCTGTAGTAGTAGTGATTTTATTGTTGGTTTACTTTTGCAATAGTATAATATTCAAAGCAAATATAGCTGAAGGAACGAATGGTATCAAATGTGTAAAGATACATATAAAGGATGGTGATACCATTTGGGATTTAGCGAAAAAATTCACACCAAAAGAAAAGGATATTAGAAAAACCATTTATGAAATAAGTAGTATTAATAATTTAGACACTTTAGATATTTATCCTGGTCAAATTATTAAAATTCCTATAGATTCAGATAAATGAGGTTATTTTCAAGTAGTTTAGTTTTATATGAAATAGTTTTTATTTTGTGCAAATAATATATATTGATAAAAAAGTAGTCCTTATTGATTAGGACTACTTTTTTTATCGAATTCATCAAGCCATTCAAATCTATGTACAATTTCTCTTTTTACATTCTTCTTATGTGCTGCATATAATTGGGTAGTAGTTACATTATCATGATCAAGTAGATTTTGAACATCATAAATAGAAAAGCCATTTTGAATAAGAGAAGTGGCAGCAGTTGCTCTTAGTTTATGAGGACTATATCCATTTTCTTTTGTAGTCCCTAATGCAAGAGAAGAGTATTTTTTAACTAGTTGGCGAATAGCTTTTTCTGTCATCCTTGTTTTCTGCAAAGATAAAAATAAGGCATCTTTATGTTTTTCTAATACAAGGTCATCAGAAACTCTTTCAGATTGAATATACTCTAAAATAACTTTTTCTACTGAATTATTTAAGGGCATATTGACTTCTTTACTCCGTTTTCTATAGATTTTAAAATCACCTCGACTAAAATTAAAAGAAGAAATATTAAGCTGTTGGAGTTCTTTTAGTCTTAGACCATAGGTAACAAATAGTACTAAAATTGCCTTATCTCTTAATTTTGTCTTCTCCCAAAAAATAAGTTCTTTTTTTGTCAATCCTTTTCCTGATTCAACTACATCTAGCATTCTTGCTACTTCATCAATTTCAAGCTTCTTTATTGCATCGGGCTGTGGCTTTGGGAGTCGTATAGGATTAAACCCGTCTGTAATATTTTCTTTAATTAATTCATCACGAAATAAGAATTTAAACAATACAGTTAATGAAGATTTTTTTCGTGCTAAAGCTCGGTTATGGTTTTCCATAATAATAACGCTATCATTTCCACTAATTGTGTACCTTGTACAAAAATCGCCTAAGAAACGGTTAATATCTCTTGCTTTTAGATTATTCAACTCGTCAAGGGATATGTCTTTTACCGTTATAGCTTTTGTTAAATTTGTCTCTGATACTAGGTATTTACAGAAAAAAAGTATATCCTGCATATATGCATATCTTGTGGATAGAGCAACACCATTCTTAAGATAAATGAAAAAGTCTTGCATAAAAAAAGGCAAAGAATTTTCTATTTCTAGACATTTTTCTATGGTTTCATTTTCTTTTTGCACAATATTATCAGGTCGGTCTGACTTATTATGTACTTTAATAATTTTTTTGTCCATGACAAGCACTCCTAATATTTTAAATTATAGTCATTAAAGAATCAATGGAGATTTATAAAGATATAGATTAATTTTAGCATAAAAAAACAAATGAAATCAATGTGTATGATCTGAGAAGATTATTACATTTTTCAATCAAAATGAATTTTTATATAAAGCTAATTGAAAGTATACATATTTTACTGTATTTACCATTAATAATATTTAGCATATAATAAGAGAGATGTCTTATAAAACTATAGAATGAAAAAATATTATACTTGAAAGGTGTGAGTGTATGATTGCTTAAATGATCAATTTTTAAATTTTAGAGTAATAGAAAATTAAACAAATGGTTTTATTGATCGAAATATGAATTATGAATTTGTATACAAATTGAAAGGAGAGGTGATCTAAAATGATGAGACTAAAAAAAATATTCTCATGGATATTAGTATGTACATGTATTTTTATGACAATTCCAAGTTATGCATTTAGTGAAGAAGATAAAGACTTTAAAGTAGTAGGGTATTATTCAGAAATATTCAAAGATCCTATTGATAAGAATGTTCAATTTGATAAGCTTACACATATCATATATGCTTTTTTAATTCCAGCAGAAGATGGTTCTTTAATAGGCATTGAAAAACCAGAAAAATTGAAGGAGTTAGTGGAGAAAGGTCATAAAAATCAGGTAAAAGTTTTAATCGCTATTGGTGGGTGGTCTTATAAAAACATTCCTTTGGATGCTACTTTTGAAAAGATGGCTGCAGAGGACGAAACTAGAAAAAGGTTTATAGCTCAAGTAATGAAGTTTGTAGATGAATATGATTTAGATGGTGTAGAAATTGATTGGGAGTATCCGGATATAGGGGTTTCCTCTCAAAACTATGAAAAATTAGTATTAGGACTAAGTGAAGCTTTAAAAGAAAAAGGGAAATACTTAACTGCAGCGCTTAATGGTGCTTGGTCAGAAAATGAAGGTCCCTCTGTATCAAAAGCTATAACAGAGAATTGTCTAAAGGCTTTTGATTGGATTAGTGTAATGGCTTATGATATGAATAATGAGCAGCATAGTCCTTTTTGGTTTGCTCAGACTTCTATAGCTTATTGGATCAATAGAGGAGTACCAAAAGGAAAAATTGTAATAGGCGTTCCTTTCTATGCACGACCTAGTTGGAAACAATATAGGGACCTTGTAGCAGAAGATAAAGAAAATGCTTATAAAGATCATGTAAAAGGTGATCCCCTTGATTCGTATTATAATGGAATCAATACTATAAAAGAGAAGACTAGACTTGCCCTAAAAAATGCATCTGGGGTAATGACTTTTGATATGAATGAGGATACTATGGATGATTTAAGTCTTTTAAAAGCCATTAACGATACTATATATGAAGTAAAATCTATACCAGAGAAAGAGTTTAATAAAAAGATTTATTGTGTTATAAACGGACATGAATTAACCTTTGGGAAAGACGAAAATATGGGAATGCCTTTTATAGATAATAATAACAGGACGTTAATGCCTGTAAGAAAGCCTCTTGAAATGATTGGTGCTACAGTTTCATTTGATGGGAAAAATCATATTGTAAGAGCTATAAAAGAGGATGTAATTCTTGAAATTCCTATGAATGAAGATTATATTAAAGTAAATGATAAGATATTGAAAATGGATACAAAAGCCTTTATAAAGAATGGTAGAACCTATATACCTCTAAAATATGTATTTGAAGGATTTGGTTACAATGTTGAGTGGCATGAAGCAAGCAGAACCGTTGTTGTAAGCAATAAATAGTACTTTGGGTATTGGGAGATGGGAATATGATAAAAGACGAGATGTTATCGTTAGGTCATTTAACAAAATCTATAGACAATGAAGTTATTCGAAGAAGGATAGAAGATTTATTAGCCTACTATACAAAAAAAGCAACATATTATCAGTATGCATATTACATATTAAGTATAGTAATAATTGTTATTAATGCTAGTATCCCTGTAATACATCATTTGCATGTAGAAAAATCAATAGTAATTGTTTCTATTAGCTCTGCTGTTGCAAGTGTTATAGCAAGTATAATAACATTATTGAATATTAAAGATATTTGGTTTAGGTATAGAAGGAATATAAAAATTCTAAAAAAAGAATGTATGCTATTTAACTGTCAATGTGGAAATTATAATGGTGAAGATAAAGAAAAAATTTTTATAGTTAATGTAGAAGATATTATTTGCCCCAAAAGTGAAAATTGAGCTTTGGATCTAACAAAAAAGGAAGTATAAACTTGTGAAGACAATAAATTTATGCTTCTTTTTTTTATTAAAATCTATGGAGTTGCAATATTAAAAATAAAAATTATGTCTAGGCAAATTTTATCTTAAAGCATATATATTTTGATGATTATGTTATTAAATATGTAATGAGATTAGTGTTAATAGACAGTTGTAGAATGACACAAATCTTATTGCAAATTTTATAAATATTACATGGAATAGATAAACTAAAAGAAATGATGTGATTTCAATGACTTGCACTGTTAAAGATGGTGCAAATTTTTTATTTATATTATATCTTGCAATAACTTTTGTGTCATTTTTTTGTAACACAAAAGTTATTGCATTTTAGATTTTTGACACAAAAGTTATTGCAAGTTAGAAATTCTAAAAAAAATAAAGTATGCTAAATTTATAGAATAATCTTGTAGACAAAAATATAGGTATTTTATTTAATAAAATTGATCTGGAAACACAAATTCATTTAGTTAGTATGAAAATGAAGAATCGTTGAGTTGTTGTATTTATTGACTGATATTTTAGTTAGGGTACATAAATCGAACTATCAATATTGAAATTAATGTAAATACATCCCAAACAATGTTATAATATGTATATATTTGAAAAACAATTATTGCTGTAGTGAAATGATTCATAGATGGTCAACAAACGGCGGTAGCTTATATAGATTAGATTTTTAAAATGTATATAACTGGAAGTTGAATGTTGATTGAATCAATCACATAAATAGATATAGTCAAGACAGGAGGATTTTATGATTAGTGACTATAAATACAATCAATTTACAAAACAGAAAGTAAGAGAAGATATTTTAAAACATGTAATAGATCTTTTGACTACTAAAAGATCGAAAGCATGCTGTGTTAGAAGATCTTATGTTAGAGAACTTTATGAATGGTTTATTACTCAAAATTATGATATTAAAAGTAACCAAGTCGCTAAGAAATTACCTATTGAATATATTAAACTATGGGAAGACTTTCATCAATCTTTTATAGGATATAAAGAAGCAAAAGATCTTACAGTTTGCTATCTTAGTGGTCCTCAGCCAATGAATGATTTTGAAGTATTGGTCAACCATGGTATTCATCCTCATAATATATGGGCATTTGAAATTGATAAAGGTACTTATAATAATGCTCTGAAAAATATAGATAAATCAAGTTTTCCAATGCTAAAAATACTCAAAGGTTCAATCGAACAGTTTTTTTTATCCACTCCTAAAAAGTTTGATATTGTTTATTTAGATTTTTGTGGTGCTATACCTAGTTCCCAGCACATTACAAGAATAATAGCTAGTTTAATGAAGCATCAAAGATTAAATTCTCCAGGGGCATTAATTACTAACATTGCATGTCCCGATATAAGAAATAGTGACGAGAAGGATAAATATTCACACCTTATGGCGCATTATCTCTTTTTTAAAAAATATTTAGAAGATAATCAAGGTTGTACTATTGAGAATACTTTTAATAACATTAATGAGATGCTAAACGAGATAAATAGTAAATTCGAACTCTATTATAGCCAATTTATTACAAGACAACTTTTTGATATGGCTACAATTATAACACCTTGGGTAAGGTTAGCAAATTCATCTTTTTGGAGAAAGTTTTTCAATGTATCTTCAAATGGTATAGCTAATAAATTTGATCTAAAAAATATAATGCCTCTTAGTAAAACTATACAATCAATAATGTCTTCTCAAAATAAATTCAAACAATTCGATCGAAATTGGCTTAATGAACTTGGAGGATACCCGATATCTGCTACTTCTATAGATGATATTATTTATAGTTATGATGTTTTAAAATCAAATAGTGATTGTTATACAGTAAATATGTCTAAGATAATTGAGGAATATTTGTACGAAGATAAGATGTTTCAGTTCTGTGACAAGCCCAATAAAAATTTAGCATTTGATTTAGTTACTAATCAACTATCTTATCCAATGCATTATTGTACTGAAACTGTTATGCGCAAAGAGTATATTGCCAAGCAGACAAAAATGTTTACTGATGCTATTATTTTTGATGAATGTAGATATATATATGAATGGTTACCAACTATAGATTTACTAAATAATGCTTTTGATGATATCGGGCAACAACTTACATATCGATTTGCTCTTGATGGATTGGTTAAAAATAGAATGTGGTATAACACTGAATATTTTTACAGTGGTTCAGTTGTAAGTATATATGATAATAATGACTTTAACGCTTATACATTAGCACCAAGATACAAAGTTGTAGATGATTTTAGAAAGGGTTGAATTGAATGAATGAAATAATTTTAAAACATGAAGAGATAGATAAAATTTTTAAATCTCACCTTAAAATAGAATCTAAAGTTATGTCTATAGACTCTATTTTTTGTAATCCAAGACTTTCAAGACGTATTGACTACAAGCCTTATTATCAAAGAAATTATGTATGGGATAATGAAAAAGCGACATACTTTATTGAAAGTATTTTGATTGGAACTGAAATTCCTCCACTTGTCTTTTTTAAGAATAAGAAAATTGAAATTATAGATGGACGTCAGAGATATGAAACAATTAAGAATTTTATTGATAAAAAACTTACTCTAACTGGTAAAGGTTTGCAAAATTTAACGTATTTAGCTAAATATGATTTCGATGATTTGGATGAAGACACTAAAAATATATTTTATAATACTCAGATACGTATTTTAGAGTTTAGTGTTGTTAATGAGCCGAGATTGAGTGAAAGAAAAGAAGATCTCATTAAAAAAGAAATCTTTAGAAGGTATAACTCTGGAATAACACCATTAAAAAAGCCAGAAATAGAGCGTGCTTTATTTATAACAGATGATTTATCAAGTGATTTAAAGATAAAAATTAAAAATGATGAGCAATTATATTATATTTTAGTCAAACTTTTTTTGAGTGAAAGAGATTTGGGGGCAATTAATAAGAGAGTAACTCTAGATAAGTTAATGTCTAAGCTGAGACAATTATTAATACTACAGAATATACCTATAAAAAAATATTCTTATGGAAATAATAGAAGCGTTATATTGAAAAACTTATATGAGTATTACTCATATAACATTAATGACTTTGAAGAATTTTACGAAATATTCAAAATTAAAATTAGCATTTTGAATGATCTTTATGGTATATACAGTAACGATTATGATATTCATAATAAATTGATCTATGAATGCACATTTTGGATGTTGAATATACTTGAACAGGAATCAAAGCTGGATAATGGAATAACATTATTACTATCAGATTATGCTAAGTATATATACAATAATATAGATAATTTTAGTATGCAAAGTAGCCATTTTTATAAGAATGTGGTTGCTCGTTTTTCTACTGTGGCTAAATTTATTAATGAACATTTTAATATAGACACTGGTATTTATATTGATGATTATTCTCAATATGCGAAAAAAGCTGATGATTACAACTCAAAAGAAGTACCAAGTCAAGAAATACATAAATTAGAAGATGTTAGACTTAGTAAGCCTGAACCTACTTCAATGACTATAGATGATATTTCTAGGTTAATGAATCGGAATAAATTTCTAATACGTCCACCATATCAAAGACATGAAGTGATAAATAAGATAAAATCATCTGCACTGATTGAAAGTATTTTACTAGGCATAAAACTTCCACCTGTTTTTATATATAGAAGAGATGATGGTATTCATGAAGTTATCGATGGTCAACAAAGATTATTATCAATTCTAGGGTTTATAGGTAGTGAATTTATAGACGAAGAGAACAAGAGAGTTAAATCTGAAAAGAATAAGTTTAAACTCAAAAATCTTAGAATATTATCGGAAAATAACAATGATAATTTTGAAGATTTAGATGAAGATCTTAAAGATAAAATATTGGATTTTAATCTTTCTGTAGTAATTATTGATGAAAAACTAAATCCATCTTTTGACAGCGTTGATTTATTTATACGATTAAATAATAAACCTTATCCAGTACGAGAAAATTCATTTGAGATGTGGAATTCTTATATAGACAAGGACATTATCTGTGTTGTAAAAGAAAATTTAAAGAAACATGTTGATTGGTTCTATTTAAAGCAATCTAAGAATGATAAGCGTATGGCAAATCAAGAATTATATATAACATTGGTATATTTAGAGTATAAAAAATTAACAGAAGGTATTAAACATATTGACCAATTTTTAAATACATATCAACGCAATGAAAATATTAATACTAGAATAAAGGAAAAAAAAGATATAACAAAATTACTTGATAATGTGACTGTCAACGAATCTAAAAAACAAGATTTTATCAATTGTATAGATAAAGTTGAAGAATTTATATTATTATTAAAAGAAATACTTTTAGGAGATTTAGATAGTGTTGACTTGATAATGGAATTAAATGCTATATTATGCTTGAAAAATTCTAGAAGAACTACTCAAAGTTTTTATTCCTTATGGCTTATCTTGAATCAAGTAAGTAATGATAAAGTAAAGCTTTATAGAAACATGATAAAAAATGATATTAAAGAAATAATAAAAAGTATGAAAAACAATAATAACAAGGATAAAAATGCGCTAGATAATTATAAAATGTTATTAAATTCTTTCAATGAAAAATATAGATAAATCTAGAATGATTATAATGAAAGATACAATTAAAATTAAAGTAGTTGCTTTGATATTAGAATCCATTTAGATAAGAGAAAAAAATTCTATGGGCAAGTTAGAAGTAGTTTGGTTGTTCATGTATGTAATTATATTAACTTCAAATTTTTCACAATGAGAGTAACTAAGCTAGGCGAAATTTAAATTCAAAAATGATATTAAATGTATTTTTAAAGCAGGGTCAAAGACCCTGTTTTTTTGTAATAATATTTTAAAATATCTATCTTATTTCATGTTTATTTTTTATGCAAAAAACGATTCCCATTATTTACAAAATGTAATATATATAATTTTGATTAAAAATATAGATAATAAGCATCTAACTTCTATATGGAAAGGAGAAATTATGTATATGCCTATAAATATTAAAAGAAATACTTGGTATGGAAGCAATTATTGGGAAGTCTATAGTAATAAAATTAAAAGAAGGGTTAGATTATTCAGCAATCTAGAGTATGAAAATTGGATATTATTAGAAACTAATCCTAAAGTAAAAACTTTTTGTGAACAGCCATTAAGGATTCAAGGTTGGTTTGAAGGGAAAATTTTTGAATCTATATTTGATATGTGGGTTTGTTATTATGATGATTATGAAGAATTCTTAGAAGTAAAATATTCTCATGAACTAGATATAAGTAGTGCTAAATCAGAAAGATCCATAAGACAAACAACAATTCAAGGACAATGGTGTAAAAAAAACAATAAAAACTATAGAGTTATTACTGAAAAAGAGATCAGAAATAATAGAACATATTTAAATAATCTTAAACAGATACTGTATTTTACAAAGAGTCAAGAGAAAAGTATAAAAAATTGTGATAAGGATAAAATTCTAAAAAACATACCAAATACAAAAATTAAAATAATCGATATATTGAATAAAGTAACAGAAATTGAAAAAGAAAATGCTTTAAGAATTATATACACTCTAATATTAGAAAATAGGATTTTTTCTGATATTGCAGATAAAGTATTAACTTATGAAACCGGAGTGTGGAAAAATGAGTAATATTAAAAATAAAGTAATAAATTCGCAAAATACTGATTTACGCAAATGGAAGAAAGTATTAATAGATAATTTACCTGATAAAGATAAAGAACTTTTTATCACACGAAAAAAGGCTGTAGAACTGTATATAATAGGAGAAAAAACAACGAATGAAATCGTTGAAATAACAGGTCTACATAGAAATGAAATCGTTAGATTAGTAGAAAGATGTTTATATACTGATGAAAATGGATGTATATATGGATTCACTGCACTTATTCCATATAAAAGAGTAGTAAATTATAATAGAACTTCTATTAAAGATTCGAATAAATATACTGGAGCATTTTCTTTATTACTTGAAGAACATCCAGATATACAAAGAAAAATTATAGATTTGTACTTAAATAGAAGTAAAGAAAAAATTAAAGAAAAATCTAAAAAAATATCATATATATATAAAGAGTTTCTAAAAGCATGTAGAAAGAAAGGTATAGTAGAAAATGAATATCCTTTTAATACTGACGATAAAGGCAGACGTTCCTTTTATAGATATATTAAAGAAATAGATAATAAATATGATTCTGAATCAATTAAACGTAAGGGAAATGAAGTAGCTAGACATTATAATTCTACTGGTATTGGAACTAGATCTAATCCTGAAATAATTAGACCTTTTGAAAGAGTAGAATTTGATGGACATAAAATTGATGCTATTTTTTCTATAACCTATAGAACATTAGAAGGTGATGAAATAACAGAAACCCTTAGTAGATTATGGTTATTGGTAGTTATTGATGTGGCTACAAGAGTTATATTAGGATATCATATATGCTTAAATCGAGAGTATTCATCTTATGATGTTTTACAATGTATAAAAAGTTCAATATTTCCTAAAGAAAAAATAGATTTTTCTATATCTGGACTTAAATATCCAGATGGTGGGGGATATGCATCATTAAAAATCCCTGAAACTAAATGGGCTCTATGGAATGAATTTTGCTATGATAATGCTAAAGCTAATTTAGCTCTAATTGTTAGGGAAAAGCTTACTCAGGTAGTTGGATGTTCTGTTAATGCAGGACCTGTTAAAATGCCTGAAAGACGTAGTTTTGTAGAAAGATTCTTTAGATCACTTGAAGAATATGGATATCATAGGCTTGTTAATACAACAGGTAGTAATCCAAAAGATCCTAAAAGAGATAATCCAGAAAAAAAGGCTGTAGAATATAAAATATCTACAAAACATCTTAAAGAAATAACGGAAGTGTTGATAGCTAATTATAATGAGACACCACATAATGGACTCTATGGTTTTACACCATTAGAAATAATGGAACAGAGAATTAATCGTGGATTGGTTCCAAGAACAATGGCAGTAGAACAGCAAGAAGATATAGTCTTTTTATCATTGAGAGATAAAAGAACTATAAAAGGAGACAAAAAAGCAGGTAAGAGACCATTTATATTTTATGAAGGTGTTCAATATAGAAATGATGTACTTTCAAGGAGTCCAGATTTAATAGGAACAAAGCTTACGCTATTAGTAAATATTGATGATTTAAGAGTAATTAAAGCTTTTTTACCTGATGGTAGTGAATTTGGATTGCTTACAGCAGTTGGAAAATGGGGGATTAGATCTCATTCTCTTCAATTGAGAAAAATAATCAATAAATTGAAACGAGATAAAAAAATACATTTTAATAATAATGATGATCCTATTGAAATTTATCATAACTATTTAGTAAAAAATTCAAAGGAGAACAAATCAAACAGAAATAGACTGGCAACATTAGAATCTAAATTAGAACAAAGTTCAGATAGTGTGAAAAATGCAGAGATTAAAAACAAAAAATCTTATTCAAAAAAGATAAATGAGCAGAGTAAAGATAATTCAGATACAATTCAAAGATTAAAAAAATTCAAATCCTTTAAAACTTCTAATCATTAGAAAAGAGTGTGTATAGTGAGTGAATTTGAAAAAATAATTATAGATGAAAAAAGACCGTATGTACCGAAAGGAAGTCATCCTATTGAAACTGGCAATTATAATTTACCTACAGCTGAAATACTTAAGTTATATGATGGAATTTCAAGATGGATTAATAATAGAGCTCCAGGAGCAATTGTATATGGACGACCTAGACTCGGAAAGACTAGAGCTATAAGAATTGTTAAAAATTTTATACAAGAAGAATTTGGTGAAAACATGCCTATTTTTCAAATGTGCTGTAATAAATACAAAGTTCCTAGTGAAAATCGGTTTTTTACAGATGTATTAAAAAATATAGGACATAGTATGTATTTAAGTGGCAAAGCTGAGGCAAAAAGAGATAGAGCTACAAGGTTTCTTATCGAACGTGCTGAAGCTTCTGCTCAACATAGAATTATTCTATTTATTGATGATGCCCAAAGATTGCATGAGTTAGAATATTCATGGTTAATGGATATATATAATGAATTAGATAGATATAATATTGCTTTAACAGCAATTTTGGTTGGACAAGAAGAATTAGTTCATCAGCGAAGTGCTTTTATTCAATCCAGAAAGATGCAGCTTGTTGGAAGATTTATGATTCATGAATATAAGTTTTCAGGAATCAAAACCATAGATGATCTTAATGTGTGCTTAACGGGCTACGATTCTATATCAGATTATCCAGAAGGTAGTGGATGGTCATATACTAGATACTATTTTCCAGCTGCATATGCCGAAGGAAAAAGACTAGAAGGTTGTGCAGAAGAATTATTTAATCAATTCAAGGAGTTGAGAGAAGAATTAAATATTACTAAGCCTATGGAAATACCTATGCAGTATCTTACCTTAACAATAGATTATTGTTTACGTACTTTTGGCATAGATGGTAAAGGTGTTGAATTTCCAACAGCTATACACTGGGGAACTTCAATAAAAAACTCTGGATATGTAGAATCTGAGCTGTATAGAAATATGTTTGAATAATAAAGATTTAAGGTGATGACAAATTGTATACGTGGAGAAAAAATTGGGTAAATAAATATGAATCTCTTTGGGGTGTTTTTGAAAAATTCAAGTATGCAAACTCTATAACAAATAGAGAAATCCATGAATTATTTAGTATTTGTAATGAAAAAGGACTAGTCAAAAAATCAGTATCCAAAAAGAATAGTTCATATATAACTATGGAAGGTATTGATGAAAATAAAGTTAAAAAGATATTAGGATATGACTTGAAGAAAATCAATTTAAATAATATCGAAGAACTTACAAGAATTCTTTCTAACGGAAGTAATATGAATATACAAGAATTTTTTAGCTCGAAAATTAGAATATGTCCTCAATGTATGAAAATAGGATATCATTCTTTATGGCATCAATGTACTTTATTTAGTGAGTGTTATATTCACCAAAATATTAAATTGATTTTATTAAGTTGTCCAAAATGTATGGAAACTTTTGACTATAAATTTGATAGAAGCTATAAAGATAATGCGTTTAGATGCATTAAATGTGGTTCTCCATATATTGAAAACGTTAATGTGAAACAAATGTTTCAAAAGTGGAATATAGACGAAAAAAAATTAATACCCACAGGTAAGTTTGAAAAGTGGCTCAATTTAAATAAAGACAAGGAAAATATTCAAAATAAATTATTAGTATATAAACCTATTCGATCAATTTCATATCATCGAGATATTAAACCTAAATACTATTTAAAACTGTTAGATTATCTTGGAGATAGCAATATTTTATCAGAAATATTCGCCTTAAAAAATATGATTTCAAGAGTTATAGAAAATAAAAATATAAAATTAATTTCATATAGTGAAATACATTGTAACAAAAAAGCAGAATTATTTGATTATAACATAGAGCAATCTTATATCTCAATATTAAAATCAATTGCCAGAAGAATTAGGAAAGAAAATGGAATTACAAATAAAAAAATAGAAACTGCAAAAAGATTTTTTGTTAAATTAAGTGATTACTTTGTATATAAATCTGTATTTAATTATGATTTTGATTATGAATCTGAAAAAAAACATATTGATATTCCTACATTTGCATATATGATGTGGCGATGTGAAATACAAGGATTAAAGGAAATCCTACATGTTCATACAAAAAATAGATACAATAAGTTTACATATAATACAAGTGAATATAAGAATCTTATAGGAGATACAGAGTTTTTTGAATATATACATAGAGAACTAATATTAGAACAATTTAAACCAAGTATTAATTCTAAGTGCATAATCGAACATATTATGGCTAACTTATTATCATGGCATTATACAAATTGGACTCGTGTAATCAAGCATTATAAAACTAAAAAAACACAATTTGATTCAGTACGCTCAACTGATGTATTTTCTTACATGTTATATATAATGAATGAAATTCGATCTTGTATTGTACCAGTTTTTTTTATAAAAAGAGTAGGGAAAAACAAAATTGAAATTTATGCTATAGATTTAAAAATATTTACTAGTTAGTAAACCAATAGGTGTCTATAAAATTTTGCAATAACTTTTGTGTCACAAAGTCAAAAAAATATGTTTAATCTGCAATAATTTTTGTGTCACAAAAATTAAATTTGAATCTTAAGTAATGAGATTTAGTAGCTTGCAATAACTTTTGTGTCAAATTTGCAATAAGATTTGTGTCATTAGACAACAGTGGTAGAGCTATAAAAATATATCATGTTCTTATAGAATCTAACTATTCCCTAAATATACATTTAAAGAATAGTTGAACTTGTAATAAAACCTCTTTTATTATTATCTAAGCTCTTCTTCTTTAGCTATAATTGATTCTAAGAATTTATAATAACTTAAATCAATCAATTTAGTAGTATATGATAATATATTGTATATTGATTTTTAAGTACATTTTATATTTAGTTAAAGTACATTTCAGTTATTTCTATTGATAATATTTATCATTTGTTATTTTAGTATTGCTTTCCCTTAATTCATATAATATTAAATGCACTATAATTTAATGTTTGAATTTTATAAATTTATCCAATTCTTTTAGATTTTTTTAAAATCTTTATTATTGTTTTCAATTCAATTACTGGTATTATCTTTTGAGCATCAAATTTTAAAATCCATTCTCTGCTTTCTTTCATTAGGCATAATACATTACCATCTCTAAGTTTTTTCTTTTCATTAATATTTAGATCAACTTCCCAACATACCACATAATCAAATGTTTCAAATGGATGGTCATGCCTAAATAAACTACTTAGTTTATATTCGATTTCTACTAGCACCTTTTTATTATTAGTATCTAAACAAATCATATCAGTAGTAGAATTATGAGAATAATGTCCAATTTTACTAATATATTTTGCTAGATGTTTTGTATTTTGATTAGCTATAATAGCTGTAAAGAGTAAAGCTACTTGTGATTCATTATCTGGTTGCTTTGCTATTGAAAATTCGTTCATAGATAGATTGTGCATTTTATCAAAATTTTTCTACCGTATATTCAGGTATTTTATCATTACATAGGCATTCCCATGGATTGTCCATAATAACTTTATAAGATCGATTATCTCTAGTTTGAGTATATAGAGTAATTCTGTCACTCTTAAAATATGTTTTAGTCCCTAATCCTTTTTCTCCTATTCCTGGTTTGCTTTTATTTGAATCTCCTAGATTAAAAAATCTGTGTATAGTATTTAAAATCCATGCCTCTACCATCATCTTGTATTTCAAGAACAAATCTCCCTGCATTATTTCTGTATATAACAATTGAAATAGTCTTTGCTTCTGCATTATGAGAATTGCTAATAGCTTCTCTTAAAACTTCTAATGGGTTTACTATATTTTGTGCGATTTTTTTGAATAGTGATGCATCTTTTACTTGTGGTTTATATACTTACAAATTATTCACCTAACCTCTCGGAAAGATATTTTAAAAACTTCACAAATATGAGATAACCTCACAATATAGTATTTTCTTTCTAATAAAATCAATACATATTATCAAAAATTTAGAATATTATCAGTAATAACATCATAAAGTGACAATAAAAAAAGAACCCTTGAATAATTAAGTACTAAGTTAGTTATTCAAGGGTTTTGAATAGATAAAATTATATTTTGTTAGAATAATTGAGGTTATAACCGACATACGTGTAAAAATGAGTTACATACTGGATATTAATTTTATCGTGTAGCTTTTCTTGTTTGGATAGAAACATCTCCTGTAATACATTTTAAGAATAATATGTACCACTCCATTAAATAATTTTTATAGTTATCATAATGTCTTGTTCTAAATTATTAAGATTAACTAATTCCTTCTTGGTCAAGTATTTAATATATCTATCTACTTCATTAGGATATATTGTTTTTGCAATAGTTTGCAAAAGGTTTCGACCATCCTCATACAATCTAAATTCTAATGGTATTCCCTGTCCTTCATCATGCTCAAAATCACGTATTTCCTCTATTAATTCCATGATTAACTCATTCTTGCTTATAGGATGATTGCTACATAATTTATGTGATAAAGAGACATCTCCCCGAATAGACCTTTCTAGCAAACTATATTCCTTAAAGGATAATTTTGTATCTTCTCCATATCTTTCACAATCTATAATTCTTCTAACGATTTCAATTAGTTCTTCTTTTTTGATGTCTAATACTTTTTTAGGAATAGGTGAACTTGCTTCTTGAATAAAATCATCTAATGAGATGAATGTATAATAATTTTTAAAATAATCTAAATCATATTCTCTTCCAGTAAATTTATTAAATTCTTCTATTTCTCTTGTTGCATCCTCTTTATTTTCAATTTTATGTTCAATAGTTTCTATTTTAATTCTTAAAATCCCTTTGAACTCATCAGTTCTTTCTATTGGTAATAATTCTTTTCTTAATTCCATTTTCTTACCCCTCAATTTAGTACGTATATTTGGTTTTCACATAACTACCAGTATTTCCGATATCATCCGAATGCTTTACCTCAGGGAATGTTGGGAATATGGACAATCTAGCTAGTTTGTCTATTACTTTACTTAATTTTCTTATGTCCTATATACATGCTACTTTTTTTGATATACTATTTCAATATCACCATCTACAAAACCCACACCAACAACTCCAACACTTTTCAACTTTTCCGTAAATTTGCCATGAACTAGGTATTTTTTAACAAGTTCAATGATAAATCTAAGTCCTTCTTCCCAAGTATCACCTGTTTGTTCATTTGCAATTATGAATATATTTTCACCTGTTGTAAAAATTTCATCACATGCCCAATCATCATCTTCCTCTGGAAGAGTTTCTGAACCAATTAATTGAACATGATATTCTTCTTCTTCCTCGTAGAGATTGAAGTTGAATGCCTTAATTTCCTTCGGTAATTCTAACACCAAATATTGATTTAACCATTCTGAAAACTTCCTTAGTATGGTAGTATCCATGCGTATTCCTCCCTATATAATCTCATTTACGTGAATTTCATATAACATTCTTGCTATGTTACGGCGTTCCACATAATTTTCGTGGAATATCTGAAAATAGTACATTATATGATGCTAGACTCTTTGCAGAAGCAAAAACAACATGATTTGCTTGCTTAAATAATAAAATATATGCATTGTTTATTATTTGGTTATGAATTCAGAAGCAAATTCCTTATATACCTTTTGTGTATTTAACTGCTTTGCTGATATATTGATAATCTCATCATCTGAGTCAGATAACCAAATAACAAGAAAACGCTCATCAGTTTTAGTACCAGATAATCCTTCATATTCAAGTTCTTTCATAGCTTGAAGTAATGTGTTAAGAATATCTTTTTTGAATTTAACAAATTCTTCTTCCAGTTCTTCATCATATTTGGAAATAATTCTATTTACTTCTTCAAACATTTCAAGATCGTCCAAAAAACTTCTCCTGCATATATATAATACAAGTGGTGCATTATCTCGATATTTAATGTCATATAGCTTCTGTTTGCATACACCTTATTAATCCAACATTCATATACTTTTCTTCTTTGATTTATAGATATTTATAAACTTATTTGGTATTTACCAAATTGTTCCTCGTATTTAGCTACTTCTTCATAATAATAACTCACAACAATTTAGGTTTTTTTCCCGTTATAAGTGTGTTATTTAGGAATTCTGCAATATTGCTACCAAGTAAATAAACCTCTGTATAACTTCCCATGTATATTTTCCGGCTTCTTCCAACATATAAAAACCACTGTTCATATACCATCCCTAAGGGAAATAGTTTTTCTCCTGCAATTGATTCAAAAATCTCTAATCTATCTACCTCACCTGAACCTGCATTTAAAGCATGAAAATCTATATCTCCAGAATAATGATTGTGTGATTTGTTCCTCTCTTGTCTTATTTCAATTTCGCCGAGTTCTTCCAACACTTCTATTGCATATGGAAAACACTCATAACCCTCATCAGTTAATATTTCGATCCAATGTGAAATATCAATTTTTCTTCCTATATTCCATCCAGACTTTTCGAGAATTTCTATCGTTTCTTTTTCTAATAATGAAATATCTACCATATTAACCTCACCATTAATAAATTTTTGTTTGAATTATTTAATTAGTATTTGACATAACAACTGATTCCCATCACTGAAAAACTGAAAATTTGTTATTTATACTTTTCAGTAAATTTATTAGCATTTCAACCATTCATACATAAATCCCCAATCCCTCACAGTACCATTCTTATTGAGGATTTCAAGGTACCTCCCATCTCCTCTTCCTACAGTGCAAATGTAATTTCACTTTTATTTTTTCTATATTATAATTCTTGTAGCTTGCTTTTTTCCATAACTTTAACTGCTTTTTATCTTCTTGAACAGTAACCAATTTGATTAATAAAAATTTTCAAATCTTAGTATGATACGCTTTCTTAGTCTTTGCAAGTTAAATAGTCACGAACTTCCATCAATGCAAATCCTAAAAGATTTTCCCCTTTCCACAGTAATGGATTCTCTATAGCTTTGTCATCTGCTGACATTCCAATGCCCCAAATTTTATCGTAAGGACTTGCTTCAACTATTATCTTATTCTTTGTCGCTATCAAAAAAATTTTCAATTCTTCATTCTGAGTAAATTTTGATAAATTTCCCTTCAATACAATGTCATAACGATTTTCTTTCCATAGTAATTCGCTAAAATTTTTAACCTGTCTTCCTAGAGCCTTTATTTTCTTTGGATCTTTAGCTTTTATTATCTTATCTAATGTTTCATAATCATTAAACAATCGTGCCTTTTGTGCCATCATGTATTGTTCCATACAAGAATAGTTTACATTCTCAACTTGAAAAGTTGATGCCCACCATTGACTAAAACATGATTTAGTTATTGACCCATCTGAAGATTTTTGATGCCCCCAGAAGAATAGAAACTTCAAACTTCTGCCTTTTCTAAAATCCTTTCTTATACTATCAATTGAATATTTCATTATACTACCTCTTTTCAATATATTTTAAATAAATTTCCTCATTTCGTAATTTTTTATAAACACCAAAGAACACTCCAACTCCTCACATATCAGCTAACAATCGATTACCGACATTGAAAGTTTGCTTTTTACCTTTTAGCGTAATAATATAAAATATTCTATACCTATTTTGTCATAAAATTTGTCAATTTAGGTCGATTTCATGGAATGTTTTGTATAAAAATAAAGGCGATTTTGTAGATCACCTTTTATTTCTTACATTTTTATAGTTTTAGGTATTTTAGTAAATTGAGGTAGGAGCATGTTTGAAATTATTGTTTTATGCATAAAACTAACTCACAATATATATCCAGACTATGGTTTTCCATAAAAACCGACTATTGCTACTAGCAAACCAAATATGCCAACATACACAAAATTAATTACCAAAAGAACATTTCTAAGAATTTTGTGTTCATCATTTGCTTTAAATGCAACCAAAATACAAGCCAATGATACTATTAATGATAAAATCATCAGTTCTGCTGCATTTATTACTCTTGCTAACATGTAAGTTATAATGGTCTTCTGTCAAGAAAACGGACAAGTTAAATTCGCACAATCCTGTGTAGTCATTTAACTTGCAAAAGTCTCTTCATAATCATAAGGAGATTTCATATCACAGTACTTATGAATCCTCGTTGTGTTATAAAATGTCTCTA
>JAOARP010000021.1 GCA_025210525.1 Marinisporobacter sp.
ATTTGAATATTTTACCATCTATTTTTCAAAAAAGAGTTCCCTTTAAATCATATATTTCTCAAAAATTAAATTACATCATTTTCAAGTAATTCTTTGATTTCATCTGTTGGATTTAAAGCAACAGCTTTAGGAACTTCCCACTTTCTTATTCCTTTATTAAACCTTTGAGGATGAAGTTTACGCGCTGATTCATAGAGTTCCTTTCTTTTTCTCATTATTTCTTTATCTTGTCCATTATGTCTGCTACTTGGTGTTAGAAAATTTATTCCACTGTGATAGTGTTTGGTGTTGTACCAATCAACGAATGTACAAACCCATTCTCTTGCATCTTCAATGGTTTTAAATCCATCTTGTGGATATCCTGGTCTATATTTTAGCGTTCTAAACCCAGCTTCTGAATAGGGATTATCATTACTTACTCTTGGTCTTGAATAAGAAGATAATACTCCAAGTACCTCAAGTCTTTCTTTTAGTGTATAAGATTTCATAGGGGCTCCATTATCAGAATGAAGAACTAATGGTTTCCCTTTGATTTTTTCAGATAAGATAGCTCTTTCAACAAGTTCTGAAGCTAATTCTCCCGTTTCTTCTGGCCACACTTCCCACCCTACAATTTTTCTACTGTAGATATCTATAATCATATATAGCTTAAAATAAATACCTCGTGTGTAAGTGCTTAGCCATGTAATATCCCAAGTCCAGACTTGATTTGGTCTAGTGGCTATATGTGTAGTTGGAATTTTACTTTTCTCTGGTGGTTTACTATTCCCACGGTGATGTTGTAAATTTTCTTTTCTAAGAATTCTATAAAAGGTAGATTCTGAAGCAATATATATACCCCTATCTGCTAGAGCAGGAACAATTTGAGATGGTGGTAAATCTGCATATTCAGGCTTGTTTACTATGTTTAATACACTTTGATACTCTTCTTTGCTAAGTTTATTCTTAGGCGCTGGTCTTATAGCTGTCTTTCTCTTATCTTCTTTAACTTCTCCATCTTGGCACCAACGTTCATATGTTCTCTTACTAATGCCTGCCGTTTCACATGCTGGAATTAACCGCGCACTATTATCATTTGCTTCTTTTATTAAATCAACTATTCTTTTGCGATCTTCGATGCGGATTAACCTTCCTCGTTTTCCCCGAAAATCGCATCTAACTTTTTTCTTAGCACCAACAAGGCTGCAGTTTCAGCTAATGCTTTATCCTTTCGTCTTAATTCTTTTTCTAATTCTTTAGATTTCTTTTTTTCTTCAACTAGCTCTGTTTTAAGCTCTACAGCATTAGCAGTATTTGTTTTCTTTGTAGTGTTTGCTTCCATACAACTACTACGCCATTTCTTAACGTCTTCAACATACAAGCCATGTTCTCTACAGTATTTTGAAAGTTCTATTTCTGATAATGTATAGGTCTCCATGACAATCATGAATTTTTCACGAGATGATAGTGTATCTTTAGGTCGACCACATTCTCTAGCTGGCTGACCTTTTAAAGCTTTAGTTTTCCATGTGGACAATGTAGATTTATGTACGCCTGTTTCATTTGAAAGTTTGGTTACTGAACAATTTTCTGGGGGCAACATTCTTTTTATCAATCTCTGTTTTTCTTCTATTGAATATCTTTTATTGTTTTTTGCCATAGGTTTAATCTCCTTCTTTATTTTTATTCGAGAATATCATTAATTCTCTCCTACGACAACTATCTTACCACAGGGGGTTACCCCGTGTCCTACGATTCCCCCTAGCGGTATGTATTTGTATAGGATTATGTATTTTATGTAAATTAATGTAATAATTTGTATTATTGTAATTTTATTTATTTTATTTACTTTTATTGTCTTTATATGTTACAATATGTAAAAACGAGGAGGGAATATTATGAAAAAAATTACGAGTTTATTCTTAGTTGTTTTACTAGTATTATCTTTGTGTTCAGTAAGTTTTGCTGCACCTGCTCCACCGTTGACAAAATTAGGAGTGTATGCTGTAGTATCAAGTAACGGAGGGGTAGAATACATACAACCAGGACAAATTGGTACACAAAAAGATCATGGTGGAAGTGAATGCTATGTAGTTACCTATGAGATAGGATTCAGTAGCAGTAAATTTGCAAAATGGAATTCAGCACTTTTAAAGGAAGTACATTCAAGGCATATAGACACTAATAATGATGGAATAGTTGAAGGTTATTTAAGATGGTGGGATATAAGTGGTAATGATTTTGGGAATTTTACTTATGAAGCTTATTCAGCAAATTATCCTTGGAATAAAATGTCAACTGGTCTTCGTATAGACTAAAAAATACCTTGTACAAGGTATTTTTTTATTTTTCGATTTGCTTCAAAAGTTTAATAACCCTTATATTCTGATTATATGAATTCATGTCACCACGACGAGCACACATTTTAGCATGATTCTCATATATTTCTATCCAATCTTGTTTACTACCATGATATCGATTAAGTAAAAATTTCTTTTCGTTTTCTGGAATAGGAAGCTTTGATTCATCTAATACCATGATTGAATATAGACGTAAAGATATTTCATCATTTTCATATAACTTATTAGCTATTTCTTTTATTTCTTCAAAAGTACTATTTCGAACATTATACTTTTTCGTAAGATCTTTAGCAACAACAACATCATCTTTATTATTGGCTGTTATCGTATCTATATTATTCATTTCAAATTTATCTTCTACTTTATTTTCTAATTTGAACATATTATTTTTTTTGACTCTACAATAATAAACATTACTATTAGCTTCAAAAATTTTCATATCCATCTCTCCTTTTAAAGATTTAATAAATAACATTATAATTATCGGCAATATTATAGGAAAAAATTACATTATTTTCAAATCATTACATTAAAATTAAGGTAGTGGTGATACAGACAGTAAAACGCGGAAACTATACGCTAAACACTAAGTAATCGTCACCAGCGTATTTTTTATACTCTAAGAAAATAATAAAAAGGTTTAAAACACTCATTTTCTTTACTTTAAATACTTTACTGTATTTATTTACTTATGAAATGGCTTAGAATCATAGTTGTAAATTTTAAAAAAATAAAGTAAATGATACGACCCTTTATTTTACTAGTATTCAGCTCTTTTCAGTAAGAGAAAATTACATTAGAGTATAATTCCCGCGTTTTACTGCCTGTACCCCTATCCGTGAACAAAAGACAGGTAA
>JAOARP010000022.1 GCA_025210525.1 Marinisporobacter sp.
TCGACTTGCATGTGTTAGGCACGCCGCCAGCGTTCATCCTGAGCCAGGATCAAACTCTCATAAAAAAGTTTTTGAATTGAACGTTTGGACTTTAATAGTCCTATTTCTGGCTTAATTTCTTACACTGTATAGTTTTCAAAGTTCATTTTTAGATTGCCGTCGTGCTGACGACTTATTCATCTTATCATTTTTTGTCGAATCTGTCAATACCTTTTCTACATTTTTTTAATAAATGTTTTAATTAGGCATTATAACAATTTCAGATAATGATTTAATGTATTACTTTTTTATTAAAAGTTATCATTTGTTGACGACAAGTACTATCATACCTTATCCATTCTATTAAATCAACTGGTAATTCATGAGAATTTTAGAATAAAACAAGCAACATATTCTCATACTATAAAATGATTAATCTTATATGACGAAAGGAAACTACATAAATGGTTATCATTCTAATAAGAACAATTTTATTATATTTATTTGTTTTATTTTGTATAAGGTTGATGGGAAAGGGAGAACTTAGTGAAATGCAACCCTTTGAGTTAGTCATTCTTCTTATGATTTCAGAGCTTGCATCTTTACCCATGGAAAACACTGCACTGCCTCTAGTAAATGGTTTTACAGCTATTATTGCTCTATTATTCATCCAGGTTGTTCTCTCCTACATTACCTTAAAAAGCGAGAAGGCTAGAGGCATCATCTGTGGTAAGCCTAGCATCCTAATCAATCATGGAAATATTAATGAAAAAGAAATGAAACGCTTACGAATTAATATGAATGATTTGATTGAACAAATGAGAGTTAAAAATTATCATAATCTTGCAGATGTTGAATTTGCAATACTAGAGACAAACGGAGATTTAAGTATTATTCCTAAAGCAGAAAAAAAGTCTGTCACTTTAGAAGATCTACATATTTCTCCATCTTATGATGGTCTTCCTGTTACCTTAATCATCGATGGTCATATTAACGATGATAATCTAAAAAAAATCAACTGTTCAAGAGATTGGCTTGTATCTCAGATTAAAACAAAAGGGGTTAATCATCCTAAAGAAGTTTTATTTTGTTATGCAGATAGTAATAAAGATATTTATGTTCATAAAAAAGATAAGGTGTGATCATTTATGAAAGTGTTAATCATTGCAACATTAGCAGTTCTTTTAGTTATCGGTGGATGGATTTTCTTCTACTCTACCATTGATGATGGTTTTACTGAACTAAATGATACTTTAAATAAAGTTAGCAAAAATATTGAAACACAAGATTGGCAGGTAGCTTCTGCTGAACTATCCAAGACCAATAAGAAGTGGAAAAGATTACAAGACTTTCTTCCATTATTTTTAGATCATCGTGATATCCATAAGGTAGATTTAATGATGACAAGAGCAGATGTTTATTTAAAGGAAAGAAATACACCTCTATCTCTCGCTGAAATAGAGGCTTTGAAATCAATGCTTGCTATGTTAAAAGGCGAAGAAGTGCCTAATTTAATCAATATTCTCTAAAATTTAAAACTTTAACTGTCCTACCAGCTCTTTGATAGAAGTATATCCTTTTCTCTTAAGATATTCTTCCATTCCTTTTAGAATTTCCATAGTTACCATTGGATTGATAAAATTTGCCGTACCTACAGATATAGCATTTGCTCCTGCTAAGAAAAATTCTATCGCATCTTTATGATTCATAATCCCCCCCATACCGATAACAGGGATATTTACCGCCTTTGAAACTTCATATACCATCCGAACAGCTACAGGCTTTACTGCTGGTCCTGATAAACCACCTATTCCTCTTGCAAGAATAGGCTTTTGTTTTTCAATATCAATGCCCATTCCAATTAATGTATTGATCAGCGAAAGACAATCTGCTCCTCCACTTTCTGCAGCGACTCCAATTTCTTTTATGTCCGCTACATTTGGACTTAATTTAACAATCAAATACTTATCACTATTTTCCTTCACCTTTTCCGTTACTTTATGAACCATCTCAGGATCTCTTCCAAATGCTACTCCTCCTTCTTTCACATTTGGACAAGATATATTTAACTCTAATGCATCTACCTTTGTTTTAGATAATTTTTCTGCCATCTTGCAATATTCTTCTATCGTATTTCCATTAATGTTTGCAATTATTTTTGTATCATACTGAGATAAATATGGAAGTTCCTCTTTTATGAAATAATCTACTCCTGGATTTTGAAGTCCTACACTATTGATCATTCCCATAGGAGTTTCTACAACTCTTGGCGTAGGATTTCCTTGCCTTTCTTCAAGAGTAAGTCCTTTTACAGCGATTGCTCCAATTTTATTTAAATCTACATATTCACCATATTCCCTACCAAATCCAAAGGTTCCAGAAGCAACTGTCACTGGGTTATTTAGTACTAATCCATTTAAATCTACACTCATATCAATCTTATTCATGAAACATCACCTCATCTCCAGAAAATACAGGTCCATCCTTGCATGTTCTTACATGTTTTACACCGTCATCTGTAGCAACCTTACAAGTACATACTAAGCATGCTCCTACCCCACAAGCCATTCTTTCCTCAATAGATAGTTGGGATTTCACTTTATATTCACTAGCAATTTGTTGCACTTTCTTTAGCATGATTTCTGGTCCACAGCTATATATGATATCTGCTCCATCTTTTTCTAACTTTCTTTTTAATAAGTCTGTAACATATCCTTCATATCCAGCACTACCATCTTCTGTAGCAACCTCTACCGCTTTTGCATATTCCTTAAATTCTTCCACAAGATAAGGATTATCCTTATATCCTAATAAAACTGTTATATCCTTTTCTTTTAGATTCTTCACAAGTTCAAGAAGAGGAGCTGTACCAATTCCTCCACCAACGACAATAGCATTTTTTCCTTCATCTATGGTAAATCCATTTCCTAAAGGTCCCAACACATCAAGAATTTCTCCTTTTTTTCTATCACACAGAAGTGCTGTTCCTTCTCCTGCTTTTCTTACTACGATTCCTACTCTATCTTTTTCTACAGAGCTAATACTAATAGGTCTTCTTAAAAGATAAGCGTCTGAACATTTAATGTGTAAAAATTGTCCTGGTTTAATCTCTCCAAATCCATCTACTCTTTCTATCTCTATTTTATGAATATTTGGTGCAATTTCTATATTATTAAGTATTTTACAATATAAATTTTTTTTCAAAGCTTTCCCTCCTAATACATTTGATTTATAGTAAAAATAAGTTTCTTTCTAGTAGTAGCATTTATTATTTAATTCTAGCGCTTTGTTAATAGCATCTCTCATTTTTAATGCTTCTGCTCTTGCAGCTTCACCATATTTTTCTTCCGTGTATCCATCTTTTTTATATGCAAATATAATTCCCCTTGATGAATTAATGACAGCTCCTAATCCATCCTCATTGAAGCTATGAATAATATCTTCTGCCGTTCCTCCCTGCGCTCCGTATCCTGGTACAAGGAAATATGTTTTTGGCATCTTCTTCCTTAAATCTTTAGATTGTTCTGGATAAGTTGCTCCAACAACAGCTCCTATAGATGTATATCCACATTTTCCCAATGCCTCTTGCCCTAACTCATCTACCAATTCCGCCACTACTTCATAGATCTTTTTCCCTGCTACTTCTAAATCTTGAAGTTGTCCTGATCCTTTATTAGAAGTTTTTACAAGTACAAACATCCCCTTATCCTTTTCATGAATTTCTTTTATAAAGCTTTCTAGTGTATCCCCACCCATGTAAGGATTTACTGTGATACTATCTACTGAAAAGGTTTCATGGATCATTCCCTCTATATTTACATTTCCTAAATGAGCATTAGCATAAGCCTCTGAAGTACTTCCAATATCTCCTCTTTTGATATCTCCAATAACCATTAGACCCTTTTCTTTTGCATATTCACAAGTTTTCATATATGCTTTTAGTCCTTCTAATCCATACTGCTCATAAAAAGCAATCTGAGGTTTTACTGCTGGTACAATATCATATACGTTATCTATAATTTCTTTATTAAATTCTAATAAAGTTTTTCCTACAGCCTTCAGGTTCTTACCATATTCTTTAAAATATTTATCTCTCACACACTTAGGAATACTTTCAATTCTTGGGTCTAATCCTACAACTACATTGCTTTGTTTTTCTTTTATCTTTTCCACTAATCGATCGATAAACATCACTTTTTTCCTCCCTTATTTATCATAAAGAGCCTTTTATTTACATAAAAAAACCTTCTGCCAGAGGCAGAAGGGTATAGTCATCCTACAAAAATGAGCATAGGCTCACATTTTTTCATCCCGTCCTTTCCGGCCTCTCTGGACCAAATTAAAGGCATCATTATTCATTTTTACTATGTTACCATATAATTTTACTCATTGTCAACTCATTCAAACTTATCTTATTCATTTTTTTATTCTTCATCAAAAAAATCAAATATATTATCTTTATCGCTATGTATGAATTCATACAATAAAGAATGATCTAGATCTATTCTTTCTTCTATCTCTAAAACTTCTTGGAATTTACTTTCCATAAAATAACTTTGTATTTCTTCCATATTTTTCTGATCATAAGCTGCTACAATCAATTGATCTCCTGTAGTAATATAGTATACCCCATATACATCTTCATTCAAATAATAAGTTTGCCTATTTACATGGTCATTGGTTGGATAAAACTCTGTATATAAATATCCTAATTCATAGCTACTTTTCATAGCATGGATTTTCTCTTTGCTAAATAATTTAATCAACTTACCCATATCCTTTACATGATAAACAAGTAAATATTCTTTTCTCATAAGAGCAAAGGCTGCTTCTGTACTAGTAATTTTCATAACCGATTTTATTTGTGCATCCTCTACTTTAAGACCCTTTTTCGATTCTTCTAATTTTATTTCTGAAACTACCACCTTATATCTTTTATCCGTCTCTATCAAAGACTCAGTAAGATAAGATTTCCCTTCACTACATTCATTCATTTCTATCGTATTTTTTAGTAAAGTAGAAGGTCTATTAACTACCTTATAATCTATATTCTTAGATGATAAATAATCTGCTGCTTCACCGTCCTCACCCACACAGCGCATTATGTAATAATTAATGAGCTGAAATGGAGATACAATATTTTCACAAGTCTTCTCCCCTAAATAATTCTTTTCTTCCTGAGATAAATAAACCTCATCCTTTATTAAAAATTCATATTCCCACTGAGGCTCTGGTAGGGGTTCATTTCTTATTTCATTTTTCTTTACATAGCTTTTTATAAGATATTTTGCCTCCCTTTCATTGACAGGAACAAATTCCCCACCAAGACCCCCCATCATTCTTCCTTTGATTTTCTCTATTTCAATAATGTCTTCACCATAGATACTTTCATAGTCATCCAATCCATATTCTTCTGCATCTAAATGAAAAAACTGATGAAAGATCTTTCCATCTTTTCTCTTCCATTTGATCCAGAGTCCTATAACTCCCATGAGTCTTGTATTCGTTACATATCCTTCTAAAAAATCATATTTTAATAAAACATCATCATATTTTGTTCCTTTGATGACTTTAAATTTCTTGTCCATTTTAATCTCCCTCTATTACTTCTACAAGTATATTCACTATGTTTTTAGTAGTTTTTAGTAGTTTTCATTATTTTTCTTTTCTATTTTATTCTACCACAAATTTTAGAATTCATAAAAAATACAGGATCAAGTAGTATGTAACTATTTGTCCTGTACTCAATGCAATGCACTTTATTTTATAGCTTTTAAATGCACAATATCATTCCAGTTTTTTGCTGTAATCACTTCTACAGCATTGATATCTTTTCTTAAATCTCCAACATCCTTCTTAATATTATTAATCGTGCCTTCAATTCTTACATTTTGATGAACAAGATTGTCCATCTCTGCTTTATTCACTTCTGCCTTACGCTCTAATGAATTCAATATCTGAGTATTCTCAACTTGCTGTGTTTTTATATCCTTAACTTCTACTTCCAAGCTTTCAAACCGCTCATTTGTTTCTCTTTTAAAGACACTCAATTCACTTTTGACATCTTTTACTTCACTCTTAACCTCTTTTAATTCCTTTAGTATCTCTTCTAAAATCTTCTCCATATCTACGATCCTCTCAAAACCGTACTGAGCTTATGTTATTTATATTATATCAAATTTATACTTATTCAGACAGCATTTATTTTTTACACTAGTAAACGCAAAACAACTTAGCTTTTATATCTTGCCTACTAAAACCTCTTTCCCTTCAAAAGCCACACCCATCTCTAAAATATTTTTCACCCCTAAATCTAGTAGCTCCTGTTTATAATTTTTCTCAACGATCTGCTTTAGAGCATTTTCTACTGCTAGCTCTAAGGTTTCCTTTCTTCTCTTTCTTACCTTTTTAAATTCTATGACAATCCCTAAATCTTCTTTATTCTTTGGTATCATCATAATGTCATATCTACCATATCCACTTTCTCTATTAGACCTAACTTCATAGGTATCACTTAAAGCTACCAAAATTCCTAGTACAAAAGCATGATAAAACTTTTCACTTTCATCTATATCGAAATAGCTTGCACTCTTTATCAAGTATTCGCTGAGTATTTCTTCAAAGGTTTCTATATCTCCTGTAATTAAGCTTTTCAATAATATATGAAATTTATCTGTATTAATAGAGCCTTTGAACCAAGACAAAATGATCTCTTCATATAAATAAACGACTTCTATATTAGGAATTTTCAAATTGCAATAAGTTCTTCCCATTATAAGTTCTTCATGGACAACCTTTAAATATCCACTAAAAAGTAAAAAACTCCATACATTTTCGGCACCCTTATCAATTTCATTCATAACTATATCTTCATTTATTTGTTTTCTTATACTTTTACCCTTTATCAAATCTTCAAGTTCTCTCTTCACCGTATCATTCGCTTTTGTCAAAACCTTCTTCACCAAATCATTACTACTTGTATTCACCCAATAAGCTTTAAATCCACTTTTAAAATTCTTTGTATAGTTAAGTATAGACCATGGATTATATATAACCTTTTCTCCAAATATATATCCGTTATACCACTTTTTTATTTCATCCATTTCAAATTCAAGATTATAATACTTTAGCATTTCTTCCACTTCATTTTCTGAAAAACCAAAATGATCACTATATCGATCATTAAGAATAGTACATACCTCTAAATTATTAAGGCCTGAAAAAATACTTTCCTTAGCCACTCTTAATATACCTGTAAGTACTCCTTTTTCTAAATATGCATTATCCTTTAATCCACTACTAAAAAAAATCCTCATAAACTCAATTATTTTTTCATAATACCCATAAATATATCCACTTTGAATAGGTACATCATATTCATCTATTAAAATCACTGTCTTTTCTTTATGATAGCGATGTAAATATTCACTCAAAAGCTTTAACCCACTCATAAAATCTACAGACTTTGCTTTACGCTCTAAAATGCTTTTAAATATTAATCGTTCATTCTCTTCTAAAAAATTCTCTTCTAAAAGATATCTATGTTTCATAAATGCATCCTTAACAAGTGATTCTAATGCTTCTTTACAATCTTCCCACTTGGAATACTTAACATCTTTAAAAGTAATATAAATCACAGGATATTTCCCCTGTAGCTTCATAATTTCTTTATATTTATTGATTTTTAAATTTTTGAAAAGATCCCTTGTATCCTCTTTTGATTTTTCATGAAAATTTTTCAACATACTCATATTCAGTGTTTTTCCAAATCGCCTCGGTCTTGGTAGTAAAATTACCTTTGAACCATCTTCTACAATTTCTTTTATAAATAAACTTTTATCTATATAATAATAATTTCCACTAATCATTTCTTTAAAATCACTTATACCTATGGGTATTCTTTTCATTCTATTCACCTCTCCATAAATATCTGCTTTACGATCAAATACATCTCTTATATTATTATACCATGGTCCTCTATTACTCATAACAAAATAATACCCTCCCATTTATTAACTGGGACTATAAAAAATACAGGATCAAATAGTATGTAACTATCTACCCTGTATTCAATACACTATTTTATAATTTTTTCAATCATTTCCATTATCTCGCTCTTAACCGTTTCTAATTGATCGTTTACATCCCTTAAGCTATCTCCCATCACTGAAAAATAGATTTTCACCTTAGGCTCTGTTCCAGATGGTCTTACACAGAACCAACTATCATCTGTAAAAGTAAAGTGAAGTACATTTGACTTTGGAAGTATGATTGTCTCTTTTTCTCCTGTTACAAAATTTATAGCTTGACTACTCTTATAATCTCTAAACACCTTTACACTTTTTCCTGCTATATTCTTAGGTGTATTTTCTCTTAAACGATCTAATATCCTTTGAATCTTTTCTATACCCGCTTTCCCCTTTAAAGTAATAGACACTAAATCCTCTTGATAATAGTCATACTTTTCATATAAGCCAAGAAGTCCATCATAAAGGGTCATCCCTTTAGATTTATAATAAGCAGCCATTTCACAAATAAGCATAGAAGCAATCACTGCATCCTTATCCCTTACAAAGGTACCTGCTAAATAACCATAGCTCTCTTCATAACCAAATAAAAACTCTTTATTTTTATTTTCTTCAAACTCTTTCATTTTCTCCCCAATAAATTTAAAGCCAGTTAAAGTATCTAATGTATCTACTCCAAAACAAGCAGCAATTTTCTCACCCATTCTGCTCGTAACGATAGTCTTTATAATTGCTCCATTCTCAGGGATAGTATTATTCTCTTTCATACTAGATAATATATAGTCTATCAGTAATGCCCCTGTTTGATTTCCTGTCAGTACCTGATACTTTCCTTCATTATTTTTTACAACTACACCAACTCGATCACAATCTGGATCTGTCCCTAATATTAAATCCGCTCCCTTTTCTTCTGCAAGCTTCATTGCTAATGTAAATGCTTCATGCTCCTCAGGATTTGGAGATTTTACAGTAGAAAAGTTTGCATCACGCTCAGTCTGTTCTGGTACCACCATCACATTTTCAAAGCCTATTTCACCTAAAACCCTTCTTACAGGCATATTTCCAGTACCATGAAGAGGCGTATAGATAATTTTCGTATCCGTCATACTATCTGTAACATCTTTTCTTACTACTAAACCTTTTACCTTCTCTATGTACTTTTTATCCAATTCTTCCCCAATAATCTCTAAAAGTCCTTTTAGTTTAGCTTCATCTTGATCCATATATTTTACTGCTTCATAATCTTTAATTTCCTGTATTTTAGCAATAATCCTCTCAGCCACATGAGGAACAATCTGACCTCCATCTTCTCCATAAACCTTATATCCATTATATTCTGGTGGATTATGACTAGCAGTAATCACAATTCCGCCTGCACAACCAAGCTCTCTTACAGAAAAAGATAGCTCTGGAGTAGTTCTTAAGCTTTCAAATAAATAAGCTTTAATCCCATTAGCATTTAACACAAGGGCTGCCGTTTCTGCAAATTCAGCTGATTTATGTCTACAATCATAAGCAATCACTACCCCTTTATTTTTCGCATCCTTAACTTCCTCTAACAAATAATTAGCAAGTCCTTGTGTGGCTTTTCCAACAACATATTTACTGACTCTGTTCGTACCGGCTCCGATAATTCCACGAAGTCCCCCTGTACCGAATTCTAGATCTTTATAAGTAAGCGTAAACCCTAATACACATAGAAATAAAGCTTCAAATTTATTAAAATAAAAGCATCACTTTCCAAAATCATATTTGTTAAGTGATGCTTTTGATATTTTATTCAGATTTCAGCCTGATATCTTCAGGTATGGAATTTGACCATGGTAATAGAGCATCCAATTCATCAACATTTTCTATATTGATGTTTGGAAGCTTCTCAAAAAGATATGTTAAATATTGAAACGGCTTAAGATTATTTGCTTTCGCAGTTTCGATTATGCTATAGCATATGCCA
>JAOARP010000023.1 GCA_025210525.1 Marinisporobacter sp.
AATGAAAGTCTTAAAAAAATTAATTAGTCCTTAAATGTTGTAGGCATGAGCATTTAGTAATAATGTAAGCCTTATGTTGAGAGTATAAGGGAAGTTAACATATTTAAGAACCCCATGCCTTTAGGCGTGGGAGCATCAGTGGAGAAATTGCCTGGAAACGCGAAAGAGGGTTCAAAAGTCCTATGATTTACTTATACAAATACAAAAATAAATATTTATATGATAAATCAAAGGATAAAGCCTACTATGAATTCGATCCTGAAACAGGGAAAGTAATCAATAAATACCCATATGTCACTAAGCACCTAAGTGAACCAGAGCAAAGAAACTACATTACAATTTTTGAGAATTTAGAAGACGAAGAGTTTAGTAGGTGGGCACAATACAATATGACTTCAAAAGATTATTGTTACTCTTATATTGATTCTAAGTTCTACTTATACGCAAAAGAGTTAACTCCACTTTGGATGATTGATTTTAAAAAAAATATTTTTGGGTCACATGAATATGGAAGATATATGGTTCTAGGTTTATATAATAAATTTAAACCTGGTGAAAATGAACTTAAGGACATAGTGTTACTAGATCTTAAAGATAAAGATAAGGCAATAATATGGAATATGTCTACTCATAGTGAAGTAGTGAGTAGTTGCATAATAGCACATGATCAACTTTATATAGGTGACAAATATGGTACGGTGAAAGTATTTGATTTATCAAAATTAGAAAAATAAAGAAATACTATGTTAATCATTAAATTAACATATATAAAATATTTTCATTATAATATAGAATAAAATGATCTTGAGTTTAAGATAGTGTCTGTTTTAGATCTAGAGTGTCAGAAATGTTCAGGCAAACCGTTTAAGTATATTGAAGCGAACTATTATTACATTAAAGACAAAGAAACCAAAACAACTGTATTTAGTCATTTAAAAAGTACATTGAAGGAAGGATATAAAAAGCTTTAACATTACATTTTAATGCCTACGATAAAAAATTAATTTTTACCGTAGGCATTTTTGTTAAACAATAAAAACAATTATTTAATCCTTTTGTTGCTAGTCATGTAGTAGCACTTTTATTTAAATGTTATCGCCTTCTCCTGGCTTAACATAGAGTTTGGGTAATTTATTTTTTGCGTTTTCCTTTTCAATTTTTCCTAATTCTTTCAAGAAATCTTTCTCGGAAAATGTATCTCTTTTACTTTTAATTTTCCCTTCTTTTTTCTTGAATTTACCTTGATGTTGGCCTAGGACAAAGTAATCAAAATCATCTTTATCTGGACGAACACCTTTTTCATCAATTAAGAACAAAGTTACATCTTCACCTATTTCAAAGGTAACTGCTTGTTTATCTGCAATGTGTATTGTATCATCCGTTTCTCCACCAACAGTACGAACTTCAATTTCGTCATTTACTTCTCCCCTAAATACTTTGTTTACTTTAATTTTAAAATCGGTTGCGGGTAAGCCTAAAAAATCATTCTGCACTTCGGAAGAGATAACTGTTCCAGATATAATAGCCGTAGCGTTATTAACAAGGTCATTTTTACTAAAGTGTGCTAAGAAACCATGTTGTACAACAATTTTCTTAGAAGGTTTTTGTTTAGTTTTGGAATGATCTATAATTAAAAAGCCAGAAAGTATAAGCAGCGAGGCTAAAGATAATATATATTTTTTTTTCATATTTTTCCCTCCGTTTAAAAGACACCTCTAAAGCATAGTTTGAAATAGCTTTATTGCTACTAAAGCCATCTAGCTACAGATGCATTAACAACTTCTATATCACCACTTGTGAGACTTCATAGTATTGTTGAATTTAGAGAAAAAGGATTACCAGTATTAGGGTCACTATACATAGTGTCCATTGGAATAGTTGCAACGAAAGTGTGATCTACTGCTAAAACGTGTCCCAGTTCATGAGTTATGACACTTTGAACATCATGTTTGCCGTATTGAGCAGAGTTAGCAAATGGATGGCTAATATTGACCATTACATCTGCTGATACTGCAAGGCCATCGATTGATGAGTAATATACGCTCGTATTTCCAATAAAGGAATCCACTCCGTAATAATTTTTGGTAATTGTTTTAACACCATCGTCAGCAGGCCATGTACTTGTTGTCTCTACAGAACTTTTGTATAAGAATTGTTTAGGTATGACATTATTCCACTCCATCATAGCATCTACTATTTGACTCTTTGTCGTACTTCCAAATGTATTCTGAACTTTAAATGTTGCTGTTTTATATGTGCTACGCCAAGGGGGTTGAAGTTGATGATTGTACGCAGCATACGTAGTGTTAGAGAATAATAGCCCTAAAATAACTGTACACAACATTGTAATTCTTAAAAAAGTGATTCTTTTTATCATAAATATAATGTCTCCTTCCGTTTGTATTCCTACAAGGGTAGTCGCCAATATATCTTATCTACTTTGAAAATAGTTAAATGAGATATATTTCCAACCTCCATAAAATGAATTTGAATAATTTTTGTAGGCTTTTTTGCACTAAACTAAAGTAAAGACTATATTATTTATGTTCTCCACAAATATTGAGAAGTATAGATAGTAATGTACACCAATCACTACTAATAATGTATTTATTTCATAAGATGTTATCTGATTTAAAATTGTATTATTTAAACAACTATTTGTATGGGTAGAAAACGTGTAATAGACAGTTTAAATTTATAAATAAGTCCTATAATCTCATGATAAAAGTTTTGGATTGTCAACACTTTTTAGGACGCTTTTTTATTTTGTGGTATGATAAAAAATGGAAGTAGTGTTATTAGAATAGGGGAGTGGGTTGCATGGAGTATGATAGTTTATTTATTATTGTTTTGGGTATAATGGCGTATGGTATTTTTAGTAGTATAACAAGTTCAACAACTAATAGCCAAAAGTATGTTATTGAAAAAAAGATCGGAGACATGGGAGCTGAGCTTATAGATGTTAAGGAAAAAGGGTTAGGTGTTAATATAAACTATAATCCATACTATAGAGCAGCAATGGAAATAGAAAAGAAATTAGAAGAAGAAGGAAAAATAGAAAAAAGAAAACGAGATAATATTGCACAAGTATATAAAGTAGAATATAAATTGGGCAAAGAAGAAAAAGTTATGTATTTGATTAAACATAAGAATTATGTACAAATAATTGGAGAAGAATATTGGCGCTATGATTGGGTGGAAGAGCTGGAATAGAAAATTATGAGTTAGATACAAAAAAGAGAAGCTGTTGATATTCTCTTTTTAAATCTGTTATTCTATATAATTTATCTAAAAACGAAAAAGAACCTCCCACCTGCAAAAATATAGGAGGTTAAAGTATATCTAATGAGGCGTTTATGTATATTTTTAATTCAAAGTCATTATTTGTTTTGCTAATGATTATTTTATCTATTAGAATGTCAACTATAATTCGTTTTCTTTCTGTAGTAAGATTACTGGACAGTCAAAAGTTATGTACAGCTAAGAAGCTAGTAAATCCTCATAATCTGAGGAACTAACTAGCTTTAGAGATGACATATAAAAAAGAGATTAAATTAGAAGGTTCATATGAAGAAAATTTTGCTAGTTTCACATTTTGTATATTTAAAAATTAAGTTCCAAAGAGACAGAAACTTCCTATTAGCACCCAAATATAAGGCTGGACCTAGGTCTAAGACAATTTTAACTGATGAAGTTATGGATAGAATTAAGTTTTATCTAAAAGAAAATTAAGAAAAAAGATTAAAAGGCTTATCTAAGCAGCAAAAGAAGAAAGTTGATATTCATCAAGCACTTTTAGCTGATGGCTTTGGAATTAGCTATCCCAGTGTAGTCAATGCCATAAACAAGATTTAAAGAAGCTCCAGAGAGACAGAGATATTATTGAATTCAAAAGGAGGTAAAAAGAGCTGAGTGGAAAAGAACACAAGAAATATTTAACGGGTATTGTGGAATACGCAGGTACCTTGAACCTGCCCTATACCCAAAAGTCTATAGAAGAGTTCATAAAAGAAGCATCATTTAGCTACGATAAACCGCAAACTCATTTATATTTTAAGGAAGTATTATTGCATTTTAAATGACAGGAAGTTATTAGAACTTTTCCTGTTATTTTTTATTGACTAAATATTTATATGGTGGTAATATGAAGTTATCTTCACGTGAAGTTTGTTTCACGTTACTATTTAAGTTCTTTTAGGGTTATAAAAATAGCGAGGTGACTATATGAGAAATCGTATTAAAGATTTTAGGAATAATGCTAATATGACACAACAGCAATTGGCTGATTTAGTTTCCGTTTCATCAAGAACTATTATCTCCTTGGAAAAAGGACAATACAATCCATCTGTACTTTTAGCCTATAAAATAGCACAGGTATTTCATGTTAGTATTGAAAAATTATTTATTTTTGGGGAGGAAAATGAAGATGAAGAGTAAAAACTTAGGAAATATCATAACACTTATTATTGGAGTATCTATGTTGGTATTGGGATGGATATATCATGAAAAATTTAGTTTCATTTTTGTGGGATTAGGTATTGCTTTAATTGGAATATCCATTGAATTGTATCTGAAGAATAAAAAGGATACAACTACTGATAAAGGTATCAGCAGAAATATGATTGATAGTTACGATGAACGTACAATTCTTGTGAATGCAAAATCTGGGGAAACCATAAATTATATCATGGGATTTTTGACTGTCATTGCATTGACTGTGGCAAAATTGTTAGAAATTTCACTTGTAGGAATGATGATTATACTTTCATTAATGATAGTAAGGCTGATTATAACACCTATTATAAAAAATTATTATGAAAATAGGATATAATTTAAAATTACAGTTACCATGTATTTTCCTGGACAGTCATAAGTTATGTACAGTTAAGAAGCTAGTAAATCCTCATAATCTGAGGAACTAACTAGCTTTGGAGATGACATATAAAAAAGAGATTAAATTAGAAGGTTCATATGAAGAAAATTTTGCTAGTTTCACATTTTGTATATTTAAAAATTAAGTTCCAAAGAGACAGAAACTTCCTAGTATAGGATTAACCCTAGAATATTTTTACTTAGTTATATCTTAGCCCAATTTATGCATGTTTTGTATAAATTGGGCTATATTTATGCCAGAAACAAATCTTTTCTGTTTGAAAATTATGGGAAATACAAGTAAAATAAATATATGTTTACTAAAATTTAACAAGTAGACTAAAAGCATGATAGTTACTAAATGTGATATCTAATTTATTCATATTAGAGATTTTAATATAAACAATAATGGTATACATAAACAGGGGGGATACATTTGTTGCAAAGCAATTTTTCATTTTTAGAATTTAAATGGCCCATGCTTAGTGATTTGGGGAAACTGGCAGAGAAGAATATATATCAGGATTCAAATACAACATTGATTAAGCTAGGTATGTTTGCAGAATTAATGGTTGATTATATGTTTGCATATGACAATTTAGAAGAGCCATATGAAAAAACACAGGCAAATAAAATAAGAGTATTAAAACAAAATGATTTACTTCCTTATGAAATAGATCAAATACTTTATACATTAAGAATATCTAGAAATAAAGCTGCTCATGACAATTATAATAGTGTGGATGATGGAAAAATTAATACAAGCTTAGGGTATAAATTAGCCGTTTGGTTTATGCAGATTTATGGTGAGTGGAATTTCAAGGCCAATAAATACATAGAGCCAAAAGAAAATAGTAAAAGAGATTATATAGAGGAAGTAAAAAGAGAAAGTGAAACACTTGTAAAAGATTATGAATCTAAGGTAATAAAGCTAGAAGAAGAGCTAAAAAAACTTAGAAGTAATAAAATGGATGAGATTACTAAAGAAAGGAAACAAAAATCAGCAAAGGCAGCTTCCTTAATCAAATTAAGTGAAGAAGAAACAAGGAAGATCATAGATGAGCAATTAAGAAGTTGTGGTTGGGAAGTGGATACACAAAAACTTAGATATTCAAATGGAACAAGACCACAGAAAAATAAAAACATGGCAATAGCCGAATGGCCTACTGAACATGGTAGGGCAGACTATGCTCTATTTGTTGGTGAAAAGCTTGTAGGTATAGTTGAAGCTAAAAAGGGGAGTAAGGACATTCCTTCTGATATAGAACAGGCAAAGAAGTATGCTAGAACTATTAAGGAGGAAGATAGATCTTATGTAATAAATAAATGGAAAGATTATTATGTCCCTTTTATCTTTGCTACTAATGGAAGAAAGTATTTAAAGCAACTTGAAGAAAAATCAGGGGTATGGTTTTTAGACACTAGGAAATCTACCAATCACCCAAAAGCATTACAATCTTGGTACACTCCAAAGGGACTTATGGAATTACTAGAAAAGGACATTGAAGGTGCTACCAGAAGTTTAGAAGACGAATCATTTGACTATTTAACCCATTCTAAAGGATTAAGTCTACGAGAGTATCAAGTTAAAGCTATTAAAGCTGTTGAGAATTCATTAGGAAAAGGAAAAGAAAGTATATTGCTTTCAATGGCTACTGGAACAGGTAAAACTAGAACTATTGTAGGACTCATATACAGACTTGTAAAGACTAAAAGGTTCAAGAGAGTATTGTTCCTAGTAGATAGATCAGCACTAGGTAATCAGGCAGAGGATACATTTAAAGAATGTATATTAGAGGATTTACAGACTTTTGATGATATGTATGATTTAAGAGGATTGAAAGATAAAGTACCTGAATTAACTACAAAACTACATTTTGCTACTGTGCAAGGTATGGTAAAAAGAATTATGTACTCAGAAGATAATATACCATCAATAGATGCCTATGATTGTATTGTGGTTGATGAAGCCCATAGGGGATATGTATTAGATAAAGAAATGGGAGAGATAGAGCTTCAATTTAGAAATCAAGATGATTATGTAAGTAAGTACAGAAATGTATTAGAATATTTTGATGCAGTAAAAATAGCCCTTACGGCTACACCAGCCCTACATACTACAGCCATATTTGGTAAGCCAGTATTTGAATACTCTTATAGGGAGGCTGTAATAGATGGTTATTTAGTTGACCATGAACCACCCCATCAAATAAAGACTAAATTAGGTGTAGAAGGGATAAAATTTAAAGCTGGAGAAGTAGTGCCAGTTTATGATCCTGTAACTAATGAAATATTAAATAGTGCAGAGCTTCCAGATGATTTAAATATTGAAATAGAACATTTCAATAAAAAAGTCATAAATGAAAACTTTAATAGGGTCGCACTTACAGAAATATTAGACCATATATCTCCAGAAGGACCTGAAAAGACATTAATATTTGCAGCTACTGATAATCATGCAGACATGATTGTAAGATTGATTAAGGAAATATATGATGAAAAAGGTATAGAAATTGAAGATGATGCAGTTATGAAGATAACAGGCTCAATAAAGGACCCTCTACAAACTATCAAAAAATATAAGAATGAACAATATCCAACGATAGCTGTTACCGTTGATTTGCTAACTACTGGTGTTGATGTTCCTGAAATTTCTAATATAGTCTTTTTAAGAAGAGTAAAATCAAGAATTTTATATGAACAAATGCTTGGTCGTGGAACAAGACTATGTGATCATATTGAAAAAACTCATTTTAATATATTTGATGCTGTGAAGTTGTATGAAGGATTAGAAAAGGTTACTAATATGAAACCTGTAGTGGCTAAAAGTAGTGTGAAATTTAATGATTTAGTAGATGAGCTATTACAATTAGATACTGAAGAAAAGAAAGAAAACCATATCAATGAAATTATAGCAAAGCTTCAAAGAAAGAAAAAGAAGCTAAAGGGAGATAGATTAGAAGAGTTTAAATCCTTCACAGGAGGAAAATCTCCTGATGAATTTATCAAGGAATTAAAAAGTGGTCATATGAATGAAGTAATTAAGACTTTAGAAAATAATAAGGAATTATTTAGTTTTCTTGACGAATACAGATATAATCCTAGAAAAGTAATAATATCTAGCCATGAAGATGTGCTTATGGAACACTCTATTGGTTATGGAAATGCTGCAAGGCCAGAGGATTATATGTATGAATTTAGAACATTTATAAGAGAAAATATGAATAAAATACCTGCACTTGAGATTGTTTGTCAAAGGCCTCAAGAACTTACAAGATCAGCATTGAAATCCTTAAGACTGGAACTTAATAAGCATGGATTTACTGAAACTAATTTAAATACAGCATACAATCAAATTACTAATGAAGATATTACTGCTGATATAATAAGCTTTATTAGACAACAGACTTTAGGAAGTGCCTTGGTAGATCATGAAGAAAGAATAAAAAATGCGGTGAAAAAGGTTAGAAAACTTCAAAAATGGAATAAAGTTCAGCTTCAATGGTTAAATCGAATAGAGAAGCAATTGTTGAAGGAATATATAATAGAGAAAGAATCCTTTCATAGGGGAGCTTTTAAAAGTAATGGTGGATATGATAGAATTAATAAGTGTTTTGGCGGTAAATTAGAAGAAGTAATCAAATCAATAAATGATAGCTTATACGATGAAGGGAGAACAGCATAAAATATGAACAATCAGGAGATAGTTAATAAACTTTGGAATCTATGTAATGTACTTAGGGATGATGGGATTACATATCACCAGTATGTAACAGAGCTAACCTATATATTATTTTTAAAGATGGCAAATGAAACGGGAGTAGAAGATAATATTCCACAAGAGTATAGATGGGAAAAGCTAGTTAAAAAAGAAGGAGCAGAGTTAAGAAACTTTTATAGAAGGTTGTTATTGGATTTAGGAGAAAAGGGAGAAGGCAGAGTAAAGGAAATATACACAAATGCCAATACTAATATAGATGAACCTAAGAATTTAGAAAAGATTATAAAATCCATAGATGAACTAGATTGGTATAGTGCAAAGGAAGAGGGCCTTGGAAACCTTTATGAAGGACTTCTTGAAAAAAATGCTAATGAAAAGAAATCGGGAGCAGGACAATACTTTACTCCAAGACCACTTATAGATGTAATAGTAAAGTTAGTAGACCCAAAACCAGGAGAAAGATGCAATGACCCTGCCGCTGGAACCTTCGGGTTTATGATAGCAGCAGATCATTATATAAAGGAAAAGACAGATGATCTATTTGAATTAGAAGAAAATCTACAAGAGTTTCAAAAGAAAGAAGCATTCTCTGGAAGTGAACTAGTTCAAGAAACTCATAGACTGGCTTTGATGAATGCCATGCTTCATGATATAGAAGGGGAAATATATCTAGGAGATACTTTATCTAACCTAGGTAAAAAAATGAAAAATCTAGATGTGGTCATGACTAATCCACCCTTTGGAACTAAAAAAGGTGGAGAAAGACCTACTAGAGATGATTTAACTTATCTATCATCAAATAAGCAGCTAAACTTCCTTCAACATATCTATCGTTCATTAAAAAAAGATGGAAAAGCTAGAGCTGCTGTAGTTTTACCTGATAATGTATTATTTCAAGAGGGTGACGGTCAAAAGATAAGAGAAGATTTGATGAATAAATGTGACCTTCACACAGTATTAAGGCTACCTACAGGAATTTTCTATGCTCAAGGAGTTAAGACTAATGTATTATTCTTCACTAGAGGAACTACAGAAAAGGATAATACAAAGGAAGTATGGTTCTATGATCTAAGAACAAATATGCCTTCATTCGGTAAAAGAAATCCCCTTAAAGAAAAACATTTTGAAGATTTTATAAAAGTATATAATGCTGAAGATAGAAGAAAAGTAGAAGATGAAAGATTAAGTGTATTTACTAGGGAAGAGATAAAAGAAAAGGGTTATACCTTAGATTTAGGACTTATAAAGGATGAATCACTAACTGACTATGAAGACTTACCAGATCCAATAGAAAGTGCAGAGGATGCAGTAGGAAAGCTAGAAGAAGCCACAGACCTTCTTATGAGTGTAATTAAGGAACTTAGACACTTGGAGGGTGATAAGTAATGGCAAAGAAGAAAAAGACTTTAGAAGAGTTACTGGAGGAAGCATTAGTATCTAAAGAAGAACAGCCTTATGAAGTGCCAGAGAATTGGTTATGGATAAGGTTAGAAAATCTACTTTCTAGTGAGAAAAATCCTATTAAAAGAGGACCTTTTGGAAGTTCGATAAAAAAAGCTTATTTTGTCCCAATCGGATATAAGGTATATGAGCAAAAAAATGCAATTTATAATGATTTTACACTAGGAGATTATTACATAGATGAGGATAAATTTAATGAATTAAGAGGATTTGAAATAAAGTGTGGTGATTTTATTGTAAGTTGTTCAGGTACAATTGGTAAGATTGCAGAAGTTCCAAATAATATTGAAAAAGGAATAATGAATCAAGCTCTATTAAAGATAAGATTAAATAATAAGGTTGTACTTAATAAATATTTTTATGAGTTATTCAAGAGTGATATGTTATTAAAAAATATAAAGAATAAGTCAAGAGGGACGGCCATTAAGAATATTGCTTCTGTGAAGATATTAAAAAATGCTCCTTTTGCTTTACCTAGTATTAAAGAACAACAACGCATAGTAAACAAAATAGAATCCATATTCTCCAAAATAGACAAAGCTAAAGAGCTTGTAGAAGAAGCCAGAGAAGGTTTTGAAAATAGAAAAGCTGCTATACTTGCAAAGGCCTTTAGGGGAAAATTAACAAAGAAATGGCGTGAAGAGAATCCTCATGTGGAATCAGCAGAAGTACTATTGGAAAAAATTAAGGATGAAAGAGAAAAATCAGAAGGAAAGAAGAAAAAGAAAGCTGTAAATACAGAAACTATTGAAGAACCTTATGAATTGCCTGAAAAGTGGACGTGGGTAACTGTGAAAGACATAAGTATATTGGTTACTAAAGGTGCGTCCCCTAAATGGCAAGGCATTAATTATATTGATGACGATTCACAAGTTTTGTTTATTACTAGTGAAAATGTAAGAGACGGATATATTGATTTGAGTAAGGAAAAATATTTGGAGATAGAATTTAATAACAAACAAAGTAGATCAATTTTAGAAAATGGTGATGTATTGCTTAATATTGTAGGTGCTTCAATAGGAAGGGCGGCTATATTTCAGATTAATAAAATTGCCAATATTAATCAAGCAGTTTCAATTATTAGATTAGTAGATAAATCTATTAATAGATATTTAAATTATTATTTGAATGCGCCTTCTGCTAAAAAATATTATATGCAAAGTAAGGTGGATGTAGCTAGAGCTAATCTTAGTTTGAAAAATGTTTCCAATATACCATTACCACTACCGTCACTTGAAGAACAAAAAGAAATAGTCCGTATTCTAGAAAAACTTCTAGAAGAAGAAACAAAAATAGATAAATTAACACAGCTTGAAGATCAAATAGAACTTCTTAAAAAATCCATATTAGCTAAAGCTTTCAGAGGAGAGTTGGGAACTAATGATCCTACTGAAGAAAGTGCACTTGAATTGCTAAAGGAAGTATTAAAAGACTGGACAGTCAAAAGTTAATTCCAATAATTTCAAATTAAAAAAATATAACACCCTTATGCAATTTTATAGTATCCTTATTAGCGACAAAACCTTTAAGGAGAAAAAATTACAGGAGTGTTATATAAGTTAGTTTATCATA
>JAOARP010000024.1 GCA_025210525.1 Marinisporobacter sp.
ACCAGAAGGTGTAGAAATGTGTATGCCTGGAGATAACATCACAATGGAAATCGAATTAATCAATCCAATTGCAATCGAAGAAGGATTAAGATTCGCTATCCGTGAAGGTGGAAGAACAGTTGGAGCAGGTGTTGTTGCTCAAATCATTGAATAATTAAAAATGTAGCCGAGGGGATTCCCTCGGCTACAAAATAAATACTAACTATAGTAGAATGCAAAAGCCAAGTCAATAATAAAAAGAGTTGGCTGATGATTATGTAAAACTACTATTAAACCACAAAAAAAAATAAAAGTCAAGACTTGTTTAATAACCAATATTCAAATATACTATACTAGTGTGTTTGCGGGACTGCAATGACGTGAAAGGTTGCCAATGCAATAAATTGGGAAATTTTCACTGAGAATGTCCGTTCAAGAATCGGGCGACGGAATATCAGTAAACTTTCACTGCATGAAAAACAACTGGAAACACCCGGGAGAGTGTACTGAGGTTCTAGTCGTACGTAAAAAATCATGCGTGCGATGAAAAGGAGGGAAACACAATGGCAAACAAACAAAAAATTAGAATCAGATTAAAAGCTTTTGATCACAAAATATTAGATCAATCATCAGAAAAAATCGTAGATACTGCAAAAAGAACAGGTGCAGAAGTATCAGGTCCTGTACCACTACCAACAGAAAAGCAAATCATTACGATTTTAAGAGCTGTTCACAAGTACAAAGATTCTAGAGAACAGTTTGAACAAAGAACACATAAGAGATTAATTGATATTTTAAATCCAACACCTAAAACTGTTGACGCTTTAATGAGATTAGACTTACCAGCAGGTGTTGATATCGAAATCAAATTATAATGAATGTAACTACTAAGAAAAGTTAGGTTAATATATAGTTTCCTAATACCTCTCTTAGTATGATTGCAAAAACAAAATGTAATCCGCTGTAAGATTATCAGGAGGTGTAAAGATGAAAGGAATTTTAGGAAGAAAAATAGGAATGACACAAATTTTTACTGAAGAAGGACGTGTGATTCCAGTAACTGTTGTTGAAGCTGGTCCAGTTTATGTAACACAAGTAAAAACTATTGAATCAGATGGATACAATGCAATCCAATTAGGATACGAAGACAAGAAAGAAAACAGAACAAATAAGCCAGAAAAAGGACATTTTGAAAAAGCTGGTGTAAGTGCTAAAAAGATCGTGAAAGAATTCCGCGTAGAAAGCACTGTTGACTATAAAATAGGTCAAGAAATTAAAGCAGACATCTTTGCTGATGGAAGCAAAGTAGATGTTGTAGGAACTTCAAAGGGTAAAGGGACACAAGGTCCAATTAAGAGACATAACCAAGCAAGAGGACCTATGGGTCACGGTTCAAAATATCATAGAGGACCAGGTTCTTTAGGTGCAAGTTCATATCCAAGTAGAGTATTCAAAGGAATGAACATGGCTGGAAGAATGGGACATGAGACAGTGACAGTTCAAAACCTTGAAGTAGCAAAGGTAGATGCAGAAAAAAATCTTCTATTAATAAAAGGCGCAATTCCAGGTCCTAAAGGTGGAGTTGTTACAATAAAAGAAAGTGTTAAAGCTAAGTAATAATCTAGCTACAGAAGGGAGGAAGTAAAATGCCAAAGGTTGATTTATTAAACGTTTCAGGTCAACAAGTAGGTGAAATTGAATTAAGCGAAAATATCTTCGGAGCTGAAATAAATGCAAGTGTATTACATGAAGCTGTAAAGAATTATTTAGCAAATCAAAGACAAGGTACACAATCTGCTAAAACAAGAGCAGAAGTTAGAGGTGGCGGTAGAAAGCCATGGAGACAAAAAGGAACAGGTAGAGCACGTCAAGGTACAATCAGAGCGCCTCATTGGGTTGGTGGAGGAGTAGTATTCGCACCAAAGCCAAGAAGCTACAGATATACATTACCAAAGAAAGTGAAAAGACTTGCAATAAAGTCTGCTTTAAGTGCTAAGGTAAAAGAAAACGAGATCGTTGTTTTAGATGAATTAAAAATGGATGCATATAAAACAAAAGATATGGTAAATATCTTAAATAACTTAAAAGTAGAAAAGAAAGCATTAATCGTTCTTGGTGAAAAAGATGATTATGTTGTTAAATCAGCTAGTAATATCAAAGGAGTAACAACTACTCTTGTGAGTACATTAAATGTTTATGATATCTTAAATCATGATCAATTTATTGTAACAAAAAACGCTGTACACAAGATAGAGGAGGTGTACGCATAATGAAGACATCATACGATATCGTTAAAAAGCCGTTAATCAGTGAAAGAAGTATGGATGAGATGGCTGATAAAAAGTATACTTTCATCGTTGATATAAACGCTAACAAAACAGAAATTAAAAAAGCTGTTGAAGAAATTTTCGGCGTAGAAGTAGAAAAAGTAAACACAGTGCGTGTAAAAGGTAAATATAAGAGAATGGGAAGAAATATTGGTAAAAGAGCTGATAGAAAAAAAGCGATTATCAAATTAACTCCTAACAGCAAAGAGATCGAATTCTTTGAAGGAATGCAGTAGGATAAAGTACGAGTAAAGAAGGAGGGAAAGTGAAATGGGAATCAAGAAGTTTAACCCAACTTCTCCAGCGTTAAGACAAATGACAGTTTCTACGTTCGAAGAAATTACGAAAAAAGAGCCTGAAAAGTCATTGTTAGTGCCACTTACAAAAAAAGCTGGAAGAAATGCACATGGTAAAATTACTGTTCGTCACAGAGGTGGCGGTGCAAAAAGAAAGTATAGATTAATTGATTTTAAAAGAAATAAAGATGGTGTACCTGCAAAAGTAACTGCCATCGAGTATGATCCAAATAGATCAGCAAACATTGCACTTTTAACTTATGCAGATGGTGAAAAAAGATATATCATCGCTCCTAATAAATTAAATGTAGGAGATACAATCGTATCTGGAGAAGGTGCAGATATTAAAGTAGGAAATGCATTACAGTTAAAACATATTCCAGTGGGTACGATTATCCACAATATCGAAATGAAACCTGGAAAAGGTGGTCAATTAGTTAGAGCTGCAGGAAACTCTGCTCAACTTATGGCAAAAGAAGATAAATATGCACAAGTTAGATTACCTTCCGGAGAGGTAAGACTTGTAAGCATTAACTGTAAAGCAACAATCGGTCAAGTAGGAAACTTAGATCATGAAAATATTACAATCGGTAAAGCTGGACGTAAACGTCATATGGGTATTAGACCTACTGTAAGAGGTTCTGTAATGAACCCTAACGATCACCCTCATGGTGGTGGAGAAGGTAGAGCACCTGTAGGAAGACCTTCACCAATGACTCCTTGGGGTAAACCAGCTATTGGATACAAAACTAGAAAGAAAAACAAATCATCAGATAAATTCATCGTTAAGAGAAGAAATCAGAAGTAGTAGAGGAAAAGAGGTCATGGAAAGGACAATGACCTTGGCCTCATAGTCCTCAGGTCAAGTAGATGAAGTTTCCGAAGGGAGGAAAAGTAGGTATGAGTAGATCATTGAAGAAGGGGCCTTTTGTTGAGCCTAAGCTTTTACGTAGAATCGACGAAATGAATGATAAAAATGAGAAAAAAGTAATCAAAACATGGTCAAGAGCATCAACAATATTTCCACAAATGATAGGTCATACAATTGCAGTACATGATGGAAGAAAACATGTACCTGTTTATGTAACAGAAGATATGGTTGGACATAAGTTAGGTGAGTTTGCACCTACAAGAACTTATAGAGGCCATGCAGATAACGATAAATCATCAAAGGTTAAGAGATAGTAAGATCAATACGGAAGGAGGTTGCCAAGGTGGAAGCTAGAGCGATTGCAAAATATGTTCGTATATCTCCAAGAAAAATGAAGCCAGTTGCAGATATGGTTAGAGGAATGAATGCTGATGAGGCATTAGCTGTTTTAGAATATACACCAAGAACTACTGCTACAATACTTGCAAAGGTAATTAAATCAGCAAAAGCAAATGCTGAGAACAATCATGAGATGGATGCGGATAAATTATATGTTGCTGAAGTATATGCAAACCAAGCACCTACAATGAAGAGATGGAGAGCGGCTTCAATGGGTCGTGGTGTAAAAATACTTAAGAGAACAAGTCACGTAGGAGTTGTACTAAAAGAAAGAGACTAAGAAGGAGGGATAGATAATGGGTCAAAAGGTAAGTCCACACGGCTTAAGGGTTGGTGTGATTAAAGACTGGGATTCTAGATGGTATGCAGATAAAGCAAACTTTGCAGATCTTTTAGTAGAAGATAACAAGATTCGTAAATATGTAAAGAAAAAACTTTATACTGCTGGAATAGCAAGAACTGTTATAGAGAGAGCTGCAAACAATAAAGTTAAGGTAAACATCTTTACAGCAAAACCTGGTATGGTTATTGGTAAAGCTGGAGCTGGTGTTGAAGAGTTAAGACAAGATATAGAAAAATTAACTAAAAAAAGCGTTATTGTGAATGTTAACGAAGTAAAAAGAGCAGAAATGGAAGCACAATTAGTTGCTGAAAATGTAGCATTTTCACTAGAAAGAAGGGTATCCTTCAGAAGAGCTATGAAGCAAGCTATGGGTAGAACAATGAAAGCTGGAGCTGAAGGCATCAAAGTTATGACATCAGGAAGACTTGGTGGAGCTGAGATGGCTAGAAATGAAAAGTATAGCGAAGGAAATGTACCTCTTCACACATTAAGAGCGGATATTGATTATGGTTTTGCTGAAGCAGACACTACTTATGGAAAAATTGGTGTTAAAGTTTGGATCAACAAAGGAGAAGTTCTTCCAGAAACAAGCGAATCTGTAAAAGAAATGAGAAGAGCTAATAGAGAAAAGCAAGAATTCAAACCAAAGAAGCAAAAAAATGATAGAAGAAACGACAACAGAAGAAACGACTATAGAAGAAACGAACAAAAGTAGTTCTAAAGCGAGGGAAGGAGGAAACCGACGATGTTAATGCCTAAAAGAGTGAAGCGTCGTAGAGTGCATAGAGGCAGAATGAAAGGTACTGCACAAAGAGGTAACAAAATAACTTACGGAGAGTATGGAATTATGGCTCTTGAGCCAGCATGGATTACTTCAAATCAAATTGAAGCTGCCAGAATTGCTATGACGAGATCTATAAAAAGAGGGGGTAAAGTTTGGATAAAGATATTCCCTCATAAGCCAGTAACACAAAAACCTGCTGAAACACGTATGGGTGCTGGTAAAGGTTCTCCAGAATATTGGGTAGCTGTAGTAAAGCCAGGTAGAGTAATGTTTGAATTAGCCGGAGTATCAGAAGAAAAGGCTAGAGAGGCAATGAGACTTGCGATTCATAAGCTACCTATCAAATGTAAATTTGTAACACGTGAAGATACAGAAAAGGGTGGTGAAGCGAATGAAAGCTAATAAGCTTCGTGATATGACCGTACAAGAATTAAATAACAAACTAATGGAACTAAAAAATGAACTTTTCAATTTAAGATTCCAATTAGCTACAGGTCAACTTGAAAACCCAATGAAAGTAAAAAGTGTACGAAAAGAAATTGCTCGTACAAAAACCATCCTTAGAGAAAAAGAATTAAAGAAAAACGCATAAATAAGGATATGGAAGGAGGGCTTTACTCGTGGAAAGAACAACTAGAAAGTCAAGAGTAGGTCGTGTAGTAAGTGACAAAATGGAAAAGACTATCGTAGTAGCTGTAGAAGATTTCGTACGTCACCCAATATACGGAAAAGCAGTAAGAAGAACAAAGAAATTTAAGGCACATGATGAAAATAATGAGTGTAGAATCGGTGATCGTGTAAGAATCATGGAAACTAGACCATTAAGTAAAGATAAAAGATGGAGACTAGTTAATATCGTAGAAAGAGCTAAGTAATTGTATAACCGGAAGGAGGTATTGCTATGATTCAACAAGAAACGCGCCTAACAGTTGCAGACAATTCAGGAGCGAAAGAACTATTATGTATTCGTGTACTAGGCGGTTCTAAGCGTAAGTATGCAAACATTGGTGATGTGATTGTTTGTGCAGTTAAAAATGCAACACCAGGCGGTGTTGTTAAAAAAGGACAAGTTGTTAAGGCTGTAGTAGTAAGAAGTAAATTCGGTACTAGACGTGCTGATGGAAGCTATATAAAATTTGACGAGAATTCAGCAGTTGTAATCAAAGAAGATAAAACACCTGTAGGAACTCGTATTTTCGGACCGGTTGCAAGAGAGTTAAGAGAAAGAGATTTCATGAAAATCGTTTCACTTGCACCAGAAGTGCTATAGCTTGAGGAGGTGTAATGCATGCACATTAAAAAAGGTGATACAGTAGTAGTTATATCAGGAAAAGATAAGGGTAAAAAAGGTAAAGTGTTAGAAGCACAACCTAAAAAAGATAGAGTGATTGTTGAAGGTGTAAATATGCTTACAAAGCATCAAAAACCAAGTGCAAAGGTACAACAAGGCGGAATTGTTCACCAAGAAGGACCAATTCATGTGTCTAATGTAATGCTTTGGGATAAGAAAGCAGATGCACCTACTAGAGTAGGATGTAAAGTATTAGAAGATGGAAAAAAAGTAAGAGTAGCTAAAAAGAGCGGAGAAGTAATCGATTAATACTTAAAGCTTGAAGGGAGGTTAAAACGGTGGCTAGATTAAAAGAACTATATACTAATGATGTAGCAAAATCTTTAATGGAAAAGTTCGGATATAAAAGTACAATGGAAATCCCAAAACTAGAAAAAATTGTTGTAAATATGGGATTAGGAGATGCAAAAGATAACTCAAAACTTTTAGAAGTTGCTGTAGAAGAGTTATCTACGATTACAGGACAAAAGCCTATTGTTACAAGAGCAAAGAAATCCGTTGCAAACTTCAAAGTTCGTGAAGGTATGCCTGTAGGTGCAAAAGTAACTTTAAGAGGCGAAAGAATGTTTGAGTTTGTTGATAGATTATTCAACGTTGCACTACCAAGGGTAAGAGACTTTAGAGGTGTAAACCCTAACTCATTTGATGGTAGAGGTAATTACGCCCTAGGAGTTAAAGAGCAATTAATATTCCCTGAAATCGAATATGATAAAGTTGATAAAACAAGAGGAATGGACATTATATTTGTTACAACTGCGAAAACTGATGAGGAAGCACGTGAGTTGCTAAAATTATTAGGAATGCCATTCGCTAGATAAGAAGGAGGGAAAGTAGTGGCTAGAAAAGCTCTTAAAATCAAACAAGCAAGAAAACAAAAATTCTCAACTAGAGAATATAATAGATGTAGAATTTGCGGAAGACCACACGCGTATTTAAGAAAATTTGGTATTTGCCGTATTTGCTTCAGAGAATTAGCATATAAAGGTGAAATTCCAGGCGTTAGGAAAGCAAGCTGGTAAGAAATATAGGGAAGGAGGTACTTTACCATGATGACAGATCCAATTGCAGATATGCTTACACGTATAAGAAATGCGAATGTAGTGAGACATGAAACAGTAGATATCCCTGCTTCAAACATGAAGAAATCTATCGCTGAGATCCTTTTAAAAGAAGGATTTGTTAAAGGATACGATGTAATTGAAGATGGAAAACAAGGAATCATTAGATTACAAATGAAGTACGGAAGCAGTAAAGAGAGAGTTATTAGTGGGCTTAAAAAAATATCAAAGCCAGGTTTAAGAGTATATGTAAAGAAAGACGAAATACCAAAGGTATTAGGAGGACTAGGAATAGCTATTCTTTCAACTTCTAACGGAATTGTTACTGATAAGGAAGCTAGAAAGTTAGGAGCTGGAGGAGAAGTTATCTGCTACGTTTGGTAATAGATAATCTTAAGGTATAGGAGGTGCAGCTATGTCAAGGATAGGTAGACTACCAATTACAATTCCAGATGGAGTAGAAGTTAAGGTAGACGAAAAAAATCTTGTTACTGTAAAAGGTCCAAAAGGACAATTACAAGAACAAATCAATAAAGATATGAAAATTACTATAGAAGAAAGTACACTTACAGTGGAAAGACCTACAAACAATAAAGTTCATAGATCGTTACATGGATTAAGTCGTACATTAATCAACAATATGATGGTTGGTGTAACAAAAGGATACGAGAAAAAGTTGCTAATCAATGGTGTAGGTTATCGTGCAGCAAAACAAGGTAATAAATTAGCAATGACTTTAGGTTTCTCACATCCAGTTGAGATGATCGATCCTGAAGGAATTACAACAGAGGTTCCTAATCAAACTGAAATTATTGTAAAGGGAATCAATAAGCAATTAGTAGGAAACTACGCTGCTAAAATCAGATCTTGGAGAGAGCCTGAGCCATACAAAGGTAAAGGTATTAAATATGATAACGAAGTAATCCGTCGTAAGGAAGGTAAAGCAGGTAAGTAGTAGGAAAGGAGTGAAAAGAAGTGATCAATAAGGAGAGTAAAAATCTAAAAAGACAAAAAAGACACCTAAGAATTCGTAAAAAAGTGTCTGGAACTCCTGAACGCCCAAGATTAAGCATATATAGAAGTTTAAGCAATATGTATGCACAAATTATCGATGATGTAGCAGGAAAAACTTTAGTTGCTGCTTCAACTTTAGATAAAGAAGTAAATGCAAGCAATGGAGGTAACAAGGAAGCTGCTAAATCAGTAGGAGAACTTGTTGCAAAAAGAGCGTTAGAAAAAGGCATTGAAAGTGTTGTATTTGATAGAAGCGGATATATTTATCATGGTAGAGTAAAAGAACTAGCAGAAGGTGCAAGAGAAGCTGGTCTAAAATTCTAGTAGAAGGAGGGAAATGAATGAAACGTCAACTTATTGATGCGAGCAAACTGGACTTAAAAGAGACAGTTATTAATATAAGCCGTGTAACAAAAGTTGTAAAAGGTGGTAGAACCTTCAGATTTAGTGCAACTGTTGTTGTCGGAGATGAAAATGGATATGTTGGAATTGGTTCTGGTAAAGCACAAGAAATTCCTAATGCTATTAAAAAAGGAATTGAAGCTGCTAAAAAGAATTTAATCTACGTTCCAAGAGTAGGTACAACAATCCCTCATAGAATAGAGGGACATTTCGGAGCAGGAAGAGTATTAATCATGCCAGCTGGAGAAGGTACAGGAGTTATCGCAGGTGGACCTGTTCGTTCAGTTTTAGAGCTTGCAGGAATTACAGATGTAAGAGCAAAATCATTAGGAACAAACAACTCAAGAAATATGGTTAATGCTACAATCGAAGGGCTTAAAAACTTAAAAACAGTTGAACAAGTTGCAAAGCTTAGAGGTAAAACTGTAGAGGAACTATTAGGTTAGGAGGGGAAAGACCTTGGCTAATATGTTAAAAATAACATTGGTAAAAAGTACGATAGGGTCCAAGCCTCAACATAGAAAAACAATCGAAGCGCTAGGACTAAAGAAAATTAGACAAACGGTAGAAAAACAAGACAATCCTCAAATGAGAGGAATGGTTCAAAAAGTAAGACATTTAGTAGAAGTAGAAGAAATATAGGTTAAGGAGGTGTAACCATGAAGCTACATGAGTTAAGACCGGCAGAAGGCTCAACAAAGAATAGAAAAAGACTTGGAAGAGGTACTGCTACAGGACAAGGTAAAACTGCTGGCCGTGGACAAGACGGACAAAAATCTCGTAGCGGTGGTAGTGTAAAACCAGGCTTTGAAGGTGGTCAAATGCCTCTATACAGAAGACTACCTAAGAGAGGTTTTACAAATGTATTCAGAAAGCAATGGACAATTATTAATATAGATACATTAAATAAATTTGATGAAGGCACTGTTGTAACTCCTGCGTTACTTTTAGAAAAAGGAATCATCAAAAAGGTGGTTGACGGAGTAAAAGTATTAGGTAACGGAGAACTACAAAAGAAAGTAACTGTACAGGCACACAAATTCAGCCAGTCAGCTGTAGAGAAAATTGAAGCTGCTGGAGGAAAGGCTGAGGTGATCTAACGTGCTATCTACCCTAAGAAATGCTTGGAAAATTCCCGATTTAAGAAAGAGAATGCTATATACATTGATGATGATGGTAGTATTTAGATTAGGTTCAACGATCCCTGTTCCAGGAATAAATGCTAAAGTTTTAGCTCAGCTATTCCAACAAGGAGAAAATGGGATATTTGGTTTATTCAACCTATTCTCAGGTGGAGCTTTCGGTAAATTTACAATATTTGCTCTAAGTATTACACCATACATCACTTCATCAATTATTATGCAACTTTTAACTATTGCAATCCCTAGTCTAGAAGCTTTAGCTCGAGAAGGAGAAGAAGGAAGAAAAAAAATTGCACAGTATACAAGATATGGAACTGTTGTATTAGCTTTGATCCAAGCTACTGGTGTAAGTGTTGGTTTATTCAATCAAGCACTTATTGCAAAAGACTTTTGGTCAGTAAGTCTTGTTGTACTTACATTAACAGCTGGAACAGCCTTCTTAATGTGGCTAGGTGAACAAATTACTGAAAATGGAATAGGAAATGGTATTTCTCTAATTATCTTTGCGGGTATCATTTCTAGACTTCCTCTAGGTGTAGCACAAACAATTGAAAAATTGAAAGTAGGAGAAGTTTCCATCATTTCTTTAGTTGTATTTGCGGTAATAGCAATACTTGTAATAGCAGGTGTTGTGGCAATACAACAAGGTACAAGAAAGATTCCTGTGCAGTATGCAAAAAGAGTTGTTGGAAGAAAAATGTATGGGGGACATAGTACACATATTCCATTAAAGGTAAATCAAGCAGGCGTAATCCCTGTAATCTTTGCCATTTCATTACTTCAATTCCCATTAACATTAACATATTTCTTCCAAGGTGGTACGTTTTCAAATATAGTACAAAAATATTTATCACCAACAGGAAATCCAGGAATATGGATTTACTCTATTCTATATATGATTCTAGTTATATGTTTCACTTTCTTCTACACAGCAGTGACATTTAATCCAGTAGAAGTTGCGGATAACATGAAAAAGAATGGTGGATTTATTCCAGGGATTCGTCCAGGAAAACCAACTTCTGAGTATTTAGGGAAAGTATCTAATAGACTTTCTTTAGCAGGTGCTGTTTTTCTTGCACTTATTGCAGTAATGCCTACAATAGTACTGCAATTTACAAGTCTTCAATTTAGATTTGGTGGAACCTCATTACTGATTGCAGTTGGGGTTGCATTAGAAACTATGAAGCAAGTAGAAGCACAGATGATGATGAGACACTACCAAGGTTTCTTAAAATAGATAGGACATCATGGGGATTTTCCCCATGGGTACCTTCATAAAAATCCGGGAGATGATATTAATGAGATTAATCTTATTAGGGCCTCCAGGGGCAGGAAAAGGAACACAAGCTTCAGGCATTGTTGAAAAGTTTCACATACCTCATATATCAACTGGAGATATATTCAGAAAAAATATAAAAGAGGGAACGGAATTAGGAAAAAAAGCAAAGGAATATATGGATCAAGGTCTTCTAGTTCCAGATGAACTAGTTGTAGCCATTGTAGAAGATAGACTACAACAAGAAGATTGTAAAGTAGGTTTCTTGCTTGATGGTTTTCCTAGAACAGAAAAACAAGCTGAAGAATTAGATAAAGTCCTTGCAAAAATGAATGTGTCATTAGACAAAGTAATCAACGTGGATGTAGATAAAAATATACTAGTAGAAAGAGCTGTTGGAAGAAGAGTTTGTAAAACTTGTGGGGCAACATTCCATGTGAAGTTTAACCCTCCTAAAGAGGATGGTGTATGCGATAAATGTGGAAAAGAGCTACATCAAAGAGCAGATGATACGGAAGAAACAGTTTCAAAAAGAATTGAAGTATATCTTAATGAAACAAAACCACTAATTGATTATTATGAAGATAAAGGCGTTTTAGCAACAATCAATGGGCAACAAGAGATTAATAAAGTGTTTGAGGATATTATTGCTGCTTTAGGAGAGAAGTAAGATGATTATCCTAAAGTCAAACACAGAAATTGAGTATATGAGAGAAGCAGGAAAGATTGTAGCTTATGCACACGAAGCAGTACGTGATGCTATAAAGCCTGGTATTACGACAAAGGAATTAGATGAAATTGCAGAAAAAGAAATAAGAAAACATGGCAGCATACCAGCTTTTAAAGGATTATATGAATTTCCTGCAAGTATTTGTGCTTCAATCAATGAGGAAGTCGTTCACGGGATACCTGGATTAAAAGTATTAAAAGATGGCGATATTATAAGTGTGGATATAGGAGCTCTTTATAAAGGATATAATGGTGATTCTGCAAAAACTCACCCTGTAGGAAATGTAACTGATAAAGTTCAGAAACTTATAGATGTGACCAAACAAAGTTTTTATGAAGGACTTAAGTTTGCTAGAGAAGGATACAGATTATCTGATATTTCTCATGCAATACAAAATTATGTAGAAAACAATGGTTTTTCAGTTGTTCGTGATTTTGTAGGTCATGGAATAGGGCAAGAAATGCATGAAGATCCACAAATTCCTAACTTTGGACCACCAGGAAAAGGTCCAAGACTTAAAGCTGGAATGGCTTTAGCAATAGAACCAATGGTAAATATGGGAACCTTTAAAGTGAAAGTTCTTAAAGACGATTGGACTGTTGTTACTTTAGACAAAAAGCCTTCTGCTCACTATGAACATACAATTGTCATCACAAAAGAGGATCCCATCATTTTAACAAGTCTTTAGACTCAAGAGGTGAAAAAAGTGAATACAACTCATGAAATTGTAGTAGGTCAAGTTGTTAAGTCTAAAGCTGGAAGAGATAAGGATCGAGCATTTATTGTAGTCCATATCGTGGATGAAGAATATGTGCTTGTAGCTGATGGAGACTTAAGAAAAATTGATAATGCAAAGAAAAAAAAGATGAAGCACTTACAAAAATATAATATAATTAGTGATGAAGTAAAAAGTAGAATAGAAAATAATGACAAAATCAATAATTTACTTTTGAGGCGTGAACTGGAAAAACTGGGTCTTATTTAACCTAGGAATAGGAGGGTTAATTTCCTAATGGCAAAGAATGATGTTATAGAGGTTCAAGGCACAGTTGTAGAAGCTTTGCCTAATGCCATGTTTAAAGTTAAGTTGGAAAACGGACATGAGATACTAGCACATATTTCTGGTAAGCTTCGTATGAATTTCATCAGAATTTTACCTGGTGATACAGTTACAGTTGAATTGTCCCCTTATGATTTAACAAGAGGGAGAATTACTTGGCGAGGCAAAGGCAAGTGATTAAGGAGGGATAACAGTGAAAGTTAGAGCATCCGTTAAACCTATATGTGAAAAATGTAAGATTATCAAAAGAAAAGGCAAAGTAATGGTTATTTGCCAAAATCCTAAGCACAAACAAAAGCAAGGTTAATTTTTAAGCTAGTATTTTAAAAATGATTTCACGTAATCTCATGGTATAAATGTTAGATTACAAGTGCGCGGCTGCATTTAATCTATAGTTAGATTAAAAATCTTATAACTAACATTATATATATAGTTTATTTAAGTGAAAGTTTTTATAGGAGTACAGATTTGGGAGGTGTAAATAAAAATGGCAAGAATCGCTGGTGTCGACTTACCAAGAGAAAAAAGAGTAGAAATTGGTTTAACATATATCTACGGTATAGGTAGAAAAACATCTAATAATATATTAGCAGAAGCAGGAGTTAGTCCTGATACAAGAGTAAGAGATCTTACTGAAGATGAAGTAGGTAAGTTAAGACAAATTATAGACAATGAATATAGAGTAGAAGGGGATCTTCGTAGAGAGATTTCTTTAAATATTAAAAGACTAAAAGAAATTGGTTGTTATAGAGGAATACGTCATAGAAGAGGTCTTCCAGTAAGAGGACAAAAGACTAAAACAAATGCAAGAACTAGAAAAGGACCTAAGAAGACAGTTGGACGTAAAAAGAAATAGGTAAAGGAGGGAAATGACATGGTAGCTAAAAAAGCAGCGAAAACTCGTAGAAAAAAACGCGAGCGTAAAAATATAGAACGTGGTCAAGCTCATATTCAGTCAACTTTCAATAATACTATTGTTACGCTTACTGATTTACAAGGAAACGCACTATCATGGGCTAGTGCAGGTGGATTAGGTTTTAAAGGTTCAAGAAAATCTACTCCTTTTGCAGCACAAATGGCAGCAGAAGAAGCAGCTAAAGCAGCTATGGAACATGGATTAAAAACAGTTGAAGTATATGTAAAAGGACCTGGTGCTGGAAGAGAAGCTGCAATCAGAGCTCTTCAAACAGCAGGACTTGAAATAAACTTAATTAAAGACGTTACGCCAGTACCACACAATGGCTGTAGACCACCAAAACGTAGAAGAGTTTAAGAAGGATTAGGAGGTGTAAGAATAATGGCAAGATATACAGGACCATCTTGTAGGCTTTGTCGTAGAGAAGGACAAAAGCTATATTTAAAAGGCGAAAGATGTTATTCAGATAAATGTGCAGTAAATAGAAGAGCGTATGCTCCAGGGCAACATGGACAAGGAAGAAAGAAAATATCTAACTATGGTTTACAATTGAGAGAAAAGCAAAAAGCTAAGAGAGCTTATGGATTATTAGAATCTCAATTTAGAGCATACTTTGAAAAAGCTGAAAAGATGCAAGGCATCACTGGTGAAAACTTACTAACAATCCTTGAAACAAGATTAGATAATGTTGTATTCAGAATGGGATTTGGTGCATCTAGAAAAGAAGCAAGACAATTAGTAAGACATGGACATTTTATAGTAAATGGTAAGAAAGTAGATATCCCTTCTTTCTTAGTTTCTGTTGGTGATGTAATCAAAGTAAAAGAAAAGAGTGTAAGTTCTCCTAAGTTTAAAGCAATGACTGAAGCTGCAACAACAGTAGCAAAATGGGTAGATGTAAATGCTGAAAGCTTAGAGGGAAAAGTAGTATCACTACCAACTAGAGAAGATATTGACATTCCAATAGCTGAACACTTAATTGTCGAGTTATATTCAAGATAATAAGTATTAGAATCAGTTACCCTCATAGTGTATAGATAAAAAGAAATAAGGAGGGTTAAAATTATGATTGAAATAGAAAAGCCAAAAATTGAGTGTGTAGAACTAAGTGAAGACAGTACTTATGGGAAGTTTGTTGTTGAACCTCTAGAAAGAGGGTATGGTATTACGTTAGGTAATAGCTTACGAAGAATACTTTTATCATCTCTTCCTGGTGTTGCTGTTACATCTGTTAAGATTGATGGTGTACTTCATGAGTTTTCTACAGTTCCTGGAGTAAAGGAAGATGTTACAGAAATCATCCTGAACCTGAAAAATTTATCTGCAAAGATTCACTCTGATGAATCAAAGGTTGTGAGAATTGAAGCTCAAGGACCAGGGAGTGTAACAGCAGGTGATATTATTGCAGATGCAGATGTGGAGATTTTAAATTCTGATCTTCATATTGCAACGTTAGAAGATGATGCAAAATTAGTAATGGAAATATTCCTTTCTAAGGGTAGAGGATATGTTCCAGCGGAAAACAACAAGACACCTGGAATGCCTATAGGTGTGCTTCCTGTTGATTCTATCTATACTCCTGTTAGAAAAGTAAGTTATCACGTGGAAAATACAAGAGTTGGGCAAGTTACAGATTATGACAAACTTACTCTTGAAATATGGACGGATGGTAGTATAAAACCAGATGAAGGTGCTTCTTTAGGTGCTAAAATCATGAATGATCATTTAAGATTATTCATTGATTTGACAGATCATGTAGATAACGTGGAGATTATGGTAGAAAAAGAAGAAGACAAGAAAGAAAAAGTAATGGAAATGACCATTGAAGAACTTGAACTTTCTGTTAGATCATACAATTGTCTAAAAAGAGCTGGAATCAATACAGTAGAAGAGCTTACTGAAAAATCAGAAGAAGACATGATGAAAGTAAGAAATCTAGGTAAGAAATCCCTTGAAGAAGTACAGCACAAACTAGAAGAACTTGGTTTGGGCTTAAGACCTAGTGAAGAATAGTATAGGTAAAAGGAGGGAAAAGACATGGCAGGACATCGTAAATTAGGCCGTCCAACAGGACATAGAAATCTAATGCTTAGAAATCTTGTTACAAGCCTGTTAAAAGAAGGTCGTATCAAAACTACTGATACAAGAGCAAAAGAAACTCGTAAGCTTGCAGAAAAAATGATCACTCTTGGAAAAAGAGGAGATTTACATGCAAGACGTCAAGCATTATCTTTTGTATTAGATGAAACAGTAGTAAAGAAAGTATTTGATGAAATCGCACCAAAGTACCAAGAGAGAAATGGTGGATATACAAGAATCTTAAAGCTAGGACCTCGTAGAGGAGACGCAGCTGAAATGGTTATCATAGAATTAGTATAGTAAGATGAGGGATTAAGTGAAAAGCTTAGTCCCTTTTATTTTTTTATAAAAAAACATTTGACTTTTTCAGAAATATAGATTAAAATGATTCTAACTTAAAATTCGAAATTCTTAGAATAGGAGTAGTAGTTAGAATATCTAACTCACAGCGAGTCGGAGATAGTGGAAGTCCGATAGGAGGATATCTAGTGAATGGACCTAGGAGAAGCTTGGTGAAAATTTAGGGAGTAGCTTAAGCCGGGGGTTTCCCGTTACAGAAACAGGATATCGAGAAAAAAATCTCCGTATCTAATAAGTGAGATAGGTTTTACTATCTAACTAGGGTGGTACCGCGAAACAATAGCTTTTCGTCCCTTGTAGGGGATGATAGGCTTTTTTTTATTTGAATTTTTAGGGAGGTGATCAGAATGCTTTGAACAATAGATGAAGTAGATTGGAAATATAAAAATAAAAAAATACAGAAAAGAGGAGATGTTTATAATGAATTTAAGAAAAAATATATTAACAGCATTACTGATTGCCATAGGATTTATTTTGAGACAGATTATACCAGGGATTATTGCAGGGATGAAATTTGATTTGATGCTATCGGTTATATTTGTTTGTATTTTTATTAATAAAGAATTTAAAAATGTAATCCTTACTGCTTTTTTAGGTGGAATGATTACAGCTATGACAACTACTTTTCCAGGAGGGCAATTGCCGAATATAATTGATAAGTTTATAACTTGTATAATCGTATTTTTTATAGTTAAAATAATGGGAGAAAGAATAAATAAAGCAGTTGCTGTAGGCGTAATAAGCTTTATTGGAACCATCATTAGTGGTAGTGTATTCTTAATAGCTGCAAGTCTTATTGTAGGTCTTCCAGCTTCTTTTAAAGTATTATTTATGGGTATTGTCTTACCTACTGCATTTGCAAACATATTAATGACAGTAATTATTCATAAAGCTGTAAAGATGGCCTTAAGGATATCAGGAATTAATATTGTACACCAATGAAAAATTTGCAAATATATATATAAAGGAAACGTTTCTATTGGTATTCTATAAAATAAGAGGTATAATATATAGGAATAATGTATGAATGAGGTTGATTGAATGAAAAATATTATTGAAATACAGGATCTTGTCTATGAATATAGAAGAGATGAGGAAGAAAAAGTTAAGGCACTAAAGGAAGTTTCTTTAGGAGTAAAAAAAGGTGAATTTTTAGTAGTTATTGGACATAATGGTTCAGGAAAATCAACAATGGCAAAGCATATGAATGCGCTACTGCTTCCTAGTGGTGGAAAGGTTTATGTGCAGGGATTAGATACCTTAAATGAGGAAAATACCTGGGATATACGACAAACTGCAGGAATGGTATTTCAAAACCCTGATAATCAGATTGTAGCAACTGTTGTAGAAGAAGATGTAGCCTTTGGGCTTGAGAACTTAGGGGTTGAACCTAAAGAAATAAGAAAAAGAGTAACAGAAGCTTTAGAATCTGTAGGAATGATAGAGTTTAGAAAAAAAGGTCCTCACTTATTATCAGGAGGACAAAAGCAGAGAATTGCTATTGCAGGGGTTATTGCTATGAAGCCAAAGTGTATTATCTTAGATGAACCTACTGCTATGCTTGATCCAGTGGGAAGAAAAGAAGTTATGGATACAATCCTAAAGCTTAATAAAGAAGAAGGGATTACTATTGTTCATATTACCCATTTCATGGATGAAGCTGTAAATGCTGATCGAGTTGTAGTTATGGAAGATGGAAATATAGTACTCCAGGGAATGCCAAGAGAAGTTTTTCCAAAGGTAGAGGAACTAAAGAAATTAGGATTAGATGTACCGCAAGTAACAGAGCTTGCACAAGAGCTTAAAAAAGCGGGTATGGATATTCCTACCAACATATTAACAGTAGATGAGATGGTGAAATATTTATGTCAATAGTAATTGAAAATTTAACACATATATATAATCAAAATAGTCCCTTTGAAGCAATAGCACTTAATAATATAAGTTTAACAATTGAAAAGGGAGAATTTATAGGGCTTATTGGTCATACGGGTTCTGGCAAATCTACCCTTACGCAGCATTTAAATGGACTTCTTAAAGCTACATCAGGGAAAATTATTATTAATGGATTTGATATTACTAAAAAGGATACATCTCTTAAAGAGATAAGAAGAAAAGTTGGATTAGTATTTCAATATCCAGAACATCAGCTTTTTGAAGAAACTGTCTATAAGGATGTAGCCTTTGGACCAAATAATTTAGGGCTTGGAGAACAAGATATTGAAAGCAGGGTAAAAGAGGCTATAGAGTTAGTAGGACTTCCTTACGAGGAAATAAAGGATCGCTCTCCTTTTGAACTTAGTGGAGGACAGAAAAGGAGAGTAGCTATAGCAGGCGTTATTGCAATGAAGCCTGATGTATTAATATTAGACGAGCCTACAGCAGGACTTGATCCAAAGGCTCGTGATGAAATTTTAAACCAGATAAAAGAGCTTCATCAAAAATACAAAATGACCATTCTTTTAGTTTCCCATAGCATGGAGGATATTGCAAGATTGGTAGATAGAATTATTGTTATGGATAAGGGAAATGTAGCATTGACAGGAAAACCAAGTGAAGTGTTTAAAAGTACAGAATTCTTAAAAAGCATTGGACTAGGGGTTCCTCAGATTACTTATCTTATGAAGAAGCTAAATGCTATGGGGATGCCAGTAAAAGAAGATATTTTTACAGTAGAAGATGCAAAAAATGAAATATTAAAGATCATAGGGAGAAAGGTAAAATGATAAGAGATATTACAATAGGACAATATTATCCCGCAAGCTCAATTATACACAGATTGGACCCAAGAGTGAAAATTCTCTCAACATTTATATATATTGCTTCGTTATTTGTTGTGAAAGATTTTTCATCATATCTTTATGTATTACTTTTTTTAGGGACAACGATTACTCTATCGAAAGTACCTTTTAAATATATGATTAAGGGTCTTAAGCCACTATTTTTAATTATTATTCTCACCTTTAGTATCAATATCTTCATGACAAAAGGAGAAATACTATACCAGTTAGGACCCCTTGACATTACAGTAGAAGGTGTCCATCAAGCTGTTTTTATGGCAACAAGATTGATTCTTTTAATTATAGGGACTTCCATATTAACGCTCACAACATCCCCTATACAGTTAACAGATGGGATAGAAAAGCTTTTAAATCCATTTAAAAGAATAGGTGTACCAGCTCATGAACTTGCTATGATGATGACTATTGCGTTAAGATTTATTCCTACCCTCTTAGAAGAGACGGATAAAATAATGAAAGCACAGATGGCAAGAGGAGCTGATTTTGAGAGTGGAAATATATTAAGTCGTGCAAAGAGCTTGGTTCCCTTATTAGTGCCTCTTTTTATTAGTGCTTTTAGAAGAGCAGATGAACTTGCTATGGCAATGGAGGCTAGGTGCTATAGAGGTGGAGAAAACAGAACGAGAATGAGAGAATTATCTCTTCATAAGAGAGATCTTATTGCAGGGGTGGTTACTTGTATAGTATTCATAGCTATACTTTTAGATCGTTTTATATAAGTATATGAATAATGATTTAAATGCACAGATTCTTTTGCTATAGCGAGAGAATCTGTTGTGCTATTTAAGACTCGATAGGAGAATAGTGTGAAGTAAAATTATGGTATAACATGAATCTAAAGGAGTATCAAAATATGAAAAGAGAAGAATTCCAAAGAATTGAAAGTTTTATGTTAAAAAACATGGATGATACTGTTCATGATTGTTTACATGTATATAGAGTTTTGAATTATGCAATTCAAATTGCTGATGCTATTGAAAAAGTAGATACGGAAGTTGTAATAATATCAGCACTTTTACATGATATAGGTAGAGCAGATGAAATGAGAAATCCAAGTCTTTGTCATGCAGAAATAGGAAGTGAAAAAGCTAAGAAGTTTTTGATTGATAATGGATACTGTGAAGAAAAAGCAAATCATATTGCTAATTGTATCATTACTCATAGATATAAAAAGAATAGAGAACCACAAACAATAGAAGCAAAAATTACCTTTGATGCAGATAAATTGGATTTAACGGGGACTGTTGGTGTAGCAAGAGCCATATTGTTTGGAGGACAAATTAAAGAACCTTTGTATTTAGTTGGAGAAGATAGACTTCCTACTAAGGGACTACCATCAGAAGGGGCATCTTTATTTAGAGAATATAATCGAAAACTAAATAAATTGTTTCTAAAACTATATACTGAAAAGGCAAAAGAAATTGGAAGAGAACAACAAAAGACGATGGATTTATACTTTGTGAATTTATTCAAAGAAGTAAATAGAAATTATTCTAATAGTAAAAAGCTAATGGACAAAATATTTGAATAAGGGATATTCACTTTGAAATATAATCTGTATTGAATTATTGCACATGCTTCTTATATTGCAACTATTTTTTACAATATAGAAAACTACAAAACACTGAAAATATGGGGAATTTTCAAGCCAATTCCATGAGAAATCAATTAAATTATAAAGTATCATAAAAAATCAACGATAAAGGTGAGTATATGAAAAATGTAAAATTAACAATTCAATATGATGGTACAAATTTTAGTGGTTGGCAGGTTCAGCCTAATGCTAGAACGGTACAGGAAGAAATTGAAAAATCACTGAGCAAAATAATGAAAAAACCTATAAAAATTAATGGTTCAGGAAGAACAGATGCAGGAGTTCATGCACTAGGTCAGGTAGCAAGTTTTTGTGACGAATTTACTATTCCTGTTGAAAAAATCTCTGTAGCATTAAATGCTCTATTACCTCAAGATATAGCTATTAAAGAGGCAATAGAGGGGGAATTAGGTTTTCATGCTAGATACAATGCTGTAGGGAAAAAGTATATTTATAAGATTTATAATAAAGACATAAGAAATCCAATTCTTCGCAATTATACATACTTTGTGTCGAAGTCTTTAGATATAGAAAAAATGAAAAAGGCTTGTGATTATTTTATTGGTGAGCATGATTTTAAAGGGTTTATGTCTTCCGGAAGTAGTGTAGTAGATACGGTAAGAAGGATTGATGCGTTAAAATTGTATGAAAAAGATGAAACATTAACAATAGAAGTAAAGGGAAATGGATTTTTATACAATATGGTAAGAATTATAGCAGGCACTTTAGTAGATGTAGGAAGAGGAAAAATAAAAGTAGAAGAGCTACCTATGGTTATTAATTCTTGTAAAAGAGAAAAGGCTGGTCATACAGCACCACCACAAGGGTTGTATCTTGCAAAAGTTTTTTATTAAAACTAGATTATTCCTTGACACACACGGTTACATGTAATATAATGTTTTGGTAATGTGCATATTAAAAAAACCACTAGCCCCGGTTTTTTTAAATATAGACGTGATAAATTATGAAAAGTAGTGCTAGGAGGGAAACACATGAAATCATTCGTTGCTAAGCCACATGAAGTAGAAAGAAAGTGGTATGTAGTGGACGCTGAGGGAAAAACATTAGGTCGCTTAGCTTCACAAGTTGCATCAATCTTAAGAGGAAAAAACAAGCCAACATATACACCACACGTTGATACAGGAGATTATGTAATCATTATCAATGCAGAAAAAGTAGAAGTAACAGGAAAGAAAATGGATCAAAAGATGTATAGACATCATACAGGTTATGTAGGTCATATGAAAGAAATGACTTATAAGCAATTATTACAAAAGCATCCTGAAAGAATTATTGAATTTGCTGTAAAAGGAATGCTTCCAAAGAACAGCTTAGGAAGACAAATGTTCAAAAAATTAAAAGTATACACTGGTACAGAGCACAATCATGAAGCTCAAAAGCCAGAAATTTTAGATATATAAGCTTGAAGGGAAAGGAGGAAATACAATGGCGAAAGTACAATACTACGGAACAGGAAGAAGAAAAACTTCTATTGCTAGAGTTAGATTAGTTCCAGGAGAAGGAAAAATTACAATCAACGGAAGAGATATAGAAGAGTACCTAGACTATGAAACATTAAAGAGAGACGTTAGAATGCCTCTTGTACTTACTGAAACTGAAGGTAAGTTTGACGTTATAGCAAAAGTTCATGGTGGTGGATTCACAGGACAAGCTGGAGCGTTAAGACATGGTATTTCAAGAGCTTTATTAAAAGCTGAAGGAGAGCTTAGACCAATCCTTAAAAAAGCAGGTTTCTTAACAAGAGACTCAAGAATGAAAGAAAGAAAGAAATATGGATTGAAAAAAGCAAGACGTGCACCACAGTTCTCAAAAAGATAATATTTTTTATCAAGAGATTGTGCATAAGTGGAAAGAACAAACACTACTTAGTCGTGAACTAAGTAGTGTTTTTTTTATGAGATAGGAAATTGTAAAATTTTTAAATATATTCAGATAGATGAAGATTAACGAGAAAAAGTTTCATAGAGAGACGAATATTGATAATGATTAGATCAATAGGAGTAGTGTATAGAAAATAGCATAAGACAATGTTTAAAATATATTTGTGTGAAGTATAGTCAAACTGGATACAATTATATATAATGTATCTATTAAAGAAGAAGGAGAGCATATGGATGAAACTATGGTACAGAAGACGAAAGTTTGGGCATTATATGAACTTGCTTATAGTCATTATTCTTTCTATTATATTTTATAAGTTTATGGATAATATGAATGATTTATATTATTCTTTTTCTGTAAAAATGAAAACGATTGCAAATGTATTAAAACCATTTATGGTGTCTGCACTTATTGCATATATTTTAAATCCAGTAGTTAAGTGGTTCGAATTTGATGTATTAACCAAGTTTCCAAAGCTTGAAAAAAATACAAAATATAATCGATTAATCAGTACAATTCTTGTCTTTATATTGTTTATACTATTCATAACAATTATTATATCTTTAGTAGTTCCAAAGATTGCTATGAGTATCAAAGATTTGCTAAGTACATTACCTACATTTATTGAGGATCATGAACATAAAATTGTGAATTGGATTGATAGTTTATATGCACAAGATTTATATAATATCGAAGGAGAATTACAAAAAAATATTAATGAAGTATTTCGCAAAGGGAGTGAAATATTCAAGGCTAGTTTGACAAATTTGCTTTTTAGCATTATTGCAATTACTTCAGGTACTTTGAATATTTTATTATCCTTAGTGGTTTCATTTTATATATTAATTGATAAGGATCAATTGTTAAAAAGTACAGAAAGATTATTAAGAGCATTATTTGAAGATATTCATGTAGACCGTTTTAAGAAATTTTGTAAAGAAGCAGATCATACTTTTGTAAAATTTGTTATAGGAAAATCTATTGATTCATTTATTATTGGAATAATTGCTTTAAGTGTATTATATTTGATGAAAAGTCCTTATGCATTGTTGATTGGGATTATGGTCATGATTTCAAATATGATTCCTTATTTTGGTCCCTTTATTGGTGCAATTATTGGATTTGTTTTTGTAGCTTTTGTTAGTTTAAAAAAGGCATTGTGGGTACTTATTTTCCTTATTTTATTACAACAATTTGACGGATTGTATTTAGGACCTAAAATATTAGGAGATAAAATGGGGGTTAGTCCCCTTTGGATTATATTCTCTATCGTTTTAGGAGGGAGCTTATTTGGTGTAGTAGGAATGTTTTTGGGAGTGCCTGCTATATCTGTAATTATTATGGCTATTAGAAGATTTATCAATAAGAGATTAGAAGAAAAGAAAAATAAAACATTAGTTTAAAAATGAGCAGACCGTGTTGTCTGCTTTATATTTTGATTATAAAGAAAAAAGAAACCGTAAAGGTTTCTCAAAATAAGGTTTGCATATATTCTACAATCAATAAATCTAGTTTTTGACTACATTGAATAATCTCATTTTCGAGCAAATTATAGTGATTTGTATTCAGTAGATTACATAATTCTACATTTACTTCTTCAATTTTCTTCTTTAGCTCATTCCTTGACATTTTTCTTCCCCCTTTTCAAAAAATGACAAAAAACTCAAAAAGTCCCTCGATAAACAAGAGATTATGTAGAGTTTAGTAAAAATATACGAATAATGTAAAAAATGTAAATAAATAGAAAACTTTAATAAAAGTATAGCTGAATATAGGGAAAAAATCAAGAGAGGTACAAGAAAAATATTAAAAATTTAAAATTGTTTATTCACAAAAAAAAGTATAAAATGGATAAAGAAAAATATAATCTAGAAGGGAGAAAAAATGATGAATGAGTGTACAACTTTCAAGCAGATTAGTCTGCCTAAATTAAATAATTTGCAGCCAGGCCTTGAATCTACGTGCTTAAAGTTAATGGAAGAAGCTGGAGAATTGGCACAAGCAATAGGAAAATTTAGAGGAATGAATGGAGAAAAAGTTGATCTAAAAGAGAAGGAAGTTGTTGAAATGATTAGCAATGAGCTTCTAGATGTAGCTCAAGTGGCAGTATCTATGATGTTTGTGCTTGAGGAAACCTATGGAATTAATATAAAAGAAAAGGTAGATGATCATGTAAAGAAATTAGTAAAAAAAGGGTATATCAAAGTAGAAGAATAAGGAAGTGTCTATAAATTGGTTTTGATAAGGGGAGAAAATGAGAAAATATTTATCAATTTTAATGGTTTTGGGATTAGTATTGCTATGTATAGGATGTATCAACAAAGAAATAAAGGGACAGATAGAGGAATTCGTCGAAAAACAAGAAGTGTATGTAAATGAAAAAAGCTTAGATGGTTATATAGATACTATCTCTAAAGAAGAACCTGAGTATGTGGCAGAGAAAAAAAGTTGGATGAGAGATATTTTAGAGAATAACATTGAAAAGTATGATTTAGAGGTAGAAAAGATTAAAATATTAGATGATGATAAGGTAAGCTTAAAGCTTAGACAAAGCTATCAATATGAAGGAAAAAAATATAGCATACAAATTCCATTATTGTTAGTGAAAGAAAATGGATGTTGGAAGGATCATGATTTATTATTTGATGAAATGGTTACTCCACATTTCAGAATAAAATATCATAAGAATTTGAAAAAATATGCAGTAGCTATTAAAAATGTTTGTGAGAATGCTTATAGCAATGTTCAAAAAAGATATGGAGAGGGTATAGAGGGGAAAACCATTATTAAGCTATACGAAAATCAAGAATTATTAAGGCAATCTGTAAAGCTTTCTTTTTCATGGCAATTTGCTGGATGGTATGAATATCCAGAGTCTATTAAGACAACAGAATTTGAAGATGAAGAGACCTATAGAAAAATTTTAGAGCATGAACTCATACATAAGATTACTATAAAAAAATCAAATAACAATATGCCCTATTGGTTTAGTGAAGGGGTAGCTGTTTATTTTGCTAATTTTCCCAACCAACCAAAAGATTTTCAAACAAAAGAATACTATTTAAATACCTATAGAGATTATGAAATAGACATCTTAAAGCTTGAAAAAGCAAATCTTGAAAAAATGGAAGAGGATAAAAGTATTCATTGTTATTATGATAGCTCTGGAATGGTTATAAAGTTTATAGTAGAGAAATATGGTGTGGAGAAAGTGAAAAAAATAGTAGAGGAGTTGGGAAGATTTCCTTATGAAGAAGGTACAGGTTCTGAAATTAATGAGCAGTCTATAAAAAGATATCATTTAGTGTTAGAGAAGGTATTAGGTGTGTGTGTAGAGGAATTAAATAAAGAATGGATACAGTTTATTAATGAGGCAGAGTGAAAACTCTGTTTTTCTTTTTCATATATATTTTTTTATTGAATAGGATTAAATATAGAAGTATTAGTCATAGCAAAATGTTGATAGATTATAAATTTCCTAGTTACGTATTTGATTTATAATGAACGTTTATTAACTGCGTAAAAGTACTAAAGTCTTTAAGCTTTAAAATGACAGATTCATAGAAAAAAGGAGGACACAAAATGCGCATATTGATCATCAAGAAAAAATGGCTTATAAGTGTATTTATTTTTATAATAGCTACTATTTTTATCCTTTGCATGAATAATGTATTAGAAGCGTCAAAGACTATGACTTTAAATAAAGTAATTGTAATCGATGCAGGTCATGGAGGGATCGATGGTGGGGCAGTTGGAAAAAATGGTACTATAGAGAGTCAAGTGAATCTTGAGATTGCCCTAAGGGTAAGAAAATTATTAGAGCAGGATGGTGCTATTGTTCTTTTAACAAGGGATGAGGATGTGGGATTATATTCTGAGAATGGAACTATAAGAAACAAGAAAAATGAGGATCTAAGGAATAGAAAAAAATTAAGAAATGAAAGTAATGCAGATATATTTGTGAGCATCCATATGAATAGCTTTAGCGAGTCTAAATATTATGGGGCTCAAACCTTTTACCCTAAAAATTCAGAGGAAAGCAAAAGGCTTGCAGAACTTATGCAGGAAGAACTCGTTAGAGTTATAGATAATGGAAACAATCGAGTAGCAAAACAAAAAAATGATATATATTTATTAAAAGACTGTAGTATCCCAACGGCTTTAGTAGAATGTGGTTTTTTATCTAATCCTAGGGAAGAAAAATTATTTCAGGAAGAAAAATATCAAGAAAAGGTAGCGTGGAGTATTTATATTGGAATTCTCAGATATTTTGGAGAGAAAGAAAATTTTGAATAAGAATAATGTGTAAAGATTTAAAGTTATATGACAGCAATAAGAGCTGTGGATAAAATGTGAATAAAGTTTTCAGAATACTTTAAAACTAAGTAAAATGAATGCTTTTATAGATGGAGAGTTATCCACAAAATTATCCATAGTTCTTATTTTTTATCATATGGATATGTGGACAAGCATGGAAAAAATATAATAACTTATTCAAATATAGCCTTGTGAAAGGAGATGAGTTATGCACAATATTTATCCACATTTACATGAATTTGTGGATAAATATTTAAGGTGATTGGAAGAAATTGAAGAAAAAAGAAGGATTATTTTAGAGAAGTTTGAAAAATAGGGTGGCAAGATGTTATTTATAGTACTAATTTTTTGTATTGTTAACAAAAATGCAGAAAAACTCTATTCAAGAAATGATAGTTACGAAAAGATCTATGAATTTATTTTTGAAAATTGTCCTAGGGAATAGAAAAATATTCTCTTTCATATAATGAAGTAGCAGGGAGGGGATAAATTGAAAAAATGGATTCTTTGGGTGGGGATATGTATTTTGTGCATTGGAATATTGTTATATGTGGATAAAATCATGTAATAGAGAGTCTTTTGAAAAGACTTTTTATTTGATAGAAAATTATAAAATTTAGAATTTGTAGATAACTTATGATTGAGAAATCAAATGTATGGCTACTTTGAGTAAGTTTTATTACAAAAGAATATTTTGTAATAAAACTTGCGAAATGAGCATATGCGAGAGTATAATGCGAATTTTTTTATTTTTATGGATAAATATGTATGAATAAAAAAAATATATAAAATGTTGATAATTTTTTAACAGGATAGTATACTGAGGGTAGAATTGAAAAATAGAAATTATCGAGATAAATGTTTATGTAGTGATAATTCACATTAATGAAAGGAGTGGTAGCATGGTAACGATTAGAGTCTGTATAGGAAGTGCCTGTCATTTAAAAGGAGCATATAATGTTATTCATGGATTACAAAGAATTGTTGAGGAAAGAAATTTAGGAGAGCAAGTAACCATTAAAGCAGAATTTTGTCTTGGAGAATGTACAAAGGCTGTTTCCGTGAAAGTAAATGATGATCCTATTCTTTCAGTGGATGAAAATAATGTAAAAGCATTTTTTGAGGAATTTGTTCTTGGGAGGTTATAAAAATGAGTATTTTGAACTTTTCACAGGCAAATTGTAAAAATTGCTATAAATGCTTACGAGCTTGTCCTGTGAAGGCGATAAAAATTAGGAATGAACAAGCAGAAATTGTTGAAGATTTATGTATTGGTTGTGGACAATGCTTAATGGTTTGCCCTCAGAATGCTCGACAAATTAAGAGTGATTTAAAAGAGGTAAGAAAGGTAATAAAAAATGAAAGAAAAATGATTGCAAGTATTGCACCAACCTTTGCAGGAGCTTTTTCTATGGCAGATACAGGACAAATTGTAGCTGCTTTAAAAGCTATAGGCTTTTCTATTGTTGAAGAAACTGCTATTGGAGCAGAAATTGTTGCAAGATTATATAAAAATCATTTAGAATCAGGTAAATATAAAAATCTGATCACTACAAGTTGTCCTTCAGGTAATTATTTAGTCGAAAAATATTTTCCATCCTTGATAAAATATTTAGCACCTGTCGTATCCCCTATGATTGCCCATGGAAAAATATTAAAGCATGCATATGGTATGGATAGCTATGTTGTATTTATTGGTCCTTGCACAGGGAAAAAGATAGAATCTATTAATTTTCAACATAAAGATACGATTGATGCAGTACTTACCTTTGAAGAATTAAAAAAATGGTTAGAGGAAGAAAATATTATATTAAAGGACCTTGTTACTCAGCCTTTTGACCGAGAGAGCTCGAAAAAGGGTTGTGGATTTCCATTAGAAGGAGGAGTTCTAAAAAGCTTTTTGAATGAAGATAAAGAAAAGCATGAAGTTATTAAGGTAGATGGGATTGATCAATGTATAAAGGTCTTTGAGTCTATAGAAAGTGGAAATATAGAAAATGCCTGTATAGAGGTTAATACCTGTAGAGGAAGCTGTGTAGCTGGCTCAGGCATGCCAAAGAGTGAAAAAGATTTTTATAAGAGAGAGAAGAAAATAAAGGAATATGTAAAAAATAAAAAAGATTCTTTGGAGGATAAAGGCTGTGAAAATTTACAGCATATTGATTTTTCAAAGAAATTTTTTGATAGAAATATAAAAAAGAAAAAAGCAAGTGAAGAAGAAATCACATGCATTTTAAGAAAAATCGGAAAATATGAACCAGAGGATGAATTAAATTGTGGTGGGTGTGGTTACAATACTTGCCGAGAAAAAGCTCAAGCTGTATATGAAGGAATGGCAGAGCTGAATATGTGTCTTCCCTTTATGAGAAGTAAAGCAGAACGGTTAACAAATGTGATCTTTGAAAATACGCCAAACATTATCATTTTAGTAGATGAAGACCTGCATGTAAAAGAGTTTAATCCAACAGCAGAAAGAATTTTTAATATAATGGCAGAAGAGATAAAAGATAAACCAATTTCCGTGATTATGGATGAAAAAATGTTCAAAAAAGTAAAGGAAACGAAAGAAGATTTTATTGGACAAAAGGTTGCATATCCTCAATATGGTGTGGTATTATTACAAAGTATTTTATACCTAGAGAAACAAGATGTACTATTAGCGATTATGACAAATACTACAATGGAAGAAAAACATAAAAAAGAATTAGTGAGAGTAAAGGAAAAAACCATCGATGCAGCTCAAAAGGTTATCGAAAAACAAATGCGTGTAGCCCAAGAAATAGCAAGTCTTCTTGGGGAGACAACAGCAGAGACAAAGATGATTTTGACAAGATTAAAGCAAATCACTTTAGATGAAAATGGTGATGCCAAATGACCTATTTTATAGATGTAGCCTTTGATAGCTTAAATAAATATGGAGAAGAGCTGTGTGGAGATAAAGTAGAAATCATAAGGACAGAGGATGGATTAATTATTGTACTAGCAGATGGATTAGGAAGTGGTGTAAAAGCAAACATATTAGCAACTTTGACATCAAAAATAGCTGCAACCATGTTAATGGAAGGAGCAACTCTTGATGAAACAGTAGATACCATTATGAATACTTTGCCTGTATGTAGTGTTAGAAAAATAGCCTATTCAACTTTTACAATCATAAAGATCAATAATAATGGAGAGGTATATGCTATTGAGTATGATAATCCCCCACTATTTTTAATAAGAGAAGATCAATATATTCACATAGAAAAGAGAAGTATTCCAATGAATGAAAGAGTGATTAAAGAAAGTAATTTTACATTAAAGCCAGGAGATACCCTAACAGCAGTAAGTGATGGGGTAATCCATGCAGGAGTAGGCGCTATACTTAACTTAGGTTGGCAGTGGGATAATGTAAAAGATCATTTGAGTAGAGTTTCAGGGAAAGAAAAATGTGCAAAAAATGTAACTAAAAACCTGATAGAAGTATGTCAAAATCTATATGCCAATAAACCTGGAGACGATACAACTGTTGTAACAGTGAAATTTAGACAAGGTGAAGAAATAGATATGTTCACAGGTCCACCTAAAGACAAGGACAAAGATGCTTACGTGATTGAAAAGTTCATGGAGGGGGATGGCAAAAAAGTTGTTTGTGGAGGAACTGCTGCAAATATCGTATCAAGAGAATTAAAAGAAGAACTAGTCGTCAATATGGACTTTTATGCTCCAGATATTCCACCTACAGCAGATATAAAAGGAATAGATCTTGTTACAGAAGGCGTTTTGACTCTTTGTAAGGTTGTAGAAAAAATGAAAAAATATATTAATACCTCTGAAACAAACGCAGCGTACAAACCAAAGGATCAAGATGGTGCATCTAGACTGACCAAAATGCTTATTGAAGATTGTACCCATTTAAATCTATGGGTTGGAAAAGCAGTAAATCCTGCTCACCAAAATACAGATTTTCCAATGGACTTGACTATAAAGTTAAAAGTAGTAGATGAGTTGATTGAGCTAATGGAAAAGTTAGGAAAACAAGTAAAGTTAACATATGTATAGTGAGGAGTGTGGGAATGAGAAAATTTGAGAGTAATGTACAGCTTATAAAATATGAAGTGTTAAGAGAAGTGTCTAGATTTGCCATGGAAGGAACCCTTGAAGAAAATTATGAAAGAATACCAGAGATCATTGTGAAAGGTCCAAAGCCTAGAACAAGATGTTGTATCTATAAAGAAAGAGCTATTATGGTAGATCGTGTAAAGCTCGCAATGGGAGGCGATAAGAGCAATCCTAATATTATAGAAATTTTAGAGATTGCGTGCGATGAGTGTCCTATTAATCGTTTTACAATTACAGAAGCTTGTAGAGGATGTTTAGCTCATAGATGTTCAGAAGCTTGCCCTGTAGGTGCAATTTTTCATGTGGGACAAAGGGCTTATATTAATCAAGAAAAATGTATTGAATGTGGAAGATGTAGAGATGCCTGTCAATACAATGCAGTTTCTGATGTATTAAGACCTTGTAGAGGGGCTTGTCCTACAAAGGCTTTAACTATTGATACAGATAATAGAAAAGCTGTTATCGATGATGAAAAATGTATACAATGTGGTGTATGTATTGTTCAGTGCCCCTTTGGAGCTATTATGGATAAATCCTACGTAGTGGATGTTATTGACCTATTAAAAACGAGAGAAGAAAAGAATCATCATGTATATGCTGTGATTGCCCCTGCTATTGCTAGCCAATTTACAGAAGCAAAAATAGGGCAGGTTGTAAATGCAATCAAAAAACTAGGATTTCATGATGTAGTAGAGGCAGCTCTTGGTGCAGATATGGTAACACTTCATGAAACTCATGAATTTGTAGAAACAATAGAGGATAAAAAAGTAATGACTAGCTCATGCTGTCCAGCTTTTGTAGGATATATAAAGAAATGTTATCCTGAATTTTTAGATAGGGTTTCAACTTCTGTTTCACCTATGATTGCCATATCTAAATTAATTAAAGAGATAGATCCTCTTGCAAAGGTCGTATTTATGGGACCTTGTACAGCGAAAAAAGCAGAAATCCAAGAGCCAGATCTTAAGGGGATTACAGATTATGTCCTTACCTTTGAAGAGTTATGTGCTATGATTGATGCAGCTGATATTAACATGGAAAACTGTGAGGAAGATCCTTTAAATAATGCATCTTTCTTTGGTAGGATATTTGCGAGAACTGGAGGCCTTACAGAAGCTATTAAACATGTTATTGAAGAAGAGAAGATCGAAGCAGAATTTAAACCAATTTCTTGTGATGGTATTGCAGAATGTGATAAAGCGCTAAAAATAGCAAAAGTAGGAAGACTTCAAGGTAATTTTATCGAAGGAATGGCATGTAAGGGAGGATGTATTGGAGGAGCAGCATCCTTACATCGTGGGCCAAAGGATAAAAGACAAGTAGATAACTATGGTAAATTGGCTATTGAAAAAGGTATAAAGGATTCTCTAAGAGTATTTGATATTGAGAAAATTGATTTACATCGAGAGCATACAAAATAAAATATATTATTGCAAAACACCTATTTTATATGGGTGTTTTTTTTGTGGAATAGAATTGAGGGTTATAACAAATACTAGTAAATATCTCAGAATATAGAATGATTGAGGTGTTCTTATGTTTAGAATATTGAAAGATAGAATTTTAGGAAAAGATAGTAAAAGGCAGCCAAATCAAACAAAGGATATAAAATTAACAAAATCCATCGAAAAGAATATAGATGCATTTAAGAAAGTTTTTAAAGATAATGAAACAATGATTTTTAGAAAAATAGAAAGTAATCAGTGGAATCATTTAAAGTGTTGTCTTATTTTTATTGATGGAATGGTGGATAAAACAGATATTCATGAAAATATTATATTACCCATCATGAATAGTACACCACCTCAAAAAATATTAGAGCAAAATAGTTTAGAGGTATTAGAAAAAAAGATTATTAATGCTTCAGATGTAAAAAAGAAGAAAGATGCCAATGAAATGATGATGAATATTTTATATGGAAATACACTCATTTTAGTGGATGGATATAGTGAAGCTTTAGTTATTGACACAAAGGGATGGGAAAGAAGATCTATCACAGAACCTATATCAGAACAGGTAGTTAGAGGACCAAGAGAAGGTTTTACAGAATCTATTATACCCAATTTAGCATTAATAAGAAAAAGAATATTGAGTCCTGATTTAAAATTTACATTTAAGGAAATCGGGGTTAGAACAAAAACAAAGGTTTGCGTATGTTTTATAGAAGGATTAGCAAATGAAAAAATTGTTCAGGAAGTACATAAAAGATTAGATGATATTCAAATTGATGCAATCCTTGAATCAGGGTATATAGAAGAATTAATAGAAGATGCGCCTCTTTCTCCTTTTGCTACTATTGGAAATACAGAAAGACCTGATGTTGTTGCTGGGAACTTACTTGAAGGAAGGATTGGAATTATTGTAGATGGTACTCCTTTTGTATTAACTTTACCTTATTTATTTATTGAATATTTTCAAGCAAATGAAGATTATTATAATACTTTTATATATTCTTCTATTAATAGGGTGCTAAAAGTCCTTGCATTTTTTCTATCTACAAGTGTACCAGCTATTTACGTGGCTTTGGCAACTTTTCATCAAGAAATGATTCCAACCCCTCTTATTTTAAGTATATCAGCAGCAAGAGAAGGGGTCCCTTTTCCTACAATTGTTGAAGCACTTATGATGTTACTTGCCTTCGAATTATTAAGAGAAGGAGGCGTAAGACTTCCAGCGCCTATAGGTTCCACTATAGGATTTGTTGGGGCCATTATACTAGGACAAGCAGCAGTAGATGCAAGATTTGTTAGTGCTCCTATAGTTATTGTTGCAGCTCTTACAGGGATTACTAATTTTTTGATTCCTAAAATGATAGGACCATTAATTATTGTACGAATAATATTCTTATTGCTTTCAGCATTTTTGGGGTTATACGGATACATATTTGGGGTGATTGGCTTATTCATTCATCTTATGTCAATAAGATCCTTTGGCGTACCCTATATGACACCTATTGGGTCTATTAAAATGCAGGATATTAAGGATACGTTTATTAGAGCTCCTTGGTGGTACATGTATTATCGACCAAAGCTAATAGGGGATAAGAATCCTATTCGAAAAAAAGATTCAGAGATTCCAGAAAAGAGGTAGAGGGATGAAAAAAATAATTTTTATTTTCATAATACTCTTTAATATGATCTTGAATACAGGATGCTGGAATTATAAAGAAATCAATGATCTTTCAATTGCTGTAGGTGCAGGCGTTGATTATGACAAAGAAAAGGAGCAGGTTATATTAACAACAGAAGCGGTATATCCTATGGTAGTAGATGGACAAACAAAAATAAAGCCTGAAATTATTAAAACAAAAGGGAAAAATATTTTTGAAGCAATCAGAAATATGATTCCTTTAACGGGTAAAAAAGTATTTTGGGCCCATGCAAAAGTGATCATTATTAGTGAGGAAGTAGCTAATAATGAAGACATCCTTATAAGCTTAGTTGATTTTGCAAAAAGAGATGCTGAATATAGGGATGATATATGGATTATGATATCAAAAGAAAAAACAGCTGGGGAAATTTTGATAACAGATGTACTGATTCAAAGTGTTGTTTCTTTTCAATTAGAGGATATTTTTAAAAATGAGAGAGGAATAGAAAAATATGATGCTGTTCCACTTTGGAAATTTGTAGATGATTTAGCTATAGAAGGTATTGAACCAACTCTTCCAGCTGTAGAAATTAAACATTATAAAGATAAAAAAATTGCACAAGTCAATGGAATGGCTGTTTTTAAAGGGACAAAGTTAGTGGGTTATCTTGATGGAAAAGAAACAAAAAGTTTTTTGTTTATAATGGATAAGATTAAGGGAGGCGTTATTGTTGTAGAAAAAGGTATAGCAAAAAAAATTACAAGAGTAGCTCTTGAGATATTTGGGAATGAAACAAAGGTAAAATCTTCCTATGAAAAGGGAGAATTAACTATGAAAATCAACACAAAAACAACAGTAAACATCAATGAAATAGAAAGTCAGATAGATTTTATTAATGAAAAAGGTAGAAGTATGGTCAAGAAAGAGGCTGAAAAATTGATTGAGAATCAAATAAAGGGGGTTATAAGGAAAGTACAAAAGGAATATAATAGTGATATTTTTGGATTTGGCGCTGTTGTAGAAAGAGAACATCCAAAGGTTTGGAAAGCAGTAAAACATGATTGGGATAAAATATTTAGAGATATAAAAATAGAAGTAAATTCAGAAGTAAATATTAGAGGAAGTGCATTACGATCTAAACCAATTAAGGTGGGAGATTAATATGATTATTTTAATTATATTGGCTTATATAGTTATTGGTGTGATTGAGATTACTCCATTAGTAAAGAAAAATCAAAAAAAAGAATTAATACTGTATAGTATTACTTTTGGAGTCGCATTTATCATTAGTTTACTCCTTGGCTTAGGAGTGAAAATTCCAAGCCCCGCAAAGCCTATAGAAAAGGTTGTAAAGATGGTGATTGGTAGATAGGAGATCTTATGAGAAAAAATATAATGTTTCTTTTGATTATGTTTATAAGTATAGGAATGCTTTCTGGATGCTGGAACTATAGAGATATTGATAATACGAGGCTTGTGGCAGGTATGGCACTAGATTATGATGAAAAGAAAAATGAGTATATTACAACGATTGAGATTATTAATCCAGCATCAGAAAAAGAAGCTAAAATGAGTGGAGAATTATATGAAAGCAGAGGGAAATTGCCCTTTGATGGAGTACGAGATATTATTATGAAAACAGGGAGAAAATTATATTGGGCTCATGCAAAAACTATTATTATTAGTCAAACAATTGCTGAGAAAAAAATTATATCCCTCCTTGATTATATCTATAGAGATGCTGAATTTAGAGAGGATATGAGACTGATTGTTTCAAAGGAAAAAACAGCTAGTGAAATATTAGAAAAATATGGGGAAGAAAGTATTTATCCTATTAGAGGATTTTATTTAGATGATGTAGTAGAGTCTGAAGAAAGTATAGGAAAATATCATAGTGGACAAGCCTGGAAATTTATAAAAGACCTATATGCTGAAGGGATCTCTCCCACATTACCTGCTATAAAAAGTATTTCAACTGCAGGACGAATACATCCTTATATAGGAGGGCTTGCAGTGTTTAAGGGAGAAAAAATGGTTGGTTGGTTAGATGAATTTGAAACTCAAGGATTTTTATGGGTTATTGATGAGATTAAAGGGGGATTGGTAATTGTAACATCTACAATGAAAGAAAAATCAGATTTAGTTACATTAGAAATACTCAAAAATAAAACAAAAATAAAACCTATATATAAAGAAGATCAAATTATCATGAAAATCGATGCTGAAACAGATGTGATGATAGGAGAAATAGGAGGAACACAAGATTTTATTGATAAAGAAGGAAGAGCTATATTAAAAAAAGATGCTGAGCAGCAAATAAAAGAACAGATAGAAAAAGTCGTAAAGAGAGTACAAAAAGACTATGGGAGTGATATTTTTAAATTTAGTACAAGTATCAAAAAAGAAATGCCTCAGGTATGGAGAAAAATAAAACCAAATTGGGATCAGGTTTTTAAAGATCTAAAGATCAATGTAAACGTAGTTGTAAATATTAGAGGAAGTGCATTAAAATCTAAACCTATCAAAGTAGCTAAATAACCAGGGAGGAATAAATGATGAATAAAGAAATAATTACAGATAAACAAGGGATTTCTTTAATTGCTTTATTCATTATGGGAAGTTCTTTAGTCATTGGAATAGGTGCAGATGCTGAAAAGGATTCATGGATTGCTATAATTATATCAATTTTTTTTGCATTTCTCATATTTATCATTTATGCTAGGATTTTTTTTCTTTTCCCCCAAAAGGATTTATTTGATATTATCAACATCATCTTTGGAAAAACTTTAGGAATTGTTATCAATAGCCTATATATTTGGTATGCTTTTCATTTAGGAGCATTAGTTTTGAGAAATTTTAGCGAGTTTATAAAAACAGTAGCATTAGAACAAACACCAGAAGTTTTTCCTATGATTTGCTTTATGTTTTTATGTGTGTGGGGGATTAAAGAAGGGATAGAAGTATTGGGGAGCTGGGCAGAATTTACTCTAATCACTTTTTTTATATTAATATGTCTTACCATACCTATGCAAATTCCTAATATGCAACTCAATCATATTTTACCTATGTTGAGTAAAGGCTTTGATCCTGTCTTAAAGGGAGCTTTTGCAGTTTTTTCTTTTCCATTTGCAGAAACAATTTTGTTTGGGTTTATTTTTTCAGGAGTAAGGAAGAAAAAATCACCCTATAAAATTTATCTAGTTGGATTAGTAATAGGAGGTCTTTTTATATTTATTACGGCTTTAGATGAACTTTTAGTTTTAGGAGCACATGCATATACAACTACTTATTTTCCTGCACATAGTGCAGTAAGTAGGATGAATATTGGTGATTTTATACAGAGATCAGAAATCATTGTAGCCATAGGATTTTTGGGGGCTGGATTCATAAAAATATGTATTTGTTTATTAGTTGTTTGTAAAGGAATAACTAAATTATTTGGTTTTTCTGATTATCGATTTAGCATTCTCCCTATTTCGTTATTAATGCTCAATTTGTCTATTCTTATTTATGAGGATATTTTAGAGATGGTAGATTGGGCTTTTCATATTTATAATTATTATGCATTTCCTTTTCAAGTGCTCTTTCCTGTGATTATTTTAGCTGGAGCAGAAATTAAGAGGAGGAATAGAATATGAATAAAGAGTTTATTTCAGATCGAGAAGGAATATGTCTAGTGATTTTATTTATATCAGGAAGCAGTCTTGCTTTACCTACGGCAGCAGAGGCAGGAAGGGATTTATGGCTAGCCATTATCATTGCAATTATTATAGCAATTCCTACGGTACTATTATATAGTAAACTTCTTTCATTATATCCAGGAAAAGATTTATTTGATATTGTAGATATAGTATTTGGAAAAATTGTTGGGAAATTAATAGGAATATTCTATATTTGGTTTAGTTTTCACTTAGGAGCATTAGTGATAAGAGATTTTGGAGAATTCCCTATTACTGTATCTATTCCTGAAACACCTATGCTTGTTCCCATGATTTTTGTAACAATCCTTTGTATCTGGATTGTTAAAGAAGGAATAGAAGTATTAGGGAGATGGGCAAAATTATTTGTATTATTTAATGCACCTCTTCCTTCTATTCTTATATTATTATTAATTCCTCAAATGGATATAGAAAATATTCAACCTATATTATATGAAGGGTTTCAGCCCTTGTTAAAAGGTACTTTTTCAGCTTTTACTTTCCCTTTTGCAGAAACGGTAATATTTACAATGATTTTACCATCATTAAAAACAAAAAAATCACCTTATGAAATTTACATGAAAGGATTATTATTAGGGGGGATGTTGATTGCAGGAGTTTCATTAGCAGAAATATTAGTCATCGGTCCAGATCTTTATGGGGCTACTTTTTTTCCAAATCATAGTGTAGCTAGAAAAGTACATATTGGACAAATATTATCGAGAATGGAAGTAATCGTTATTCTAGCGACTATAACAGCAGCTTTTCTTAAGATTAGTGTATGTTTGCTAGCTGCTTGTCGAGGGATGATGAAATTATTTAAATTGGAGGATTATCGTTTTTTAGTGGCTCCCATTGGGATATTAATGTTTCTTTTATCTATTATTATTCATAAAAATATTATGGAATTATTTGAATGGGCTACTGTATGGCCCTATTATGCATTTCCTTTTCAAGTGATGATTCCCATTCTGGTTTTAATTATAGTTTTTATAAAAAAAGAAAAAAACAATCAGTAAAATTATAGCTGATTGTTTTTTATTTGCTCATAAAATTTTTTGATAGAGGAACTATGGGTCACTCGATAAAAGGGATTATTGTATATGAATTGTTTTACTATGGGAAAGCCTAAAAGTGTGATTAATCTATTTAGATCTTTATTATTAAATGTATTGAATATTTTTCGGAGTTTATGCTTTTCATTTTGATCTATTAAAATATTTTTTAATAGATGCTCATAATCTAAATGTTTAGCAATAGATTGAGCTGCAAGAATACCACTTTCAATAGCATTCATAGAACCAAATCCTAAAAAATCATCTAACAATCCACCTGCATTTCCTATTAAATAAATGTTATTAGGTTTTAAAGTATGGGCAAAGCCTGCATTGTGTTCAACATCTCTAGATTCTAAAATTTTATATTGTATATTTTCTAGAGTTAAGAATTTTTTCCAATAATAATCTAACTCATGGGAGGAAATGTTATCAACAGTTAATACAAGATTTGCCTTACTCTTATGATAAGGAAGAAGATAGGCATATCCATGCTTTGCATATTCTGTATTGACCCACATAATAAGAGTATTTGGATTAAAATTTCCTAAAACCGTTGCAATCCTAGCATGAATATTGAAGGTAGTGGTCCAGTTATTTAAAGATTGTGCAGATGTATGATCAGCGTTTGCACATACAATATAGTCAAAATCATTTTGTAGGTCTTCTATATTTACATAATGGTCAAAATGAATAGGTAGATTTACTTGTTTCATAATTTGATTTTCTAAGGAATTTTTTGATGAACTTTTTTCAAATAAATATCCTAAATTTCCTTTTACTATAGTTTTTTTATTAGGACTGATCATCATAATTTTTTTCAAAGGATTTAAGGGAGCTATGGATAAATTATATTTTTTAAAAAAATAGTCCATAGGATTTTGCGTATATAGATCAAATATTCTAAGGGTAATAATTGTATAATCTAGACCATCACCTACATAACTTCTTTTTTCGAAGATTGTAGGGGTAATCCCATGTTTTTTAAACTCAAAAGCACAAGATAAACCAGCTAAGCCAGCACCTATGATTGCTACTTTCATGGAAATTTCAACTCCTTTTTAAGAGCTTTTTATGATAAAAGTATTGAAATAGAATAATGAGTATATAGGCAAATAGATACATAAAAAAAGCTATTAGTAGATTCATATTTTTTCCGTAGACAAAAAGGCGTGTTGTTTTCAATGTAATGATCTCAATGATCATATTGGAGCCTACAAAAGTTAAAATCAATAATATGGTTTTAGGAATACTTTCAGAAAGATATTGATAAAAAAACATTGCTACAATTGGAAAATAAAAAAGACTAGAGATTATGATGACTTCTGGGTAGCCTGGATTGTCTAAAGGATATTTCCATATTTTATAATGAAGTCCTATAATTTCTACAGTATAATTTTCTACGGCAATAAATAAACCTATAGGAATGAGTTGGTGTAATCGCTCCTTATGGATAAATTTAAAGAAAATGATCAATAATAGAATAACATTCCCATAAAAAAAGAGTCTTGTCCAAAGAATAATATTCATGGTTCTTCTCCTTATACGAATTGATATAAGTATAATATTTGCAATAATGAATGAAAATATTATCTGTTATGAATATAACTTTTATTATAGTAAAAAATAAATAATAAAGAGTAAATGAGGAGGTTGGGAATGAAAAAAGTTTCGCAAGCATATTTATTAGATACAGCATTTATACTTGCTATAGATAAGGAAGAGCTTCTCCTTAAAAAGTATAAGGCGTATTTACAGAAGGTAAATAATAAAGAACTTAAAAAAATGGTCAAAGAATTTGAAAAAATTTCAAAAGAGCATATAAAATTGATGAAAGATATGATGATAAAAATAAATATACAAAGTTAGGTGATTATATGAAAGATGTAGATCGATTAAAGGACTTATTGCAATATAGAATTTCAAATGAATTGTTTTATAATGAGAATTTGATAGAGATTAAAAATCCTGAAGTAAGGCAGCTATTTAGTCAATTTAGAGATGATGAAATGAGAGATATTATAAACCTTCAACAAAAAATTGAAAGATTAAATGCAAAACCTTATATTGTTTCAAAATTATTTCCCATAAAGCCTAGAATGTAAAAGCACATTGGGGAGGATTGGATAATTGTTATGGAATGGATTGTTTTATTTTTTTTTAATTGGATAATATTTATTTTATTGGTAGATTGGAAAAAATTTAATATAAATATGTTTGCAGGATTTTTAGCAATAGGAATGGCATTGGTTACAGATTATTATAATGGAATTATTCGCCAAAGATATATAATCCATGACTCTATGATCGATATTTTGGGGTCTTCTCTCTTTTTTTTAGTAGGACCTTGTTTTGTAATTGGAACCCTTATAGCACAATATTATCCTAAAAAAAAATGGATGACCGTATTGAATGTTTTAGTGGTTACAGGGATCTACTCTTTAACGGAATTGATTTTGGTAGGAAGGGATGTAGTTGAATATAAAAATTGGTATTATTTTGATAGTTTATTGGTAAATGTGGGAGCCATGATTATTATAAGTTGGTTTTCAGTAACGATATTAGATAAATGGAGATGCTAACAGATGGATTTTTTTAAATATATTTTATGTATGATGATGATTTCTATTCTTGTTTATCTATGGTTTAAAATTTTACATAAATATGGGAGCTGAAAGCTATGAAGGTTGCAATCATTGGAGCTGGTTTAAGTGGATTGAGCTGCGCCCATGAATTAGAAAAACATGGTATTGTTCCAATTATATATGAAAAAAATGATTATATTGGAGAAATGCATCCTCATGTTAGTGGAGATTTGAGAATTACTCACAGACCTATAAAAGATTCTATTGATCATTATAAAAGATTAGGAATTATTATCAAGCCTTTAAATACTCTCAATAAAGTTATCCATTATTCTCCAAATAAAAAAACTGTTATAAAAGGAGATCTAGGATATCTTTTTATAAGAGGAAAAGAAGAAAATTCTAGTAAAAATCAAATTTATAATCAATTAAAATATACAAGGATAAGATTCAATGAATTAGCTGATTATAAAAAATTATCAAGGAAATATGATTATGTAGTTGTTGCTAATGGAAATGGAAATTTTACAGAAGAGCTTGGATGTTGGCAGGATTGGGTAGATACTCAAGCAAAGGGAGCTGTTGTCTTAGGGAATTTTGACCCAAATACATTGATTGTTTGGATTAATAAGGATTATTGCAAAAACGGATATGTTTATTTGACTCCTTTTAATAAGAAAAAAGCTTCTCTTGTGGCAATTGTAACAGATGTGACCGAAAAGTCAGTTGATTGGTTATGGCAATCTTTTTTAGATACAGAAAATATAAATTATACAATTATAGAAGAATTCAAATTAAGACATAAGACAGGTTATGTATATCCTCATAAAATAGGAAATATATATTTTGTAGGGACAGCAGCAGGAGGAATTGATCCATTTTTAGGATTTGGTCAAATGAATGCCATTACAACAGGGGTAATGGCGGGGAGATCTATTGCTTGTGGGAAGGATTATGAAAAATTAATAGCGCTTACAGTAAAAAGTAATTTATATATGTATGAGTTTAGAAAGGGTTTTAATAAACTGACCAATAAGGATTATGATAAATTGATTACTACTATTGGGCTTCCAGGAATTAAACAATTACTTTATAGTACTTCTTTTAACGTAGGAAAATATGGAGGAGAACTATTAAAAATAATCAATAAGAAAGAAACGATTAAAAGATAGGATTTAGATAAAAAACATACAAATTTATACAAATTTCATTCTTAGAATATGGTAAAATTAAGAAAAAATACAATATTACAACAAATGGTGAAGGCGAGGTTATATTCAAGGGGGATATAAAATGAAAGTGAAATCTAAACTCATACTAGCATTGGTTTTACTATCAAGTATTGCATTGGTAGCTGTTTCTTCTTTAAGCTATATAAATATCAAAAAAGAGATGAGAAATAATATTCAGTTGCAAATGACATCCGTGGTAGAGGGTGTAAGTAATCATTTTAATCAGTGGATTTTAACAAAGGAGAAGGTATTAAGCACGACTCATTTTATTCTAAATAAGTTAGAGGGGCAAGAAATCGATTATAATCAGTATTTGCAACCTGCAAGTGAAAAGGATCATTTGTTATCTATGTATATGGGGCTTGAGGACGGAGGTTATTTTGATGGAGGGGGTTGGATTCCACCTAAAGATTATGATGCAAGAAAACGTCCTTGGTATATGAAAGCAAAGGAAGAAGGAAAAACTATTTTTACAGAACCTTATATGGATGCAGAATCAAAACAGTATGTAGTGTCAGTAGCCAAACCATTAAGGGATTCAACCAATCATATAAAGGGGGTTATTGCACAGGATATTGTATTAACAGCTATTACTGATACGGTTAAAAATATCAAAATTAATGGATATGGACATGCTATATTAATAGATGAAAAAGGAATGATTTTTTCACACCCTGATGAAAAATTATTGAAAACAAATATCTTAGAAAATGAATCATTAAAAAATATAGGGAATGAAATGATTAATAATAGTGAAGGTACTATAGATTTTGAAATAAATGAGGAAGAACAACATATGGTGTATAAAAAATTTCCAGCAACAGGATGGGTTTTAGGAGTTATAGCGGCTAAAGGAGATATATATAAACCTCTTTTAGATATAAGAATGAAGTATATGATGATTAATGGTATTGCTCTTATTTTTATTGTTTTATTTGCATTGTACTTTTCACGTAGATTAACTCTACGATTAGTAGTGCTTACAAAAAATGCAGAGAGAATTGGAAATGGAGATCTGACGATTCAATCAAATATGATAGGAACAGATGAAATTGCCATTTTATCTCAGGTATTTGATAAAACCGTAACAAATATAAGAGATTTGATACATAAAAATAAAGATATAACACAAAAAATAACACATGCTTCTAGGAATATTATGGATTCTGTGGAAGAAGTAAGCCTAGCTAGTGGAGAAATTTCAAATACTGTTGGAAAAATTGCTGCTGGTGCAAATACTCAAGATGTAGAAACGGAAAATAGCTTTGAAATTACAAAGGATTTAGCAGAAAAAATTCAACGTATGGATAATCAGATAAAATCGGTGATTCTTTATGCTGAAAATATGCAAGATAATAATGAAGAAGGAATACAATCTATGAAGGCATTAAATCATAAGTTTGGAGAAAATACACAAGCTTCTATGCGTATGACAAAGGGAATACAACAATTAGCTGAGAAATCAAAATCTATCAGTGGTATCATAGAAACTATAAAATCTATTGCAGAACAAACAAATCTTTTGGCACTCAATGCAGCTATTGAGGCAGCAAGAGCAGGAGAAGCAGGAAGTGGATTTGCTGTTGTAGCAGATGAAGTTAGAAAATTGGCAGAGCAGTCTTCTGGAGCTACAAAAGAAATACAAAATATTATTGAAGAGATTACAGAGGTAATAGATGAAACTAATGAAACTGTAAATATATCCAAAGAGCTTATAGAAAATTCGAATGATTATTTAGGACAAACAACAGAAGTTTTTTACAAAATCAAGGGATCAGCAGATGATGTAATTAACCATATAAAAACATTAAATGATAATGTATCTTATATGAATAAAGCTAAAGATGAAGTTGTTACTTCTAACAAAAGCATATCAGTAGTTGCAAAGGAAGCAGCATTAGCAACAGAAGAAATCAGTGCAGCCATTGAAGGTGAAACTGCTTCTATGCAAGAAGTAACTGCATCTATGAATCAATTAAATGAAATGATTCATACATTAGATCAATCCATGAAAGTTTTTCATGTGTCATAAAACCTCCGTAGGGGGGTTTTATTTTGTTTGCTTTAGCTTATAGAAGGAATGAATCTAGGGTAATAATAGAAAATATGAAAAAGTATATAGAAACAAATGCAAATGACTTGCATTTTCGTTTGGTTTGGGAATATAATATATATAGAAAACAGAGAGGGGTATGAATATGAGAAAACTATTTAAAAGATGTTCTTATATATTGATTATTTTTACAATGTTTTTTTCTGTAATAGGTTGTAATAAAGAAGTTTCTAATATAGAAAAATTAACAATTGCAGTTTCTATTGTTCCTGAAGAGACTTTTGTAAAGGCAGTAGGAGGAGATCTTGTTGAAGTTGTGACAATGATTCCACCAGGGAATAGCCCTGAAAATTATGCACCTTCTCCAAGAGAACTTGAATTGCTTAGTAAATCTTCTGTTTATTTTTCAATAGATGTACCTACTGAAAAAGCAAATATTCTTCCTAAATTATCTAGTATTAATGAAAATATAGAGGTTGTTTCATTAGCCTCAGAGGTTTCAAAGGTTTATAAGGATCGAGAGTTTTCAATTGGAAAGAGAGATCCTCATATATGGTTATCTCCCAAAAGAGTAAAAGTTATAGTAGGGGCAATAAAAGATAAGCTATGTGAGATTGATCCTGACCATCAAGAAGCATATATAAAAAATGCAAAGGAGTATATAGAAAAATTAGATGAATTAGATAATAATGTGAAAAAATCTATAAGAGATTTACCAAAGAAGGAATTTTTAGTATATCATCCTGCATTTGGGTATTTTGCAGATGATTATGGGTTAAAAATGATTCCTATTGAGGAAGATGGAAAAGAAGCAACCATAGAAGATATAAAAAGAATTATTGATTATGCCAAAAAAGAAGAGATCAAGACCATCTTTTATCAAGCAGAGATTGATTCAAAGCAATCTAGAGTGATTGCTGAAGAAATAGAAGGAAATACGAAAGAGATTGCTCCTTTAGCACCTAATTACATAGAAAATATTGAAAAAATGGCAAATACTTTTTCGAAAGCATTGAAGTAGAGGTGAGAATATGGGAAATGTGATAAAACTAGAAAAGGTCAATGTTTTTTACAATCATGTCCAAGCACTTTACGATATAAATTTAGAAGTGAAAGAAAATGATTTTTTAGCCATTATTGGACCTAATGGAGGAGGAAAAAGTACTCTATTAAAAGCAATATTAGGTTTAAATAAGATTACTTCTGGAAATATCAAATTATTTGATCTTCCCATACATAAAGCTATAGGACTGATTGGCTATGTACCTCAGTTTGGAAAATTTAATAAAGCTTTTCCCATCAGCGTAAAAGAGGTAGTGCTTATGGGGATGCTAAAAAATAATCATCATTTATTTAGGGGATTCAAAATTTCAGAACAAGAAAAAGCTACAGAAATCATGAAAAAATTAGATATCTTTGAGCTAAAGGATAGACAAATTGGACAGCTTTCAGGAGGACAATTACAACGAGTTTTGATTGCTAGAGCTTTAGCAGCAGAACCTAAAATCCTTCTTTTAGATGAGCCAACAGCAAGTTTAGATGCTAATGCTAAAACGCAGATCTATGAGCTTTTAAAGGAATTAAATAAAGAAATGACTATCATTATGGTTACTCATGATATGAGTGCTGTATCTACTTATGTAAAGAGTATCGCATGCCTTAACAAAGAGTTATTTTATCATGGAGAGCCAAAGCTTAGTGAAAATATTTTAGACCGTGTTTATGGTTGTCCTATAGATATGATTGCCCATGGTGTTCCTCATAGAGTTTTACATGAGCACGAGGAGGAATAATATGATTGAAGGAATTTTAACATATAAATTTATACAACATGCAATAATAAGTGCTATATTTGCAAGTATCGCTTGTGGTATTATTGGAACCATTATTACAGAAAAAAAATTGATTATGATGAGTGGTGGGATTGCTCATACTGCATTTGGAGGAATTGGGTTAGGTTATTTTCTTGGAATTGAGCCTATATTTGGGGCACTTGCTTTTTCCATTATGGCAGCTCTAGGAATAAAGAGAATAAATAAAAAAACGAATACAAGTAGTGATCTTTTAGTAGGGATGTTTTGGTCTTTTGGAATGGCTATAGGGATTATCTTTATATACTTAACTCCTGGATATCCTCCAGATATATCCTCTTATCTTTTTGGAGATATTTTAACGGTATCTAAAATGGATGTAAATATTATATTTTTTCTAGATATGATTATTGTATTTGTTGTTATCGCTTATTTTCAACAGTTCAAAGCTTTTTTATTTGATGAAGAATTTACACAAGTTGTTGGTGTTAGGGTGAATTTTTTAGAAACGATTTTGTATATTTTAATTGCCCTAACGATTGTTATTTTAATAAGAGTTGTTGGAATTATATTGATTATTACCCTTCTTACAGCACCTACATCTATTGCAAAGCAGTTTACTTATGATTTAAAAAAAATCATGATGATTTCTATAGGAATAGGAATATTATTTTCCTTTGCGGGATTATATTTTTCTTATGTTTTTCAAATCCCTTCAGGAGCTGCTATTATTATTTTTTCTGTAATAGCTTATTTAATTGTATCTTTTATAAAGAGTAGAAAAGAGCTTATTCTTTAAAGAGAGCTCTTTTTTTGATTGATGTTTGTAATATATTTGGATATAATATATTTTTATAATATTTTATGAAAATATACTATTACTTTCAGAAAAATAATTTTGGTTTACCTTCATAAAACTACAAGGAATGGATGAAGAAAAAACACAGAAACTATTTGTAGTAGTATTTTTATTAAAAATGAAAGGGTCTTGTTTATGAAAAAATATATATTTGTTTTTATTTTATTAATTATGATGTTTATTCCCTTTCAAAGCTTTGGAGCTAGTGAGAGTGTGAATAATTTTATTTATATTGTTGTGAATGATGATTTGATCTCTTTTCATGATACCTATCCTATAGTAAGAAAAGGGATCACTTATGTTCCTATAGGGGCATTAGCAGAATACTTAAATATTGAGATAAGATGGGATCAAAAGAGTTATTGTGTATTTCTTACAAAGAATGATCAACAAATTGTACTAGATCTTTCTTCAAAATCATTATTTACAAAGGAAGGGCAGATTATTACAGATTCTGTATTTTTAGAAAATAATCATACTATGGCGCCTTATAAGTTTATAGCAAATTATTTTGGATACCAGGTAAGTTATATTGGTGAAGGACCTATTGCAAGGGCAAAAGATGAATCTTTATCTGTAGGGGATGATGAATTATTTTTTATGCTTCAGAATAAAATTCTTAAAGAAAAAGAGAGGATTTTAGGAGAAATACAAAAGAAAAAAGAAGCAGAGGCTCAAAGGAAAGAGTTATTATTAAGAGAAAAAGGAAAAATTGTTTATATTACCTTTGATGATGGTCCTACTATATATACAGAAAAAATAATTCATATTTTAGATCAATATCATGCAAAAGCTACTTTCTTTATGTTATCTGGTAGAATCAAAACCTACAAAAATGTTGTTCGAAAACTAATGGGTGAAGGGCATGCTGTAGGGTTACATGGTGTTAGTCATAATGCAAAAAAGATTTACAAATCTCCTAATACGGTTGTATCAGAAATGAATAGTTGTAATACATCTTTGCAGGAAGCCACAGGAACAAAAACGAATTTGATTCGTGTTCCCTATGGAAGTGCACCTTATATGACAAAGCCTTATAGAAAGGCTGTAGAAATAGCTGGTTATAAAATGTGGGATTGGAATGTAGATAGTAGAGATAGCTTAGGGAAGAATATTTCTCCAAGTGTTGTCATTAGAAATGTAAAAAATCAGGTAAAAAAGCAAAAAACACCTATTATATTGTTACATGAAAGAAGTACTACTGTAAAAGCTCTTCCTGAGATATTGAAATATCTAAAAGAGAATGGATATACTCCTATCCCCATTAGTAAGACTCAGCAACCTATTAATTTTTGGAATAGAAAATATTAAAAAGCCACATAATTTGTGGCTTTTTAATTTTGGGATTAATAATTTTGTTATTCTTTGTTCATAAAAAGTTAATAATTCGTTTCCAATTCCTTAAGTTCCATGACTTAATATAGAAGTATAAGAAAATAAAGGATGGTGATGAAACTTGAACAAAGACCCTCAAAATATATTGGGAAGAATATCAGAATTTTTTATTGAAAACTTTAGAGTTGTTTATTTAATCATCATGGCAATATTTTTATTAGGATTAAATGCCTATAATACTTTGCCAAGGGAAGAAATGCCAGAGATTACAATGCCTTTTGCTATGGTTACTACAACCTACACGGGGGCAGCACCACAGGAAATGGAAAGCTTGATTACAGATAAAATAGAAAGCAAGATCAAGAATGTAGATGATGTTAAATCGGTTACGTCTACCTCAAGTAACGGGGTTTCTAGTATTGTTGTGGAGTTTGAAATTGGAACAGATATAGATGAAAAAGTAAATGATATAAGAAATGAAATATCAGAAATGGAAAATGATTTACCAACAGATAGTGATGCCCCTATTATAAAAGGATTTAGTACGAGTGATAAACCTATCATGACACTTAATATCAGTGGAGATTATGATTTAACCATACTAAAAGATATGGCAGAAGATATTCAGGATGAGATAGAGAAAATAGAAGGTATTAGTGAAGTTAATCGAGTAGGTGGGGCTGATCGGGAAATTGGCATATATGTAGACTCTTCAAAGCTTGCTACATACAATATCACCATTGACCAAATTAGAAATGCTATTGTAAGTGCGAATACAGTTGTTCCTGGTGGAGATCTTGAACTGGATGATATGCAATTTAATATTCGGACCATGGGAGAGTTTACAAAAATAGAAGAAATCGAAAATACAATTATAACACTACAAGATGGAATGCCTATTTATTTAAAAAATATTGCCAACGTAAAGGATAGTTATGAGGAAATTACATCTTATTCAGAAAGATATGAAAAAGGTGTTTCTAAGGACAAAATCTTTACACGAACAATTTCTTTATCTATTACAAGGGAAAATAATGCAGATATTGTAGGTCTTAGTAAGGAAATAAAAACATTATTAAAAAGCGAAAAGGGTGTTTTATATCCAGAGGATGTAGAAGTTGCTATTAGTGGAGATGTAGCAGTAGAAGTAGATGAACAATTAAGTGATGTAATGGGGAATGCATTATCAGGTCTTTTAGTAGTAATTCTTGTTTTATTCTTATTTATAGGATTTAGAGAATCACTAATTGTAGCCTTTGTCATTCCATTGACACTATTAACAAGTTTTGTACTACTGCAAAAGAATGGTATGACCTTTAATACCATGTCTATGCTGGCACTTATTTTAGCATTAGGGATGCTTGTGGATAATGCCATTGTAATTATGGAAAATATAGATAGAGTTCGAGATGAGGGGCTAGATGTATTAAGTGCTTCAAAGGTAGCTACCAATCAAGTAGCACCTGCTGTATTTGCATCAACCTTAACAACTATGGCAGCCTTTTATCCTATGGCTTTGACATCAGGGATTATGGGAGAGTTTTTAAAAACTATTCCAATTACAGTTATGTTTGCTATTGGAACATCCTTTGTTGTATCTATTATTGTTACACCTGTTTTATGTTCAAGATTTTTAAGTACCCATAAGCAAAAAAATAAAGAACATAAAGGTAAATTTGAATTTTATAGAAAAATCATATCAGTTGTATTTGTGTTTATTCTTGCTTTATTTGCATTTTTAGAAGATGGGCAAATTGGGATTATGTCATGGATTTGTGCCTTTGGTTTTTCAGTAGCTATGTATATGAAACAATTCAAATCTTCTAATGAAGGTCATGGAGAATCAAAAATTATTAAGAAATATACAAATACCATGAATAAAATATTAAAAAGTAAAATGAAAAGAATGGGAATTATTGTACTAGGGATTATTTTATTTTTTGTAACCTTATCAAGTATTCCTTTAGGAATCTTAAAGATTGAATTATTTCCAACTACAGATAGTACTAGTTTTACCATCGATGTGGAACTTCCATCAGGATACTTATTAGAGGATACAGGAGAGATTGTTACAAAGATTGAAGAGATACTGCTCACATATCCAGAAATGGACACGATTGTAAGCAAAGTGGGAAGTGAAGGATCAGGAGGATTACGAGGTGGTGGAAGTGCCATCAATAAAGCAGAGATTTCTATAGATTTAGTAGATGAAAAGGAAAGAGAAAGAAGTAGTAATGAGATTGTTAATCTTTTAAGAAAAGATTTAAAAGGTGTTGCAGGAGCTGAAATTACTATTGGGGAAGAAAAAATGGGACCTTCTTCAGGAAAACCTATTAGTATTCAGTTAAAGGGAGAAAACTTAGAAAGCTTAACAAAGGTAGCAAATGATTTTGAAGCTATTCTAAAAGAGTTAGATGGAACAACGGAAACAAGTAATACTACAGGAGATGGACCTCCAGAGCTTCAAGTTTATATAGATAAACAAAAGGCTAGTCTTTTGGGATTAGATGTGAAAAATATCTCTTCTGAAATAAGAAAAGCTATTCAAGGGACAAAGATTTCTACATTTAAGGAAAATCAAGATGAAATTGATATTGTTGTAAGAACTAATGAAAATCAAATTAAAACCATTAGTGATCTTGAAAAAATATATTTTACATCGAATAAGGGAGAGAAGATTTCCTTTTCCCAGGTAGCTTCCCTTGTTGAATCAAGAGGTTTTACTAAAATTAAGCATGAGGATTTAAAAAGGATTGTAAAAGTAGAAGCCAATATGATGAGAGGTGCTAATTCAACAGAAATAGTGAAAGAATTCCAATCAAAAATAAAGGATTATCATTTACCAAGGGATATAGAAGTTTCTTACGGAGGAGAAAGAAAAGATATACAAGAGTCTTTCACAGATATGTTTATGAATATGGGAATCGCCATATTGTTAGTATTTATCATATTAGCTGTTCAGTTTAATTCATTATCTCAACCCTTAGTGATTCTATTTTCAGTACCATTAGCTACCGTAGGGGCAATTGTAGGGTTAATTATTACAAGAAATAGCTTTGGATTATTTTCCTTTATGGGAATTGTTTCTTTAGTAGGAATTGCTGTAAATGATGCCATTGTTCTTGTAGATTACACCAATTATTTAAGAAAACAGGGATATGAATTAATAGAAGCTATAAAGGAAGCAGGAAAAACTAGATTTGCACCTGTTTTCGCAACTTCTATTACGACTATTGGAGGAATACTTCCTTTAGCTTTAAAAGAACCAGATTATGCACAATTAGGGTTTGCATTAATCTTTGGGCTAGTGGCATCTACTGTTCTTACCCTTATATTTATTCCAATATTATATTCTGTTGTAGAAGAATATAAAGTAAAAATAAGAAAAAAGATTCCAATTTTTGTAGATAAAAGATCCTAGGAAGGAGAGAAAAAAATGAGAATAAAAAAAATATTGATACTATGTTTTCTTTTAACAATTCTTTTATTATCTGGATGTGCTAAATCAGAAGCAGAAGGGAAAGAAATAGAAAAAGAACAGATTGCTGTAGAGGTTTCAAAGGTTGAAGCAAAAAATATCACAAAAGATTATCATGCAGCAGGAAAAATTTATGCTAGTGAAGAAGTTAAGGTATCAAGTAAAAAAAATGGGAAGGTAAAAAGCATTCATTTTGATGTGGGGGACTCTGTAAACAAAGGAGATGTTTTATATACCTTAGATAATGCAGATTTAATAACAGATGTTGAATTGAGAAAAAGTCAATATAAAAAAGCTTTAGAAAATGCTAAAATAAATTATGAGGATGCTTCAAATGATTTTAATAATACAAAAGCATTATATGAATCAGGTGCCTTATCAAAAAATGATTACGATAATGCAGAAAAAGCTTATATACAAAGTAAGTTGAATTATGAACAAGCACAAAGGGATTTTGATTCAAATACAAAGACATTAAATGCTTCTATTAGTGATACAATTATTAAAAGTCCTATTAGTGGAGTAGTAGCACAAAAAAATATAGAAATGGGAGAAAGTACTACAAATGCTGATTTTGTCATTGTGAAAACAGACAAAGTAGTAGTAAAGGCAAGTGTATCAGAAGATGTTGTCAATAAGATGGATATAGGGGATGAAGTAAGGATAAGCGTCCAAGAAGAGGATTATATAGGGAAAATTACTATGATTAGTCCTGTAGGAACGAATAATGGGAATATCTACCCTGTTGAAGTCCAAATAGAGAATAAAGAAGGACTTATAAAACCAGGTATGTTTGCAGAGGTAAACTTTGAAGTTGAAAAGAAGGAAAATCAAATTGTAGTACCTAAAAAATCAATACTCGCTATTGGAAATGAAAATTATGTATACGTTGTTGAAGAAAATAAACCTAAGAAGGTAGTTGTAGAGAAAAAGATAACAAAAGACGGGTATGTTCAAGTTGTAGGAAAGTTAAAGGTTGGAGATTTATTGGTTGTAAAGGGACAGGATTATATAGATGAAAAAAGCTTGATTCATATTGTTAATGAAGTAGCTACTGATAAACAAGCTGAACATTAAATTTATCATAAATTAAAAATGTTGAAATTGTTTACCTATTATAAAATAGGGGGAGAAATTTTTCTCCCCTAAATTTGGAGGTTCTTATGTCTATAAAATTTAGACTATTACTTTCTTATGCAGGGATGATTATTATTCCTATTATTATTATCCTTTTATTAAATTCTATGTTTATTATCTTTGGAGATAATGAACAGGAAGATATGGAAATTATTTTTAATCCCATGAGAATTATAGGAAAATATATTGTAAAACAGACTGAAATCAATAGGGATTTGAATATAGAAATACTTAATAATAAGGAAAAATTAATAGATTCTGCATATACAAAAAAATATGATGAAAAATTGGGAGAATATTATTCTGGAATCATAGTAAGGAAAAATGATGAAATTATATATATTTCAGAAATCTTAAAAAATGATGCATTTATAGCTAGATTACCAGATTTTAATGAACCCTTTGAAATAAAAGAGTTTTATAAAAATCATGGGACTGGATATGTACTGAATATGCAAAATGATTTTTATTTAGAGGATGGATCGGAAGTTTCTCTATTTATTGGTACAGATATTGAACAAACAAAAAAAGAATTTGATGCAGCTAGGAATAGAATGACACTTATTGTGATTAGCATACTGGTTTTAACTACTTTCACTTTAACCTTTTTTATCTATAAGGGGATCAATAAATCTATCAAAAAATTAGAATATGGTGCTAATGAAATGAAAAAAGGAAATTTAGATTATGAAATTAAAAAACATCTAAATGATGAAATCGGAGATTTGAGTCTTGTTCTTGAAGAAATGAGAGTAAGATTAAAGAATTCTTTAGAAGTGCAGAGAAAATATGAAGAAAATAGAAAAACTTTGATTTCAAATATATCCCATGATCTAAAGACACCTATTATGTCTATAAAAGGATATATTGAAGGAATAAAAGATGGTATTGCTGATACACCAGAAAAAATGGACAAATATATCAATACTATTTATGAAAAATCAAGACATATGGAAGGATTGATTGATGAATTGTTCCTTTTTTCAAAGCTAGATTTACAAAAAGTATCTTTTGATTTTCAGCGTATAGATCTTATAGAATTTTTAAAATATAGTGTGGAAGATTTAAGCTTTGACTTAGAAAAAATAGATGGAAAAATCAATTTAACCTATGAAGAAGAAAATATTTTTGTAAAGGCAGATTTGCAAAATTTAAAGAGAGTGATACTGAATATTGTAGGAAATTCTGTGAAATATAAAGGGGATAGCCCTATAAGAATAGATATCTTTGTTAAAAAAGAAGAGGATAAGATTATTGTTGAAATCAAGGATAATGGAAAAGGAATTTCAAAAGAAGATATTCCCTATATATTTGATAGATTTTATCGAGCAGATCCATCAAGAAATACTTCTGTGGGAGGAAGTGGGTTAGGTCTTGCTATATCTAAGCAAATCATAGAAAAACATGGGGGGGGAATGTGGGCAAAGAGTATAAAGAATGAAGGAACAAGTATGTTTTTCTCATTAAGGGCTTTTGAAGGGGGAGACAAAAATGAAAAGAATATTGATTGTTGAAGATGATATTAGTATTGCTGAACTTGAACGAGATTATCTTGAGATCAATGGATTTTCTGTAAAAATTGAAAATACAGGTATGAAGGGAATGAATCGGGCGAGGAATGAAAAATTTGATCTGATTATACTAGATTTGATGCTCCCAGAAATAGATGGATTTCAGATATGTAAGGAATTAAGGGATACCTTAGATATTCCTATACTCATGGTTTCAGCTAAAGGTGAAGGCATCGATAAAATCAGAGGATTAGGTCTTGGGGCAGACGATTATATTACAAAACCCTTTAGTCCAAATGAATTGGTAGCGCGGGTAAAGGCCCATCTAAAAAGATATGAAAGATTAACTAATAAAGATAGAAAGCAAAGTGAGATTATAGAAATAAATGGTCTTTCTATAGACCCTTATTCAAGGAGAGTTCATGTAAACAACAAAGAAATAAATCTCGCTTCAAAAGAATTTGATGTATTATGGTTACTAGCAAGTAATCCTAATAGAGTTTTTAGTAAAGAAGAAATTTTTGAAAGAGTGTGGGGTCTTGACTCATTAGGAGATGTATCTACTGTAACGGTTCATATAAGAAGAATTCGTGAAAAAATTGAATATGATTCATCTCAGCCAAGATATATTGAAACCTTATGGGGGGTAGGATATCGATTTAAAATATAAAAAGTGGGCAAGGTCTATAGACCTTGCCCCTTAGTTTTAACCAATACCACCGTAGATAATTCCTAAAATCAGAACAGCACCTGCTACAAAGACAAAAACATATTTAGCAAAAAAGCCCCACCATTTTCCAAGTGGTTTTGACGCACCTCGATTGACCTCAGATATTGCACGTTCTACACCGTAAATCCAGAAAAATGCAATAGCTGCTAAAAGTGCACTAAGTGGTAATAAATAGATAGTGATAAAATCTGCAAATTTTCCAAATAGATTCATATTTATATCTAGTGGAATACCGAAAACAATAGCAATGCATGCAGCGGCTATTACACCTTTTTTTCTACTAAAACCGAGGCGATCCATAAAGGCTTCCACAATTACTTCCATTAAAACTACCTCTGTAGAAATGGCAGCAAATATGATACATAAGAAAAATGCAGTACCAAAGAAATATCCTCCACTCATTTTTGTAAAAATGTGAGGCATAGTAATAAAAAGTAAAGGAGGACCAGCAGATACATCTAAATTGAATGCGAAGGCTGCTGGAATAATGATAAATGCTGCTAAAAAGGCTGCTGATGTATCAAAAAAAGCAGTTTGTATAGCAGAAGAAGGAATATCCTCATCTTTTTTGAGGTAACTTCCTAATACTAGCATAGCTCCGCCACCTAAAGATACAGTAAAAAATGCTTGACCTAATGCCATAATCCAAGTAATTGGTTTTAATAAATAAGACCAATCGGGTAATAATAAATAGTTTACCCCTTCAATAGATCCCTTAAGAGATAAGGAACGAACCATAAGTATGATAAAAATGATAAATAATGCGGGCATCATAATTTTATTCACTTTTTCAATACCTTGCTTGATGCCAAATACAACAATTGTTAATGTGATAAGAATAGCAAGGATATTCCAAGCAATACTTTGAGGATGTCCTGCAAAATTACCAAAAGCAGCATCTATGTTTATTTGATTGAATGAACCTGATACAGCTAAAGTAAAATATTTTAATACCCATCCTACTACAACGGAATAAAATGTAAAGATTCCTGCTATTGCAATTACAGGGATACTCCCTACTATGCTACCAAATGGAAGATTCTTTTCTTTAAATACCTTCTCAAAGGCACCAATAGGGCCTCTTTGTTGAGAACGACCAAATGCAAATTCTCCCATAAGTCCAGAGGTTCCTAGTAAGAAAACAAATACTAGATAAGGAATAAGAAAGGCTGCACCTCCAAATTGTCCTAATCGCCAAGGGAACATCCAAATATTGCCTAGACCAATGGCAGAACCAATACAAGCTAAAATAAATCCAAGTTTACTCGTCCAAGTTTCTCTTTCTACTAAGTTTTTTGTTGTCATGATCTTCACCGTCCTTTTAAAAAATAAAAAAACTTTCCATAGGAAAGTTTCAGGTATGCAAAAATAAGACCCTATATAGGGATCAACTATATTCTACCTATTCTACCTGTCCTACCTATTTACTCAAAAATATCATATAAAGAACCTACAAAACTACGAAATATCCTACTAAGAATGGAACCTTTTTCATTATAGAAAAAATAGATAAAACTGTCAACTGTATTTGTGGATAGAATCTTTGATTTTTTTGAAAATTAATAGTTTATCCACAGCTTTGAAAATTGATAGAACTCCCTAAATATAAAAAATGGTAGATGGTTAAACTATGAAATATAGGTTTAGGATTGTATATTTTTCAAAGTATATAGAAGCACAAGAGAAATTTAACAAAACTGATACAATTTACATGTCGAATTTAATAAAATTAACACGAATTTAACAAAAAAAGATAAAAAATAAGGTATGATATTTAAAGATTAATAAATGATGCAAGATTAATTTGGGAGGGCAGGTATTATATGAAAATCTTTTTTGAATTACTTGGAGGACTAGGTTTATTTCTTTATGGTATGACCATTATGGGAGATGGATTAGAGAAGTCTGCTGGGGACAAAATGAAGAGAATTATTGAGGTGCTTACAAACAACAGAATTATGGCTGTACTTGTAGGTGGACTAGTAACTATGATTATTCAAAGTAGTAGTGCTACTACCGTAATGGTTGTAGGATTTGTAAATGCAGGAATTATGAATTTAGTACAAGCTACAGGAGTGATCATGGGAGCAAATATTGGAACAACTGTAACAGCTCAGATTGCATCCTTAAAATTAACAGCAATTGCGCCTATTGTAGTGGGACTAAGTGTTGGAGTATGGCTTTTTACCAGCAATAAAAAAGTAAAAAATATAGCAGAGATTTTTATAGGTTTTGGAATATTGTTTATTGGTATGGATTTTATGAAACATGCTGTAAAGCCTTTAAGAGAATATGAAGGCTTTAGAACCATGCTTCTTAGCTTTGGAAAAGGGACTTTTACAGATTCGTTAATGGCGATTTTTGCAGGATTTTTCATTACAGCAGTTGTACAAAGTAGTAGTGCTACTACAGGAATCTTAATTGCATTAGCCAGTGAAGGGTTACTTCCTATTGAAGCATCTTTACCAATCATCTTTGGTACCAATATAGGAACTTGTGTTACGGCAATGCTATCAAGTATTGGTGCAAATAGAACAGCAAAGAGAGCTGCATTCATTCACTTTATGTTTAATATATTAGGAACATTAGTATTCATGGTATTCTTCAAAAATATTACTATTCATATTGTAAAACAGGTTACAACAGATGCAGCAAGACAGTTAGCAAATGCCCATACATTATTTAATATTTCAAATACATTATTATTATTACCTTTTGCAGGAATGCTTGTAAATTTAGCAAATAGAGTACTTCCTATGAAGGATTTTGAGATGACAGACCAAAGAGGAATTCAATATCTTGATGAGAGGATGTTAGAAACTCCGTCCGTTGCTATTATTCAGGTAATTAAAGAAACATTAAATATGGGTAAATTAGCTTTAGAAAGCTATGAAAAATCAATGGAAGCATTTTTAGAAAATAGTGAAAAAATAGCTAATGAAACCTTCAAAATAGAAAAAGTAATCAATAGTATGGAAAGAGAGATTGCTGAATATTTAGTAAAGCTTTCAAATACAAATCTTTCTGCGAAACAGCATGAGATTGTAAATGGATTATTTAATACCATTAATGATATTGAAAGAGTTGGAGATCATGCAGACAATTTAGCAGAGCTTGCTATTTATCGAGTTGATAATAAATTAAACTTTAGTGAACAAGCTACAGAAGAATTAAAGTCTATGCATGAGCGTGTAGTAAAATCTTATAATCAAGCAATCTATGCTTTAAAAACAGGAGACTTAAATATGGCTAGAAAAATTCTTGAAAGAGAAGGAGAGATTGACCATATGGAAAAATCTCTTAGAGCTAGCCACATTGAAAGATTGAATAAACAACTTTGTACACCGAAATCAGGAATTGTATTCTTAGATATTATCAGTAATTTAGAAAGAATAGCAGACCATGCGTCTAATATAGCTTTAGCAGTAATGAGCACAACAGAAAAATAACATGCAAAAGAGGATGAGTAGATCATTCTCTTTTTTTTATGAAAAGATGGAACTTTTTATAAAAAGCTGCGTCTAAAAAATATGAAAAGAAAAATCAAAGGAGAGATTTATAATGAAATTAAAAAAAATAATAGGGATAACACTAATGGGAGTGACTTTAGTATCGAGTATGCTTCCTGTATTTGCAGAATATAATCCAGATAAAGTAGTAACAGGACCCATTACAACCTTGAGTATACCACAAGACTCTTTTAGAGGACTTCATATGAATGTTGTCATAAATGATAAGGGACTTAATCCACAGGATACAAAAGTTTATATGAAAGAAGACGGAGTTACAATGATTCCACTTAGATTAATTTCTGAAGCCTTAGGATATGAAGTAAAATGGAATAATGAAAAGAGAGCAATCGAACTTACAAAGGGACCGCAATGGATTATGGTCAAAGGAGAAGTTGATGAATATACTTTTGGAAAGACGGCTCCAGTTTCTCTTGGAACTATACCAGAAATTAAAGATGGAAGAACTTATGTGCCATTAAATTTTATAACAGATTTATTAAGATTAGAAGTGATGAGGGATGAAACAGGAACTATACATATCAATAGTCAGCGTCAGGTAGAAAAATCACTATTATATACAGATGGACAAATTATTGAGATTCAAAGAATCGATGGAAATACGAGAATTCTTGTGGAAGGAATAAAAAAAGGTGAAGGATATGCTTCTATTATTTTAAATATAAATGAAGAGACTATAATACAAGACCCTATAGATGGTGAAGAAATTTTAGTAAAAGATTTGAAAAAGGGAGATCAGATTAGAGCTTTCTATGGTCCAGCAGTAACAAGGAGCTTACCACCTATTGGAAAGGCTGAAAAAATAGAAGTAATCAGGAGTGCAGCCGTATTAGATGGAGAAATTACTAATATTCAAATGGATGATAAAAATACTAAAGTTCTTGTTGGAAGTATGACAGATGGGGTTATGTTAATTCTTGACGATAAGACAAAAATAGTTACAAAAGATAATGAAGAGAGAACTATAAGGGATTTAAAAAAAGGTATGAAGATTACAGCTTATCATGATCAAGTGATGACTATGAGTATTCCGGGGATGACTGGAGCAAAAAAGATTATTATAAAGGAATAGAGATTTTAATAGATAGAAAAGAGTATGGCCTAGGTCATATTCTTTTTTCTATTTATATAGTACATTTTAAAAATCAGAGAAAAGTAGTGAAAACTCCTATAAAAATTTGATATAATCAAATAGTAAATAATATTTTTATAAAGGGAGGATTTAATAATGAAAAAAGTAACCGGTATCATATTAAGTGTTTTAATGGTATTTACTTTATGTTTCCAAATTGCGACTGTAGATGTACATGCTGCTGCAGAAAAGGAAATCGTTTTATTTCACACAAATGATACGCATGCAAGAGTAGAAGAAGGTAAATATGCAGGAATGGGCTTTGCAAAAATTGCTACATACATAAAAGAACAAAAGGCAAAAAATCCAAACATGTTAGTAGTAGATGCTGGAGATACATTCCATGGACAAACGATTGCTACATTAGTTAAGGGAGAAAGTATTGTGAAAATCATGAATCAGATTGGCTATGATGCTATGGCTGCAGGAAATCATGATTTTGATTATGGAAAGGATCGATTAGTAGAATTAGCAGGAATGACAAATTTCCCAGTTTTAGCTTCAAATGTTAAAAAAGAAGATGGAACAAGTTTACTAAAAGATTATATTATCAAAGAGGTAGATGGAGTTAAATTTGGTATATTTGGACTTTCAACACCAGAAACTGCTTATATGACCCATCCTAAAAATGTAGAGGGAATCACTTTTGCTGACCCTATAAAAGAAGCAAAGAAAATGGTTGAAGAATTAAAAGGAAAAGCAGATGTTATTGTTGTCTTAGGACATATAGGATTAGATGAAAGCAGTAAGGTTACTAGTGAAAAAATAATAAAAGAAGTAGAAGGAATAGATGTTTTTGTAGATGGTCATAGTCATACAACATTAGAAAAAGGTAAATTAGTAGGAAATACTTTAATTGTAAGTACAGGAGAATATGATAAAAACCTTGGAAAGGTTACTTTAAAATTTGCTGATACTAAATTAGTATCTAAAGAAGCAAGCTTACTTTCTAAGGAAGAAGCAGCGAATATAGCGGAGGATCAAGAGGTTGTAAAGGTTGTTACAGATATTAAAGAAAGCCAAAAGAAAGTATTAAGTGAAGTAGTAGGAAAAACAAGTGTTGTATTAGATGGGGAAAGAGAACATGTAAGAACAGGAGAAACAAACCTAGGAAATTTAATTACAGATGCTATGATTGATTTAACAAAGGCTGAAGTAGCTATTACAAACGGTGGTGGAATCAGAGCTTCTATCAATAAAGGAGAAATTACTAAAGAAGAAATCATTACAGTTCTTCCATTTGGAAACTATATTGTTACAAAAAACTTAACAGGTAAGCAAATATTAGCAGCACTAGAGCATGGAACAGATTCTGCTCCAGAACCAAAGGGAGCATATCCACATGTAGCTGGAATGACTTATAAAGTCGATGCAAATAAACCTGCTGGAAATAGAGTCTGTGATGTAATGGTAAATGGAAAGCCATTAAAGCTGGAAAGAAGTTATCTAGTGGCTACAAATGATTTTATGGCTGCTGGTGGAGATAACTATACAATGTTTAAAGATGCTCCTGTATTAATAGAATATAGTGCATTAGATGAAGCATTAATTGCATACATGGAGAAATTAGGAGAAGTTGCTCCTAAGAAAGAAGGAAGAAGTACATTTATTGCAAAAACAGAAGCTGCTAAAGAAGAAGCAAAAGTACCTGCAACAAAAATAGTAGCTGCAAAAACTGCTACTGCTACATATACTGTAAAATCAGGAGACGTTCTTTGGAAGATTGCAGAAAAATATAAAATGACTTGGGAAAAACTAGCTGAGTCAAATGGATTAAAAAATCCAAACCTTATTGTAACAGGACAACAATTAGTAGTACCAGCTAACTAATTAAAAAAATCATATAGGAATATTAAACAACCCACGATTTAAAAATCGTGGGTTGTTTGATATTTATTTATAAATTACGACAAGAAAATACATATTTCACAAAGAAAAGATATTAATATATAAAATATATAGTTTAATATCTTCCTCTGCTTTTCATGGAAAAGGATGGGGATATAAATTTAATAAGGGGGGGATTATAACTTGAAAAGCTATGATGCAACAACTAAGCTGTGTGGTGCTAGAAAGTGTGTAAAAAAAGAAATAGAAGTCATTCGAAAAAAATTAAATAATCTAGTAGTAGAAAAAAATGAAGATTTATTGGACCCAGAGGTTCTTAAATTAAGTGAAGAGCTAGATGAATTAATTGTCAAATATAATAGAACACATAAAAAAGATTGTATAATAAATTTATACAATATATCGGGTATTCATTCCACTTTTTATTACTATGGTGAAAATCATCTTTTTACAAATATGATTCAATATATTGATCATGGAATTAAAAATAAAGAAATTATCCATATTTCTATGAAGCCAGAGTTATATGATAAATTATTAAAATTTTTAAGTACTTTTGAAATACCACAGGAGCATATAAAATTTTATCCTGTAAAAGAATTAATCTTGAGCAATAAAACGGGTGGATTAGATGGATTAAAAAAGAAAGTAGCAGTATGTACTAAAGAAGCATTAGAAAAGGGGTATGGTGGAATACGTTGGATTGGTCAGCCTACCTATGCTATACAGGAAACTTCTAAGGATGATTTTTTAAGTTGGGAAATAAACCTAACAGAAGCTTTACAAAATACAAAGGTTTCACTTATTTGTATTTATGATTATTATGATTATATAAATGATAAAAAAGTTATTGATGAACGTGTAATCAATGAATCCTTGAATACTCATTCCCATGTTTTAAATAAATTTTATTTAGAAAATATATGAATTATTGACTTTTTGAGGATTTATGAGGGGAACAATAAAATTGCTTATGTACCCCTATATGTCCTTTTTATTTCTAAATATTGATAGGTGGATATTTTTTAGTAGGTGCAAGCCAAACTTCACCACTTCCAGTAAAGGTTTGTAAATATCCTTCTTTTTTAGATTTTTCTATTTTTGTTTCAATATCTCCTCTTATAACAATTGCTAAACTGCCATCAACTTTTAATGTATCGTTATTCAACTCATAGATTAAAACTTCATCAAATGGAATATAACTTTCTAAAATAGCAATACCACTTCCGCTTAATTTTGGTTGCCTAAAGCCGTCTGCTGTTAGTAGTCCTACTGCAGCATCTTTATTTACATGTACAGAAACTTCCATACTGTCTTCACAGCAATAGAACATTCCATCACCTAAAATAAGCGTTTCATCTGATAATTCTAGCATATAAAAATATTTATAAGAAGGGTCTAAATAGATTTCACCGTGTTTCCCTGAATACCTAGATGTAAAAGATGCTTCCCCTGTGCCTACACTTTTGAAAAAACCTTTCGATGGTGATGGAGCATTTTGTTGAATATCAATTTGAATTGGACCTTTCATGAATTGCAAATCCCCAGGTTGTACTAAAACGCCACTATCCTTTAGCTGAATTCGAACTTGTCTTAATTTTTCTTTTCTATATGTTTCTTCAAGCATATGTACTTTCCTAGGTTTTATATATTCTATTATTTCAAAAACGGTACCATTTTTACTTATGGATTGATCGATTACTTTTACAGCATTTGAAAAATCTGGATTAAACATGATAAAATCCTCCTTTTATTTTATAAGCATGGTTCTTCTAAGATTATTGTAAAGAATAATTTAAAATATAGCAAATACGATAACTCTAGCTGGTGTGTATATAATTTTGTATACTGACTGGATTAACTAAAGAAGCGGTGTTGTATATAAAGAATGAAAAGTAGTGGCTGACTAATTTTAAAAAATGGAAAATATAAAAAAGGCTTACGATATGTATTAGAAACAACCGGTTATGAGACGATTATTTTTTGTATTAATTTTAGGTCAAAAAACACATAAAAATGTATCAAAACTTATCTTAAAAACTATATTTCAAAAACGATTATATTTTGATACAATATACTTGATAATTACACAAAGGGGATGAAAATTTTGAAAATTGGCTACGCAAGAGTTTCTACGAAAGACCAAAATTTGGATATGCAGGTTGATGCACTCAAACAAAATGCTTGTGAAAAAATATATATGGATAAAATAACTGGTGCTAAAAAAGAAAGACCAGAATTTGATAGAGCTTTGGATCAATTAAGAAAAGGAGATACACTTGTTGTTTGGAAACTAGATCGAGCAGGAAGATCTTTAAAGCACCTTATAGAATTGGTAGAAAATTTAGATAAAAATGGAGTAGGCTTTATTAGTTTGAAAGAGAATATCGATACGACAACGAGTACGGGTAAATTAGTATTTCATATTTTTGCAGCACTGGCTGAGTTTGAGAGGGATATTATACGTGAAAGAACTCAAGCAGGACTTAATGCTGCAAGAGCAAGAGGCAGGGTTGGTGGTAGACCAAAGTTAATGGATGATAAAAAGGTAGCTATGGCTAAAACTATGATGAATGATAAGAATATTCCTGTAAAGGATATATGTAAGGCACTAGGCGTATCAAGAGCTACTTTATATAGAGTAATAAAAGAAAATTAAAAAGGAAGTACTTTACGGTAACAGAAATAATGTTACCGTTTTTTATTGCATAATACATGAAAGTTTTGCTTGGATTCAGTTCCAAACTTGCAAATTCTTTTACTAACATTTTCAAATGCTACTAGGCTTTTTTCACGATTAATATCTTTTTCATGTTCACCAAAAGAGCAGTTAATATTATACATGAGTTGTTCTTGTGGTGTGAATGTATCAATCATTAGACTTCCAATTAAAGTTTTTAAGTGAGCATCTTTTGATTAAGGTCTTTCATCATATTTACAAGTTCCACAAGAGATCTGTTGACCCTATCTAATTTTCAAATTACAAGGATATTCTTTTCTTCAAGCAATTTGGATACTTTTTTAATGCAGGATGTTCTTTTTTTCTGGACAATATCTTTTCTACATAAATAACTGATAGGTGATATCAATTTCTTTAAGTACATTTATCTGCAAATCTAAATTCTGATACTTTGTTGCTACTCTAGCATAGCCAAAAAACTTTTCTATTTTATCCTTACTTGTGTTACGTAAATTTATTTCTATAAAATAAGGAATTCCATTGATTATAGCACTTGGAAGTTCTCATTTAATTTCAGATTTTTCCCCACAGATTGTTTTTGGACTCTTTGTTTAATATTGCAATATCTATTGTTTTTTTACAAAACATACTAAATTATCATACTAATTTTCATCTAAGCAGTAGATAAAATCTTTATTAACAATATTATACAAAATAAGTCAAAAAACACCGGTTTACAATTTCTATTCAAATTTTGTCTTTATTTGTTGGATAGCTATCTAGATTTAGGACTAAAGGGGGAAACAATGTGAGACTATATTATTTGCTACAAAGAGCACAAAAGGGAGATGAAGAAGCGATTACAAACATTTATTTGAAATTCAATCCAACTATAAAAAAATTGAGTAGAAACCTAAGTTATGAAGAAGCAGAAACAGATTTAATAATAGCCTTCTTAGAAACTATTAGAGAAATAAAAATTGATAAACTTTACATAAAAAGTGATGGTGCAGTTATTAATTATATTTACACATTTCTAAAGAATAAATCTATAAATTTATTTAAGAAAAATATATTACAAAGAACTCAAACTGTTGAATTAGAACTAGATACATTGGTTGATGATGCGTCAATAGATGTAGATGACAATATTTTTATAGCTAATCTATTAATATCATTACCATTACTACAAAGAGTGGTTTTAAAGAAGAAATTTATTCAAGGCTTTTCAGATAAAGAAATTTCACAGCTTCTTGGTGTTTCAAGACAAGCAGTAAATAGGGCTAAAAACAGGGGATTGATGAATCTTAGAAAAATTTTAAATCTTAAAAAGGAGGGAGAATGTTGGAAGAAAAGATATTCGAGTTAGCATCCACTCAAGGGATATGGGCTGTAATTAGTGTTGGCTTGATTTTTTATATCTTAAAGAATCAAGAAAAAAGAGATCTTCGTCAAGAAGATAGAGAAAATAAGTATCAAGAGATTATACGTAATTTGACGGATAAGTTAAATTTAGTTGAAGATGTGAAAAAAGATGTTGAAGATATAAAAAACTATGTTTTTAAAAAGAATGCTTAAAGTGTGCATTTTACTAAATTATAACAATCTTTGAAAAAGTTTTAGAAAATTTTTAAAAATGGAGGTTTACATTTTGCTCCTAAAAAGTGTCTTTATATAGTGAGAAGCATTTAACCGGTTAAAAATTCTCAAATACAAATTTAAGGCGTGTGAGTAGGATGAACATTATAGAAAACAATTTAAAGTTTAAAAACAAACTTAAAAAAACGAATAAGCTTTCTATGATTGTCATTCATCATGCAGCACACAGTAGGGCGGCTGTAGATGATATACATAAATGGCATTTAGCAAATGGATGGAGTGGATTTGGTTATCACTTTCTTATAACAAAGGATGGGCAAATCTACAGGGGGAGGCCTGAAAACACCATAGGCGCTCATTGCAAAGGACATAATCAAAATTCTTTAGGGATATGTTTACAAGGTAACTTTGAAGTAGAAAAAGTATCTAAAATACAATTAAAAGCTCTTATAGAATTATGCCAGTACCTATGCAATAAATACGGTATAAGCACTATAAAAGGCCATAGGGAATTAAGAGCTACTTCCTGTCCTGGACAGAACTTTCCTTTAATGGAGATTAAAAGTAGGGTATTTGGAAAGTTTGACACTTATACAGTTAAAGCTGGAGATACTCTATGGTCTATAGCAACATATTATAACATGGAGGTCTGCAAGCTAATGGAGCTTAATGGACTAAAGGGTAGCTTGATATACCCAGGGCAAATATTAAAAATCATGTAAAACAAGAAATAAAAGGAGCGGTTTATTATGGCAACGAAATTTCATTTTGATATAAATACAGGAACTATAACGGGTTATGATGTGTCAATTGGAGGAAAAGATGTTGTTATTCCAAAACAAATCGATGAAGTAGATGTTGTAGCTATTGGGAGTAGTGTTTTTTGGAATAAGCAGCTAACGTCTGTGGAAATTCCAAATAGTGTTACTTCTATTGGTGATGATGCTTTTAGAGATAATCAGTTAACATTTGTGGAAATTCCAAATAGTGTTACTTCTATTGGGTGTAGTGCTTTTAGCAGTAATCAGTTAACGTCTGTAGAAATTCCAAATAGTGTTACTTCTATTGGGGGTGATGCTTTTAGCAATAATCAGTTAACGTCTGTGGAAATTCCAAATAGTATTACTTCTATTGAGAAGCATACTTTTGAGGGTAATCAGCTAACGTCTGTGGAAATTCCAAATAGTGTTACTTCTATTGGGGGTGATGCTTTCATGTATAATCAGCTAACGTCTGTGGAAATTCCAGATAGTGTTACTTCTATTGCGTGTAGTGCTTTTAGCGGTAATCAGTTAACGTCTGTGAAAATTCCAAATAGTGTCACTTCTATTGAGGGTTATGCTTTTATGTATAATCAGCTAACGTCTGTGGAAATTCCAGATAGTGTTACTTCTATTGGGAGTAGTGTCTTTAGCGATAATCAGTTGAAGTCTGTGGAAATTCCAAATAGTGTTACTTCTATTGGGAGTTATGCTTTTAGCAATAATCAGCTAACGTCTGTGGAAATTCCAGATAGTGTTACTTCTATTGGGAGTAGTGTTTTTAGGGATAATCAGTTGAAGTCTGTGGAAATTCCAGATAGTGTTACTTTTATTGGGAATTATGCTTTTGCTAATAATCAGTTAACTTCTGTGACTATAGAGGGTAAAAACCCTTATAGATTTGATTCGCGATGGAATACAATTGGGTTTCCAACAAAGGTAATAGCAACGAATACTGATTATAGTGCTAAAAACAGCAATATAACAGTAGGTTTAATCTATACAGATAATGAAGGGCTAAAGGAAATGCAATATCAAGTAACAAACTCTATTGCAACACCAAATACTTGGAGCAACTATACCAGGCCAATAACACTATCTACAGAAGGAGACCATTATATCCATTACAAAGCAGTAGATAATGTAGGAAATGAAAAAATAGGATACTTTGGTCCTTATAGAATAGATAAAACTGCACCAATAGTAAGGGCTAGTGATCAAGGTAATGGCATTAGAAATAGTAATATCTCAGTAGATTTAACCTATGAGGACTGTAGTGGAATTAAGGTGAAGCAATATAAAGTAACCAACACTAAAGCAATACCTAGTACTTGGAGCAATTATACAGGGTCAATAACACTATCTACAGAAGGAGACCATTATATCCATTACAAAGCAGTAGATAATGTAGGCAATATAAAAACAGGATACTTTGGTCCATATAAAATAGATAAAACTGTACCAGTAGTAAGGGCTAGTGATCAAGATAATGACATTAGAAATAGTAATATCTCAGTAGATTTAACCTATGAGGACTGTAGTGGAATTGAGATAGGACAATATCAAGTAACAAATTCCATAACAACCCCTAGTAGTTGGATTGATTATAAAAATCCCATAACACTATCTGCAGAAGGAGAACATTATATCCATTACAGAGCAGTAGATAATGCAGGAAATGAAAAAAGAGGATGTTTTGGTCCATATAAAATAGATAAAACTGTACCAGTAGTAAAGGCAAGTGATCAAGGGAATGGCGTTAGAAATAGTAATATCTTAGTAGATTTAATCTATGAGGATAGCAGTGGCGTTAAGGTGAAGCAATATAAAGTAACCAACACTAAAACAACACCTAGTACTTGGAGCAATTATACAGGGCCAATAACACTATCTACAGAAGGCGACCATTATATTCATTACAGAGCAGTAGATAATGCAGGAAATATAAAAATAGGATATTTTGGTCCTTATAAAATTGAAAAAGGTAAACCATCTATACTTTTGGGTAATTTGGTATATGAATATGATACACAGAACTGTTTAACAAATGTTAAACTTTCTTCTGGAAAGATCATTGATTCTTTGAATTATAATGCAGATGGAAAATTAATTAAATCTACGATAAGTAAATAAAGGGGGTTTTTAAAGTGACCATAACAAATCAAAATATTGAATCACAAAATGATAACAATAAACCAGAAAACTTAGTAGCAGCAGATGATCGTGGGATTTCTCAATCAACGCAGCAAGAACTTGAAATAAGACAATACACACATAATTTTGATATGTGGACTACAGAGTTAATTTCATCAAGAGATATTAATGTAGCTTTTAGTATAGGACAAGCTATATTAAATTTATAAAAAAGGGGGCAAAAATACAATGAGTGCAACTGTTAGAGATTTAATGGCTTTAAATGAAAGCACATCAAGCGATTTTCCTTATATGAACAGAGAAAAAGATACTATAGGAAAACTTTCTAAGGAGCAATTATATAATCAACAATTTGATAAAACAAAAGATTTAGAGGATACAGTCGATAGAGCAAGTGGAAGTTTAACTTATAAAGAAGTAGATTGTATTTTTCCAGGAAAAGATGGATTAGACTTCGCTCTCGGAAGAATATACAATTCAGATATGGCTCAATTAGCTCAATATCATCTATACAATACATTTAAGATATATAACTTTCCTCAAAATGTAAAATATATAACAATAAAAGCTTATGCTTTAGATAAAAAGACTGGAAATACAGAACAAAGAGATTACTGCATATATTATGATCGATGGATGGACGCAGAACGAGCTTATAATAAAGTATGTGATCTTTGGAATAATGGCAACTTATTTAGGATACTAAATGGAGCTTTTAATATAGAAGTTCGTAGTATAATGGGTGTTACAGGTGTTAGACAGACAAATGTTCATGTTGGGACACATGATAGAGCGATTGTTTTTGAAAACAAAATAAGCCAATATAATTATCCATTAGAAAGATATAATTTAGGAGTAGGATGGTCTTTCAATTTACCATCTATACAGAATGTATCAAAAGTTAAAAATATGGATGAACAATATTTTCACGATGGAAGTGGACACTATTATCGTATAGATTTTGAATCTGAAGACAATTACAGTCATTTAGAAGGCTATCAAGGTAAAAATCTACAATTACTGAAGGATAACGATTCATATTCATATGGAGGTAGAACTTCTAAATATAAACTAATAACTGCTGATAAGAAGGAAACTTATTTTTCACAAGATGGAGCAGTAATCGGAATCAAAGATAGATTTAATAATCAAATAAAATTTAGTTATGCAAATAATAAATTAAAACAAATCATAGATAGTGTAGGTCGAATTATTGACTTTACCTATAATACAGTAAATTCAAGAGAAGAAAATATTGTTGTAACAGTAAAATCCCCAAATACTAAGGAAAATAAGACTGTAACTTATACTAAATTCAAAAATAAAGTTACAATATATCCTTTAAAAAATATTCATGGGCTACATCCAGATCATAGCCATGAAAACCCAGCAGTAAAATATATGAGTTATCTTAGAAAAGTAACACACAACGATACAGCTTATGCAAAAGTATATGAATATGAAAATGAATATATGAACTTTCTATTCAATAAGAAAAACATTGAAGATAAAGACTATGCTTCTAAAATCCCTGTACAGTTATTGTCTAGTGTAATTCATTGCCATAAAGATGAAAAGAAAATTGACTTTAGAAGAAAGTTTGAGTATGAAAAAGTTAAAAGAAATCTTGGGCGTGATGGAGCTAAACATGATTTTAGGATCAAAGCTAAATATGATCAAAATAGATTATATAATAAATCAAATAAGAGATGGTTCTGGGGAGAAAAAGAAAATCTAGTAAATTACACATATTTCAAAGATTGCTCTGGATATCCAAATTACTCTTCTAGTACTGATATACCTGAAAGCTTTAGATTTGGATCACAAATGGCTGCTGATAAAATAAAAAGTAAAACAACATTTGATGGGAAGCAAAGATTTATTCAAATTGAAGTTATTGCAAATAATGGAGAGAAAAAAGTTGACAAAAATTTAGCTTTTGATAGTACCTTTGATAAAAAACCTATTAAAATTCAAAATATAGAATATGATAGTAATGGACAAGTATCAAAAGATTTATATGTTGAAAAAGCCTATACTGATTGGGGTGGTGTAAGAACTATTACACAGCCATTAACGCTAAGGGAGTTAAATAATAGAAACATCAAGACTAAATATACTACTACCTTTGAATATCATCCTACCTTTAAGTTTGTAACTAAAAAACAATGGTACCAAAATGCTGATAAAGTTTTAACAGAAGGTTGGATATATTATGATTCAGGAAATGCAGTAGGAAGATTACGAAGATATACAGATCCACAAGGAAAACAAACAGTATATGAATATCAATTTGATGGCAGGGGTAATGTAATAAAAACAACACAAAAGATCATCTTGGATGATGGTAAAGTAGCTAAAACTGAAACCATATATGGAAGCGAAACAAACTATGCTTATCCAAAAGAAATCAGAGTATATCATAAAGAAAATAGTCGAGAAATTTGTACAAAATCTTTAAACACATATTATATGCTTACTGGATTAACAAAAGAAGTCACCGATAATGCAAATAATAAGGTTTTCTATGAGTATGATGGACTTGGTAGAGTTATAGCAATTACAAAACCTAATTTTACAAACCATGATGGAGAAACTTATAAGGTTAAAGATTTATTTTCTTACAATGATTATTGCTTAGGAGCAAATGAAGATGGTAGCTATGAGTATCAAGGAAAAGTATATTCAAGAACAATGTGTACTACAAATCCAACAGATACAGCAAAAGGCTATTTCAATAAGACATGCTTATATCATAATTATTATGGAAATCTTGTTAAAGAAATATTATATGATGTTGAAAAGAACGATTGGGTGACTCAACAACAGTATTTATATGACAATTTTCAAAAACCAATAGCACAAATAGATGGTAACAGCAATAGAACAGATTATGGTTATGATAACTGGGGAAGAGTACATGAAGTAAAAGATTGTTTTGGAAATTTATATAAAACAGCTTATGATCTAAAGAACCATTTAAAGATAAACTACTTTGTACCAAAAGAAAAAGTAGCTAGTTATAAAGCAAATCCTTCAAATGATGCTTTAAAAGAAAATGTTGAAGAAACGGTATTTGACTTAAGAAATAGACCAATTGAAAAAAGAGTATATCCTCAATGGCCAAATAGATCAAATCCTTTTACATCAAAAATTGCTTATGATACTGCAGGGAATAAAACTTCATATATAGATCCTAAAAAGAACGTTAATGAAAATGGAGTTACTGTAAAGTACCAATATGATGAACTTAACAGATTAGTACAAGTAAAAGATGCATTAAATCATATAACACAGATTCAATATGATGCACTAGATAACATAGAAAGCATTTTCTTAAAAGAAAATAGTAATGCTACACCTGTAAAACTATATACAAAGGAGTTTGATGAATTAGGGAAAATCACTAAAAAAATGGATACTGCAGAGCATAATGAAATCTATAAATACAATCAATTAAACTTGTTAGAAAGTATTACAGATAGATTAGAAAATCAGTACCAATATACTTATGATAAACATATGCGTCCATTTTATGATAAGATACAAAGCAAGAATAATTTAAATAAAATGGAATATAAGTATAATTACAAAACTCCAAACAATGTATCCCAAATAAATAGTTATGAAAATGGTGCCCTTACTGGAAATACTCTATACAATTATAATTCAAGAAACCAAATAATCTATAAACATATTGAACATGCATTAGATAAATATAGTTCTCATTTAGTGAATCAATACGACATTTTAGGAAGGCTTACAAGCAGTGCCATTGGAAAGGACAAACATAATTTATTTTCAACAAATTATAATTATGATAAAACAAGAATCGACACAATCAAAGTAGGAAAACATGGTACAATTAAATACGAATACTATTCAGACGGTAAATTGAAATCTACTATATATCCTCAGTTAAATAATGGCACATATATAACATCTTCTTACACGTACAATAAATTAAATCAATTGGAGAGTATAACAAATAAAAAAGGATCTGTAGTATTATCAAGATTCAGTTATAGTTATGATCATAATGGAAATATAAAAACAATAACTGATTCAAAAGGAACAACTACCTTTAAATATGATAAGTTAAATAGATTAATAGAAGTAAGTCATCCAACTGAAGGCAAAACAACTTATACTTATGATTTAAGAGGTAACAGAAAAACAGCAAGTGGTACAAGCTATGTATTTAATTTCGAAAACATGAATTACCAACATAATGTAAAAGGTCAGTTAACTCAAATTACAAAAGATAATTCAAATATAGAATTTAAATATAATAGTGAAGGACTAAGATACAAAAAACAAACACCTTCCAAAGTGACACAATATCATTATGATTTAGGTGGAAAAGTAATAGCAGAATCAGATGAAAATGGAAATATTCTTTGCAATTATGTTTGGGGTGCGGGGCATGTACTCATGAAAATAGATGCTATGACAGGCTCTAAGTATTGCTACTTATACAACGGGCATGGAGATGTAGTACAAATAGTTGATCAAAATGGAAATGTTGTAAATAGCTATGAATATGATGTATGGGGAAATATAAAAAATCAAAAGGAAACAATTGAAAACCCATTTAAATATGCAGGAGAAATTTATGATAAAGAAACCGGATTATATTATTTAAGAGCAAGATATTATGACCCTACCATAGGCAGATTTATTAGTGAGGATAGTTATGAGGGGCAAGTTACGAATCCACTTAGTTTGAATTTGTATACTTATTGCTACAATAATCCATTGATGCATGTTGACCCAAGTGGGCATGAACCAAGAACAATGAAAATAGGAGATAAATATTATTTTGTACCTACTGATAGGGCAATGGAATTAATGGAAGATGGTGCAGGGTATGTGCCTTTTGGAGGTTTTGTTGTATGGGGTGTAGAAAAAGCTGGAGGCAAATTGTTGAAGTTTGAGAAATTTGAGCATGACGATATAGGTGCAGCTACAGCTACATACTTAGATGCATTATCAAATTTTTCAGATTATGCTGATGATTTTATTGGAAAAGCAGCAGGCATATTTGGTGCAGGTTTAACAACCAAGTCATTATTTGAAGAATTTTATAGTACAGATTATCAGTTAGATGAAACTATTGATTTTATAGTAGGTAGCAGTTTAACATCAGATTCAAGAGAAAAAGTTATAGCAAAATATTTATATACAAAACAAGTAATGACAGAGTTAATAAAAAAAGGTGATGTATCTTATAAATATGAAAAGGAGTGGTTTGGAATTTCATCTACACGAACAAGTATAAGCTATAAACCTGAAGTAATAGAACAACTGAAAAAAGAACTGAACTCGTTGTTTGAAAAATAGTTAAATGCTTAAATTAGATAATGTGGGGAAGTGGTATAATGCTAGAATTAGTAATGGTATTATTGATAGCAAATATTGGTTTATGGATAAGATTTTCAAGACATTTTGATATTAAAAAGAGAGTTATAATAATATTAATATTTAATATCTTAATAATTGGGGTATGGATAGATGTTAATTTTTTAAATGCTAGCATTAAAAATTTCATTCTAAAATTAATATCATAGATATATCGGAGTATTTTGCTTAATTCACCGCAAAAATTTGAACAAGCTTACTGCAAAACTAACGAGAAAATAAAATAAATAATATAAATCTTGTATTTACATGGTTTTGTGACTACTCTAATAAACTAAAGCTTACTGCATAATCTAAATTCTGTAGTGAGATAATGAAAAAATGAATAATCAAACAAAGAAGTCAACGGAGAAAAATCCGTTGGCTTTTTTCGTGCAGAAAAACAAAGGAGGGATGCACTGTGCAAAATGTTTGCCTAAATGTGCAACAGAAAAATCTAAGGGATACTTTCCCCTATCCCATAAGGAAAAAATCTGAGAGTGTGGCAACAAACACGACTCTGAGGGTAGTGGGTGAGGAAAATAAGGATACAGCAGAAGAATTGACAGATAGATTCTGCGAGTGTCTTTTGGAGGATGGAAAGAGTCTAAAGACAATTGAGAGCTATGGTGGAGATGTGAAAGGGTTTCTTACATACATGAAGGAAATGGGAGTAGAATTTCGTGGAGAGCTGAAACGATTCTACGTTGCCAGTTACAGGAACGTTCTTCTCGAGAAAGATTTCAAGCCTGCTACCATTAATAAGAAAATCAATAGTTTACAGTCCTTTAACTATTACCTAATAGAGAAAGGGTACATGAATGAAAACATCATCAATCTAAGGCGTGACAGGGTGAAGATAGCCACAGGCTCAGAGCATCAAGTGGAAGTTTTTTCAGAACAACAGGTAAATAGGATTCTTTTCTACATCCAAGACCAGAAGAAAGTAAGTCTAAGGGATAGAATGATAATCCTCCTTTTGTTGTTTACAGGGGTAAGGGTTAGCGAACTGTGTAACATCAAAATCAAGAACATAGATTTTCTAATAGGACACTTGCAGATGTCTGGGAAAGGGGGAAAGTTTCGTGAGATTCCATTGAAAGAGGAAGTAGTCGAAGCAATAAAAGAATATCTAATAGTTAGGGATATCAATAAATACAAAGATTCAGAATACCTAATCCTAGGGCAAAGGGGAGCAATTCAGAGGGATGCTGTAAATACACTTCTTGAGAAACATACAAGACAAGGAAGGTTTGAGAAGAAACTCAAGCCCCATACTTTCAGACACACCTTCTGTACGAGATTAATCAATAAAGGAGTACCACTGACAACAGTAAGTAAACTTGCAGGACATGCAAGTATTGAAACAACAGCTAAGTTCTACATCAATTCTAGTAAAGAAGACAAAATAAAAGCAGTAAATATGCTGTAAGGGAGGAGAAAGAAGATGCTAATCATCAATACAATGCAAGACATAAGAAAAATAAAGTTAGAACAACAACTACCACAAGTGTTGGTGGAGGAATTGGAGAAGTATTTCAAAGAGCTAGTAGAAAATCTAACAGGAAAAAAGAACTGGAACATATACAGCATTGAGCATGATGGCTCAATCGTTGTTCTTGAGAATACAGATAACCCCCATGACCTAGATGAGATAGGATTTTCAAAGGCACATGGGGGTATTTTTAGTTCTTATCCAGAGTTTGCAAACACAATAGAGCTAGAGGGAGAATCTTACTACAAGATAATCATAGTTTGTAATAATTCCTATGCACTTGTTGTATATAGCAAAGTAGGTCAGTTTGGTGAAGAATTTGAACACTGGATACAGGAATACATAGAAGACTAAAAAATCATAAGAAAGGGTGATAAACATGGAACTAGCATTACTAATAGCAAGAATCATTTTGTTGATAGTACAGGGACTTTCTGCGGCAGCAGTAGGTCAAGTAGCAGGGGAAAGTGGAGCAGACTTTGCAGAACTCTGGAGTCTCCTTCCCAGTAAGTACAAGTAAAAACACAGAAACTGGGGGAGAAGGACACTGTTGGGTCACATTTTGGGCGGATGCAATTCTCAGAAGTCAAAGAAAACAGTGGAGTTGGGTGCTTGGGCACATCTGGACACAGAACGATTTTCCCTGAGAGAATTTTCGTGGTGGAGCTGAAAACTGAAAGAGAAAACAAAAGTGCTCTCAGATACGCCCATACGCCCAAACTCAGTGAAATCAACATAAACATCAGATTCAATACGCCCAAACTATGTCCAAATTGAAACCAAATGTACCCAAATGATTACAAATAAATACAAATATGGAAAACCAGAAAAGAATAATTGATGAAAAGCATTCTTGAGGATTGAGAAAAACAGAGTAAAAAGAAGCATGGATACGATTGAGGGAGTTGTAAAATAATGTAAGCTCAAAATGGTGATTTTCCATGGAGGAAAGTCTATACTCAAAAATCTGGAAACTGTTTTACCCGTGGATGTCCATTGATTGTGAAAAAATGAAAAATCACTAGAAATGGCTAAAACTCAATAGATTCAGCTTTTGTATAGGCGTTGTATCTCATATAAAATATCATTGTGAGAAGGATACAAATTTCTCCTTCTCCCTAATTTTTTTGCGGATGAGAAACCTAAAAAAACGAATCGACTAAAAAAATAAGCATATATCATATAATTGAATATCTTTCGGGAAGTTCCTCGTAGGGAACGATAAACTGGCTGATAATATCTTTGTGGGTCGCAAGACTAACACTTTAGAGCAAGTGCCGTTGTCTAAACCTACAGGGGAACATATGAAAGATAGGAGAGTTTTCACATGTAATACCAAAGGTATTGGTACTAGATGTAAGAACTTTTTACCTTGCAGTAAAATGGACTAGCTCAATTATCAATGCGGAGCATGTAGTCTAATGCTTTACGCTGTCATTAAGGATGCTGACATTTTCATACAAGCAAGGAAGCACATTGAAAATTGAATAAAAGGGAGGAATCATAATGCATCCAAAGATGAAACATGTTTACGTGGGAGTAGATACCCACAAAAGGACTCATACAGCAGTCATTATTAATTGTTTTGGAGAAAAGCTTGGAGAGATAACGTTGGAGAATAAGCCATCAGAGTACGAAAAGCTACTAAAGGAAGCAAAAAAACATGTTAAGAAGGGAATAACTCCAATCTTTGGACTAGAAGATACTGGAGCATCAGGAAGACCCCTTGCTGTGTACCTACTAGGAAAGAAACAAAAGGTCAAGAAGGTAGACGCATCCCTTAGTAGTTCAGAGAGAAAAAATCAAGCAATCACTCATAAGACAGATAGCTATGATGCTCTTTGTGTTGCAAGGGTGCTACTGAATAGACTGGATGAACTTCCAAACGCAGACCCACAGGATATCTACTGGACACTAGGAATGTTAGTAGGAAGAAGAGATGCAATAGTAAAATCATCAACAACACTAAAGAACCAGTTGCATACACATCTAGTACACCACTACCCAAGCTACAGAAAATTCTTCTACGTCTTCGATTGTAAATCAGCACTTGCTTTGTGGGAAAAATATCCTTCACCATCTAAACTAAATGGTGTAACAGTTGAAAAACTAGGAAAGTTTCTCCATGAACATAGTAGTGGATTCTTCTCAGAAAAGAAAGCTAAGGCGATTCTTGACCTTGTTGAGAAGGATGGAGATACTACTACCGAGTTCCAAGAAAGCAGGGACTTCATGATACAAACCTTCGTAAAGCAACTAAGACACAATAATGAGGAAGTAGGCAAGATTGAAAAAGAGATAAAGAATATCATGGATAGGTTAGGATATAAGCTTGAAACCATGATAGGTGTAGATGTAGTAACTGCGGCATCACTAGTAGCAGAAATAGGAGACATAGGAAGATTCTCAAGTGCTGGCAAACTTGCAAAATACGCAGGGATTGCACCTGTACAATACTCATCTGGTGATAGCAACAGGTCATTCAGAAACAAGCAGGGAAACAGAAAACTCTACGAGATATTTCGTAGGCTTGCCGCAAGACAGATAAACAAAGGTAGGAACAAGAATAAGCCTGTAAACGGTATTTTCTATGACTACTACGAAAAGAAAATGACAGAAGGGAAAACAGGCAATCAAGCTTTACTCTGTGTCATGAGAAGGCTTGTAAACATCATCTATGGCATGATGAAAAATAAGACCGAATACATTCACCCAATGCTTTCCAGTGCATAGGGGAAATGGTACAATAAAGGAAAAAAGTACAGGAGGTATGAAAAATCAAGCATACCTCCAATTCTAGGAAGAAAGTTATTACTTAATTAAGGATATTACGATAGTACTATAGGTAGATTTATTAGTGAGGATAGCTATGAGGGAAGTGTGACGAATCCGCTTAGTTTGAATCTGTATACATATACACATAATAATCCATTAATATACCATGACCCAAGTGGACATATAATTACACCAGCAGATAGACAGTTTAGAAATAACCATATGCGTGAACATGGAGAAAAATATGGTAAATATATGGTTGGTCATATTGCCCAAGAAGCTGTCGAAGAAGTTATAGAAAAAGCAGGTAGAAAATTCGTTCTTAAAAAGGGACTTGGAAAAATTGTACCGGGTGCAGATGGGTTTTTAACTGTTTGGAATGCTCGTATGATTGAAGCTGGAGAAATAGAAGCAGATATTAAGGGGACGGGTAAAATCCTCAATAAAATGGATGATGTATCTGGTTATGTAGCAGAGAATGGCAAGTTACCAGATAACTTTATCACTAAAGCTGATGCAAAGAAGCTTGGGTGGAATCCAAAAGAAGGTAACCTTGCTGATGTAGCACCGGGTAAAAGCATTGGTGGAGACATATTTAGAAATAAAGAAGGTCTACTTCCTAAGGCTGATTATAGAGTATGGTACGAAGCTGATATAAACTATACGTCTGGTTTTAGAGGAAGTGATAGATTACTTTACTCTAGTGATGGTTTGATTTATAAGACCATAGACCATTATAAGACGTTTACTCAGATAAAATAGGAGGCGGAAAATGCAAATAGTAATTGATGGCTCAAAATTTAAAGATAAAGAGCAATTTCATAGCTATATAAAAGAGCTTATGGATTTGCCTGATTATTATGGTGGAAATCTTGATGCTTTATGGGACTGCTTAACTGGGTGGGTAGATTTACCTATGTATGTTAAATGGATAAATTTCGCTACAAGTAAGATTTCTCTTGGAGATTATGCTGATAGAGTATTAGAAACATTCAAAGACACAGAAGAAGAACTTGGAGTTGATTTTAGAGTAGATATTGAAGAGTAAGAACTAATTAAAAAGTGGCGATGCGAATTTTATTTTGCATCGTCATTTTTATGGGTGGGGTACCCAGTGCTTAGCGAAACCAATACCACAATTACTATATAAGTTACCCTTACCAGCTTTGTGCGATATTTTCTTGAATTTCCTTGTATGCACAAAATAAGACCATAAAAAGGTACTATAAATCACAAAAAAACTGAATACAGAAAACTATTGATATTCCTAGGTGCTACCGCGTATCTGGGATTTTTCTTATACTTGTTCTCTCTGTGCCTATTGTAAATAAATCGTGATAGCAGGTAAAAATCTTCGCAACGAATCAGACTGCCATAGCGACATATAAAGTGTAAGTCGTGTGAGAGCAAAAATGTTCAGATATAACCGCAACAAAATTGAAAATATCTCTATATTTCCTTATGGACATGGATTTCTTTTTTTGTCATACTTTTCAAATATCGACAAAATCCACTAATGGGAAATGTTATAATATATCAAATTTTATATTTTAGATGGGGAAGTGGAGGGGAATATAAAGGATTTAGAAGTAGTCTTTTACATTGTTTTATTTACACTACTGCTTTTAAGAAAGACCACTTTCTATTTGATTATATATTATGCTTTCCTAATATTTTCAATTTTCTTTACGCTTACTTTTAAAGGTTTTAGGACATAGGGATATTCTCACAATATGTGTATATTTTTCATGTTGTAATGTATGCATTATAAATATATTGCTACTATAAAAATTTGTTAGTGGGGTGATTATATGTTTTGTGCTCACATTAATCCAATAACTTTAAAGGAACAAAGTGTTAAGGAACATTTATATAATGTTTCAACAATAGCTATGGAATAT
>JAOARP010000025.1 GCA_025210525.1 Marinisporobacter sp.
CAGTAGATGCAGTAACGACAGTAACAGAAGTAACAAATGTAGCATCAGTAGACGCAGTAGATGCAGTAGCGACAGTAACAGAAGTAACAAATGTAGCATCAGTAGACGCAGTAGATGCAGTAACGACAGTAACAGAAGTAACAAATGTAGCATCAGTAGACGCAGTAGATGCAGTAGCGACAGTAACGTATGTAACAGAAGTGAAAGCAATTACAGATACGGTAAATATTAATGTAGTGGGGAATGGATTTGTAGATGATCTTGGAACAGCAGCAAATATTGCAGCTGGAACTACAGTTACAGTATTGACGGAAGATACTTCTGAAACGAAGGTTACATCCTTCTATGTGAAGAGAACTGGTGGAGCTGGAACTGTTGAAACATGGTTACAAATATCTCCAACTAATGTAGAGGCTGATTATATTGATGATCCGAATATAGTAACTTTAACAGATGATACACCAACTATATTAGATCCACAAAAATATCTTAAGTATACGAGAGTAAGGGCAAAAGCTATAGGAGATACAGCAACTGTAGTGGCTCGTTATAATGCTCAAAATTAATCAAGAGGCTATCGGATATATTCCGATAGCTATACATATGATTGAGGGGGGATGGACTTGCTATTAAGTTTATGTGTTATTACAAAAAATGAAGAAAAAAATCTTCCGAAATGTCTTGAAAGTGTAAAAGATATTGTAGATGAAATGATTGTTATAGATACAGGATCTACTGATGATACAGTAAAAATAGCCAAAAGTTATGGAGCAAAGGTAGGTTATTATCAGTGGCAGGATAATTTTAGTGATGCAAAAAATTATGCTTTCAAGCAGGCAAAGGGAGATTGGATTTTAACCATGGATGGAGATGAAGAATTGTGTGATTCAGATAAGGATCTGGTTTTGTCCTTATTAAATAATCCAGAGATAGATGTATATATATTTCAAACATTAAGCTATCTTGGAAACAAGGTGGGGCAAGAATTATCTAGTAACCTCAATGTTAGATTAATAAGAAATCATAAAGGATATAAGTATAGAGGTGCTATTCATGAGCAGCTTTGTAACCAATATGATGAAAATATTGATCAAGATAAAGTAAAAATAGAAAAAATAGTTGTGTATCATTATGGATATTTAAAAAGTGTAGAAAGAGAAAAAAATAAATCCAATAGAAATATGAAAATTTTAGAAAAGATTTTAAAAAATGATTCTAATAATAATTTTCATTTATATAATATGGGCAGTGAATATTTAAGACTAAGAGATTTTGAAAAAGCTCTTGAATATTATAAAAGAGCATATGAAGAATTTATGCCCTATGGTGCCCATAGTCCTAAGCTTTTAGTAAAAATGATTTTAACTTTAGATTTATTAAATAGATATGAAGAAGAAAGAAAAATTTTAGAGATTGGCCTTAGATATTATCCTAAATTTACAGATTTAGAATATTTAAAAGCTTGTTTAAATCATAAAGAAAAAAAGTATTTATCAGCAATAAAAGGGTTTATTAAATGTTTAGATATGGGAGAAGCCCCTATGGCTTTATGCAATATTAGTGGGGTAGGTGGATATAAGTCATATTATGCATTAGGGGAGATTTATCATCAGCTAGGAGATGATGATGAAGCCTATCATTGCTATATAAGAGCTATTCAAGGAAAGCCTGATTTTCATGTACCCCTTCATAGAATTGCAGAAATTTTAATAAAAAAAGAAAAGAATATAGATATAGTAAAACAAAAGTTAGAATCATTTTTTAAGAAGCCTTTTCATATAGGAGCTTATACAAAGTTAGGAGATTTATGGTTTGGGAATGAAAAATATGATGTAGCTCTTGAATATTTTTTAAGAGCTAAAGAAATTCTAAAAGATGATTATAGAGTAAATTATTATGTGGGTATTTGTTATCTATTTCTTAAGGATTATCAACAAGCATATAAGTATTTTGAAAAAGTAAAAGATGGAACTTATTGTGAACAGGCGGTATATAAAAGGATTCTTTGTGAAATCATTTCCCAGAACCTAGAAGATGCAGAAAGATTACTTCTTTTAGCTAAAAGTTTTGAAAACAGGTCAATGTATAAGGTATATGCATCCTTAAAAAAATTAATAGAAAATGAAGATTGTGAAAATATTAGTGACAATAAAGAGGAATCTAAAGAAGTTGTCGATATAATTTTTATCCTTTTAAACATGCTTATAAAAATAGCATCACCTGAAATATTTGAAAAATCTTTACAACTATTAAATCTTATTGAAAATGATGAAGTTCTACTAAAACTTGCAAAACTATATTATCAAAATGGTTATGATCGTTTAGCGTATCAAGAATTTATAAGATCTATAAAAATTTTTGACAGAATAGATCCAGAGGGTTTAGAAATGATGAAAAATATATTAAAATTATCTAGTTTATTCACACCATAAGAAAATATTTCGTAGAATAATACAAAATTATAAAGTGAGTGAGTAAATAATGCTAGAAATAATAGAAAAAAAGCCTTTTAGAGATGCAGCCATTAATAGTGATATGCCTTATGAAAATTATGGGGATTATTATGCTTTATTTGTTGGAAAATATATGAATCATTCTGTCTATAGAAGTTTACTTTATTTTGATTTGCCATGTTTAGAGGAGGCAGGAAAGGTAAAAAAAGTAGAATTATTTTTATATGTAGCTCGAAATGATTGTCCTTCTATAAAAAAAGAATTTCATGTATATAGGATAAAAGAGGGCTTTGAAGAAAGTACCATAAACTATAGCAATCAATCTTCTATAGATGAAAGCTTTTATCAGACTTTTACAATAAATGAGGAAATGAATAATTATATAAAAGTAGATATTACAAGATTTTTTAACGACTGGTATTGTGAAAAAGCGCCTAATCATGGATTGATGATAAAAGCGGCAAATGAAAATAAAAACTTGTTAGTAGCTTTTTATAGCAAAGATCATGGGGTGGATACACCCAAATTACAAATACATTTTGAGAGATTTGATGAAAAAAATCAACGGATTATAAAAAACAGCAAAATGAAAAATATTAAACCAGAAATTCTTTATGGATTGGCAAATGAATATTTTAATAATAAAAATTATAAAGAAGCGTATGATTGCTATGAAGGCGCTTTTGACCAACTTATACAAAAACAAAAATATGGATATCAATTAGTATATAGGATGGTATTATCTCTAAAAGAACTACAACTGTATGATAAAGCTTTAGAAATGATTCATAAGGGAATTGGGTATTATCCAGATTTTACAGACTTAATTTATATAAAAGGGCAAATATATATAAGTCAAAATAAAACTTCCTTAGCTATTAGGACGTTAAATGAATGCTTAAATAGGGGAGATTCTCCTATGTATCTGAATTATATAGAAGGTGCAGGAAGCTGTAAAGCATGGGAGTCTCTAGGCGAGATTTATTATGAATTAGGAGATTATGAGGAAAGCTATTATTATTGTAAAAAGGCATATGAGAAAAATAGTCAATTTATAAAACCTCTTTATACTATTACGAAAATATTATTCCATGAAAGAAGGGATCTTCAGGATATAAAAGAAAAATTAGAAAATTTTGTGGGAACTTATTTAGATGGAAAAGAATATATAATCCTTGCAGAGATTTATTTACAACTAAGAAGCTATAAAATAGCCTATGAATATATTGAAAAAGCTGAGGAATTGATAATATTTTCGGAGAAGGATTTTTATCGTAAGGGAATGTGTTGCCTTCTTTTGAAAAATTATAAAAAAAGCTATAATAGCTTTGAAAAAATAGAAAAGGGAGAGTTAAAAGAAAAGTCTATTTTCAATAGGGTATTATGTGAAATACTCAGTGGGAATATGTATGGAGCAGTAAAGCTTTTAAATGAAGTGAGAGAACCTGAAAATACGAAGAAGAGGAAAGTATATTATGCTTTAAAAAATATATTAGAAGGAAAAAAATATGATATTATTAGTGATGATCAAGAAGAATCTAAAGAATTGTTAGACATTATTTTTAAGGTATTAGATATTTTGATAGAAGCTGCATCTCCAGAAAACTTCGAAAAAGCATTGCAATTATTGAATCTTGTAGAAAATGATGGGGTACTATTAAGGCTTGCAAAGCTTTATTATGATCATGACTTATATTCTTTAGCTTATGGAGAATTTGTAAGATCTATAAAGCTTTTTGATGAAATTGATTTAGATGGATTAAATATGATGACAAAGTCTTTTGCGAAAATGAGTATATAAAAAAGTAAAGCATATTAAATAAAATGAGTCAATATAAATTGGCTCATTTTATTTTAGGGTGATAACTTAACCTTATAGTGTTTGCAGTAATATTAGAAATTTGAGATGTGTAAATTTTGAGTATATGATATCAATCTAGGTTCTTATAATTCATCTTCTTCGATATAATCATCATGATTATGATTACATGGCTCATTACAATGATCAGGAGTAATAATAAGCTCCCTGATTTTCACATGATTGATCCAAATCTTTACAACATATTTTACATGAGGACAAAGGGGACCAAATATAAATTGACCACAATCATCTGTAAAAGTATGGGTAAGGGGTTCTAGGACACAAGGCTTTTTAGGGTCAGGCATTTTAAATAATTTTACAACAGCATCTTTTACTACCTTGTTATAACAATCTTTTACAACCCCATGAATGACACTTCTAGGTTCTTTAGGAACTTTGACAATGGCATCGATTTGTTCATTTTCATCTGGAACAAAATCAAAATTAACCAATTTATATCCCATATAAATTCCTCCTTTTCATTTTTCATATGATACATTTTATTAGGATACAAGCTTAATTATTCCATTTTTAAATGATTCTAGAAAAAAGAAAAAGAATAAAAAAGCTATACTAAAATAGTACAAGTTATCATATAGTTAGTACAAAGAGAGGTGGGATTTATGGGAATTGTTAGAAACTCTATGAATATAGAAGGACTTATATTAGAAGAAGATATACCCAGTCAAATAAAAGGACAAATCATAAGATATTCAGAAGTTGAAACCTTGCATGTTCCTGAGGACAAAGGAGAAGTGCAAAATATTTATGAAATAGCTATGAATATAGAAATCAAATCAAAAAGAAGCATACATGCCCCCTTTGGGAACATCATAGTGGTAGATGGAATAAAGGAATACAAAATTATTTATACAGAAAATACAAAATCCTGTAAAGCGAATATTCTTGAATTAAAAGTGCCATTTAATACATTTATTGAGTTACCAAAGGAAATAGACAATATTTTAGACATAAAAATTTATATACTGGATGCGTATTTTGATGTTTTAGATCCTAGGAAGATTTATGGACATTTTTTATATTTAGTAGATGTTCATTATGACCACAAAGATCAAAGAAGTGAGTTGATGGTTTTTAAGGAAGATAATCATAAAGAGAATCATTTAGCAGAAGAAATGATCTATACAGATGCCACAATAGAAGAAATATCTGTCTCAGAGGAACCTATAAAAAGAGAAAGGGAAGATTTACTTATTGATTTAGACGAAGAAATATTGTGAGGTGAAGGGTATGAAAATTTGTTTGGATGGAATGGCACTAAATTATTTGATGAATACAGGATTATATACTTATACTTATGAATTAATCAATCATTTACTTCATATTTATCCTCAAGGGAAATATGAAGTATTAATGGATAAAAATGAGGAAAGATGCTCTTTGGTAAAACATAGAAAATTAAAATGGATATATATGGGAAATGATAGAAAAAACAATGATTATACTATGCTTGTAGATCATATAAGGAGGGATCATATTCACATTTATCATTCGGTGAATAATGGATTTAGCATTCCAAAAGAAAAGGTGTGTAAATATATTAGCACTATACATAATCTATTGCCTGTTAGTAAGGCTGAATATGTAGATACAAAATATTTTAATAAGTTTATGAACGTTTTCCCTAATGCTTTAGAAAGAGCAGATAAGATTATCGCTGTATCAAATTTTATTAAAGATGAACTGATGCATCATTACAAGGTTGCAGAAAATAAAATAAAGGTTATTTATCCAATTTGTTCAAATCAATTTAAACCATTAGATCTAGAAGAGAGCAAAAGAAAAATCAAAAAACATTATAAGATAGAAGGAGATTACTTACTTCATGTAGGAAGTATTCACATGAGAAAAAATATTCCAACTATTTTTAGGGCTTTTAAAGAAGTTTTAAAATCATATAAAGATTTAACGCTACTGATGATAGGCGATTATGAAGGAAAAAGAGAAGGCTATTATTTAAAGCTCAAAGAATATGCTAAAAGCTTGAATATAGATGAAAATGTGCTTTTTCTTGGAAAGGTTAGTTATGAACATATGCTATATTTTTATAATGGGGCGAAGTGCATGATCAATATTTCTAGCTATGAAGGATTTCCGTTATCTGTAGTAGAAGCAATGGCATGTAATACACCTATTGTTTGTACAAAAAATTCTTCTTTTGGAGAAGCATTAGGAAAAGCTGCTATATGGATAGATCTAAAAGATATTCACCTTATGAAGGATATTCTTTTGGAAGTATTATCAAATGAAAACTTTACAATAAATTATATAGGAGAAGGAAAAGCACAAAAAACGAAATATGAATCTCAAGGTATTGTAAAGGATATGGTTCGTTTATATGAAGATATCGTATAAATATAGGGGGAACCCCATGGTGGATTCCCTCTGAATTTTAAAAATAACTATCATCAGGTAAATGGTGATCATTACATGAACAATTATTATTCGGTGAGGAGTGATAATCATTACAAGAACAAGGATGATCGCATGGATCACATACTGCTTTTTTTAGAACGAGTTCTTTTCCTGTTGCTTGTTTGCTCACAAAGACTCTAAACTTGCAAACAGAGTCATCATAAGGTGGACATATATCAAATTGATAAAAGCCTAGACAATCAGTAATACCGTGAGCGACTCCTTCGTATTCTATGTTACAGCCTTTTTTTACTTCTTTTACTAATTTTACTAATGCGCAAGGAACCGGCTTCCCATTACAATCTCTTATTTGTCCCCAAAGTCTTATTGTTTTTCTCTTTGCTACTTCAATGTCTACTCTTATTTCACATGCTTTTGTATGCTTATCTACTTTAATACGTTTAGAAACATTGCCTTCTACAAATTCACAATCATCTGGTTTTACTTCTACATTACCACAATAGGTGTCCATTCCTGTGATTTCCATCATATAAAAATAAGCCTCCCTTTATATTATTAAGTTTTTATTTAAAATACGTAGTCAGCTTTGGAAATATTCCTTGAGTAAAATAAAAAAAAATCATAAAATGATTTGTTAGATTACTACTATATAGTATGCAATACAAATAGTTTAGTTACTATAGCAATAGAAATCAATGAGAAAACTCTAGCAAAGTTTTGTAGGAGAGGATGATTTTAAATAAGTATGATAAATAAACATAAACTTGCATATACATTTATTAAAATAATGTCCTATAGGGAGGAACTATAGATGGGATCAAAGTTTGAAAATTTTATAGAGCTTTTAGGAAATATTGAAGAATTTCCATCTTGGTCAGAAAATTTTAAGCAAGTACATATACAAAAAACTTCTTATTTAGATAAAAAAAATCCAAATATAAAAGAATTTTTACGTACCTCTGTAAAACCTGAAATACTCCATACAAAGATCATAAAAACATCTAAAGGAAGTTCACAAGAAAATCAAATACTCACAGGATTAAATTTGATTGTAGAAGGAAAAATGATTCAAAATTTAGAGTATATACCAAAAGATACTTTAAAATCTATCCATGTAACACAACTAGCTATTCCTTTTTCAACTTGCATTGTTTTAGGGAAAGCATTTGATTATTATTCAAAACTGAAAGTAACACCTTATATAGAAGATATATATGTACGACGAATTATGGAAAGAAAAATATTTCAAAGTATATTATTAACCATTGATGTTACGGAGCTTTCTTAAATTTATAAACAGTTAGGAGGATTTGTTTTGGAAAATACAGAAAACCTTTTAGTAAAAACCATAGGTATTCATAAAAATTCCAAAGAAAATTCAGAGTATTTCTCTTTTGTATCTTCAGAAGAAGTAATGATACTACCTGAATATATGCCTGATATAAAAAAGATTGTTTCTATTATTGTAGAACCTGAAATACTCTCAAAAAAATGTATAGATACTATGAAGGGGCAATCTTCAGAAGGACACTATTTATCTGGGAAAAAGTTTATGGTTCATATGAAATTAAAACAAAAGGTATTATATTTAGCAGATGTAGCAGAAAAAACAATTCATACTTTTCAAAATGAATATTTTCAAAGTGTATATATTGTTATTCCAAAAAACATTGATGGATCAGATCCAAAAGATCTATTAAAATTTGATTATTTAAAACCCCAAGTGAATATACAAGAGATTGTTACTAAAAAGATAAATGAGCGGTGTATATTTAAAAAAGTTAGCTTGCTAGTAGATTTAGTTTTGATTCCTACTTATCAATTAAGTTATTCCATTAAGAACGAGCAAAGTAATATTTTTATATGTTATATGGATGGAAGCCATAAAAAGCAAATAACAATTTCTCGAAAAAATCATAACATTAAGCCTATGTGGTCTCCAATGGGATGGGAGATTGCCTTTTTATCAGATGATGAAAATAATAAGGGAAAATATATGCTTTATGTGTATAGCTTAGCAGATGGAGTGATTAGAAGAATTACTGACCCGGAGGATTTTGATGCTGTGGGAAGCTTTTGTTGGGATTATGAAGAGCGAAGAATTATATTTTCAGCTTCTTATAGAGAACAGAAAAAATTATTTTGCATCAACATCAATACATTAGATTGGAAACAAATAACCTTTGGAAATAGCGAAGCAAAAAATTATAAGCCAAAGAGCAGCCCAACAGGTGGGTATGTTGCTTTTTTACAATCTATATCAGGCGTTTCAAATTTATATATGATGGATACAAATACAGGAAATATCACAAAGCTTACTTCGTGTGGATTTATAAGAGATTTTACCTGGTCTAAAGAAGGTAAGGTTATTGCATATATTTGGGATAGAAGTGGAGAATATAATAGGACCTATCTAATAGATTTAAATGGTATGGAGAATATAGTTTTGAAAACACCTAAACAAATTATAACCATGAGAAATATAAAGTTTTCTTTGGATAATCAATATATTGCATTTATTGGCTCTGATTTAATAACAGACAATATATTTTATTATGATTTAAGAAGAAAACGCATGACCAATTTAACTAAAAATTATAATGGAATAAAGATTAGTGACTTTGTTTGGAAATCAGATGGGGAAAGTATTTATTATACAGCTAATGATTTAGAATATTATAATATTTATAGAATATCTATAAAAAATTTTATGAAATATGCACTTACGAGTACGATGGCGTCAGATATTTCCTTGAGTTATCGTCCTAAAATTATATAAACGAAGTAGAGAAAATAGAAAGTAGCCAAGAGGAAAAAGATTAAGCCTAATCCTTGGCTACTTATTTTGTGGAAGTGAGTGATTAGTGATAAAGACTTCCATCTATTAAAAGGATTATATTTTCAAATAATGTTCTTTGATCTATAAGAGATAAGCAAAGATCTTCTATGTAGGGGGTAATGGTAATAGGTGTATCTAAGATATAATCTTTTGGAAGCATGATAGAAGTGCAAAAAGGAATGTTAAATTCTGCAGCATGAACTACCTGTGTAGGCACGTCAGCTGCATATTCAATTTTTTGTATGAAATCCCCTTCTATAGAAAGATATTTTCCTGTTAAAACTTGTTTTTCTAAAGAAGTAATTGCAGGGGTTTTGATGAGCGTCTTTTTTAAGATGTTAATTTTTGTATTTACTTCAACAAGATGGGAAATATCAGGCTTTGATTCGGGTAATACCAGAGTTCTTTCTATAGAGAATTGCTTGAAAATATAGGGCTGTTCAGGTAAGGTATCAGCAATACCTATAACTTTTGCAGAATTTTTGATTGTACCTTTCATTGTGATCCTCCTTATAAAATATCTTTGATTCATCCATATTCAATCATTGTAAGATGTATGATAAAAATAAAAAACTTCCAAAAGGGGAAAATATCTTTTGGAAATTTTTTCAATTTCATGGGCAAGGAATAAGTGGTACAGCAGTAAATAATACTGTTACATTTTTAAATACTTCTCGATCATTTAATGCTTTTATAAATACATCCTCAACACATGGTTTTACGCAGAATTGTGCATCTAGATCTGTATTACCATCTATAACGATAAATGCTGAAAATGGTATATCAAAGTGTGCTGAATGAACTGTTTGGCGTGGCACATTTGCAGTATAAACTACCTTTTGTTTTAAAATGCCTTCAATGATCAATTTTCTCCCTGTTAATTGTGTTCCTTCTGCATTGTCACCGCCAGCAGAGTCTGGTGTTTCTACTACTCTCTTAGAGATGATTTTTACCTTTACAAATACCTTATCAATTGTTTCTATATCAGGTTTTTGTGGGGGAATGGCTAAGACCTCTGGTATAGAAATTTCCGTCCAATTTGGAGTAGTGGTAGTATCTATATTAAAATTATCTGTATCACATAATCCGATCACATCAATAACTTGATTGTCAAAACATTTACAACTCATAGTTTATCCTCCTTTACACTTTTATGCACAAGTACGTGGAGTTGCTTTGATGAATATAGTCACGTTTTTAAATACTTGTCTTTTTGATACTCTACATACGAATATATCTTCAATACATGGTTCTATTTTATATTTAGTAAATAATGGTGTATCCCATGGAAGGATGATGAATGCTGAAAATGGTACATCAAAATGTGCTGCATGAACGGATTGTTCCTCTACATCAGCAGTATAGATAATCTTTTGTCTGAGTATTCCTTCTAGAACAAGCTTTCTTCCTGTTAAAAAGGTTCCTTCATAATTAGGAATTGGTGTAAATACTGGAGGTGGTCCAGGAACGATAGTTCCTACAGCTGGTGTTTTTACTACTCTTTGAGAGATAATATCTACACAAGAATTAAGGGTTAGAATCTGCTCTATATCAGGCTTTTGTTTTGGAATACACAATACTTCTGGAATGAATATCTGAGTCCAAGTATCATCTGGATCTGCACCAATAGTAATCCCTTCTATTTGTGCTTTTGTGCATACTCCTTTTATATCAATGAGTTGGTCTTCTTCGCAACCGCAACCCTCATCGACTTTTTTATCAAATAAGCCTAAGGAACCACAGGCAATAGAACCTAGCTTTCTTTCAATAACAATATCATTACATTGACTGCTCATAGTTGATCCTCCTTTATTAGATAAATTGAATTAGCAGTTATCTGGACATTCTGTCATTGCAGCAGGAACGGCTTGTAAGAATAATGTTACATTCTTAAAGATTTGTCTTGGGCAAACATCCATAATAAATACATCTTCTACGCAAGAATTTACATCGAAATTTAGATCTAGTGGATCTTCTCCACTAATAGGGTTATCTAAAACGATAAATGCTGAAAATGGCACTACAAAATGAGCAGAGTGTACAGACTGCTCAGGAACAGCAGCTGTATAATTGATTGTTTGACATAATTGGCCTTCAACAATAAGCTTTCTTCCAGTTAATAATTTGCCTTCTTGATTTTCTACTCCACCTGAATCTGGAGTTACAATTACTTTTTTTCTAAGAATCTCTACTGTTATATTTACAGAATTAATTTGTTCGATATCAGGCTTTTGCTCTGGGAGAATTAAAGTTTCAGGAATAGAAATTTGTGTCCAGTAAGGATAAGTGGTTAAATCAAAGACACTAGGATCACATAATCCAATGATATCTATAAAGCTTTTATTTGTACATGCACTCATAGGATAATATCCTCCTTTTTATTTGCTAGGAAATTATAAAAATTAGAATCTGTGGATAATTTATGATTGATAAATCAAATGTTTGACTACTTTACGAAAAGATTACATCATCAATATACCAAGTACTGCCTATTACATCATCAGGAATAACTGTTACAGGCGGAACAGGATCTGCATTTACCTCTTCTGCAATGAATACAATTGTAGCTTGTGTAGTTCCTGGTGGAATTGCATCTGCACAACCACATGTAGTTGTACAATCACAGCTTAATAATTCTCTATAGGATTCAAAGTCGTAGTTATTGATTAATGGAGGAACATCAGTATTTACCAATACTTGATTAGGAGAGCCTTCAAATATACGGATACGTATATCCGCATCACTTTCGTTAAGGGTTCCATCGAGTATGGATGGAGTTACATCTCCCCAAAAGACTAATGCTCTTGTATTTAAGCTCCAAGGAATAGTGGAAGTTGGGTTTACTTTTGTTCCATTGAATTCATCGAGCCTTGCTCCCCAAAATTGAAGTTCATAGAAACATTCAGGATCAATACCATCTACAACTTGTGCCAGTATGGCTTTTTCCCAACCTGTTCGATCTGTATTTACTTGTGTTTGTAAGCATGCAGAAACTAATCCTGAGTGAGAAATATGATTAATAGCAGTTGTATCTAGTTTTGCTTCTTGACCAGGAGCATTTGATTTTTCAGTATTGATAGCTATATCCCAAAAGTCTTCAATAACTACACCACATTCAAAGCTCCCATCATCAATGAGATTACAACATCTGCAGCAGGGTCCTGGAGGTCCTTGAGGTCCCTCTGATCCCGGAGGTCCTGGGTCGCCTTGAGGTCCTGGGTTGCCTTGAGGTCCTTCAGGTCCTTCTGGTCCTTGTGGCCCCTGAGGTCCTTCTGGTCCTGGGGGACCTGGGCATCCTTGGGGACCAGGATCACCTTTGGGACCTTGCGGTCCTTCTGGGCCTGGACAGCCACAACAACCTTGAGAACCAGGATCACCTTTAGGTCCTTGAAGTCCTTGAGGACCTATAGGACCCATACAACCTTGATCTCCTTTAGGTCCTTGACAGCCTTGAGGTCCTGGAGGTCCTTGACATCCGCTATCCCCTTTAGGACCTTGTGGACCAACGGATCCTGGAGGTCCAACGGGTCCTGGCGGTCCTGGGCATCCAGGAGGTCCCATAGGTCCCCCATCCCCTTTAGGACCTTGTGGACCAACAGGCCCTGGGAAGCCTTGTGGACCAGGGCATCCTGGCATACCTTGAGATCCGCCATCCCCCTTAGGTCCTTGCGGTCCAGTAGGTCCAGGGAATCCTTGAGAACCAGGGCATCCTTGCATACCTTGAGAACCATTGTCGCCCTTTGGGCCTATGCATCCATTATTTCCTTGAGGACCAGGATAACCTTGGCAACCTGTATCCCCTTTAGGTCCAACAGGTCCTGGAGGTCCTGGAGGACCCTGAGGACCCGGATATCCTTGAGGACCTTGCCCAATATATGATGAATGTCCTCCCGAATAAAGTTCAGGGTAAGAATAGACACTATGTTGATCACGTTTGGAAGATTCATTTATAGGTTTATCTGTATAGATATATCCAGCCAATTTTTTCGTCCTCCTTTCTCGATAATATACTATGTGTGAGAAACTTATGTGGTGACATTTTCTATAGACACACATATAGTAGTAGAGACAAGCTTTTTAAATTATAAAGGAGAGCGTATATATCTATTAAATTAGAACAAAAAAGAAAATACAGAATAGTATATATCAGGGAAGTAGATAAAAAAAATAGAAAAGAAGGTTAAGCCTTTTTATAAATATCTTTAATGATTGCTAGGAGGAATGAAATATGAAAAAGGATTGCATTGAGATTACAGGGATTACCCCCTATGATCATTTTCCAGAGTGTCCATGTCATTATCCTAGTGGGCAAATTTGTGAAACAGATAAAATGTGTATCCCAAGAAAAAAACCTGATATAGAATGTATTTGTCAAGTTTTTGCAGATGTATCGGTATCTTCATATAAGATCATACGGACTCCTGTAGGAAAAAAATTAGTGATTGAGGGGATGAAGCATATTAAGCTTTTATATGTAGGGGATGAACCTTGCCAGAATATGCATTGTGCTCATTATGATATTCCATTTTGTATGTTTGTATTATTAAAGAATTGGGAGGGTCAAATAGTAGATATATTCACGGGAATAGAACATATTGGTATACATGAGCTAGATAGTAGGTGTTTTACTGTATCTATTATTATTTTTGCATGCCCAATTTTCAAAAAGAAACATGATTGTTGTTATGATTATGGACAGTGTAATGCCCATGTAAATTGTGATGTACATGTAAATTGTTATACGAACACCTTAAAGAATTGTGGAGATTCATCCAATCAATATTTTCATAGAAGTTGCGAGTACGGTTGCTAAAAGATAAAGCTGCCACTGGCAGCTTTTATTCTTGTGCTTGATACCATATTTTGATGCGAGAGGTTTCACCAGGATTTACATTTTTTACTGCAACTCTTCCACATCTTGCAAAGGCATAGGGAGTAGCCCATATCATTTTATGGGGCTGAATGATACTTCCACTACAACCATCACAAATAAAATGAATGTCATCTGGACTAGATTCGAATTTAGCTATTACCGGAGTATTGCCTATGTTTTCAATATGACAAGTAAGGGTTTTGACATAGGATACATCTGCAACACCTGAATAACGCCAAGTATCATCCGTATCTACCACTTCTATATCTTCAATAAAACGGGTTGGAAGGGGTGTATAAGTAACCTCTATAATAGGTGCTGAAACCGGATTGTTAAGGGTTACGATTTGATTATAGGTCATGTCTTGTATTTCTTCGTTTTTCATGATGAATCCATAGTTAGGGAGTTGATAATTATACCAGCTGGAAACTAGATTTGTAATATTGAAGGTATAAAAGCCTCCAGAGCTCATTGCCTTACTTTCTCCTAATAATGTAGGATCAAAAAGGGGTTGATTGATCCAATTGACAGCTTGTACAGACCAATCCTGTGTTAATGCAAAGGGGGTATAAAGAGAAGTATTTCCTCTTGACACATGTTGAACATATATTTTTAGCAATGCATTTGAAATAATACAATGATTTGGAATGCTTGAAACAGAAAATTTGAATAATATGCGATAAAAGGTAGATGTATTTTTCCTTCCTAAATACATAGTAGTACAATTGCCAAATACCTTTGATGGTTCACCTGAACTGATTTGTGCTACTTCTACTTGTAAATTCATTATACTAGGGGTCATAAATTTTACCTCCTTTCAAAAGAGTCCTCTTTTTGTTATATGATATTCAAAGGAGAAGAGGGATGTTCGTACAATACTTTGAATATATGCAGTCATTCTTTTATTCTTGTGCTTCGTACCAAATTTTAATTCTTGATGTTTCAGTAGGGTCTATGTTTCTTGCTGCGATTCGGCCATATTTTGCAAATGAATAAGGAACAAGCCAAATCATTTCATGACCTGGTAATATGCGAGGATTTGAACAATCGTCAATAAAATCAATGCCATTGGGGCTTGTTTGGTATTTTACCTCTACAGGTGTACTGCCTAAATTTTTAATATGGCATGTAATTGTTTTTGTAAGAGATATATCTACAATAGAGGAAAAACTATAGGATCCAGCTGTATCTATTTCTTCATTTCCTGAAATATAACGAGAAGAAATAATATTAATTTTAGATTTTTGAGTATAGGCTATTTCTATTACTGGGGATAAATCAGAATTTAAATCTGTGTTAATTTGCATGTATGATTGATCTTGTAATTCTTCACTTTTTATTATTAAACCATAGTTCATAATTTCATTTTCATACCATTTGGTGATCATTCTTGTTATATTGAAAGTATGAAAATCTCCTTTTTGTATAAGTTTAGTTTCTCCTGCTACAGTAGGATAGTAAGCGGGTTGATTATTCCATGTAACTGTTTGAAAAGACCAATCCTGTGATAGTGCATAAGGGGTAAATGCAATAGGCGTGAGTAGCCCTGCATATCGGATATATATCTTAAGTATGGCTTTTAATATGAAACATTGATTTGGGATAATTGAAACAGGAAATTTAAAAAGTATTCGATAAATGCTAGATTCATTTTTTCTTCCTAAGTGCATAGTTGAACATAGACCAAATACTGTATCTGGTTGATACGAGCTAATCTGTGCTGTGACTGTTTGTGGAAATATACTTACAGAACTCATAAAGATCCTCCTTAAATATGAAAATATTTTAATAGTTTTTGTCTGTGAAGTTTTTTCGTTATATAGTATTCTAATAGATAGAAGAAAGTTCGAAAAATAAACCATTGTTTAGTTCTACTATAGTATTTATTTTATGACTACTGTATAATATAATAAACTATATGGAATAAAAAATAAGATATAAATGGGTGATTATTGGGTAAATAAAGAAGGAAATTAAAGTTTTCTAAAGAATTCATATATAAGACTCAAATTATTTGAGGGAGAGAGATGAATGAGTAATAAAAATAAAGTGATTGTTAGAATATATGGACAAGAATATACAATGGTGGGCAACGAATCTAAAGAATATATGCAAAGGGTTGCCAATTTTGTAGATGAAAAAATGATAGACATTGCAAGAAATAGTAAAAAACTAAGTACAGCAATGATCGCAGTTTTAACTTGTCTAAATATAGCGGATGAATATTATAAAATAAATCAAGAGATTGAAAATGTGAAAGAGGATGCACTAAAGCCCCTACAAGAATTAGAAGAAACACGTAGTCAGCTAGCAACAACTATAGCAGATTTTGAGACAAGAGAAATAGAATACAAAAAAAGGATTGAACAATTGGAAGAAGAAAGAAGAAACAATATGAAAAATAATGAGTGTGAAATTTTAAAAAAGGAGATAGAGACTTTAAAAGAAGCCCTTAGTCTGAAAGATACAGAAATAAAAAAAGCAAAAAAAGAAAATGAGGAATTAGAAAATAAGGTTTTTGATAGCCAAATTAAGTATGTACAAGCTAGAAAGGAATTAGATGCATTTATTGAGAACTTTGATGAAAAAAGTAGAAAGTAAAATATTACTAATGGAATACTAAAAGTAGTGATATAATAATATTACTACTTTTTTAGTGGACAAATGTACTTACAGGAGATGAGATCAATGGATATAGAATTATTAGCACCCGTTGGAAGCTTTGAAAGTTTAATTGCTGCAGTGCAAAGTGGAGCGGATGCAGTATATTTAGGAGGAAAACTATTCAGTGCAAGACAATATGCAACAAATTTTGACGAGGAAGAACTAAAAAAAGCAGTGAAGTATTGTCATATAAGGGGTGTAAAAGTATTTGTTACGGTAAATACTTTAGTATCTAATGAAGAATTAAAGGAATTAGGAAAATATATAGCTTTTTTATATCATATAGATGTAGATGCAATTATTGTTCAAGATTTAGGAGCCGCAAAGCTCATAAGAAATTTATTTCCAGATTTTGAACTCCACGGCAGTACCCAAATGTCTGTGCATAGCTTTGAAGGAGCAAAGCTTTTAGAGGAGCTAGGATTTAAAAGGGTTGTACTAGCTCGTGAAATGTCAAAAGAAGAAATTGCTTTAGTCAAAAATAATACAAAAATGGATATAGAAGTATTTGTACATGGAGCTTTATGTATTGGGTATTCAGGACAATGCCTTATGAGCAGTATGATAGGAGGACGAAGTGGAAATCGTGGAAGATGTGCACAGCCTTGTAGAAAGCCTTATGATTTGGTAGATATGGCTACAGGAAAAAAAGCAAAAAATAGATTTGGTGAGTATCTTCTTAGTCCGAGAGATCTAAATACATTAGAAGATATTGACGAAATATTAAATACAGGGGTAAAATCTCTTAAAATAGAAGGAAGAATGAAAAGACCAGAATATGTGGCTACGGTTGTGAGTGCTTATAGAAAAGCTATTGGCCAGTATATTTTAAACAAAAAGAAACCACAAATAGATGAAAAAACTTTAAAAGAAGTAAAGCAAATGTTTAATAGAAGATTTACAAAAGGGTATATATTAGGAGAAGAAGGAAAAAATCTTATGAGCTTCTCAAAGCCAAGCAATAGAGGGATAAAGCTTGGAAAGGTTCTAGATTATGATAAAAATAAAAAACGTGTTAAAATCAAATTAGAAGAGAAACTATCCAAGGGAGATGGATTAGAAATATGGTCCCAAAAGGGAGATAATTCTGGAACCATTGTAGAGAACATATTTCAAAAAGGGATAAAGAAAGACACTGCAAAGGCTGGTGAAGTTGTTGAAATAAAATTTAAGCATTCCGTATTGAAGGATAGTTTTGTATATAAAACCTCTGATATAGGGCTTTTAAAAAGGGCGAAAGAAACATATGAAAGAAAAGATAAAAAAATACCCCTTTATGGGAAATTCATCGGAAAGCTTAATCAGCAAATTGAATTATCATTATGGGATGAGGATGAAAATTTTGTTAGGGAAAAGGGATCTATGAAGGCTGAAAAAGCACTAAAAACACCTACTAGTAAAGAACGAATTGGTGAACAAATAGCTAAGCTTGGAAATACTCCTTATGAATTAAAGGAACTAGATATTCAGCTAGATGAAGGTGTAGCCATCCCTATTGGAGGAATCAATCAATTAAGAAGACTTGTTATCGAAAAGATGGATGAATTAAGAGAAAATTATCACCATAGAGAAAATATAGATTTGAAAAGTGTTGATGAAAAAATAGAAGAATGGTTTAAACTTGAAGAAAAACAAAAGGAAGAAGAGAAACATATATATGTAAGTGTCAATAATTTAAAGCAGCTAAAAGCAGCATTGAAATTTCCTATAGATCGAATTTATTATCATGATTTTGATACAATAGAAAAAGCATTAAAATTAGCAAAAGAGTATGGTGTACCATTGTTTCCAACTTTTTCAAGAATCACAGAAGATAAAGAAATAAAAAGCATTAAGGATAAATTAAAGGATTTAGAGGTAGAAGGAATCTTAGCATCTAATCTAGGAATACTAAATGTAGTGAAGGATTTTTCAAATATCCATATAGCTACAGATTTTGCTTTCAATGTATTTAATAATGGAGCTATTGAATATTTGAGAGAAATGGATGCAGATGAGATTACCCTATCTCCTGAACTTACATTAAAAGAGTTAAGAAAAATTGTTAAGAAATCTTCTCTTCCTTGTGAAGTTATTATTCATGGGAATTTACCTCTCATGATTAGTAAATATTGTCCTATATCCACAGCATTAAAGGGAGATCAAAAGTATTGTGGTGCTTGTGAAAAAACTAGATTTGGACTCAAGGACCCATTAGGGGTAATTTTTCCTATGATGAGAGATAACAATTGTAAAATGCAAATACTCAATGCTCAAAAGCTATGCTTAATTGAACATATGAAGGAATTGATGGATTCAGGAGTAAATGCTTTTAGAATAAATTTTACTATAGAAGATGAAAGAGAGATTGAAAAAACCCTACATGCTTATATAGAAGAGATGAAAAATAGCATCCAAGGAAAAAAGACGAGTCAATATACACAAAAATTTATCAAAGAAGTAAAAGAAAAAGGGTTTACAAAAGGACACTTTTTCAGAGGAGTTATGTAAAGGGGCGTTATGATGAACGAAAGAACTTTAAGAGTTTTAGAATTTGAAAAAATAAAGAATAAACTAATAGAATATGCACAATCAACGTTAGGAAAAGAAATTGCTAAAGAGGTAGAACCTTCAACAGATTATGAAGAAATTGTAACTTGGCAAAAGGAGACCCATGAAGCAACGAGTATACTCCTTCAAAGGGGAAATGTTCCATTAGGAGGAATTCATGATTTATCTTATCATTTAAAGAGAGCTGAAATAGGATCATTTCTTTATCCGGGAAATCTTTTAGAGGTTTCAGATACTTTAAGAGGAGCAAGAAGATTAAAAAGCTTTATGAAAGAAGCAAAGGAAGGGGAAAGTAAATTTCCCGTTATGGAAGGCTATATAAGCAGTTTGTTTACTTTTAAGGGTATAGAAGATCGAATCAATGCGTGTATTATATCAGATGATGAAATATCTGATCATGCTAGTTCTACATTAAGAAATATAAGAAGAACCATGGAGTCAAGAAATGTGGCTATAAGAAATCGATTAAATAGTATGATTTCTTCAACAAGTCATCAAAAGTATTTACAGGATGCCATTATTACTATTAGGCAAGATCGCTATGTGGTACCCGTAAAGCAAGAGTATAGAAGCAATGTGCCAGGACTTATCCATGATCAATCTTCTAGTGGAGCCACACTTTTTATTGAGCCCATGGCAATTGTACAGCTTAATAATGAATTAAAAGAATTAAAGCTAAAGGAAAAGGTAGAAATAGAAAGAATCCTTAGTGAACTAACAGCCTTGATTGGGGAACATGTTGAGGAGATTAGATCTAATCAAAAGGTTCTCTCTTTATTAGATTTTATATTTGCAAAAGGGAAACTAGCTGTAAATATGAATGGGGTAGAACCACAGATGAATAAGGATGGATATATTCGTATTAAAAATGGAAGACATCCTTTGTTAGATAAAAAGACAGTGGTACCTTCAAACATATGGATTGGAGATGACTTTAATACATTAGTTATTACAGGGCCGAATACAGGAGGAAAAACTGTAACGCTAAAAACAGTAGGGCTTCTTACAGTCATGGCGCAGAGTGGTTTGCATGTTCCTGCTGATTATGGGACAAAGTTATCTGTATTTGAGAATGTTTTTGCAGATATTGGAGATGAACAAAGTATAGAACAAAGTCTTAGTACCTTTTCCTCTCATATGACAAATATCGTTGAGATATTAAAAAATGTAAATAGCAAAGCTTTAGTATTACTAGATGAGCTTGGAGCAGGAACAGATCCTACGGAAGGAGCAGCCTTAGCTATTGCTATTTTAGATCATCTTTACCATATGGGAGTAAGAACTATTGCTACAACCCATTATACAGAGTTAAAGGAATATGCGTTAACAACAAAAGGAGTAGAGAATGGATCAGTAGAATTTAATGTGGAAACTTTAAGTCCTACTTATAAGCTTTTGATTGGAGTACCAGGAAAATCAAATGCCTTTGAAATATCAAAAAGACTTGGTCTTAGTGAATACATCATAGAAAAATCTAGAAGTCTTATTTCTAGAGAAGATATTGCTTTTGAGGATTTATTAACATCTATTGAAAAGGACAAAAGAACTGCTGAAGAAGAAAGAGATGAAGCAGTAAGACTGAAGTTAATGGTACAAAAGCAGAAAAATGAGTATGAACAAAAAAATGAAAGATTAGCCATTCAAAGGGATAAGGTTCTAAGAGAAGCACGAGAAGAAGCGAGAAAACTTCTTAAGGGAGCAAAGGAAGAAGCAGATAGAGTAATCAAAGAATTACGAGATATGGCAAAAGTTCAAGAAGAAAAGGAAAGAAATAAAAAAATCGAAGAAGCAAGAAAAAATTTAAGAGGTCAAATTGGTGAGATGGAAAAGGGCTTAGGATTAAATATGGATACGGTTGTAAATACCAAACCACCAAAGCAATTAAAAATTGGAGATACAGTAATTCTTCTTAATTTAAATCAGAAGGGAGAAGTTGCATCAAAGCCAGATGCAAAAGGAGATTTGACTGTACAAGTAGGCATAATGAAAATTAATGTAAATATTAAGAATTTAAGAATAGATAAGGATGAAAAAGAAAGAATCAAAAAAACGGGAGTAGGAAGAATTGCAAAAAGGAAGAGCCAAAGTGTTCAAACATCTATAGATCTTAGAGGTCAGAATTTAGAAGAAGCCAGAATGAATACAGATAAATATTTAGATGATGCATATATTGCAGGACTAAATGAGGTAAGTATTATTCATGGAAAAGGCACAGGGGTCCTTCGTGAAGGAATTAAAAATATGTTAAAAAGACATAAGCATGTAAAAAGTTCAAGGGATGGAGCTTATGGAGAAGGTGGAACAGGAGTTACTATCGTTGAGCTAAAATAGGAAAGGGGTGAAAAGACTGATACTCATTAGTGCTTGTTTAGGAGGCGTAGATTGTAAATATAATGGAGGCAATAATTTAAAAGAAGAAATTTTAAAGCTCATAAAAGAAAAAAAGGCTATACTAGTATGTCCGGAGCAACTAGGGGGACTAGCGACTCCAAGAGTTCCTTGTGAGATTGTAGGTGGAGATGGACAAACTGTATTAGAAAAACAGGCAAAAGTTATGAATAAAAATGGAGAAGATAAGACCACATACTTTTTAAAAGGAGCAGAGGAAACTTTAAAAATTGCGAAATTATATGATGTAAGGACTGCAATATTTAAAGGAAAGAGTCCATCCTGTGGAAGTGGAACTATCTATGATGGGAATTTTTCAGGAAATAAGAAAAAGGGAGATGGGGTCACTGCTGCTCTATTAAAAAATGAAGGAATAAGAGTAGTTGATGAAGAAACCTTTATAAAAGGAATAAAATAACCATTCAAAAAGGGGGAAATGATTATGAAAAAAATTGTAACCATATTGTTATGTATGACTTTAATGAGTAGTATCTTTTTTGTAGGGTGTAAGAAAGATGAAAAGGAAGCAGAGAATAAAAGCAATGTAAAGCCAGTAGTTGAGGAAAAAATAGAAGAAGAAAAGACGATGGACTATGTTTTATATATTAAGCATAAAGAAATGCCTTTCTTGTTTGATGAAGCATATACTATAGATAAAGAAGATGACAAGCTTAAAGGAAAGAGTATAGAAGAGTTTCTTATGAATGAACTTATCAACTTTGAACCTTTTGGAGAATTTAAAAATCCTATTCCAGAAGGAACAAAATTGTTGTCTATTGAAAAAGTAAATGGTGTTGTAAAGATCAATCTTTCAAAAGAGTTTGAAGAAGGGCTAAAGAAAGATCCTACAGAAACGGAATTAACTATTGCAAGTATTGTCAATACCATGGTAGCAGCAGGAAATGAAAAGGTCGAGTTTTTGGTTGAAGGAAAAGCTTTAGATCAAGTAAATGATGTAGATATGAGTAAGACTTTTGAATTTATGGATGGATTTTATCCAGATAAATAGCTAAAAAAACCTCTGAAGAGAGGTTTTTTTATTTTGAATAAATAATTCCATTGATCTCTTCATCTGTATTTTTAGATGTGACCACGAGAATAACAACATGATCTTCTTTTTTTAGGTTAATAGATATAGGTTTTTTATCATCTGTTGTCTGCCAACCATTTTCATGAAGAAAATTTTCATAATCAGTTAAAAAGTTTTCGTAATCTGAATCTTTTACTCTAAAGGTTGCATGATCTAAGCCTTCCTCTTCTGTGGCATTTTCAAAGTTTTCAAAGGTCATGGATTCATAAGTAGGTAGATAAGAGAAGGGCTTTTTTTCAGAAGCTTTATTACATCCTGAAAAAGCAATCATAAAAATAAGAAAAAGTATAATGCTATTGACTTTTTTCATGATAACACCTCCATAAATAGTGTTGCCTTCTAGTATATCCTTTATTATAAAAAACTGCTCAAAATGAGCAGTTATTTCTTTTGAAGGTCATTTAAAAACTTCTTAGCCATAGAATAATTTGGGTTGATGGATAAAGCTTTTTCTAAATAATTGATAGTTGTAGTTTGATCCCCTTCTTCATAGGAAATATAAGCTAAATAAAAATAAAATTCAGGGATTTGATCATTTTTTTCAATACCCTTTTGAAATTGTAACTTAGCATTGTTTAAGTCATCTTTTTTTAAGGAATCAACACCCATGTAAAAGTTATATTCCCATTGTTTTTTTTGAATAGAGATGCCACTCATAAGAGAAGCACCAATTATAGTTATAATTAATAATTGAGCAATGACTTTTTTAAAACTAAAAAGCTTTTCTTTTTTTAGCCCTAAAGCGTAGCTTGCTAAAAACCCTCCAATGAGACCCCCTATATGTGCAAAATTATCAATATTTGAATTAGTAAGACCAAAGACGATATTAATAAGGATTAATGAAACCATATTGAGACCATATCTTGCTGAAAAAATAGAAGGCTTTTGCATGCCAAAATAAAGATAGGCACCCATAAGACCAAAGATGGCTCCTGAAGCTCCAGCAGATACAGCAGAACTAAATAGAAAACTAGATAGGCTTCCAAATATGCCAGCAATCATATAAATGATAAAGAATTTAAAGAAACCATACATAAACTCCACATCTTTTCCAAGACTTTTTAATGCATACGTATTAAATAATAGATGGGTAATGCCTATATGAATAAACATACTTGTAATCAGACGATAATATTCTCCTGATGCAATAAGAGGGTTGTATTTAGCACCAAGACGAATAATATGATCAATATTTGTACTACCACCTGTTATAGAAATATAGATGAAATAAATAATATTTAATCCCATTAGTATATGGGTAATATAAGATCTTTTATCTTTAAAGGAATAACCTTTTTTTTCTTTTGTCAATTGTTCAATCTCTAAAAGATCAATAGTTTCTATTGTTTCTTCAGGGATAGAAAGCATGTTTTCTTGAATAAACTTTTCAATTCCTTCTTCATCTTTAAAATTTGAAAGACTAGAAAGTACTTTATTTGTAGAAGCATCAATGATGATAAGATGGACATTTATTCTTTCTGCTTCAAGCCATGAATATAAAGCTTCTAAGTCATGAAATGCATCATTAGATGGATTTTCTAAAACAATGAGCTTGTAAAAGAATAATTTTTTAAAACTATTCTTTTGTTTAATGGTATGGTATTCATTATAAATGATACTTTTTTTGTATTCTAAAGATCCTTTTAAGAAATCTTCATGAAGAAAATGAATAAAAAAGTGAGAAAACCAAATTTGCTTATGTAAAGAAATATCCAATACGCCTTGTATTTCTTTATAGGGATATAAGAAAAACTCTTTTTTTTCAATAAAGTATTTCATAAGTAAATAAATGATTCTTGTGATCAAATTGCTTCCCTCCAAATATTAAGATATAATGCTATTTTATCATATTCTATCAAAAAGAATAAATACAGCTTAAGAAAATCTTAAGCTGTATATTTTTTCATAAACCATATAAATTTGATTATAATGATTTCAATGCTTTTTTACCAGCAAAACGGATGGAACGAATAGCAATGACTTCTAATGGATCTACATAATTTCCCTCCATTTTAAACATTTCATAGCCAACAGAAAGTTCGGTACATCCTAATATGAAAACTTCAGCATCTTGATCTTTTAATTCTTCAACACTTTCGTTAAAACCATCTAAAGTAATATTTTTTCCTGCTTTTATATCATAAATAAAATCAGTTACGTTCTTTTGCGTTTTTGTAGGCTTTACTAATTCCATTTCATATTTGTCGATAGCTCGATCATAAACACCTGTTTGACAAGTTCCTTCTGTTGCCAGTAGACCTATTTTTTTACCCGCATATTTTTCAGAAATAAATTTTGCCGTTTCGTCAATCATATTGAGAAAAGGAATTTGAATTTCCTTTACAATGTCATCATAAAAGTTATGGGCTGTATTACAAGGCATGATTAAAAAGTCAGCGCCCATATTTTCTAGTCGTTTAGCAGATGTGATTAGTTGTTCTCTAGGGTCAGCCCCCTTTGCAATAAGGTGAGCTGTTCTGTCTGGAATAGAAGTATTATTATCTATTAAAATATGAATATGTTCCTGATCACTCTTAGCATCTGTTAAGAGTATAATTTTTCTAAAGAGATCTGCTGTTGCTAAAGGACCCATTCCACCTAAAATACCTATTTTTTTGCACATATTTTTCATCTCCCAATTTTGTATAGTTAATATTTTCTATTTTCTATTATAATAAAAAAAATACAGCTTGGATATACCAAGCTATATTTTTTAAGCAGATATTTTTTTTGCTGGATAATGAAGTTCTCCTTCAGTAGCTGCGATTACTGCTGCTGCTGAAGTATCTCCAATAACATTTACAGAAGTTCTTGCCATATCTAAAACCCTATCGATTCCACCGATTAAGGCAACTCCTTCAAGAGGTAGGCCTACAGATTTAACAACCATTGTAAGCATGATAAAACCTGCTCCAGGAACTCCAGCAGTACCAATAGATGCTAAAGTTGCTGTAAGAATAATTGTTAATTGTTGAGACATGGTTAAATCTAGCCCATAAACTTGAGCAACAAATAAAGCACAAACTCCTTGGTAAAGAGCAGTTCCATCCATGTTAATAGTAGCGCCAAGAGGAAGAACGAAGCTGGATACACCTTCTGATACTCCTAAATTTTCTCTTGTACATCTAATAGAAACAGGTAAAGTTCCAGAACTACTCGTTGTACTAAATGCTGTAAGGGCTGCTGGCATAATTCCTTTAAAGAAATTTATAGGACTAATTTTTGCAAAAACTTTTACAGCACTAGAGTATACTAGTATCGAGTGAAGAATACAACCAATGTAAACTGCACCAATTACTTTAAGTAGTGGCAATAATACAGCAGGTCCATTTGTTGCAACAACTGGAGCGATTAATGCAAATACACCATATGGTGCTAAACTCATAATAAATGCAGTAACTTTATACATGATTTCAGCTAAGCTATCAAAAAAATCAATAAATGGTTTTCCTTTTTCTTCAGGTAAAGATGTTGCTCCTATTCCTAAGAATAATGCAAAAGCTATAATTTGAAGCATATTTCCTTCCACTAAACCTTTTAATGGGTTCTTAGGGAAAATATTTAGTAGTGTATCTATAAGAGATGGTGCATCTTTTGCTGCTACACTAGCATCTACGGGTATTGTCATACCAGCCCCTGGTTGTAAAACATTACCTAATATAAGTCCGATGGTTACGGCAACGGCTGTTGTACATAAATAATACCCTACGGTTTTCCCTCCTATTCTACCTAATTTTTTTACATCTCCCACACTGGCAGCTCCAACGATTAAAGATGAAAATACTAATGGAACAATAATCATTTTAATTAAATTAAGGAATAATGTTCCGAAGGGCTTAATGTATGTAGTAGCTGTGTCAGGGGAACCTGTTAAGGTAAGACCTACTAAAATACCTAAGCCTAATCCAATAAGGATTTTGGTTGTTAGTTGCATTTTTTTCATTAAATAGCCTCCTTCTAAATGATTTAACTGAATTGTCAGATAATTCAATTGTAACTATATTTTACAACGGAATTAGACCTATGTCAAATAGTATAACACATTTATCGAATGTTGTACACAAATAATGAAAAAATACATATTCCAACCCAAAATGATAAATTACTAAGGTTAAAAGATGAAAAATAAATTTTAAAAAGGATAAAAAGTATATTTTTATAGGGAGTGTAAAAAATAAGCCTAAGAAACCTCTTGATTTGAATGGAAAGTTATGATAAATTATTATTCAAAATGAATATTTTTTTCGATGATAAGGAAAGTAAATTTTAGAATGTATAAAAGCGAGTCGGAGTTGGTGAGAGTCCGATATACTACTAAGGTTGAAGCGTACCTTTGAGGATTTTGCTGAAATGAGTAGGCAAAACGGATTCCTAACGTTATATAGGAGTAGAGTGGATACATTTTGTATCAATAAGAGTGGTAACACGGGAAATAACTCTCGTCTCTTGAATAAAGAGATGGAGAGTTTTTATTTTTGATTAATAAAGAGGAGGATCTAAATATGATTGATTTTAAAAAGGAAATTGCTGATATTTTATCAGAAAAGATTGAAGAATTAACAACAGAGGAAATTCTTGATATGATGGAGCTTCCACCTAATTCACAGATGGGAGATTTTGCTTTTCCTTGCTTTAAGCTAGCAAAAATATTTAGAAAAGCACCCAATATGATTGCAAAGGAAATTGCAGAATCTATTACAGGAAATGATTTATTTGAAAAGGTTGAAAACATGGCAGCTTATGTGAACTTTTTCATTGATAAAGCAACCTTTGCAAAATCTGTAGTAGGGGAAGTTTTAGGCAAAAAAGACCAATTTGGGTCTTCAGATTTAGGAAAAGGGAAAAAGGTGATTGTAGAATTTTCTTCTCCAAATATTGCAAAGCCTTTTCATATTGGGCATATTAGAAGTACAGTAATAGGAAATGCTATTTATAAGCTATATGATTTCCTAGGATATGATACAGTAACGATTAACCACTTAGGAGATTATGGAACTCAATTTGGAAAATTAATTGTAGCTTATAAAAATTGGGGAAATGAACAAGAAGTAGAAGCAAATCCTATTCCTACATTATTGAAGCTTTATATTAAACTACATGAAGAAGCAGAAAACCATCCAGAACTTGAAGATGAAAGTAGAATGTGGTTTAAAAAATTAGAAGATGGAGACGAAGAAGCAAAAAGATTATGGCAGTGGTTTAGAGATGTGAGTTTAAAAGAATTCAACCGTGTTTATGGAATGCTTAATATTTCTTTTGATTCTTATGCAGGAGAAAGCTTCTATTCAGATAAAATGCCAAAAGTTTTAAATATGATGGAAGAAAAGAACTTATTAAAAGAATCAAAGGGAGCAGATATTGTAGATTTAGAAAAATACAATATGCCTCCAGCATTAATTAGAAAAAGTGATGGATCTACCCTTTATATTACAAGAGATATTACAGCTGCTATTTATAGAAAAGAGCATTATGATTTTTATAAAAATATCTATGTAGTAGCATCTCAACAAAATCTTCATTTCCAACAATGGATGAAGGTTGTAGAGCTTATGGGATACGAATGGGCGAAGGATTGTGTTCATGTGCCATTTGGTTTAGTAAGTCTTGAAGAAGGAACTATGTCTACAAGAAAAGGTAGAGTCGTATTTTTAGAGGATGTACTTAAAAAAGCCATTGAACAAACAAAAGAAATTATTAAGGAAAAGAATAATAATCTTTCAAATATTGATGATGTAGCGAAACAAGTAGGAATTGGAGCAGTCGTTTTCCAAGAATTATCTAATAATAGAATAAAAGATTATACATTCTCGTGGGACAGAACATTAAACTTTGATGGAGAAACAGGTCCATATGTTCAATATACCCATGCAAGAGCATGTAGTGTATTAAGAAAAGCAGAAGCTACACTAGATGAAAATGTAAATTATGGACTATTATCTAATGAAGAAGCAATGGATTTAGTAAGAATTATTCAGCAGTTCCCAACTACAGTAGAAGAGGCTGCAAGAAAATATGAACCATCTATTGTTACAAGATATATTGTAGACGTAGCTCAAGCCTTTAATAGATTTTATCATCATTGCCCAATTATAGTAGAAGATCAAGAACTTCAAAAGGCAAGACTTGCTCTTGTATCTACTGCAAAGCAAACCCTTCAAAATGGATTAAGCTTACTTGGGGTTGCAGCACCTGAAAGAATGTAGTGGAGGGATATTATGAGATATGAAGGAAGTGTCTATAGACCACCTAGTGAAGCATATAGTTTGATTATTCAAGCTACAATAGGTTGTTCTCATAACAAATGTACATTTTGTAGTATGTACAAGGATAAACAATTCAGAATGAGAAATATAAAAGAAATTATAGAAGATTTGGAAATGGCAAGGGATTATTATAAACAGGTAAGAAGAATATTTTTAGCGGATGGGAATGCATTAGCGCTAAAGACTGAATATTTAAAGACTATATTGTTAAAAATCAAAGAGCTTTTTCCAGAATGTGAGCGAGTAGGAATCTATTCTGCACCAAAGGATATCTTAAGAAAAAGTGTAGAAGAGTTAAAAGAACTAAAGGATTTAGGCTTAGGCATTGCTTATTTAGGAGCTGAATCAGGAAGTGATGAAATTTTAAATCGTATTCAGAAGGGCGTTACCTCTGAAGAAATGATTCAAGCAGGGAAAAGAATGGTTGAGTCAGGAATTCCTTTATCTGTTACCCTTATATCTGGATTAGGCGGAAAAGAGAAATGGACTCAGCATGCTAGGGAATCAGCAAGAGTGATTAATGAAATCAATCCTCAATATTTAGGCTTACTTACGCTTCTTATTCAACCAGGAACGAAGATGTATGAAGAGGTTCAAAATGGAGAATTTAATCTTCTTTCCCCAGAAGAAGTGATTCTTGAAACAAAAGAGCTTATTAAAAATTTAGATGTAAAGAACTGCGTTTTTAGAAGTAATCATGCATCGAATTATGTAGCGTTAGCAGGTACATTACCAAGGGATCAAATGAATTTATTAAAACAATTAGACTTAACTATGGAAAATACTTATGGAATAAAAGATGAAATGTTTAGAAGACTATAAAAAATCACAGCTTTAATGCTGTGATTTTTATTCTTGTAAATAAGTAAGAAATTCTTCTTCTGTTGTTTCTGCCAATAGACATAATTGTTGTAGGATACTATCCTTTAGAGAAATGAAAGCATCTATGTTTGTATTTTCACCTGTATATTCAAGGGCTTGTAAGATCATTAACATATCTTTTTTATGAATCTCTTCTATTGAAATTTTATTAAAATTTTCCATAGTAATCTCCTTTCTTTATGATTATATACTATAGGATTCGATAAAAAATTTATAAAACCTTCAAAATAAGATAAAATTAATAGCTTTTTAGACATAAAAAAAGGAAATGTTATACATTTCCCTTTATCGAAAACTTTTTGGTTCTGTTTTGTGATAAACTCTTTCACTACGGTTTTTTACTTCTAAAATAGCTTCAGACATATTTTGCACTTCTTTTTTTAAAAATTCAATATCATCCTTATTGATATTATAATATAGATATAGATCTTCAAAGTATCGTACAATCTTAGTTAAATCTTTATCGATTTTTACAAAGGAATCAAAGTTTTTACTATGTCGCGCATTATTAAATTGATCAATATCATTTTTAATAGCTGTAACAACACTTTCTTCTGAAGGATGTTCACTAAGAACTAAAGCATAAGGTTTTATACGTTCAAGGAGATATGTATTATCTGGATTGATTCTGTAAAGATACTTGATGTGCAAATTATTTTTATTATATTTTACAATAAACATAATGCCTTCTATTTCCATAACTTCTGCTCCAATGTTTCTTAATTCTTCAATGCAAAACTTATGCTTTAATAGTCTTGCGGAGAAAATAGTCATAAAAGTCCCTCCCTTATTCAGTTTATTATAGTATATCATACTAAAAGGCAAAATAATCAGACGATCAAAAAAGGAATGGACCTTATTGAGAAAAAATTAACTTACCTATAAAACCATAGGATAGATAGGCTGAACGTTGTATATATGAATGTGGTATAATGTATTGGGCAATAATGAAAAAATAGAATACCAATAGAGAGGAAAAAGATTAATGAAAATTTTACTGACTACTTTAAATTCAAAATTTATTCATACAGGATTAGCTTTACGGTATTTATATAATTATTGTAAAGAAGATTTTCATATGAAGATTGAAGAATATACAATCAATCACCATACAGATTATATTTTAGGAGAAATTTATAAAGGAAAATATGACGTTGTATGTTTTTCTTGTTATATATGGAATATTTCAAGTACATTAGAGATTATAAGAAATCTAAAAAAGGTGTGCCCTAAAATAACTATTGTATTAGGGGGGCCTGAAGTAAGCTTTGATGCTGTATCCTTAATGGAAAAAGAAGGTTCTGTTGATTATATTATTGTAGGTGAAGGGGAAGAAACCTTCAAAGAATTAATGAACTTTTTGGTGAATAATAAAGGAAATCTTCACGAGATCAAGGGGATTTCTTATCGAAAGAATCATGAAGTCTTTAAGACACCAGATAGAGAACTGATCAAAGATTTAGGAAGTATTCCACCTATATATACAGAGGATTTAGAGGAATATAAAAATAAAATTATCTATTATGAAAGTTCACGAGGGTGTCCCCATAATTGTAGATATTGCTTATCATCAACTATAAGAGGAGTAAGATTTTTTCCAATAGATCGAGTAAAATCTGATTTAGGTTTATTTTTAGAAAAAAGAGTAAAACAAGTGAAGTTTGTAGATCGAACGTTTAATGTAAAAAAGAGCCATAGCCTTGAAATTATGAAATATATTGTAGAAAATGATAATGGATATACTAATTTTCATTTTGAAATTACAGCAGATTTATTAGATGATGAAACGATAGAATTTCTTTCAAATGTAAGGGAAGGATTATTTCAATTTGAAATTGGTGTTCAGACTACCCATGATCAAACCATGAAGAGTATAGACCGAAAAGTAGATTTTAATATACTTAGTCAAGTAGTAAGAAGGGTCGGGTCTTTTAGGAATATTCATCTTCATTTAGACTTGATTGCAGGACTTCCCTTTGAAGATTTTTACAGATTCAAAAAATCCTTTGATGATGTGTATGCCCTAAAGCCTGAAAAGCTTCAGTTAGGATTTTTAAAGCTATTAAAAGGTTCTGGCATTAGGAAAGATACAGATTTACATGGATATGTTTTTAAGGATGACCCCCCTTATGAAGTTTTAGAAAACAAATATATGACCTATGAGGATACTTTAAAGCTTAAAATGATAGAAGAGATGGTAGAGCTTTTCTACAATGGGGATGGCTTTTTATATGGGATCAGCTATATCATAGACAATTTTTATGAACATCCTTCAGATTTTTATCACCAATTAGCAGAGTTTTGGGAAGAGAGAGGATATCATCATGTTTCTCACGGGAAAAATAAATATTACGAAATACTATTAGCCTTTTATAAAGAGTACAATTGGAAAAATGAAGATGTTTTTAGAGAAATATTAAAATTTGACTATTTGATGCAGGGAAAGACTACATTACCTAAGTTTTTTGTTCATAAGGAAGAAAAAGATTTTCAAAAAAGGATACATACATTTTTACATGAAGAAAATAATTTGGAAAAATATTTACCTAAATATAAGGACATGCCAGCAAAGCAGATTATTAAGAAAGTTCACTTTGAAAAATTTCAATATGATGTACTCTCATTGATAAAGAATCCAAAGCTAGAAAAAGTAGAAAAGGAGATTACCGTTTTATTTGATTATGATTTAGAGCAAAAGGTATTTGCCAAGGCAAAATACCACAAAGTAGATCTTTAGGAGGAAGTAGCATGAACATACTGAGGGATATCTATGATACAAATAAAGAAATCAGTAAGAAGGCAATAGATTTGACAATGAAGAATTGGGTCATTGTTTTTACAGGGATTATTTATTCTATCATTTCAATGGTATTGTTTCGAATAAGCTTTTTATTTTCCATATTGGCAGGGATTGTTATGACCTTGGTAATGAGTGCTTTGTTCTCTAATTATCTATATTTGATAGAAAATATAATTTCCTATGGAAAAATTTCATTAGATGATTTTAAGAAGGGTTTTCGGGTGTATATTTGGAAAATATATGGGATTATGGTGGTCATATGGTTTATTAACTATGGTGCAGATTTGTTTTTAAGTCCTTTGTTAAAATTAAGAATAGGATTTATTACATTATGGATGGTCCTTTATTGGATAGCTTTTGTATTATTAAACTGTTTACCAGAGGTGATTTATCAAAAGCATTATGATCTTAGTGATATGTTTCAGTATAGTTTTTCTTTTATAAAAGAGAATTGGATGGATTGGTTTGTGCCTAATATACTTTTTGGATTAGTATTTTATTTAGTAATAGGAAGAAGCTTTACAACAAGTTACTTAATGACGAGTTTAAGCTTTTCCTTATCCATCAGAAGTATGGTTCTTTATTTTGTAGGACAGCTGTTACTATCCTTTACTATGGTTTATAGAGGATTATTGTTTGATCTTTTGAGTCGCACAACAAGAAAAAAGAGAATTTTCAAGAGAAATGTATATAGGTAGAGAGCCCATCAGGTTCTCTATTTTTGTAAAAAGAAAAGGATCAAAGAGGAAGATCATCAATATTAGGGAATAACTATTATAATGAAAAGATATAAAAAAGGAAAAGATAATCTCATGAATAAAAATTGGAGTGATTCGATGAAGAATAATACACTTAAAATCATGGCATTATCTTTTGTACCTTTTATAATGGTTTTAGGAAATTCTATGTTAATTCCTGTATTTACAAATATAAAAAGAGAACTAGCAATCAATCAATATGAAGTAAGCTTAATCATTAGTTATTTTTCATTTCCAGCAGCTTTATTGATCCCCTTTTTAGGATTATTATCAGATAGAATAGGGAGAAAAAAAGTATTGGTACCTTCTCTAATTGTATATGGATTAGGAGGAGTACTATCAGGAATTTCAAGTATTTTATATAAAGACCCCTATGAATATATTTTAATAGGAAGAGTTATACAAGGCTTTGGTGCCGCAGGGACTTCTCCTATAGCTATGGCACTAGTGAGTGATATGTTTTCTAGTGAAAATAGAAGTAAAGCTTTAGGGATCATTGAAGCATCTAATGGGATTGGAAAGATTGTTAGTCCTATTCTTGGATCAATTATTGCACTGATTGCATGGTATATGATTTTCTTTTCGTATTCTATATTAACAATCCCTGTAGCTTTATGCATCTGGTTTCTAATTGAAGAAGATCCTAAAATTGCAGAAAGGAAAGATTTGAAAAAATATTTTCAAGAGATTATCATGATTACAAAAAATAAGCGTATGTCTATATTCCTTTGCTTTGTTACAGGATTTATAGCATTGTTCATTTTATATGGGCTACTTGCTAATTTATCAGATATTCTTGGGAAAGAACAGGAAAGTCATTTTTTAGGAAGAGGATTTGTTGTGGCATTGCCACTTCTTAGTATGGCTATTGCATCTTATTGGTTTGGAACATATATGAAAAAAAGAGGCAATACTTATAAAATATTTATCATAGTTAGTTTGATGACTTGTAGTTTAGCTGCAAGTTGCATCCCTTATCTTGAAGAATATATACATAGATTATTCTTCTTAGAGGTAATTGCTACTAGTATAGGGATTATATTATCTGTATTAAATACATTTGTCACAAGTTGTATTCCTAAAGGTAAAAGAGGGGTTATTACAGCTCTTTATAATAGCTTTCGCTTTTTAGGTATTTCTTTTGGACCTATCTTTTTTAACGAGTTTCATAAAGGGACTACAAAAATATTTTTTTTACCTTTAATGGGTATAATGATTAGTATATTGTTTATACAATATGTAGACGATAGAAAAATGCTTGAATACTTTGGAATGAAAAAAGATATGCACTAAAAAACTTTCTTTTTTTCCTGCAATAAGATATACTCAATGAGTAGAAAATGAAGGGAGGCTCATTATGTTTATAAGAATAAAAGAATACATAAATGATGGACTAGAAAGAGTTGTGTTTATTGAATTAAAAAAGGATGCACATATTGATCCTAGGTTTGAAATGTTAAAGGGAATTCCTATTCCCATGAATATAGGGGAAATTACAAAGCCTTTAAAAGAAGGAAACGATGATTATGAATTATCTTTAGCAAGTATGGCAAGAGGAATGATTACTGTAATTGGATTAGATAAGGATTTTAAATATATAGATGAGTATAAAGAATTTTTAACTCTATTTGATGAGAAAATTTTAGAATATATTGCCTATGAAGCATTAAAATTAGCTGAAGAGACAAAATTTCATGATGCTTTAATCTATTTTAAAGCCCTTATTACATTAGATGAGGATAATTTAAATGGATTATATAATTATGCTAGGTGCTGCCAGGACATTGCATCTATAGGAGAGGATAGAGAGAAGCGAAAGGAATTCAAAAAAGAAGCCGTTGAAGCTTTGGAGATTATTACAGAAAAGTATCCAGACTTTTCTTTGGCTTATTATCATTTAGGATTTCATTATGCCAATCAAAACTTATTTAAAAAGGCGCAGATTATATGGGAAAAATGTATAGAACTTGATATAGATGAAGAAAAGAAAAAGGAATTATTATTTCAAATCAATGAATTGAAGGATCAAATACAATATGAAGAAGGATATACACATATTTTAAATAATCAATCAGACTTAGGATTAAAAAAGCTGTTGCCCCTTATGGAAAAATATTCTGATTGGTGGAACTTATTGTTTTTTGTAGGTCTTGGATATAGACAAGTGGGGAATATGGAAGAAGCTATAAACGTTTTAAAGAAAATACTTACAATAAAACCAACACAAGTGGATACCCTTAATGAATTAGGATTATGCTATGCAACGATAAATGATTTTGAGCATGCAGAAAAATATTTTGAAAAGGCTTTAAAATTTAAAAATGAGGATAGTGAGATATTAGCTAATTTAGGAATGGTCTATATGGAAGTGGGAAAACTTGAAAAGGCTAAGGGCGTTTTAGAAAAGTCTATCAATCTTAACCCTCATGATGAAATTACGATACAATGTATAAAAAAGTTAAAGAGTATGCAAGAACATCAATAATTGGTGTTCTTTTTTTATGTGTATAAGTTGTTTTTTAAAGAATATACTATAAATAGTAAAATATTCTGGTAAGAAAAATCATAATTCAAAGTACTAGAAAAATTCAGTAAATTGTAGTATAGTAAATTATATAGATAATTGTAAATTCATAACAAATTAAAAATTTTGTTTACGCGTTATTAAAAAAATGTAATTAAAAATAAAATTTATATGGAGTGATGACATGATTAAGAACTTCGAAGAATTAATAAGCAGTGCCAAAGAACAGAAAAAAATGAGACTAGCTGTAGCAGCTGCACAAGATGAGGAAGTATTAGTTGCTGTTTGTAATGCGGCAGAAATAGGAATCGTTGAGCCCATCTTGATAGGAGATGGGGAAAAAATCATGTGTATTGCAAAGGAAAATAATTTAAAGATTGACGATTATGAAATCATTGAAGAAAAAGAAATAGATGAAGCTGCCAAAAGGGCTGTAAGTTTGGTGAGTTCAGGAAATGCAGATTTTGTTATGAAGGGTCTATTAGATACATCTATTTTGCTAAAGGCAGTCCTTGATAAGGAAATAGGTCTTAGAACAGATAGTCAATTAAGCCATGTGATGATTTATCATGTTCCTACCTACCACAAGCTATTGTTTTTAACAGACGGAGGAATGAATATAGCACCTACTTTAGAAGAAAAAGTAAAAATCACACAAAATGCTGTAGATGTGGCAAAGGCTATGGGAATAAAAAGTGTTAAGGTTGCAGCTCTAGCAGCAAAGGAAAAAGTAAATCCCAAAATGCAAGCAACTATTGATGCTGATGAATTAAAACAATTAGGACAAAGAGGCGAGTTTGGAGAAGGTGTTATTGTAGAAGGACCTTTGGCATTTGATTTGGCTATATCAGAGGAGGCAGCAAAAACGAAAAATTTTGAAAGCGAAGTAGCTGGAGATGCAGACATTTTATTGGTACCAACTATTGAAATGGGGAATGGTATTGGAAAAGCTTTAACTTATTTTGCAAATGCTAAATCAGCTGGAGTTATTATGGGAACAAAAGCACCAGTAGTTTTAGTTTCAAGAGCTGATAGTCATGAATCAAAACTTTATTCAATTGCTTTAGGAAGTATTATTGCAGCTAATTAATAAATACTCAATTAAAAGGAGCGTGAAGATATGAAAAAGTTTCTAACAGGAAATGAAGCCGTTGCACGTGGTGCATATGAGGCTGGTGTAACTTATGCTTCAGCCTATCCAGGAACACCTAGTACTGAGATTTTAGAAAATATTGCACCCTATAAAGAAAATATATATGCAGAGTGGGCGCCAAATGAAAAAGTAGCTTTAGAAACGGCGATTGGTGCATCTATTGCTGGAGCAAGAGCTCTAGCTGCTATGAAGCACGTAGGAGTAAACGTTGCAGCAGATCCATTATTTACTTATTCTTATACAGGAGTAAATGGAGGTTTAGTATTAGTATCAGCAGATGACCCTGGGATGCATAGTTCTCAAAATGAACAGGATAATAGATATTATGCCAAATTTGCAAAACTTGCTATGTTAGAACCAAGTGATAGCCAAGAAGCAAAAGACTTTGTAAAAGTTGCTTTAGAGATTAGTGAAAAATATGATACACCTGTACTTTTCAGAGTGACTACGAGAATTTGTCACAGTAAAACCCTTGTTGAATTAGGGGAAAGACAAGAAGTGGAAATGAAGCCTTACAAAAAAGATATACCAAAGTATGTAGCGTCCCCTGCAAATGCTAGAGTACTTCATATAAAGGTTGAGGAAAGATTAAAGCAATTAGAAGAGTTCAGTAATGAAACGGATTTAAATAAAATAGAGTGGAATGATAAAAAAATAGGGGTTATTACTTCCGGAATTGCTTATCAATATGCTAAGGAAGTATTTGGAGATAGTGTATCTTATCTGAAATTAGGATTTACTTATCCTCTTCCTATGAAAAAGATTAAAGAATTTGCAGAGGGAGTTGAAACCCTTTATATAATAGAAGAACTGGAAGGATTTATAGAAGAACAAATGAAAGCGGCAGGAATCAAATGTATAGGGAAAGAATTGATTCCCAAAATAGGAGAGTTAAATCCAGATATTATAGCAAAAGCTATATTAAAAGAAGAAAGACCAATGATTCAGTATAGTGAAGCTGAAGTTGTAGGAAGACCACCAACTCTTTGTGCTGGATGTCCACATAGAGGGTTCTTCTACATGTTATCTAAAAAGAAAAATGTTATGATTACAGGAGATATAGGCTGCTATACACTAGGTTCAGCACAACCCTTATCTTCTATGGATACATGTATTTGTATGGGTGCTAGTGTAAGTGCTGGTCATGGTGCCCAAAAGGCATTTTCCTTTAATGGTGTAGATAAAAAGGTTATAGGGGTAATAGGAGATTCAACCTTTTTCCATTCTGGAGTTACAGGACTTATGGATATTGTCTACAATAAAGGAAATGCAGTAACTGTAATATTAGATAATAGGATCACTGGAATGACAGGGCACCAAGAAAACCCTGGTACTGGCTATACCCTTCAAGGAGAAAAAACACACGCAATCAATATACCGATGCTTTGTGAAGCTGTGGGTGTGAAAAAGGAAAATATATTTGTAATTAACCCATTAAATTTAGATGATTGCAATAAGACAATAGATGAAGCTTTTAATAAGAAAGAGCCTACTGTTATTATCACAGAGTGGCCTTGTGTTCTTAAGAAACCATCACCGGAAGATATTGAGAAGTTTGGTGATAAAAAGGTTATCTGTAAGGTAGATGAAGAAAAATGTAAAGCCTGTAGAATTTGTACAAAAACAGGATGTCCCGCTATATCATTCCATGAAAAAGCAAAAATCAATGAAGATATGTGTGTAGGCTGTGACGTCTGTCTTCAAGCATGTCCTTTTGATGCAATTGTAAAGGTAGGTGAATAATATGAGTGAGATAAAAAATATTTTATTAGTTGGTGTAGGTGGGCAAGGGATTATTCTAGCAAGTAAGATTTTATCTCAAGGTCTTATTAGTGCAGGATATGATGTGAAAATGTCTGAGGTTCATGGGATGGCGCAGCGTGGAGGAAGTGTTACAACACAAGTTAGGTTTGGAAAAAAAGTATATTCTCCAATTATAGGCAAGGGGCAAGCGGATATTGTTGTATCCTTTGAAAAGATGGAAACCTTAAGATGGTTAGATCACTTAAAGGTAGATGGAAAAGTAGTAGTAAACGATTATGAAATACCATCTGCTCCTATTTTAGTAGGGGATAACAAGTACCCCGAAAATGTGTTGTGTATATTAGAAGAAAAAGTACCTACAACTGTATTTAAAGCTGCAGAAATTGCAAAAGAACTAGGAAATATTAGAACAATGAATATTGTTATGCTAGGTGCTCTTACAAAAGCTATGGGGTTAAATGAAGTAGATTGGGAGAAAATTGTGAAAGACAATGTAAAAGAAAAATTTGTTGATGTGAATATAGAGGCTTTAAGAAAAGGAATGGAACAAGTTAAAGCGTAAAAGGAAGTTTTTTAAAATCAATTTAAGTTTAGGCTCCTTGTTTCAATAAGCACTATGGCATATATAGTCATAGTGCTTTTCATTACAATATGAAAAACTCGTAGAAGTATTTTAATATAGGCCGTTAAGGGATATAAAAATTAGTTTAAATAATGAATAAAAGAGATAAAAAGTACTTATAATACCTAAGGAGTGTGTGATCAAAGGAATATCATAATAAATCATCTGAAATGTATTGACGTAGAAATGAATTTGTGATATATTATCAAATGTTCCTTTCAAATGGAAGTTGTTACTGCTAGAAAAATAACAGTTGACTTTGAGAGAGAAACATGGTAAGATAAATCTTGTCGCTTCGGAAAATAACTTTTAAAAATTACCAATAAAAAAAGTTGTTGACAGATTCGACAGAAAATGATAAGATAAACAAGTCGCCAAACGGCGGTCAGTTAAAAAGTTGATCTTTGAAAACTATACAGTGTAAGAATTTAAGCCAGAATATGGACTGTAAAGTCCAAACGTTCAATTCAAAACTTTTTATATAAGAGTTTGATCCTGGCTCAGGATGAACGCTGGCGGCGTGCCTAACACATGCAAGTCGAGCGTGAAGCTCTTTATTGATCCTTCGGGTGATTTAAAGAGTGGAAAGCGGCGGACGGGTGAGTAACGCGTGGGTAACCTGCCCTATACACAGGGATAGCCTCGGGAAACCGGGATTAATACCTGATAAAACTCTAGTATGGCATCATACATGAGTCAAAATTTCAGTGGTATAGGATGGACCCGCGTCTGATTAGCTAGTTGGTAAGGTAAAGGCTTACCAAGGCGACGATCAGTAGCCGACCTGAGAGGGTGATCGGCCACACTGGAACTGAGACACGGTCCAGACTCCTACGGGAGGCAGCAGTGGGGAATATTGCACAATGGGCGAAAGCCTGATGCAGCAACGCCGCG
>JAOARP010000026.1 GCA_025210525.1 Marinisporobacter sp.
ATGGTAAAATGGAGCGTAAATCATAGAAGTATCGTTATGTTGATTTGTTTCTTTGTCTTTATTTCAGGTGTTTTTATTTATGGAGATATGGAAAGACAGGAAAATCCAAATGTGGTGGCTCCTAAAGGAATGGTGAAGTGTATTTATCCAGGAGCAAGTCCTGAGGATGTTGAAAAGTTAATTATCAAACCACTAGAAACAAAAATTAATGAAATATCAGAGATTAAAAAGCTTGAGAGCTTTGCCCTTGATAGTGTAGGGGTGATAAAAGTTACTCTTGTAGATTTAAGTGATGATAAAATTGATAAGGTTTGGGATGACTTAAAGGATGATGTAGATGAGGTAAAAAAAGATTTACCACAAGAAGCTTGGGAACCAGAAATCCAAACAGATTTTACAGAAACCTATGGATTGCTTGTTGCTCTTACAGGAAAGGATTATACTTATGAAAATTTAAAAGAGGTTGCAGAAAATTTAAAAGACCGATTAGAAGAAGACCCAGATGTTAAAGCGGTAGATATTGATGGTGAGATTAATGAACAGATTCATATAAACTTAGATATGGTAAAGCTTGAACAATATAAGATTGCACCAAATACCATTGTAAAACTTATTAAAGCCCATAATGTAAATATTCCAGGGGGAAACTTGGAAATGGGGCATATAAAGGTTCCAGTTCAAACCACTGGTGAATATAAAAATATGGCGCAGTTAAAAGATACTGTAGTTGGTATATCTAAGGGTGGGAATCCAATTTATTTAAAGGACATTGCAAAGGTTTCAAAAACAGAAGAGAAAAAAGAAGTATTTAATGTTTACAACAATGAAAAAGCCCTTGTGATAGGTGTGAAATATGCAGAAGGGAAAAATATGGTTAAGATAGGAAAAAGATTAAATACTATTGTAGCTGATTTTGAAGAGGAACTTTATGAAGGAATGAATCTTACTATATTTACGGATCAAGCAGATTATGTAAATAGTGCTATCAAATTATTTGAAAGCAATTTAATATCAGCGATTATTCTTGTAGTTTTAGTTGTACTCATTGCTATGGGATCTAGAAGTGCCTTAGTAGTATCGAGTTCTATTCCCTTGATTATTATGAGCGTTTTTGTATATATGAAGTTAAATAGTATGCAGCTTCATCAAGTATCTATTGCTTCTTTGATTATTTCATTAAGTTTATTGGTTGCTAATGGAATCGTTGCAAATGATAGTATGTATCTATACTTAGAAAAAGGCTTTGATAGAGAAACTGCTTGTATAAGAGGTGCCAATGAAGTAAAAATTGCCATCCTTACATCAACACTTACAAGTATTGCTTCATTTTTACCACTTGCTATGATGCAAGGGGTAGCAGGAAAATTTGTAAGGAGTTTACCTATACTGGTTTCTGTTGCACTTTTTAGTTCGTATATTACATCCCTTACTATGGTGCCAGCTTTAGGATATACTTTTTTAAAGGTAAAAGGTGAGGGCAAAAAGAAAAATATATTTTTAAGAAAAATTGAAAAATATATAGATATTGATCAATTTTCAAAAAAGGCTTTAGAAAAATATAAGGCAAGTCTAAGGGCAGGACTGAAAAGACCAAAAGCCATTATTGGTGTTTCCTTAGCTGTATTTGTTGTCAGTCTTGCTATTGTTCCGAGTCTTGGAGTACAATTATTCCCTCCTGTTGAGAGAGATCAATATATTATTGATGTGGCTGTAAAGGAAGGAAGTACGGCAGAAAGAACGGGAGAAATCGTAGAAAAAATAGGAAATATTCTTTCGGAAGAAAAAGCAATAGATTCTTTTTTAGCGAAGATTGGAGATGGACCGCTGAAGTATTATGTAACCTTTGTGCCTAATACTGCAGCAAGTAACAAAGCCCAATTTATAGTTAATGGAAAACAAAAGGATATTAAGCATATACAAAACCTTTTAGATAGCAAAGTGCCTGGAGCAAGAATTAACGTAAGAAAGCTTGAAAATGCTATGCCTGTTGACTTTCCTATAGAGGTAAGAGTATCAGGAGAAGACATAGCCGTTCTTAAAAAAGCAGCTGTGGATATAAAAAATATAGTAGAGGAAGTTCCTGGAACAAAAAATGTTCAGGATACCTTTGGGTTGGATTCTTATAAATTAAATGTCAATGTGAATGAAGAAAAAGCAAATCTTGTAGGACTTAGTAATTACGATATTGCTGCTACTGTGAGAATGGCAATCAATGGTTATGAGGTGACAAAATTAAAGCAGGAGCATATTGATGACGATGATCTTGCTGTTATTATGAAGATACCAGATGAAAATAAGCATAATAAAGAGGTATTAGAGGATATATTCTTTACGTCTACTATTACAGGGAAAAATGTACCTATCAAACAAATTGCTACAATAGAAAATGAATTTGCTTTAAATAAAATTGTAAGACGCAATACAAGAAGAACTATTACCATAGGAATGTTTGTCAAGGAAGGACATAATACAGAAGCTGTTCAGAAAAAAGCAGAAAAGGCTCTAGCTGATTATCAATTACCAAAGGGCTATACTATGGAGTTTGGTGGAGCTAGTGAAGAAAGAAATGATGCTTTTACATCTATGAAAGTGCCTTCTATTATTGCAGTAGCCATTATCTATTTAATATTGGTGATGCAGTTTGGAGATCTTCGTGAGCCTTTTATCATTATGGGAACTATTCCTCTATCCTTCATAGGGATTATATGGGGGTTAAAGCTGACAGGATATCCAATAGGATTTATGGCGCTCCTTGGAGCTATTAGTCTTATGGGAGTTGTTGTAAATAATGGGATTGTTCTTTTGGATTATATTAAGCTACTTAAAGATGAACATGATTCTTTACGAGATGCTGTTATAGAAGCTTGTGCTACAAGGATAAGACCTATTATGATTGGTATGATTACTACAGTGATTTCACTCATACCTTTAGGACTTTCAGGAGGACTATTGTGGGCACCAATGGCTTATTCTATTATCTTTGGTATGATGATTTCATCGGTTCTTACACTATATGTGATTCCATCAGCCTATTTAATCATAGAAGGGGAACAATCTATGTTTAAAAAATTAGTCGTATATATGCAATCAAAATAACCCTTATGAGGGTTATTTTTTTTACAAAGGGGTATTCCTGTTTACGTGTGATTATGCACCAAGGGTATAAAGAATACATATTATGTATTACAGGAGATTCTATTTGGGAGGACAGATTGGATGATGAATTTAAGAGTAGGAGATTTAGTAGCAAGACGTTCATATGGGTTGGATGTACTATTTAGAGTTATAGATATAATAAGGACTCGTAGGAGGAGTAAAGTAGCTATACTAAAGGGAATAAACTTTAGAATTATAGCAGATGCTCCAGAAGCAGATTTATATAGATTCCCCCTAAATAGAATAAAAGATTATAATAGATCTTTTAATGAAAAAATCACAAAAATGATAGGTAAAATTATGGGGGAAAGAAAAGAAAAGAATAAAAGAGCTATAGAAAGTATGAAAAACTTTTCTGATTCATTTAACAAGGAAGAAACTTTCGGTAGATCTGGAAAAATACTCCATGTAGATGGAGATGAAGAGTATTTAGAAGTATGTTTAAAAATCTACAAACAGTTAGAAATGAATGTTGTAGGAAAAAGGATAGTAGAGTCGGAGCAACCAAAGGCTATAATAGATTTATTAAGAGAGTATGCTCCAGATATTTTAGTGATTACAGGGCATGATGGTTTTTTAAAAGAAAAGAAAGACTTCAAAAATGTTGAAAATTATAGAAACTCTATATATTTTGTAGAAGCTGTAAAGAAGGCAAGACAGTATGAGGCGAGTATGGATGATCTTGTAATTTTTGCAGGGGGCTGCCAATCTTGTTATGAAGAAATATTAGATGCTGGAGCAAATTTTGCAAGTTCACCCCACAGAGTACTAATGGAGTAGTGAATATAGAAAGAGGGATAGAATGGAGAAAAAAATAAAAGTAACCAATCAATTTAAAGGAGAAAAAACCTTAAAGGAAGTTTTAAAGGAATTGGTCATATTGAAGATTAAAAATAAATAGGAGGGTTTGTTTTGAGATGTGCTGTATATGTGAGGGTTTCTACAGATATGGAAGCGCAAAAAAGTAGCATTGCACATCAGAAAAGTTATTTTGAAAAATACATTGAGAATAGGGAATGGGAGCTTTATAAAATTTATCAGGATATTGAAAGTGGGAGAAGTATAAAGAATAGAGATGGATTACAGGAATTGATGGAGGATGGTAGAAAAAATAAATTTGATATGGTTCTTACAAAAAGTATCTCTCGTTTTGCTAGAAATACATTAGAAGGGCTAATCCTTATTCGAGAGTTAAAGTCTGAGAAAATAAGATTTATGACTATAGAGGATGGATTTGATTCGGAAGAATATGATGAATTTATGTTTACGTTGTTATTATCTATTGCTCAGAAAGAATCGGAAAAAATGAGTGAGCGGATTAAGTTTGGGAAATTATGTAGAGCGAAAAAGGGTTATTATAATGGCAGTAATGTTCCTTATGGGTACAAAAGAATTGATAAATACCATATTGTTCCTGCTGAGAATGTTACTCTATATGTGATTCGAAAAATATTTTCTATGTATTTACAGGGGAATGGATTATATAAAATAGCAAAGGAGTTAAACAATCAAGGTTACCCAACGCCTAGTCAAGTAGCAGGAAAGAGAAATAGTACTCCTATTTGGCATCAAAGCAGTATCAGGAAAATGTTATCGAATAGATTTTATGTAGGGGATTTAGTTCAAAATAAAAATAATCAGGAAAGAATTATCGTGAAAAATACCCATGAACCTATTATAGATTTAGTTACTTTTGAAGAAGTTCAGAAACGATTAAAAGAAAAAGGAAAAAAGATTTTTAAAAATACCCACCTTTTTTCTGGAATTTTAATATGTGGAGAATGTGGTAGCTCTATGCATTATAAAAAGGATAAGGGGGCATATATTTGTGGGAAATTAAATAAAATGGGAAAGAAATATTGTAAAGGTGCATATATTAAAGAGGATGTATTAAGACGAACTGTATGCAGTCAATTGAAAAAGATCATTTGTGAAAATATATGCAAAGATAGCTTGATCAAAGAAATAGAAAGAGAAGTACAGATCAAGGATGATGAAGGGCAAGTGGGAAAAATTAAAAAACATTTAGAAAAACTAGAACACAAAAAAGAGAGGGCTTTAGATTTGTTGATGGACAAAATAATTGATGAAAAAATATATTTAAAAAAAATAAAAAAAATAGAAGGAGAAAGGAGAATCAATGAAGAATATATGGTAAATATAGTTAAAAAATTCACAAAAAGGAAATTTTGGATAGAGGAGATTGTGAATGAAATATTTATTCTTGATAATATAGATGCTGTATGTTTAAATAAACTTGTACAAAAGATTAAAGTGTTTCATAACAAGGAAGTGTTAATAAAGTATACATTTCAAATAGAATAAAATTGTAAAAATTATAGAATATATAGATATCTTATTGATATATTCAATTTATGATGATCTTTCAATAGCACCTTCAAAGCGTTCGAAGAATTGATTGTAAGTGAATGGTTGTGAGAACTCTCTATAAGCGTTAAACGTATATAAAAATGTGATTTAAAAAAGTGATGTGGAAAAAATGATAGAATGTATGTAAAAATGAACAAAGTGTATGGAAAAGAATACAGTTCATGTTGATTTTATATGAAAATAAAAGATGAATATTGGGAAAATAACGAGATAAATCTGGGGAAATAGAGAAATGAGGTTGTATGAGATAATTTTGGCACGAATATTGCATATATTCTATCCATGTGAGTATGCAATAATAATTTTACATAAATAAAGGGAGGAAATATCCATGAGAGAAGTAGTAATAGCAAGTGCTGTAAGAACAGCAGTAGGAAGTTATGGTGGATCTTTAAAAGGATTTAAACCAGCAGAATTAGGATCTATCGTAATGAAAGAAGCATTAAATAGAGCAAATGTTAAAGCAGACCAAGTAGATGAAGTATTATTTGGTTGTGTATTACAAGCAGCACAAGGTCAAGGGGTTGCAAGACAAGCAGCAGTAAACGCAGGTATTCCTATAGAAGTTCCAGCAGCAACTATTAATATTATTTGTGGATCAGGATTAAGATCAGTATCTTTAGCAGCACAAACGATTATGTCAGGAGATAATGACATTGTTATTGCTGGTGGTACAGAAGTAATGAGTGCAGCTCCATATGCTGTAGAAAAAGCAAGATGGGGTCATAGAATGGGCGATGGAAAAATCGTTGATACAATGATCAAAGATGGATTATGGGAAGCATTCAACAATTATCACATGGGTATGACTGCTGAAAATATAGCTGAGCAATGGGGAATTACTAGAGAAGAGCAAGATGCTTTTGCAGCTAGAAGTCAAAATAGAGCAGAAAAAGCAAGAAAAGAAGGAAGATTTAAAGATGAAATCGTACCAGTAGAAATCAAAACTAAAAAAGGAACAATCGTATTTGATCAAGATGAATTCATCAGAGAAGGTGTAACAGCAGAAGCTATTGGTAAATTAAGACCAGCATTCAAAAAAGATGGTACTGTAACTGCAGGAAATGCATCTGGTATCAATGATGGTGCAGCAGCATTTGTAATCATGTCAAAAGAAAAAGCAGATGAACTAGGAATTAAGCCTTTAGCTACAATTCTTTCAAATGCAACTGCAGGAGTTGATCCAAAGATCATGGGAATCGGACCTGTTCCTTCTTCTAAGAAAGCTTTAGAAAAAGCAGGACTTACAGTAGCAGATATGGATTTAATTGAAGCAAATGAAGCATTCGCTTCACAATCTATTGCAGTAGGAAGAGAGCTTAACTTTGATATGGAAAAAGTTAATGTAAATGGTGGAGCTATTGCAATCGGTCACCCAATCGGAGCAAGCGGTGGAAGAATCTTAGTTACATTACTTCATGAAATGGAAAAAAGAGATGCAAAGAAAGGTCTTGCAACTCTATGCATAGGTGGAGGAATGGGAACAGCTTTAGTTGTTGAAAGAAAATAGATAAAATTTATTGATAAAGAGGATGCCTTTGGTATCCTCTTTTTGTTTAGTTTTATATGAAAAGTGATATAATAGTGTTATTGGTATAAGTATATAAAGGAGTTTGTTATGAAAAAATTGTATTTGAAGAATATCAATCAGGCTATAAAAACAGCACAAAATAATACTTATTTTGATCGATTAGCTAAAATTTATGATACGATTCCAAGGGGAAGGTGTTTGGGGTGTACAAAGTGTTGTATGGAATCTGTACATACTCATTTCATTGAATTTTTAAATATATTTTATTATCTAAGAGAAAATAGAAAACTATACGAAAAGTTATTTCCTCAGATTATAAGATACTATTTTCTAGAAATGGTAGAAAAAGAGCATTGCCCTTTTTTAGATGAAGAAGGCATGTGTGCAATTTATGAAGTGAGACCTCTTGTCTGTAGGATGTTTGGACATCTAACACAAGATGAATATGAAGAAAGCTATAAAAATGTATTACATCAAAATAATGAAATTATGAAAGCTTTTAAAAATCAATACAAAATCATGTTGCCTGAAAATGTAGTGAATTATAAAATTGATTATTGTAAAAGCTTTGAAGTAGATAGAAGAATGACGAAAGAGCATAGACGAGAGTTAATTGATCACATATTCTCTATGGAATCAGCTTTTTTTATGAGGGGCTTGATTACGGAAGACTTTTTAGATACAGGTCTTGTATCTTGGTTTGTCTATACAGCCTTTGATATAGAAGAAGCAGGAACTTTAAGAATTAAAATAATGAAGGAGTACTTGGAAAAAGGCTATAGTGAGAGTTTAGAAGAGAGTATGAAAAAAATAAAAGCTATTATTTGAAATGAAAATGTTAATGGATGATGAATCTATTAACATTTTTTCTATTTTCTACACTCTACACTAATCCATTGTTTAGACCCTGTGTTTATATGTGAGAAAATTGCTTATACCAGTGTAGATAGATTTGTACCTATGGAAGAGATTCTACAGAATACGATTACAGGCATCCAAGGGATAGGGGGACTACAAACAAGAGGAAAATATAGACGAGGATTTCCTAAGTCACCTTATCAATAACAAATTTGAAGTACCTCATGAAAATACTAGTTCTCTAAGGAAGAATATAAAGGAGGGTGAAAAAGTTGAATGATGAGAATTTATCAATTAATGTTAAAATATATGATTCTTTTTTAAAGAAGATTGTTTTAGAGCCAATAGAAGAATTAGTAAAAAGAATGGTTGCATCTCAAATGCCCGTATCCTTTGAAGCAGAAGCGTTAAAAGCACAAGCAATTATTGCAAGAACTTTTATTGTGAGAAATATGCAAAGCTTTGGGGGATACGGGTGTTCAAAATATAAAAATGCTGATCTATGTACAGATGGGCATTGTGGAAATATACTATCGGTAGAAGTTTTGAAAAAAGAATGGGGAGATAACTTTAAAAAGAATTGGGAAAAGATCAATTGTGCTGTTATGGAAACGGAAGGAAATATTATTACAATAAATAATAAACCTATCTATACAAAATTTCATGCTACTTGTGGAGGTGCTACGGAGAATTCAGAAAATGTAGAAGGGAATAAAACGGTTTACCTAAGGAAAGTTCTATGTGATTATTGTAAAGATTCTCCACGCTATAGGAATTCTATGGAGATATCTCTAAAGGAGATAGAAAAAAGGTTAAATATTAAGACCCTTAAACCATCTTCAGTAAAAGGGCCTGTTATGGAAGGGATTATAGAGGATATAGAAAGAGATGAAGAGGGGAGGATTATTAGCGTTAAAATCGGTGGCAAAAAATTAAAAGGTACAGAAGTCATGAAGCTGTTAGGGTTAAGTTCAACGAGAGGTAGCTATCATGAAGAACACTTTATTGTTTCGTGTTCAGATAAAGAATTTTTGATCATTAGTACAGTCAATGCACCAATAAGCATATAAATGATGAGACTGCCAAAGCCTACTTCGATTCCCCAAATATCTCCTAGTTTTCCAACTGACCAGATGAATATATATTGAAGAATTCCTCCAACCATACAAATCCACCCGATTAGATCTGAACGGTGATCTCCTAATTCTTCTTGCATCATAGACATGATTACTGGGAACATAGAAGAAGTAAAAAAACCTGTTAAACTAATAAAGATCAACTTTTTTGTTAGAAGACCTAATAAGATCAATATAAAATTTCCTAAAAAAGCAATAAGAATACTTTTATAAGAGCTTACATAATCTAAAATTTTACTATAAATGATCCTACCTATAGGAAAGCCAGCAAGAAAAATCGTTAAATATTTTGCAGCTTGTATTTCTGAGAGATCCTTTGCGGCTCTTGCATAGATAACAAACCATGTACCTACACCATACTCCCAAATTTGAGAACATATAAACATGATGATAAACATCCAGACGATGAAGCTTTTGGAATTTAACGGATCATCAGTAGTTTGAACAGATTGATTTTCTTCAAATTTTTCTTGAGAATTAGGTTCTTTATTGAAAAATAAAAGGATAATCAAAATAAAAGCAGGAAAACTAGATATTCCTAGTATACTTTGCCATGAAAATCCAATGTTCATGAATTGACTAATGACTGTAGGACCGATGCTCATACCTAGAGCAGCACCAAGATGAAGCTTCATAAGTGCTTTTCCTCTATTATTTACAGCTAAAGCGCCAGCATACATATTTAATGTAAGATTACAAACACCAAAACCAAACATAAAAAGAATAAATAAAAGATCGAATAAGAAGATATTTTTAGCAAAAAACATACAAAAAATACTTATTCCAGAAACAGCTAAGCCTCCCATTAAGGGCTTATGATATCCCCATTTTTTTGAAAATATTCCTGTTAAATAGATTGAAATTTGCATAACAATTCCCGATATAAGTACTAAGGTTGCAATATGGCTATAGTCAAGATGATATTCCCGCTGAACAATAGAGAATATATTTGTACGTAGAGATGTGATATAGCATACTTCACCATAGGCAAGAAAAAGTAAAAAAAGAATAATTTTTTTTGCGGATTTCATAGAACTAGTCTCCTTTTTTTAAAAGTTATGGATCTTTTTATATTTGTAAAATTTTATAAATGATAAGATTATTATAAACTATCAAAGAAAATACATCAATTAATAAAATGTTTATATAACCAAAAAGAAAAATTCGAAATTAAAAAAAAGAGGATGATTTTAAAGGATACAAATTTCTGCATATATGAAGAAATGGTTTTATTTGGTATAATGTAAAGAGGATATGCTTGAATCAAGAAGGGTTAGAAATGTTTTGTTAAAAACCATATTAAACAAGAAATTGGGGGATGAAAATGAAAAAAAAGTCCGTATTAGCAGATTTTTCTCTTTTGATGGTTGCTTTTGTTTGGGGATCGACCTTTGCTGTGATTAAAGATGTTTTATCAGAAGCACAGCCATTGAATATGATGGGAATAAGATTTATTTTAGCGACGATTCTTTTATCCATTATGTTTCATAAAAAGCTTAAAAAAACTACTAAAGAAGCTTTTAAGGGTGGAATAATTATTGGGTTATTTTTATTTATTGCAATGGCAACCCAGACTATAGGACTTGTTTATACGACTGCATCAAAACAAGCCTTTTTAACAGGAACAAATGTGGTGATGGTACCTTTCTTTGTATGGATGGTGCATAAAAAAAGACCGGATAAATATGCTTTTATAGGTGCTTTTTTAGCTATTGTAGGTATAGGACTTTTAACCTTAGATGGATCTTTTTCCTTTAGTACGTTTAATAAAGGAGATGTTTTAACCCTTGTTTGTGCTGTGTTCTTTGCTTGTCATATTATATCTATTGGACATTTTACAAAAAAATATGATCCTGTTGTTTTAAGTATTGTACAGTTTGGGGTAACGGGGATTTTATTTGCAATATCAGCCATGGTATTTGAATCCTTTACTTTAAATGTAGGAGCACCTGTTATGAAAGCTATTCTCTATTTAGCATTAGCAGGAACAGCATTTGCTTATACGGTACAAAATGTTGCTCAAAAATACACTTCTTCTTCCCATGCTGCAATTATTCTTTGTTTAGAAGCTGTTTTTGGAAGCTTATTAGCGGTGATTTTATTAGGGGAAGTTTTAACAAAAAGAATGATTCTAGGATGTGCAGTTATTTTTATAGGAATTATTCTTACAGAAACAAAGCTAGAATTTTTGAAGAAAAAAAATACGGATGTTTCTTTAGAAAATGGAGAGTGATCTCCTAATTTAAAAGAAAATAAAGACCTACTTCAATATGGAGTAGGTCTTTAATGTTTATAAAAAGGGTTATGGGGTATAAGGTGAGGCTTTTATTCATAGATTTAAATAAAATGAAGGGTAGTGTCTGAGGAGGAATATACATGAATCAATCAGGTCATTACCAAAGAGAAAATAAAGTAGGAATATACTGCAGACTAAGTAATGATGATGGAGAAAGTACTTTATCTAATTCTATAGAGAATCAAAAGGAGCTATTAACAAAATGTGCAATAGAAAATAACTTTTATATATATGATTGTTATATAGATGATGGTTACACAGGAACTAATTTTGATCGTCCGGGGTTTAAAAGACTTCTAAAAGATATAGAAAAAGGATATATTTCAATTGTGATGACAAAGGATATGAGCCGATTAGGAAGGGATTATATACAGGTGGGGTTTTATATTGAAAAGTATTTTCCGGAGGCAGGAGTGCGGTATATGGCTGTCAATGATGGTGTTGATACACAAAAGGAGAATGATATTACTCCCTTTAAAGCTATTATCAATGATATGTACTCAAAGGACATTAGTAAAAAGATTAGAAGTGTATTTGACTTAAAAAGGAAGATGGGAAAGTTTATAGGTGCTTTTGCTCCTTTTGGGTACAAAAAAGATCCTAAGGATAAAAATAAGTTGATGATAGATAAAGAAACAAGCTGGATTGTAAAAAAAATTTTTCATATGTATTTATCAGGAAATAGTCTTAAAAAGATTACAAATTATTTAAATGAAGAAAATATTCCTACTCCAGCTATTTACAAGGCTCGAAATATAAAAACATATCATATAGATCATATGAAAAACTTTAGATGGTGTCATAGTTCCGTAAAGAATATATTAAGTAATCGAACCTATACAGGTGATTTAGCTCAAGGAAAAACGAAAAAAATTAATTATAAATCTAAGAAAATTAAAAGATTAAAACAGGGAAAATGGGTAATTGTAGAAAATACCCATGAGCCTATTATCTCCAGAGAAAATTTTAGATTGGTACAGGATTTAATAAATGGAAAAAATAAATATACCAAAGGGATTAAAAAAGGAGTGAGACTCTTTAGTAGTTTTGCTTTTTGTGGTGATTGTGGTGGATGTATGACTTATCATAAAATGCCAAAGGGGTATTATTTCTTAATCTGTTCCACTTATAAAAAATATGGAAAGAAAGAATGTACAAGACATGCCTTTTTAGAAAAAAGGCTAGAAGAAATAGTTTTAGATGATTTTAAAGGAATTACAAGGAAATTTATCAATAAAGAAATGTTAAAAAAAGAGGTAAAAGGAATAGTAAATCAAGGAAAAGAAAAGGAACAAGAATACAAAGAAGAATTGAATCGAATAGATAAAAGGTTAGAAGAAATGAAAGGGGTAGTAAAAGTATTATATGAGGATAAGGTAAAGGGGTTGATAGATGAGAAGCAGTTTATAGATGTATATCATGAATTTAATGATGAAAAAAAATATCTCTTAAACAGAAGCGTTTTGTTGTTAAAAAAAATAGAAAGGGAAAATGAGTATGAAGAAGATAAGCAGATACAAAAATTAATCCATGAGTTTTTTTGTTTAAAGGATTTGAATAGACTGATAGTAACTCAATTAATAGATAAAATAGAAATTTTCGAAGATGGAAATATTAAAATATATTATAAAGTGAAAAATCCATCTGAAAAGTGTTCTTTATGATAATCACCAAGATTTGGATGGAAACCTATTGCTTTTCAGATAGAAACACAGGGAAATGGAGAAGGCTTAGGACTTTGTCAATATGGAGCCAATGGAATGGCTAAAGAGGGAAAAAGTGTTGAAGAAATTTTAAAATATTATTTTACAGGAGTACAAATAAAAGAATTTGATAGACCGAGTATAAATAAGCCACTACAGGGTAAAATAATAGTGCTAGATCCAGGTCATGGCGGGATAAACACAGAAGACATAATAGGGCCAACAGGACTTAGAGAAAAAGATGTGAACTTATCTATATCTTTGCAATTAGCAACTTTACTACGAAATGCTGGAGCAACAGTATATGAAACAAGGACGGAAGATGTGTATGTACCTCTTAGTAAGCGATGTAATCTCGCGAACGAAGTAAGACCACATTTCTTTATCAGCATCCACCAAAATAATTTTTTAAATCCAAATATATCAGGGAGTGAAATTTATCATTATAGGGGAGATAGAGAAAGTGAGACGTTAGCAGGTTTTATTTTAGAAGAATTGTGGAATACATTAGGATTAGTTAAAAGAGGTATAAAGAATGCTGATTTTTATCTTTTAAGAGAAGTAAAAAGTAGTGTAATTCATGTTGAAGTTGCTTTTATTACAAATCCTAAGGAAGAAGAAAAGCTAAGAGATGAAGAATTTCAGCATCAAGTAGCAAAAGCTATTGTTAAAGGGATCATGAAATACTATGGATATGAATAAGAGAATTTTTATGCAAATGTTTTCCTTGTCAAATTTTAAAGATTTATTGACAACAACTTTTATCCATTGTATAATAATAGGTCATATGTTTGACAATTATGTTCTAATATGATATGATGGAACTGTATTCTGTGAAAGAAGGTGATTCGATGGCTAAAAAGAATGATTTAGCTAAAATCAGAAAAGACGTAGAACACCTTGTTGGAGAAAAGGTTCGATTAAAGGCCAACAAAGGAAGAAAGAAAATATCCGTAAGAGAAGGTATTCTTGAACAAACTTACCCCAATATTTTTGTGGTATGCATTGACGGTGGATACGATACGGTAAGACGAGTTTCCTACAGTTATTCAGATATACTTACAGAAACAGTTGAAATTACTTTATGCGATAAAGAAAATGAAATTCAAGCTAGTTAAGATTTTCTAGCCGCCTAGTTGATTCTAGGCGGTTAAATTTTTATCTAAAAACAAGAATGAAATTTTATAAAAGAGTTTGAATATTTATGCTGAAAAGTAAAATTTAATTATGGAATTATATTCAAAAAATAAAAAAGAGGAAGATGGAGAAAAATGTCGAAATAAAGAAAAAAGAGTCGAGAAACATAAGGGAGGAATGCTCACATATGAAAAACAAAAAACAGATTAAATTTGGGATAGGTGCTAAATTATCAATTGTCTTTATATTATTAATTACTATTCCTTTATTAACATTAGGGATGACCTCTTATGAAAAATCTGTTAAAATCATGGAAGAAAATTTGAAGGATTCTTCTTTGCGATTAATTAAAGAAATAAAAACCTCTATTAATAATGAAATGCATGGATTTGAAGAAAGCATTGTGCAAATGTCGTATGAAGCAAATGTCCAACAAGCAGCAACAAGGGAAGAAGGCATACAATGGATGATGAAGAATTTTAAAAGCTTCATCAAAGGACATCCAGATGCAGCAGCTATTTATATAGGAACAAAGAATAAAGATCTGTATATTTATCCTGAAACGGAACTTCCCGATGGATATGATCCAACAGAGAGACCTTGGTATAAGGAAGCTGTAGCAAAAAATGATTTAATCTGGACAAATCCTTATATAGATGCTTTTACAGGGAAACAAGTTATTACAGTGGCTATTCCTGTCTATAATTCATTTAAGGGTAATGAGTTTACAGGAGTTGTAGCAGTAGATATTTTTTTAGAAACCTTATCGAATCATATTAATTCCATTAAAATAGGAAAAAGGGGATATCCTGTTATTTTAGATAGGGATTTGAATACGATGATTCATGACAATAAAGAACTTATAGGAAAGCCCTTGCCTATAGAAGAAATTGAAAAAGCTATCAAAGAAAAGGAAGAAGGGTATGTAGATTATAAGTGGAAAGATAGTGGACAACAAAAGAAGAAATTCAGTGTATTCACTAAAGTAGATAAATTAGGGTGGACGGTTCTAGGGATTTTAGATATGGATGAGATTAAAGAAGATGTAGATGGATTGCATGATAGTGCTTTAATGATCGGAGGGGTTTCGTTACTTATTGCTATATGTATTTCTTATTTATTCTCAAGAGGATTAACAAAACATATAAAAGCTCTTCTTGAGGATATGGAAAAGATCAAACAAGGAGATCTTACAGTTCTTTCAAAAATCAAAACAAAGGATGAAATAGGAAGACTCGGAGAACATTTTAATGGAATGATTGATGAGATTGGGAATCTTGTAAGGAATGTACAGAGTGCATCTAAAGAGGTTATTGCGTCAGCAGAAAATCTAGCAGCAACTTCAGAGGAAACAAGTGCTTCAGCAGAAGAGGTAGCTACAACTGTAGAAGAAATTGCAAAAGGAGCAACAGAACAGGCTGGGGAGGCAGAAAAGGGAGCTATGCTTACAGCTAAGCTTTCAGATAAGTTTGATAAACTAAATGATAACACAGATGAGATGCTGACTTCAGCAAGTGATGTAATGGAAGCAAACTTAGATGGAGTTAAGGCAGTTGAAGACTTGAAGGATAGAACAAAACTTAATACAAAAGCAACTGAAACTATTGAAGAGGCAATTATGGAGCTTGACAATAAGACGAAATATATAGGAAGTATATTAGACACTATTGCATCAATAGCAGAGCAAACAAATTTACTTGCACTCAATGCATCTATTGAAGCAGCAAGAGCTGGAGAGCATGGAAAAGGATTTGCTGTTGTGGCGGATGAAATAAGAAAACTCGCTGAAGGCTCAAGAGAAGCAGCAGATGAAATTAAAGAGATTGTAGTAAATATTCAAAGTGATAGTAGTAATACGGTACAGATTATGAAGGACGTAAAGGAAAGGGCACAAGAACAATACGAATCTGTAGGAATGGTAACAGGGTCGTTTGATAGAATATCTAAATCTATAGATGGGATGGCACAAAAAATTGAAATGATCAGTGATTTTGTAAGAGAGCTAAATATAGATAAGGATAATATTGTAGGGGCTATTCAAAATATATCAGCTGTATCAGAAGAAACAGCTGCAGCGTCTGAAGAGGTAAGTGCATCTATGCAGCAGCAATCTATGGCAGTTGAAGAAGTAGCAAGAGCAGCAGATAAGTTAAATGATCTAGCATTAAATTTAAATGAAGAAATCAGCAGATTTAAGATATAAAAAATAAAGGAAATATGAATAAAACAAGGTATAAATCTTTAACCAGAGGTTATATTTATACCTTGTTTTTATTTTTTTTTTTGGATGAATATAAGCCCCAAATTTATAAAAAATGAGGAATTGTATAGACTTTAGAAAAATAGAATATGTAAAGAAAGTCGGAATGAAACGGAAAAAGAAAGAATATTCAAAATATCAAAATGTTGAATATTATCCAAATATTGACACGAAACAAACCATAAAATATAATTTAAGTACAAAATATTAACTACCTACACAGTCTATCAAAAGGGGGAAAGACAATGTGTAAAAACAATTTTCCATTGTATGTTACTTCTGAAATTGGAAAATTAAAAACAGTTCTATTACACAGACCGGGGAAAGAAATCGAAAACCTAACACCTAATTTATTAGAACGATTATTGTTTGATGATATACCTTACTTAAAGATTGCACAAGAGGAACATGATGCCTTTGCTAAGATATTGAAAGGGCAGGGTGTTGAAGTATTATATCTAGAAGATTTAGCTGCACAGTCTATAAAAGAACCAAAAATCCGGCAAAGTTTAATAGAAGATTTTTTAATAGAAGGAAGAGTTTTTGGAGAAGGGATGAAAGATACTTTAAGAAAATATCTCGAAGGATTCAATAATAAAGAATTAATAGAGAAAATGATGATGGGCATAAGGAAAAAGGAAATTCCAAATGTAAAAATAAGATCATTAGCAGATGCTGTAGATCCAGAGTATCCATTTTTAATGGATCCCATGCCAAACTTATATTTTACTAGAGATCCATTTGCAACAATAGGAACAGGAATTACCTTAAATCATATGAGAACGGAAACGAGAAACAGAGAAACAATATTTGCTAAATATATATTTGAAAATCATCCAAGGTTTAAAGATGAAAATGTGAAAATATGGTTTAATCGAGATGAAAAATCTTCCCTCGAAGGAGGAGATGAGTTAGTTTTAAGTGATAAAGTTATTGCTATAGGAATATCCCAAAGAACAGATGCCGTATCAATAGAAAAGTTTGCTAAAAATATTTTTAATGATGGACAAAGCTTCGAAACTATTTTGGCATTTAATATTCCAAAGAAGAGGGCGTTTATGCATTTAGATACGGTATTTACAATGGTTGATTATGATAAATTTACTATACATCCAGAAATAGAAGGTCCTTTACAAGTTTTCTCAATCAAAAAGGGTCAAGGAGATCAACTAAAGATGGAAGAGGAAAACGCTATCTTAGAAGATATATTAAAAAAATATTTAGGATTAAAGGAAGTGACCTTGATAGGATGTGCAGGTAGAGATCGGATTGATGCTGCTAGAGAACAATGGAATGATGGTTCTAACACATTAGCAATCGCACCGGGAGAAGTAATTGTTTATGCAAGAAATTATGTGACCAATAAAATATTACAAGAGCATGGAATAAAAACATATATTATGCCAAGCTCAGAGCTTTCAAGGGGACGCGGAGGTCCAAGATGTATGAGTATGCCTATTATTAGGGAAAGCCTATAAATTTTTTATATGGGAGTTAAGAAAGAATTCAATAATAAATTTAAGGGGGAGAAGTGGAGATGCCAATTAATTTAAAGGGAAAAAATTTTATCACATTAAAGGACTTCACACCACAGGAGATTCACTATTTATTAGATTTATCGGTTGACCTTAAGAGAAAGAAAAGATCAGGAGAAGAAGGAGATTTATTAAAAGGGAAAAATATTGTTTTATTATTTGAAAAAACATCCACAAGAACAAGGTGTGCATTCGAAGTAGCTGGCTTTGATGAAGGCGCCCAGGTTACGTTTTTGAGCAATAGTCAAATGGGTAAAAAAGAATCTATAGAAGATACTGCTAAAGTATTAGGAAGATTTTATGATGGAATTGAATTTAGAGGATTTAAGCAGGAAACGGTAGATACCCTTGCAAAAAATGCAGGAGTGCCTGTATGGAATGGACTAACAGATCTATATCATCCTACTCAAATATTAGCAGATTTTATGACGATTATGGAGCATGTAAATAAACCCATTAACAAGACAAAATTAGTATATGTAGGAGATGCAAGAAATAACATGGGAAATTCCTTGATGATAGGATCTGCAAAAATGGGGATGGATTTTGTAGCAGTAGCACCAAAAGAATTATTCCCATCAGAAGAATTGATTGATCAAATGAGAGAAGTAGCAAAACAAACAGGTGCTAAAATAGAGTTTACGGAAAATATAGAAGAAGGTGTTAAAGGTGCAGATGCTATCTATACAGATGTATGGGTATCTATGGGAGAAGAAGATAAATTTGAAGAGCGGATTGAACAATTAAAGGCTTATCAAGTAAATATGGAAATGATTAAGAAAACAGAAAATGAAGATGTTATTTTCTTGCATTGTTTACCATCCTTCCATGATACAAAGACAATCGTAGGAAAGGAAATATATGAAAAATACGGATTAAAAGAAATGGAAGTAACGGATGAAGTATTTAGAAGTAAATATTCAGTAGTCTTTGATGAAGCAGAAAATAGAATGCATACAATCAAGGCAGTAATGGTTGCAACTCTAGGAAAATAGATTCATTAGGGGAGGAATGGAGGATGAAAAAGGTTGTAATAGCCCTAGGGGGGAATGCATTACAAGAATCAGGGAAACCTGCTACTGCAAAGGCGCAATTAGAAGTGATTAGAAATACTTCAAGATATATTGTTGATATTATAGAAGAAGGATATCAGGTATCTATTGCCCATGGAAATGGTCCACAGGTTGGAAGAATTGTACTTCAAAATGAAGCAGCAAACCATATTACACCAGCTATGCCCTTTGATGTTTGTGGGGCAATGAGTCAAGGGATGATTGGATACCATATCCAACAATCTTTAAGGGATGAATTAAAAGCAAGAGGAAGAAATAAACCTGTAGTAAGTCTTGTTACTCAAGTATTAGTAGCTCAAGACGATCCTGCTTTTTATCATCCTACTAAGCCTATAGGACCTTTTTATACAAAGGAAGAGGCTGAAAGTATAAAAAGGGAAAAGGGCTATGAGATAGTAGAGGATGCAGGCCGTGGATTTAGAAGAGTTGTAGCGTCTCCTAATCCTATTAAGATTGTTGAGTTAGATACAGTTAAAAATTTGGTTGAATCAGATTATATTGTTGTTACAGTAGGTGGCGGAGGAATTCCTGTTATAGAGAAAGAGGATGGAAAACTATATGGTGTTCCAGCAGTTATAGATAAGGATTTAGCTTCTGAGAGATTAGCAGAAGACTTAGATGCGGATATATTGTTAATCCTTACAGCCGTGGATCAAGTTGCAATAAACTTTGGGAAATCTAATCAAATAGACCTTGATTATATGAGTGTTGAAGAAGGATATAAATATATAGACGAGGGACAGTTTGCTCCAGGTAGTATGTTACCTAAAATAAAAGCAGCCATCAAATTTGCTGAGTCAAAGCTAGGAAGACGGTCTATTATCGCTTCCTTATCTCAAGGAAAAGAAGCTTTGCTAGGAAATGGTGGCACTGTTATAACAAAAGAAAGAATAGCGGCTTATAAAGAATTAATTGAAGCATAAATAAAAGCTCGTATAAATCCTAAATGTTGGATTTATATGAGCTTTTTTTATATGTATATACATTTCTTAGTTATATATTGATGCTTCCCTTGAGAAATCTATAAATGAAATGTAGAAAAAACTTGAATAAATCACACATGAATAATTATAAATTAAAATGAATAAATATGTTGCATATTTATAAAATTTTGTTATAATATATGCATGAACAAATTTTGGAGGGGGAATTGAAAATGGAAAAGGAAAAGATTGTATTAGCATATTCTGGAGGATTAGATACCTCTGTAATTCTTACATGGTTAAAGGAAACCTATGGAGTAGACGTGATTGCAGCGTGTGTAAATGTTGGGCAAGAAGATGATTTTGAAGAAGTGAAGAAAAAAGCTTTAGCAACAGGAGCTATAAAAGCTTATGTGGTGGACGTAGTAGAAGAGTTTATTACAGATTATATTTATCCAACTCTTAAAGCATCTGCTGTATATGAAGATGACTATTTATTAGGAACATCTTTTGCAAGACCATTGATTGCAAAAAAATTAGTTGAAATAGCAGAAGCAGAAGGAGCAGTAGGAATTGCTCATGGAGCTACAGGGAAAGGAAATGATCAGGTTCGTTTTGAAGCCACTATTAAAGCATTAAATCCAAAGCTAAAAATTATTGCTCCTTGGAGAATATGGGATTTAAAATCAAGAGAAGATTGTATTGAATATGCAGAAAAATATAATATTCCAATTGCTGTTACAAAAGAGAAAATCTATAGCAGAGATCAAAATATTTGGCATATTAGTCATGAAGGTGGTAACTTAGAAGAACCATGGAATGAACATGATGAAAGTATATATATGATGAGTGTATCTCCTCAAAATGCTCCTGATACACCAACCTTTGTTGAAATTGAGTTTGAAAAAGGAATACCTGTAAAAATAAATGGAGAAAGCTATGGTCCTATAGCTATGATGGAATTTTTAAATCAGGTAGCTGGAAAAAACGGCGTAGGAATTATAGATATTATTGAAAATAGATTAGTAGGAATGAAATCTAGAGGGATTTATGAAACACCAGGAGGAACAATCCTTTTTAAAGCTCACAAAGCATTAGAAAAACTTACATTAGATAGAGACACATTGAGCTACAAAAAAGTTATATCAGAAAAATATGCACAGCTCGTTTATGATGGATTATGGTTTACACCACTTAGAACCTCATTATCTAAATTTGTTGATAGTACACAAGAGTGTGTAACAGGAAAAGTAAAAATGAAGCTTTATAAGGGAAATTGTACATGTGTTGCCTCAGCTTCACCTTATTCACTATATAATGAAGAATTTGTTACCTTCGGAGAAGATGATGTATACAATCAAAAGGATGCAGAAGGATTTATCAATCTATTTGCGTTACCATTAACCATTCGTGCCATTATGAATGAGAATAGCACAAAAGGAGAGAAATAGAGCTATGAAGTTATGGGGAGGGCGTTTTGCAAAAAATACAGCAGCCATTGTAGATGAATTTAATGCATCTATATCCTTTGACCAAAAGCTTTATAAGCATGATATTATAGGCAGTATTGCCCATGCTAAAATGCTAAAAAAGTGTAGTATCATCACAGAAGAAGAAGGTAAAGAAATTATAAATGGACTTAAAGAAATATTAGAAGATATAGAGGATAGTAAAATTGAATTTCAAATAGCTTATGAAGATATTCATATGAATATAGAAAAGCTCCTTATAGACCGAATTGGAGAAATAGGGAAAAAGCTTCATACTGCAAGAAGTAGAAATGATCAGGTGGCAGTAGATATAAGACTATATTTAAGAGATCAAATAGATGATATTTGTGAAAAAATAAAGAACTTGTTGAATACCCTAATAGTTTTAGCTGAAGAACATATAGACACTATTATGCCAGGATATACTCATCTTCAAAGGGCTCAGCCTATTACTTTAGGATATCATATGATGGCGTACTTTCAAATGTTCAAAAGAGATTATTTAAGATTGATAGATTGTCATAAAAGAGTCAATGTTATGCCTTTAGGGGCAGGGGCTTTAGCAGGAACTACTTATACTACAGATCGAGAGTTTTTAAAAGAAGAGCTTGGATTTTTGGGGATTTGTGAAAACTCCTTAGATGCAGTGAGCGATAGAGATTTTGTTATCGAATTTATTAGTGATGCATCTATGATTATGATGCACCTAAGTAGATTTTGTGAAGAATTAATTATCTTTAATAGTGCTGAATTTAACTTTGTAGAGATGGATGATGCTTATAGTACAGGAAGCAGCATTATGCCCCAAAAGAAAAATCCAGATGTGGCAGAACTCATCAGAGGAAAAACAGGGAGAGTTTATGGAAATCTTTTTAATCTATTAACTATCATGAAAGGGTTACCTCTTGCTTATAACAAGGATATGCAGGAGGATAAACCACCCCTTTTTGATACTGTTGAAAATGTGTCTATTTGTCTTGAGATTTTTGGTGAGATGATCAAGACAATGAAAATAAAAAAAGAAAATATGAAAAAAGCTACAAAGGAAGGTTTTATGAATGCTACGGATGTGGCAGATTATTTAGTAAAAAAAGGATTAGCCTTTAGAAGTGCCCATGAAGTAGTAGGGAAGATGGTACTTTATTGTGTTCAATATAATAAAACTATAGAAGATTTAAGATTAGAAGAATTTAAAGATTTTTCAAGTGTATTTACAGAAGATATTCTTGAAGCCATAAAAATAGAAAATTGTATTGCATCTAAAAAATCACAAGGTTCTCCTAAAGAACAGAATGTGGAGAAAATGATTTTATCAGGCAAAAAGTTTATAGAAGGTTTAGAGGAAAATGAAGAGGTGATCTAGATCAAAAGGATCAATATTAAAAATAGGAAACAGTACGGATAGGAGGAAAAAAGGTGCCTATTAATTTAAAAGGGAAAAGCTTTCTTACATTGAAGGATTTTACTCCCAAAGAAATTATGTATTTATTAAATTTATCTACTAATTTAAAAAACAAAAAGAGATTAGGCAGTAAGGAAAAGTTATTAGAAGGAAAAAATGTAGTATTATTATTTGAAAAATCTTCTACTAGAACAAGATGCTCTTTTGAGATTGCAGCTATGGATGAAGGGGCTGGAGTTACCTTTTTAGGATGTAAGGACAGCCATATAAGTAAAAAGGAATCTATAGAGGATACGGCAAAAGTATTAGGAAGAATGTATGATGGTATTGAATTTAGAGGTTACAAGCAAGAAACAGTAGAAGCTTTAGCCAAATATTCAGGAGTTCCTGTTTGGAATGGTCTTACGGACCTTTATCATCCTACACAAATTCTTGCAGATTTTTTAACGGTTATGGAACATATTGATAAGCCTTTAAATAAAGTGAAATTTGTATATGTAGGAGATGCTAGAAACAATATGGGGAATTCCTTAATGATTGGCGCTACGAAACTAGGTATGGATTTTGTAGCATTAGCCCCGAAAAAGTTATTCCCCGATGAAAACTTAGTGATGGAAATGAAGGCTTTAGCAAAAAATACAGGGGCAAGTATTACTCTTACGGAAGATATAGAGGATGTAAAGGGTGCAGATGTTATTTATACAGACGTATGGGTATCTATGGGAGAAGAGGATCAATTTGAAGAAAGAATCAACACTATTCTACCTTATCAAGTAAACATGAAAATGATACAAAAGACCAATAATGAAGATGTAATCTTTATGCATTGTCTTCCGGCTTTTCATGATTTAGAAACAGTTGTAGGAAAAGAAGTCTATGAAAAATATGGATTAAAAGAAATGGAAGTAACAGATGAAGTGTTTAGAAGTAAATATTCAGTAGTCTTTGATGAAGCTGAAAATAGACTGCACACAATAAAAGCTATTATGGTTGCTACTATGGCTTAGAACATAAAATGAGATAAAAAGAAGTGGAAAATTTATTTTTCTACTTCTTTTTTTATGGATACAAGCATAAATATATTAAAGATAAAATTGGATTAGCTAATAAAAAAGGTACATATTTTAAAAAATCATAAATATCATTATAGTAAGGAATAGAAGGAGGAGGAATTTTAATGGCCGTTGAGTTAATGAGAGATTTACTGAAGATAGATCAAGTTGTAGGAGAAGGAGATACACAGGCACTTGTAGAGGGCGAAATTCTTGTGCCTGATGTGAAACCAGATATTTCAAGAATTTTATTAGTAGATGGAAATATAAATATTACAGGAAAAGAAGCTGTAGCAGATAAAATAGTCGTAGATGGAGTTGTGAATTTTAAAATATTATATGCTTCAGAAGTTGGAGAATATCCAGTTTATAGTATGAATGCCAGTGCTGGTTTTAGTCAAAATATTGATATTGATGGAACGACGAGTAATATGGATATTCAAGTAGAATCAGATATTGAGCATATTGATTTTAATATTGTTAATGAAAGAAAAATAGCTGTAAAAACAGTTGTTAATCTTTCAGGAAAAAGTATTGAACCATCCAAAATAGAAGTATTAAGAGGGGTGGAAGGGTTAGAGGATATTCAGATATTAAAAGAAACAGTAGCTTATAATGATATTATAGGAAATAACCAATCAGATACTATTGCAAGAGAAAGCTTTGAAATAGATGAAAATCTTCCTGAAATTGCTGAAATCTTAAAATGTGATGCCTTTGCAGTTGAAACAGAAAAACAAGTAACAGATGGAAAGGTTATAGTAAATGGGGTTGTAAAAACAAATACCCTATATGTAGGAGATGATGATAGAAATTCATTATTCTTATTAAAGCATGAAATTCCTTTTACTCATTTTGTTGAAGTAACAGGAGCTATGAAGGATATGGAGAGCGATGTTATACTCATGACAGATGAGATCTATACAGATGTAAAAGAAAATATTGATGGAGACAGAAGGATATTTGAAATAGAGGCTATGATAAAAATAGATGCATCTGTAAATGATCTAGAAGAAAAAGAAATAGTTATTGATGCTTATTCTCCTAGTAAATTATTAAAAATGGATAAAAAAGAAGTATCTTTCACTCAAACCGTAGGAAAGAATACTTCAAATATGGTAGTGAAGGAAATGTTAGATATTCCATCGGGAGATCCAGAAATTTTCAAGATCTTTAGCGTAAATGCAAAACCTGTGATTACAGATGTGAACTTAGTTGAAGATAAAAATATTATAGAAGGCATTGTAGAAGCAGATGTACTCTACATATCTCAAGAAAAAGACCCGGAGGCACACAGCTTTCATCAAGAAATCCCCTTTAGACATTTTGTGGAAGTAAGTGGTGCAGAAGAATGTATGAAATCAGATGCACGTCTACAAATCAATGATATAGATTATAATTTGATTAATCCTGAACAAATAGAGATCAAAGTGAATTTAGGCGCTACTTGTATTGTAACTAAAAATCTAGAAATTAATGTTTTAGTAGATGCAGAAGAATTAGAAGATATGATTGATATGAATAAACGACCTAGTATTACTATATATTATGTCCAACCTGGAGATACCCTTTGGAAGATTGCAAAAAGGTACCATACTACAGTAGCTGAGTTGGTACAAACAAATAATATAGAAAATCCAGACCTAATCATGCCAGGACAACAAATCATTATTCAGAAAACATTTAAATGTAACTTCTAGATAGAGAGGGTTCGTTAGTAGATTGTTAAACCGATTAATTCCATACCTTTTAAAAAATGACTATAGTAATTTGATTACTATGGTCATTTTTAATTTTTTGTGATTTGGTTAGGATTTTTATAAAAATTGACAAATTAATAAAGAAATATGCTGCTTATAGTATCTCTTAGACTGTAAAATAGCTAAAAACCCATAATGCATGTCCTATATAAGGTACTAATTGAATCGATAAGGGAATGAATAAAATTTTTTTACAAATATAAGAATCTTTATGGCTTTCAGCAAATTTAAATAAATATAAAGGTATTAGAGAAGTGAATGTTCTTATAATAAATCCTTTTTTAAAAGGTAATACCATCAACCATATCATCAGGGTGTTTGCTTCTTCAACGATTCCTAAAGTATGCATTCCAACATAGGTCAGTAGATAATCTCCCATCATTAAAAAAAATAAAATACCTAGCAATGCATTTGTAGAAATTCGAGGTTTTAATACAAGTAATTTTGTGTTTTTCATGACTATGCTCCTTTTTCTTAGTTACATATAGTGTTGTATTATTAGTGCATGAAAAGTCTAGGAAATATCTTGTGAAATTAAGGTGAAATGTTAAAATATGTAGAATTTTACAAATGCAAAAAGACACTATGTATATGACATGGGAAAAGGATAAAGCAATACTAGATAATGTATAATTGTGTAATAGAATATATTATATTGCATACAATTATATCTTCAAAAATGATAAAATAGAATGAAAGAACTACGAGGAGTTGACTAGGATGGATGAGATGAAAATAAGGGCAAGAGCGAAGGTGAATTTATCATTAGATGTTCTAAGGAGAAGAGATGATGGATATCATCAAGTAAAGATGATTATGCATCAAGTGGATTTATATGATGAAATATTATTAAAAAATATAGAAAAGGGAATCCTATTAGAAACGAACTGTGAATATATTCCTGTAAACGAAGGAAATATCGCTTATAAAGCAGCGAAGCTCATGATGGATGAATTTCATATCAAAAAAGGAGTACATATATATATAGATAAAAAAATTCCTGTAGCAGCAGGTCTTGCTGGAGGAAGTACAGATGCAGCGGCAGTAATGATGGGGCTGAATGAGCTTTGGGAAATTGGTGCTACTAAAGAAGAGTTGATGAAGCTGAGCGTAGGGTTAGGAGCAGATGTTCCATTTTGCATATTAGGTGGAGCAGCACTAGCAGAGGGTATTGGTGAGAAATTAACGCCTATACAAGGAATTGACGAGTGGATTGTTCTTTGTAAACCAAATATAAGTGTTTCTACAGCAAATGTATATAAAAATTTAGATGTAGGTAACATTGAAAAACATCCAAATACAGATAAAATTCTAAGGGCATTAGAAAATAAAAATTTACAAACAATATTAGAAAATTTATGTAATGTGCTAGAGCCTGTGACAGAGAAAATGCATCCTATTGTAAAAGATATTAAAAGAAAAATGGTAGAATATCATGCTTTAGGAAGCTTAATGAGTGGTAGTGGACCAACCGTATTTGGCATCTATAAGGATTACAATAAAGCGAAAAGTGCTTATGAAAATTTGAGCAAGGTATATAATCAGGTTTATCTTGTCAAAACTTATGACGGGAGGAGATCCAATGACTATAAATAAACTCAGTGGATTAAGACTTCAAAATTATCAACCTCTTAGAGATGTTGTATTTGAACATTTAAGAAATGCTATTTTAAATGGAGATTTAAGACCTAGCGAAAGATTAATGGAGGTTCAAATAGCAGAACAGTTAGGAGTAAGTAGGACGCCTGTTAGAGAAGCTATTAGAAAGCTAGAATTAGAAGGTCTTGTTGTGATGATTGCTAGAAAGGGAGCGTATGTGGCAGATGTATCGGTAAAGGATATTTTAGACGTTTTAGAAGTAAGAAGTGTATTAGAAGGTTTAGCTGCTTCCTTAGCTGCTGAAAGAATGACAGAAGAAGAATTAGAAGAGTTAGAAATGATCTCTTACAATTTTAAAAAATGCTTAGAAGATAAAGATACAGAAGGAATGATTGAAAAGGATATGCAGTTTCATGATAGAATCATTCGTTCTACCCGTAATCATAAATTGATTCAGATTGCTCAAGGATTACAAGAACAAGTACAACGATTTAGAATCACTTATTTTGCAGAATATAATGAGTTAAAAGGAGTGCTGGCAGATCATCAGGAAATTCTTGAAGCTATTTCCAATAGAAATGTAGAAAGAGCCCAAAAAGTAGCACAAAAGCATATAGATGAGCTTGAAAACACCATTATAAAATTTGCAGATAAAAAGAAAAAATAATAAAAACCATTTAAGGGAAAAGGAACAGTTTTAACTGTTCCTTTTTTGTATATACTTACCTAGATATGCAAATATTATAGTAGAAGTATTTTTAATAAGAGGGTGATGAAAGATTGGCAAAATGGGCAGTGTTATTTTATGAAGAAATGAAAGATTTTTATAGTTTTTATGTACTATTTTTAAGTATTGTTATTGGTTTATTTTGTTTATTGATAGATTGTAAAACACTAAAGAAAAAGAAATTAAGAAAAGAAGTGAAGATTTGTAGGTTTTTAGGGTGGACCTATATAGTAGGAGGTATTTTGTTATATATAATTTTTAAGATATTTTAACTAAGGGAGGATCGAGTATGGGTTTTTTTGAAGAATTATTTCAAAAGAAGGAAGAAGCAAAAATAAAAATTCCAGTTAAAAAGGATTATGATGAAAATTTAAATAAAATAAAAGAAGTACTTAATTTTTGTGATGATGTTATTTATAGAGAATTTAATGTAGGGAAAAATCAAAAAATGAAATGTGCAGCTATTTATGCAGAGGGACTTGTAAATACAAACTTATTGAATGATTTTGTATTGAAAAACTTGATGGCGTTATCTCCTGATGATCAGGTGGATTTTCACGTACTGAAGCAAAAAATCTATGAAGCCATAAAAAAAGGTGCTATTGCTGTATCGGATATTAAAGAAATTGATGACATAAATGTAGCGATTGATACGATTCTTTCAGGAGATACAATACTGATTTTAGATACATGGGACAAATTTTTAGCAATTGCTTCAAAAGGATGGCCTATGAGGGGCATTTCAGAACCTACAACTGAAACGGTTATCAGGGGATCGAGAGATGGCTTTACAGAAACATTGAGAGTAAATACTGCTTTGGTGAGAAGAAGAGTTCGTGACCCAAAATTCAAAATCAAACAAATGCAGTTAGGGAAGAGATCAAAAACAGATATTGCTATTCTTTACATAGAAGAAACAGTCAATAAGGATATACTAAAAACGGTAAAAGAGAGGCTAGACCAAATCAATATAGATGCTATTTTAGAAAGTGGATATGTAGAACAGCTCATAGAGGATGAATGGAGATCTCCTTTTCCACAGATGCAGAATACTCAAAGACCAGATGTGGTAGCGGCAGCTCTTTATGAAGGACGTGTAGGGATTATTATAGATAATACACCCTTTGCTCTTTTGGTGCCAGCAACAGTAGTTACCCTTTTACAATCACCAGAAGATTATAGTGAAAGATTTCTTATTTCTTCAGCCCTTAGAATATTAAGATTTATATCTATTATTATTACATTGATTCTTCCTAGCCTATATATAGCTGTTACCTCTTATCATCCAGGTATGTTACCAACAGATTTAGTACTATATGTTGCTGGCAGTAGAACCAATGTACCGTTTCCAGCTTTTATAGAAGCTTTTATTATGGAAGCCGCTCTTGAGCTATTAAGGGAAGCAGGTGTGAGGTTGCCAGGACCTATTGGAGGAACTATAGGTATTGTTGGAGGTCTTGTATTAGGACAAGCTGCAGTAGAAGCTGGAATAGTAAGTCCTCTTATGGTTATTGTGGTTGCTATAACCGCATTAGCTGCAAATGCTCTTCCTAGCTATGGTATTGCTATATCTCTTAGATTGCTTAGATTTATGCTAATGGTATTATCGGCAGTCCTTGGATTGTATGGTATTGTCTTAGGGCTTATTATTATCTTTACGCATCTATGCAATTTAAAGAGTTTTGGCGTGTCTTATTTAAGTCCTTTTGTAGCTAGTGAGATGACTTTAAAAGATTTTAAAGATGCTTTTATTAGAGCGCCCTTACATTTGATGAAAAAAAGACCAGAATTCTTGCATAGAAGTGACAATGATCGCTTAGGGCAGATGAGAACGGGGATAAAAAAAGAGGATGGTGGAGAAAATGGAACGGAATAATGATAAAATTTCGAGTTGCCAATTAGGATTTATTCTTTCTGTAACTATGATTGGGATAGGAATTTTAACTCTTCCTAGAACTCTTACAGAAGAAGTAGGACCAGATGGATGGGTGGTACTGTTATTAGCTGCTATTATAGTTTTTATTATAGGGCTTTTGATGGTTGCACTTATGAAAAAATTTCCTCAACAAACAATCGTTGAAATCAATAATAGTTTAATGGGGAAGTTTTTAGGAGGTCTTATTTCTATAGGTTTTTTTGTATATTGTATAATCTTTTCTGCTATTGAGGTAAGAGTTTTTGGAGAGATTACAAAAGAGTATCTTCTTTTGAATACGCCTATAGAAGTATTGATGATTACGCTATTAATCGCAGCGGTTTATTTAGTTAGAAGTGGCATAGAACCTATTGTGAGAATGGCACAAATCATTTTTCCTATTGTGATTATTATTGCCCTTGTTGTAATACTTCCTATTCTTCCAGAGCTAGATTTAACAAATCTTTTACCAATATTGAAAACGCCTATAGAAAAAATTATAAAAGGTATTCCCATTGTTTTATTTAGCTTTATGGGGATTGAATTAACATTAATATTTTCAGTCTTTGTAATGGACGTAAGAAATATAAAAAAACATGTAGCCTTATCTGTTTGGATAGTATGGGCAGTATATATGTTTATTCTTATTGTGTCTGTTTCGAGATTTGGATTAATTGAAACGACTCATATTATATGGCCTTCCCTAGAGCTTTTTAAAACCGTAGATTTACCAGGAGCTTTTATAGAAAATATAGAAGCCTTTGTCATAGCTATCTGGATATTATCTGTATTTATGACATTGGTAACAATGTATTTTAGCGCTAGTTTTATACTTAGTCGTATTTTAAAATCAAAGGAGCAAAACTATTTTGTTTTGCCTATTCTTCCTATTGTCTATTATGTAGCTTTGGTCCCTGATAATATTGCTCAAGTTGCTGATTTTATGGATCTATATTCAAATTATTTAGGTACTTTTTATGTGATCTTACTCCCACTTCTCCTTTTAAGTATAAGTAGATTAAAAAAGAAAAAAGGAGGGAAAAGAAATGCGTGAAAGGAAAATGGTTTGTATATTAATGATCGGTATCATATTTATTACAGGATGCTGGGATAAGGTAGAAATTGACAAAAGAGCCTTTATCGCAATTATCTGTATAGATAAGTTTGAAGAGGAAGAGGAGAAGGATAAAAATGAAGGGCAGACAAAGAAGCCTATAGATCAAGAAAGAAACAGATATACAGTTACTATTGCATATCCTAATACTGGTGTTATTGCTGGAAAACAACAAGGAGAACCGAAGTTTGTATATACTTCTGTAGGGAAAAATTTTCATGATATATTAGATAATTTAAGTACAAGGCTAGGAAGAAAAATGCATTTTCGACATACAAAAGCCATTGTTATTGGAGAACGTTTAGCTGAAGATGAAAAATTATTTAGAGAAGTAGTAGATACCATAGAGCGAAGTCCTGAAATTGGAAGAAAAGTGAATGTAATGATTACACCAGGAAAAGCAAAGAAAATTATAGAGACAAGCACAAAAGATGAAAATGTTTTAGGGTTATTTATTAGAGAGTTAGTGGAACAAAATCTTGGAACTGCTAGATTGGCAGACGCAGATTTTGGGTATATCCTTCGAAGCTTGCATGAAAGTCGGGTAGCTATTACACCAAGGATTTTTTCTTCAAAGGATGAATTTAAAATTGCAGGAGCTGCCGTATTGAAAGATTTTAAAATGGTAGGTTATCTAGGTGAAGAAGATACAAGAAATGTAATGTTTATGTTTGATAAGGTGGATAGTAGTGTTATTCATATAAATGCAGATGATTTGATTATGCCTATACATATAACCGATTCAAAGACAAAAAAGAAGGTTTATGAAAAAGATAACAATATTTATACTAGTTTTTATATACAAGCAGAAGGAGATTTGGTGCAGCATCTCTTTGAGGTAAGAAATCAACCCCTTGATGCTCAATATATCCAAAAATTAGAAAAAATAGCTGCTAAGAGCTTGGAAGAACAAATAAAAACTACTTATAAAAAAATACAAAAAGACTTTGGAACAGATCTAATACAAGTTGGAGAATATTTGAGAAAGCATGAACCAGATGTATGGAAAAAGGTAAAAGGAGATTGGCCTCAAATTTTTCCTAAAACAAAAGTAGATGTTCATGTGGAGATGAAAATAAGAAGAATTGGTGTTACACAATAAAACTTTAGGAAAAATATATAAAATTTAGTTTAAAATTTCCCCTTTTTGCTAATACTGAAAGTATACTAAGAGATTAGCAATAGGGGGAGTTTTTATGAAAAAGAAAAAAAGTTTTATTGTTGGAATCATACTGATTACATTTATAACTGCTGGATTTTATGGATTTACTGATGATGTGTATAAAAATCAAAAGAGCTATAAAGAGCATCTTATTCGATTTCATGTTCTTGCCAATAGTGATTCCCCTGAGGATCAAGCTTTAAAACTAAAGGTAAGAGATCGAATTATTAGTGAGATGAATCCCAAATTTGATAAATCAAAGAGCTTAGATGAAACAAGAGAAATTATTAAGGAAAATTTAAAAAGTATAGAAAAGATTGCAATGGAAGAAATTAAAAAGAATAATTATGGTTATTTTGTAAAAGCTTCATTAGGAGATTTTGATTTTCCTACGAAAAACTATGGATGTATTACTATGCCTGCTGGAAATTACGAAGCATTAAGAGTTGTTATTGGAAAGGGAGAAGGGGCTAACTGGTGGTGCGTATTATTTCCACCTTTATGCTTTATCGATATGAAAAATGGTTTAACAGATGAAAAAACTAAAAAAGAAATGATGAACGTACTGACTGAGGAAGAATTTAAGATGATTAGTACAGCTAGTAGTGAAGGAAAAATTCCTATTAAACTAAAGTTTAAAGTTGTAGAAATATTAGAAGAGGCAAAGTTAAAATTAAATAAGGTGGTAGGGATGAAATAAAGCGAAGGGTGATCTTCGCTTTATTATTTTTTTATCCAAAATAATCCATCCTTCCCAACGTGGAATAATTGATGCGATCCTTACAAAAAATAGTAAGGAATCAAAAGTGAAAGGAGGATGAAAATTGAAACAAAAATCATTAAAGATCAGTGTTTTGATAATACTCATTTCTTTATGTTTTTCTATTCTTTTTAATATAGGCGTTGCACAAGGAACCCTATATTGGGGGTCTAGTGGGTCAGACGTTAAAACCCTTCAAACAAAGCTTAAGAATTGGGGATATTATAAGGGACCTGTAGATGGTGTATTTGGTGGAGGGACCTTCACAGCGGTAAAAGATTTTCAAAGGAAAAATGGATTAACACCTGATGGAGTTGTTGGTCCTCAAACAGCAGCTAAATTAGGGATGTCTGTGAAGGCTGGTAGTAAAGATACAGACTATAAACCTAGCAATAAAGGAACACCGAGGAATGATGAAATAACCTTACTAGCAAAGGCAATAACAGGAGAAGCAAGAGGAGAACCTTACATAGGGCAGGTAGCAGTAGGTGCAGTTGTTTTAAATAGAACAAGACATCCTTCATTTCCGAATACCATTGCAGGAGTCGTTTATCAACCAGGAGCATTTACAGCAGTAAGTGATGGTCAAATCAATTTAGCTCCAGCAGATAGTTGTGTGAAAGCAGCACAAGATGCAATGAATGGATGGGACCCTACAGGAGGGTGCTTATATTATTGGAATCCTGCAACGGCTACAAGTAAATGGATTTGGTCAAGAAAAGTAGTAAAAAAAATAGGGAAGCATTGGTTTGGAAATTAAGGAGGTGAATCCTATGAAAAGAAATGCTGTGATTATTGTTCTTGTTGTAGCTTTAATAGGGAGTAGTCTATGGGGATACAACCAGTATAAGGAAAAGAATGAATACTATATATTTTTAGACAATCAATTTCAAAGGATGTATTATGATTTGATGGGAAGCGTAGAGACCATTACCACAGATTTATCAAAATTAATGGTAGCCAGTCAAAAAAAAGAAAATCTCTTGTTGTATTCTAACATATGGCAAAATGCATATAATGCTCAAGAAAAGCTATCACAGCTTCCTATTAAACATGCAGATATTACAAAAACAGAAAAGTTTTTGAATCAATTAGGGGATTATACCTTTGCTATGTATAACCGAAGTATGGATAAAGAAACCTTAGGAGAAAAAGAAATCGGGAATTTAGAAAAACTTCATAATTATTCTCTAGAATTATCAGAAGACCTTCATGATCTTCAACAAAAAGCTTTAAAAGGTACAGTTTGGAAGGGAGAGCTAAGAAGAAAAGGAAGTAAAAAATTAAATAAAGAAGCAGAAAAGGAAAACCCTATTCAATTAAAATTTAATAAATTCGAAGAAAGAATGGTAGAATATCCAGAGCTTATTTATGATGGACCTTTTTCTGAACACGTAATCGCAGGAATGCGACCAAGGCTTAAGGGAGATAAAATCACACAAAAAACAGCAGAGAAAAAAGTAATAGAATTTTTAGGTGGAGGAAAAATCGATAAGGTAGAAAAAATCACAAATGGACAAGGGAGAATTGATACCTATAGCTTTGAAGTAATCCCTAAAAATCAAGAAAAAGGCAAGGGAAACCCTATATATATTGATATCAGTCAAAGAAATGGATATGTAGCATGGCTTCTTAATAATAGAGAAGTAAAAAAAGCAAATATTTCTCAAAAGCAGGCAATAAAGCATGCATCAAAGTTTTTAGAAGATAAGGGATTTAAAAATATGGTGCCTACTTATACCGTAAAATATGATAAGGTTGTTCTTATAAACTATGTATATAAGCAGGACGGAGTGATTATGTATCCTGATTTGATCAAAGTAAAAATTGCTTTAGATAATGGAGAAATAGTAGGCTTTGATACTACTCATTTTTTGACAACGAATTATAAAAGAGCTATAAAAGAGCCTGAAATAACAGCTAAAGAGGCAAAGGAAAAAATAAGTTTACGTGCGACTATTGAAAAAGAACCACAGCTTTGCATGATCCCGACGAGTAGCTTTGGTGAAATTTATTGCTATGAATTTGAAGCAAGCTACAAGGGAGACACGTTTATCATCTATATCAATGCCAATACAGGAGAAGAAGAAAAGATTTTAAAATTGATAAAAAATGAAAATGGAACATTGATGATTTAAAAAATGTACAGCTTAAGGGTTTTTCTTACCCAAGCTGTATATTTTTTAGAGGGTATTCGTGTGATTAAAAGCAAAAATAATTTGATTAATAAATCTTATAAGTATAGAATATTAATGAATTAAATAAAAAATGAAATCAAGGGGGTTTTTTTTATGATTAAAAAGATAAATGTAGCTATTGTATTTGGTAGTAAATCAGGAGAACATGAAATATCCCTTATGTCTGCAACATCTGTGATGAATGCTATAGATCAAGAAAAATATAATGTACTTCCTGTGGGGATCAGCAAAGATGGTCATTGGATGCTTTATAATGGACCTATCAAAAAAATAGAAACAGGAGAATGGGAAGCAATTGCAAAGAAAGAAACTAAAGAAAATCCTAATGATAAGGTTTCTGTTATTCCATTAAGTAGAGAGGTTAAAAGACTTTCGGATGTGGTAGATGTAGTTTTTCCAGTACTTCATGGACCTTTTGGAGAAGATGGAACCATACAAGGCTTGCTAGAAATGATAGATGTTCCTTATGTAGGAGCTGGAGTATTAGCTTCGGCTGTAGGAATGGATAAGATTTATACAAAGAAAGTTTTTGAACATGAAGAATTACCTGTAGGAAAGTATATGGTTATTATGAGAAAAGATTTTAGAGAAAACCAGCAAGAGATTATTGATATCATTGAAAGAGATTTTGAGTATCCAGTTTTCTTAAAACCTGCAAATTTAGGATCAAGTGTAGGGATTACAAAAGCCCACAATAGAGAGGAATTAGTCAAAGGAATCGAAAAAGCGGGAGAGCATGATAGAAAAATATTATTAGAAGCATTTATTAATGGAAGGGAAATCGAATGTGGTGTTCTTGGAAATGATGATCCGAAAGCTTCTATTGTAGGAGAGATTTTACCTTCTCATGAATTTTATGACTATGATGCAAAATATTTTGATGATGGAAAATCCAAGATGGTCATTCCTGCAGATATTGCTAAAGAAAAAGCAGAAGAAATTAGAGCTATGGCAGTAAAAGCTTATAAGGCTATAGATTGTTCAGGTCTTGCAAGAGTAGACTTTTTCTTAGAAAAAGATACAATGAAGATCTATATTAATGAAGTCAATACCATGCCAGGATTTACAAAATATAGTATGTATCCTTTGTTATGGGAAAAAACGGGACTTTCTTATGGAAAATTAATTGATCGATTGATCACATTAGCAATAGAAAGATATGAAGAAAGATAAAAGAACGAGGTGGACGAATGAAGAATGTAATGTTGAAGATCAAAGGATTACAAACAAGCATAGATGGAGAAGAAAATGCAATAGAATTAATAACAGAAGGAAAATTATATCAAAAAGGAAATGTTATGTACCTAGTGTATGAGGAATCTGAACTTTCGGGTATGGAAGGATGTACCACTACAGTAAAAGTCATACAAGATAAAATATGGATGAAAAGATTCGGGAAATCAAAATCAGAAATTATTTTTGAAAAGGGTAAACCCTATAATACAAACTACCATACTCCTTATGGGACTTTTGATATGGAAGTATTAACGAAGGATATGACCTATAGTCTTACAGATGAATATAAAGGAGAACTTTTTATAGAATATTTTGTGAATCTTGAGGGAATAGTAGAAAGCACAAACCAATTGCGAATAAAGATTATGTAAAGGATAAAGTGAGTTGTAGAGATGGAAAATAAAGGGAAAATAAAAATACAAAAGATGACTCAAAAAATATTAAAAGATTTTTTTGAATATGAAATAGAGATAGATCTGATTGAAGTAGTGGAACCGAAAAAGAATGGACATGGAGATTATACAACCAATGTGGCTTTGAGACTTGCTAAAGTATTGAAAAAATCACCTATGGATATAGCTAGTAATATAGTTGAAAATATAAAAAATAAATATGACTTATTTGAAAAAATAGAATCTGTTCATCCTGGATTTATCAATTTTTTCTTCAAACCTCATGTTTTATGTGAACTTATAGTTTTTGAAGAGGAAGAAATGAAGTTAAACAAAAAACTTTTAAAGGATTTACTTGAAGAATGTTCTTTAAAAGAAATGATTAAAGAGCATGATTTAAAGGATATAGAATCAGTACAATATACACATAGTAGAACATGCTCTATTATTAAAATATTTGAAGAAGAAGGGATTGAGATACAAGACCTTCAAAAAGAAAATTTAGATATAGACATCAATCAACTCGAAAAAAACTTAATGAAAAAAATGATAGAGTATCCAATCGTTATTGAAAAAGCAGTAGCATCAAAAAAAATATATGGACTAGTGATCTATATGTTTGAGTTAAACGAATTATTTTATCGATTTCATGAAAAAATCCTTTTTAGGAAGCTTGACAAACCTAAATTGTATGTTACGCTAAAAATAGTAGAGAATATAAGGAATATTATGAAAAATATATTAGGGCTTTTTTCTGTAGAAGCACCTGAAAAAATGTAAAAATAAAAGTAGCGAAAGCTGCTTTTGTTTTGAGAAAGGTGACGAAAAGTTGGCGCTTGATGATGAAAAATCGGCAGCAGGGGGTGGAACGTTTAAAATGATTTTTTCACAGAAAAATGTAGAAAAGATATTAGATCATGTAGAAGAGGGCATACAGATTATTGATGGAAGAGGACGAATCGTTTATTTTAACAGGGCTGCAGCAGAGCATGAGGAGATTAGAAGGGAAGAAGCAGTAGGGAAGTATATTTTAGATATTTATCCTTCCTTAGATCCAGAAACAAGTACCCTTCTTAGAGCTATTGAAAAGGGTTCTCCTACCTTTAATATCCAACAGACATTTTTGAATTACAAAGGGAAAAAAATCACAACAATCAATTCATCCTTTGCTATAAAAGCAAAGGACAAAATAGTTGGAGCTATTGAAATATCTAGGAATATAACAGATGTAAAAGAATTATCAGAAAGAGTAGTGGCACTGCAAGAACAGTTAATAGATAAGAAGGAAGGCAATAAAAGCAAGAAACATGGAGATGCTGCTAAATTTACTTTTTTTGATATCATAGGAAGAAGCAAAGAAGTTGTAAAAGTAAAAGGAATGGCGATGAAAGCTGCACAAACAGCTTCTCCCGTACTTGTTTATGGAGAAACAGGAACAGGGAAGGAATTATTTGTACATGCTATGCATACGGCTAGCTGTAGAAGGAATAAACCTTTTATCGCGCAAAACTGTGGAGCATTACCAGCATCATTACTAGAAAGTATCTTATTTGGAACGGTAAAGGGAAGCTTTACAGGAGCTGATAATCGTGCAGGTTTGTTTGAACTAGCTAATGGAGGAACCCTCTTTTTAGATGAAATTAATTCTATGCCTCTAGAGCTTCAGGTTAAGCTACTTCGTGTACTTCAAGATGGAACAATCAGAAGAGTAGGGGATAGTAAAACAAGGCAAGTGGATGTAAGAATTGTAGCAGCTAGCAATGAGGATCCATTAAGTGCAGTGGAAAATAAAAGATTGAGGCGAGATCTTTATTATCGATTAAATGTGATTGCCTTAAAATTACCAGAGCTTAAGGAAAGAAAAGGGGATATTCCAATACTTACAAAGTATTTTATTGATCGGTTTAATGAAAAATTGAACAAGGAGGTTATGAAGGTCTCAGATGATGTATTGGAGCTATTTGAAAACTATGATTGGCCTGGAAATGTAAGAGAATTAGAGCATGTGATTGAAGGGGCAATGAATTTAATGGACGGAGATGTGATTACTGTAGATTGTTTACCTGTATATTTTGATAAGTTTAGTAAAAGAAGCTTAAAAAAAGAGATAGACATACAAAATGTTCCTTTAAAGGAAGCCCTTGAAAACCTTGAAATAGAAATGATTAAAAATGCCCTAAATGAAGGAGATGGCAATATTAGTCATGCTGCAGAGCGTCTACAAATCCCAAGACAAACCCTTCAATATAAGATAAAGAAGCATAAGATACAATAAAAAAACTAAGTGCTGAAAATTAGGCATGTGAAATGACGAGGTTTGACATTTTTCAAGATTTTTCATTTAAAAAACAGAAAACCTTTTCCGAAGGTGAAAAGCATGAAATTGGCTGAAAGTAAGAAAATAAGCTGAGTACATGCTTTTTTTTGATATTTTTTGTAGAAATAAAAACAAGTTTGGCACGGTACTTGCTTTAATAATTTGGCGTATGGGATACAGCCGTATAAAAAAAATAACATTACATAAAAAAGAATTTAAGGAGGAACTTAAAATGAAAAAAGGATGTCCTTATGGAACACACAGAGTAATAGAGCCAAAGGGAGCTCTTCCACAACCAGCAAAGAAAATTGACAATACAATGGAAATCTACGATAATGAGATTCTACTTAATGTACAAACATTAAATGTTGACTCTGCAAGCTTCACACAAATCAAGAACCAAGCAGAGGGAGATGTAGAAAAGATTAAAGAAATCATGAAAGGTATTGTCGCTGAAAGAGGTAAGCATCAAAACCCAGTAACTGGTTCTGGTGGTATGTTAATCGGAACAGTTGAAAAAATCGGACCTGCTCTTGAAGGAAAAACAGACCTTAAAGTTGGAGATAAAATTGCTACATTAGTATCTCTTTCATTAACTCCACTTCAAATAGATGAGATTGTAGAAGTAAGAAAAAATATCGACCAAGTTGATATTAAAGGTAAAGCTATATTATTCGAATCAGGAATCTATGCAGTACTTCCAAGTGATATTCCAGAAAATCTTGCATTATCAGCACTTGATGTTGCAGGAGCACCAGCACAAACTGCTAAATTAGTTAAGCCAGGAGACACTGTACTAATCATTGGTGGAGCTGGTAAATCAGGAATGCTTTGCTGCTACGAAGCTAAGAGAAGAGCAGGAGTTACTGGTAAAGTAATCTGCTTAGGACATAGCCAAAAATCTTTAGATATTGCTAAGAGAGCAAATGTTGCTGATGTTTATATCACTGGAGATGCTACAAAGCCAGTTGAAATCATGGAGCAAATCAAAGAGCTTACAAATGGAGAAATGGTTGATGTAACAATCAACAACGTAAACGTTCCAGATACTGAAATGTCAAGTGTTTTAGCTACTAAAAATGATGGAGTTATTTACTTCTTCAGTATGGCAACAAGCTTCACTAAAGCAGCATTAGGAGCTGAAGGTGTTGGTTCTGACGTTACAATGATCGTTGGAAATGGTTATACAAAAGGTCATGCAGAAGTTACTCTTCAAATCATGAGAGAAAGTAAAGAATTAAGAGAAATCTACGAAGAATTATATGCATAATAAAGTATGGCTGATTTTTCAGCCATACCTCTAATAAAAAAGACACCGAGGTAAGACCTATAGGCTTACGAAATGGATTTAATAAATTTAAGGGGGCTTCAAAAAACATGAGAAATTACAAAGAAATCGAACTTTGGAAAGATGCAACAGAAGAACAGTGGAATGACTGGCAGTGGCAAGTAAAAAATAGAATTACTACTTTAGAAGATTTAAAGAAAGTAATCAACCTTACTTCTGAAGAAGAAGAAGGAATCAGAGAATCATTAAAGACATTAAGATTAGGTATTACTCCATACTATGCATCATTAATGGATAAAGATGATCCACATTGTCCAGTAAGAATGCAAGCAGTACCTACACTTGCTGAAACACACAAAACTGATGCAGATATGGACGATCCACTACATGAAGATGGAGACTCTCCAACACCAGGACTTACTCATAGATATCCAGATAGAGTACTTCTTTTAATCACTGACATGTGCTCAATGTACTGCCGTCATTGTACAAGAAGAAGATTTGCAGGACAAAGTGATGATGCAATGCCACTAGATAGAATCGATAAGGCTATTGAATACATCAGCAAAACACCACAAGTAAGAGACGTATTATTATCAGGTGGAGACGCATTACTTGTAAGTGATGAAACATTAGAATATATCATCAAAAAATTAAGAGCGATTCCTCACGTAGATATTGTAAGAATCGGATCAAGAACTCCTGTTGTATTACCACAAAGAATTACACCAGAATTAGTAAATATGCTTAAGAAATACCACCCAGTTTGGTTAAATACACATTTCAACCATTCAAAAGAGGTAACACCTACATCAGAAAAAGCCTGTCAATTACTTGCAGATGCTGGTGTACCATTAGGAAACCAATCAGTACTTCTAAGAGGAGTAAATGATTGTGTTCATGTAATGAGAGATTTAGTTCATAAAATGGTTAAAAACAGAGTAAGACCATATTACATCTATCAATGTGACCTTTCAACAGGTATCGAGCACTTCAGAACTCCAGTTTCTAAAGGTATCGAAATCATTGAAGGATTAAGAGGACATACTTCTGGATATGCAGTACCAACATTTGTTGTTGACGCTCCAGGAGGCGGTGGAAAAACTCCAGTAATGCCTCAATATGTAGTTTCTCAATCTCCAAAGAGAGTAGTACTTAGAAACTTTGAAGGTGTTGTTACTACTTACACTGAGCCTACTCCATACGAAGAGAAGTGTAATTGTCCAGTATGCAAAGGTGAAAAAGCACATAAGATTACTGGTGTTGGTGGATTATTACAAGGAAATCAAGTAGCTCTTGAGCCAACTGACCTTGCAAGAAGAGAAAGAAGCCATCACGAGTAGAAAATAAAAGTTAGTGGCTAGTAGAATTCTACTAGCCCTAATATAAGGTTTCAAGGGGGAAATTTCATGCAGCTAATGGACGCAATACAAGACAACTATAAGATTATTTCTGTGGTAGGAATGTCAAAAAATTCAGGAAAAACCGTAACATTAAATCAATTAATTGATGAAGCTATGGAAAGAGACATTCGAATCGGAATTACCTCTACAGGAAGGGACGGAGAAAATCAAGATCTTGTCACAAATACTGAAAAACCTATGATTTATGTAGATGAGGGAACACTAATTGCAACTACTGAAGGAACATTTAAGTATACAGAGGCAAAGCTTGAAATATTGGAAGTAACCAATATGAGTACATCAATGGGAAGAATCGTCATTGTAAAGGCTAAAACCTCTGGATATGTACAGATTGCAGGTCCAAATACTAATCGTGAAATAAAAATAGTGTGTGATAAACTTTTAACGTATGGAGCGAACTTAGTGATTGTAGACGGTGCCCTTGATCGTGTCTCATCAGCTTCTCCATCTGTAACAGAGGCAACCATCCTTGCTACAGGAGCAGTGCTGAGTCGAGACATGAATAAGGTGATCGAAAAGACAATGCATCAAGTACAATTGTTTTCTTTGCCACAGCTACAAAATGATGAGATCAAAGCTATAGCTAGTATGGTTATAGATGAAAAAGGTTACTGCGTGATTGATGAGGACAACAATGTAGTGCCTATAGAGATTAAAACGGCCTTAAATAGTGGGGAAATTATCGGTAGAGCAATAAAGGATGACACAAAATATGTAGTTATTGGAGGATCTTTGGTAACAAATACCTTAAAAAAGATTGTTCAATCAACTAGAAAATATAAAAATGTGATCTTTGTTGTAAAAGATGCCACAAAAATATTTATTTCATCAAAAGATTGGATGTTTTTTAAGAAAGTAAACATTCAAATTGAGGTAATAGATAAAATTGAACCATTAGCTGTAACCATTAACCCCTATGCACCTCAAGGATATTATTATCAACCAGAAGAATTTCTAATAAAAATGAAGAAATTTCTGAATCCTATTCCTGTTTTCGATGTAGTGTTAGGTGGTGAATAAATATGTTTATATCTGAGAGAGTATATAAAAATCTAGAACTTGATTATATTTTTGATAGAATCACCGTGTTTACTCCTTATGGTGAAAAAGCAAAAAAAGAGATGAAGCCCTATTTAAAGGAGGACAAAGAAGAACTCCTAGAGGAATACGAACGTATTGAAAAAATAGTTGGCATTATCAACAAGCACAGATATTCTTTATTAGAAATGCGTAATATTTTTAAACATTTCAAGGACATAAGAGGTTCTTTTAAAAGAATCGAAGAGGATGAAACCTTAAGTACGGTAGAACTATTTGAAATCAAAAGCTTTCTATTCTTGCTTATAAAACTTGATGAAATCATTGAGAAATTAAATTGGAACGTACCTAAAGATTTAAAAATCATGCCCATGCCCAGCCTAATGGATTTATTAGATCCTGAAAAAAATGGTGTCAATACTTTTTACATTTATGATGCGTACTCAAAGAAGCTACAAGTCATAAGAAAACAAATTAAAGATATTGAAAGCCATATTAAACGTTCCAAAAAGGAAGTAAGAGAAAAACTGCAAAAACAGCTTAATATAAGAATAAGACCCAATGGTGAAATTGCAGTAAATAAAAGTGATAAAGAGTTGATAGAAAAGTTAGAAAACTGCCCAGAACTTGTCTACAGCTCAGAAACTTATATGAATATTACTTTTAAAATCAAGCTTGATGAAAGTGTAGATGAAAAGTTCAAACAAGTAGATGAACTCAAACTTCAAGAGGAAGAAGAGGAATTCACTGTACGAAAAGCATTAACCCAAGCAATGAAAAAGCATATACATGAATTTTACGCAAATATTAAAGCAATCGGTGCGCTAGATTTGCTTGTTGCTAAAGGCTCATTAGCAGTAGGTTTTGAAGGAGTTAAACCAAAGGTTGTAGAAGAAGAAATGCTGTCTATTGTAGATGGAAAACATATCAAAGTGGCTAATGCCCTTCGAAAACAGGGAAAAACCTTTACCCCTATTTCCGTAAAACTAAGAAAAGGGGTAACCTGTATTACAGGTGCAAATATGGGAGGAAAAACAATTTCTCTTAAATTAGTAGGACTCCTTAGTGCTATGGCACAATTTGGACTTTTTGTTCCAGCAAAAGAAATGACTTTTTCTTTAAAAGACTATATCTTCTTTTCTTTAGGGGATTTACAGTCAACAGATATGGGGCTTAGTACCTTTGGAGCAGAAATATTAGAGATCAAAAAGATTATAAAAAGAGCCCATGAAAGTGGGATTATATTAATAGATGAATTAGCAAGAGGAACAAATCCTTCAGAAGGATTTGCTATATCCAAAGCACTTATTAACTTTTTAAAAGATCAAGATACCCTTACAATTATTACAACCCATTTTGATGGATTAACAGATGATCAGGCTGTTTATCATTTACAGGTAAAAGGCCTTGAAGGAATAGATTATGAAGCGTTAAAGCATGAAATAGATGCAAAATGTGAAATAGGAATAGAAGTCGTACACAAATATATGGATTATCGACTCATAGAGGTTCAAAATAGAAATAAAGTTCCAAGAGATGCAATTAATATTGCGAGATTGATGGGACTACAGGAAGAATTATTAAAAGATGCAGAATTGTGTCTTGAAACCTGTTAGTAGTTAGCCGTTGGTATTTTATTACGGTTAATTGCTAAGGGCTAACTGCTAACTATAAATTAAAGGAGGAAAAATAATGCATAGTAAGTTAAATCTAGACCAAAGCATTATTGCTAAAGCAAGAAATTCTGCTGAAAAAATTGCAGCAGATACACAAAAGTTTATTGATAAGCATACAACAGTAACAGTAGAAAGAACTGTTGTTAGACTTTTAGAAATAGATGGTGTTGATGAGATTGAAACACCTCTACCAAATATTGTAGTAGACAATATTAAAGAGGGTGGCGGATTAGGACTTGGAGCTGCTTACTGGATCGGTAATGCAATGATCCATACAGGAAAAACACCTCAAGAAATTGCTGAAATGGTTTCAAGAGGAGAATTAGACCTTACAAAGGTTCCTGTAGCAGACGAAAATAAAATTAAAGAAACAATCAAAGCTTTAGCTGAAAAAATGGTAGCAAGAATTAAGAAAAATAGAGAAGCTAGAGATGAATTCTTAAATACATTAGGAGAAGGACCAAGACCTTACCTATATGTAATCGTTGCAACTGGTAATATCTATGAAGACGTACTTCAAGCACAAGCTGCTGCAAGACAAGGAGCAGATATTATCGCAGTAATCAGAACAACTGGACAAAGTTTACTTGACTATGTACCATATGGACCAACTACTGAAGGTTTTGGTGGTACTTATGCAACTCAAGAAAACTTTAGAATCATGAGAAAAGCATTAGATGAAGTAGGTCAAGAAGTTGGAAAATACATAAGACTATGTAACTACTGTTCAGGACTATGTATGCCAGAGATTGCAGCTATGGGTGCAATGGAAAGATTAGACGTAATGCTTAATGATGCATTATACGGAATTTTATTTAGAGATATCAATATCCAAAGAACATTAGTAGACCAATACTTCTCAAGAATCATCAATGGATTCGCAGGAGTTATTATCAATACTGGAGAAGATAACTACTTAACAACTGCTGATGCAGTAGAAGAAGCGCATACAGTACTTGCTTCTCAGTTCATCAACGAACAATTTGCATTAGTTGCAGGTCTTCCAGAAGAGCAAATGGGACTTGGTCATGCATTTGAGATGACACCTGACCTTAAAAATGGCTTCTTATTTGAGTTAGCACAAGCGCAAATGGCAAGAGAAATCTTCCCTAACGCACCACTTAAATATATGCCACCAACAAAATTCATGACAGGAAACATTTACAAAGGACATATTCAAGATGCACTATTTAACATGGTAGCAATCATGACAAACCAAAGTCTTCAATTATTAGGAATGCTTACAGAAGCAATCCATACACCACTTCTTCAAGATAGAGCATTATCTATTGAAAATGCAAAATATGTATTTAACAATGCTCGTGATATCTCTAGTGAGATAGAATTCAAAGATGGTGGAATCATCCAAAAGAGAGCACAAGAAGTATTAGGAATGGCAGCAGATATGTTAGAGCAAATTGAAACTGAAGGATTATTTGAGACAATTGCACAAGGTAAATTTGCTGGTGTTAAGAGAGCTATGGATGGAGGAAAAGGTCTTGAAGGTGTTACACAAAAAGACTCAAAATATTTCAATCCATTTGTTGAATTAATGCTAGGAGGTGCAAGATAATGTCAACTAATCAAGTAGATTTAACAAAGATCAAACCATATGGAGATACAATGAATGACGGAATGGTACAATTATGCTTTACATTACCAGTACCATGCGGAGAAGAAGCAAAAGAAGCTGCAAAACGTCTTGCTGCTAAAATGGGTCTTGAAGAACCAGCAGTTTGTCATGCAGAAGACTTAGGTGTAGGATACACAATGTTCGTAATGTACGGAAAATGCTCTCATACAGTAGATTTCACATCTATTGAAGTACCAAAAGTAGATGTAGAAAGCTTTGGTCAAGAGGGAGTAGAAGAATATATAGCAGAAAATATTAAGAGAGATGTTGTTATTGTAGGTGCTTGTACAGGTACAGATGCACATACAGTAGGAATCGATGCGATCCTTAATATGAAAGGATATAACCATCATTTTGGACTTGAGAGATACATCGGTGTAGAAGCACACAACTTAGGAAGTCAAGTTCCAAATGAAGAATTCATTGCAAAAGCAATTGAGTTGAATGCTGATATTCTATTAGTATCTCAGGTTGTTACACAAAAAGATGTACACATTAAAAACCTTACAAACCTAGTAGAATTAGTTGAAGCAGAAGGAATTCGTGATAAGGTTGTATTAATCTGTGGAGGACCTAGAATTAACCATGAGCTTGCAAAAGAACTAGGATTCGATGCAGGTTTTGGTTCAGGATCTTATGCAGATGATGTTGGAACTTTTGGAGTAACTGAAATCGTAAAAAGAGGATTAGTAGATAGAGAAAAACTTTAATATTTTAACATACGCATACACTCATCCCCAAATATAAATAAAAAATACTTAAGGCCAAAAAGTCTTAAGTATTTTTTGTTTGCAATAACAAAATCTTAAAAAATAGAGAGAAATATAGGAACTTATGTGAATATGAAAGATTGTATGTGGATAATCTTATGCTTATAAAATTAGATATCCACAGGGCAGAAGAATATAAAATAGAAATTTAAAGTATAAAGGGGAGTGGGATAAAAATTAGATAAAAAATGATTGAAGGACTAGATTTATTTTGACGATATATACATAAGAGAAGTGTATATTTTAATTAAGGGGTGGAGTGATGAGACAAAAAATTTTATTAGTTCCTGTAATGATTATGCTTTTATTAACACCGTTACTTAATACATATGGTGTTGGTCATGCTTTAGGGCAGTCTTATGAGGGTGTAAATAATTATGAAGATTTATATGAAAATAGTTATTTCACAGATATAAAAACCCATTGGGCAAGAAAATCTATTATAAAGATGAGTGCTTTTTCTATTCTTAGAGGAATGGGAAACCACAAGTTTTATCCAGATTATAAGGTGACAAAGGAACAGGCGGTTGTTTTTATTGTAAGACTTATGGGACTTGAAGAGGAAGCTCAGATTGCTGGAGAGAAAATGATGAAAGAAATAGATACGGGAGCTTATCAATTTAAATCCCCTCAAGATGATTGGACACAAGGATATATAAAAGTAGCTCAGAGTAAAAATATCATTACAAGGACAGAAGCAAAAAAAATATTAGAGTTATCTGATGAACAAAAAGATCAAATAGAAGAAAAGCTTGCTCAGAAAATGCTTGTGTATGACAAGAAAAAGGATCTTACAGATGAGCAGCTTCAAAATATAGAAAAGAGTATAAGAGAAAACCTAGAAAGAAGCTATACTTGGGAGCAAGCTGCAAATCGTGAGGAAGTAGCTTTATGGATTTCAAAAATGCTAGAGATTACTCCGATTAATGGAAAGTCCCAGCAAAAAATTTATACCTTAAAGGATTGGAAAAGTATCAAAACTACATCGATTCCTATTATTGAAGCTATTCTTCAAAGAGGGATTATGAACAAAAACAGCAAAGGGTATTTTAGACCTAAAGAATCTGTTACAAGAGGCCAAATGGCAGCAATACTTGATAAAGCTTCTGAAGAAATATTAAAAAAGCGAGGATATAAAAAATTATCAGGAACTGTTGAAGGCGTAGAAAGCTATGTTACATCAGAGCAAGATACTATATCCATGGATCTTTATGGAGTTGAAAATAGCACCTTTACAATTAATAATGATGATGGTAGTTATGCGCAGCTTGTTGCTAAGAAATCTGATATAAGTGATTTTAATAAAGGGTTTTTAGTATATAAAAATGGTACTATAGGATTACCTAAAAATATTGCAGAATATGATTCTATAAAATATTTTATGAATGATGAGGGGAAAATTGTATTTGTAGAGGTTGAATAAGTTATTTTTTTATCCATTATAGAAAAACTCCTTCTTGGTTTGAATGATTTTGGTCATTCCTATCTAAGAAGGAGTTTTTTATACTCATTTTTATTGTTTATTAATATTCGTAATCATAAGTATTTTTAATTTCGTTATCACCATCATCGTAAGTATACTCAGCTAGCTTATCATCATCTTTATCATATACATATACTTTGATATCTTTGTTATAGTCTCTATCGATTCTTCCACAAACATCTTCTATAAAGTATCTAAAATCACTTTTATCTCGATTAGACCATATAGAATCTGTACGATCAAAATCACTATATATTTTTACTCTTATCTCATCACTATACTCTGATAGATCATATCTATTAAAATTCATAGTTTTTCCATTGTTTGAATGGTCATCAAAATGACGTTCAAGATCATCTTCTAAATCATCCAAATCATCATCAGAATTACTAGAACTTCCATAAACATATTCTTCAGAGAGCTTATCACGACTTATATCATAAGTGTATTCGGCAGTTTTATCATTATCTTCATCATAGACTGTAACTTCAATATCATCATTGTAATCTCTATCAACCTTTTCGCAAATTTTTTCTATAAAATCTTCAAAATCTGATTTGTCTCGATTTTTCCAATAATTAGAGGTGCGATCAAAATCGCCATACATGCTTACTCTAATCTTATCGTTAGACAATTGACTGACATCATAATTATCAAAGTTTAAGGTTCTACCATTATTACGATGTGAATCATAATCGTCTTCAAGCTTCTTTTCTAAATCATTAAGATTTTTACGAGTAGTACTACTGGTAGTTTTATTATCTCTTAAAATATCTAGTTCAACTTTTTTCTGGCTTAACTGAAATTTCAAATTAGCAATTTCTGTATTTTTTTGATCTAATTCATATTGTAGTGTGTTGATATTAAAGCGATTATTATCATTAGAAGATAAATTCATCACTTTATTTTGATTATCCCATTGAATACCATAGCCCATGTTTTTAGCAATATCGTTAATAGAAACATATACTTGACCATTGTAGATGAAGGGTTGGCTATAAAAGCCTAAGGGCTTACTGTCTAAATTGATACGAATATCATAAAACCAAGCAGTAATCTTTTGGCTATAGCCAGCAGTAGTACCTAAAACGGTGCCTAAAAGAAACACTATGATCAGTGCTAATGGAAATATAACTTTTTTCTTCATAAAAATACCTCCGTCAATTTCTTAAGTCTTTCTTCATTTTATCACAGATTGAATCATTTCCTCAACAATTTACTAAATATGGTTATTAGGAACTATATTACTATTTAATGAAATTGACATACAAGGGATGGGAAATATTTGGTAGAATGATAGATGGGGAAAAAAATAAAGATAAGTAGAAATTTGACCGATAATTTTAGTAGCAGAGTAGACGAGAGGGGGAAAGTGCATCTATAGATGCGAATATTTATGAAAAAATATAAAGAAATTTGCTTGATTTTAGCAATTACTTTGATTTTTATGGGGATACCTATTGAAAATGTATATGGGGAAACAACAGAATTGCAGCCTATTAGCTATAGTTCAAGTATTAATGGTGAAAAAGATATAAGAAATTTAAATGAGACGGATTTAGAGATAGATGGAAGTATTTATATAAAGTTTTTATCAAATATACAAAACAAAGATACTAGTGAGGTGAGCTCTCTTATCAATAAGGTACATATTTTTAAAGTATCTGAAGAATATACCTATGATTTGACTAAAAAAGAATTTGCAAATACTCAGCTAGTAGAGTTATCTATTGGAGAGGTACAAATTGATAGTCAGTATAAAAATATTATTAAGATTAAACCAGGTGAAGCATTGTTAGAACGAAATCAATATAAGATAATCGTAGATCAAGAGTCTATAGTGGATGAACAAGGAAATGGATTAGAAGATGATTTAACTTTTACATTTTGGACAAAATCCTCATCGAATACATCAGAAGGAAATCCATCCATTATCGAAAATAGTGAAACGGCTCATGTAAATCAACCTAAATATGGAATAGATAATCCAATCATACTTCATGTGGATAAAGAAGTGATACCTGTAGCAGAGGAACAAGAGTATGATGTAAATATAGGAAAATTTTACGATAAAGCATTGAAAAATATAACTCTTTTAGAAATAAAAGATGAAAACCAAAAAGCATCTATTGAGAAGGTTAAGTTAGAGTATTATACAGATACGGTAGATAACGTGAAAAAAACTAAAATTTTATTATATCCTATTTATAGAGACACAAGTTCAGGAAACATCCTGAAAAATCAGCTAGATAGTGGAAAAGGTTACAAATTAACTATTCCTGAGGGGATACTTGAAACAAGAAGCAATCAAGCTTTAGGAGCATATATGCAATATTTTTATGTGGAAACAGACCCTCAAAATCCAAAAATAGATAATCTAGAGAATAATCAATTAAAAGTAACAGATTTATATAATAGTGAAGGATTATTTTCGATTATAGGGCAAAACTTTCATGAGAAAATAAAAGAAATTAAATTACATCCTTTTAGTGGAAAAGCATCGAAAGAATTTATTGTGTTAAAAGATGGTTTTGAGTTAAAGGATGCTACAAAAATTGATGTACACATCAAAGGAGATAATCGTACAGCTCTATCTAATGAAAGCAATACGGGTTCTTATGAAGTTTGGATTGATTTTGATGAAACACCTTTGACTGTGACAGAAAATGTTTATGCAACAGTAGCAAAAACAGTATATGGAACTTATCTTCAAATAGAATCAAAAGGGAAGCCTACAGTAAAAACAAAGTATCCACAATCAATAGATGGAAAGCCTTGGTATGATGAAAAAAATTTAAAGCATGATGTAAATGATGATGTGACAAAAGATAAATATTTTGTCAAAGCTACTTTTGATGATTTAGACAATCAATTAGGATTGACAACAGATATAGCAGATATAAAAAATTGTATTATTCGAACTGTAGGAGGTTTAGGAAATTTAATAGACACTGGATTTATAGATGATATTTCCAATATGGATGATTCGAAAAAAAATGAGTATATACAAAAATATATATTTGTAAAAAGTGGACAACAAGCAACCTTATACATTCCTGTAAAAGCTTTAAGAGCTCAGACAAATTATCAGGTGATTATTCCTTCTGGCATGGTACATTATAAAGATACATTTGAAGAAAATGATTCCTTTGAATGGGTATTTACAACTACTTCAGTACCTTTAGTAAAAGAAATATCTGTAGGGACTATTCCAGAAGATTATGATGAAGATGAACCTATATATGTTGAAGGAGACTTTTTTAGTACGGAAAGTGGCAAGATCAAGGTATATTTTGATGATATTGAAGCGGAGGATGTAACTGTAGTTAGTGAAACACAGTTAAAGGTGTATCTTCCAGATGGAAGTGATCGATTAGGGCCAGGAACTTACGATATCATTGTAGAAAATGATAACAACCACAAAAGAACCATATATGGATCTTTAGGGGTTGTAAAATCAGGAGACAAAGAAGATATTCCAAATGAAGAATATAAAATAAAAGGAGATAGCAAAGAAGGAGAGGTTCGAAGTAATTTAAAGGTAAGTGAAGATACATTATTTGTATCACCAAGCGATATCAATGAAAATGTACTAGAATTTGATTTAGATGAATTGATGGGAAAAGATACGTTTCTTCGTAAGCTTCAATATGATGGAGATAAAAAATATAGTATAGGAATGCTTAAAACAAAGTCAAAATGGGCGAATATTATTCTTTATGGTGTAACCCTTGACCCTTATGCAGAAGAGGATGAAATTACTATTCGTTTAGGTAGAACTGAGCCTTCTATCACACAAATGTTAAAGAGGAAGCTTAGAGGAAAAGGCGTTGTATCAGACTTTATACAAGTATCAGGAGAAAATTACAAAATGAAAAATGTGCAGCTTCAGATACCTCTTAAATATAGTAATGGAAAGCATATTAAGGTTTTAAGATATGATGAGATGACAAGAAATTTTTATGAAACAGAATTCACAGTAAATCTAGTAGATAAAAAAGTTGAAATGATTTGTCCATATAAAGGTATATATATGGTTGTGACTGAATAGAGAGAGGTGGTAAAATGGTTGATTTATTAAAAAAAGGAATAACCTTTTCGGTTGTGTTTTTGATGTTATTTGGTATGGTACCATGGGGCGATATAATATCTTATGCAGCTTATGATGCAGATAAATTTTATGTAGATAATATAGCCATTACAAAAATTTATGAAGATGGTGGATATACTGTTAGCCAAACGAAATTAACGATATTTGGTAGATATTTACAAGGTGTAGATGTTTCAAACTTTACAGAAGAAGGGCTTGTTCCTCTTGGAAACAGGACTTCTGATACAGATTCTACACAGGAATTTAATATTGATGGAGATATTATTGGAGATATAAGGGTTGGAGGAATACATATTCCTTTAGAACAAAATGAATTTCCTACCTTATCAGGAGTAAGTAAAAGACATGTTATTCAAGGAAAAGATGCTCTTGAACTTAGAGGTTCTAATTTGAAAAATATTTATGATCATAAGGATGAATATGAAGTTTACTATAATAATCAAAGTTCACCAACATTTATTGCAGATGATCATTTTAATACAGTTACCAATGCAGTATATATTCCAGCCGGAGAATTAAAAGGAACGCCAGGACTTCAAAAAATTGTTATTTCTAAAGATAAAAAGGAATATATTGATTTTAGTAATAACAATGCAAAGAAAATAGCTGTAGGACAACCAAATGAAGGGAAAAATGAAGTAGCTGTTAAGATTCAACATACTTATAAAGATCAGTTTAGCCTTTTCCAGAGCATTGATGCAGAAAATTTGATAATGAACCCAAATAGAGGAATTCCAGGAGATACAATTATATTTACAGCAACAAAAGGGCTTGATAAAAACAGAGATGTATTTTTTCTAGAAAAATTAACTGATAAATTTGTTAATGAGAATAAAGGGGTAAATACACAATATGTTGAAAAAGAAAATGAACCACAAAAACTGATTACACAAGTTCCGCCTAATTTAAAACCCATGGACTACTATGTAGTTTTAACTAATAAGATTAAAGATGGAGAAGATCCTAATGAAAAAATAACGCAGATGCTAGTTTTGGGGAAGTTTCCATATTATGACAAATTCACCGTGATTGATGGAAAACAAAAGATGAGAATTGATACAGTTTCTCCAGATAAAGGGCCTGATTCGGGTTCGAAAGTGGAGATTATAGGTTCTTATTTTGGAACATTGAATTTGCCTGATTTTATTCCAAATAGTGATAAAAAAGATGTTCATATGTACAAGAAAACAGATGGAAGTGATGACGAGACGGTTATGGAAATTGAATATTCGGAAGCAGATGATAATGGATTTATAGGAAGCTATAATGGTATTCGTGTACAGTGGGCAAAGAGAACTATAAAGGTCATTATTGGAGGGGTAGCAAAGTTTGCTAAAAAATCAGATGATAGTGGTTATGAATATAGTTTTTCAGATAGTATAGATAAGATTAGTATGATTACTCAAAGTATTACAGATGCAGATGAAGATCCTACAAAGGATGTTATTGTTGAATCAGAGACCGTTTTGAGATTAGAAGATGTTCCTAATAATGTGGTGATTAAAGATCGAGCAGAATTAAAGGATGGATATACTTTTATTAGAAGTAAATTGATGCCAAATATTAAAAGTATGACTCCTGAAAAAATTCAAGTTGTACAAAAAAGTAATCTACCACCTTCTTATAAGATTGGTGGAGATTATGATAGATTGGTTGCTATATATGGTGAAAACTTTTTCGTTCACAAATATATAGATCAAAGTGGAACAGAAGTGATTCGATATCCTATTATAGAATTTGGAAATGGTATTCGACTAAACAAAAATGAAACAGGAACTGGATCGAATCCTAATTTAGATTTAAAGGTATTTAATAAACAAGGACAAGAAGTAGATGGAAGTGAAAGCAATGAGCTTGGTAGTAAAATTTTAGTATATATACCACAAGAAACGGATATGGAAACGATTGGGAAAACTTCGGTCAAGATCATTAACCCTATAAGAAATAGTATAGAAGAAGGATTAGATCAAACAAAGGCAGACGCAGTAGAGTTTGTAGTGCCTAATGAAGTTAAAATGCCTATCATACAGGAAGTCGCTCCAAATATTGTAACGGTTAATGGTGGAGAAGAAGTAGAAATAATAGGTTCTAACTTTCAAGATGATGCAAAAGTATTCATAGATGGAAACGAGGTATCAGGAATTAAGCTTCAAGGAGATGGAAGAAAGATAACATTTACAGCTCCTCCAGGAAGAGAAGGAGAGACACAGATTCAAGTAATGAATCCAGAAGGTGGGCTGGCAATACATCCTTTCAGATATGTAAAAACCTATACAGATCCAAAACTGACTGATTTTTCTCCAAAATCAGGGAAGACAGATACGTTAGTTGTAGTGACAGGGCAAAACTTTTTAAAGCCTGATCCTACTGCTACAAAAAATGATATGTATAAATTGATTGGTACAAGGATTTTCTTAGAAGGAAAAGAAATTAACGAATATAATAAAAATCAAACAACAAAAAAAATAGAACTTCAACCATATACAGCTCCTGTTGGATTAGAAATATTAAAAATTATAGATAACAAATTAAAATTACAAGATTATTATCATAGTGTAATATTAGAAGATAATAATGAAAGACATTATACTCTTGATAAGAATATGAAGGAAGAAATTATTTTATCAAATGGTGTAGATGAACAGTATAGTATAAAAGTTTTGGAAAATCGGATTAAAGGAGAAAAAGATGGTGGAAATACTTATACAGTTGCTGTAAAAGCAAATGGGATTACTTTAACAAATGATAGCAATAGTAGTGATCAGATTGAATTAACGATGAAGACACCCTTCAAAGTAGAAAATAATGTGATTGTCGGAGATCGAGTAGAAGTTGTAGACATTAATAAGCTTTATTTTACCGTACCAAAGCTTCCTGGCGATGGATATTATGATGTAACGATCGTCAATCCTGATACTAAAAAAGATAGTAGAACAGATAATCAAGGATTTTACTATTATACACAGCCGTCTAGTAGACCCAATATAGAATCTATTGATCCAGATGAAGGATCGGTAGATGGAGGATATACTATTACGATAAACGGAAAAAGAATTGATGGAAGAGAATGCTTTATTGATAATGGGAATGATAAAACAAAAGTATTTATTGATGGAAAGCTAATTCCAAAAGAAGTTATAGAAGTGTCTATTGATGGGCTATCTATGAAAGTGAAGGTTCCAGAATTAGGTATTGATATAAAAGAAGTATACAATACAGATCGATTAGAAGTAGCTGTAGTTGTTGTTAACCCTGATGGAGGAAGTGCAAGTAAGGAAGATGGCTTTACTTATATTGTTCCAATCTCACATCCAGAAATTAATAAAATTACGCCAGAAAAAGGAACTGCTGCTGGAGGAAATTATGTAGAAATTACAGGGGAAGATTTCAGATTTTATGAACCGTATGATGATGATAATAGAGATGGAAGTTGGCAAGGAGATGAAGACTATCAGAATCTAAATAAGTGTAAAGTGGAAATTGATGTGGATGAAATTACTGATAGTAGTGGCGAAACAATCATAATAGATAATGGTACAGAGGGACCAGATGATTTTACTGGTCAAAATGTAGAAGCATTAAAAAAAGAATATGATAAAGAAAAATATAATCAGTATAATAATTATGATGGAATTGTTCTTCCTGTATTACCAAAGGTTTATTTTGGAGATCAACAAGCAGAAGTTGTGGAGTTTGGAAATGGTTATTTAAAGGTTATAGCACCTAAAAATGCAGCAGGTGCTGTGGATGTTTATGTGAAAAATAATGATTTAGGAATTTCAAATAAAGAAACTTATACTTATGAAGGATCAAGCCCTAAAATCACTAGTATTTCTCCCGATGGAGGGAAAAAACAAGGGGGAGATCGAGTAGAAGTTCATGGACAAGATTTTCATAAAAGTGATAATATTGTTTATTACAAAGATGGAGGAAGCTATAAAACAAAAACAATAGCTCAAACCCTTGTAAGATTTGGAGCTATTACTAATAAGAATATTGCTAGAGAAGAAGAAAACTCTGGAAGAATTGATAATAGTAGGACAACCGTTCGATTAGATGGTGGTCTTACGGTGAATTACGATGGTGTAAATGATACGTTAAATCTTAATATCATAGAAAATCAGCAAAACTATGCAGTCACGTTACCTTATAAGGATAATATTGTATATGTTCCTGTAAGTCTTCTTAACTATACAGATAGTGAGGGAGAATCTCTTTCTTATGTAAATGCAACAAGAGGAGATGAATGGATTCGTTTTGAAGTTTCAGATAGAAGATTATTTGTGGAAAGAGGCTATGCTCCTGTTGTAGAATATGTAAATTCAGGACAGCTTGTTGTACACACACCTTCATACTATACGGTAGGACAAGTACCTGTAACAGTAATCAATCCAGATAGTGGAGAAGCAAGTAGTAATTTTGAATATAAAAACCCAGACAGTAAACCTAAAATTACTAATATTACAAAGGATGGGAAAAATCCTTCATTAGAAACAGTAGATGGTAAAGAAATGAAAATTCTGCGGATGAGCTACAAAGGCGGTAATATGGTTTCTGTGTTAGGTTCTGATTTTAGAGAAAATGCTACTATTCAAATAGGTGATATTCTTAGTATAGATTCAGGAAAAATTACTTATCAGCTACCAAACAAAATGACTTTTGAGATGCCTGCTGTAGGAGAAGAAAATATAGGAAAATTCTTTAGAGTGATTGTAAGTAATGAAGATTTTGGAAATGCTGTATCAGATGAATTAACACCACCTATTTATATTCAATTTACAAAAGGAGAAACAGGACCAGCTATTGAAGAAATCACACCAAACAAAGGACCAGCAAGTGGTGGAAATACAGTAACAATAAAAGGAAAAGATTTTAGAGAAGGACTATCTATTCTTATTGGAGATATGATTGTTCCTACTGAAAATGTTACAGTAGTAGATTATAAAACTATAACAGTTAAAATGCCTGCTCATACCCCTGGAAAGTTTGAGTTAAAAATAGAAAATCCAGATGGAGAGCTTTCAGACCCAAGTGGGGAGTATACTTATTTAAGTGCACCAACTATTGTTTCAATAGTAGATCCAAATGATCCAACAGAAGCAAATATTATTAGTAGTATTTCTGTTGAAGGTGGAGAAGAAATAAAAATTAAAGGTTCTGGATTTGTAGAGGGGGCACGTGTAGTATTTAGTCCTTCTATAGAAAAATCAAGTGAAGAAGGAAAGGAAAAAATATATATTAATGGAGAAGAGTGGAATTTACTAGAAGGAACAGATGGTTCAGATGTAAGATTTATTGATGAAGGAACTCTTGTAGTGAAAACACCAGCAGGAAAGCTAGATAATATAGGGATTATGGTGATTAATCCAGATAGTGGAGCAACAAAGGTTTATGAAGGAATTAAGTATGGTCTTCCTGAACTCCCAGTACCTACAGGAGTTACAGCAGAGCTTGTATATGACCGATATATTAAAGTAAATTGGACTAAAGTAGAAGATGCTGAAGAATATGAAATTCATGTAGTAATCAATGATCATGAAAAAGTATTTGTAGGAAGCACAGAGATTACTTCATTAGTTTATAAAAACTTAGACAGAAATACTAAGTACAAGTTTGTTGTAACAGCTATTGGTAAATATGGAGGATCAAAATATTCAGAGGAAAGTAATGAAGTAAGAACAGGAGACAAGGTAGGACCAAAAGATGAAGATGGAGAATTAGGTGAAAAAACTAAAATTGAAAAAGTAGGAAATGCTGCAAATATTATTATTGGAGAAGATGATTCTGAAAAAGCTTTAGATATTGATTTAACGAGAGGGAATTTAGCAGGAGCAAAAGAAGTCATCATTAGTATTCCAGCATCTGTTGCAGCAAACTATGATGCTAAGGATGTTACAGTAACGGGTCAAGATTTTAGATTGAAATTCAATCCTAAAAACTTTTATTCTACACAAACAAGTGAAAATAGAAATAAAAGAGATGCAGGCGTTCGTTTTTCAATTAAACCAGATGGAAGAACTGTAGATACCCATATGGGAAGTAATGGTCAAACAACTCTTTCAAAGCAATATGAATTAAAAGCTTATGTATATGATGGACAAACGAAAACAGAGATGTCTTATTTACCAGCATATATGCAGATTGCTTTAGATGTAGATACACAAAAGGCGAGTATGAGAAGAATAAAACATATCACATTAAGCTTTTATGATGAAGATGATCAAGCATGGATTCCTATTGCAAACGGTAGCAGCGAAAGCTATTCGATTATGGGAGTTACTGAAAAGACAGGAAAATTTGCAGTACTTGGAAGTAGGAGGTAGAAGGATGAAAAAAATATTAATAGTGTTGTCTATGTTATTACTAGCCTCAGTAATTTCCTATGCAGATATAAACGGCCCTTATCGAGATGGAATGATCGAAGGATATGTAAAAAAGGTTTTAGAAAATCAAATACAGATTGAAGAATATGATGGAACCGTACATCTTTTAAATCTAGATAGAAAAGTAAATTTTCAAATTGATGGAAAAACCGTTGGGCTAAAGGATTTCAAACCAGGAATGGAAGTATATGGAGAACTCCGAGGAAGAAGATTAAAATATATTGATAGTTATTCAACAGAAAATTTAGGATATATTCCTCCAGGAGGAAAGGTTCGAACAGGGATTGTAAAAAAAATTGATAGAGATCAGATGATGATTAAAACAATTATAGGAAAAGAAGAAATTTACTTTACTTCTTCTGATACTATTTGCTTAAAGAAAGGGGAAAATGTCCCTCTTTCTACTCTTTATGAGGGAGACCATGTAAAACTCTATTTCGACGAAGTAGATGCAACGACTATTAGTAGAATGAGTATTGAAGGAGATTCTATTTTAATAAAGGATTTATATCGTGGAAAGCTTGCAAGAGCAGATCAATTAGAAGATGAAATTGTTCTTGACCAGATAGAAGTGTTTAGAAATGGCAAGTGGAAAGAAGATAAAAATAGCATAGCTATTCCTTTTTCTCAAGATTTACCTTTATATGTAGCAGGTCAAAAGATCCCTTATAAGAATTTAAAATATTATAGAGGAAAAACTGTATATATGGCTATGAAGGATTTCTTTGGAACAGATAAAATAGAAAAAATGGTTGTGAAAAGCCAATATGAAAAAACTTATTCAGAAAAAATAGAAAGGATCAATTGGTATTCAGATACCTTTGAGTTAGCAAATCATCAAAATATTAATTTTTCTGAAGGAACCATGGTTATAAAAAATGGAAGACTTGTAGACAAAGAGTCTATCAATCCAGAGTCAGATGCATTTGTTGTAGCTGATGGAAGAGGAAGTAATCTTTATGCAGATGTAATCAGTATCTATAATGAAGACTTGAATAATTCTAACATAGGTCAAAATTATATCTATGCAGGAAGACTTAGTAGAATATTTGAAGATAAAGTTTATTTGAAGGATTTCTATCTCTTAGATCGTCATGATTGGGAATCCTTTAGTACAAGAGATGAAGATGATGAAAAAGAATTATTCTATGATAATGATACAAAAATTTATGATCTTGAGAACAAAAAATATATTGAACCAAAAGAATTCTTTGCAGCAGATTATGCAGTAGATGAAGATTCGGATGATGATGAACGTATCAAAAAGAATAATCTTAAAGATTGGTATGGATATATCTATACAGATGGAGATAGAATCTCTAGTATTATGGTTCAAAAAGATCTTGATTCATTAAGAAAACAAAGGATTACAAATGCTGTAGTTGAGAAGACTGAAGAGGATAGTCTAGTTGGATGGACAGCTTATGTAAGAGATGCAAAAGACTATAGCTACAGACATGATGAATGGATGGCAAAAAATACAACTATTCGAATGAATTTAACAAAGGCAATGATCATAAAGAACGGAAAAATCATAGAACCATATGAATTACAAGCAGGAAATAGATTGTATATTGTAAGGGATGATTTTTACGGAAAAGTTGTTGTTGTAAAATAAAGGCTGACATCAAATGGGAGTAAGATTACTCCCCTTGGTGTTTGAGATGAATGATTAGTATAAGGATACCTTGAAGGGGGAGATTTTTTGAAACGATTGATTGGTAGTATACTTGTTATTTTATTATTGTTTACTCCTATTACTACATGGGCTACACCCCCTGGGTTTTCTGGTGGAGTAAATAATGAGTATGAATACGAGGAATGGGTTTTTATAACGGGAGAGCCTATTAAATTTGTGGGAAAGCTTACAGTAAAAGAGAAGGAAAAGGATACAGAAAAGACAACTTCTTATACTTATAAATTAACATCAGAAGATAAGTCTCTTAACGGAAAATTAGATCGAACTGTAAGTCTTTTGACAACTTATACTAAAAGAAATGATAAAGGTCAAACTATTGGACAGACTGTTATTGATAAATATAAAGAAATCATAACTGTTGGAAAAGATAAATATGCGTTAGAAAAGGATGGAGGCTATGAGCTTTCCAAATCGGATATTATAGATAACCGTCCTGCTTCAGATTTTTACTCTGGGAACTTAAAAGGAAGAAAATATTATAAAATCAATAAAGACGAAGGAGAAGTCATTGTTGATATGAGTGGTGGAAATGTAGGGTATAACAATTTTTGGGGAAATACAGAAACACAAATTCTTGATTATACTATTACTTCTACAAAACAAACAGAAAATGATAATGGAAATACTTGGAATGGAACTGTAAAGGTGCAAGTATCAGATAGTATGACAAAAGCCCTTAAGTATTCAGATAATGAAGCGAACTTTTCAAGCTTTTATGGAGGGCATGTAAGGGTTACGAATCAAGAAATGGTATCTAAATATAATTACAATCTTCCTAAAATAGAAAACAATACCATTAATAATAATAAAAGAATGATTGGAAGTAAGCTATTAAGACAGAAAATGGTACCAAAGGTTGAAAGACTCATCATACCAAAGTTTAAGGATATAGGTGGACACCCTGCAGAAGAATATATTAAAAAGCTATATTCTCTAGATGTATTTGATGAAAATTCAGCATTCTTTACACCTGATATTCCTTTTACTAGAGGAGAATTTACAAAAGGAATTATAAGAGTATGTAATATAAGACCTTCTTTAGAAGAAGCGAAAAAACCTCGTAGAACTAGAGGAAAACAATCTGAAGAGGTATCACCTTTTAAAGATATACCAGTTACAGACCCAGACTATAAATATATAAAGGATGGGGTAGACAAAAATCTTATATCAGGAGTTACTAAAGATTTATTTAAACCAGAAAACCCTCTTACAAAAGCTCAAGCAATAACTATTTTAATAAAGGCAATAGGCTTTGAAAATAAAGCTCCTAATCCTGGATATTATACGGCCTTTACTGATGATAATAAAATTCCGAGCTGGGCAAAGGATAGTATTTATATGGCAAAAGAAATTGGTATTATCCAAGGAGATAATTATAATCGTATCAATCCAAATAAAAACATTACAAGAGCTGAAGGCTCTGAGATGTTAGTAAGATTCTTAGAATTTTTACAAAAGGATTTACAGAGGGATTATAGAGAAAATATTATTAATTTTCGTTAATAGTAGGTAGTATGAAAAGAAATAGAGCTATTTAGATATGTAAAATAAAAGAATAGAAATTAATGCTTAGAAAATATATAATGAAAATATTGTAGAGACAGAAAAATTTCTGTCTCTATGATTTTATAAAAAATATAAATGATATAATATAACAAAAGGGGTCTCAAAAGAAAAAGTTCTTATACTAAAAAAGAGGGTGATGGGGATGAACAACTTTTGCAAAAGAGCATATAGTATAATCATTTGTATGCTGATTATGGTAGTAACATTAACAAGCTTTTCTTATGCTAATGAAGCTACAAAAACATTTAAAAATTTAGATGAAAGATTAGCGTATTTAAAGAGTATTATTCAGTATATTGAAAAAAACTATGATGGAAAAGTGACAGAAGAAGAGCTTATGGAAGGAGCTTATAAGGGAGTATTTGAAGTATTAGATCCACATAGCAATTATTTTGAAAAAGATGAATATGGTAAATTTGAAATAGACAATATAGGTGTTTATGGAGGAATTGGTGCAACCATAAGTGTCGTAGATGGAAAGCTTACTATTGCAGGTTTTATGGAAAATTCTCCTGCTAAGAGAGCTGGAGTGAAAATAGAAGATAGAATAGAGAGTATAAATGATGAAGAGGTAAGTAAATACAAATCAAAAAATGCTATAGATTTACTTTTAGGAGAGCCAGAAACAAAAGTAAAGCTTGGTATTAAAAGAAAAGGACAAGAAAGTATTCGATACTTTTATGTTCAAAGAGAAATCATTAAAATCAATCCAGTACAATTTAAAGTAATAGATGATTGTATAGGGTATATTCGTATTGCTGAATTTAATCAAAATGCTAGTGAAAATGTAAAAAAAGCTTTAGATGAGCTGAAATCAAAAAATATAAAAGGGATTATACTAGACTTAAGGGGAAATTTAGGAGGGTTACTACAGGAAGGTGTAAAGGTAGCGGATGAATTTATTCCTAAAGGACCTGTTGTACATATTAACTATAAAAATAAAAAGAGAGAAACCTTGTATGCAAGAAAAGAAAAAATAAATATGCCAGTAGTAGTGCTAGTGAATCAACTTACTGCTAGTGCATCAGAAATTGTTTCAGGAGCCATACAAGATACAAAATCAGGAATCCTTGTAGGGACGAAGACTTATGGAAAAGGAACAGTACAACAAACACTACCCATTACGAATGGTGGAGGAATCAAGCTTACGATTGCAGAATATCTAACACCTAATGAGAGAAGCATCAATGGAATAGGAATTGACCCTGATGTTGTTGTGAAGAATAGTAGCGGAATTAGTAAAGGGGTTATAGCAGCCTTTGTGTCTATGGTAGAAGACAAAAGCTTTTCTTTAGGAGAAAGAGGATTAAATGTATATGGTGCACAACAAAGGCTGAAGCTTTTAGGATATGAAAAAGTAGAAGCTACAAGTATTTTAGACGGGGTTACATTAAATGCCCTTAAAGATTTTCAAAAAAATAATGGGTTAGAAGAAAATGGGATATTAGATTTAAAAACAAGAGATCAGATCAATACAAAAATAGAACAAATAGCAAATGGAGAATTAAAAGATGCACAATTAGAAAAAGGGATAGAAATTCTAAAATCTTATTGACGCGTATAAAAGAATGAGATATAATATTTGAGTTATTATAAAAAAGAAAAAGTCGAGCACCCTTTCCTTTGGGTGCCCTGCCATAATATGGAATGCGGACACAGGTAGGTCACCCGTAGGGGTGACCTCTCTCTTTTTTTGAAGAGAAGTTATTTTTTATTGTTTAAAGGGAAATGTTAAAAGCATAAAATGGATACGTAAAAGATAAAAATCAAAAGATGAAAGGAGTACTTATACATGACAAAGTATATCTTTGTAACAGGTGGCGTTGTATCCTCTTTAGGAAAGGGAATAACAGCTGCATCATTAGGACAATTATTAAAGGCAAGAGGACTCAAGGTTACTATTCAAAAATTTGATCCTTATATTAATATTGATCCAGGAACTATGAGTCCTTATCAGCATGGGGAAGTATTTGTTACAGAGGATGGGGCTGAAACAGATTTAGACCTTGGACACTATGAAAGATTTATAGATATCAACCTTGGAAAATATAGTAATGTAACAACAGGAAAAATTTATTGGTCTGTTATTACAAAAGAAAGAAAAGGAGAATACCTAGGAGGAACGGTTCAGGTAATTCCTCATATTACAAATGAAATAAAAAATAGAGTATTAAGAGCAGGAAACCAAACAAATGCGGATGTGGTTATCACAGAAATCGGAGGAACGGTTGGAGATATTGAGTCTCAACCATTCCTGGAAGCTATTAGACAGATTAAATATGATATTGGAAAAGAAAATGTTATGTATATTCACTTAACCCTTCTTCCATACCTAGGAAAGGCAGGAGAAGTAAAAACAAAGCCTACACAACATAGTGTAAGAGAATTAAGAGAAATAGGAATTCAGCCAGATGCTATTGTATGTCGTGCGGAGATTCCTATGTCAGAAGAAGTAAAAGATAAAATTAGTCTTTTCTGTAATGTAGGCAAAGGAAATGTTATTCAAAATATGGATGTGGAAACCATTTATGAAGTACCATTAATGTTAGAAAAAGAAGGACTTGCTGAGATTGCTTGCAAGAGACTTTCATTAAATTGTAGTCCCGTAGATTTAACAGAATGGAAAACAATGGTTGAAAAAGAAAAGAATCTAAAAAATACAGTAAAAATTGCCCTTGTAGGAAAATATGTAGAGCTTCATGATGCTTACCTTTCTGTAGCCGAAAGCTTAAAGCATGCAGGGATTGGAAATGATGTCAAGGTTGAAATTGACTGGGTACAATCTGAAGAAATCACAAAAGAAAATGCTTCTGAAAGACTAAAGGATGCAGATGGTATTTTAATACCAGGAGGATTTGGTGATAGGGGTGTTGAAGGAAAAATAGTCGCTATTTCGTATGCGAGGGAAAATAAAGTACCTTTACTAGGAATATGTTTAGGAATGCAGCTTGTTGTAGTAGAGTTTGCAAGAAATGTTTTAGGGCTTACGGATGCTCATAGCTCTGAGTTAAATCCTGATTCGCCTTATCCAGTAATAGATCTTATGCCAGAACAAAAGGATATAGAGGATATGGGAGGTACTATGAGACTAGGAGTATACCCATGTAAGGTTTATGATGGGACCCTGGCAGAAAAAGCTTATGAAGAAGATTTAATCTACGAAAGACATAGACATAGATATGAGTTTAATAATCAATTTAGAGATCAATTAACAAAGGCAGGACTCGTAATCAGTGGAATATCACCTGATGAGAGATTAGTAGAAATCGTAGAAATAAAAGATCATCCTTGGTTTGTAGCAGGACAATTTCATCCAGAATTTAAATCAAGACCTACAAGACCACATCCTTTATTTAGAGATTTTGTAAAAGCTTCTATTGAAAATAGAAAATAATATAGATATACTTATAATGCCGAGCTTATGCTCGGTATTTATATCTATAAATATATTTGATTATGTGTTAATAGATAGATTACATTAATGGATGGTAGTTATTTAATAAGACATATATTTATTTTCTATGAATAAATTACATATATAAAAGGAGCGGAAACAATGAGAAAAGATAAAAATTGGAGAAAATATATAGAGCTTACATATGTTTTTTTTATATTTATAGTAGGGCTATATCTTAGAATATGGTATATCAACAATGTATCTACAAATCCCGTATTTGATTTTCAAACTTATCAAGAAATTGCAGTCAATATATTTTCAAATTTAGGACATACATGGAAAGGAACTCCTATTGCATTCCAAGGAATGGGATATCCAACGGTGTTAGGAATTGTATATAAGTTTGTAGGAAGTTCAGATATAATGATTGCTAAAAAGTTTAATGTATTTTTATCTATGGTAACATTAGTTTTTGTTTATCTTATATTAATAAAAGTAACTAAACGAAAATTTGTCATTTATACAACTTATACCATTACAGCTCTCCTTCCAAATTATATTGCTTACAATAATGTAATAGGGACAGAAATATTTTTTACTTTCTTATTTGCTATGATTATTCTTACACAAGTATATGATTTTGATTACCGAATAAAATATCCTCTCTTAGGTATGTTTATAGGTGTAGCAGCTCTTACAAAGCCATTTTTGATGGCTTATCCAGTCGTGATAGCTTTTATAGATTGGATGAAGAATAAAGAAATAAAAAAAGTAGGAGTTTTATTTATAGTGACATTTATACTTATGACATTAGTCATTAGTCCTTGGACTTATAGAAATTATAAAAAGTTCGGTAGAATGATTCCTATATCTTATAACTCAGGATATGTTCTATACATTAATAACAATGCTTACAATACAACAGGAGCTTGGATGCCTCTTGAAGCCGTAAAGGCACCTCAAAAAGTTAAGAAAGAAGTAGCTAGTATTCTACAGAAAAAGCATGTAAAGATTGCTCATGAAATTGAACCAATTATAAAAAAACAAGCGAAATCATGGATTATAGAAAATCCTATAGAATTTTTTAAGCTTGGTTCTTTAAGGATTCATCAAACCTTCTTTAAAGGGGCATGGGATTTAGAGGCTTGGACAAGTAATGATACAAAAAAAATAGATGAACAATATAAAAAATGGGAAAAAGAAGAGCAGCGTTTTTATCTAAGAGATAAAAATTTCTCTAGGGCAATGAAGGATATAGTTGTTTATATTTTAAATAGCTTTGGGATTATATATATGTTAACTAGTATAAAACCTATCTTAGTAGCTTTCTTTAAAAAAGACTACAAGCTAAATTATGAATTATTAATACCAGCAGTAAATACAGCTTTTTTTATAGCAGTTGATTTTGTTTATGAAGGGCAAACAAGATACAATTTCCCACTCCTTTTCATATTTGCAATGAGCATGGCAGTGATGATAGATCAAGTAATGAAGACAAATGACATGATAGAAGAATAAAAATATTTAAGATATCTATATATTTTAGCTTTGTGAAACTTAGATATTATTGATTTGTAAGAGCGAGGAATATATTGTAAATATTTGATCATATTAATAGAGGGCTGATCATGGTATAATTAAGGGAGAGGGGTTGATTTTTATGGAACAAAAGATGTTTGACCTTATGGAAAAAATGTATAATCAAATGATTCGAATAGAAGAAAAGGTAGATAAAGTTGATGGAAAGGTAGATAAGCTAGAAGATAAGGTAGATAACCTAGAAGAAAAAGTAAATCAAAATACGCAAGCTATTATTAAATTAGAAAACAAAATGGACAACCATATAAAAGTACTATATGATGGATATAAACAAAATACAGAAGGAATACATAGAGTTGAAAATAAAATAGATCAGCTAAGTGAAAAAGTAGACAAGCAAGAATTAGAGGTAAGGGTTTTAAAAGTAGTAAAATAGTAGAGTGGACTAAGCATCCACTCTATTTTTGTATAAAAGGATTAATCCAATAAGCCCAAGAACAACCCCTAACCATAAAGTTGAGAACCTTGTAATAATCGTTGTAGCCACAGAAATATCTTTTGTAAGTCCCATCATCATAAGTAAAGCTACAACACTACCCTCAACAGCAAATAATCCTCCTGGCATCATAGACAAGGCTCCTATGATAAATGAAAAAGAAACAACAAACACACAAGCAAGAAGAGGGAGTTTAAAGCCTAAAGCTAATGTTGTAAGATAAATGACTACTCCTTCAAAGAACCAAGACACTACACCAATACTGATTGAAAAAAGTAATGGTTTTGTTTGTAAAATGATATAGGTCTTATCATAAAAGTTTTTAATACTATTATCAAATTTTCTTAAGGCTTTTATATGATTGAATTGATCAAGCAATTTATATACTAGCTTAGGATGTTGCATCAACCATATAAACCCTACAATACCTATGAGAATGCATAATAAAATTTTTAATCCATGTTGATAAGTAATAGAACCAATCCCAGCTAAAATGAGTACGCTAATCCCATCTGTAAATCTTTCTCCTATAATTAAAGGAGCTGTACTGCTTATAGGAATATCTTTTCTTTCTTTTAATAAATAAGATTTTAACAATTCTCCTATTTTCCCAGGTGTAATGGTCATAGCCAAGCCACTTAAAAATATAAGGATGTTTTCTTTTGTAGGAATAGATACATCAATAAGCTTTAGATAATAAGACCATTTTATATATCTAAAAAAATAATTAAGAGGTGCTAATATCAATATAAAAGGGAGATACCTATAATCAAATTCAATAAAAACCTTAACTAATTGATCTACATCCCCATAAATAGATAAGCCTATAAATACAATCATGCTTATAAAAAAAGAGAATATAAACCCTTTCTTTAATTTCTGAAAATCCAAATTTCAATCCCCTTTCCTTTGAATTTAAATAAAATACAATATGAATATACAACTAATTGACCAAAGTAAAATATCCACAATTAATGGAATATCACTAAGAAGTACAAGTTCAGGATTTTCTCCCATACCCTTTCTATGAACAATATATTGATATCTAAAAATACCATAAACAACAAAAGGGATGGTTACCATCATGTACATAGACTTACTAGCACTAAAAGTATATAGGGAGTATGCCATAACTGTAGAAGAAGTAACAATATGTAGCATATCATTTAAAAGCTCAGGCGTATATTCTTCTAATATCTTTCTAGATTTTTTATTCCCTTTAGTTATTAAATCCACTTCACTTTTTCTCTTATGAAGGGCTAAAAATAAAGATAATAAAAAAGTACATAATAAAAGCCAAGGAGAGATTCTTACATCTATAAGCACAACTCCTGCTACAGCTCTTAGAACAAAGCCAATAGAAATAGTCATTACATCTAAGATAACTCTATGCTTTAAAACAAAAGAGTAAAGAATAACCAAAATAGAATAAAAAAGACCAACGATAAAAAATAAATAATCTAGTTTATAAGCTAGAAAAAAAGAAAAAATTAAACTAACACATAAAAATATAATAGCTTGTGTAATGCTTACCTTTCCAGAAGCAATAGGGCGATTACATTTTTTAGGATGGAGTTGATCCTTTTCCTTATCTACAAGATCATTGACAATATAAACATTTCCAGAAAAAATACAAAATAGTATAAAGCCTATTAAACTAACCTTTAATAAATCAGTATCAAACAGATTATTTGAAAAAAGCACTCCTGCAAATAATATAAGATTTTTTGTCCATTGTTTAGGGCGCATGGTTTTTAATAACCCAACTACTATGTTCATAGGAAAACCCCTTTCTTATCCCTTATTAAATATAGAACTACTAGCAAAAATTCAATGATTTAAACTTATAGTACAAAAGATGAATAGCTTAAACAATACTACCATTTTAACATATTCTTTGTAACAAAAGTATGTAATATGGCTGTAACATACATCCTATCCCCCTCTAGAATCCTCTAATTTACCACAGGAAAAACTTACTAATATTACAGAACCATTAAAGCCATTGATTTATAGCCGTAGAATTTATATAATCATCATGTAGCAAGAAGTTACAAGCTTCGACAAAAATAGACAAAATAAAAGGAGGAGTTTTTTAATGAAGAGAAAGATTTCATTATTATTGGTACTTTCAATGATGTTAACTTTAGTACCAATGGGAGTATTTGCGGCGACTGATAATGGTGTAAACAAAGTACCGCAAGTAAAAGATGATTACAAATTTACAGACAAGACTGCAGCACCTCAATTAAGAATTGAAGAAAGTAACAATGATGAGTTTGGTGGAGCAACATCGGCTCAAACTTTCAGAATGAAGTTGGAAAATGCAGAGTGGTTAACTGATTCTGATATTTCAGGAGAGACTTTCAAGGCGGCTATGGGAGAAAATGGTTCAACTGTTTATGTTACAAGATTAAGTGATACAACAGTTGAGGCTACAGTTTATGGAGATGCTACAACAGGTAACTCTTTAGTATACACATTCCCAATGCTTGCAGAAGCACAAGGAACAGGTGCTTTAAAAGTAACTGTAGACCCAAGAGATAGTGTTATAACTGGTGGAACTTATACATTTGCAAATGCTGCAGATGGAGATACAGTAGCAACTATTGATAGTGTAGAAGATTTCACAGATAATGTAACAATTAAAGATATCCAAATCGACGAAACAAAAATTGGAGCAATTGGTTCAGTAACGAATAGTAAAGTTAAATTAAAATTGCCTACAGATTTCAAATGGTTAAATACTACTTTAAATGCATCTAATGTAACTTTCACAGGTGGTTTAACAGGATCAATTGCTAATGTAAGCATTGATGGACGTAATTTAGAATTTACTATGACTACAACTGGTGCTTCTACAAGAGGTACAATCTACCTTAAAGGGCTACAAATTACTGCTAACAGTGACGCTGATTATGGGGATGTAGAAGTAAATATCAGCGGTGATGATATTACAGATGCAGATTTAACAATAGCAAAATATGTTGATTATGAGATAGAAATAAAAGCAGATGGAGATGCTAATGAGCTTATTGCTGGTAGAAAAGCTTCTTCAGACAATGATGATGCTCATGAATTAGAAACATTAATTATCGAAGAAACAGTAGCGAATGCATGGTTAACAGAAAGAAAAACAAGAATAGAATTCCCGTCATGGGTGAAAATCTTAAGAGTAGATAACTTATCTGATTCAGATAATGTCGCAAGTATTTCAGGAATGACAACAGGTGCGTCTCTATCAGATCAAGGAGACAATTATGTAGAATTTACAGTAGCAAAAACAAATAGTACAAAAACAACTAAGCTTGCTTTAAGATTCTTCGTATCTGTAGAAGCAGGAAGAACAGGAGATATCACTGCTGAAGTAACAGGAAGAAGCTTAACAAAAGATGCTGAAGTAGTATTAGGAAAAGCCGTTGCACCTGTAACTGTAGAAGCTGAAGGTGCAAGTGTAAGAACTGGTATTAAAAATCAAGAAATTGGTGAAATAACAATTAAAGAAGGTAAAGCAGAAGCAATTAAAGCTAAAAAAGATATTGAGATCGTTCTTGATGAAAATGTAGAATGGAAAGAAGTTCCAACTATCAAAGTTGCAGAAGGAAACCTTGACTTAGATATTGAAGGTGCAGATGTTAATAAAAATGTATTAACAATACCTGTAGATAGTGATAGTTCTAAACCAGCTACAATCGTAATATCTGGAGCTAAAATAGACTTAGACAGAACAGTTGCAGAAGGTGATATTGATGTTAAAGTTGGTGGATCAGCAATTGTAGAAAACTATGATAAGAGTAAAGCGGATCAAGGATTCTTCACAGAAGAATATGCAGATGAAGATGTAGCAGCTACAGTGGTTACTCCTGCTGATAATAATACTCAAGCAGCTCAGGAAGTTAAATTTGTAATCGGAAATGCTGAATACCAAGTAGGAGAAGAAGTAAAAACTGCAGATGTAGCACCATATATTGCAGATGGAAGAACAATGTTATCATTAAGATTCGTTGCTGAAGCTGTAGGTGTTGCAGATGAAAATATTATATGGGATGGAGAAACAAGAACAGTTACAATCTTCAAGGGTGACAGAATTGCACAAGTAGAAATTGGATCTAACAAATTATTCGTAAATGGTGTTGTTGTTCCTATGGATACTGAAGCAGTGATCAAAGATGGAAGAACAATGTTACCAATCAGATTTATTGCACAAGCATTAGGTGCAGAAGTTGAGTGGGATGGAGCAACAAGAACAGTTACAGTTAAATAATTAAGTAAAAAAAAAGAAAGAGAGTCGTGAATGGCTCTCTTTCTTTTTTTTGTAAAGGTCTCGTAATGATTTGTAATAGTTTTGTAATGGTAATTTATCCATAAGTTTTATATAATAAGGATAGTCACTAGAAAATAATTCCTAATATTACAAAGTTATATATGATGTAGAAAATAATGAAAAATAGTAAAAAATATAGATTTATTACACTTATATTACATAAAATTAGAAGTTGTTGACTATGAAAGAAAACATTGGTATAATCAATAATGTATTTTAGATCGTTATTCTTTAAAATCATATTAGAAAATAGTGTGATTTTAAAGGATAATGACAATGGTCTGATGTCCTTAAAATCAAAAAAACAAAATTAAAAGGAGGATTTATTACAATGAAGAGAAAATTATCTCTATTATTGGTACTTGCTATGATCTTGACGTTAGTACCAATGAGCGCATTCGCTGCTACTGATAACAGCGTAAATAAGGTGCCAAAAGTTGCAGATGATTACAAATTCAAGAAAGTAGCAGATGCACCTCAATTAAGAATTGAAGAAGACAATAACGATGAGTTTGGTGCTTCTACAAACAAACAAACATTTAGATTGAAATTAGAAAATGCTGAGTGGATAGGTGATTTTGATTCAAACAGTAGTGATGTATTCACACTAAATAATGGTACTACTACTACTAAAGATTTTGAAGCAGCTATGCAAGATCTTCAAGCAAATACATTTGTTACAAAGCGTACAGATACTACTGTAGAAGTAACAGTCTATGGAGATGATACAGCTAACAACAAAATAGCATACAAAATTCCGATGCTTGTAGAAATGAAAGGCAAAGGAGATGCTAAAGTAACTGTAGACCCAAGAGATAGTGTTATTTCTGGTGCGACTTATACAATTGCAGTTGGAGCAGGTGGAGATACTACAGCAAGCATTGATGATGTAGAAGATTTCACTGATAATGTAACAATTAAGGACATCGAGATTGAAGAAACTAATGTAGGTGCTCTTGGTAATATGACTGGTAGCAAAATTAAGTTAAAATTACCATCAGATTTCAAATGGAGTGCAGATATGAAATCTGAATTAAAAGATAGTGATAAAACAAATGCATCAGTTGAATTTTCTGGTGGATTCCCTGCTACACCTAGTGTTACTAAAGTAGATATTCCTGATGATAGAACGATGGAAATTTATGTAACAGCTCAAGAATCTGTAGGTTCTAGAGGATCTATATTCTTAAAAGGATTAAAATTCACTGCTAAATCTGATGCAGAGTATGGAGATGTAACATTAGATATTAGTGGAGACGATATTTCAAGTGCAGATTTAGTAGTTGCTAAATACTGTGACTATGATGTTGTAATAAAAGCAGATGGAGATGCAAAAGAATTAGTTTCAGGTAGAATGAATACTGCTTGGAGTGATGATGATCACAAGTTACAAACATTAATCATTAAAGAAGAAGTAGAAAATGCATGGTTAACAGAAAGAAAAACTAAAGTAGAGTTCCCAGCTTGGGTGAAAATTTTAGGTGTAGAATTAACAAATGACAGTGATAAAATTGTTAGTGTTAAGGACATTGAAGGAACAATGAAGCCAGGATCAAAAGTTGCATTAACTGATAAAGGTGACAATTATGTAGAATTCACAGTTGTTAAAGGTGATGGTTCAAACGGAGCTAGTAAAGGTAAAGCAGAAGTTTACTTGAAGTTCTTTGTTTCTGTGAAAGCTGGAAAATCTGGAGATATCGTTGCTAAGGTATCTGGAAGAGCAGTACCTAAGGAAGGCGAAGTTGTATTAGGTAAAGCAATTGCACCTGTAAGTGTTGAAGCTAATGGTGGAGAAGTAAGAACAGGTATCAAAGGACAAGAAATTGGTGATATCGTTATTAAGGAAGCTAAAAAAGAAGCAATTAAAAAAGGAAGCTTACAAGTAGAATTAGGTGACGGTGTTGAGTGGGCAACTACTCCAAAAGTAACTGTAACTGAAGGTACTATTGATTTAGACGAAGAAGGAATTGATACTGATGGTTCAGTATTAACAATTCCAGTAGATAGCGATAGTTCTAAGCCTGCAACTATTAAGATTACTGGAGTAAAAGTAGATTTAGATCGTACAATTCCAGAAGGCGATGTAAAAGTTGAAATTAAAGGATTACCAGTTGTAGAAAATAACTATAGTAAATCAGGTACTGAGAAAGAACTAAAAGATGGATATTTTGATGAAGCTACTGCAGCTGAAGGTGTTGTAGCTACAGTAATTACTCCAGCTGATGCGAATACTAAAGCAAAAGCAGAAGTTAAATTCGTGATCGGAAATGCTGAATTCCAAGTTGGAGAAGAAGTGAAAACTGCTGATGTTGCTCCATATATCAAAGATGGTAGAACTATGTTATCGTTAAGATACGTAGCAGAAGCTATGGGAGTAGCAAATGAAAACATTATGTGGGATGGAGCTAGCAGAACTGTTACAATTTTCAAAGGTGACAGAGTTGCTAAAGTAGCAATCGGAAGCAAAGAATTAATGGTTAACGGTACTCCAGTTATGATGGATACTGCTGCTGAAATCAAAGATGGAAGAACTTGTCTACCACTTAGCTATGTAGCTAAAGCACTAGGTGCAGAAGTTGAGTGGGAGGGAGCTACTAAAACAGTAACTCTTAAGTAGTAGATTTAAAAAGGGAGTCTATATAGACTCTCTTTTTTTCTTGTAATGAAAATGTAATGGTATTATATACAATTTTTTTATATAATGATGATAGAACAAAGTAAAGAAAGGAAGTATTATATGAAGAAAAAAGTGAATAAGTTTATTTGTATCCTTTCTATGGTTATTTTTTTATCATCTAATATGGGTATAGCAATGGAAAATATAAAGCTACCACAAAATATGAATGAAAAAATTATGAAAGAAGTAAAGGTTTATGTAAATGATAAGAACTATAATGAGGAAGGGGCAATCAAGCAATTAGAAGTCATACCATACATAAACGATAATTGTTTTATGGTACCGATAAATTTTGTAATGGAGTTAGCAGGGATATCAAAAGATAGCATATCATGGGATGAAGTAAAAAAAATGATGACTATTTTCAAGGGACAAAAAATCATACAAATTGAAGTGGATAGTAATATATTAGTTATAGATGGTGAAAAAATAACTATGGGTACAGATGTAGAAATGAAAGATGGGCATATGATGGTTCCGCTAAAATCTATAGGAAAAGTATTAAATCTTTCAATAAAAAAGAACCATAAGGCAACAACAGCTAGTATATTTATTGAAAAAGAACAAGTAAAAGAAGATAGATGGGATTATACATATGAAAATTTACTTGAACGAGCATTAAAGAATAGTAGAGATTTAAAATCAGCAGAGATGGACATAGAGCGTACAGAGATTATAAGGGATGATGCAAACGATGATACCGATGCCATTCCGTTAAGTTATGGAGTAGGAGCAGCAGAACTACCAGCAAATGCAGCGTATTTGAAATTTAGTAAAGCAGATTTTGAACATCAACTAGCAGAAAAAGGTGCAAAGAAGATAAAAGAAAAAATTGCATATGATGTAAAGGATGCTTATTATAATGTATTAAAGAGTGAAGACAATAAAAAGCTGGCAAAAATGGGTTTAGCGTTGATGAGTGAGAAAAAACATCTGATAGATTTGAATAATAGAGAAGGTTTTGCAAGTGATATTGAAAAAAGACAGATACAAAGAGAATATGAAGAAGCAAAAAAACAATATAACTTAGGTCAAAAAGAGTTGGAGAAAGCTTACGATAAGCTAAATCACTTAGTAGGCCTAGATATAAAAGAAAGATATATATTAAAAGATGAATTGATATTTGAAAAGGATATGAATGAAGATGTGGATATACATATTTTAAGGACTATAGAGAATAGTTCTGATATATGGGCGCTTGAAAAAATTATTAGATTGAAAGATTTAGATGTAAATTTACATGTTTTTAATTTAGATATGAGAACAAAATGGAGCTTTGGAATAGATCCATACGATGCAAAAGAAATAGATGCAAAAATGGCAGAAGTAAAGCTTGGAAAAGCAAAGCAACAATATGAGAAAAGCTTGAGAGAACTATATGTAAATTTAAGTCAGTTGAAGGAGCAGTATGAAAAAGAAGTTATTTTATATGAAAAAGCAAAAGATGATTTAAAAATAGCAAAGCTTAATGTGGAAGTTGGAAATGAATTACCCATTATAGAAAAAAAAGCAATATTACAATTAGAAAAAATTAAGAAGCAATTAAGAGAAAAAATTATGATATATAATAAAGTGACTATGGTTTATGAAAAACCTTGGATTATGAATCAAAAGGAAAATAAAAAAGAAGAATAGAGGAGGGGGATTATGAAAAGATATAAACAATTAATTGTAGGTTTAGTGGTAGGAAGTATGTTAGGTATGGGAGGGAGTGTCTTTGCTGAAAATTCTTCTGTAATTTCTGTTTTTGTGAAAAAAGCGATTCATTTTGAGTTTAATGGAGAAAAAAAAGAACTTCCAAAGGATACACAAGCGTTTAGTTATAAAGGAAATACTTATCTTCCTGTGAAATTTATTGCACAAAATTTAGACACGGAGTTAAAATGGGATCAAAAAACAAAGGTGCTTTCGTTTACAGCAAAGAAAAAAGAAGATGAAAATGTAGCACAGCAATCCAAAAAAAATGATTATAAGGAATTGCCTATAAAAAAATTGGTAGGAGATGCATGGGTTGAAATTACAGGAATTAATGTGAATGAAAATGATGGATTTGCATGGGTTTATTTAGAAGTTGAAAACAAAAAAGAAATACCTATTCAAATAGATCAGATGAGAACAAAGATTATATTAGAAGATGAAATATACGAACAATCAACTCTAAGGAATATAATAAATCCATATGATAATATATGGTTTAATGATATTCGAAAAGATGATGAAATCAATGGGTTTATTAAGATGCCTCTACCTAAGGATGGCAAAAAATTAGAAAATTTCACACTTGTTTTAAATGTGATTCAAAATGATGAAAAACAAAAAAAGACAGAAGTGAAATTTAATATAGCTAAGTAAGGATTGAATGGCAGTTAATGAACATATAAAAAAATCCAAGAAAGATTCATTCTACTTGGATTTTTTATATAGAACAAATCTTAACAAATTATTAAGAAAATAGTCAAAACGTTGAAGGACAAAAAAATAGGTGATATAATGAATTCAAATAAAAGATATAACCATAAATATATAGAAAGGAAGTCCTATATGAATAAAAAAGTAAAAAAAATAGCTTGTGCTTTATCAATAGCTACAGCATTATCCTTTAATACGGCAGCAGCATTAGAAACAGTGAAGCTACCTACAGAACTTGAAGCGACATTAACAGAGGAAATAAATATAATTATAGGTAATGATGAATATAAACAAGGAAATATAGTAAAAACATTCAATGTAGCTCCTTATATGCAAGGGGAAATACCTATGTTACCGTTAGATTTTGCAGTAGAGCTTGCAGGGATGAAGAAAAAAAATATGGAGTGGGATGATCAAAAAAAGATCATGACAATTTTCAAAGGAAATGAAATCATTCAATTAACTCTAGGGAATGCTATGATTAGTGAAAATGGCAATAAAGTTGATATAGGTATAGCACCAGAAATGAAAAATGAGACTGTTATGGTACCTATAGCTTTTATAAATAAAGTATTAGGTACAAAAGCAAATTGGAATAGTGTGTCTAAGACTATCTCTATCAAAGTAAAAAAAGAAAATAAAGAAGAGGAAAGTATCAGCTGGGATTATACATATCAAAGCTTATTAGACAAAGCATTAAAAAATAGTAAAGACTTAAAGAAAGCAGAGATGGCAGTAGATCGTGCAGACCATGTAAAAGAAGATGCTGGGGATGATATTAGGTATAGGACGCCAGCACAGGATGATTTGAGTGGAAGTAATGCATTTAATAAGTCTTACATGGGATTCAAAGGAGCAGAGATAGAGCTTCAAAATGCGGAAAAACAAGTAAATGTAGTAAAAGATAAAATTGCATATGATGTAAAAACTGCATATTATAATGTATTAAAAAATGAAGATGCCAAGAAAGTAGCCAAATTAAAAATGGAAGTACAAAATGAAAATATGCAGCATGCAAATATAAAATATGAATATGGAACGATTAGTGAACTAGACAAAATTCAAGCAAAAAGAGATTATGAAGAAGCTAAAAAACAGTATGAATTAGCAATAAAAGAATTAGATAAAGCATATGAAGTTTTAAATAATTTAGTAGGACTAGATTTAAAAGATCGATATATAGTAAAAGATGCAGTAGCTTTTGAGAAAATTAAGGATAATGATGTAGAAGGACACATAGTAAGAATGATTGCAGAAAGCCCTGACATATGGGCACTGCAAAAAAGTATAGAATTAAAAGATTTAGGCGTAAAATTATATGTTGCTAATGCAGGAGAAAATTATGATGCTAAGGAAATAGATGTAAAAACAGCAGAAATTACTTTAAGTAGTACCAAAGAAGCATATGAGAAAAATATAAAAAGCTTGTATACTTCTTTAAAGCAACTAGAAGATCAATATGAAACAAATAAAATTGCTTATGAAAAAGCAAAAGATGATTATAAAAAGGCAGAAATGAACTTAGAAGTAGGAAATATTGCGCCAATAGCTTTGAAAAATGCAAACCTTCAATTAGAAAATACAAAAAAACAAGTAAGAGAAAAAATAATGGACTATAATACTGCTGCTATGCAATATAATAAGTTTTGGATTGCATCAGCTGGCAAATAAGCTAAATAGATTATACAAAAACAGATAAAAATACAAAAATATCCTATAGGGTAGATAAATACAAACATGTACTCTGTAGGATATTTTTATATACGTTAGAAAAATAAGAATAGTATGAAAGTTAAAAAGGATTTTGTGAAAAAAAGTAGAAGTCATAAATGGACTACTAAAAATCAATAAAAAGGAGATGGAAAAATGAAAAAAACAATATCAGTATTGTTGGTGGGGATTCTGATGATATGCATGTCTATATTAAGCTATGCCACAAATAATGAGATTAAAGTATCGGTAGATGATAAAATCTTATCATTTGATGTACAACCTCAGATTGTAGAAGGAAGAACCTTAGTACCATTTAGAGGTATATTTGAAGCATTAGGATCAGATGTAGATTGGGATGGAGAAAATAAAACAGCTATTGGAATGAGAGGGAATATAATTATCAAATTACCTATTGGAGAGAAAAAAGCTTATAAAAATGATCAACCTGTAGAGATAGATGTACCAGCAACGATTATTGAAGGAAGAACCTTTGTGCCAGTTCGCTTTATAGCAGAAAGCCTTGGAGCCATGGTGACATGGGATGGAGGAACTAAGACTGTAGTAATTAAAGAAATGGGAGAAAAGACATATGTAAAAGATCAAGTAGCGTATGTAGGCGAATCAGGAGGAATTTATACAGGAGATTTTCAAAATGACAGACCTAATGGAAAAGGAAGTTTTAGATTCTATGAGAGCAATCAGTATAGAGCTCTTAAATATAAGGGAGAATTTAAAAATGGTAGAATGGTAGGCGAAGGTGTATTTGAGTGGCTTAATGGAGACAAATATATAGGAAAGTTCAACAATAATCAAAAACATGGAGAAGGTACATTGATATATATAAATAGAGACTGCTATACAGGAAATTGGAAAGAAGACAAGAAAAGTGATCAAGGGACTATGAAATATGCTAATGGAAATCAATATGAAGGTCAGTGGTTAAATGATCAACCAAATGGAAAAGGAATAAAAACTTGGGCTAATGGAGACCACTATGAAGGGAAAATGAAAGATGGCTTAAGGCATGGACAAGGAACTATGGTTTATGCTAATGGAGATAGATATGAAGGTTCATGGGAGGAAGATAAATTCTATGGTAAAGGAACTATGAAATATGCCAATAAAGACCAATATGAAGGGGCTTGGAAAGCAGGGTATAAGGATGGACAAGGAACATTTACAGCTGCTGATGGTAAAGTAACAAAAGGGACGTGGAAAAAGGATGAGTTGATTGAGAACGATGCAGACTGGAATTTTTAAATAAACATAATATTGAAGATGGTGAAAAAATAGTAATCAGTAAGAAATAATTGAGAGAATTAAATAATATTCTTCAACCAAAAAATAAAAAATATTATGAGATATTCATAAAACACCTTATAGAGTAAGAGAGAAAGTATATTCTATAAGGTGTTTTAATAGAAGCTAGAAAAAAATTGTTTTATATTACTATTTCATTACATTTTATAAATAGAAAAAGGATTTTTGTCTAATATATAGAATACTAAAAGATATGCGAAATTAGATAAAATATGTAGATAAAAGGAGGCAGTTACATAAAATGAAAAGAAAAATAAGTTTTGTACTTATTATGTTAATGTTTGCAATGAGTACAGTAGGAAGCTTTGCAGCTGTAATGTTTTCAGATGTACCAAGCAATCACTGGGCAAAGCCTTATATTACAAAAATGGCAGACAAAAAAATTATCAGTGGATATTTTGATAATAATACGTTAAAGGTTGCATTTAAACCAGACAAGAGTGTAACCTATATTGAAGCCATTCAAATGATTTATAATACACTAAAGGCAGCAAATAAATTACAGGCTAATGTAGGGTTAACTGCAAAGTATGCATCTGTATTACAGGCGAATAAGATAGATACTTGGGCACATGAAGCAGTAGCCTATGCTTTAGAGTATAATATTGTACATCAAGATGAGCTAAAGGTATTTATGAAAAATGGAAATTCTGTATATGCAAAGAAAGTAGATATTGCCGTATTTATAGGAAAAGCATTAAAAATGAAGTTAGAGGCTATTCCGGTATTAAATTTTGTAGATGCAGAGACAATCAAAACAGCAGCTCTTCCTTACGTAGATCTTTTAGAGAAAAATAATATTGTGGGTGGAGATGCGCTGAAAAAGTTTAATCCAAATAGTATTATCAATCGAGCAGTTATGGCAACTATGTGTTCTAAGACTTATGATTTACTAGTGAGTCAAACTTCTACTGTGATACCGCCTAAGCCAACTACTACAAGTACTGAAGGAACTGTTGATTATGTGTCAACAGATGCAAAAATGCTAGTAATAAAAGATGGTACAGGAAATACAAAGGCTTACACATTAAAGGCTGCTTATATTAAAAAAGATGGAAAATATATTAATATGAATGAATTAAGCAGTGGAAATCGTGTAAAACTTACCTTTGATCAAGCTGGAGAAGTAGCTTCTGTAGAAGTAATGGGCTCTAGTAGTAGTACTGGCTCTAACTTAAATTTAGGAGAAAAGGAAGGAATCATAGATTATATAGCAGAAGATTCAAGAATGCTTGCTGTAAAAAATGCAAGTGGAAATGTTGAAGGATACAATTTAAGTGGTGTAATCATTAAAAGAGATGGTAAAAATATTTCTATGAAGGATTTAAATAAAGGAGACGGAATAAAACTAATATTTGATAAAAAAGGACAACTAGATATCATAGAAGTAAATAATGGTATTACTAAATGGCAAGGGAAAATTGAAAGTGTAGCTAATTTTGGATCATACTATCTCATGACCATTAGAAATAAAGACAATCTAATTCTAAAAAAAGATTTAAAGATTTATGATAACACAGAAATAAAGTTTGATGGAAAAAATGTGGATATCAGTAAGTTGGTTACAGGAGAGAATGTGGATGTAAAATTTATAGGAGATCGAGCAATTAGTATTGATATTGCATCTAAAGAAGTTGTATATGATGGAATATTAGAATCTGCTGTAATGTTTAAATCTCATCCTACATTACAATTTAGAGCTAATGGTGATCAGATTATGGAATATGAAATAGATGATAATGTAACTATTCGTAGAGACAGAAGAAGAGCTGAATTAAGTGATTTGAAAAAGGGAGATATTGCAACGATTACAGTAGATCATGGAAAAATTGTAGAAATTCTTGCAGCTAGTAGAGATGAAAGAACAAGAGATGAAGGGGTGATCAAGCAAATTATTATAGGAGACCCTACAAAAATTACCATTGTTACAGAGGATAAGAAAGAAATAACTTATGATGTGGATGAGTCAGTAGATATAGAAATTGATGATAAAGATGCAAAGCTTAGAGATTTAGATGTACATTATGAAGTAAGACTAACATTAGAACATGGAGAAGTAACAGCTATCCGTGCAGATAAGGTATCCTTTAAGAATACTATTTCAGGAGAAATAGAAAAGATTTATGCAGATTATAACTATTTAGTAATCAAATACTTTGACAGTTCAAAAAATGAATATATATCAAAAACTGTATTTGTTCCAAAGAAAGCTAATATTGTTTCAAAGACAGGAACAAAGCTTCAGATAGGAAACTTAGGAAAAAGAACAACCATTATTGTTAATGGTTATTATGATGATAATAACTTTACCGCAACAAACATTATAGAATTAAATTAAAGTAAAAAACATGATACAGCCATGAATGATATTAGGTTGTATCATGTTTTTATGATATGTAGAAGAATATAGAGGATTAAAATCAATATTGTATAGAGAAAGTATGAGGATATAGATAAAAACAAGATACATAAAAACTTATAAAAAATATAAATTATTAAAGGATTTAGAAGAATGATGAAGAATTGCTTATAATATATTGTAGTAGGTGGTATTTGATTTATATTCTTATTTGGTTAAAGCTTGTAAGCATAGAAAACATCAAATTTGGATTATATGCCTAGAAATGAGAGTATGAATTATTATGAATGATGTAGAGTCCATTATGTCTAGTATTGTTGAAAGAGTTTACTATGAAAGGATGATTTCACGTGGAGAAAATAATATTAGGTTTAATTTTTACTATGTTGTTTTCGTTTTCTTTTGCATATGCAGAAGAAGGAATAAAAAATATTACAGTATATGATGATGTGGTAAAAAAAATTGTAGTAGATGGAGAAGATAAAACTCCTGGTAATGAGAAGCCTTTTGTTTATGAAGGTACTACATATGTTTCATTGACGTATATGAGCAATATATTAGGAAAGAAAGTTACTTGGGATGATCAGACAGGAACTATATATTTAGGAGAGGTTCCTAAAACTCTCACAGTAGAGCATCAATATCTTACAGATAAAAAAATGAATTATTTTTCCAATGTATATCTTTACAGAATAGATAATAGTGGAAAAGCATCACTTAATATAGATAGAGATGCATCTATAGATTATCCAGATGATTTTAGTATGTCTATACTAATAGATCCTATTGCAGAAGAAGTTAAAAAGTACCGAAAAGGGATTTCGATAAAAGCATATGATGATCGTTCATCTATATTTTATGACTTAGATAAAGGATACGACAAATTAACAGGGATTATAGGGTTTGATTATACACTAAATAAAGAGCTTGATGAGAAATATATAGTAAAATTTAAAGTAGATGGAAAGATAAAACAGGAGATAGAATTAAAAAAAGATGGATTTGCAGAAAGTATTGATGTGGATCTTTCGGATGGCGAAAGATTAGAAATCCAATTTGTGCGTCCAGAGGGAAACAAAACCGAACCCTTTATCAATCTTGTAGATTTAGTATTAGAGCAACATATTTATGAATAGTGTTGTCAAAAAAACATATTTAATGTTATAATGATATGGGCATGATTTACTTTAGGTTGGCTTTTAATATCTTTAACAAAAAACAATAAAGATATTAGGAGGAATAAAAAATGGAAACAGTTAAAAGTATGTTAAGATTAAGAATGAGTGCAAAGGACGCACATTACGGTGGAGAATTAGTAGATGGAGCACATATGGTACATTTATTTGGAGACCTTGCTACAGAATTACTAATTATGCGTGATGGAGATGAAGGTTTATTCGCAGGATACGAAGAAATCAAATTCTTAGCACCAGTTTATGCAGGAGACTACATTGAAGTAGTTGGAGAAATCATCAAAGAAGGAAACAGTTCAAGAAAAATGAAATTCGAAGCAAGAAAAGTTGTTATTTCAAGAAAAGACATTAGTGCATCAGCAGCTGACGTATTAGAAGAGCCAATCGTTGTTGCTACAGCAATCGGAACTTGTGTGACACCAAAAGACTGCCAAAGAAAATAATTAAAACGAATATTATTTTTTAAATGAAAAGTTAAGGGGGATCACAAGAATGGAAAAATTAATAATCACGGCTGCAATATGCGGAGCGGAAGTTACAAAGGAACATAATCCAAATGTTCCATATACAGTAGAAGAAATTGCTAGAGAAGCAGAATCTGCTTACAAAGCAGGAGCTAGTATTATTCACCTTCATGTACGTGAAGATGATGGTACACCAACTCAAGATAAAGCTAGATTTAAAGCTTGTATAGATGCTATTAGAAAGCTTTGTCCAGATGCAATCATCCAACCTTCAACAGGTGGAGCAGTTGGTATGACAGATTTAGAAAGACTTCAATCTACAGAAGTAGAAGAGCCAGAATTAGGGCTAAAGCATCCTGAAATGGCAACACTTGACTGTGGTACTTGTAACTTTGGTGGAGACGAAGTATTTGTAAACACAGACAATACAATCAAAAACTTTGGAAAAATTATGATTGAAAGAAATGTAAAGCCTGAAATCGAAGTATTTGACAAAGGTATGGTTGATATCGCTATTAAAATGCACAAAAAAGGATACATCAAAGCACCAATGCACTTTGATTTTGTATTAGGTGTTCAAATGACTGCTACAGCTCGCGATTTAGCATTCATGGTAGATAGCATTCCAGCAGGTTCTACATGGACAGTAGCAGGTATTGGTAGAAGCCAATTCCAAATGGCAGCTATAGCAATTGCTATGGGTGGACATGTAAGAGTAGGCTTTGAAGATAATGTATACATCAAAAAAGGTGTTCCAGGAGAAAGTAATGGACAATTTGTTGAAAAAGTTGTTCGTATTGCAAAAGAAGTAGGAAGAGAAATCGCAACTCCTGCTGAAGCAAGAGAAATCTTAGGGCTTAAGCCATTAAGTAAATAATTATAGAAAAGAACCTCGCATGAGGTTCTTTTTCTTTTAACATAAATATCTTTTGTATATAATAGAGATAGAACTAAAGAATTAAAATTTTCAATCTTATAAAATCAAGTGATTTTATAAGATTATTTGATCAAGCTGCTGTATGAGTTATATAAAAATAGATAGAATAGGGGAGGAATAAAAATGAAATTATTTATCGACACTGCCAATGTGGAGGAAATAAGAGAAATAAGTACTTGGGGAGTATTATCAGGGGTAACAACAAATCCAAGCTTGATTGCAAAAGAAGGAAGAGATTTTGAAACAGTTTTAAAAGAAATCGTCGCTTTAGTAGATGGACCTATTAGTGCTGAGGTAATGGGAGATACAGCACCTGAGATGATTAAGGAAGGTGAAGCATTAGCAAAATTACATAAAAATATCGTTATTAAAATTCCTATGACATCAGAAGGCTTAAAGGCTGTAAAAGGATTATCAGAAAAAAATATTAAAACAAATGTAACCTTAGTATTTTCTGCGAACCAAGCCCTTTTAGCTGCCCGAGCAGGAGCGAGTTTTGTAAGTCCTTTTGTAGGAAGAATGGATGATATCGGGAATCCTGGAATGGATTTAATCAATGATATCGTAAATATTTTTGAACTTCATGGGATTGATACAGAAATCATCGCAGCAAGCATTCGCCATACAGCACATGTAATGGAATCAGCACAAAACGGAGCACATATAGCGACTATTCCATATAAAGTATTTAAGAATATGCTAAATCATCCACTAACAGATAGAGGAATAGAGAGATTTAAAGCAGATTGGAATAATCGGTAAGGGAAAAGTATGTTATAATCACAGCAATATGATATAATAGTTTTGCATAGAATGGTTATTTAGTATTCTTATAAATAATCATTCTATGTATGAATGCTATAAATGCTGGATATAGATATACAACTTTCATAAGGGTTAAAAGTATTATTATATTTTGTGAAAGTTGTTATTTGTAGTGGGATTAAATAAAAATTTCTTTTTTAAGTTGTTTATCTATGGCAGCATTTAAGATATACTATAAGTATTTGTGGATTATAACAGATATATTTTTACTGGAGGTAGGAAGATGGATAGAAATTTAGCTTTAGAACTTGTAAGAGTAACAGAAACAGCTGCACTTGCTTGTGGAAGATATATGGGTAGAGGAGAAAAGGATATTGCAGATCAAGCGGCAGTAGATGGTATGAGAAATGCTTTTTCAGATGTAGCAATAAAAGGAACGGTTGTTATAGGAGAAGGAGAGCTTGATGAAGCGCCTATGCTGTATATTGGAGAAAAGGTAGGTACTTGCAGAGAGGATGATATGGAAGTAGATATTGCAGTAGATCCTCTTGAAGGAACAAACCTGATTGCAAAAGGGCTTCCAAATGCTATTGCTGTTTTGGCTATGGCACCTAAAGGAACGTTGCTAAATGCACCTGATACATATATGAGAAAGATAGCTGTAGGACCAAAGGCAAAGGGGTGTATTGATTTAGAGGCTCCTGTTGAACAAAATTTAAAGGCAGTTGCAAAAGCCCTTAATAAAGACATCAATGATCTAACCTTGATTATTCAAGATAGAGAAAGACATGAAGACATTATTAAGGAAGCTAGAAAAGTAGGTTGTCGTATTAAGTTATTTAGTGATGGAGATGTGGCTACGGCTATTGCTACATGTTTTGAAGATACAGGAATAGATATATTCATGGGAATTGGTGGAGCGCCAGAAGGTGTTATTGCAGCTGCTGCTATCAAATGCATGGGAGGAGAAATGCAAGGAAAAATCATCCCCCTTTACGAAGAAGATAAGCTGAGATGCGAAGAATTAGGATGGACGGAAGAGAAAAGAAAAAAATTATTGACTTTAGATGATTTAGTAAGTGGTGATGATGTATTATTTGTAGCTACAGGTGCTACGGATGGGGAGCTATTAAAAGGGGTAACCTATTTAGAAAATAATAGAGCAAGAACACAATCGGTTGTTATGCGTTCAAAAACAGGAACAATTAGATTTGTTGATGCTATTCATAAGCTAGATAAAAATGAAACATTGATAGAAACACTTTCTAAACACAAATAAGGGTAAATAAAATAAGGGGGACGTTTATAATGGATAGAAATTTAGCCATAAATTTAGCGAGAGTTACAGAGGCAGCTGCATTAGGAGCTGCTAAGTATATGGGAAGAGGAGATAAAAATATCGCAGATCAGGCTGCTGTTGACGGCATGAGAAACATGCTAGATACTCTAAATATTGATGGAGTAGTAGTAATCGGTGAAGGGGAAATGGATGAAGCACCTATGCTTTATATTGGAGAGCAGATCGGGAAAGCAGAAAATGATTCTATTAAGGTAGATATAGCAGTAGACCCAGTAGATGGAACAAATTGTGTTGCAAAGGGACTTCCTAATGCTGTAGCTGTTGTTGCTGTAGCACCAAAAGGACATCTTTTAAATGCACCTGATATGTATATGGATAAAATAGCGGTAGGACCTAAGGCGAAAGGTGTAATTAGTCTTGATGCACCAGTAAAAGAGAACTTATTAAATGTTGCTAAGGCTTTAAATAAAAATATTACAGATCTTACAGTCACTATGCTAGATCGTGAAAGACATGAAGGTATAGTAAAAGAATGTAGAGATCTTGGAGTAAGAATTAAATTGTTTCAAGAGGGAGATGTAGCTGCTGCTATTGCTACTTGCTTTGAAGATAGAGGCGTAGATATTATGCTAGGTATTGGAGGCGCACCAGAAGGTGTTATTGCTGCAGCTGCAATAAAATGTTTAGGTGGAGAGTTCCAAGGAAAATTAGTACCTTACGAACAAGAAGAAAGAGAAAGATGCAAAAAAATGGGTGTAGACTGTGAAACGGTATTACAATTAGAAGATTTAGTAAAAGGAAATGAAGTATATTTTGCTTCCACTGGTATATCCGATGGAGACTTACTAAAAGGAGTTACTTATTCTGGAAGTAATAAAGCAAGAACCCATTCTGTTGTTATGAGAGCAGAAACAGGTACTGTTAGATTTATAGAAACCATTCATAAATTAGATAAAAAACCTAAGTATGCAAAATAAATGATTCGTCTTTAAGCCTTGACAAGTAAAATCTCACCATATAAAATTGTAACCATTAGATGGTTGACTTCTAAAACTTATCTAAAATGTGGCAAGGAATCTTTTACTTTGAAAGTAGGAGAGAATTGCCACTTTTATACCCTCATAAACCTTGTTTAAATATTAGCGGAGGTGTTGATTTGGATTTACAGGAAATAGAAAAAAAGAAGCTAGATGAGCTTAAGCAGATGGCAAAGGAGCTTCATATAAAAAATATCAGTAAGTATAAAAAGCATGAGCTTGTTGAAATGATTAAAAAACAGGCTCAAGAGGGAAAAGAAGAACCAGAAGAAATGATAGAAGAAAATAAAAAGGTGAACATGGACCGGCAAAAGCTTCCTGAGAAAATAAATAATGAGATTGACAATAGTAGGGAAGTTGATACGGTAGAAGGTGTTTTAGAGTTAAGTGAAGGAACTGGAGGTTTTGGATTTTTAAGATTTTATAATTTTCTTACCAGTGAAGAAGATGTATATGTATCCCCTTCTCAAATTAGAAGATTTAACTTAAAAACAGGTGATAAAATTTTAGGTATTACGAGACCACCTAAAAGCGGTGAAAAATTTAGAGCTCTTCTATATGTACAAAAGGTTAACAATGACAATCCTGAAGTTGCTTCAAAGAGACCAAACTTTGATAATCTCACACCTATTTATCCCAATGAAAGAATGACCCTTGAACATAATCCTACAGACCTTTCTACAAGGCTTATCGATCTCATTGCTCCTATAGGAAAAGGACAAAGAGGCTTGATTGTAGCGCCTCCAAAGGCAGGGAAAACCATACTTCTTAAAAAAATTGCAAATAGTATTGCAAATAAACATGAAGATACAGAGATTATTGTTTTATTAATAGACGAGAGACCTGAGGAAGTAACAGATATGCAAAGGTCTATTAAGGGAGATGTTATTTATTCCACCTTTGATGAACTTCCAAGTCATCATATTAAGGTAGCTGAGATGGTTTTAAACAGAGCTAAAAGACTTGTGGAGCATGGAAAAGATGTGGTGATTTTATTAGATAGTATCACGAGACTTGCAAGAGCGTATAACTTGACTATCCCATCTACTGGAAGAACCCTTTCAGGAGGACTTGACCCGGGTGCTTTACATAAACCAAAAAGATTTTTTGGAGCAGCTAGAAATATTGAAGAAGGTGGAAGTCTTACAATTCTAGCTACTGCTTTAGTAGATACAGGAAGTCGTATGGATGATGTAATCTTTGAAGAATTCAAGGGGACAGGAAATATGGAGCTTCATCTAGATCGTAAGCTTTCAGAAAAGAGAATATTCCCAGCCATTAATTTAAATAAATCAGGAACAAGAAGAGAAGAATTATTATTAGGGCAAAAGGAATTAGAAGTTATATGGAATATAAGACGTGCCATGTCTAATAATCCAACACAAGAAGTAACAGAAAGGATTATAGAAAAGCTGACAGCAAGTAAGACAAACTTAGAATTTGTAGAAAAAATGAGAAATAAAATTTAAGAGAAAAAGTTCTTGAACTAAGAATGTCCTTATGCTATACTATAATAGTTGAAAATTAAGATAAGATTTTTTTGATATATAGTGAAAGATCAAAGAAAGAGGTGAATATCATGAAACAAGGAATCCATCCAGATTACAAAAAAGCAGTTGTAAAATGTGCTTGTGGAAATACATTTGAAACAGGTTCTGTAAAAGATGAAATCAGAGTTGAAATTTGTTCAGAATGTCATCCGTTCTACACTGGAAAGCAAAAATTTGTTGGCCAAGGTGGACGTGTAGAGAAATTCAAGCAAAAATATGGCATGAAATAAAAAGAATAAGAAGAATTGATCATGATAGGTTAGGGATGGTGTGTCTCTAACCTTTGTTGTATATACTGAAAATGTAAATACTGAAAGGAAGATCAACTTGGATTTTGAAAAAATATTTAGAAAGCAGTGTAGACCAACGAGTATTGGTGGGCAAGCAGTAATAGAAGGGGTCATGATGAGAGGTCCTAAGGATGTTGCTATTGCCGTTAGAAAACAAGACCAAGAAATTGTGGTTAAGAAAGAAGAAGTAAAAGGGATGGCAAAAAGTGCTTTAACCAAGGTACCTATTATTAGAGGTGTGATTGCCTTATTAGATTCTATGGTCCTAGGTGTAAAATCTCTTACTTATTCTGCTGAGTTTTTTGAGGAAGAAGAAAGTACAGAAGAAAAAGGAAAGTTTGAAATTTGGGTAGAGAATACCTTTGGAGATAAGGCGGGAGATATACTCATTTATTTTTCAGTGTTTACGGCACTCGCTTTCGGGATTCTTCTTTTTATTATATCTCCAACAGTGGCGATGAATTTTTTAAAGACAAAAATAAGTAGTCCGTGGATGCTGAATTTGGTAGAAGGGATTTTTAGAATCCTATTATTTATAGGATATGTTACTTTAATCTCTAGAATGAAGGATATTAAAAGGGTATTTCAATATCATGGCGCAGAACATAAAACGATTCATTGTTATGAGAGCAATCTGCCTTTAACTGTAGAAAATGCAAGACAATTTCCAACACTTCATCCAAGATGTGGGACTAGTTTTTTAGTCTTTGTAATGGTTGTAAGTTTACTCTTGTTTTCTATGGTAGGTTGGCCAAATCCGTGGGTGAGAGTTTTATCAAGACTTCTCCTTATGCCAGTTGTTGCAGGAATCTCATATGAAATCATTAAATGGGCAGGAAAAAGTCAGTCAAGATTCGTAAGATGGATTAGCTATCCAGGACTACTTTTTCAAAAGCTTACAACAAGAGAGCCAGATGATAGCCAATTAGAAGTAGCGATTGAAGCCATGAAGAATGTTTTGACAGATGACAAGGAGGCAGACCTTTGGCACTAAAGATACAGGACGTTTTAAAGCTTGCAGTAGAAAGAATAAAAGAGACAAAAGCATGTACACCTCTGTTAGATGCAGAGGTGATTTTATGTCATACATTAAAAAAAGATAGATTATTTCTATATACCCATAGAGATCATGTTTTAAAGGAAGAAGAGGTACGTGTATTTAATGAGTGCATTGAAAAAAGAACTCAAGGAATGCCTGTAGCATATATTGTAAGAAAACAGGAATTTATGGGGCTTAACTTTTATGTAGAAGAAGGGGTACTTATTCCTAGACCGGATACAGAAATTTTAGTAGAAAGAGTTATAGAATGGACAAAGAAGAGGAAAAATGATAATAGGACGATTGTTGATCTTGGAACAGGAAGTGGAGCTATTACTATAAGTCTTGCAAAATATATAGAAAATACTTTTGTCTATTCAATAGATCTTTCAAGACATGCTCTTGAAATAGGAAAGAAGAATGCAATCTTAAATGAAGTAACAGAAAATACTCTTTTTCTAGAAGGGGATTTGTTTACTCCTATAAAGGACAAGCTAGAAGGAAAGGTAGATATTCTTGTTTCTAATCCTCCTTACATTCCAAGAAAAGAAATTGAAAAGCTTCAAATAGAAGTGAAAAAATTTGAACCTAAAACGGCTCTTGATGGAGGAGTCGATGGTCTTGATTTTTATAGAAAAATTATTGATGAAGCGCCGAACTTTGTGAAAAAAGGAGGCTTCATAGGGTTAGAAGTAGGACATGATCAAGCAGACGTGGTGAAAAGGATGATGGAAAATAAAGGAGACTACTATGAAATCGAAAAAATAAAAGATTTAGCAGGAATTGAGCGGGTGGTTGTAGCTACATTGTGAAAATAAGATAAAAATGATATAATAAACTGTTAGTATAAAATGTGTGAGGTGAAATAAATGTTTGATAAATTAGATTTTATAGAAGATAAGTATGCAGATTTAAGTCAGAAGGTTTCAGACCCTGAGATTATTAATAACCAATCGGAATGGCAAAAATACATTAAAGAACTTGCAGAAATAGAACCTATTGTTAATAAATATAAAGAGTACAAACAAACAAAAGAAGGAATAGAAGAAGCAAAGTCTATTTTAGAAGAAAGTGATGACGAAGAATTTAGAGAAATGGCAAAAATGGAGTTAAGTGAGCTAGAAGACAAAATTGAACCTATAGAAGATGAATTGAAGCTTCTTTTAGTACCAAAGGACCCAAATGATGAAAAAAATGTTATTGTAGAGATTAGAGCAGGTGCTGGTGGAGATGAAGCAGGACTATTTGCAGGAGACCTTTTAAGAATGTATACAAGATATGCAGAAAGAAATCGCTGGAAGGTTGAAATGATGAGTCTTAATGAAACGGGTGTAGGGGGAATAAAAGAAGTAGTATTCATGATCAAAGGAAAGGGCGCTTATTCAAGACTTAAGTATGAAAGTGGCGTACACAGAGTACAAAGAATCCCTGCTACTGAATCAAGTGGAAGGATTCATACATCGGCTGCAACTGTGGCAGTACTTCCAGAAGTGGATGATGTTGAAATAGATATTAATCCAAATGATGTTCGTGTAGATGTTTTCCGTTCCTCAGGAAATGGAGGACAGAGTGTTAATACAACGGACTCTGCTGTAAGGGTTACCCATATGCCTACGGGAATTGTTGTTTCTTGTCAAGATGAGAAATCACAGCTTAAAAATAAAGATAAAGCATTTAAAATATTAAAGGCTAGATTATATGACAAGATGCTTGCAGAACAAAATGCAGAGATTGCTCAAGATAGAAAGAGTCAGGTAGGTAGTGGAGATAGAAGTGAAAGAATTAGAACTTATAATTTCCCACAGGGACGTGTTACAGACCATAGAATCAATTTAACCCTATATAAACTTGATTATTTACTAGATGGAGATATTAATGAAATATTAGACGCACTTATTACGACAGATCAAGCCGAAAAATTAAAGCAGGTAGTTTAGGTTTATGCTGGGAGACAAATGGTCTCTCGGCTTTTATTAAATCCATAAACAATTGATGTAGAAATTTATGTTTCTTGCAAAAATAAAAGCACAGTGATAAACTATAATGTATATTTTCAGAAATCAGATGAAATACTATATTTTCTGCAAAATGAAAGTAGAAATATTTTAAAAGAAAGAAGTGAGATGGTTTTGGAAGCAAAAGTGACTTTTTTGTTACATATCGGAATTCTTTTATTAGGAGCAAATATTGGTGGAATCATTAGCAAAAAGCTCAAGCAACCTGCCGTGCTAGGACAAATTCTAGTAGGAATGCTTCTAGGAATGGGAATCTTAGAAAAAACAGAATTGATCCATTATTTATCTGAAATCGGTGTAATTTTTTTGATGTTTATTGCAGGACTTGAAACAGATGTAAACGAACTAAGAGCATCAGGAAAATCTTCTTCTGCTATTGCTATAGCTGGAGTAATTGTTCCATTAGCCTTAGTAAGTGGAGCAGCTTTTATGATTAGTGGCGATTGGGTAAGTAGTGTCATTGTGGGACTTATTTCTATTGCAACAAGTGTTAGTATATCTGTGCAAACTCTTAAAGAGCTAGGGCAATTAAGAACGAAACAAGGGGTAGGTATTTTAGGAGCTGCCATTATCGATGATGTTATAGGGATTATCCTTTTAACCATTGTTGTAGGGATGGCAAGACCAGGAACAGGAAGTAATATCTTTATTGTTATTTTAAAAATTCTTTCTTTCTTTGTAATTACTATTATTATTGGATATATTTTGGTTCAAGTATTAGCAAGGATTTCTGATCGTGTTAATGTAAGAAGAAAGATTGTACCTTATGCAATTATATCTTGTTTGATTTTAGCTTTTATATCAGAAGAATTAGGAGTTGCAGCTGTTACAGGAGCGTATTTTGCTGGCGTTATTTTCTCTATGACTCCTTACAGACATAAGATTTCTCATGATATTGGGTTGATTTCTGATAATATTTTTACACCCATTTTTTTCGTAGGGATTGGATTAGGTGTAGACTTAAACACTATTGGTGTTGGAATAGGCTATAGTTTATTATTATTAGGACTTGGAATTATAGGAAAAATTGCTGGTTGTGGATGGGGAGCAAAATTAACTGGTTTCAGCGGAAAACATTCTCTACAGGTAGGGATAGGAATGGTGCCTAGAGCAGAAGTATCTATCATCATTGCAAACCTAGGACTTAAAATGAATTTAATAGGGCATAAAGAATTTGCATCTGCTATTGTTTTAGTGGTAGCTACTACGTTGATTACCCCATCTCTTCTTAAATGGTCTTTTAGAGGAGAAGGAAAAATAAAAGATGCAGCTTAAAAGATAGGTCTGTGAATGAAGATTCACAGACCTTTGTATATATGAGGGTATTTTAGAATATATATAGATATGTGATTATGGTTCAATAAGATAGTTGTATATGTCTATATATGGAGGGAATAGGATGGAAAGGATATGGAGCATTACCCTTATTGGATTATGTGTAGGGGTAATAGGTACGGGACTTGGGGGAATGATTATTTTTTTCATAAGAAACCCTGGAAATAGATTTTTGAGTTTTATTTTAGGATTTTCGAGTGGGCTTATGTTAGCTATTGTATGCTTTGATTTATTGCCAGAAGCTTTTAGTATGGCACAGCTATATGTAAGTATATTGGGGATCATTACAGGGGTAGCTGTTGTCGCTTTTGTAGATAGATTGTTGCCAAAAGGAAATACAGATTTTTTAAAAACAGGAATACTCTTAGGAATAGGAGTAGCTCTTCATAATTTTCCAGAAGGGCTAGCTATAGGTTCAGGGTTTATTGCAGGCAATCATTTAGGGATAGGAATATCTATAGTGATAGCTCTTCATAATATGCCAGAGGGAATATCTATGGCAGCACCTATGCGAGCAGGAGGAGTATCTTCTTTTAAGTCTTTCTTTTATGCATCAATGGCTGGGATTCCTATGGGGGCTGGAGCTTTTGTGGGGGCTGTTCTAGGGGGGATATCTGAAGCTTTTATTGCTTTTTGTCTTTCTTGTGCAGGAGGAACCATGCTTTATATAACCTGTGAAGAATTGATTCCAAAGTCTCAAAGTCTAAAATTTAAAAGGATATCAAGCTTTGGTTTTATCTTAGGATTTGTGTTAGGCATTGTTATCTCTCAGGGATTTGGTGTATAATGAATGAAAGAAATTTACGTAAATATTAAGAGGTGAAACCAATGAGTGAAACAAAGGTTTATGAGATAGATCCAAAGGCTATTGATGAAGAAAAATTAAAGGTTCCAGCACAAGTGCTAAAAAATGGGGGTACGGTTGCATTTCCAACGGAAACGGTTTATGGATTAGGAGCAAATGCCCTGGATGAAAAAGCTGTAAAAAAAATATTTGAGGCAAAGGGAAGACCTTCAGATAACCCCTTGATTGTACATATTTCAAAGATAGAAGAGATTATTCCTCTAGTAGAGGAAATACCAGAAAACGCAAAAAAATTAATGGAAAAGTTTTGGCCAGGACCTATAACGATTATATTAAAAAGGTCTCATAAAGTACCAGATGTGATTACAGCAGGATTGGATACGGTAGCTATTAGAATGCCATCTCATCCTATTGCAAATAAATTAATAGAAAAATCTCAGGTTCCTGTTGCAGCTCCAAGTGCTAATTTATCCGGAAAGCCTAGTCCTACAAAGGCGGAGCATGTGATCTATGATCTAAAGGGAAAGGTAGATGTAATCATTAGTGGCGGAAGCTGTGAGGTTGGGCTTGAATCCACAGTAGTAGATATGACGGGTGAATTTCCTATGATCTTAAGACCTGGTGGTATAACAAAAGAAGATTTAGAAGAGATTTTTGAAAAGGTTGAAGTAGATAAAGCAATTGAAGAAGGGAATACAGATTTAATTCCAAAATCTCCAGGAATGAAATATACCCATTATTCTCCAAAGGCAGAAGTAGTGATTATAGAAGGAAATGTAGAGGAAACAGTAAAAGAAATTCGAAAGCTAAAAAAAGAAAAGGAAAGCTTAGGTCTTCGCGTAGGAATACTGTGTACGGACGAAACAAAAGAATTATATGAAGAGGGTGTAGTTATTTCTATGGGAAGCAGAAATGACGTAGCAACTATTGCAAACAATCTTTTTGCAGCCCTTCGCTTATTTGATGAGAAAGAAATAGATAGGATCTATGCAGAAAGTATAGACCGAAAATTTTTAGGACATGCAGTAATGAATAGAATGATTAAAGCTGCAGGATATAATGTCATAAAGATTGGGAGGTAAATACATGAAGACAATTTTATTTGTATGTACGGGGAATACCTGTAGAAGCAGTATGGCAGAAGGGTTATTCAAAAAAATGCTAGAAGATCTAGGAGAAAAAACAAAAGGCATAAAAGTAATTTCAGCAGGAACAGCTGCAATAGGAGGGCAACAAGCTTCAAAAAATGCTGTTAGGGCAATGGAGGAAAAAGGAATAGATTTAAAGGATCATCGTGCAACCTTCATTACAAAGGAATTGACCCAAGAGGCTGATTTGATTTTAACTATGACAAGAAACCATAAAAATCAATTATTATATATGGAACCAAAAGCAAAAGAAAAGATTTATACTTTAAAGGAATATACAGGTGGTGATGGGGATATTGTAGACCCTTATGGACAATCTATAGATGTATATAAAGAATGTTCCAAAGAAATTGAAGAAAGCTTAAAAGTGTTGATAGAAAAAATAATAGGAAGAAATTAATCAAAAGAATGTATATAAAAGACTTGACAATATATCCATTGTGACATAAAATCAGAACGGCTATAAAGAATTGGGGGCGAATTTTATGAAGATTGCTTTAGGTAGTGACCATGGTGGATATCAATTAAAAGATGCCATAAAGAAACACCTAGAGGAAAAAGGGTTACAATATGAAGATTTTGGCACAAATTCTAGTGAATCTGTAGATTATCCAGAGTTTGGTATGAAAGTGGCAGAAGCTGTAGTTTCAGGTGAATTTGAAAAAGGAATTATTTGCTGTGGAACAGGAATTGGCATATCTATATCTGCTAATAAAGTACCAGGGGTAAGATGTGCAGTTGTTTCTGATACTTTCTGTGCACAGATGTCTAGAGAACATAACAATGCAAATGTATTAGCATTAGGTGAGAGAGTAACGGGTGTAGGTCTTGCACTAAAAATTGTAGATACTTGGCTAGAGACTGAATTTGCTGGTGGAAGACACGAAAGAAGAGTTGACAAAATCACAGATATTGAAAAAAAGTATTCAAAATAATATAAGACATTTAATTCAACAACTAATTGCAAACTTTAAATTATGAGAGGAGATGTGTAGGATGGATAAGGTATTTGTTATGGATCACCCATTGATACAGCATAAAATCACTTTAATCAGAGATAAAAACACTGGTTCAAAGGAATTTAGAGAAGTTGTAAAAGAAATTGCTATGTTGATGGCTTATGAGGTAACAAGAAATCTTCCTTTAGAAGAGGTAGAAGTAGAAACACCTGTATGTAAGACGAAATCAAAGGTACTAGCAGGAAGAAAGCTAGGAATCATTCCTATTTTAAGAGCAGGTCTTGGTATGGTAGATGGAATGCTAAGTCTTATTCCAGCCGCTAAGGTAGGACATGTAGGACTTTATAGAGATCCAGAAACTTTAGAACCTGTTGAATACTACTGCAAGCTTCCAGCTGATGTAGAGGAAAGAGATTTAATCGTAGTAGATCCAATGCTTGCTACAGGAGGTTCAGCAAATGCGGCCATCCAATTCATCAAAGATAGAGGAGCAACAAGCATTCGATTAGTATGTTTAATTGCAGCACCAGAAGGTGTAAAAGCAGTTCGTGAAGCACATCCTGATGTAGATATTTATGTAGCTGCTGTAGATGAAAAATTAAATGATCATGCATATATCATTCCAGGACTTGGAGATGCTGGAGATAGATTGTTCGGAACAAAATAGATCATTGAAAGAATAGAGAGTAGGCATTGCCCAAATCTATTCTTTTTTTGTGTCAAAATGATAATGTCATGCATATAATAAGATAATGATAAAATATTCCTTGAAGGATTATGGTATATTTTCCAATAAAAATATGAAGGGAAACGGACAAATATGTAGAATAATATATAGAATGCTTGTTTTTATATGGAAATACAGCATTTAAGACAATTATGAATAGATTTGAATTTTTTATGGGGGAATTAAGGATTATGAAAAGACGAGATAAAATCAACTATTATCTTGATATTGCAGAAACGGTATTAAAGAGAGGTACTTGCTTAAGAAGGAACTATGGAGCGATTATTGTAAAAAATGATGAAATTATTTCTACAGGGTATTCCGGTGCCCCTAGAGGAAGAAAAAATTGTATAGACTTAGGCTATTGTATGAGAGATAAATTAAATATTCCAAGAGGGCAAATGTACGAAAAATGCAGATCTGTACATGCAGAAATGAATGCTTGTTTATCAGCTGCAAGAAGAGACATGATTGGTGCCACTTTATATTTAGTTGGAAGAGATGCCAAAACAAAAGAATTAATAAGGAATGCCAATTCTTGTGCTATGTGTAAGAGAATTATTATAAACTCTGGAATAGAGCGTGTGATCATTAGAGATGCTGAAGATGTTTATAGAATGATAGATGTAGAGGCTTGGATTGATAACGATGATTCACTGACAGAAAAAATGGGATATTAGGCTTTTTACAAGTATTTTGAAAAATAAGGAATAAAATTGATACGATTTGATAATATTTAACATTGAGTTTTTGTAGTTTTTGCGATAAAATGACTATGGATACGTGAAAATTAAGGGGTGTTTTTTGTGAATAAATACTTTTTTGTATTTTCTTTAGCCGCCATTGTATCATTTTGTATGACACCACTGGCGAAAAAAATTGCACATAAAATAGGTGCTATAGATGTGCCAAAGGATGAAAGACGTGTACATAAAAAGCCTATTCCAAGAATGGGTGGATTAGCTATATTTATAGGATTTATCGTGAGTGTACTCAAGTTTATTCCTTTAGATGGACCTATTAAGGGGATGCTAATAGGTGGGACCATGATCATCATTATGGGAATTATGGATGATATGAATCCTTTATCGGCAAAAGTAAAGTTAGCAGGACAAATTATGAGTGCAGCAGTTGCTGTTTACTATGGAGTAACCATTCAAGTACTAAATATCCCATTTGTTGATTACCAATTAAATGTTGAAGCTTTAGGACTTGGAATTCCTGTTACAATATTTTGGATTGTAGGGATTACAAATACGTTGAATTTAATAGATGGATTAGATGGGTTAGCGGCAGGTGTGGCTACTATTGCGGCGATTTCTCTTTCTTATGTAGCATACTTTAATGAAAGTTACATAGCAGCAATGATTACATTAGCTATTGCTGGGTCTTGTATAGGTTTTTTACCTTATAACTTTAATCCTGCAAAAATATTTATGGGAGATACAGGTTCTTTATTTTTAGGCTATATGCTTGCTGTAACTTCTGTGTTTGGTCTGACGAAGGGAGCAGTTGCAATTGCTACAGTAGTTCCAGTTCTTGCTTTAGGGTTACCTATATTTGATACAACCTTTGCTATTCTTAGAAGAATACTAAATGGAAGACCTATTATGGAGCCTGATAAGGGACATCTTCATCATAAACTTTTATCAACAGGAATGGGACAAAAGAGAACGGTTTTAATTCTCTATGCTATTAGTAGTGTACTAGGAGTAAGTGCAGCCCTTATGACTAGACGCGTTAGCTGGGATTTATTATTTATTCTTATAGCAGCGTGTGCACTGATGTATATCAGTCTTGGGATGCAACCTTATGAAAAACAAAAAACGAGTCATAAAGAATAGAACCAGGAATATTTCCTGGTTTTTCTATTAGATAGGAGGAGAAATTTATGAACAAACTAAAGATCATGTCTATATTTGGGACAAGACCAGAAGCTATAAAAATGGCTCCAGTAGTAAAAGCACTTGAGGCAGATGAAAGAACCGAGTCTGTTATTTGTGTAACGGCTCAGCATAGGGAAATGCTTGATCAAGTGCTGGATTTGTTTTCTATAGAGCCTGATTATGATTTAAATATCATGAAGCCTGGACAAACTTTAAGTCAGATTACATCAAGAGCCCTTACAGGACTAGAGAAGGTAATTGAAGAGGTAAAACCAGATATGGTTTTAGTTCATGGAGATACAACAACAACTTTTGTGGGAGCATTAGCTGCCTTTTACAGTCAAGTAAAGGTAGGGCATGTAGAAGCAGGACTGAGAAGTCATAATATGTATTCACCTTATCCTGAAGAGATGAATAGAACCCTTACAGGAAGAATGAGTCATCTTCATTTCTCCCCTACAAAAGGAAATAGAGAAAACCTACTAAGAGAAGGAATAAAAGAGCAAGATATTATTATAACAGGAAATACGGTTATTGATGCACTCCTTCAAGTAGTAAGAGATGATTATACTTATGAAGATGAGCGATTGAATCAGATTGATTATGAAAACAAAAAAGTAATCCTAATGACTTCTCACAGAAGAGAAAACTTAGGACAACCTATGGTCAATATTTTTTCTGCTGTAAAAGAGGTGGTGGAGAAAAATGAAGAAGTAGAAGTGGTATTTCCTGATCACTTGAATCCAAAGGTAAGAAATTTAGCCTATGAAATATTAGGGGAGGTAGAAAGAGTACATTTAATTGAGCCTTTAGATTATGAGCCTTTTGCTAATTTAATAGGAAAAGCCTATTTGATTTTAACAGATTCTGGTGGCATTCAAGAAGAAGCCCCTTCTTTAGGAAAGCCTGTACTTGTTCTTAGAACAGAAACAGAAAGACCAGAAGCAGTAGAGGCAGGTACTGTAAAAATGGCAGGAGTAGAAAAAGAGGAAATCATTAAGCTAACGAATGAACTCATCAATGATGAAGAAGCTTATAAAAAAATGGCAAACGCAGTAAACCCTTATGGCGATGGAAAAGCAGCAAAGAAAATTGTAGAAACTATAAAAAGTTTTTTGGGATAACGTTTTCCTGAGATATACTGAGGAATTACTAGGATAAATCAGGAAAATATAGAAAATTGAAAATAACGAAACAATTTGCCTTGAAATAATTCTTGCGCTTCTTTTTAAATTTTTATACAATGAAAAAAAGAAATTTGGTGATGAAATGAAAGAATATAGCGAAAATACAGTCTATTTTATTTCTTATGCAAAGTTGCCTATGGAAATTTCTGCTGCAAATATGCATAAGGTTGTAGGCGTAGGACTCATTATCAATGAAGATACAGGAGTTATAGAAGATACCTCTTGTACATTACTTACAGAAGAAGCAAGAAAATTTATTAAACAAGTGATTATAGGATATAATGTTCATGAAAATGGTATTGAACCATTGATTGATAAGATCAAAAAGAGATTTCATGGTTCTTCTCAAAAGGCAATATGTGTTGCGATTAAGGGGACTTATGAAAAGTATATGATTTGGAAAAATGAAAATAAATAATTGCTGCTTTGCTTGCAGTAAGCATGTAACCCATACTTACTAAGTGAGTAAAATCCAGTACATTAAGTTACACCGTAGTGTGTGCCTTTTTGTACTGGATTTTTTTATTTGAAGTTATTCATCATGTCAAATTTTAAAAGAAAGGAGGTGCTTTTGTAATAAAAAAGCTTTTAGCAAGGAAAAAATACAAAAAGATGGAGGAAAATGAATGAAAAAAACTAAATTAAAGTTATTTCACAAAATATTTATTGGACTGATCTTAGGGGCAGTATTAGGTTTTGTTTTCAGTAATATGGGTGGCGAAGAAAATGCATTTGTAGCCAAATGTGTACCAATATTTGCTTTCTTAGGCGATTTATTCTTAAAACTAATTAGAATGGTTGTTGTACCTTTAGTATTTTTCTCGATTATTAGTGGTGTTGCTAATTTAGGTGATATCAAGAAACTTAGAAGTATTGGTGTTAAATCGATTTTATTTTTCTTTGGAACAGCTTTTTGTGCAGTAACTATCGGACTTGTTTTAGCACATATTATTCAACCAGGAGCAGGAATACAATTAGGAGAAGCTGCAAATAGTGTAGAAGTAAAAGAACTTCCAGGTATTGCAGATACAATCTTAGGATTTTTCCCTAAAAATCCAATTGAATCCATGGCACAAGGTAAAATGCTACACATTATTTCTTTCAGTGTATTCATTGGAGCAGCATTATTGATGATGGGTGAAAAAGGAAAAGAATTGATTGGTTTAGTGGATAAAACTTCAGAAGTAATGTTTAAGATTACAGATATCGTAGTTCAAATTACACCTTATGGAGTATTTGGATTAATGGCTAAGGCAACTACAAAATTTGGTTTAAAAATATTCGGACCAATATCAAAATTTATATTGACAGATTATTTAGCATCTATCATTCATATAGCAATTGTATATACTTTAGTATTAGTTGTATTTGGTAAAGTTAACCCAATTAAGTTCTATAAAAAAGCATTCCAAACTTGGTTGGTTGCATTTAGTACATGTAGTTCTATGGCAACATTACCTGTAACCATGAGGATTGCAGATGAAGAACTAGGTATTCCAAAGGAAAATGCAAGCTTTGTATTACCCCTAGGTGCTACAGCAAATATGAATGGTACATCTATCTACTTTGGAATTATCGTATTATTTGCAGCACAAATTTATGGAATTGAATTAAGCTTTAAAATGCAAGCATTACTAGTATTGCAGGCAACTTTATTATCTGTAGGCTGTGCAGCAGTACCTCAGGTAGGATTATTAATCAGTATTGCACTTCTTACAAGTATGGGATTACCACTTGATGGAATTGCACTAGTTGCAGGTATTTATAGAATAGTTGATCAGGCACATACTTCTACAAATGCATTAGGAGATTTAGTAGTTTCTACTACTGTAGCTGGTATGGAGGGTGACTTGGATAGAGATAAATTTGAAAATGGTGGTATGTTCGCAAAAAGCAAGACTATAGAAAATAAAGCAGCTTAATATGTGTTAAACTAAAAATAAATTATATAAAGGGGTTTTGAAAATGAGCTTAAATAAAGCACCTAAAAATCATGTGTTTTACAGAAATCAAAATTGGCATTATCCTGAAATTGAAAGAGGAGAAGGAATCTACTTATATGATAAAAATGGGAAAAAATATATAGATGGATGCTCGGGCTCTGCTGTTGCGAATATCGGTCATGGAAATAAAGAAATAGCAGCGTTTACGAAGGAACATATGGAAAGAATCGCTTTTACTCATCTTTCGAGATGGACAGTAGATAGTATTGAAAAATGTGCACAGAAGGTTGCTGAGTGGGCACCAGGAGATTTGAATCATGTATATTTTGTATCGGGGGGATCTGAATCAACAGAAACAGCTATGAAAATGGCGAGACAATATTTCGTTGAAAGAGATGGAGAAGGAACTAGCAAATGGAAGGTTATTTCTAAATGGAATGCATTCCATGGAAACACCCTTGGGTCGTTATCGATGACGGGGATTACTGGAAGAAGAAAGATTTATGATCCTATGCTTGTAAACTTTCCTAAGATTCCTCAATTCTATCATTATAGAAATCCATGGGGATCTGAAACATTAGAAGAAACAAGTGTGAAAGCCGCTGAGGCTTTAGAAGCTGAAATATTACGTCAAGGACCAGGGAATATTGCAGCATTTATTACGGAGCCAGTAGTAGGTTCAGCAGCTCCAGGGGCTCATCCAACAAAGACTTATTTTAAGATGGTAAGAGAAATTTGTGATAAGTATGATGTATTATTGATTGTAGATGAGGTAATGGCTGGTTTTGGTAGAACAGGAAAAAGATTTGCAGTAGAACATTTTGATGTTGTGCCAGATATTATTACTACTGCCAAGGGAATGAGCTGTGGATATACTCCTATGGGTGCATGTATTGCATCAGATAAAATATTTAACACCATCATGGTAGAAGGAAGTGGACACTTTGTTCATGGGCATACTTATGCTGGAAATCCTTTATCCTGTGGAATTGCAAATAAGGTAATCGAAATTATGGAAAGAGAAGATTATGTAGAAAATGCAGCAACACAAGGGCAGTATCTAATGGAAAAAATGCAAGAACTGTATAAATATCCTATTGTAGGAGATATTCGTGGAAAAGGGTTAATGATTGGTGTTGAATTTGTAAAGAATCAAGACACAAAAGAATCCTTTGATGTGAAAGAAAACATAAAGGGTATTTTAACAAATAATTGTTTAGAAGAAGGCTTGGTCATCTATCCTGGAGGAGGAAGTGTAGATGGGGTAAGAGGAGATCACTGCTTAATTGCACCACCTATTAATATTACAAAAGAAGAAGTAGATGAATTATTTACAGCTTTTGAAAAAGGAATTCAAAAGACGATCAATATGGTTAAATAATAAATAAAAAAAGGGCATTGTTGTAAATTAAGAAGATTTCTCTTGTGTTAAGAATGGGCGCTTAACACAAGAGATTTTCCATCTAACACAGAAAGAGCTAAATAATCCTAGGAGGAATAAAATATGGAAAAATTAATTATAACCCTTGCACACACAGGAAATGTTCCAACAAAATCATTAAATCCACATACACCTGTTACAATAGATGAAATTGTAGAAGACATTAAAGTTTGCAGAAACTTAGGTGCTGCTGTTGCGCATATTCATGTAAGAGATGAAGAAGAAAAACCAACGAGCAGAAGAAATTTATTTGAAAAGGTTTTAAAAAGACTAGATGAAGAAAAAGTAGACATTATCAGACAAGTATCTACTGGTGCAAGAGGAGGAGAAAACACCATTGAATGGAGAGGTCAAATGTTAGATTTACCAGGGGCTGAAATGGCAAGTCTATCAACTGGGTCATCAAACTTTCCAACAAGTGTAAATGCTAATTCTCCAGAATTAATTGAAGCTTTAGCTAAGAAAATGTATGAAAATGGTATTAAACCGGAGATTGAAGCCTTTGATGTAGGAATGATTGACAATGCTAGAAGACTTCTTAAAAAAGGAATTTTAAAAGGACCTCTTCATTTTAATTTTGTTATGAATGTGCCAGGTGCTATTGCAGGAACTCCTAAAAATTTAATGCATATGGTAGAATGTCTACCTCAAGGCTCTACCTTTAATGTATCAGGAATTGGAGCTTCTCAAGTAAATATGATAGGAATGGCAATCATATTAGGAGGACATGTAAGAACTGGATTAGAAGATGTAATTAAATATGATAAAAATACTTTAGCTAGCAATGCGATGCTTATAGAAAGAGTTGTAAGAATGACTAAAGAATTTGGAAGAGAAATTGCGGCACCTGATGAAGCACGAAAAATTTTAAGCTTGTAAAGTGAAAATTTTAGGATTATAGGATAAGAACTTTCACTTTTTTATTATAATTATTTACAACATCATACAAAAATATAATAAAATTTGCAAAAAAGGGAGCAATTTGTCGCATTTATATGATAAAATGATAGAGGCTTAGGCATGGGTCATTTACGGAGGTGTTTGTTTTGAAAAAAGTAGTTACATTAGAAGAAGCTATGAGTCATATTAAAGATGGTATGTCAATTATGATTGGTGGATTTATGGCTGTGGGTACACCAGAAAAATTCATGGACGCACTAGTAGAAAAGGGCGTGAAGGATCTTACTATCATTGGAAATGATGCAGGATGGCCAGATAAAGGAATTGGTAAATTAGTAATGAACAAGCAGGTGAAAAAAATTATTGCGTCCCATGTGGGACTAAACCCTGAAGTAGGAAGACAAATGAATGCAGGGGAAATAGAATGCGAATTAGTGCCACAAGGAACTCTTGCAGAAAGAGTAAGAGCAGGTGGAAATGGACTAGGTGGTATCTTAACACCAACAGGAGTTGGAACCATCGTAGAAGAAGGTAAAGAAAAGATTACAGTAGATGGAAAAGACTATCTTTTAGAAAAGCCATTAAAAGCAGATGTTGCTTTAGTTGGTGCTAGTATTTCAGACAAAAAAGGAAACCTTTACTTTAATAAGGCAACTAGAAATTTCAATCCACTTATGGCAACTGCAGCTGAATTAGTAATCGTAGGAGCTGAAAAAGTGGTTGAGGTTGGAGAAATTGATGGAAACGATGTGGTGACTCCAGCACTTTATGTTGACTATATTGTGGAGGTGTAGAAGATGAATGCAAAAGAGATTATAGCAAGAAGAGTTGCAAAAGAACTAAAAGATGGTGACGTAGTAAATTTAGGAATTGGATTACCAACAATGGTAGCAAACTATATTCCAGAGAATATGGATATTACTTTCCAATCAGAAAATGGTTTTGTTGGACTTGGACCTGCTGCTGAAGAAGGAAAAGAAGATATGGATTTAGTAAATGCAGGTGGAATGCCTGTAACAGCAGTACCAGGGGCAGCATTTTTTGATAGTGCTACTTCCTTTAGTATTATTAGAGGAGGTCACGTGGATGCAACAGTTCTTGGAGCTCTTCAAGTAGATGAAAAAGGAAACCTTGCAAACTGGATGGTTCCAGGAAAAATGGTACCAGGTATGGGTGGTGCTATGGATTTAGTAGTTGGAGCTAAAAAAGTAATCATTTCTATGACTCATACACAAAAGGGTAAACCAAAGATCTTAAAAGAGTGTAATTTACCTCTTACTGCTGCAGGACAAGTAAATATGATCGTTACAGAAATGGGTGTAATGGATGTAACCGATCAAGGAATTGTTCTAAAAGAAATCAATCCAGAATTCACTGTAGAAGATGTACAAAATGCTACAGATGCAGAATTAATTATTGCTGATGATTTAAAGAAAATGGAAATATAAAGTTATAAACTAAAAAAACTTTAGTAATGAAAAATTGCTAAAGTTTTTTGTTTTTTGTAGTATACAATATACTACTTGCGACTATTGGAAAATTCAAAAAAATAAGCATATATTTAAAAAGTCCTCATATAATCTAATGACAGAAGATTTTTTTTATGTTTTTAGGGGGGACAAGAGATGGAGCATACGAATTTTATTGTAACTTTTTTGAATTGGTTGTTAAGCTTTGATAAAAAGGCGTTAATCCTTGCAGCTTCAGCTATTGGAGCAGGTTTTGCAATGATTGCAGGAATAGGACCAGGAATAGGGCAAGGGTATGCGGCAGGTAAGGGGGCAGAAGCTGCTAGTAATAATCCTAAGGCTGCAAAGCATGCTACAATGGTTATGCTATTAGGAGCTGGTATTGCAGAAACTTCGGGGATATTATCTTTAGTGATTGCATTGATTTTATTATGTGGAAATCCATTAGTAGGACAAAAAGGAGATGGTTTGATTATTGCTGTATCTGCTATTGCAGCAGGAATTGCAATGATTGCAGGAATAGGGCCTGGGATTGGGCAAGGATATGCAGCAGGTAAAGGAGCTGAAGCTGCTAGTATGAATCCAACAGGATCAAGGCCTTCTACTTTAGTAATGCTACTAGGATCAGCAGTTGCACAAACCTCAGGGATATTTGCATTGGTTATTGCATTGATTTTAATGTATGCGAATCCTTTGATCACTATTCATGGGGCAACTATTGTTGTAGCTGCATCTACATTAGGAGCAGGAATAGCCATGATTGCAGGAATAGGACCAGGAATAGGGCAAGGATATGCAGCCGGTAAAGGAACTGAAGCTACTGGGAAAAGACCTGTTCTTCAGTCGAGTATTATTAAAACGATGATTCTTGGGCAGGCGGTGGCACAAACTACAGGGATTTATGCCTTGGTCATTTCTTTAGTTTTAATGTTTGCAAATCCTTTGATGAAGCTTTTGTAAGTATATGGAGTTGATGATTTTGGAATAATATAGATGATAGATACAAATAAAAATAAGAAGCAGTTCTAAACCAAGGTGAACTGCTTTTTCATTGTATTGATGAAATGAATGGCTTGGAAAATTTTTAAAAACAGAAAATTTAAAAAATAACTTGTGGAATTGTGTAGAAAAATGTATGATATATAATAGGGGAAGAAAGCGTATTTTAAATATTCGCGCAATTGTGCATAAATGTTACAAATTTATCCATTACTTGTATAATTTATTACAAGTGATATAATTATAAATGGGGAGTTTTATGAAAAAGAATAAAACAAATATATTTCAAAATTTATCTTTGGTGACACATATAGGAATTATGATGATTTTACCGATTCTTGCAGCTGTATATCTAGGGAATTTGGCAGATAAAAGAATGGGAACTAATTATTTATTTTTGATTTTATTTATTCTATTAGGAATAGGATCAGGTTTTTTGAACGTTTATAAGATTGTTATGAAAGATATAAAAAAGAAAAAATAGGAATTTATTTTTACAGGAAAGTGTCATAATATTATAATTCGTTTGAAATAAGAAAGAGAAAAATGTACTTTTCTCAATATTCTTGCAGAAAATAAGAATGTCTTGTACATAAAGTTTACGAAAGAATAACTTATAAGCTGAATGAAGGGAAGTGTAGATCTTTGGGGCATACGTGGGAGATGCAGCTAAAAATTTTTAAATTTACAATAAGTACTGTCATCATTTTGTGTCTAGGCTTTGCAGTTTTCATACAAAACTCCCTTCCTATGATTCTAGGACTTATTTTTGGAACACTCATAAGCATGTTGAATTTTAGAACTTTGGCATTGACTTTAGAAAAAGCAGTACATATGCAGCCAAGGCAAGCACAAGTTTATGCAGGTAGTAGATATTTTATAAGATATATTACAAATGGTGTTGTCCTTTTTATAGGGATTAAAGCTGATTATTTAAATGTTATCGGGGTAATAATAGGTTTAGTGATGATAAAAATCATTATTTTAATTACAAACCTATTTAATGATAAACAATACTTTAAAAGAATTTTTGTAAGAAAGGAGGAGAAATAATGGAAGGAGGATTTGGCCCTAAAATCATTTTTGAAATACCAGGAACCAACATTCCAATAACAGAGACTGTTGTGGTCACATGGATTATCATGGTCATATTGATCCTATTTTCATTTGTGGCAACCAGAAAGTTTGAGCAAAAGCCTAAAGGCTTCCAAAATTTTGTAGAAGCTTTAGTGGATAGCATTTATAAACTTACGTCTCAAACTATGGGAGAAGATAAAATGGCGTTTGCCCCTTATATAGGGACTTTGATGCTATATTTAATATTTGCAAATTTAGCAGGATTATTTGCATTTAGACCTCCAACAGCAGATGTAAATACGACAATGGGTTTGGCCCTTATTACTTTTGTTATGATTCATTTCTTTGGAATGAAAAGTAAAGGTGCTGGAACTTACTTAAAAGGATTTTTAGATCCATTCCCAGTAATGCTGCCCCTTAATCTTATAGGAGAGCTTGCAACCCCTATATCTTTATCTTTCCGTCTCTTTGGAAATATTGTAGGAGGCCTAATCATTATGAATCTATTATATGGAGGTCTTGGGGTGTTAAGTACAACTTTAGGAATTGGAATCCCAATATTTCAGACAGGTATTCCAGCAGTACTACACTTGTACTTTGATGTATTTGCAGGTGTGTTGCAGTCATTTATATTTTCAATGCTAACAATGGTATTTGTTTCTATGGCTATGGATTGATTCATCTTTAACTGAAATAGGAGGTGAACAGATGGAAAATACCGATTTTATCAATGTTTTTTTGAATTGGCTTTTTACTTTTGATAGCAAAGTACTTATTCTTGCAGCATCAGCTATTGGTGCAAGCTTGGCGATTATTGCAGGAATAGGACCAGGAATAGGTCAAGGCTATGCAGCAGGAAAAGGTGCTGAAGCTGTAAGCACCAATCCAAAAACTTCTAAACAATCTACTATGGTTATGTTACTAGGTGCAGGGATTGCAGAAACCTCTGGAATACTTGCTTTAGTAGTGGCACTGATTATGTTGTTTGGAAATCCCTTAGTAGGGCAAACTGGAAGTGTACTTGTTTTGATGGCATCAGCTATAGCGGCTGGTATATCTATGATTGCAGGGATAGGACCAGGAATAGGTCAAGGCTATGCAGCAGGAAAAGGTGCTGAGGCTGTTGGAAGAAGACCTAAATTACAATCAACCATTCTTAAAACAATGCTCCTTGGGCAGGCAGTAGCACAAACTACTGGGATTTATGCGTTGATTATTGCTTTACTTTTGATGTTTTCAAATCCATTATTGAAACTTTTGTAAATGTAAACAAATAAAAATAGAAAATACTTAATCCATGAAGGAGGAATATGAATATGGAACCTATTACAGGAAAAGCGTTAATATTAGCATGTTCTGCTATTGGAGCAGGTTTAGCAATGATTGCAGGTATTGGACCTGGAATTGGACAGGGATATGCAGCAGGTAAGGGTGCTGAAGGAGTTGGAAGACAACCAGAAGCACAAGGGGATATTATTAGAACAATGCTTCTTGGAGCAGCTGTTGCAGAGACAACAGGTATTTATGGTTTGATTGTTGCGTTAATTTTATTATTTGCAAATCCACTAATTGGTCTTTTATAGGAGCATAAGGGTAGAAGAAAGGCCTTTTTAGAAAGGAGGAAGTATACACTATGAAAGCAGGATTAGTGGAACTTAGTTGGACGACAGTTTTTCAGATAGCAAACACAATCATATTGTTTTTAGCATTAAGAAAACTACTCTTTAAGCCTGTTAGCGAGTTCATGCAGTCAAGAAAAGATGATATTGCTGCATCTATTGAAGAAGCTCAAGGAAAAAATAAAGAGGCAGAAACGCTAAAAAAAGAATACGAAACAAAGCTTCAGTTTGCAGAAGATGAAGGAAGACAAATCATTAAAGAAGCTTCTCAAAAGGCAGAAAAGAGAGCTTCTGATATTGTAAAGAATGCAGAAAAAGAAGCTACTCAAATATTAGAGAGAACCGAATCAGAAATAAAAAGAAAGAAAGAACAAGCCATGAATGAACTGAAAGATGAAATGGCTTCCCTTGCATTAATAGCTGCTGGAAAAATCATTGACAAGACCTTAGATGAAAAGGAACATCATGGATTGATTCAAGAATTTATTAATGAGGTAGGGGACGCCAGATGGCAGAATTAGTAGAAAGAACTTATGCAGAGGCGCTATTTGAAGTAGCTGTTGAGGGGAATCATTTAGAGAAATACAAAGAGGAAATGGCTTTTGTTTTAGATGTATTTAAAAATTATCCGGACTTTTATCGGTTGTACAATACGCCTCAAATCAGTAAAGATGAGAAAAAAAATATTATTGAAGAGGCATTTAAAGAAAAAATTAGTACTGAAATGATGAATTTCTTAAAAATCCTTTTGGATAAAAGAAGAACGAGTCATATTGAAGGGATTGGAAAAGTTTTTAAAAAGCTTGCCAATGATTATAGCAATATTATAGAAGGAACAGTGACTACAGTGGTTCCTTTAAAAGGAGAAGAAAAAACATACCTTGAAAAGAAACTTTCAAGTATGACAGGGAAGTTTATAAAGCTTGAAAATATAGTAGATCCATCTATTAAGGGTGGCGTTTTAGTGAAAATAGGAGACAAGGTAATCGATGGTACCATTCAGCGTCGTCTGAATGCAATGCAAAAGGACCTTGCACAAATATTAGTTTAGGAGAGCGGTGATATAAAGATGAATCTCAGACCTGAGGAAATCAGTTCCATTATAAAAGAACAGATAAAAAGATATGAGAATAAGCTTCAAGTTACTGACGTAGGTACTGTTATTCAAGTTGGTGACGGTATTGCCAGAATCCATGGACTAGAAAAATGTATGGCAGGAGAGCTTTTAGAGTTTCCTGGAGATGTCTATGGAATGGCCCTGAATTTAGAAGAAGATAATGTAGGTTGTGTACTTTTAGGTTCAGATGACAAGATCAAAGAAGGAGATATGGTAAAGCATACGGGAAGAATTGTTGAAGTTCCTGTTGGAGATGGCTTGATGGGGCGTGTAGTTAACGCATTAGGGCAGCCTATTGATGGAAAAGGTCCTATCAAATCAGAAAAATACAGACCTGTTGAAGCAAATGCTCCTGGAGTTATTGAGAGAAAATCAGTTCATCAACCATTACAAACAGGAATTAAGGCAATAGATGCTATGATTCCAATCGGTAGAGGACAGCGTGAGCTGATTATCGGAGATAGACAAACAGGAAAAACAGCTATTGCTATAGATACTATATTAAATCAAAAGGAAGAAAACGTTATTTGTATTTATGTTGCTATCGGACAGAAAAAATCTACGGTAGCACAAATTGTAAAGACACTAGAAGATAGAGGGGCAATGGATTATACCATTATCGTATCTGCTACAGCTAGTGAGTTAGCACCAATTCAATATATTGCACCTTATGCAGGTTGTGCAATGGGTGAAGAATTTATGCATCAGGGAAAAGATGTACTCATTATTTATGATGATTTATCAAAGCATGCTGTTGCATATCGTGCATTATCATTACTTCTTCGTCGTCCACCAGGACGTGAAGCGTATCCAGGAGATGTATTCTACTTACATAGTAGACTTCTTGAGCGTGCTGCTAAATTGAATGATGATTTAGGCGGTGGGTCTTTAACGGCATTACCGATTATCGAAACACAAGCAGGAGATGTTTCTGCATACATTCCAACAAACGTAATCTCTATTACAGACGGACAGATCTTCCTAGAGACTGAAATGTTTGCTGCAGGTCAGCGTCCTGCTGTAAACCCTGGTATATCTGTATCGCGGGTTGGTGGAGATGCTCAGCTTAAGGCCATGAAAAAAGTTGCTGGTAAGATCAAGCTAGAGCTTGCTCAATATAGAGAACTTGCAGCCTTTGCTCAATTCGGTTCAGAGCTTGATAAGGATACAAGGGACAGACTTGCACAAGGGGAAAGAATCCTGGAGATTCTAAAACAACCTCAATATGCTCCTGTAAAAGTTGAACATCAAGTAATCATTATATTTGCTGCCATCAATAAATACCTAACAGATATTCCTGTACAGGAAGTAAAAAGATTTGAAAAGGAACTTCTTGAGTTCATGGATCAAAGTCATTCAGAAATAGGGGAAGAAATTAAGAGTACAGGAAAATTAGGTGATGAAGTAGCAGAAAAATTAAAGATGGCCATAGAACAATTTAAAGGAATTTTTAAGATAGAAAAGTAAAGAGCGGCCTCTAACGGTGAAGGGCAAACTACGAACGGCTAAGGGTTAAACAAAAGCAGTTTAACCTCTAACCGTTATGTATGGAGGTGAATGCATGGCAGGAATGGGTATGCGCGATATAAAGCGTAGAATTAAAAGTGTTAATAATACAAAACAAATTACAAAGGCGATGGAGCTTGTATCATCAGCAAAATTAAGACGTGCAAGAGAACGTGCTGAAAAATCAAGACCTTACTTTCATACTATACAAGATACAGTAAGAGATATATTTTCAAATGCTAAAGGAATTAAGCATAAATATTTAGATAAAAGAGAAGTAAAGAAAAGCTGTTATATTGTCATAACGGCAGATAGAGGCTTATGTGGTGGATATAATATCAATGTGATTAAAAAAGCGGTAGAGAGTATGGATGAAAAGAAAGATGTGTCTGTTGTTACAATAGGAACAAAAGCGCGAGATTACTATCGCAATAAGAATTATGAATTAGATGGAGAGTTTATTCATATTTCAGAAAGCCCTACTTATGGAGATGCAAAAAAAATAAGTAATCTAGTACTCAAATTGTATGAGAAAAAAATGATAGATGAAGTCTATCTTGTATATACACAGTTTGTAAGTACTGTAGCTCAAAGCCCAGAAATGATCAAGCTCCTTCCACTGAGTATGGAAAAAGGAGAAATGGAAGAAACAGAAGAGTTTGAATATGTTTCTTATGATCCTTCTCCAGAAAGCTTGTTAAATTATATTGTACCTAAATATGTTGATAGTACAATATATGGAGCTTTAGTAGAATCTTCTGCGAGTGAACAAGGGGCACGAAGAATGGCCATGGAAAACGCTACAGAGAATGCAGAAGAAATGATCGAGAAATTCACATTAAATTATAATAGAGCGCGACAAGCGGCAATCACACAAGAGATTGCTGAAATTGTTGGTGGTGTTGAGGCACTTAAGTAGCGCTACCAAAAAAGAAAGGATGTGAGAGAACATGGCGGGAAATGTCGGAAAAATTGTCCAAATTATCGGACCGGTTTTGGATATAAAATTTAGTGCAGACCAACTTCCAAACCTATTGAATGCAATAGAAATCAATGTAGAAGGAAACAAAATCATCTCTGAAGTAGCTCAGCATTTAGGGGATGATACGGTTCGTTGTATAGCCATGTCATCTACTGATGGACTTGTACGTGGTACAGAAGCTATAGATACAGGAGCACCTATTACGGTTCCTGTAGGAAAAGAAACATTAGGAAGAATTTTTAATGTATTAGGAGAGCCTATCGATTTAAAGGGTTCTGCAAATGAAAAACAAAGATTTCCTATTCATAGACAAGCGCCAGCATTTGAAGAGCAAGAGACCTCTTCTCAAATTTTTGAAACAGGAATTAAGGTAGTAGATTTGATTGCCCCATATGTAAAGGGTGGAAAAATCGGACTTTTCGGAGGAGCAGGTGTAGGAAAGACAGTTCTGATCATGGAGCTTATTAATAATATTGCAAAAGAGCATGGCGGTCTTTCTGTATTTGCAGGAGTAGGAGAAAGAACAAGGGAAGGAAACGACCTATATCATGAGATGATTGAATCAGGGGTTATTGATAAAACCTCCATGGTATTTGGTCAGATGAATGAACCACCAGGAGCAAGAATGCGTGTGGCACTTTCTGGTCTTACTATGGCAGAATATTTTAGAGATCAAGAAGGGCAAGACGTATTACTTTTCATTGACAATATATTCAGATTTACCCAAGCAGGGTCAGAAGTATCGGCACTTCTTGGTCGTATGCCAAGTGCCGTTGGTTATCAGCCGACCCTTGCAACTGAGATGGGTGCACTTCAGGAGAGAATTACATCAACGAAGAAGGGTTCTATCACATCTGTTCAAGCTGTATATGTACCAGCAGATGACTTGACTGACCCAGCTCCTGCAACAACCTTTGCTCACTTAGATGCACAGACTGTATTATCTCGTGCTATTACAGAGCTTGGAATCTATCCTGCAGTTGATCCATTAGATTCTAATTCAAGAATTATGGATCCTGAGATTATTGGAGAAGAACACTATACGGTTGCTCGTCAGGTGCAAGAGGTCCTTCAAAGATATAAAGAGCTTCAAGATATTATTGCAATCCTTGGTATGGATGAATTATCGGATGACGATAAATTGCTCGTATCTCGTGCGAGAAAGGTTCAAAGATTTTTCTCTCAACCATTTAGTGTAGCAGAGGCATTCACAGGTATGGAAGGGAAATATGTGCCACTTAAAGAGACTATCAGAGGATTTAAGGAAATTCTTGAAGGAAAGCATGACGATCTTCCAGAATCTTCATTCCTTTTTGTTGGAAGTATAGATGAGGCAGTGGAAAAAGCCAAGAGAGAAAGATAAAAGAAGCGAGGTGAAAAGATGGCTTCTACTTTTGAACTTGAAATCGTAACACCCGACAGAAAATTCTATGAAGGCTCTGTAGAAAGAATTGTGGTCAGAAGTACTCAAGGCGATATGGGGATATTAAAAGACCACATGTTTACAGTAAGCCCCTTAGAAATAGGCGTGGTGAAAATCAAAGAAAATGGTAAATACAAAGAAGCTGCATGTGCAGGAGGGTTTATTCAGATCAAGGAAGAAAAAACTACTATTATTACAGATTCAGCTGAATGGCCTGAAGAAATAGATGTAAAGAGGGCAGAAGAATCAAAGAATAGAGCTGAAGAGAGACTAAATAAACCAGAAGCGAATATAGATGCATTAAGAGCAAAAGCAGCATTAAAAAGAGCTTTAACAAGAATTAGAGTAGCCAAAGGTGAATAAAAAAATCCCAAACCAAATAAGGTTTGGGATTTTTTTGATCAAAGATTACATAGTAGTGTATAATGAAGACTAATATTTGGTTCTACAAAGGGGATAAAATCTTTTGATAGAATGGCAATAAAAAAAATTGTAAGTGGAATAATATTACTATCAGAAGTGTAGTTTTAGGAATGGAGGCAGCATATGAATAATCAAAGTGAACTAGAAAAATATGTAGAATATGGAGTAGCTGGAACACCACAAATTAAGGCTGATGAAAAAAAACATTGGCTTGGAGAATTTCGAGAAAGAATTACTTTTGCCTTAAACTTTGAGCAAATCAATCGAAAAGAAGCTATAAAAATGGTAGAAGAAAAATGTAAAGATGGAAGAGTTAATAAACTAATATTAGAAAATAGTGTTTTAGATACGATTGCTGAAAAGTATATGGATGTAGCGAAGAAATATGATAAAGAATATAAAACAATAGATATGAATACAAATAAAGAGATTGCTCTAGTATTAGCAAGTAATGAAGCGGTAAATGAAAAAGATATATTAATAGAGAAACTACCTGTTTTACCAGAAGCATTTTATCATGCAAAAAATAAAAAGCTTTGTAAAAAGCATATGCAGGAGTTAAGAGAAGAAGCTCCCTTGTTTATAGATGAGTTTGAAGAAATTACTCTTTTAGATAAAATGATGGGTATTTCATGTGGTGTTTGTGAGCATATGAAAAAATAAAATCTTTTTAAGATACATACGTATATTCACCTTTTCTTCCGTCAATACTTTTAATAACAAGGGAAGATAATAGATAGAAAATATGTTTTCGTCCCCCTTTAACATATTTGATTATTTATTTTCTTCCCTTTATATATTGTATGATTGAGGGAGATGAGTATATGAAATCCTATTTTAATCTTAAAAAAATTTGTCTTTATTTATTTATATTTATGAACATAACATTTATTTTATCCATTGATACAATAGCTATGACAAAAGAAGAAGGAATCATAAAAACCATTACGAGTACGGACGCAGTAGTAGAAGAAATAAACGTGAATGCATATGTGAATATGGACAAAATTTTTACTGAACCATCTAAAGGAGAAGAAATTTGTTTAGACTTAGTAGAAAAACTAGCAGTAAAAAAAGAAAAGATAGAAAATGTATCTACAAAAGAAAATACCCATGTGTATGTAACAGGAGAAGGAAAAAATAAAGAGAAGGTTTGTATTATTCTCCAATCATCAGAAGAATCAGATGTGAAGGAAACAAATATTGTGATAAATGTGGTAGATCATCAATTGGATTATTTAAGCAGTGGATCAGAAAAAATAAGAGAAGTTTTAGCTGCTTTTGGAAAGCCTAGTGTGACCATTTGTGCTGCAGGAAGTTTTAAAGGGAAATTAAATCATGTGCAAAAAGAAAAGATCCTTAAAGATATTAAAGAAAATATGGATGCTTCAGAGAAAGAAAGCTTTAGAGATGAAAACATGATCAGTATTACGAGTCTTAGCAGTAAAATAAAAGAGTACACAACTTATGGGGGAAAAAAAGTAAATCTTCATATAGCTCTTAGATATAATTCCTATGAAGATAAAACCAATATTTGGATTGGAACACCCTTTATAACAATTCCCTATTAATTTATAAAAATTTCCTAAAGGAGATTTTATAAAAATGTAGAAATATTATTTGGAGTCAAAAAACATAATGATTTGAAGTAAGATAAGAAATAGTTAGGAAATACAATAAGAAATCATACTAAATTTTGTAAAAAATGAATCTATAAAAGGAGGCTCACATGTGGCAAAGATTGTTATAGAAAAAAGCCCTCCGTTAAAGGGTACGGTAAGGGTTAATGGAGCAAAAAATTCAGTATTACCAATCTTAGCAGCGTCTTTATTATCTAAAGGAAAATGTGTTTTAGAAGATATACCTGTATTAAAGGATGTAGAAGTGATTAGTGAATTGTTAGAATCTATAGGTGCACGTGTGAAAAGAAATATCAATGAAGGAACTGTTGAAATTGATGGAGCAAGCCTTCTTCACTATGAAGCACCTTATGAATTAGTTCGAAAGATGAGAGCATCTTTTTTGGTAATGGGTCCTCTTTTAGCAAGGATGGGAAAAGCTAGAATATCTCTTCCAGGAGGATGTGCTATAGGGACAAGACCTATTGATTTACATTTGAAAGGATTTCATGCCTTAGGAGCAGAAATCAATGTGGGACATGGATATGTAGAAGCAAAAGCTAATCAGCTTAGAGGAAATAAAATTTATTTAGATTTTCCAAGTGTAGGTGCTACTGAAAATATTATGATGGCGGCTACTATGGCAGAAGGATTAACGGTTATAGAAAATGTAGCAGAAGAGCCAGAAATTGTGGATTTAGCAAATTTTCTAAATGGATTAGGTGCAAAAATTAAGGGCGCAGGAACGGATACCATAAAAATTGAAGGAGTGAAAGAATTAGGAGCAACAAGGCATTCTGTTATTCCTGACCGCATTGAAGCAGGTACTTTTATGGTTGCAGCAGCTATGACGGGTGGAGATGTGCTCATTGAAAATGCATTATCAGAGCATTTAAAGCCTACCATTGCAAAACTGAGAGAATGTGGTGTAGAAATAAAAGAAAATATAGATAGTATTCGAGTTGTAGCAAAGAATGGAATAGATGCTACAGATATTAAAACCTTACCTTATCCTGGATTTCCTACGGATATGCAAGCTCAATTTATGTCTCTATTAAGCGTAGCGAAAGGGACAAGCGTTGTAATAGAAACTGTATTTGAAAATAGATTTATGCATGTATCAGAATTAAAAAGAATGGGTGCGAATATTAAAATTGAAGGAAGAAGTGCAGTGGTACAAGGAGTAAACGCATTGCAAGGAACCCAAGTAAAAGCAACAGATCTTAGAGCAGGTGCAGCTTTGATCCTTGCAGGGTTAGTAGCAGAAGGAAAAACGGAAATAAGCGATATTTATCATATTGATCGAGGGTATGTAAATATAGAAGATAAATTGTGTCAATTAGGAGCAAAAATAAAAAGAGTAGAATAAAAAGTGTCCTTTGTGGCACTTTTTTGTTCTATATTCCTTTCTTTGTACATAAGTTATATAAACTATGTGACTATAAAATTTTACTGTTTAGATGGTTTATAACAAAAGGTACAAAGGGGGATAAGGATGAAAAGCATATTCATGTCTATTTTGGCATTGTTTGTTACTATTATTTGCTTACCTATTTTATTGATTCAAGGATGTGATATTCATAAACCTAAGATTGAAAAGGAGCCAATGGTGGAAAGTGATCAAGTTGTACGAGTATACATCAATGAAACAGGAGAGATCAAGACACTAGATTTAGAAGAGTATATAAAAGGTGTTGTAGCAGGGGAAATGCCAGCGGCTTTTCAAATGGAAGCGCTAAAAGCTCAAGCCGTTGCAGCAAGAACTTATGCTATATCTAGAATCAATGCCTATGGAAAAGATGGACATCCATCCCATAAAGGAGCACCTTTATGTGATAGTGTTCATTGCCAAGTATGGCTTTCTAAGGAAAAGTTAAGAAAACTTAAATCTAAGAACTGGATGAGAGATTATTGGCCTAAAATAGAAAAAGCAGTAGAAGAAACGAAGGGATTTATTATGACGTATGACAATGAGCCTGTCAAGCAACCCCTTTTTCATTCTACTAGTGGGGGAAAAACAGAAAACTCAGAGGATGTTTTTACTGCATGGGTACCTTATCTTAGAAGTGTAGAGAGCCCTTACGAAGATCGTGCTCCTCACCTTCAAGATGAACAAAGTATTATAGCTTCAGATTTTATCAAAAAAATTAAAAGTAAATATAAAGATATAAATATAAGTCCTTCTAATATTCATGCTTTAAAGATCTTAGAAAGAAGTGAAGGAGGAAGGGTTTTAAAATTACAGGTAGGGAACAAAATTTTAACAGGAAGAGAAGTTAGGGAATTGATGAGTCTGAGGTCAGCAAATTTTAAAATAGCTATTGAGGGGGAAAATATAAAATTCGTTACGAATGGATATGGTCATGGGGTAGGGATGAGCCAATGGGGAGCTAATGGTATGGCAGAGAGAGGGCATACCTTTGATGAAATATTAAAGCACTATTATTTAGGAGTAGAGATTAGTAAAATGAATCCATAAGGATGTGTATTTGGATTAAAACCTATGTATGAAATCTATCATAGTGGCAACAATACTAGATAGAGGTGAGGTATATGGGATTGAAAAAATGGTTAAAAAACTTTGTTCATCAGCTTTTAGACAAAGAAGGATTTTATATTATTTTATTCTTATGCGTATGTATTGTGGCAACAACGGCTGTATGGGTTACAAAGAAAAATATTCATCAATTTATAGCAGATGATATAAAAACACCATCAGTGGGAGAAAATGAACCTTTGGATTCTATGGATATGGGGTTGTATGATCATAAATCGACTATTGTTGTTGAAGATATGGAGGTAGATGAAGAACTTGCAGCTTCTATTTCCGCATCTTCAAAAGATGAACCTAAAAAAGAAAAAAATATTGTTGAGTCAAAACCTAAAAAAAAGAAAAAGGAAGTAAAGAAAGATAAAAAAATAGAAATGATAGAACCTGTAAAGGGAAAAAGAGGAATGGATTATGCAGCTGATCAATTGATTTATTCAAAAACATTAGATGAGTATACGACTCATTATGGTATAGATATTATTGCTTCAGAGAATACCCCTATTGTTGCAGCTTTAGAAGGAAAAGTTATAGAATCTGCAATGGATTCTAAGCTGGGTATTACTATTGCATTATCTCATGGAGACCAATTGATTACAAGATATTCAAATCTTAATGAAGAAAGAATGGTGAAGGTTGGAGATTTTGTAAAGAAGGGACAAGATATTGGTCGTGTAGGAAAAACATCGTTATTTGAGACTTTAGAAGAACCCCATCTTCATTTTGAAGTGTTAATAGATGGAAAAAATGTAGATCCAAATCAATTTTTGCCTAACAAAAACTAAAACAGGGGTTTTCCCCTGTTTTTCTCTATTCGTGAATATTTCTATATTTCATCCTTGTTGCTTTGCCACCTCGTATATGTCTTTCTGCTTTATTTTTATCAAGTATTCTTTTGACTTGACTTGCAACTAGAGGGTTTATCTTAGGAAGGCGTTCAGTTACATCCTTATGCACTGTGCTTTTGCTTACCCCAAACACTTTAGCTGTTTGGCGAACGGTAGCTTTTTCGTTTATGATATATTCAGCTATTTCCATTGCTCTTTCTTCTATGTAATCTTTCAATTGTGTAACCCCCTTTATATGAACTCCTTGATAAATATTATGCAGTCAGAGTAGTCGATAGAACAGGAAATAAATAGTTTCAAAAGATATTGGAAAAACTTTAAAATTAAAAAGGAATTATAGAATCTGTATAGAATAGAATAAGGTGGATACGACAAAATTATTGCTTATTGAACAAAATATTTATTTCATATAGAAAAATATCTTCAAGGATAAGAATGGAAGGAGATTAAAATGTTTGGATTAGGAATGGAAGTGGGCATTGACTTAGGTACGGCTAGTGTTTTAGTTTTTATAAAGGGTAAGGGAATTGTTCTGAAAGAACCTTCAGTAGTAGCCATCGATAAAAATACCAATAAACTTTTAGCTGTAGGGGAAGAAGCTAGAAGGATGTTAGGAAGAACGCCAGGAAATATTGTTGCTATAAGACCATTAAAAGATGGAGTTATTTCTGACTATGAAGTAACAGAAAGGATGCTTCGCTATTTCATACACAAAACGTGTGGGAAAAGAAAATTTTTCAAGCCTAAAATTATCGTTTGTGTTCCTAGTGGCGTAACAGAAGTAGAAAAAAGAGCAGCTATAGAAGCTACTAGTGAGGCTGGTGGAGGAACAACTTATCTAATTGAGGAACCTATTGCTGCAGCTATTGGAGCAGGGCTAGATATATCTAAACCAGATGGGAATATGGTTGTAGATATTGGTGGAGGAACAGCTGATGTAGCAGTCATCTCACTAGGTGGAGTTGTTGCAAGTAAATCTATCAAATGTGCAGGCGATCGATTTGATCAATCTATTGTAAAGCATATGAGAAAAAAACATAATCTTCTAATTGGTGAAAGAACTGCAGAAAGCTTAAAAATGAGTATTGGTTCAGCTTATCCGAGAACAAAAATTGTGACGGCTGAATGTAGAGGAAGAGATTTAGTATCAGGTCTTCCAAGAACTATCAAAGTAACGTCCGAAGAAATGCTATATGCTCTTGAAGAACCAGTTATGGCTATAGCAGATGCAGTACATGCAGTTCTTGAGAGAACACCACCAGAGCTTGCAGCAGATATTAGTGATAGAGGAATTGTTATGACAGGGGGAGGTTGTTTATTAGATGGGCTAAATAAACTCATCGAAGAGAGAACAGGAATCCCTACGTATATAGCAGAAGATCCTATTGAATGTGTAGCGAAGGGAACGGGTGCATCCCTGGAATCTATTAATGTTTTAGAAAAGAGTATGATGAGTAGTAAGGATTTTAGAAGATCAAGATAAATATAATCTGATGCTATTATAAAGAGATCCTAAACTTTTATAACTTGCCATATTTAGGCAGATAAAGGTTTAGGATTTCTTTCGCTTATTATTTAACAGGTTTAAGATTTCTTTTGATACGAAAAAGATCTTGTTTTGTTTCGTATTCTTCATGCTTTAAAAATTCAATATCATCTGATATTTTATCTAATTTAGTATTGCTAGAAATATGATTTGCAGCATTTTTCCCTTCAAAATCAATAAGTCGATCTTCAAGTTTATCGAATCTATGCAAGACTTCTTGATGGTCTGAAGCCACTTTGTTTTCTAGGTTGTTTATTTGAGATTGAATCAAAGATTGATTTTCTTCAATGGATTGTACTTGACCTTTAAGAGAAGATACTTCACCTCTAAGAGAGGACATTTCGTTTTTAATAGACTTCATTTCATTTAACAATTGTTGTAGGATTTCGTTTGACATATGAGCGCTCCTTTCTTGATTTTTCTTTTGAAGTATTAGAATGATTGAGAGGTATTCTTAATAATGATATTTACATCTTTTATTTGCAAATAAATTTCTTGCTATATATTCATAATTATATCAAAATATATTAGAAAATAGCAATTTATTTCCCTTCCTCTTTTTTACAAGAACCTACAAAGATTTTCATTCCACTAAAAAAACTATAAACATTTATAATGAACATGTCGATAAAAAGGTAAGACTATGTATATAAATAAGGGAGTGACGTTACATGCTCAGGGGACTTTATATGGCAACATCCACTATGAAGACCAATAATAAGAAATTAGATGTAATAACGAATAATATTGCAAATATTGATACAGTAGCCTATAAAAAAGACTTAATCGTTTCTGAGTCTTTTCCAGAGACGTTAATAAAAAAGATCAATGCACCTATGGATTACATGAATATGGAGAAGACTACAAATGTTACAGTAAAAAAAGAAGATAATTTATATGAGGTAAATACTACTGGTGGATACTTTAAGGTAAAGACACCTAATGGAGATAGTTATCAAAAGGATTTAAAATTTACAGTGAATGAAGATGGATACCTGAGCACCTATTATAAACATATTAATGGAGAAATCGATACAAAGGCTGGTTATTTGGTTATGGGAAATAAAGGACCTATCAAAGTAGGAGATGGGGAACTTGAAATCAATGATCGTGGACAAGTAATGGTTGGAGGCAATGCAGTTGATAATCTAGTAATGCCTGTATCTCCTAACACTATAGGGACACTTAATGCAGGAACAAGGTTGGATAGAATTTATATAAACTATGGACAAGGGCAACTTTATAAGACAGATAACCAGTTAGATGTAGGGCTTAAGGGAGATGGCTTTTTCAAAATCAATACTCCAGCAGGAGTACGTTATACAAGAGATGGAAGCTTTATGATCAATAAGGATCAAGAACTGGTCACATTAGATGGATATAAGGTAGAAGGTATGGATGGACCTATCATTTTAGAAGGCACAGATGTAGCCATCAATGAATTCGGAGAACTTATAGTAGATGGTGAATATATGGATACGATACAGATTGTTCGTATAGAAAATACAAAAGACTTACGAAAAGAAGCGAGTAACATGTATAGAGTGGCAAAGGGAGTAGAAGCAAAAGAAGCTGATTTTACAGGACAAGCTGTTCAAGGATTTTTAGAAAAATCAAATGTAAATGCTGTAAAAGAAATGGTGAAAATGATGAACCTTTTTAGAAATTATGAATCAGGACAAAGGGTTGTTAAGGCTTATGATGATACATTACAAAAAGCTGTTAATGAGGTAGGAAAAGTATAGTAAAAGGAGTGGATGATTATGAGAGCGTTATGGACGGCTGCATCGGGAATGAAAGCACAGCAATTAAATATTGATACTATATCTAATAATTTAGCCAATGTAAATACTACAGGATATAAAAAGCAAAGAGTAGAATTTAAAGATTTGTTATACGAGCAAGTAACCAATAAGAGTATCGAAGAAGGACAAGGAAGACCCGTGAATCTTGAAATCGGTTATGGAGTTATGCCAATGGCAACCCTTCGTTCTTTTGGAAAAGGAAACCTTGAACAAACAAATAATGATTTAGATTTTGCTATAGATGGAGAGGGCTTCTTTCAAGTAAGAGATGAAAATGACAATTTATTCTACACAAAGGATGGAAGCTTTAAACTAAGCGTAGTAGATGATGAAGCAAGACTTGTTACATCAGAAGGGTATTATGTACAAGCAGAAGGTGCAGATATAGAGCTCGGGAGTAATATCAAAGAAATCACTGTTTCTCCAGAAGGAATCATCAATGTAAAAAGACAAGGAGAAGAAGACTTTGAAGAAATTGGACAAATGACTTTAGTAAGATTTCCAAACCCTGCTGGACTTGAAGCCCTTGGACAAAACCTATATAAAGCAACCAATGCATCAGGAGAAGCCGTAGAAGCAGAGGATGGAGACGCGGGAAATATCAAGCAAGGTTTTATTGAGAGCTCCAATGTATCTGTAGTAGAAGAAATGGTTAAAATGATCACAGCTCAAAGGGCTTATGAAATCAACTCAAAATCTATCCAAACAGCAGATTCCATGCTAGAGCAGGCAAATAACTTGAAAAGGTAGATGATCAATGATGAAAATAAATCCAATATCAAGTGCCACCGTCAATAAAGCTGCATATGAAAAAACTAAAGTAAAGGATGATTCCTTTCAAAAATCTTTTGAAAAGGCAAAGGAATCAAAAGACGACAAAAAACTGATGGATGCTTGTAGACAATTTGAAACAGTTTTTGTAAACATGATGATGAAAAATATGAGAAATACCATACAAGAAGATGGCATTATCAAAAAAAGCTATGGAAGAGAAATCTTTGAAGGTATGCTAGATGAAAAATTAGCAGAGGAAAGCTCAAAGGGACAAGGAATAGGTCTTGCAAAAAATATGTATGAGCAGCTTTCAAAATATAAAAAGTAAATAAAAAAGAGTCGATGAAAAAAATCGACTCTTTTTTTGAATATTGTTATTTATATCTTACATTTCTATTAAAAATTCTATATTCAGTTGATTAATATTGTAACTTCTTGTAAAATGAAAGAGTTAGGAAAAACATAAAGGAGTGTAAAAATATGTTAAATAATATAGAAATTCAAAAGATCATTCCCCATAGATATCCATTTTTATTAGTAGATAAAATCGTCGAGATGGAACCAGGAAAAAAAGCTGTAGGAATCAAAAATGTAACAGCGAATGAACCGTTTTTTCAAGGACATTTTCCAGAAAACCCAATTATGCCAGGAGTACTACAAGTAGAAGCTTTAGCACAAGTTGGAGCTGTAGCGGTATTATCAATGGAAGAATATAAAGGAAAGTTAGCACTGTTTACTGGAATAGAGAATGCAAAGTTTAGAAGACAAGTAGTACCAGGAGATACATTAAGACTTGAAGTTGAAATGAGTGCTATGCGCCGAGGTATGGGAAAAGGTGAAGCAGTGGCGTATGTAGGAGAAGAAGTAGCTTGCAAAGCGACTATTAAGTTTGCAGTAGTTGATAAGGAACAGTAATTTATTTGAAATGAATAGTTTAGCAAAAGAAGAATACATTTATTTAAAAGGAAATAGATTAATCTAAAGAGTGGAGGATATGGAATGGAGCAGCAAAATCAATACGATGAAATTAGCTTGAGAGAGCTGATAGAAATCTTGTTAAAACAAAAGAAATTGATTATAGGAACTACAATAGTGTGTGTATTAGCAGCTTTTATACTAAGTTTCTTTGTCATGGAACCAGTATATGAAGCAAAAACTGTTTTAATGGCTTCAAATATAACAGATAAATACAAAGCAAAACAAAGAGGAGAAGGGATTGAAGGTATACTAGATTCAGTAGCAGAGGTTCCTGATTTAACTATTGAAACATACAAAGAACAAGTGAAAAATCCGGTGATTTTAGAAGAAATCGTAAAAGAACTAAAATTAGATGAAAAAGAAATGACAAGATTAAGCTTGGCAGATATGATTGAGCTTGAAACCATCAAAGATACAAACTTGATTGCTATTAAAGTAAAGCATATAGATAAAAAATTAGCAACTGATATTGCAAATACTTTATCTGAAAAATTTGTGAACTTTATTACAACAAAATCAAAGGAACAAGCTAATAAATCATCTATTTCTATTGAAAGTCAGAAAAATGTACAAAAGCAAAAGTTAGATGATGTTTTAGTAGAGTACAAAGACTTTTTAGCACAGCCCAAAGGTGTAAAAGAGCTTAAAGCAGATATTACTGCAAAAATTGAAATGGTAACAGAATACAAAACAAAGCTAGCAGAAGAAAAAGTTAATGAGCAACAATTAAGAGCAAAAATAAGTAAAGCACAAGAAGAACTACAAAACACACCAGAAAAAGTATCTCTCAAGAAATCTCTTTCAGATGATCCTTATATGTCACAAGTAGTGAATGAAAAAACGAATCAATCAAGTAGTGATTTATTTAATGTAGCTATAGAGGTTGAAGAGAGAAATGGTAATTATTATAGCTTGAAAAATACTTTATCTAATTTTAAAATACAATTATCAGAAAGTTTAGCGAAACAGCAAAATCTAAAAAAAGAAATGATAAAAGCGCAAACTGAACTAGAAAAGCTTCAAGTGGATTTTGCAGAAAAGCAATATGAGGAAAGAATCATTACAAGAAAAGTAAATTTAGCTCAATCAACCTATGACGCTTTTAATAAAAAGCTAGAGGAAATAAGTGTTGCTAAGTCATCAATTTTAGAGGATGCAAATATTGTTATACAAACACCAGCATTAGAGCCAATTAAACCTGTATCACCAAATAAAAAGCTAAATCTGGCTATATCAGGAGTACTAGGGGTTATGGTTGGAGTGTTTTTAGCGTTTTTTAGAGAATACTGGAAAAATTCAGCAGCTTCTAGTAAAGAGGTAGCATAAAAATAAAAGGTTAAATAAACGAAAAACTATTATTGACTGTATTGGAGGTATTTATGTCTACCAAAGTAAAAGAGAAAAGAAAATTGAATATGGAAAGCTATCAAAAAAGTGGGTTGTTGTTTACCTTATTTTGTATCATATTGTTCTATCCTCCTTTTTTCAGAGGGTCTTTCTTTGATTATGAACTCTTACCAACCCATGTTTTTTCCTTTACTCTTTTTGCGATATGGCTTGGAAGGAAAATAAAGTATGGGGATTATAAAATATTTAAAAGTCATGCAGATGTATTAGCAGGATTAATCGTTTTCATGTATTTCGTATCCTGCTTTTATGGTGTCAATAAAAGGCTTGCTATAGGAGAATTTTTAAAATACAGTAACTACTTCTTTTTATATCTTATGGCAAAGGAATTTGGGAAAGATTTAAAAGGGAAAGAAATAATTTTAAATACGTTACTAGGAAGTGCTTTTGTTGTAGCTATGGTAGGGATTGGTGCTGCTGTAGGCACGTGGAATTATAATGGGGCATATGTGTGGGAAAGAATTAACTCGACCCTTCAATATCCTAATGCATTAGCAGCTTATATGGGTGCACTGCTTTTTATTAGTGTGGGAATGTCATTAAAAACTAGGGAACATATATCAAAAATAATATACAATATTTTATCAGTAATATTTATATTTACATTGATTTTAACCTACTCTAGAGGGATGTGGGCATTAATGCCGCCTCTTGTATTAATATATATATTCCTTATACAAAGGGATGAAAAAATCAGTGCCATTGCAAATATCATTGCTAATACATGTGTAGGAGCTATTTTTAGTGTAATATTTAAAAAAGGATTAGCAAATCCTGTGCAAGGTGAGCTATGGGGAATATTCATAGGCATGCTGATTATTACAGTAGGAGTGACATTTTTATTAGATCAATGTAATAAATTTTTCAAAAAAATAAATTATAAGATTATATATATAATACTTGCAGTAATTGTTATTGTAGGAGGAATTCTTTCAGCAGCTGTTTATCAAGAGTTGCCTAATGTAGGAAAAGATAATGCACAAATTAGTACCATTACAAAAGGAGTACTAAAGGTTGTACCACAATCTATCATTTGGAGATTTCAAGATATAGATAAGCTTCAAGGTGGAAATGGTCGAACTGTTTTTTATCAAGATGCATTTAAAATCATAAAAGATTATCCTTTGGTTGGTGTAGGTGGCGGAGGTTGGAGTACCTTGTACCGGCAGTATCAATCTTATGATTATCCCACAACGCAGGCTCACAATTATTTTATCCAAGCTTGTATAGAAATTGGAAGCATTGGTTTAATCTTTATTGTTTTATATCTATTATGCATTATGAAGGTGTTTTATTATTTGAATAAAAGAGAAGATGAGGATAAAGTAATCAATACTTCGATCTTTTTAGGAATCATAGCATTTTTTATCCATAGCGTACTAGATTTTGATCTTACTTATGCTTCTTTATCTATGATCCTATGGACATTGATTGGGATATTGGTTTCAAAAAATGAGGAAGAAAAGCTTATAAAACTTAATAAAAAAGGGTTAGTGTATTTCGGATTATGTTGTTCAATTTTGTTAGTTATTGTGTCTGCTTCTTTTTATTATGCAAATAGAAGTGCTGTGCAGGTAAGAAGTGTGACAAATGCACAAGAACTAAAAAAAGCCATTCAAAGATATGAAACAGCTTCAAAGCTAGATCCGTTTAAAGTAGAATATAAAGAAAAACTAGGCAAGGTATATTTCATTGCACTTCAAAATCTTAACAAAGATTATTATGAAAAAGCACAAAAGACTTACAATCAATTGATCAACCTTGCAGAATATGATCCACGAATATTACAGCAAGTAGCTCAATTTTATCTAATGACTGATAAAATTGAAGAGGGCATCAACTTCATTGACAAAACAGTTCAAGTACAGCCTATGCGAGCAGAGAACTATCAAATGAAAGCTAGGGCGTATTATAAAGCTAGTGATAATTTTATGAAAAATGGACAAAAAGAAAAGGCTCAAGAATATATTGATAGGTTATTAAATATTAAAAAAGAATTTGAAAAAGTAGCTAAAAGAAGCTTAAAGCCTATGGAAATGACAGATGAAATGAAAAAACATATACAAGATGGGAAAAAATTAAGGGAGAAACTATGAAGTTAAAAGTTTTAGAGGTTGCAGGGATTGATCTAACCATATACAAATTCATAGTACCTTTGATGAGAGAACTTAAGGAAAATGGATTTGACGTGAGTTGTGCAGCTGCTTCTATGGGTGCAACAGAAAAAATAGAAAATGAAGGATTTAAGATACACAATATAGATATAAAAAGGAAAATAGAGCTGGTATCTAATATAAAAAGCATTATACAACTATATAAAATTATCAAAAAAGAAAAAATTGATATCATTCATGTGCACACACCCATTGCTGCTGTATTAGGAAGAATTGCAGCAAAACTTGCAGGAGTAAAACACATTATTTATACAGTACATGGTTTTTATCTAAGCAATAAAATCTTTTATTATATAGAAAAATTCATGGCTAAGTATTTTACAGATTATATATTTACAGTAAATCATGAAGATTTAGTGTTTGCAGTAGAGAATTATTTTACTTCGCCTGAAAAAATTATGAACATTAATAGTGTTGGAATAGATGCACAAAAATTTGACCCAGACAAAATAGATCTGAAAAAAATAGAACAAATTCGAAAAAGTTTTCAAATAAATGCTACAGATCAAGTGATAGGATTTGTAGGAAGAGTCGTCAAAGAAAAAGGAATATTAGATTTAATCAATGCTTTTATACTCTTGAGTAAGCAGAAAGAAAATACCAAGCTAGTGATTGTAGGCTCTTGGGAATTAGGAGAAAGAGATAATACGACTAAAGGTGAAATTGATGAATTAATTAAAAAATATGATTTACAAGATCGAATAATATTTACAGGGCATCGAGAAGATATAAAAGACCTTTTAAGTATGATGAACATATTTGTACTACCATCATACAGAGAAGGGATGCCTGTATCACTTCTTGAAGCCATGGCTATGAAAAGATGTGTAGTAGCTACAGATATTAGAGGATGTAGAGATGAAGTAAATGAAGATACAGGTATGTTATACGAAGCGGGAGATGTTAAGAAGCTAACTAGTATATTAAGTGATTTACTAAATGATACAACAAAGAGAAAAGCGTTTGGGGAAAATGCAAGAAAAAGAGTACAAAAACTATTTGAACAACAACAAGTAATTGAAAAACAAATAAAGTTATTTCAAAAATTATTATAAGGTAGAGAGAATATGAACAAATACGAATTATTCAAAAGAATAGTATGGTTCATGACCATTCTATGGATGATGACTATATTTTATTTTTCAAATCAACCAGCTAATATATCTAGAACCCAATCAGGTGAGATTTTAGTAAAAATGGATGTGCTATCACAGAATGAGACAAATATCATAGGAGATCATAGGATTTCTACTCTACAAAATATGGTTAGAAAATCAGCCCATTTCATTGAATACTTTGGATTAGGGCTACTTATGACCATGTCAATCATTCTACTAGATTTAAAGGTTGCTATAGTCAAAAAATATATAATTTCATGGATCATCTGTACACTTTATGCCATTAGTGATGAAATTCATCAATATTTCATCCCTGGAAGAGGTCCTATGGTAAGAGATGTATTTTTAGATTCTTTTGCATCTTTTACAGGCGTGATAGTCATCATGTTAGCTTTTATTATATTTAAAGAACGATTAGTCTTTATTACAGAAAGGGGTCAAGGAAAATGAATATTCCATTGGCAAAACCAGATATTACACAAAGAGAAATCGATGCAGTAACAGAAGTGTTAAAGTCTGGTATACTCAGTATCGGTCCCAAAATAGAAGAATTTGAGAAGGAAATAGCAGATTATATAGGAGTAAAGCATGCAGTAGCAGTAAACAGTGGTACAAGTGGACTACATTTAATCATAAAAGCATTAGGAATAGGTTATGGAGATGAAGTCATTACAACACCATTTTCATTTATTTCATCATCCAATTGTATCCTGTTTGAAGGAGCTATTCCTGTATTTGTTGATATAGATGAAAAAACACTCAATATAGATATAGATAAAATAGAAGAAAAAATCACATCAAAAACAAAAGCCATTTTGGCAGTAGATGTATTTGGACAACCTGTAGATATGGATAAGATTCATCAAATAGCAAAGAAACATCATCTAAAGGTTATTGAAGACAGCTGTGAGGCACTAGGAAGTGAATATAAAAACATTAAATGCGGAAAGAACTGTGATGCAGGAGTATTTGCATTTTATCCAAATAAGCAAATTACTACAGGTGAAGGGGGAATCATTGTAACAGATGATGATAAAATAGCTGACCTCTGTAGAAGCATGAGAAGCCAAGGAAGAGCTATCACAGGAACATGGCTATATCATGAAAGGTTAGGGTACAACTATAGATTGAGTGAACTACACGCAGCTCTAGGTGTTGTGCAGATGGAAAGAATAGAAGAAATCCTCCAAAAACGAGAAGAAGTGGCGAATGTATATAATCAACTACTAAAAAAAATAGAAGGGGTAACCATTCCTTGTATAGATAAAGATGTAAATAAAATGAGTTGGTTTGTGTATGTAATAAGACTTGATGAAAATATGGATAGAAATAAAATAATGGAAAAACTTCAGAAAAGAGGAATAGGGTGTAAACCTTATTTTACACCTATACATGTACAACCTTTCTATCAAGATCAAGTAAAAGAAAAATTTAAGGTTACGGATAAAGTCGCAGCAAAAACTATAGCACTTCCATTTTATACAGGGATGAAAAAACAAGAAATTGAATATATAGTAGAGCAATTAGTTGATATACTTAAAAAATACAAAGCATAGGAATAGGTGATATGACTATGCTCCGTTTTATATAGCAAAAAATGTATGCGCTAGAAAAAGGAATGAAGAACGTATGATAGCAAAAATAAAAAAAATAAAAACTGTACTTATATATTTATTAATTATTACATTACCTATGATGATTTATATACGACCATCAGAAGATTCTCTGATCAACTTTGCGGTATCGGATATTTTTATGGTTTTTATAGTACTGTTGTTTTATATAGATATTTTAAGTTATATAATAATAAATCGTAAGACATTAAATATAAAGGAAATAAAAGAGAAATTTAAAGAAATATTTCCATATAGCTATTATTTTTTAGGATTACTAGCTTGGATGATGTTATCGAATATACATGGTTATGCCAATCCTAATATTCAAACAGCAGGGATATTTGCTACTATATTAGAAATGATAAAATTTATTATTTCAGCATGTTATTTTTTTATTGCGTATAATAGTATAAATCATAAAAATGAAATGACTAAGCTATTTAGAGTATGGAGATATACAGCATTAGTTGTTGGATTGTTAGGCGTGATAGGAACTGTAGCAGCATACAATGGTAATTCACTTGACTTAAAAATATTTTTAATCACTAAGAGTAAAAGACTTGTATCAACGCTAACAGATCCAAATCTAGCAGCAGCTTATTTTAGTATATCTTTTCATATAACTATGTTATTTATAAAGAAAATAGAAAACAGATTAGAAAAGAGTTTGTCCATAGTTGCATTAGTTGTTTTAATAACAGCTATTATATTTACGCAGTCTAGAAGTGGAACAATAGCTTTTATAACAAGTTTATGTATATATTTTTTATTCAATATAAAGTATTATTATAAATATACATTGACGATTGTATTGATACTATTAATAGTATTCTTTGGATTTATCAATATAGATGCGAACTATTTTGATGGGTATGTACACAATATAATAGAAAATAGATTCGAAGAAATTACAGCGTTTTCAGGAGAAGCAAAAGTAAGAACTAACCTAGGAAAATGTGCTTATGAAATGGGAAAAGATCATGTATTATTAGGTGTTGGAAGAGGGAACTATAGACAAAACTCCAAAGAATATTTTGAAAAGATTGGTGTAGATGTAAGTGATAAAAATTATTATGAGCAATATGGTATGAAGATTCCACATAATACCTATGCTACATTTTTTGCAGAACTTGGATTGTTGGGTGTATTCCTATTCATATGTATTTTTATAATATTATTTAAAAAATTACTGAAGAACAATGTAAACAACAAAACAAATATAATATTAGTTGCCCTACTCACATCTTTTTTGATACAAGCATTTGCTATCAATTTAGAAAATTTTAGAGGGATATGGGTGGCATCAGGACTAATTTTTGTAATTTGTAAAATCGACGTTGAAGAAACAGGCTATGGTAAAGGAAATTCTAAAATACTGAAACATGAATTGTCTAATAAAAAAAGAAATATATTGACAGCAGTTCTTATGATCGTTTTTATATTTGCCTATTTATCAGCAGTAGGAAAAATAGTAAAGCCGATAAAAATAAAAAATATAGCAGTTGAGTATATAGAGGATATACAAAAAGATACAGAGTATATATTTAATTATAATATATCAGAAGAGGAAAAAGACGAAGAAGGTATAACATATATCAGAATATATTCAATTCATAACAAGAAAAGAGAGTTTCTAAACAAAATAGATTATTATACACCAAATGGAACAGGGAATTTACTGTTTAAAACAAAATCTGATACAGAAAAAGTTATGATTGAAATTGATAATAGAAAGAATGGGAATATTACTTTAAAAGATGCAAAGCTTGTTTGTAAAGAAACAGGAATTGGACAAATAATATTTGCAGATTATAAATATCTACCTCAGAGCATAGAAAGCAATATGAGAGTTAGAAAATTTGTAAATAATGAAGTTAAAGTGGATATAGAAAAGTATAGAATGTTTGCGGATAATATTTTAAAAAATAATGACTATGAAGATATAAAAAGTACAAATGAAAAATTAGTATACTTTAATGGTGAGAAGCCTATTAATTTATCAGATAGAATATTGTTTTTAGGATCTACTATAGAAAAAATAGATAAAAATAAATGTAAAATAAAATTTAGATTCCGATGTATAGAAAAACTAGATGTAGATTACAGATTATGGTTCCATGGAAGTGTAATCGACGATAAAATTGTATTAAAGGAACGACAAAAATATGGCTTTGAAAATTGGGATCATTCATTACCGATAAAAGCAACAAATTGGGAAATAGGAAAAATATATGAACATGAAAAAATTATCACAATTAATCAAGGACAATATAATTTGAAATTTGGGTTTTTCAATTCTAAAAATAATTACAAAGCAGTTGAAGTTGGTAAATTATATCCAAGCGTAGAACTAGGGTGGATACAGATAAAATAATAAATTGTAAACTATTGACACATATTGAAGAGAGGAGTACAATAAAACAGAAGTGTTCAAACATTGAACAAAGAGAAAGGTTGCAGCATGAAATGAAAGAAAACGAAATCAATATACTGGAAGTTTTGAGTAGTGAATCAAATGTATCTCAAAGAGAAATAGCTAAAAAGACAAATATGAGTTTAGGCATGGTAAATACTTTGATAAAAAAGTGTGTAAAGAAAGGTTTCATAAAAGTAGAGAATCTAAGCTCAAGAAATGTTCGATATATATTAACACCAAAGGGGATAGAGGAAAAAGCTAGAAAGACCCTAGAGTATGTATCTAAATCCTATAGAGCTATACAAATAATTAATACTTATATAAAAGAAGTAACCCAAGAGCAGATAAGCAAAGAAAAAAAAATTATTGTATTAGGATCAAACGGTGAGATGAAAGAGATCATTGTGCAAACACTAAAGGATATGGAAGTAGAATTCGAAGTTTTAGAGAAAGTAGAAGAGATAAAAGACGTTTACAATAAAGTAATATATACATGGGAAACGATGTATGAAGACAAATTAATAGATCAATCAGCACAATATATAAATTTAATGAAGTAGCAAGTGCAAAGGGAGGACAATAGAATGGAAAAAATAGCGGTAATAGGTTCAGGCTATGTAGGATTAGTAGCAGGAACATGTCTTGCCGATTTCGGACGAGAAGTGATTTGTGTAGATAACAATAAACAAAAAATAAAAGATTTAAAAGAAGGAAACATCCCTATATATGAGCCTGGGTTAGATGATTTAGTAGAAAGAAATGTTTACTATAAAAGATTATCATTTACAACAGATAAAAAAAAAGCAGTAGAAGAAAGTGAAGTGATCTTTATAGCAGTAGGAACACCGCCAGCAGATGATGGTAGTGCAGATCTTCAATACGTACTTCAAGTAGCTAAAGATATAGCTAGACATATGAATGGATACAAGGTAATTGTGGACAAATCTACTGTACCGATAGGTACAGGACAAAAGGTAAAAAAAGTAGTACAAGATATATTAGATGAAAGAGGCGTTGACTACAAATTTGATGTAGCATCGAATCCAGAGTTTTTAAGAGAAGGCTCAGCTATACACGATTTTACTCATCCAGATAGAGTAGTTATAGGAGCAGAATCAGAAAAAGCAGCAAAAATAATGAAAGACGTATATGGAGTACTATATTTGAATGAAACACCATTTGTAATGACAAATATAGAAACAGCAGAGATGATCAAATATGCATCCAATGCATTTTTAGCAATGAAAATAACTTATATAAACGAAATTGCAAATCTTTGTGAAAAAGTAGGAGCAAATGTTCAGCATGTAGCAAAAGCTATGGGAAAGGATGGACGTATTAGTCCTAAATTTTTACATGCTGGACCAGGATATGGGGGAAGTTGTTTTCCGAAGGATACGAAAGCGCTAGCAAGTATAGCAAAAGATTATGGAGAAATCATATCTTTAATCGAAACAACTGTAGCTACTAATGAAAGACAAAAGTCAAAAATGGTAGAAAAAATTAAGAATGCTATTGGAAATTTAGAGAGAAAAACACTAGGAATATTAGGGATTACATTTAAACCAAAAACAGATGATATGCGAGAAGCTCCTTCATTAACTATATTAACTGAGCTTGCAAACTTAGGAGTAAAACTAAAGATATTTGATCCAGAGGGAGAGAAAGAAGGAACTTGGAGATTGAGCCATATAAAAGAAAACGTAGAGTTTTGTAATAATGAATACGAAGCATGTGAAAACACTGATGGATTAGTAATTATAACAGAATGGCATCAGTTTAGAAATATGAATTTGGAGAAATTAAAAGATGCAATGAAAGATTACTACTTCTTTGATTTAAGGAATATATATGAAAGAGAATTAGTCGAAGAAAAAGGATTTAAATATTATGGTGTTGGTGTATAATAAGAAGCTATGTAATAAATAAGGAGGTCGATGACTTGAAAAAAGTATTAGTCACAGGTGCAGATGGGTTTATAGGTAGCCATCTTGTTGAAGCATTATTAGAAGAAGGACATAATGTAAGAGCTTTTGTTTATTATAATTCATTCAATTCATGGGGATGGTTGGATACACTTGAAAAAGAAAAATTAAGTAAAATAGATGTATTTACAGGAGACATTAGAGACCCTAATGGAGTAAAAGAAGCAATGAAGGGAATAGACGAAGTATATCATTTAGCAGCGCTAATTGCGATTCCATTTAGCTATCATTCTCCAGATTCCTATGTAGATACAAACATAAAGGGAACTTTAAATGTACTACAAGCTGCTAGAGATTTAGGAACAAAGAGAATTTTAGTTACATCAACTTCAGAAGTTTATGGTACTGCTCAATATGTACCAATAGATGAAAAACATCCATTTCAAGGACAGTCTCCATACTCAGCTACTAAAATAGGAGCTGACCGAATAGCAGAATCTTTCTATAGAAGCTTTAATATGCCTATTACGATTGTAAGACCATTTAATACTTATGGTCCAAGACAATCTGCAAGAGCTGTTATACCTACAATAATTTCTCAGCTTTTAGCTGGGAAGGAAGAAATTAAATTAGGAACATTAACTCCAACGAGAGATTTTAACTATGTTAAAGATACTGTTCGTGGTTTTATTGAGATAGCCAAATCAGATGAAACAATCGGAAAAGAAATAAATATAGCTACGCAAAAAGAGATATCAATAGGAGAGCTTGCGCAAGAGTTAATAGATCAAATCAATCCTAAGGCGAAAATAGTATGTGATGAGCAAAGAATGAGACCTGAAAAAAGCGAAGTGAATAGACTACTAGGATCAAACGAGAAAATTAAAAAGCTTACAAATTGGGAACCGAGATATTCATTAAAAGAAGGATTAGCCGAAACCATAGAATGGGTTAAAAATAACTTAGACAAATATAAAGTTGATATCTATAATATATAAAAGGAGAATAGCTATGAGCAATTTTATACCTTTATCAATTCCTAACTTTAAAGGAAAAGAATTAGAATATGTTACAAAAGCTGTTGAGACAGAATGGGTTTCAACAGGTGGTGCATATATCGATCAATTTGAAGAACAGATATCGGAATATTTACATGTAGGACAAGCCGTTGCTTGTCAAAGTGGTACAGCAGGACTGCATTTAGCGCTAAAGCTTTCAGGCGTAGAATATGGGGATGAAGTAATTGTTCCTACTCTTACATTTATTGCTGCAGTAAATCCGGTAAGATATTTAGGAGCAGAACCTATCTTTATGGATTGCGATGATACACTTAATATGGATTTAGATAAATTAGAAGAATTTTGTAATAATGAATGCCTTTTAACTGAAAAAGGACTTGTAAACAAAAAAACAAGCAAAATTATAAAGACTATGCTTATTGTCCATGTATTTGGAAATATAGTTAACATGGAAAGAGTAATGAATATAGCCCAAAAATATAAGTTGAAAGTTATAGAAGATGCAACAGAAGCATTAGGTTCCTATTATACAGAAGGAAAGTATCAAGGTAAATATGCTGGAACAATTGGAGATTTTGGAGTATATTCATTCAATGGAAATAAGATTATAACTACTGGTGGTGGAGGTATGTTGGTAGGTAAAAATAAGGAGCTAGTCTATAAAGGAAAGTATTTATCAACACAAGCAAAAGATGATACGCTATACTATATGCACCATGAAGTAGGATATAACTATAGAATGACTAATCTACAAGCTGCTTTAGGTGTAGCTCAGTTAGAACAGCTAGAGGGGTTTATTCAAATTAAAACAAGAAATTATCAACTATATAAAAGAGAAATAGAAGCAATAGAAGGATTAGATCTATTGGATTTTAATAAAAATGCTAGACCTAATTATTGGTTTTATTCATTGACTATAGATAAAGAACGATATGGATTAGATAGAGACGCGTTATTAAAAAAGCTAAATAAAAAAGGAATACAAACTAGACCTATATGGGGACTAAATCATGAGCAAAAGCCTTATGTAAATAATCAATCGTATAAAATAGAAAAAGCCAAGTATTACTTGGATAGAGTTTTAAATATTCCTTGTAGCACAAATTTAAAAGAGAAAGATGTATTAAAAGTAGTGAATATATTAAAAGAATTAAAATACAGCTTGTGAGAAGGGGTTTATATGAATTTACAGGATTTATTTATTACGGAAAATATAACGATAAAAGAAGCACTAAAAAAGCTGGATAAGACTGCAAAAAAAATTCTTTTAATTACTGAAGGCAATAAATTAAAAGGGGTTATAACAGATGGAGATATTAGACGTTGGATTTTAAAAAATGGAGATTTATGCGAAAAAGTTAGTGTAATAATGAATAATAATCCAATGTATTTGATAAAAGGAAATGAATATAAAGCTAAACAAATAATGAAAGAAAAATTAATAGAAGCAATTCCTGTTATAAATGGAAGAAAAGAAGTTATAGATATAAAATTTTGGAATGATAGCTTTAAAGAAAAACTAAATCATTATAATAAAATAGAAAATCCTGTGGTTATAATGGCGGGAGGAAAAGGAACGAGATTATATCCTTTCACAAAGATACTTCCAAAACCACTAATTCCTATAGGCGATGTACCAATAATAGAAAGAATTACAAATAGATTTAGGGAATATGGATGCAATCAATTTTATTTTACTGTTAATCATAAAAAAAATATGATTAAAGCATATTTTAATGAATTAGAAAAGGATTATCAAGTAAATTATGTTGAAGAAGAAAAACCTTTAGGAACAGGTGGAAGCCTTCATCTATTGAAGGATAAAATTAACGATACTTTTTTTGTAAGTAATTGTGACATTTTAATAGAAGGAAATTACTCTGATATGCTTAAATATCACAAAGATAATAAAAATAAAGTTACTATGATTACTTCGTTGAAATACAATACTATTCCATACGGAGTGATCAAATTAGCAGAAAATGGTACTGTTAAAAATATAGTTGAAAAGCCTGAATATGATTTCTTGGTGAATACGGGAATGTATATATTAGAACGAGAAACATTAGAAGATATACCTGAAAATGAATTTTATCATATAACGGATTTAATAAATTACTATATTCAGAAAGGCGAGAAAGTAGGAACGTATCCGGTAAGTGATAAGTCTTGGCTTGATATGGGGCAGCTCGAGGAAATGCAAAATATGGTTGAAAGCTTAGGGTTAAAGTAATATATAGTATTTATCAATAAATAGTGAATTAGGTAATATTAAATTCTATAATTATATTTTGGGTTTATTAACGAGGAGATATTATATTATGAAAATAAAATTTATAAAAAACACACCAATAGAAAATATACCTATCTATTATTCAACTAATTATAATACTATTTTTTCTGAAAATGATGATGCTTTATATAAAAATATAGAGATCGACTTTGGACAAGATAAAAAAGTATTTATACCAATTTTACTTAAAGAAATAGAAAAAGATGTTTTTGAGTCTTATTCTGCTTATGGTTATAGTGGGTTTTATTCTCAAAATTTAGAAGAAAAAGATTTATTGAAAGAAAATTTTCATAAATTCAAAGAATTTATGAAAGAGAATAAGATAATTAATATGTTTCTTAGAAATTCACCTTATTTATGTAATGAAAATTTTATTGATGATAACTATAATTTTTTCAATAGAAAAACTTACTCAATAAGACTACAGAAATACGAAGATATAGACGATTTTGCTAGGCAAATAAAACAAAAAGTAAGATGGTCTATAAACTATGCAAGAAGAAATCATATAAAGATATACTTTAAAAAGTATAAGGAATTAAATGAATCAGAATTAAAAAGATTTTATGATGTATATGTACTTACAATGAATCATAGAGATGCAGACGAATATTATCAATTTAGTTATGACTTTTTTAAAAAACATTTTGATCAATTGAAAGATTATTGTGAACTAGCTCTAGCTACTAATGATAAGAATGAAATAATAGCAGGAGCAATGTTTTTACTAGATAATTGTGATATGGTACATTATCATTTTAGTGCACTTAATAGAGAATTTTCAAAATATCAAGTAATGGAATTGCTTCTAGGAGAAGCAATTGTTAGGTATTCTAAAATGAATAAGAAAAATTTCCACTTAGGAGGAGGACTTTCACTAGATGAAAGTGATGGATTAAGTAGATTTAAAAAGAAGTTTAGTACAGAAATAAACAACTATTATATTTCTAAAATAATATTTGACCATAAAAAGTATACGGAAATAAGAGAGAAATATGGAATTTCAAATAATAAAATGTTTCTTATTAAAGATGCTATTAAATTATAGAGAGTGTGATTAAATGATTGGTGGGGAACATTATTATAAAAAAAATATTTTTGATATAGGTAATAATAATTCTTTTTATGGTTACTTAACAAATATATTCAATAAAAATCAAATAAAATTTTTTTCAACTGGTAGAGATTGTATATTTTCATTGTTTAAAACAATTGAATTGGATACTTTATGGATACCTAACTACTTATGTGAATCTATTTTAAAATCTATAGAAGAGTCAAAAACTAGAATAAAGTTTTATGAGATTGATTCAAACTTGCGAATTAAGACAGATTTTTTAAATAAAATGGGAAATAATGATTATGTTTTTGTAATAAACTATTTTGGTATTATAGATTATGATTTTTATGAAGAAGCGAAAAAAAATAATATAAAAATAATAAGTGATATTACACATTCCTTTGTCAATATAGATAAAGTTTCATATGTTTATAAAATTAGTCACTATGTTTTGGGGAGTTTTAGAAAGATTTTAGCCATTTCAGATGGAGCTTTTGTTGCAAGTATTAATCAAGAAATGGATATTGAATATTTGGATTGTATAAGAGAGGATTTCGTAACATATAGGACACATGGTTTATTAGATAGGTATTATTGCAAAGAGAATGGCTTTAAGAGTGATGAAAATTATTATTTATTAAGAAAGGCAGAAAAAATTTTAGATGAAACTTTTCAGTATGGATATAAACAAAGTCACTTATCATATGAAATTTTAAAAAGAATAAATTTAAAAAAAGAGTTTTTACAAGCAAAAAAAAATTTCATGTACTTTGTAAAAAATATTAGTAATAATAAATATATTAAAACTTTATGCAATACAGATTATATTTCACAGTATATTGTTTTAAAATTTAATAATAAAAATAATCGAGATAGATTTAGGAAATTATGTTTTGAAAATGATATATTTCTTCCTGTACATTGGGACACATCTTTTTTATATCAAAATCATAGTTTATCGGATTTGTTATTATCAGTACCTTGTGATTCGAGATATGATTTTAATGATATGAATAAAATTATTAGGTTAATAGAGGTAATGAAATTTAATTAATAATATCGAATTTTGGAGATGAGATTATGGATAAATGTAATAAAGTTTTGATAATAGCTGAAGCAGGAGTTAATCATAATGGAGATTTAGCTTTAGCATATAAACTTATAGATAAAGCTATAGAAGCAGGTGTAGATGCTATAAAATTTCAAACTTTTAAATCGGAAAAAGTTATATCAAAGTTTGCTGAAAAAGCAGATTATCAAAAAGAAAACACAAAAAGTTCAGAGTCGCAATTAGAAATGGTAAAGAAATTAGAAATTTCATATACAGATTTTGAAAATCTAAAAAAATATTGTGATGAAAAAGGAATAATGTTTTTATCAACTCCATTTGATCTAGAGAGTATAAATTTTTTAAATAAAATGAGATTGAGTATTTTAAAAGTACCTTCAGGAGAAATAACAAATCTACCTTATTTAAGAGAGGTAGGAAAATTAAAAAAGAAAGTTATTTTATCAACTGGAATGGCAACTTTAGGGGAAATAGAAAATGCTTTAGAAATATTACGAAATAATGGAACTACAGATATAATTGTATTGCATTGTAATACAGAATATCCAACACCTATGGAGGACGTAAACTTAAAAGCTATGAGTACAATTAAAGAAGCGTTTAAAGTTGAAGTTGGGTATTCAGATCATACGACAGGAATAGAGATTCCAATTGCAGCAGTAGCTATGGGAGCTAAAGTTATAGAAAAGCATTTTACTCTAGATAAGAATATGGATGGACCGGATCATAAAGCAAGTCTAAATCCAGAAGAACTAAAAGAAATGGTTAAAGCTATTAGAAATATTGAGAGAGCGTTAGGAAATGGAATTAAATTACCATCAAAATCAGAATACAAGAATAAAAAAATTGCAAGAAAAAGTATAGTTGCTAATTCTAAAATAAAAAAAGGAGAAATATTTACAGAAAAAAATTTGACAGTTAAAAGACCTGGAAATGGAATATCACCTATGAGATGGGATGAAATAATTGGAAAAACTGCAAATAAAAATTATACAGAGGATGAGTTGATTCAAATATGAAAAAAGTATGTGTTGTTACAGGTACGAGAGCAGAATATGGTCTCTTAAAACCTTTAATAGAGAAAATAAGTAGTGATAAAGAGTTGCAACTTCAATTGATTGTTACAGGAATGCATTTATCACCAGAATTTGGATTAACTTATAGAGAAATAGAAAATGATGGATATAGAATAGATGAAAAAATAGAAATACTCTTAAGTTCAGACACTCCTATTGGAATTTGTAAATCTATGGGACTTGCCATGATAAGCTTTGCTGAAAGTTATGAAAGATTAAAGCCACATATGATAGTTGTTTTAGGGGATAGATTTGAAATTTTTTCTGCTGTAAGTGCAGCTATGATTTCTAGAATTCCAATTGCACATATATCTGGTGGGGAAACAACTCAAGGTGCTATAGATGAATCGATTAGGCATTCAATAACCAAAATGAGTCATCTTCATTTTGTTGCTACAGATGAATATAGAAATAGAGTTATTCAACTTGGAGAAAATCCAAATAGAGTATTTAATTATGGTGATACTGGTGTAGAAAATATTAAACAGATGAAACTTCTTACAAAAGAAGAACTTGAAAAAAGCATTGGATTTAAACTAGGATCTAAAACCATACTATTAACTTTCCATCCTGTAACATTAGAATCTCAAACAGCTAAAGAGCAGTTCCAAGCAATTTTAAATGCACTTGATGAGTTTAAAGATTTAAAAATAATATTTACAAAAGCCAATGCAGATACAGATGGAAGAATAATTAATGAAATGATAGATAATTATGTAGAGAAAAATAAATATAAGGCAATAGCATTTACATCCATGGGACAGTTAAGATATTTGAGTGCTATGAAGTATGTAGATGCAGTTGTGGGAAATTCATCTAGTGGAATTGTAGAGGCGCCTTCTTTTAAAGTTCCTACAATCAATATAGGAGATAGACAAAAAGGAAGAATTCAAGCTAAATCAATAATTAATTGTAAGCCTGTCAAAGAAGATATTGCAGAAAATTTACAAAGAGCATTTTCAAAGGAATTTATACAAGAAATAAAAAATATTAAAAATCCATATGAAGAAGGCAATACATCTGATAAGATTATGCAAGAAATAAAAATACAATTGAATAAAGGGATAGATTTAAAAAAAGAATTCTATGATATAAAGAGGTAGATAAATATATGTATAATAACAAAAAGTTTTTAGCCATTATACCAGCTAGAAGTGGATCGAAAGGACTAAAAGATAAAAATATAAAAGAATTAAATAGAAAACCTATGATAGCTTATTCTATAGAAGCAGCATTAAAAAGTAAAGTGTTTGATTATATTATCGTTTCTACTGATTCGAAAAAATATGCTGAAATATCTCAAGAGTATGGTGCAAATGTTCCTTTTTTAAGACCAGATAATTTGTCTAACGATGAAGCAAGTAGCATAGATGTAATAGAACATACGATATTAGAATTAGAAAAAAGAGGACAAATCTTTGACTATTTTATGCTTTTACAGCCTACTTCACCTTTAAGAACAAAAGAGGATATATTAGAATCTATAAAGTTAGTATTTGAGAAAAAGGCTAATTCCATAGTAAGTGTATGTGAAACAGAACATTCTCCGTTATGGTGTAATATATTAGATGAGAAATTGAATTTAGATAATTTTTTAAATAAAGATTTAGTTGGCAGAAGACAAGCATTACCCACTTATTATAGATTAAATGGTGCAATTTATTTATCTAAAATAGATTATTTTATAAAATGTAGAGATTTCTATAAAGAAAAGAGTTATGCATATATAATGGATAAAAAGAATTCGATAGATATAGATGATATAATAGACTTTAAAATTGCTAAAGCTTTATTAAATGATAAGGATAAATAGGCAAGATTAATTTGCATAACAGAAATTATTGTGCTTTTTAGTTTCTAATTTTAACTTTAAATTGTTTTTATACACCACTTTACAAGTAAATTAAGCTATATGTTTCCCATAAAGAAAAGATTCAATAGCTTTAGCAACACCAGAATAAATTTTAGTACTTTTGAGTGAATTTGCGAAACCCTCGAAAATTAATTCATAGGTTAAAGTATTGGAAATAGTGCGTTTTATTTTTTGAGGACTTTCAAATTGATATTTTGAAAAATTTTTATAAACAAAAGGTAAGGCATATTAAAATAAATAACAAGTCAATTTTATAAATAAATATAGAAAAATCCTTTTCAAATATGTTTTAATGTTAATTGCGACAAAAACATATAAAACAAAAGAACAGGATATGATTATATGATAAATGAGTTCTTTAGAAAATACAAATATATAATACTAGAATTAATAAATAAACTAAAAGGTTCAGACAAAAGAAATAGGAAAAGGTGGTCAATCTATTGTATCATCTGAGTTTAAGGTAAGTAGAGATACTATACGAAAAGGTAGGTGTGAGCTTGAAAATGGATTAGAAATCATTGATGCTCATAATGCAAAGGGTCGTAAAAAATAGAAGAAAAGATGCCTAAATTAATAGAAGATATAAAGGATATTGTTGATTCCCAAAGTCAAACTGACCCTAATTTTAAAACAACTAGACTTTTTACACGATTAACCGTAAAAGAAATTAGAAACCAGCTTATATCTCAAAAAAAATATACAGATGACGAACTTCCTAGCAATCAAACGCTAAACAATAAAGTGAATCATCTAGGGTACACTCTTAAAAAGGTTCAGAAAGTTAAACCTATAAAAAAGATACCTGAAACAGATAAAATATTTGAAAATATAAAAGAAGTTCGTCAGAACTATGCTGAAAAAGAAAACACTGTCATAATTTCTATTGACGCTAAGGATAAAGTTAAAATCGGCGATTTTTCAAGAGGTGGAAAAAGTAGAGCTCATGCGAACGTATTTGATCATGATTTTTCATCTAATTACGTAACACCTTTTGGAATATTGGATTTGAATAATGATAATGTATCTATAACATTATCATAATCAAAGGTAACAGCAGATTTTATAGCTGATACAATCGAAGATTATTGGATCAATAATTACTTAGGCCTAAAGGATACGCTAGCAATACATTCTGATAATGGACCAGAAAATAATAGTCGAAGAACACAGTTTATAAAAAGGCTTCTAGAATTTTCAGCTAAATATAATGTAAAGCTAATACTAGCATATTATCCTCCCTATCACAGCAAATATAACCCTATTGAAAGAGTATGGGGACGTTTAGAGCAACATTGGAATGGAGATATACTTGATACAAAAGAAACTGTTTTAAAATTTACACAAAGTATGAAATGGAAAGGAAAAAATCCTTGTGTAAATATTACAGACAAAATATATAAAACAGGAATAAAAGTTAAAAAAGAAATAATGAAGATATATGAAAACATGCTAGAAAGATCAACACATATTGGAAAATGGCTTGTTACAATAAATCCAGAAAACTGTAAGGATGTTTTAAATATGGAATTAAAAGTATAGGTAATTATCTTTGGGGTAAGGGGAAAATATGTTCTTTTTGAGGTGGATTTCAAATTTAACATCCATTTAAGTATAATTTTTACAAATATAACTTTACAAAAGAATACTATAAAATTGAATATTTGAATTATTTGTAGATTGACTGATTTATTTTTTTAATATGCCTAATACAGAAATAAATGTGAATGTAATTGCTAATAAATTCACATATCTTTCGATAGCAACTTTGTTGCGTACCATATAATTACTAAATGGCCAGAAAAATTTGTGTTGATAAAAGATCACTTCAATATGCCAACGCAAACTATATGCACATAATGGTAGTGGATCATATTCTGTCTGATCAGATTTTACATTTTGTACAGTGTGATGCTTAAATATTTGCATCTCATTGGGATTGATTCTACAGATAAAGGCTCTTACTTTTGAAATCGCTTCTTTATTTTTTGTTGAGGCTGTCATATAAATTGGTTTCTTGAAGAGATTAGTCGCTAATTTTTTTGTAGCAATATGATATTTACCTGCATCTGTAAATGTGAATTTTTTAATATTTAATTTATCACCTTTGATTCTAGGTCTACCCCTTCTTCCAGTCTGGGCAGGAGGTAAGTTATATATTGCTGTATCCCAGCGTACCGCACCAATAAGATCCAAGTTATCATATTCTTCTATGGTTTCTAAAGCAATACCTTTTGTATACCAGCTGTCACATAAAAGAATTACCTGATAATTGCTTAGATAAGGCATCACAGTTTTTATTAGGCTAGATGCAATATTGAGTTTATTGGCTTGCTTATCATAAAGTTTATATCCAATAGGAAGACTTAAATACTTGATAGTATCATTGAATTTCAATGGAATATTTACTACCAAAGAAACAAAGCAATGTCCGTGAATATAACGGTTTTTCTTATCTTTTGCAGCGTGGTCAAATAACTTACCACAGCAATCAAATTTATTACCAAACTTTGGTTGCAAAGTATCATCGATAGATAAGAAAATTGTATTCATTTTTAAACTTTCTGGTATAAGGTTTAATAGAAACCGCACAGTAGTATTCATGATGTCATTCATTGAAAAATCTAAAAATGATAAAAAATAATACAAAAAATTCAATGAAACATTAGAATATTTGCAAATAAAGTAATCATATACAAATTTAATAGAACGAATTTCTTCAAGACAAACAATACTTGAGACTAACTAAATGAAAATTTCAAAACTTCTTTTGTGAAATATATTTCGATATTGAAAAAAAATATGTTCGTAAGGTTTGTTTTGTTGATTTATTGGAAATACTAATCATAGCAGATGCCTCCTAGGGGTTTGGTTCTTGTAAAATTAGTATTCTTAGGATTAAGGTGTCTGATTTTGTTATTTTATGGAAAAATAAAATTGATTACTTGTAAAGTGCTGTTTTTATAAATAAGGTGATTAAAAAAAATATACTATAAATGCATGAATTAAAATTGTTAGCAAATACCATAAGAATACAATAGGAGTGGAGATCTTTTCGGAATAATTACAAATTTTCAATGGATTATAGGTATTGAAAATGTATTTATAAAGACAATTGACTATGCAGATTTTAAGTTGATATTTCTTTGTGAGGCAATATGAAGAAATTTATGATTGTGTAAAAAACCCGGAGTAAATTTATTTTTGATGTGATAAGATAGTATCTGTAATATAAAAAATATGTTTTATAAAATGGCATATAGAGATAGGTATATATATTATAAAAAGTATGAGGTTGATATAATTAGAAAGGCACATAAATTATGGAATATGTAAGAAAAAAATTAGAAAAAATAAATTCTATTGAATTATTTAAGCATGGGAAGTTCTATTTGATAGGGAATATATTATCAAAAGGATTATTATTTTTGACAATGCCAATATATATAAGAATATTACCTTCACCAAGTGATTATGGATTATTAAATATTTATAGTTCGGTAATAAATATACTGGTGGTAATATGTGGATTGAATGTACAGGCTGCTTTATTAAGATATTATCATGAGAAAGATGGTCAGTTTAGTTGCTTTTGCAGTAGCGTAATAAAAATTTTGCTTATTTTTGATGGTTTAATTTTTTTTATACTAAGTAGATATAAGGATGTGTTTTCAACATACTTAAATATAGACTCCAATATTTTGATGGTAATTGCAATAGTAGCCATATTACAAATATATATAAATATGTATTTTGTCTATTTGCAGGCAAGCAAACAAAGTAATAGTTTCTTAAAATTATCCGTAGTATCTAACTTGTGTATAATAATATTATCAATAGCAATAATGGTATTTTTAAAAGAAAAAAAATATCTAGGGGAAATATATTCAAAAAGTTTAATTAACTTTATAATCATACTTTTTTTATTTGTTAAATTTATAAAGATTTATAAAAACAATAAATTAAATGTTAACCATATAAAATATGTATTATTATATAGTGTTCCACTAATACCACACTCTTTGTCTAACTATTTATTAACTCATGCAGATAAGATATTAATAAATAAGTATGTGGGAAGTTATGAGACAGGAATATATTCATTAGCTTATAATATAGGAATGATAATGAATGTAATAGTTATATCATTAAATAACGCATGGGTTCCAATATTTTTTGAGAAATTAAACGAAAAAAAATATTCTAAGATAGAGCTACTAGCAAAGAAATATACAAGTTTTATATTTATAGCTGCATCTTTTTTGATTATATTTTCAAAAGAGTTAATAGGTTTTATAGCTAAAAGGGATTACTATGAAGGGGTACATATGATCCCTGTAGTTATAATAAGTTATGTATTTGTGTTTTTATATACGATATATACAAATTATGCGTTTTACTATAAGAAAACGATCTTAATATCCATCAATACTATTATTGCAGGGATTATAAATATAGTATTAAATTGTATTTTAATACCAAAATTGGGGTATATTGCAGCTGCATATACTACACTATTTTCTTATATAATATTGTTTATACTACATTATTTGAATTCTAAATATTTAATAAAAGCTAGAATGATAAGCGTTAAAATTTTTATGAAACCAATGATAGGGACGGTTTTTATAATATTAGTTTCTTATTTTATAAATAGATATATAACAAATTACTTAGTAGGTGTATTCTTTAAATTATTTATTATAATAGTAATGGTAAGTATTAGCTTGAAAATGAATAGAAAAGGATGAAACCATGTATAATTTATTATTAAAATTAATTAAAATAATATTTAACAATAAACATTATTTCCAGATGAACAAAGAAATTCAGATGAAATATATTAGTAAAATTTCAAAGAAATTAACAAGCGAGGATCTTGTTATAAGAAGTTTTTTGCAATATAAATGTCAAATTTACAAAAACTCAAAGATGAAAATTTTCATACTAAATATAGTATGTATACTAGCAATTGTACCTATAATAGTAGTTTTTTTTATTAGATATAAATACGATAAAAACAAATTGAATATATTTGAAAAAAAAGATAAAAATATTGCAATTAATTTTGGGTATTACGAAAAGATACCTGCCCTGCTAGTTAGAAAATATAATATAAATGAAATGTATAAAAAATATATTTTAACATACGAAGATATAAAATTTATTTTCAAAAGAATTATATTGAAATATCCATTTAATGGTTACTTTATAATGAAGAATATCATGAAAATTGCGTTGTACAGTTACAATATTATGTTGCAAAATCCTAAAGCTATTTTTGTAAATTCTGAGTATTCTTTTACTTCATCGATTTTAACACTATATTGTAATTTGAAAAGTATTAAACATATAAATTATATGCATGGAGAAAAATTATTAATTATTAGAGATGCTTTTGTAAAATTTGATGAATTTTATATATGGGATGAATACTATAAAAATATATTTAAAAAACTGAAAGCTGATGAAAATCAATTCATAGTAAGTTTGCCAAGGAATTTAGAAAAATGCAAAAATGATAAATGGTTAGAAACTAAAATTTTAACCTACTATTTACAAGGAAATGAAACTTACCACCAATTAGAATTAATTAAAAATAAATTACAACAAATAAAAGATAAAAAATATTTGGACATAAGAGTTAGACCTCATCCAAGATATGGAGATAGGAAGAAAATCAATAAAGTCTTTAAAGATTTTAGAATAGAGAGTGATAAAAATATTACTGAATCATTAAAGGAGGCAGAATTTATAGTTTCTAAGTATTCTACGGTTTTGTTTGAGGGATATTTGATGAACAAAAAAATAGTTATTGATGATATAAGTGATAGGAAACTCTATTTTAAGTTAAAAGACCTAGATTATATTATTTTACAAAAAAACCATATGAAGTTAAGTGAAGTGATTTGATTATGAGAGCAGAATTGTTGATGTTTAATGCAGCCTTTTTAATATTATTATATCTATTTATAAAGTTCAAAGAATATAAAAGTTCGTTAGCTATGATGTATATTTTTTGGCTAGGGACTTTTTATATACAAAATATTTATTATTATTATTTTAATGGGCAAACTTATAGAATTTTTTCAGATAAAACATTACTTATATTTATAAACATATCCACACTAGTTTTTATAAATATAACAATATTATTGATATTAAAAAAAATAAAATGGTTTAAACAAATAAAAACTAAAATAAATTTTAAAGAAACGAAATTACTAAGTATGTATTTTAATATAATAACATTTATTGTAGTTGCATATATGTTAAGATATATCAATAAATTTCCTTTAATTACGTTGGTTGAAAGTAGTAGTAATATTAGATTAGACATATCAGGAGGAGTACCACATTATTTTACAATTTCAACATTTGCTTACTATATACTACCAAGTTTTTATTTTTTAAGTGGTAAAAAGAGATATTTAGCTATATATTTTTTATTTGGGGTATTATCTTTGCATAAAGGCATATTAGTATATACAATTTTATTTATATGGATAAACTGCTTTGAATACAGAATTAACAAAGAAATAATTGTGTCAGGAATTTTAATAGTAGTGTTTTACTTAGTAGCGAAAAATAAATTAGTTTTTGATATTGAAACTATGAAATATTTGTTTGAATCTTCTATTAGGAGATTTTTTATAACTCAAGGTTCAGGTTTTATAGTAAGACTAGATATGCTGGAGAATGGATTTGATTTTGTAGGAAAAAATATAAAAAGAGTAGTATATGACAAAATATATGGAGGAGTTGGAGGTGCTCCAACTTATTTTCTTGGAAATTTAATAGTAAGTTATGGATATATAAAAGGTTTATTGATACATTCGAGTATATTAAGTTTGATGTATTTTGTATCTAGTGTTATTGACTATAATTACAAGAAGAATAATGGCGTTAAATGGATTTTTTTTAGTATAATATTTATTTTAGGAAATACAGAAATAACATTTAATAATCTACCACGTCTAATAGCTATACTATTTAATTTTTTGATAATATTTATTTTAAATGTAGATGCGAAGTTGTTAAGAAGTAAAAGCTAAATAAAGTAGAAGGAATGTCAAGGGAGATATAATGTAGTTTAAATTTAAATAAGAGCAATTAGAGGAGGTATGTGAATTTGAAAAAAATATACATTATTTTACTAATAAGTATTATGAGTGGAGTTCTAATTTCACATAACCTTATCCCTAAAGACGTTGATGGAATAATAATGTCAGAAGAAGGGTCTAGTAGAGCAACAGCTTATGTAGAAAGTAATAAAATATTGAGTAATAAAGAAACTAAATTTGTAACCTATTTAGAAAATGGATATGATAATAAATTTAGAGTAATGTTAGCAGAAATTAAAAAAAATCGAATTCAGAAGAATGTTTGTGTAGGATACTCGTTAACTAATCATGGTGGGGCAAGTATAAAGTTTGATAAGACAGGTAGAATATATATAGTTTATGGGGGACATACATCTGGTTTAAAAATAAGATATAGTAAAAAACCATTTGATATAAGTGATTTGAGCAAAGAAATAAAGATAACTAAGAAAGGGACCGGGTTAACATATCCTTCTTTTGAGATAGATGATTACAACAATATGCATTTAATATGTAGAAAAATGGATTTAAATGAAGATTTAAGTCCATCAAAACCAAGCTTGAATTATTTTAAGATAGACATAAGTAATGGATTAAAAATATTATCAGATAAAGAATTAATAAGTTTTCCAGAATATAAATATGGAAATTTCACCTCAAGTATAGCTATAAAAGACAATATAATAAGTATTATATATAGAATATACTTGAAAGATAATAAAGAAGAACTTAAAAAGACATCATATGGATATATAAAAAGTGTAGATTTTGGTAAGAATTTTCTAAACTATAGAAATAAAAGAGTACAATTACCTATAGACTTTAACTCTAACTCAAACTTAGAGATATCAGAAAAGTTTTTGTGCTATATAAGTAATATTTCATATACATCATCAGGGGAAATTAAGTTTATATTAACGGAATTAAACAAAAAAAGTGAAAATAGCTATCTTATAAGTATTGATAACAAGATGTATAAAAAAGAAAGATTAAATAATATATATGATTTAGTACACGAAAGAAAAATTAATGTATATGTAGCGATTTCTATAGACAGGGATGATAATATATTTTTAGCCTTTTCGACTTTACCAAATACAAAGGATGAATCATGGGATAGTCCAAATAATAGAATAAGTTATTTTAAAATTAGCAAAAACAATGTTGATTTAATTTATAATAATATAAAAAGCACAGAAGGTATGTCATGGCTTCCAAATATAGAGCAAAATAGGAATCATTTTTCTAATAGATATAAAGACATACCTATGCTTATTTTTTCAGAAGGGGAAACAACTAACGATTTATATAGAAAAGTAAATAGTAAAGTAATAAGTATAGATTTTTAACAGATGAAAAGGGAGATAACGATGAATAATAGTAGCGTATTAGTATCAATAATAACACCTGTATATAATTCAGAAAGGTTTATAAAAGAAACTATTCAATCTGTGCAGAAACAGACTTATGCCAATTGGGAAATAATCTTAGTAGATGACTGTTCAACTGATAGTTCTGAAAGAATAATTAGATATATGATAGAGAAAGACCCTAAAATAAAATATATTAAACTAGAAAATAATTCAGGAGCTGCGGTAGCAAGAAATACTGCAATAAAAAATTCAAAAGGAAGATTTATAGCTTTTTTAGATAGTGACGATTTATGGGAATGTGATAAATTAGAAAAGCAAATAAAATTTATGTTAAATAAAGATATAGGGTTTAGTTTTACTGGATATAATCTAATAGATGAAGACGGGAATGATTTAGATAAAGTAATTAAAGTTCCAGATCAAATTGATTATGACGGCTTATTAAAAAATACAATAATAGGTTGTTTGACAGTAATGATTGATAGAAGCAAAATCGGTGATTTCAGAATGCCTTTAATTAGAGCAGGTCAGGATACTGCTACTTGGCTTTCTATACTAAAAAAAGGGTACATAGCTTATGGCCTAAATGAGCCACTAGCAAGATATAGAAAAGTAGAAGGATCGATATCTAGTAATAAAATCAAGGCACTAAAAAGAACTTGGAATATATATAGAAATCTTGAAAAGTTACCATTACCAAAAACAGTATATGTATTTACATGTTATATAATAAATGCTTTAAAGAAGAGATAACTAGTTAAGATAGATTAGGTACTATATATAGGACATGTGTAGACATGTCTTTTTTTAAATCATATAATAAACCTAGCGTTTAAATGAAAAGAGGTATATTATGTATAAAAAATTAAAGTCTATTTGTATATTTTTACTAGATGTTATGTTGATCAATATTGCTATCATGGTAGCCTATTATTTAAGATTTGGGAAGAATTTAACTTTTGAGTATTTTAAGGTATTCTTATATATGTTACCCTTTATAACCATTGGTAAAATATTAATATTCAATTATTTTGGATTATATAAAAGCATATGGAAATATGCAGGGGTAGATGAACTGATTAATCTTTTTATGGCTGTTAGTATTAGTAATGGACTTGTGATTATTGCTATTTATTTAGGAAATTTAAAGGTACCTAGAAGTATTTATGTAATAACCTTTTTTATTGATTTATTTTTAATTGGTAGTAGTCGCTTTACTACGAAGATTTTTAAGAGAATTAATATTTATGATATGATGTATATTCCTTTAAAGGATAAAAGAAAAAGAGTTATGATCATTGGTGCAGGAGAGGCGGGAAATATACTTTTAAAGCAGTTTAAAGAAGATGATAAGATAAATCCTATATGCTTTATTGATGATGATCTATCTAAAAAAGGAAAGAAAATTAGTGGCATCCCTATAGTTGGGACAAGAAAAATTATATTGTCTTATGCAGTGAATAAAAAAATAGATGAAATAGTGATTGCTATTCCTGGAGGAAAGAGACAGGATATAAAAGAAATTATTGAGGAATGTAAAAAGACTAAATGTACTTTGAAAATACTTCCCAACATCCATGAACTAAGAGAATTAAAGGAAGATTTGAAGGAAATTCTTGCAGAAAAGATTAGAAATGTAGATGTGAATGATTTATTAGGAAGAGATAAGGTACAGCTAGATAATGAAAAAATTGTAGCTTATATAAAGAGAAAAAGAGTTTTAGTGACAGGTGGAGGAGGATCTATTGGATCAGAACTTTGCCGCCAAATTGTAAAGTTTAAGCCAGAAAAACTAATTGTATTTGATATTAGTGAAAATAATCTTTATGATATACAAGAGGAGTTAAATGTAAATTATCCCAATGTGGATAAAAGCTTTGTGGTTGGTTCTGTAAGAGATATGAATCGTTTAAACTATATTTTTAGTAGCTTTTCTCCGCATATTGTTTTTCACGCAGCAGCTCATAAGCATGTACCATTGATGGAGGATGCCTGTGGAGAGGCTGTGAAGAATAATGTATTTGGGACTTTGAATGTAGTGAAGATGAGTGAGAAGTATCATCTAGAAAAGTTCACGTTAATTTCTTCTGACAAGGCAGTAAATCCTACCAATGTAATGGGAGCAACGAAGAGAATTTGTGAGATGATTGTGCAAAGCTTTAATAAGGATTCAAAAACAGATTTTGTAGCTGTTCGCTTTGGCAATGTTTTGGGGAGTCGTGGAAGTGTGATCCCTTTATTTAAAAAGCAGATTAGCAGAGGGGGACCTGTTACGGTAACACACCCTGATATTATTCGTTATTTTATGACTATCTCAGAAGCTGTACAATTAGTTATGCAATCAGCGGCTATGGCAAAGGGTGGAGAGATATTTGTACTAGATATGGGAGAGCCTGTGAAAATTGATCAATTAGCAAGGGATTTAATTACTTTGTCTGGATTTGAACCTGATCAGGATATAGAGATCAAATATACTGGATTAAGACCAGGAGAGAAGCTTTATGAAGAGCTTTTGGTAAGTGATAAAAATGTAGAGAAAACACATAAGAAAAAGATTTATGTGGAAAAGCCTATGGATATAGATGATGATCAATTGATGAAAGGTGTAAAGAGCCTTGAAGAGAGTTTAGACACAAATGATGATGTTGTTAAAAATAGGATAAAAAAAATTGTTCCAACATATAAAGAAAATAATAACACAAAGAAAGGAAGATAGAGATGAAGGTATTAGTAACAGGGGGAGCAGGATTTATTGGATCACATGTTGTAGATAAGCTAGTTGAAAATGGGGATGAAGTAGTAATCATAGACAACTTATCTACAGGAAGTATGGACAATGTGAACGAGAAAGCAGTATTTTATGAAGAGGATATAAGAAATAAAGAGATAGAGAAAATATTTGATAGAGAAAAACCAGAGGTTGTGATTCATCATGCAGCGCAGATAGATATACAAAAGTCTATAAAAGATCCCATATTTGATGGGAATGTAAATATTTTAGGGACTATTAACATTTTAGAGAACTGTAAAAAATATGATGTTAAAAAGATCATTTATGCTTCTTCGGCAGCAGTTTATGGAACTCCTAGATATTTGCCGGTAGACGAAGCACATATTGTAGCTCCAATATCTTATTATGGCATATCTAAACATACACCAGAACATTATATAAAGGTATACAGTGAATTATATGACATAAAATATACTATTTTAAGATATGCAAATGTGTATGGGGTAAGACAAGATCCTAAGGGTGAAGGTGGAGTTGTATCGATTTTTTTAGATATGCTATTAAACGGAAAAAATCCTACAATTTTTGGAGATGGAGAACAAACAAGAGATTATATTTATGTTGAGGATATAGCTAATGCCAATGTAAAGTCGTTAAAGCTTGGGGATAATGAAATCTGCAATATTAGTACTAATAAAAAGACTACTGTAACAGAATTATTCAATATGATGAGAGAAATCTTAAAGAGTGATTGTTATGCCATTTATGGAGATGAAAGAAAAGGAGATATTAAACATAGTACGTTAAATAATCAAAAGGCAATGAAGCTTTTGAGTTGGGAGTCAGGGTATAGTATTGGAAGAGGCTTGGAAAAGACGGTTGAATATTACCGATTGAAGAGAGAAAATGCATAACTATGATATTAAAAGTAGATTACAATATTGTAAAAGGTTTACGAAACGGTTTGAATATTATAAAATAGTATTGTTAGGGAGTGATGAATAAAGGGGGAAAATTATGTCAAGCAGTTATTTTAAAAAGGAAAGCAAATTGTTTTATGGATTGCAGATCATCATAGATTTATTGTTAGTGAATTTAGGTTTTTATACGGCTTTTATTTCTCGATTTGGAGAGGATTTAAGTAGTAGTCATATTACTCCGTATATTGAGATTATTCCACTTATTTCTTTAATGGCATTGATATTTTTCTATATTTATGGGGTATTTAGATGTGGAGAAAAGTCTTATTTAGAGACGGTATATTCTATTGGACTATCTTTAATATTTGTAATGATTTCATCTATGGCTTTGGCATTTTTTAACAGAGGATTTAGCTTTCCAAGGAGTATATTCTTTATCGCTTTTGGCTTGCAGCTTGTATTTTTGATAGTATGGAAATATGTAGCTTATAAAATGTATTTTATGCTATATAAGGAAAAGAATGTAATGATTATTGGAGATGAAGAACAAGCAGAAAATATTGCGAAGAAGATTTTATCCACAAATGAAAAGCAATTTAAAATCAGATATATGTGTAGGGAATTGCATGATGAAGTATATGAATGGATCAATGAAGTAGATGCAGTATGTATGAGTGCCAATTTAGATAGTAAATATAAAGAAAAAATTATTTCTTATTGTGTAGAATTAGATAAAACCATTTATATTATACCAGAATTATTTGAAATCACATTGTTTAATGCAAAGCTTACTCAATTTGATGATGTGCCTGCATTTTGTATTGAGAATTTTCATTTAACCATTGAACAAAGGTTTATGAAAAGAACCTTTGACATTGTTGTATCGTTAATAGGGATTATTCTATCTGCACCACTGATGGTGATGGCTTATATAAGTATTAAGCTTTATGATCGAGGACCGGCAATTTTTGCACAAGAGCGTGTGACCAGAGGAAATAAGAAGTTTAAGGTATATAAGTTTAGAACGATGATTATGGATGCAGAAAAACACACAGGACCAGTTTTGGCTACAGATAAAGATCCTCGAATTACGCCTATGGGTGGCATTTTTAGGTCAATCCGTATAGATGAACTGCCTCAGCTTTTTAATGTATTAAAGGGCGATATGAGTGTTGTAGGACCTAGACCTGAAAGGGAATTTTTCATTAATGAATTCAAAAAAGAAATACCAGATTTTCAATATAGAGTAGCAGTTAAGGCTGGGGTTACAGGACTTGCTCAAGTTCTTGGTAAGTACACAACAACTCCTAAGGATAAGTTAAGATTTGATTTATTGTATATTAGAAACTATTCTTTTTTCTTAGATTTAAAGATTGTTCTTCAAACTATTAAAACTATGTTTATGAAAGCAAGTTCTCAAGGTGTAACGGAGGATAAGAGTCTTGAGGAGCTATTGAAGAGTTTGAATTATAATGTGTATGAAGAGATTGGTGTTACAAAAATGGAACGGTTATCTTAAAAAATTAAAGTGAAAAATAGGTGAGATTATGTTATTCATCAAAAGAGTTGTAGATGTGGTTGTTGCTTTTGGATTATTGTTGCTATTGTCCCCTATTTTAATAGTCATTGCCTTATTGATTAGAAGGAAATTAGGGTCTCCGGTGATATTTGTTCAAGAAAGACCAGGTTTAAATGGCAAAATATTCAAGATGTATAAATTTAGAACCATGTTAAATACAAAAGATGTATCCGGAACGCTCTTATCAGATGAAAAACGATTAACCAGTTTTGGAAAGTTTTTAAGAAAAACAAGCATAGATGAATTGCCAGAGCTTTTGAATGTATTAAAGGGGGATATGAGCTTAGTAGGACCAAGACCTCTTTTGGTAGAGTATCTGCCTTTATATAGTAAGAAACAGTCAAGAAGACATGATGTAAGACCTGGAATTACTGGTTGGGCGCAGGTAAATGGAAGAAATACAATAGCTTGGGAAGAAAAATTTAAGCTCGATGTTTGGTATGTGGATCATTGGAGCGTATGGTTAGATTTAAAGATATTTTTTATGACTTTTATAAAAGTATTAATCAGAGAAGGTGTAGACCAAGAAGGGCAAGTAGGTATGGAAAAGTTTACAGGAAATAATTCTATAACATAGAAAAAGATAAAACCTTGAAGGAATGTTCAAGGTTCTTTTTTTACGAGGGGATGATAAAGGTGAATATTCTTTTTTTGAGTGCAGGGCGAAGAGTTGAATTAATTGAGTGCTTTCAAAGAGCAAGAGATGAGATAGGAATAGATAGTAAGATCATAGCAGTAGATATTAGTAAGTTTGCGCCAGCTATCTATCATGCAGATAAATATGAGAGAGTACCAAGAGTGAACTATAAGGATTTTATTAGTAAGATTATTGAAATATGTAATGACTATTATGTTGATTTAGTGATTCCCACTATTGATACGGAGTTACCTATTTTAGTGGAGAATAAGGAAAAGCTTGAAAGCTTAACGAATGCGAAGATATTGGTATCTAGTAAAAAGGTTATAGATATAGGGAGAGATAAGTTTTTCACATACAATTTCTTTAAGGAGCATGACTTTGGTGTGCCAAAGGTGATTGATGAGGATTGTTTACAAAGAAAAGCATATGCATTCCCTTTATTTATTAAGCCATTGGATGGAAGCTCTAGTGTGGATGCTTTTAAGGTGAATGATGAAAAGGAATTAGATTTTTTTCAAGAGTATGTACCTAATCCAATCATTCAGGAGTTTGCAGAGGGTGATGAATATACAATAGATGTATTTTGTGATTTTGATGGAAATCCTATTACTATTGTTCCGAGGAAAAGATTGGCTACAAGAAGTGGCGAGGTTTCAAAAGCCGTTGTGGTAAAGGATAGAGAAATCATTGATGAAGTAAAAAGAATGATAAGTATTTTAAAACCTATAGGACCTATTACAATTCAATGTATAAAGGGAATGGAAGATATGAAATTTATTGAAATAAATCCAAGATTTGGTGGTGGTGCACCTATTAGCATGCAAGCAGGGGCTGATTCAGCTAAAAATCTTTATAAGCTATTAGAGGGAGAAAAATTAATTTATCATGAAGATTATGAAGATGGCTTGATAGCTCTTCGATATGATCAAGCTATTTTTTTGGATAGGGATGGGAATGTGGTAAAATGATTAAGGGTGTAGTTTTTGATTTGGATGATACATTAATATCAGAAAGATTATATGTTTTTAGTGGATTCAAGGAAGTCGCAAAAAAAATTAGTTGTGACTATAGAATAGACGAAAATGAATTGTTTTTCAATATGAAAAAACTTTTTGAGAAAGATCCTAAGATGATTTTTAATAGATTACTAGATGAGCATAGATTAGAGTATACCATGGGAGATATTAAAAAATTGATTAAGCATTATAGAGAGCATATACCAGATATAAGGTTATATGATGATGCGAATTATATGCTAAAATATTTATATAATAAAAAATTCAAATTAGGAATGATTACGGATGGATATGAGAATACACAAAAAAATAAAATAAAAGTATTAGGAATAGAAAAGTTCTTTGATATTATTGTCATAACTGATGAAATAGGAAGAGATTACTGGAAACCTCATAAAAGGCCCTATGAAATGGTAAAGGAAAAGTTAGAACTTGCATATGAAGAGATGTTTTATGTAGGTGATAATATAGAAAAGGATTTTATAACTGCTAATCAACTAGGAATGAAAACAGTAATGATTTGTAGAGAAGATGGGATTTACAAAGAAGCAGATATGGATAAAAAGTATTTAGCAAAATATAAGATTCAGAATTTGAAAGAATTAATAGGGATTATGGATATGTGCTAGTCCAGTCATTAAGATATTGAAAAAGAGATGAAATTTAAGGGGGAGTTAGACATGAAAGTAAAAAAAGCTATCATACCAGCAGCAGGACTTGGAACAAGATTTTTACCAGCAACAAAGGCACAGCCAAAGGAGATGCTACCTATAGTAGATAAACCTACGCTTCAGTATATTATAGAAGAAGCAGTAGCATCTGGGATTGAAGAAATTTTGATTATCACTGGTAGAAATAAAAAGAGTATAGAGGATCATTTTGATAAATCTGTAGAATTAGAACTTGAGCTTGAGAAAAAAGGGAAAACTGAAATGTTAGAGGAAGTACGTCATATTAGTGATATGGTTAACATCCATTACATTCGCCAAAAAGAACCAAAAGGACTAGGACATGCTATCCATTGTGCAAAGAGCTTTATCGGTAATGAACCCTTTGCTGTACTTTTAGGTGATGATATAGTAGATGCGGATACTCCTTGTCTTAAGCAAATGATTGATGTATATAATGAGTATAAAACAACTGTTTTAGGAGTACAAACTGTTCCTGATGAAGATGTAAATAAATATGGAATTGTTGATGGAAAATATATTGAAGAGGGTGTATACAAGGTGAAAAACCTAGTAGAAAAGCCTAAACAAGAAGAAGCACCATCAAATGTTGCTATACTTGGTAGATATATCATCAATCCAGAAATATTTGAGATCCTAGAAAATACTACTCCAGGAGCAGGTGGAGAGATTCAGCTGACAGATGGATTAAAGACTTTAGCTGAAAGACAAGCTATGTATGCATATAACTTTAAGGGAAAAAGGTATGATGTAGGGAATAAGTTAGGGTTTTTACAAGCAACTATTGAGTTTGCTTTGAAAAGAGATGATTTGAAGGATGATTTTAAAGCATATTTAGGAGATTTAATGAAAAGTGGTTTGTTAAATGATGTATATGAACAGGTAGCAGCTAGTGAAGAATAATAAAACTTTTATAGCCTCAATCTGATGATAAGATTGGGGCTTTTTGTATAAATATAATTGAAAATTTGATATAATAAAATAAAGAATAGATTTGCAAAAGGACGTGAAGACTTTTGATAAAGAAGCATGATTTTGATGCAGCATGGAAATCAATATTAGAAGCCTTTGAAGTAGAAATTGTAGAATTATTATTTCCAGAAATATTTGATAAAATCAAATGGGAATTAGGAACTGAATCCTTAGATCAGGAATTACAAGAAATACAGAGAGATATATTTGATAAGGATCGTAGCGAAAAAATCATATCTGATAAAATAATAAAAGTAAGATTAAAAGAACAGGCAAGCAAAATATTATTTATACATGTAGAAGTACAAAGCTATAGTAGTGGATATGAAGTTTTTGGAGAGAGGATGTTTCGGTATTTTTATAGGATATGGGATAAATTTAGATATAAATATGAAGACAATTCAGAAATTGTGGCAGCAGCTATCTATACTTATAAGGGTGAAAGAGGAAAGGATCAAAGATATGTATATAAACTGCCAGAGATGGAAAAAGAAATACTTACCTATAATTTTAAAACCATAGATGTAGAGAAAATAAAACTTAGAAATATAAGTGATGATAATCCATTAAAGTTAATCTTTAGAATGGCAAAAAGGTTATTAGAGATAGGTGCTACAGACGAAGAAATATATAAGGCAAAAATAGAATTAGCAGAAGAATTAAGAAGCTATAATAAAGTAAAAAATAATGAACAGATAAAGGCTTTGGTAGATTTTTTAGAATACTTATTTTTAATTCAAGATCCAGTATTAGAGAAAAAGTATGAAGAATATAAAAAAGGTATGGGAGGTGTATTGGAGATGACCATTGATGATATAAGAAAAATACACTACACACAAAAGGGAAGACAAGAAGGAAGAGAAGAAGAAAAAATAAAAGTAGCACAAAACTTATTGAAAATGGGTTTAGATGTTGAAAAGGTAGCAGAAGCTACAGAACTTACAATAGAACAAGTAGAAAAAATAAAAAAGAAGATGATGAATTAATTGTGGATAATAGATATTAAGATTGCAGTATGAATATAAGCAGAATGGCTATCCTGGAGCAGGTAGCAGCTAGTGAAGAATAATGTAAATAGCTTTAGCCCTATTTGAAGATGGGATTAAAGCTATTTTTTATGAAAAATTTTATTTTCATGTTAAAATAGGTATAGTTGCTTTAAAATTTAGATAATGAAATGCTTGAACAAGGGGGATAAAGAAATGAACTATAAAAAACAATATGAGTATTGGATTAATAACCCATACTTTGATGAAGAAACAAAAAAAGAACTGAAAAATATAGAAAATAATGAAAAAGAAATATAAGAACGTTTTTATAAAGGTAAGCGTAAAGCCTAGGTCACATACAAAACTGAACTTTTAAGTGATAAAATCATCTCAAAAGAAATTGAGGTGATATACATATGGATCGTAAAGAAAATCGGAAATATTGGGAAAGAATAATCCATAATCAAATGGAAAGTGGTTTTTCTCAAA
>JAOARP010000027.1 GCA_025210525.1 Marinisporobacter sp.
ATTATGAGTTTTAAAGCGAAAGTCTATATTATGCATAAATTCCATCCTCTCTTTATTCTCTTACTTCTATAATAATGGAATTTATGATAGATTTTTATACTTTATATTTGGTAAAATTAGTTATGCGAAATATGAGATATAAATGAAATTGTGAGAATATTTGAATAAATATGTCAAAATAGGGTATATAATGGGAAATACCATCTTATAGAGGGGGAGAGAGTTAATGGGAAATAATAAAAGACGTGTCATAAAGGGAAAGACTTATGAAAAAGTGTTAAAAAATCTCCAAATCGAATTAGTAAAATTGCAAGAATGGGTTAAACAAAAGGGCCTCAAGGTAGTTGTTATTTTTGAAGGAAGAGATGCAGCTGGAAAGGGTGGAGTGATTAAACGAATTACTCAAGAGCTAAATCCTAGAATATGTAGGGTGGTTGCATTAGGTGTTCCAACGGAAAAAGAAAAAAGCCAGTGGTATTTTCAAAGATACGTGGCCCATTTACCAGCAGCAGGAGAGATGGTTCTCTTTGACAGAAGCTGGTATAACAGAGCTGGTGTAGAGAAGGTAATGGGATTTTGTACAGATGAAGAATATACAGAGTTTTTAAGATCTTGCCCTGAATTTGAAAAAATGCTCATAAGATCAGGAATAAAGCTCATTAAATACTGGTTTTCTGTTAGTGATGAAGTTCAAGAAGAGAGATTTCAGGCTAGAATAAATGAGCCAACTAAAAGATGGAAATTAAGTCCTATGGATTTAGAATCTAGAACTAGATGGGTTGAATATTCAAAAGCTAAGGATGTGATGTTTTCTTATACGGATATAAAACAAGCACCTTGGTATGTGGTAGATGCAGATATTAAAAAACATGCTAGGATCAACTGTATATCCCATTTATTGAGTTTATTTGATTATGAAGATTTAACCCCAGGAAAAATTCAACTTCCAGAAAGGCAGGAAGACACATCATATATAAGACCGCCTATGGAAGATCAGACATTTGTGCCCCATATTGCTGAAAAATACATAAAATAAGTCATATGAAAAAATAAACTAGTTGAAATAACTAATTTATTTCTTGAATATGCCTAAATACTGATTATATAAAAGAGTGTATTTTATTTGATTTAATCCTATCAAATAAAAGTATACTCTTTTTTGTTGTTCAAATTTTTCATGGGAAAGATGTAATATATGCCATAGTCTGTATTTTCATTTATATAAGATATATACTTAAAGGAGAAATGTTATGTAAGCTAAAACTACCTTTATGTGAGCCTACTTAAGGAAAATATTGAAAACAGGTACCTAAATTTTTATGAGTTTGCGAATATGTATATATGGAGGTGTATAAGTTGGCGCGCCTATTTGATTTTTTTCGTAGGGATTCCCTAACGAAAAGACTAGAAAAAATTAAAAAGGGAAGTACACAGGAAAGAGAAAAGATTATCCAAGAGTACATACCATTTATTATAAAGACTCTATCTGATAAATTGAATAAATATATTGAATCAGAAAATAGTGAGGAATATAGTATAGGAATAGAAGCATTTAATGAAGCTATTGATAAATATGAACCTTCTCGAGGAAGTTTTATAGGATTTGCAGAAATCGTTATAAAAAATAGGATTATAGATTATCTTAGAAAAAATAGTAAGCATAATAAAGTAGTTCCAATAAGTCAATTTGAAGATGATGAAAAGAATAAAACTGAAAAATATTTTCAGACGGAGGATTTTACAGAATCCTTTACACTAAAAAATGAAATAAAAGAGCTTGAGGAAAAATTAAAATCATTTCATATTACTTTTTTTGATTTGGAAGAGGAAGCACCAAAGCATATGGATACTAGGGCAAATGCTTTACGTATAGCAAAATATATTGCAAATGATAAAGAACTGAAGGAATCATTAATGAAAAAAAAGACCTTACCAAGCAAAAGGATAATTGAAGAAATGGGTGTTACTATAAAAATCTTAAAAAGAAGCAGAAAATTTATTATAGCTACAGTAGTTATATTAGGTAGTGATTTAGAACAACTAAAAAGCTATATTGGACAGACTCTAGGAGGTGTACAAAGTGGTCTATAGAGGATGTGTTATGAAAGTAGAAAAAGATTTTGCAATTATTCTTACAGATACTATGGAATATATAAAGGTTATAAAAAAAGATAATTTACATGTGGGAAAAAGAATTATTTTCGTGAAGGATGATATTTATAAGGAGAAAAAAGTTTCCTATAAAAAATTTGGCATAATTGCAGCCATTTTTGTAATGATGATTTTTTCTGTTACATCAATAAATAAACTTAATATGTTCAATCATGTGAGTCTTGGGGCTACGGCAATAATCAGTGTAGATATTAATCCTAGTATAGAATTTGAAATTAATAAAAAAAGTGAAGTAATAAGGGTAAAGCCTTTTAATCAAGAAGGACAAGAACTTATTGATGAAGACCTTAAGGGAAAACCTATTGAAGAAGCCCTAGCTATTATAATTAGAAATGCAGAGGAAAAGGAATATATTACAGAGGAAAAAAATTCAATACTCATATCTACTACTGTTATAGAAGATGATTTTGAAGAAAAAACTAAAGAATTAGAAAAGCATATTGAAAGGAAGATGAAGGAGAAGATAGAACAAGAAAAAGTGAATATTGTATATGTGAAAGGAAATAAAGAAGATTTAGAAGAAGCTAAAAAGCAAGAAATATCCATAGGAAAATATGAGGTTTATAAAAAATCAAAAGAGAAAAATGAAAATAAAACACTGGAACAGATCAAGAAAATGAAAGTACAAGAAATAGTAGATGAAGGCCTAATCCAACCTAAAATAAAGATTAAGAAAGATAAAATAGATAAGAAGGGTTATAGGAAATTAGAAAATAATAAGGAAAAATCAAAAGAGAAATTAAGGGAAAAAAATATTTCCAAAGAAGGGTTTGAAAATAAAAAATTAAAATTTCCTATAAAAAATAAAGTTCAAGAACTGAAAGAAAATCATAAAGATGAAAATAAAAAGAAAAAATTTGAAGTTGTGAAGGAGGAAAAGAAAGAGAGAGAAGAAGAAATCAAAAAAGACATGAAAAAAAGAATTAAAGAAAAAATTAAAGACCTTAATACAAATAAAAAACGTGAAGAACAAGAAAAGAAAAAAGAAAAATCAGAGTCAAAAAAAGATGAGAAGAATAAAAAGTCAAAAATAAATAAATATAGAGACAAAGAAGATGATGAGGATTAATAAAGAAAATTAAAGATTATGAAAAAAATTTCAATAGGAGGTTAGCAACTGTTAAGTGAAACTTATAAAAATGTATAAAAATATATTGACTTTTACAACTTAGTCAATTACGATATATGTAAGAGGTGATTAAGTTGAAGTATTTATCAATAGCAGAAATGTCTAAAAAATTAAATGTGTCAGCACAAACATTAAGGAATTGGGATAAAAACGGTAAATTAAAACCACATCACACTACTGATA
>JAOARP010000028.1 GCA_025210525.1 Marinisporobacter sp.
AACTAATTTATGGTCTAATAATACCATGTAACCACAGTAGACACAAGTGGAGAGTAGCTTAAGTATTTAACAATAGATTAGAATTATTGCTTGAATTTTAAGAAAAATATTTACAGATGGATCCATTGACTTAAGATGGAAGGTTTAAATTAGCTACCAAAGAAAAAAAATTGAAGATTAGTGTAGTCGGTGGATTAGAAAACAAATACCTTTATAGGGCAAATATGGGCTAAAAAAGGGCATAATAATGATTTATGTAACAGAGTTTGAATAATTTCAGCGTATAACGCAAACTTGAATTTTATTTTAAAAATTCAAGAACGAGAAAAACAAATTTATGCTACAGATAAACAAAAGTCATAGCTCTTTAAAAAGCTACGACTTTTGTTTAAATATTAATTTATACACCAACATTCCATTTGTTGAGGAATTCATTTTTCAAGGTAAGATAGTTTTGTTGTTTAACTCTCTCTTCTCTAATTCTATCAGAATTCTGTGGATCAACTTCCCTAGCAGCCATTGCTGCATTCCATTCTCTTTCTGCTCGCTTTACAGCATTTCTTTCAGCGTTAATAGTCATTTTAAATTCCTCCTTTTTTTAACATTATATTTGATTCCAAAGTAATTTCATAGTAAAAAATAAAAGTAGTAGCGATTAAAATTTAAAAAGCTTGTATTGTTTTATGTAATCCAAGCAATAATCAATTACTTTCTCCGATTTTGCGATTCAAATTTTCTTATTTTCAAGTATTTATACAGTGTAGTTTTACTTATTCCTGTCATTCTGCATATATCCATAACGCCTAATGCTTTTAAATCGTAAAGCATTAGGGCTCTTTCAATCTTTTCATCATTGACTTTAGGTCTGCCACCAACTCGTCCTCTAGCTCTAGCAGACTTTAATCCGTCTCTCGTTCTTTCACTAATTAAATTTCTCTCAAATTCTGATAACCCACCAAATATAGTTAATAGCAATTGACCTTGTGCTGTAGTTGTATCTAACCATTGTTCTTGTAAACTTACTAAATCCACTTTAGCTTCTTTTAGCTGATCTACTATTGACAATAAATCTCGCAATGATCGTGCAAGTCTTGAAATAGAATTTACTACAATTATATCACCCTGTCTTGCATACTTTAGTAAATTCTCAAGCTCTGGTCTTAATTTTTCTTGTCCCGAAATCTTTTCTTGCCAAATTTTTTCACAACCATAATCCTTGAGTATATCCAATTGTCTATTCAAACATTGATCTCGAGTACTAACTCTAGCATAACCTAACTTCATTATAAATATCACTCCTTCAACGATTCCGCAAAACGATATTTGAAATCAATTAATTTACTAAGAATAGTTTACTACTTTATAAACGTACTCTCCATACTTTTTTAATAGCTTACTTGATTGATTTTAAAAATCAATTAATAGTTCGTAATACCACCGTTTTTAAAAATAAAGACTATAGAATAAATCTTTTTCTTTTTTAAAGATTTATTCTATAGTCTTTATTTTTAAAGTAAATCATCAACAGCGTGATAAACAGCTTCAGATACTTCAATAGTAGAACCCTCTATTATTACAAAATAATTAGAAATATCATTTGTAATAATATCAGAAGAATAATCTACTGAGATATCAAAGTTATCAGTATCTAAATAATGTATATTGCCATCAATATCTTTAAAAGTAGGCATACCCATATTCCAAAACCTCCTTTCAATACAAAGTTCAAATACTAGCGTTAACACCAATATTTAACTGTTCCAGTATACCAAACAACATTGCTTTTTACAAGCGTTTCTAATACAATCAGGCAGTTATGAAATGGCTCGGCTGGGCAGACTTCTCCCTATGTTTTGAAATATTAGGGAAATCTGCTTAGCACGACACTACAATCAGTATAGTCTATGTATCCGTATTCCGTGTGTTGTTCCTGACTGTGCAGTTTTATGCACCACGCTTTTATAGTCACCAAAGACTCTATATCCGACTACCAACTTTTTCAAGTTGTTACGTGCCCCCCCCTAGCTTAACTAACATTGCTAGAGCGTACCTATCTTTTCGATAGTCAAGCTTCCGCCTGCATTGCCCCCGACATCTAGTTTTAACCAATGTACTAATATCATTCTTTAGGTTAGGCTTATTGAGGTCTTGATGTCTTTTCAACCCCTTACGTTATCTCTTGATGGAACACCGCAATCAATGAGAGCCGAGACGATTTTCTGATTGTGCTCGTCTACACAACGATATATTTATACTGTATCTCGTACAGATAGCGAATCATTAAGTAAATTAGTATAAACTCTTGTGATCGCCCTCTCATATAACTTACAAGCAAGTATCAAAGTTTACCCTTTGATTGGTTTTAAAACTTTCACATAAAAAAAGCCCTAGGTATCAAGTATACCTAGGGGCTTATTAGTCCCAAACCAAAATTTCTCATTTTCTTATAGCTTGAAATATAGTCCAAAATGTGTTACAATTTGCCTATATTATAGAGCTAGTAGCGAGTTATCTCGTGGCTTACGGTACTTTGGATACCATTAGTCGCTCAAAGTGCGCCAACACTCTGAGAAACTAGCTTATGTATTAACCACTTTGTAAGTGGTTTTTTTTGTAACTTCTCTAATCTGATTATAACATAAAAAGCTAAGCGGTCAAATTAATTTTATTCTTATTTTTCATTCTACTTATCATTATTAAAAAATGCTTCACGTATACAAATTATAGTTCCTATAAAACCCATAATGGAAAAAAACAAAAACGGAACAACTGCTCTAGAACGTAATAACCATCCAAGTAATCCATTAATTTTATATGAGATAGTCGGATTAAGTCCCGCTACTATAAGCGCTCCAACGGATCCAACAATTCCTCCTGTAAATAACAATCCTCCAAAAAACATTTTTTTCATTTTTTATCCACCCTCTAGTTTTTATTTTCTCCAATATAATACATAGCACTCTATTTTAACTTCATCGTACCTCGTCATCAAATTCTTCAAATGGACTTAATTCATATAATACTTTTTCTTTAGCTAAATATATTTTCCATTCATTCATCCACTTTTTAAATCTATATACTGCTAATATCTGTTGATTCTTAAAATCACCACCATCTTTTTTGAAAATTTTGTAGTTCACTTTAACTTCTAATATTCCATTTACATTTTTTAGTATTTCTATGCCCTCAACATCATAAACAAAATCATAGCACCCAAAATACGGTGTAATATACATTCTAATAAAAGAATATGCTGGACTTTCCGGATGAATGTATTTTATAAAATCATTTAAATCTTCTTCTTCTAGACTTTTAAAAAAATTAATAATTATATACTTAATCTCTTCTTTAGTTTTCTCATTTCTACTTTCCCATTCTCTTTTCCAATCTATAATATCAATATTTTTGTGTTCTTTATCCTCTAATTCTATAAGCCAATCTAATATATAATCTATCGATATAGCAAAATTTAAATTTGTATTTGTATATCCAGAATTATTTATTCCTATAACTTTTCCAAATTTATTAATTAAAGGTCCTCCAGAACTACCTGAAGTAATCGGCGCGGATATTTGTATCATTTTTTTTTCATCGATTGTTCTTATTCCGCTTATAATTCCCTCTGTTATACTATTTTTAAAACCGTTCGGATTACCTATCGTTAATATTTCCTCTCCAATTTTTGATTTCTTGGTATTCGCAATGTCTGCTTTAGGTATATTTAAAACTTCTACAGTTTTTATTATAGCTAGATCAAGATTTTCATCATATTTAACTACACCTTCAACTTTGTAATTTTCCCCTCTGTAATCACATATTAGAAACTCCGGACCAGACATTATAATATGTGTATTTGTAATAAACAAACCATTCCCTACATAAAGTCCACTACCTAGTAAAACTTCTTGATCATTCAAGTCTTTAACCACTATTTCAACTACACTCTTTTTTAATTCATTAACATCTAATCTGTTTATATGTGTTTGATATATACACCAAATGCATATACTAATAATAAAAATTATTGCTGTTGTTACCTTCTTTGATTTTAGATTCATTTCCCCTCCATTTAACACTTCATTTGAATTAATTTTACAAAAAAAAAATCTAAAAGTCAAATTTATTGCATTTTTAATTTACAAATATGTAAATCTATGGTATTGTTTATTTATCATGTAAAATTAACAATATGGAGGGGTTTTATGAAAAAAAATATTATTTTATCATTAGCAGTATTTATTCTATTTTCTATGTTTATCTCATCAAATAGTGTTTTTGCTCAGCGCGGAAACACTGAATATGCACCTGGGTTTAAAACTAAAGGAAACTTAATTGAATACTTAAGAGAAAATCAAGTGCCTAATAATAAGCAATCTATTCTTATCAACAAAATTGAGAATAATCAAAAATGGGATTGTTACAATCAAAAAAAATTAAACTTAATTCCTAAAGATTTTTATAAATTCGATCCTACAGATGGGAGTCAAACAAGATATTATAGGTTCAATGATGGTTCATTTGTCAAAGTTGAAGCTGTATTAGAAAACAAAATAAGAATCGATGGTTCAAAAAAAAGCAATGCTTTGTTGAAAAGAAAAATAAAAAATAAAACTGACTTAAATGAAGTACTTTCTCTAAAATCTAAAAATTCAAATAATCATCTTTCAAACTTTGGGTACACTCTTCCTGAATCAACTTTAACTACTTATGGATATGAATCAGGCTCTGGTTATTCATGGTATTGGGATTGGAGAATAGCTAAAACAGTAGGTGCTCAATCAGCTTATTTCTTTGCCGAATGGGTCAATGTAGTTGATGGTCCTGATTACTTAATTCCATCAGGATGCTTTTCTGGAAACGTAACTGGTTTTGGAGAAGTTAATTATAAAACAGTTATAGTTGAAAGAGAAAAAGAAGATGAACGCAGACATAGATATGCTCTAGTTAGACAAGATTGGACTGCTAATTATGCAATTGATACTCCTTGGGGTGGCGGAAGTATTGCAGGAGGAACTTTTTCTTTATGGTTAGGTGTTGGTAATGATAGTTACTATATAGATGATGATGTTCCTTACTAAGATCAAATGAAAAAAGCAGCGATATAACAATTTGTTATATCGCTGCTTTTTTCATTTAACTTTATATGTCTGTCTTCATGTCAAATGTGGAGATTTTAAAAATATCTCCACATTTGATTCCATAATTCTTTAACTTATACTTTAATTTTATTAATAAGGAATATCGTTGATCCTAATAGATATTTTTCAAATACTACATTGACTTGTTAGTTTTCATTACACTATGGACCGAAGGGACTTGCGATGCCTTTATGCAAGTTCCTTCTGGCTAACGCCGAGTGTCTTTTTCATTTTAATATTTCTAAGTACAATAAGCTAGAAAGTCTTTCTACTTCTCTTTGAAGTTCTACGAAATCTTTTTCTAACATTTTATTTTGTTGATTTACTTTTTTAGCTATTTGATTTATATTGGACCCAATTTTATTGACATCATTCATCCATCTATAATCTCTCTTTATAATCACACCATCTATTCCAATAGTTCTTAAATAATTGGTCATGTTTAAATTACAATAGCTTGCTTTTTTTTCTAATAGATTTTTTTCTTTTTCAGTAACATATACTTTCAAACATTTATTTCTTATACGCACCGTTTACCTCCCTTTTGTCTATTTTTTTATTTAGGGTCTTAGGGATTCATCCCTAACAAGCGAATTTGAGGCCTCAAATTCAATGCTTGCTAACCTTCAAAATGTGTTATATTTAATTGGAACCAATCTATTTAACTTTAGAACGGAGGAATATTATGAAGTTAGAAACTTTAAGAAAACTAGTTATACAATCGCTATTCGCTGATGATGATTTTTTCGACCTTTTTACTTTAAAAGGTGGGAATGCTCTATTAGTTCACAAAATAAATGCTAGAGCATCTATAGATATTGATGTTTCTATGGAGAATAGCTTTGAAGATAAAGATTTAGACTCTACTCAACAGAAATTTGAAAAAAGTCTAAAGGACACATTTTCACGTGAAAACTATACTGTAATTGATGTGAAATTAAAAAAGAAACCCAAAAAAATGCCTAAAGAAAAAGAAAAATTTTGGGGCGGATATACTCTTGAATTTAAAATAGTCTCTTTGGAAAACAAATCTAAACTAGATAGTGGATCTATCACTTTGGCTAAACTAAGAAACTTAGCTTTGTCTGTAGAAGATTCAACTTTAACTAGCAGTACTGGTGGTAAAGTATTTAAAGTTGATATTAGTAAATATGAATATTGCAAATCTAAAATTGAAAAAGATTTAGATGGATTTCCAATCTATGTTTATACTCCAATTGCTATAGTTTATGAAAAACTTCGCGCAATATGTCAGCAGCACGAAGAGTACAATAATTATGTTGAAACAAATAGAAAGCCCAGGGCTAGAGATTTTTTCGATATATACACAGTTTTAGAGTTCCATAATGGTATAGTTCCAACTATAAAAAAGGATATTTTGAAAGAATCAAATTTAAATGATCTAGTAAATATATTTACTCTAAAAAAAGTACCTCTAGATTTTCTTTCAAAAGTTAAAAATTATAGAGATTTCCATCGAGAAAATTTTATTTCTGTAAAAGATACGGTATCAGAAAGTGTAACCTTAGAAAGTTATGATTTCTACTTTGATTACGTTTCTAAGCTCTGTAATCAACTATCTAATGAATTAGCTAATCTAAATATGCTGGATAATATACCTTCCAACGATTAGAATAATTCTTATCTTTCATTTGATAAGTTAGGTAAAAATCACACTTCTTATCTAGCTTATCAAATCTTGCTAAAACTTTTTCGTCATACCCAGCCCTTTCTAAATAGAATCCAATAGCTTGATGGTATGGATACATATAATCAAATTTCCTTAAAGTAGCTATAATCCTACTAGTAGAAACTTTTCCTTTTGCTCCTTTATATGCATTTATAATTTCTTGAACTCCTCCAGCATAATCTGGTCTTGTAACTATGTCTATGAGTGTTCTTTCTAAACTAGTTATTGGTAATTCAACTCCATCTATTGCTATATTTAATACTTCTAATTTTCTAGTATTTTTACCATTTAAAAGAACTACATCAAAATCATTTAACTTGGCTATATTATTCGTTTTTCTCATTGGTCTAGAAAACGCTCGATCTACATTTAGTTGTACTAATTCTCCATCATTAATTGGACTTTTTTTATATTGTTCTGTATTCGTATAAATAGTTTTAGGTATGTTATCTATCAATCCATATAAGTATACTGCAGTATAATGACTTAAATACGAATCCTTATTTATTGATAAGGCTAATTCGTACTTAGATACTTTACCAAATATATATTTTGTCATCTTTCTATTTGGCAAAGTTATTTTTTCTATTTCCAAGAAATTAATAGATACTAGAATATCTGCAAATTCTTTTCTAGTTAGTTTATGCATTAAGTATTCTTCAGAAAGTTTTTTTAATAGTAGACCTAAATCAACAATCGAAAGTATTCTTTTTCCATACGCTTTAAATTCTTTAGTTAATATATCCTTGTTTTTTTTCAAATAATCCTTTTTACTAACTCTTCCCATTTTTTCATTCCTCCTTATTTAAATGTCATCTTTATATAGTATATATACTATATAAAGATGTGACTAATGAGATAACATTGTTTCATATATAGTATATATACTATATATGATACCATACTTTATAGTTCTAATGTATTATAGTATATATACTATAATACAAAAACTAATCAGCAAAAAAAGAGGTTTAAAGTTCACTCTCTCAAGTTTTTAATTTTATAATTATTTCGACTTGAAAAAAGACTTATAGAGTGAATGCTTTTTGAATTTGTATTATATGTAATGTGGGGTTATTTTAGATATATAGATAATAGAGATGATCACCAGCATATAGACGTTTGTACAATTATTCCTTTTTGTTGCGCTTTTAATTTAGTTTAGTTTTGTTGTAAAATATATTTATGCGTAAAGAATTTTTGATATTTCCCTATAATATAAAGTGAAGGTAGGTGATACGTAAAAGGAATGCAATTATATAAAGGAGGTGAAAAAAGTGGATTACATTCATGATATAGTCATCTTTGTTTTAGTATTTATGTTTTTCCAAACATACCCATTGAAAAATGGAATAAGTAAAACTAAAGTTTCTTGCAATCTAAAAGAAGCTAACTTTACAATTGAAAATTATATAGAAAAAGCACCTACACAATCTAATCTTGGCGGACCGGATAGTAAAGATGCTGTTAATAAGTAAGGAAATCAAGAGAGTATAAACTCTCTTTTTTTTCTCTTATTTTTTCATTGTATTTATGTTACTGACTGTATACATTTTATATAAATTAGTTTGCATATTGTCAACTAATTTATGGTCTAATAATACCATGTAACCACAGTAGACACAAGTGGAGAGTAGCTTAAGTATTTAACAATAGATTAGAATTATTGCTTGAATTTTAAGAAAAATATTTACAGATGGATCCATTGACTTAAGATGGAA
>JAOARP010000029.1 GCA_025210525.1 Marinisporobacter sp.
AACTCCATACCTGAAGATATCAGGCTGAAATCTGAATAAAATATCAAAAGCATCACTTAACAAATATGATTTTGGAAAGTGATGCTTTTATTTTAATAAATTTGAAGCTTTATTTCTATGTGTATTAGGGTTTACGCTTACCTTTGTTTTATTTGAATGTCTATAGCATCTTCTCTTGATAATAAAGGTATATTATTTTGGTCACATGGAATATTATTAAGATAGTTGCCCATTCTTTCAAAAATTCTAAATGATACCCCTTTTTGTCCATCATATTCATTAATAAGATCATGTAATCTATCTAAAAATTCTAATTCTTCTATTTTATAAGCAGATAAAGACTTTTTAGTATTATCTACCCATGAGCGATATTCAACTGTAGTATTAAAAAAATCTTGCGGAAGATTTTCATCGATATTAGTTTTTTGTTTTAAATAATCTTGTTCTTCCTTCAATTTTCTTAAAGGCATTTTCTTTAGCGTAACAATATTAGCACGATCTAATAATCTATCTGAAAAATCTTTTGTTGTCTCATCCATATTTACTGTTCCAACAAAAAGCACATTGTCCTTTATCTCAATATCAGGTGGATATTTCTCATTATTATGGCAAACAGCACCTCTTTCACTATATAATGTTAATTTACGATCTTCTTTTTTTTCAAGAAGAGATATAAAAGGAGCAAACCAGTGTTCTATTTGAGATAAATTCATTTCATCAAAAACTACCATATGCATTGTTTCAGGTTTATTTCTCGCATTTATTAGAAAGTCAACTAAACCTGTTTCAGCAGGTACATATAAGCCACTCATAACATTTAAATATCCTAATACATCACCTGGTTCTGTATAAGCAGGACTAACAGGTAATATTAATAATGTTCTGTTATCCTCTGTCAGCCCTAGTGACTTTGCATAAGATAATGCTAATTGAGTTTTTCCTGTTCCTGACATTCCTGCTATAATAGTAAGAAAATTAGTTTTTACACTCGTATGAAAGTTTACAAGATCACCTTTGTCATAACACAATTGTTTATGAGTTACATCTTCTTTAAGCTTATCTAGAAACTGAATTTCTGAACTATAATAATTATTATTCTCTACATAATCAAAAGTGTCTTCTTTATTTTGTTCATCATCGTCAAATAAATTTGCTCCCTCTGTTTCTATTCTATCTGTAACTGATTTCTTTATATATTCTCCATCCATAAATACTAAATGATTTGACGCTTTTACTAGGTGACCTTTCAAATCAGAACTATTTAAATCTATTTTAATTTTTTTTATATGGTTAGGTTGATAATGAATCCATAATCGATCATTATCTTCTGGCTTATCCCACTTAAAAAATTCTGAATATAAGTAATCACCACAAATAATATATTCTGGTGGTAGCATTATATGATTATAGTCTCTTAGTAAGAAACTTTCTTCATTTTTTAACCTATTTTCAAAAGACTTTGCGTCCATATCTATCTTAGGAATGGGTACATAGTCATACTCAGGAGATACATAAACATCTTGTTCTATACTTACAATTTCTAAATTTTTATATATTTTTTCTTTATCATTTTTATTTTTTATATTAAATCTCGGTCTAAATAATATTACCTTTCCTTCTAATAGCTCCCTTAACTTTTCTATCTTCTCATTTATATTTGTAATATGTTTATATTCTACAGGTAAAAATGTTTGTTGATACTGGTCAATTCCAATATATAAATTAGATAAATCCATTTCTTTAACAAAATCATCCCATTTTCTTACAGGTTCAGGTTTATAAGTTATGGGTTTTACATAAAATATACCTTCTGAACTATTATTAAAAACAGTTATTGATTTTTGATCTAATCCAATAGTAGGATAATCATCTTCATTCTCTGCTAATATACCTAATTGAAAACATGAATTACATTTATATAGATCATTTATCATCTCTTGTGTAAATAAACTCACTTAAATCCCTCCATTTATTTTAAAGTATCCTATCTGTTCAATTAAGTTCTTACTATTTGATGCCAAAAATAAACTATTAGCTATGTTATTCTTTTTCGAAAAATTTTCTATTTTAGTAATAGTAGAAGTAGAAATACCTTGTCTTTGAATATAAATACGTTTTATATTATTTTGTATAAACTTTTCTTTCTGCTTTTCCCAATCCTCTGATGAAAAAATTAATACTTCTTTGTAAATTTCCTTTACTAATTCATTCATACTCTTATTGGAACATATAACTGCAAAAGATGGTTGCGTTGCATATTCATCACTTAAACTTAAAATTACCTTTTTTAAATATTGGTTTTCTTTTTGTAGTTTATTTGCTTCTTCTTTTAAAATATTTGTATTAGCATTATAATTTTTTTTATAATTTAATAACTCTTGCTCATATTTATTTATTACCTCTTTTTTTTCTAAATTATATGTGTATAATAATTTCTCATTTTTTTGACATTCATCTGATATTGTCTTTAATGACTGTGAATACTTCTTTTTCCACTCATTATTCTCATACTTTAATTCTTTATTTTGATGTTTTAAATTTTCTATTTGCTGTATCAATTCTTGAACTTGTTCTTTGCTTTCTGCATCCTCATTTAAACTTTGCTTCAATATCTTTATATTTTCAAATTGTTTATTTATTAGATAATTAGTTATTTTTGCTGCTAGAGTCATTCTAACTTCTATATTTTCTTCTGGGTGAGTGAGTAGATAAGCATAATCTAATAGCTCCGATGGATACTCTATGTTATCAACCATCAACTCATCTTGAAGCTCTAGAATATCCATCTCACAGACTTTCGTCATTAATGAATCTATTATAGTCTCTTCCTCTGGTGATAAATGATTTTTTATAAATTTAAATATATTAGCACCTAAAATCGAATTTTTCTTAATAAGATATTGTTGTACATCTTCTTTTGTACTAAATAAATTTTCTAGATAAAATAAAGGTCTACCTTTTTGATAATTATCAACTAATTGAGGTAGTAATTCCTTTGTTGTTTTATTAAAATAAATTAGTGCATTAGCTAATCTTGCATAATTAGTAATTTTAGAATTTTCAGGATTAGCCATTAACTGAAAAAACTCTTTCTCTGAAAGTTTTTGATAATCACTATTTTTATACTTATTCAGTGTATATTCAAAAGGGTTTTTTAAACTTTTTCGTGTCTTTGTTGTTTGTTTTCTAAATATCTGTCTTAACTTAATTTTCTTAAATTGTAAATTTCCATTTTTAGAAGAATTTTTAAACCTTATAAGTATTTTATCTACTTCTTTTTCATCTAATAAGTTTATGAATAGCTCTAATTCATTCATCATCTTTCCCCTCTTTGTTTTTGTTAGTAGAGATCAACAGCACTATATATACATATATAATCAAAATATGTATATATATAGATATACATATATATTTTACCAACATATGTGTTAAAGTCAAAATAATTAACTACTTTCTAATAAATTTTTTATAGTATACAAGTCGAAATACTTACCATATAACTAATACTCGAAATTTCAAAATATTCAACAAACCATCACTAAAGACATGATAAACTTTCACTTTGTAAACTATGAAATAAAGTTATCCATGGTTTTGACATTTTATAATTTTCCCAACGAATAAAAAAGAAGATGCCCTAACATCCTCTTTCTCTCACAGGTAGTTCCTATTCTTTTGTCTCAAACGCTTTATTCCAAGGGGTCCCCTCCAAGGTATTCCTAGTGATATGTAGACCACTAGACATTTAGTAACATATTTCCAAATTTATCTATCATTATTTATGCTATTCCCCAGGAAATGATAATTTCAAAATTATATCTACCTAAACTTTCTTTGTATTTATTTTATAACTAACAAAATACAACGTTATTTTACTATACCTATAGTTACTTTATTCATTATGAAAAATTTCATACATGAAATTCTATAAATATCATTTTTGTAAGTCATCTGATATTTTAGCTCCCTCATTTTTGTTTAATTCATACTTGATTTAATTTTTTCAATATCTTCATTGCTTAAACCAGTCGCCCTTATAATCGTATCTATATCTATTCCCATTAATAATAAATTTTTTGCTATCTCTTTTGCTTTAACTTGTTTACCTTCTTCTTTCGTTTGTCTAAATTCTTCCTCTAGCCTTCTTCCTAAATTACTCATCATATCATCCACCTCCATATTGTTACTCTCTATCAAAAACTCCAGTAGATGCTCTTTTTCTTCGTAGTTAAGCCTATTCTTAAATATATTTATAAGCCAATTTTTAAATACTTTTTCTTGTTCCTTATCAACACATTTTCTAATATATTTTCCTATTAACTTTAATCTCTGTATTATTTCTTCTTTTCCTCTATCTTGATCTAAAAGGAATACTGAACTTATTAAATTAGCTATATCTAATAATTCTCCTTCTTTCATTCTATTTACATCAAATAGCATATATCGAAAATCTATAATATTTTCATCAAATAATTCATATCCGTTTAATACTTCTTTAAAGTTCCTTGCTGCTGTCCATTTATTTTTTCCATTATATAAAACAATAGGGACAATAGCTGGTAATTTGTAGTCTTTTCTTCTTTTAACTTTATCTTCTGTATTCTTCAGTTCTTCTCTCCAAATTTCAGTCATATACATTAAAAGCCTTATAGGCATTCTGTAATCTACTTTTGATTGTAGTTCTAATAGTATATAAAATATGATATCATTTCCATCTATATTTACTTTATAAACAATATCTGCTTCTTCCTCTTTAAAATCTTCTAATATAAATTCTTTATCTATTAGAATCAAGTTCTCTACATCTATTAAATTTACCCATTCCTTGTTTACGAAACTTCTTAAAAATTCAACAAAAGTTTTCTTATGAGAAAGAATATGCTTATATCCTAAATCATGTTCATTATTTATTTTATCCTGCATTTTAACACCATCTTTTTATTTAGATTATATCATATTCTTATATTATCCATTAAATTTTATTTAAATTAAACTTCAGTTTTATATATAGATTTTGATTAAATTTTCCTTCCTACTCCCATGAATCTCTGTTCGATTACTTCAATTTCTTCATTGGAAGTGTGAAAGATATATAGTTCCCTTAATGGATTACTTAAATGTAAACTTTTATATTCTTTCCATGCATCCGTAGAATCAATATGATTCGATATGACTGCCATATCTTGAATAACTCTTTTATTATCTATAGAATTAGCTTTCAAAGCTTCTACTAATACCCATGTGTCAGCATATTGTTTTCTTACATCATGCCATTTCATAAAATCCCCTCCAATCAGGAAGTTTTATTTGTTAGTTTTATCATATCATAATTTCTACACTTCAATTCTAACTTCTCATCATACTCCAAATAAAGTATTCAAAAGCTTTATAATTGAAAAAGCTCCTCATATCAAACATAAACAAGAGCTAAATCATCACTTTTCAAAGTCAGTTGATATTTTAGCTCTCTCATTTTGTTTAATTTATGTTTTATACATTGTTTATTAATACTCTATCTTTTTCTTACTCATCTAATCCTATGAAATCACGAATGTAATCTATCAACACATTATTTTTCCCATTTCTTTTATCCATTTCATTCTGAACAATGCATACATCATAGAAGTAATCTTCTATAAGAGGGATATACGTTATCTCTTTTCGATCAAGATATGTACAAACCTCTTGAGTTGCAAAGGTAATTCCCATATCTTTTTCAACAAGGTCCATTATCATGGATAGGTTATAATAGTTTGTATATGTCTGGATTTCAAGATCAATTCCTGCATTCTTCAAAACTTCATGTATCATTTTATATGGATACTCATTTGTGGCACTTGCTATCAATTTATTTCCTACCAAGTCACTCGTTGAAATCTTATCATGTGATGCTAGTGGATTAGATTTACTCATCAGAACATACAGCTTTTCTTTGAATAATACATCATATGACAGCTTCGATGAACGCTTAGAAATCGGCGTATATTTTATAACAGCAAGATCAAGTTGATTAGAAAGCATCATCTTCTCTAAATCCTCAATACTCTCCACTTTGATAATGTAATTGTCTTTACTATTGTTTGAGATAAAACTCATAATCGCATCATTGATAGGTGTAGTGTATGATAGCTTGTATAAACCGATGTAATGTGATAAAGCTTCTTGTGAATAATTTTTTAATTTAGAGATAAATAAATTGTATTCACTTATAAGCATTGTTGAATCTCTTACAAACTTTACTCCAGTCGGCGTAAGCTCCATCCCCCTCTTACTCCTTATAAACAATTGTGTATTTAACCTTCCTTCGATAGCTTTGATACTTTGAGATAAACTCGGTTGAGTAATATTCAAGTATTCAGCTGCTTTCGTCAGGTTTTTAAAGTCAGCAACAGCTTTAACATATAGAATTTCTCTAACCTCCATATTTCTCCCCTCACTTTATCATAAGTCGTACTTATGGATGTCATTATATATAACAATTATATTTTTGGCAAATTTATGATTATAATAACAATAAGAAAAGTAATATACACATTTATCTTCATTTGTTGATAAAAAGAATTAAAAGGAGGAAATACAATGCCAAATATCACTTATGAAAGTATTACATACAATAACATTGATTTCTTAGAAGGATTATGCAATCAATTGATGAAATTCCAAGCAGATCATGCAACCATACGTCCTGATATCATGGCAAGTATGAACTACAACAACAGATTGAAACCAGAGTATGCTACCACCTTGGAGAAACGCTTAATAGTGGCATTTGACAATGAAAGACCAGTAGGTTTTGCCTTTGCAACAGTCGGGAGCGTAACTGAAAAAAACATGAACAAAAAACCTGGTTGGACAGCAGAATTTGACGGTATAGGATTTTATCCAGAAAATTATAAAGTACCAACAACCATTGGAACTTTCAAATTGCTTTACGTGGAAAATGAGTACAGAAAATATCGTATAGGTAGTCAATTGTCCAATATGATCATGGAATGGCTTCATAGCCATGCGAATGTAGAAGATTTTTGGGTATATGTAGCAAACGGCAATGAAATTGTTGGCAAATTCTATGAAAAGTATGGTTTTATATTCAGCCATAGTGTCTTTAATGGGTTTATTCATGCATACTGTCAAAAGAAAAAATAGTAAAAATCCTAATTAACATCTTTCACAACATCATAACTATAACGTTCATATGATAAATCTTCATCTGTACATGGCTGGCATCGATCAAACCAATTTTTCCATATTAAAGGAAGAGAAAGCGCATTTTAACAAAAATTCACTTGAGCTATTACTTTTTTAGTTGAACCACAAATACCTACAATTTTTTTGTCATGATAAGCACCCCTATTAGTAAAAACAATTTAGAAGATCTGGGTTTATACTAGATCTTTTAAAATGTTTGAAATTTGCTCGTCTAATAAAACTGATTGTAATACTCTTTAAGCTCAACAATTCTATTGTTTAATCTAGATTCTTCAGCAGCGAAAGCCATCATATGACTTTGTACAGAAACGCTAGCTGAAGTTAGCGTTTCTGTTTTGTTTGACAATATAGATGAAATAAAATCTTTCATTATTAATTTATCCGCCCCACCATGAAAACCTGATACCTTCTTAGGATTTATAACTTTTATTTCATTTGTATCAAACAATTCAACTTGTATTTCATTTTTACTATCTACCGCTCGTATTTCTCCTTTAGTTCCCATGATCTTAAGGGTTCTATTTATATTATTTGTAAATGCACATAAATTAAAGGTTGCTGTAACGCCATTTTCAAATTCCAATATACTGCTTTGATGATCTACTACATTATTATCACAATTATACACACATCTGCCATAATCGCCTTCTTTAAGTGATTTTTTTACTTCCTTCATAGTTTGAATATCAGATACTACAGTTGTTGGCCATTCACCAATATTTTCATAATATAATTTTAATGCTGAATAAGGACACTTTTTTTCTACTTTACAATCAATACATCTATCGCCTGAGCCTTTAGGCTTATTTTCTTTATGAAAATAGCTTAATTTCCCAAAGGAAGCAATCTTTATACAATTTTCCCCAACTAACCATAACAATATATCCATATCATGACAACTCTTTTGAAGTATCAAGGGACTCGATAAATCACAGTTTCTCCAATTTCCTCTCACAAAACTGTGAGCAAAATGAAAATATCCAATATTCTCATTATGTTGAATAGACATTAAATCTCCTATCTCTTTATTTTCAATAATGGCTTTAATTTCTGAAAATAAAGGATTATATCTTAAAACATGACAGATCATAAATATATTTTTATTTTGTTTTGCAATTTTCCCAAGCTCCATTACTTCATGGGGATCATTAGACATAGGTTTTTCAAGCAAAACATGATAACCTTTTTTTAATGAAAGCTTTGCTGGTTTAAAATGCATTCTATCAGGAGTAGCAATAATTACTGCATCACAAAACTTTTCTTGTTTTAATAAATCTTCCCAAGTTTCAAATTGATATTGAACGCCTATGTTATGCTTTTTTGAAAACTCTTTTCTTTTTAATTCATTTGGCTCTGCAACAGCTACAATCTCAACATCATCTGGATATTCAAGTGCATATTTTGCATAAGCATCCTTTCCTCGCTGTCCCCCTCCAATCACTCCAACTCTCACCTTTGACATATTTTCACTCCTATTCATTAACTTTACTTTAAAGCGTTTATATCCTTATTATTTCTTCACAGCTCCTGAAGATAAACCCGAAACGATGTACTTTTGAAATATTAAAGACAATAAAACTGGTGGTATACTTGCTATTACTCCAGCAGTACTCGTTAAAATATAATCTGTTCCAAATTTACTACTAAATTCCGTGATCAATACAGGCAGTGTCTTAGAAGAAGTTGTATAAGTGAAATTAAGAGCATAAAAAAACTCATTCCAAGACATAATAAATGCAAATATTGTGGTAGTAGCTATACCAGATGAAGATACTGGAAGAATAATCTTATAAAAAGCTTGAAATCTATTACAGCCATCTACCAAAGCCGCTTCTTCTAATTCCCATGAAATCCCATCAAAATAGCCTTTCATAATCCAAATTATATAAGGTAAAATAAAAGATAAATAAACAATCACTAGCGTTAGTTTTTGATCCAATAATTTGAACTTTATCATAATCATATACATAGGAATAATAAGAGCTATTGAAGGAATCATCTGCAAAAACATGATGGAATTAAAAAAGAATAGCTTGCTTTTAAAATCAAATCTAGAGAAAGCATAAGCTGCTGGTACACCTATAAACATTGAAATCAATGTAACGAGTATTGAAACAATTGTACTATTTTTAAATGCAGTCATAAATCTTGAAGCAGCATCAGTAGTTTGATTAGATGATCCCAAAATAATATTTTTATAATTTTCAAAAGTTAAATGATTTGAAAATAACTTCAATGGAACTTCTAGTATATCTACTTTTTTAGACACACTAGATATTATAAGCCATATATACGGCAACAAAACAGCTAACATAATCCCTATAACCATCAAATATAAAAGTATTTTTTTAATTGTTTTTTTCATTTTTATATTCATGCATTCATCACACTTTCTTTTTTGCCATAAATATTTTGATATATAAATAAGTCAATCCAAATGAAAGCATAGATAACATATAAGACATTGCAGCACCATATCCAAATTTTTGGAATTTAAAACTATTCTTATGAATATATAATGGCAAAAATTCTGTACTTCCAGATGGTCCACCAAAAGTAACAATATAACTCAAATCAAATGATTTGAATGCCCAAATCGTTTGAGTTATCGCGATGATTAAAACAACTGGTTTGATCAAGGGAAAAGTAATATTCCAAAACACCTTCCATGATGAAGCTCCATCAATCTTTGCTGCTTCATACAAGACCTTAGGAATATTTGATAATGCTGCAATTGTCAACAAGACAACATAAGGTGTTTCTTTCCATATATTTGCAACCGCAATGCATATAAAAGCAGACAATGGTCTTCCTAACCAAACTTGATATTGTTCTATTAAATTTAATTTCATCATCAGTGCATTGAATATTCCATAATCTGCATTAAAAATCCACTTCCACATAACCGCATTTACAACTGTTGGCAACGCCCAAGGAAGTATAATAATCCCTCTAACCAATCCCCTTCCTTTAAAATCTTCATTTAAAACAAGAGCAGTCATAACACCTAAAACAATTTGAAATCCTACAGTAATAATTGCAAACATGACAGTTAATATGACTGAATTTTTAAGATAACTATCCGAAAACATATCTATATAATTTTTAAAACCTACAAAGTCATAGCTTTTGGGAGCAAAATGAATTTCATGCATACTTATAAAAATAGAATAGAGTATTGGAAAAACCAATACTCCAAATATTATCATAACACTAGGCGTTACTAAAAAAACTGTAAGCTGTGTTTTTTTCTTCATATCTATTTCATCGCTTTCATACATTTATCTTGGATCTCTTGAAGCCCTTCCTCAATAGATATTTCTTTTAATAGAATTTTTTGAGCTTCTGTTGATAAAATATTTGAGAACTCATCATACCAAAGTAGATCAGGAAGCCCTCTTGATGAAACAATTTGTTTTCCAAAGCTCTTCCAGTGAGGATAAAGATCTAGTAATTCTTTATCATTAAACAATTCTGTATACATAGGAAGGGTTCCAATTTCTTTTGCTCTTTTCTTATCTAACGCTTTACTCGTCATATACTCTATATATTTCCATGCTTCTTCTTTGCTTTTACTTGTTTTTGGAATTGCCATGGCTTCAGGTAATGTCAAGCAAACTTGTTCTCCCCCCTGTACTGAAGGTGAATAATCAGCAACAGCAATATCTCCAACTATTTTTGAATTTTCCTTATTATTTGCTAACTGATATGAATTTGGATGGGCTTGAAGATAAAAGGCCGTATTCCCCATATTGAATACATTTGATACAGATTCATAATCAGCTGTTAAAGAAGATGGATCAATAATTTTACTATCATTTAAACCTCTTACCATAAATTCAAATGCTTTTTTTACCCCTGGATCTGTTGCCATAATTGGTTGACCTTTATCATCAAAGAATTTTCCACCAAAAGCGTATGTAAGAAATATAATTTGATTTGAACCTGATTGTGCCTGCATATAAGAATCTATATATCCATATTTAGCTAATCCCTTTTCTTTTAACAGTTTAGATTGTTCCTCTAACTCTGCCCAAGTTTTAGGAAGCTCAGAAATCCCAGCTTGATCAAGCATTTTCTTATTGTACATAAAGAATCTAGTATCATTGTGCCATGGAATACCATATAATTTTCCATCGTTTGAGAATTTTTCTCTTAATCCAGGAATTAATTCTTTACGAGTTTCATCAGAAACATAATCATCTAAACATTCAACCCAATTATTTTTTATGAATTTTGCAACCCAAGCATTATCAAACTCTATAACATCATAAGTACTTCCACCAGTAGTTAATTCATTGATTGCACGATCTGCCACTTGATCCCATGCCATATGAATCAGTTCCACTTCAATTCCTGTTTCTTTTTCAAATTCTCTAGTTTCTTTTTCAATAAATCCAACAATAGATTGATATGGTGCTGGTAACAAAACAGTTATTTTCTTTTTACTATCCGTATTTTGCGCCTGTTCTTTCTTTTCTGTAGAACAACCAGTCACAAATAACATAGCTAATATCAAACAAATTGATATTATTTTTTTTAGAATACTTTTTTTCATTTAACATTCTCCTTGTATAATATATTTAGATTAATAAAGGCAACCTATAATCCTTTATTTCCTGAAAAATTATACTATAAAGTGTATAATCCTTTTCTTAGATAGCGTGATGCGGTACACTCCTTTAATAGATATTTCAGTTTAAAAAGTCAATTTTTGATCAAAATTGTCAGTTTAATTATATTGTTGTAATATTTTGGAGTCCAATAACTTTTTTCTATATTCATCCAGTTATGTATTATTTTTTTCTATCACACTTCATTCAATTGCATATATATGCTACTTTTATGCTAAAATTTAAATATTAAAATGACTATTGAAGGAGTGAAAAAATGGTAGAACCTAGAGCTGCTAAGTTAGAAGAATTTGATCATATCATAAATCATATAAATAATGTATTTAGAATCAATCGTGGATACAATCCAACCATGCAACAAGAATTTCCTCTTTTATTGAATAAAAATAATATCGATAATATAATTGTAATAAAAGAAGACGGAAAAATAGTATCAGCAGTAAATTTTTTAATTCAAGAAATTATGGTTGAAGGTGTAAGTCTCAAATCTGCATCTATAGGTGCTGTTTGTACTGACCCAGATTATGAAAAAAGAGGTTATTCCTCTAAAATATTAGATTATGTTGAAAAACAAATATACGATAAGGGTGTAGACCTTCTTCTAATTTCAGGCAATAGAAATCTTTATACTAGAAGAATGGCTACACAAGTAAAATGTTTTTATAGATATAATATCCAACCTAAAAATGTCAATTTAGATATTTCAATAAATGAATACAATGAAAAATATATACCTGAAATGATAAAAAGATACAATCAAAATGGTACTAAATTTTATAGAACTAAAAAAAACTTTGAAATATTATTAAATTCAGCTACAATACCATGGGGAAATTATAGTTATAAAAAATTTGTTATTAAAAAGAAAAATGAATTTATTGGTTATATGGTCTTAAGAATTATAGATGAAAAAGAAAAATGGGGTCAAATAATAGAATTATCATTACCTAATAAATATGTTTATGATTTACTTAGTCACATGGCTAAACAATATTCATTAAAATATATAAAATATTATGTTCACATAAAAGATTATGTAAATCAATTAGAAAACTTCGACAAAAGAGAATTAGATTTCCTTCGGGGAACTGTAAAAGTAATCAACTTTAGTCAAATGATGCGTAAACTATATAAATATATGGCTCAATATATGGATGAACAAATGCTAGACAATTTAACATTTACACAAGAAAAAGATATTTATAAAATGAAATATAAAAATCAAGAATTAAAAAGCTACAATCTAGATGAGCTTAACAAATTAATATTTGAAAATACAAATGAAAAAAATGAGATTTTAAGCAAAATATTTCCACTCAATTTTATATGGCCTGCAAATTTAAATTTTCAATAAAATAATCCATAGGACCACCCTAAAATTTGGCTATTTTCCAATGTAGTGTAAAAATATCTGTAGTTAATTAAAAATCAAATCACCTTTATGTAAAATTTAAACAAATAAGTTAGTACGCCATGAAACATATGGCGTAATGCACAAACCTCCTATCTGATATCTTAATAAAAGAACAAGATATCGGATAGGAGGTTATTTAACGATAAAAAATTCTGACCTTGCAGAAAAATAGACTCAACAGATTTCAGATTACTGGGGAAGCGGTTTATAAATTTATTGATTAACTTCTATGTAAATGTGATTAAAAATAGGTAATCCATTATCCCACAGTTTTAAGAAATAATCTTGTTTCAATGTTCTATTTCCAGAAAGTTTTCCATTTTCATCATATTTTTTCTTAGAATCATAAAAATATAATTCTTTCTTATCACTTTTATATCCAACTAATGTCATATAGTGTTGCCATCTATAGATTTGACCAATTAGAACGATAATAGGTTCTCCTTTTGCTAACCTTCTTTTTAGAGTTTCTACATTCCCTTTAAACAATTTTGATTTTAATTCCTTTGATTCAAGATAAGTTAACTCGTTGTGCTAGTTAAAAATTACAAATAGAAAAGCTCTAGTCATTATGTTAACGTATCATTGAAAACGATCAAATAATCAAAGATAGGAGGAAAACATATGCTAGAGCTCAATAAATATTCTATCCATAAAATTGAAGATTTAAAAGACTTTGTTACTGCAGCCTTCGTTATTATTGACGATATTTACCAAGAAATTACTCCAACACATATTAAAGAACGCCGTAATATCAACGATGCTATACTTACTCCTATTTAGATAATTTTCATATCTATTTTGTCTTTACATAAAGGATGTTTTCTATATCTGGTTTTTCCATACCTAAAGCTTTTAAGCTGTCTTCATTTATAATAATATCTGTTTCGTCTGAAATAGTAATAGCCATCTTGGAAATATCTTCTCCTTTTAATACATCCACTGCCATCTCTCCAGTCTTGTATCCTAACTTGTAGTAATTAATCCCTTGAGTAGCTAGTGCTCCTAATTCTACAGAACCCTTTTCAGAAGCTATAATTGGAATTTTCTTTTCTAATGTTTTCTTTCTTATAATTGGCATAGAAGATACCACTAGTTGATCTGTTGGTGCATACAATACATCTATTTTTTCTACTAAACTACTAATTGCTTGGTTTACTTCATTCGTACTAGTAACCCCTACAGTAATAATTTCATAGCCTTTTGCAGCTTCTTTTAACTGATTTATTTGAACCTCAGAATTTACTTCACTCGTATTATATAAAACCCCTATTTTTTTAGCAGTTGGAACAAGTTTTTTTATTAATTCTAATTGCTTATCTACTGGGATATAATCTGAAGTTCCAGATACATTTGTATTCGGCATTTCTAAAGATTCAGCTAAACCAGCAGCTACAGGGTCTGTTACTGAACTAATCATAATAGGAATTTTCTTCGTAGCATTGTATGCTGCTTGAGCAGAAGGAGTAGCAATAGCGAAAATTAAATCCTTCTTGTTAGATGCAAATTGTTTCCCAATAGTTTGAGCAGTGGCTATATCTCCTTGGGCATTCTGATAATCAATATTTATATTTTCTCCATTCTTGTATCCATGATCTTCTAATGCTTTTATGAATCCTTCTCTATTTTTATCTAATGCACTATATTCTACAATTTGACTAATTCCAATCTCAGTAACCTTTTTTCCTTCATCTGCCTTACTACATCCAGCTAAAAGACTTACTCCTATTAACCCTACAACTATTAATTTTTTCATCATTTTCATTTTTGACATATGAACCTCTCCTTTATATAACTTAATTTTTATTTTGTATTTAGATAAATAATATTTTGGCATCAAGCTTTTCTATATTGAACTTCTTTAAGCGATCTTCATTTTACACTGCATATTCGAACTTTTTCAGTATATTGTCAATAGTCAATCTTTTCTTTGTGTCTTCATCTACATCCAGTACAACCTCACCCTTATGAAGCATAATCAGACGATTTCCATATTCAAGGGCGTGTTTTAAATTATGAGTAACCATTAAAGTAGTAATATTATTGTCTCTTACAATCTTGCTGGTAAGCTCCATAATTTCATTAGAAGTTTTAGGATCAAGGGCTGCCGTATGCTCATCTAATAGTAGAACCTCTGGCTCTGATACACTTGCCATAACAAGGGAAAGTGCCTGCCTTTGCCCACCGGATAAATATTTTACCTGTACATCTAAATGCTTTTTTAAATCTAGTGATATATCTTTTAATAAATCTTCTAGTCTTTCTGTTTTATGTCTTAGACATTTCTTAAAGTTTAATAATTTTCCTTTATTTAAAGCCAGAGATAAATTTTCTCTAACTGTCATAGAAGGACAATTTCCTAGAGAAGGATCTTGAAAAACTCTGCTTATTATTTGCGTTCTCTTATGCTCTGGTAATGAAACTAAATCTAAGTCTTCCAGATAAATCTTTCCTGATGTTTCTTTTATAAGTCCTGAAATAATATTTAAAAGTGTAGATTTTCCTGTACCATTACTTCCAATAATACTTACGAAATCTCCCTTATTGATATTTAATGATAAATTTGTAAATAATTTATTTTCAGGTCCATAAGGATTAGGAAAACTCTTTGATAGGTTTTGAATTTTTAACATTTAAATACCCCCTTAGCCAATTTGTTTTACAGTTTCCTTTTAATTGTCCAATTCCTAAGAATAGAATAATTACAAATGAAGTAATCATCTTTAAGTCAGTTGCAGCCATGCCTATATTAATTGCTATATAGATTGTAATTTGATAAATGATGGTTCCTACTATAATCATGCTAGTTTCTTTTAAACCCTTTATCTTATTGACAAAAGCTCTTCCAATGATAATTGAAGCAATTCCTAAAACAAGGGTTCCTATTCCCATAGATATATCTGAAAATCCTTGATACTGAGCCATAATACTTCCTGAAAAACAAACCAATCCATTGGATAGCATAAGTCCCAATATTTTGATTTTTCCAATTTCTATCCCTAAAGATTTTACCATTTGAGGATTATCTCCTACAGCTTTTAATGTATATCCTATTCCAGTTTTTAAAAATAAGTCAAGACTAAGTTTAAATACTACTAAAAGTATTAGTGCAATTATAAGTGGTGAAAATTTCGTGTTGAATAAATGATTTTCATTGAATAATGGAATATTTGCTCTTCCCATAATTCTTAAATTAATAGAATACAAAATCCCCATTACTAAAATTCCAGAAAGCAGATTTGAAATCTTTACTTTCACATGCAATATACCTGTCAAAAGACCTGCTAATAATCCTGCCATTAATGCTAATACTGAACCAGTAATACAAGATAATCCTGATTTTAAAGAAAGTGCAATAATTGCTCCTCCTAAAGTAAAACTTCCATCCGCTGACATATCTGGGAAATCTAAAATCTTATAACTAATATATACTCCCAAAACCATGATTCCTAAAATTAAACCTTGTGTAATTACAGCTGTTATAGCATCCATATGTATCCCCTTCCTTTTTTTTTGTATAAAAAAACCACATGATTTTCCATGTGGCAAAAATACGAAGAAGCCACATAGATATTATCTATGTGGCTTCCCTAATATATTAGACAAAAAACTTATATATCAGCCAACATAGATACAAACCCTAAATTTCCATACTCCTTAGGGGTTTGTATCCATGTCTAAACATAGGTACAAACCCTATCTAAATTGGCTGCTAAAGACAAATTGTACTGATCTATTTAATAAGTTTTTCATCTTAAATCTCTCCTTTAAAATTATTTGTATGTAGTGTATCATCTCAAAATCAAAAAGTCAACAGTAAAGTTCTAAAATATGTAAAAGACATGTTGGATATATGATAATTCTGCTGTCTCCTAATGCATAAGCTCCATCAATATTTTCAATAATATTATAATTTTAAAGAACATGTTTTCACTTCCAAATAATATAGAATATGCTGTATAAACATACCCTTGATATTCTAATGTGCATCAATCCCTTATTTTCTTTTTTATAAACAAAAAATTTGTTTATTTCCTTGTTTTTTTTCATAAAAAAAACTCAATTCAATAACATTTAAAATAGCCATGCAAAAACAATTTATTATAATTCAAAAAATTATATGTTGCTTCAATTTTTCTTGCCAAATGTTTCTATCAATTAATGTAACCTTATCATGAAATTATTTAAATCATGTATGCATACATATCATCAACTTTATCATTCATATATTTTTGCATATCGCTAATTGCTTGATTATAAATATGTGGTCCTATTTTTTCTAATATGAAGTCCAAAATAAGTTGTCCTTGTAAATTTCCAATAGATTCTTCCCTTTCACATTCAAAATATCTTCTTATTTCTTGTACTGCTGCTTCATGTCGATCTTTCGTAAGTTTAATTTCATTCATTTTTGTTTTCCCCCCTTTCATTATGTAAATAGTTAGAATTTAAATAGTTATATATCTAACAGTTTAAATTCTAACTATCATTTAACAAAATGTCAATTCCTTTTTCTCCATACAAACAAAGACTATAAACAATTTTATATAAAATAAATTAGAAATTTGTTCATATATTTTTAAATTTAATAAAAATACCTGCTAAGATTGAAATACTAATCTGTTAATTTCAATCTTAGCAGGTATTTTATAAAGGCTACCTAGTATCCTGAACCTATTTTAATGATTAATGGCTTGTATAAACCAGATATAAAAGTGATCGACAAAAATAATCAATTGTTCATTCCAATAAACATACTAGATGAATTTTTAGACTTAAGTGTGACCTATATATTATCTTTTAAATTAAACTTCATAGTTATTAATTTATGAATTACAAAAGTTAAAATGCGCCCTATAATTGTTCCTATAATATTTTTATGCCTGAAAAATATAAGAAAAATTTTTCTCAATTTATATTCCTTTTAGCCCAATTAATTTTTTGATTGGTAACCTTCTCAGCCTCATTCATTGCATCGGATAGTGTTAAAAAAGCACCTCTTACTGAACTAACTTTTCCCCTCTCTATCATAGACTCAAATTCAATGTAATAACATTCAATTTCTTTATCATCTCGAATTTCTGGTGGGTCTTTGTAATCACCACTACCATATAATATATGACACTTAACAATCCAAAGATTACATGTTACACTGCCATCATAAACCCAAGTTCCATCCATAACTATTTCTGCATTTTCAAACATAAGATTTTTCCTTTCATTTGTTTATAAAATAGTTCAAATCACATTCTTCTACTACTCCAACTTATTGCTTGTAAAAAATTATAGCATTAGATATAATCTTTACAAACTGATGAAAAAACAATATATATCCAAATATCATACTATATGCAATTCAAAATATGGTTCTTTCTGTTTTGTTACTTCAGACCAGTTCATACACCTAAACTTGAATCCCAACTTTTCTAATACTTTTTTTGAGACAAGATTTCTTGGATGTATAGATGCACTAATCTTATTAATTTTTAAGTTTTCACAAGCATAGTTAATGCACGCATTTGCAGCTTCAGTTGCAAACCCTTTTCCCCAATATTTTATTGCAAAATGGTATATTAATTCAATTTTATGCTCCTCTTTTGTTGGATTAAAACCACAAGCACCTATAACTTCACTATTCTCTTTTAAAATTACTGCATAAGCAGAGAATCCTTTTTCTTTTTGAAGTTTTATATAAAATTCTATTGCTTTTTGCTCTCTTTCTCTGCTACCATTGTTACCACAATATTTCATAACTTCTTCATTGCCCCAAAAATTCATTACAGAGTCTAAATCTTCATGCTTCAATGTTCTTAATAATAACCTATCTGTTTCAAATACTACCAATGTCATCAGCTCCTTGAAAATTACTCATTGCTAAATGCATGTTATAGGAAATTCTCTTCCTTTTTTATTTAAGGGTATTCTCTAGCTCTTTCAGATTCTTCCACCCATAACCAACTTCCTTCAATTTTTTCCCCTTGTAATAAAATCTTTAAATATTCCAAATAGTACTATTATCATAAGGGTTTTGAAATTCCATCCATGTGTCTTCCAATTCTTCCTTTTAATCTCAACAGTAGTAGTTCATCTACTCATCATATATTTGTGTACTTCTTATTCGCCGTAAACCCAGTTCTACTGCATTTAATAAACTTGAATACAACTCAATTTCTTTATTTTCATAGGCTTTCATCTATGAACTTGAACCTCTATCATGTTTCTCATTTTCACAAGGCATTAAAATAATCAATGTATTTTGATCATCTAGTGTTTACTCATGAACATATGAAAGATATCCCTATTCTCTACTTTGATTAATTATTAATTTTTCATTATCATTAAATATCTTTATCTCATAATCATCAAAATAATAATCTATTTTAGATATATCATCAAATCTCAAGTTTTTAAAATCACTTATATCATATGTTTCTTGAATTTTCTTATTGATTTCTGGAACAACAGTATATTCTCTAGGTAAAATAATTTCTTGAGGTAAATTTAGTGATTGCAATTTTTCAGGCAAAATAAATGCTATCTTGAATCTTATTTTTTTATTGCTATAATTTTTTATGTCAGCATACAGGTTTACACTCTTCTCTACATCATTATGAAAAGAAAATCCATAATTACTGTCAGTAACTTCTAATGCCCCCAGGCCACTTGCAAAATAATAGTATGGTGTTTTGAGCATTGAAATCTTTTGAAAGAAAATTGGTATAAATAGGATCATTATAATACCTATAACAAATTTATCCGCTTTTATAATATTAGATTTGATTAATTCTTTATAACTCCAATAAAATGGTATGATTATTAATAAACCATTTAAATATATTCTAGAATTATTCCCTATCTTTATAGGCGGTATCAATATTTGTGCTATAGATTTATTTATATGTGGTAATTTTATTGCAAGAATACTAGCTAAAACAATAAAAATTATAGCTTTCTTAAGGCTCCTATAATTTGTATCCATACTTTCCTTCCCTCCTTTAAACATCAATCCAATAATTCTGCCATATGACTTATGAGCATTCATTCAAGTCAATTATAATCTTATTACAGTTCTTACATCTATAGCATATAACTTTTATATTATCACTCAATACCTCTCCTCCAAATACAGTTACCCTTTCTAGTAATCCTGCATTTTCATCATGCCATTTAAACGAATATCTCCCACTATAAATAAAACCTTTTATTAGTTCATTCTTACAATAAGGACACTCTAACTTCATATTCTTCTCCCCCTGCATCGTTTTTTCTTGAGATTATTTGAAATTTATATTTACATTCTTAACAGCTAATAGTGCCCGTTTAAATTCCATATCCATCCCTCCAAGTTCTGTTAATCCCATTTTACAATTGTATTTCTTCCATTTCTTTCATAACACACTCCGTAATCTACGGTTATCCTAGAATAACCAGGTGCAGGCCAAATCATTTTTTGCATTTCAATTGTTGTTATAGTAATTTTTTTACTAATATCATCCTTTATTGCAAATACAGATTGATCTTCATCATTGTATGTTACATACCCTTCATTCGCTCCGTGAAAAAAGCTTAGATTTGTGGCTTAGTATGGTGTAATACGAATTCATATTAATCAAGAGAAGAAAAAGAGCAGATGCTAACTGCTCTTTTTTCTATTTTCAGTAATTTCAGGACATGAATATTTATCTATCTTCTTCTATTCCTATTATCTTCATAAGATGTAGGGCATTCCTTGTGGTAGAAATACCTGGTCTTAGTTTGTAATCAAAGCAAATTTGATCATCCTTATAATATTCTTGAAAATGGTAATTTCTAATTGTATTTTCCTTTTCTAGGATACCTAATTCCAGGTCGTGGGTTGATACAAGACCTACAGCTCCATTATTCTGTAATTTTTTGATTAACTTTTTTGCACCTATATGTCGATCATAGGAATTTGTCCCTTTAAATATTTCATCAAGTAAAAAAAATACTTGTGTATCTTCTTTAGTTGCCTTTACAATTTCTTTAATCCTTAACAATTCTCCATAGAAGGAGGATATCCCATTCTCAAGATTATCACTTATTCTCATACACGTATGTATACTAAAAATTGAACATGTCATGTTGCTTGCACATACTGGTGCCCCTACATAAGCAAGGATCAAATTGATTCCAATTGTCCTCAGAAAAGTGCTCTTTCCAGACATATTAGAACCAGTTATTAATAATATTCGAAAAGGATCTTGTATATTTACATCATTGCAGACCTGTCTGTTTGTAATCAAAGGGTGTCCTATGTTCTTGGCTTGAAGAATTGAAGACTTTTCTGTAATTTTAGGAATTGTCCAGTTTGGATAATCATATGCTATGGTTCCTAAACTAGATAGTGCTTCAATTTCACCTATTTTTTGTAACCATTCCTCAAGTATCAATCCAGATTCATTTTTCCAACGTTCTAGCTCAATTAAGCATTGATAATCCCATAAAAAAATCACATTGATTGGGAAAAACAAAATATTGTTTCGATTTTCAATCCTATCAACTAAGTCTTCTAGTCTTTTCAGTTGTTTCATTGCTGATAAACCTTTATTGTTACTTAGACTGGTGCTTAATTCCCTAAGATATTCAGACTGAAAACTCACTTTTTCAAAATGTCTTAATATCCTTCTATATACCAATATACTTTTTTTGTATTTATATACCAAGGCAAAATCTTTATTCCGCTTTTTTCTATTGATTAAAAGAAGCATGAGCTGAAATATTATAAAAAGTATTGGAATACCTTTGATGATACTATGTCCTACAAAGGCTAGTAAGAAAGTACTCACTGTAACAATGGGTAATACTCGAAAGACTATGATCATCCAAGAATTCGTATATAATGAATATTTAGTTTTTACCCAGTCTATTAAGAGTTCAATGTTTCTATTTTCTTCTGTAACCATCCTTGCTTCTACCTGAAGTTTATGCCTCCACCATCTCTTAGTAGATAATTCACTGATTGCTTGCTGTCTTTTAATAATTGTCACTTTATCACTATATGGGTGAGTCAAGATATCCGCAAGCTTAGTTCTTCCCATATGAGTATTCCCTGAATTGATCCATTGAAAGAGGGATCCTTGTCCTAAAATATCAATATCATAAGAAAAATTATGATTTTCATCTTGAAAAGCTTCTCCCTTATCGTCAAACTCCGTCCATCTTCCCTCTAGCCTCATGATAGAATCAACATTTACTTTTTTAAGGATAGATACATATTTATATTTTTCCTTAAGTCTCTTATTCCTACACACGAGATAAACAAACAATATACTCCCAAACAAAGATATTACCCAAGAAATCAGATATCTTTCCATGCTGTTTGCAAAGCTTACGCTAGCAATTATAGCTACTACAACTAAAAGTCTCAGATTACTAATACAATCTATGTTTTTTGACAGCTTATCTAATAACCGTCCGTAATATTTGGCTCTTTTTTCATATACCTCCCTTGAATCCATAAATCCCCAGCTCCTTTAGCCTTTAAAATAAAAATATGCATCTATTTTATAAACTACTTATTATTTCTTCTTCATTATGAGTATATTCTATATGCTACAATACTAATTTCTCCAAAATTTTCCTTTATCCTTTTTATTTCTTTCTGTAGTATGTATACTTAAAGCAAGCTAGGACAGTTCTTCCTTGAGTATATCAAGCCTAAGATAAACTTTTTAAGGAAATGACAAAAGTTCCATCTGAATCAAACTTTTGTATATGACCCTTCCCCAATAACTATCTACATGATTTAGGTATTGCTCATGATTTAGGTATTGCTTTTGAGTAATTGTATTTAAAAGTTTCTGCCTGATAATAAACTTGTATTATATGATAAAACAAGTAGCACATAGCTGTGAAATAGTATAAAGTAGCGATCTTTTACACAACTCTACTAAGCGTTTATTGAAAAATAATCTGTCAGCAGTTACTCTTAATATGTGGAGGTGAGAATTATGGACTGCAACAAAATCGGAAAACTTATTTTAAGTCTTCGCAAAGAGAAGAATATGACACAAAAAGAAATTGCAGATGCCATGAATATTAGTGACAAAACAATCTCCAAATGGGAACGTGGTTTGGGCTGCCCTGATGTATCTTTGCTCAACGACCTTTCTCATATACTCGGAGTGAACATTGAAAAAATTCTATTGGGTGATCTAAGTCCCAATGATGCTGATGGAGGAAATATGAAGCGAATTAAATTTTATGTATGTCCAAGCTGTGGAAATCTAGTAAATAATACGGGTCAAGCAGAAATTTCATGCTGTGGCAGAAAGCTAGAACCGTTAATTGCAAAACCAGAAGATGATACACACAACATAAGAATAGATGAAATTGAAGAAGATTACTATATTACCATCCCACATGAAATGAGTAAATCTCACTATATTTCATTTGTTGCTTATGTTAAATATGACAGAGTGCTTATTGTGAAGCTTTATCCAGAGCAAGATGCAGCGGTACGTTTCCCTAAAATGTATGGTGGTAAACTATATTTTTATTGCAGTCAACATGGCTTATGGGTAAAAGAAAAATGATGTTGGAAACGAATTTTCATCCCATAGATTTACAAACATGGCCTCGTAGTCAAATATTTTACTATTTTTCTAAGATAGCACCTACAGGATATTCATTGACGGTTGAATTAGATATTACAATAATGAAAGCAGCTTTGAAAGAGCGTAAAATAAAATTTTTCCCAGCTTATCTGTGGTTAACGACAACAATGCTTAACAAACAAATTGAATTTAAAGTAGGGATGAAAGACGAGGTTCTTGGATATTGGGATACACTAACACCTTTATATGCTGTTTTCCACAAAGACGATCAAACAATCTCATTGATGTGGACAGACTATGCTGATAAATTTTCTATATTTTACAACCGATATCTAAAAAACCAGCAAACATACGGAAATAATCATGGTATTCTATCGCAGCCAGATAAAGTACCGCCTAAAAACAGCTATACTGTATCCTGCGTTCCATGGATTGAGTTTAAACATTTTTCCCTTCAAACCTTCCAAAATAAGCCTTACTATTTTCCAACAGTTGAAGCTGGACGAATCTTTGAAAAAGGTGAAAATATCATGCTTCCTCTTTCCATGACTTTGCATCATGCCACAACAGACGGATGGCATGTAAAACAATTTTTAGAAGATATGCAACATGCTATAAATCATCCTGAAGAATGGCTGTAAAGTTATAAGGTTTGTTATTCGTTCATAAGTATAAAGTTGCAACAAATTATTTATACATTAATATCAACAGAACAGCTCTCAACACAGCACAATATAATTCTGTTATATGAATAAAGTTCTTGGTACAATTCCAAGAACTTTTCTCATAAGCCCCTAATCATCTTACATAAGAGCTACAATGTTTTTTATTGCAATATATCCAAAAGGAACATACATAAAGAATAGTGATAAACGTTGCCAAATACCTTCATTAGCTATAATAGTATGCTGTAGTTGAGATTTATCTGACATAATAAATAATACAAAAAAAAATGAGGAAAAAACAAACGATATTAAACAAACAATAGTAGTTCTTACATCTTTCATTTTAAACGCCAAAATACTTAGAAATAAAGGCACAAACGAAAGTGCTATAAATCCTAAAGCAGAGCCTACGCCATGAATTTTTGAAGCAATAGTTTCTATTTCTTTACTCTCATTCACACTGAAAATACCTGATAAAATACCAGCACCAATGGCAAAGAAAACGATTAAAACAAAAATTGCTATACTTAACGACTTTGAAACTAAAAAATAATATTGATATAAATTAAAAGAAGTGATTATCAATAATATACCTAATATAACAAGCCATATATTGTAGTATATTCTTACAGGACTATTTGGATTGCCTAATATACTCATAACCATTCTCTTATGATTATACCCTTTGTAGAAATTAGCTAATATATAAGGCACAATAAAATCGCCTACAATTGCAATAATCAATAAACTCCAACTCAATGATGTATTAAGAAATTTGTTCACACTACCACTTCCTCAATAAAATATTAATAATTTTTGTTATACAACATTTTACAATATATCAAATATCATACTTGCTTTAATTTTTTCAATCTCCTCATTTCTATTATAAAGACTCTTAATGGCTATATCAACAGATCATGGATTCTTTCTTGTAAGAATAACGTCTAATTTGATTTTTTGTAAAAATTAGTATATAATAGGTGAAAATTTAAAAGAAAGGGTAAGTGTGATCTTATACAATGAGAATGTAATCTTTTTTAGAACAAACAAAACCACAAAACACAATCAAAATTTTATTTTGACTTCGTAGAAGTTTTATTTGTGGTGTCTAAAAAGTTCTGAAGAGGATTACGATTACCCTTTTAGGCATATGTAAAAATAGGCTGAAAGATTGTATAGCTATTTTTGAATATGCTTTATAATAAATTTTGCCAGTATGTACTGTCAGAATATTTTGGGCTGTTATCCTCTTCTATAAAAAGGAGTGGATTTTTTTATGTTAAGAATAGAAATGAATGATGTCAAGAAATATTATGGTGAAAGACTAATATTGGAAATCAAAAATATAAGAATTTATGATAAAGATCGAATCGGTATTGTTGGAATCAATGGTGCTGGTAAAAGTACGTTGCTTCAATTGTTGACAGAAAAAATACAACCAGATATAGGTTGGGTTAAAAAATATGGGACATTTTCTTATATTAGCCAACTAGATTATGTAACAGAACAGAAAATAGATGAAAGATTAAATAAAGATTGGAATCTACCTACAAATATTTCTGACTCAATGAGTGGGGGAGAAAAAACAAGATATAAAATTGCGCAAGCTTTTACACAAGAAACTAATATTTTGTTTGCAGATGAACCAACAGCAAATTTGGATATAAAGGGCATTGAGCAGCTAGAAAATCAAATGAAGCAATATCAAGGTACGATTCTTGTTGTTTCTCACGATCGAAAACTGCTAGATTGTATATGCAATAAAATACTAGAAATACAAGATGAACAAATTAAGATTTATTCTGGAAATTACAGTATGTATCTAAGTCAAAAACAAAAGGCAAAAAAAAGGGAGCTATTCAAATATGAACAATATCACAAACAGAAAAGAAAATTAAAAACAGCTATTGCAAAGGTACAAAATCAATCTAAATCTATGAAAAAAACGCCAAAACGTATGGGCAATTCAGAAGCAAGATTACACCGAAAGATGGGTAACCAAAAAGCCAAAAAGAAGCTAGATCAAACGGTAAAAGCCATGCATACTCGATTAGAACATCTAGAGATAAAGAAAAAGCCAATAGATCTCAAACAGGTAAAATTTGATTTAAATGCAAGTGAAACCTTACACAGCAAAATCTTAATCGAAGGGAAAAAAATCAATCAGTGTTTTGGTGAAAAAGTAATCTTTAAATCAGCTGATTTTCAAATTCAAAATAAGACAAAAACAGCACTGCTCGGAGAGAATGGTTGTGGAAAAACCACGTTGATAAATATGATTATTCATAACAAACAACAGATCCAAACATCGAAGACTTTAAAAATCGGGTATTTTCGTCAAGATCTTCAGATTCTTGATAAGAACAAAACCATATTTGAAAATATTTTGCAAGATAGTAATGTTTCAGAAGCATTGGTTCGAACAACCTTAGCAAGACTGCTTTTTAAAAAAGATGATGTGTACAAAAAGGTTTCTTGTTTAAGTGGTGGAGAACGGGTAAAAGTATCCTTTGCAAAGTTGATTACTAGTGATGTAAATATGCTAATACTAGATGAACCAACTAATTATTTAGATATTTATTCAACAACTGCCATGGAAAATATATTGAAAGAATATGAAGGAACCATTTTATTCGTCTCTCATGATCGAAAATTAATTCAAGAGGTTGCCACTCACATTATGGTTATTCATGATCATAAAATTAAACAATTTCATGGAGGCTATGAAGCTTATTTACAAAGTCTCAAAAATTCCAAAACAGACAGAAGAGAAGAAGAAGAGAAAAAAATGATTCTAGAAAATCGATTAGCACAGATTGTTAGTCGCCTTTCTGTGCCTAAAAAAACAGACAATATAGAAGCATTAGACCTAGAATATCACCAAATTTTAAAATCACTACACCAACTAAAAAATAGAACGAAACACAATTAGTAACATATTTCCAATTTTCACAATCATTATTTATGCTATTCTTCAGTAAATTATTACTTTTTTCAAAAGAATGGTGTTCTCTTCCCCCAACACCTATAAATGTAACAATCTCATCATCTTCTTGTGGATAAATTTCAATATCATCCACTATATCTGGCTAAATAATTGATTTAGCTGTTCCAGCATCAATTACTATGTTATCTATAATTCTAGATTTCCCTTTATAGGTAACTTTAACAGATGTAAATAATAAGCCGTTTCTATAATTAATTTTCATTATACTACCCCTCTGAATGCTCTTAAATTTTCGATAGTATGATATTTTAATTAGAAAGGAGATTTTTTTTATTTTCTGTTCATCGCTAGAAGCTCTTTAGAATCAGTCACATAGTAAGTAGTTTTCATATATACAAAAATAGTTAAGTTAGTGCCTAGCACCAACTTAACTTCAAAAAATCAAACAGAATACAAAAGTTTTTTACCTTCAAAAATAAATTTTGTATTAATTTTTTCTGTTTTTATATTTTCCACACCCACTTTACTATCTGGTTATCTACTGCATCAATAAAATTAATTTGAAATTTCAGTCAGTTCAAAAAGCACACTGTCTTTTACAGCAAAGCAGATTTTAAGTTTTTCATTTATAGATGTGGAGGGGTATGCTACATAATCAAATTGTTTAATTATTTCTTCTATATTATCTACTTGAATAGCTAAGTGCTTTTCTTTTTTAACTATCTCTGGCAAGGGTGAATCGGGCTCTGCCCAAACAAATTGAAGGTTAAATTCATGCTCGTCAGGATTTGTTACATATAATTTTATTTTTTCAACATAAGAATATGTTTTTTTTTCAATTTTGTTCTCTGTTGGTATACCTAAATGTAATGACTTCATAATAAAATTACCTCCTTATGTTAAAATTGAATCTATTAATGCAATAAAAGTAAATGATCTAATACTGCGTTAATACGTTTTAAAAATTTTATGGATTATTGTACAGGCATATCTATTTTTTTATTTTCCTGCAAAATAATTTGTTCTCTTGTTAAAGCTGAGTACTCACGAAAAATGCACTTAGCTCCGTCTATCAAATCAATAATTATAAAAATTGCCCCTTTTTATATTTTTATCCTTCTAACATAACATCCCCAAACAACTCTTCATCTGTTGGTACAACTGGAGTAAAGTGTCTTGATACCCAAGTTGTATTGATTAAATGCTTCCAAGTAATGTTTTCAGAAACACTGTTTCCACCCCAAGACCCACAGCCAAGACTTGTTGTAAATGGCATACCGTTAAACCAGTTCCCTGTATTTGCAAGTGATTGACCTTGATTTACATTCATACGACTAACCTTTGTTTTAAGAGCAAGCTCCATAATATGATCTTCATTAAATGAGTGAATACCGCAGGAGTGACCCATTCCTTGATATCTTGTTATTTCGTTTACTCTATTTACTGCTTCTTCAAAATCATTATATTTAAATATCGCTACTACTACAGAAAGTTTTTCTCCAGAGAATGGATGATCTTTTCCAACGCCATTTTCTTCAACCATGATGAATTTTCTATCATCACCAATAGCAATACCTGCTACGTCTGCAATAGTTTGCGCAGATTGTGCGATAATGTTACGATTTAAATGTCCGTCTACCCATACAGCATTTTGAAATTTTTCTTTTTCTTCAGCATTTGCTAAATAACCGCCTTCAGCTTTAAGGGCTTCGATTAACTCATCATATATGCTTTCTTGAACAACCAATGAGTTTTCTGCAGAACAACTTGTCGCAAAGTCAAAAGTTTTACTTAGCATAATTTTGTGTGCAGCATCTTTGATATCAGCAGTCTCATCTACAACAATTACAGCATTACCAGCACCTACACCATAAGCTGGTGTACCAGATGAATAAGCAGATTTTACAAGTCCTGCTCCACCAGTTGCTAGAACCATATCAGCTTGTTTCATTAATTCATTACTAATATCCATAGTAGGTTCTTCGATTGCAATTACTAAATCTTCAGGAGCACCATATTTTTTAAGGGTTTCTCTCATGATGTTTGCAACAAAAGTATTTGTTTTCTTTGTACGTGGATGTGGAGATAATATAATGGCATTTCTTCCTTTTAATGCATGAGATACTTTAACAGTAGGTGTTGCCTCTGGATTTGTACAAGGAACTAAAGCACCAATAACCCCTACTGGTTTTGCAATTTTCATGATTTGTTTTTCTTCATCTACTTCAATCACGCCAACAGATTTTTTGCCAATCATGTCGCGAAGGGCGCCTTTTCCTTTTGCCATAAGTTTGTTGTATTTTCCTTCAAAGTTACCCATTCTAGATTCTTCTACAGCCATTTTAGATATTTCTTGTGCAGGACCATCCTTTACAATGTTCCATACAACAGCAGCAACCAACTTATCCACTTGCTCCTGATTATAATCTTCAATTGCCTCTTGTGCCTTTCTAGCTCTTTCAATAAGTTCTGCTACATATGCTGTAGCATTTTGATTTGTTTCATTACTCATCATAATTCCTCCTTATGTTAAAATTGAATATATTAATGCAGTGAAAGTAAATGATCTAATACTGCGTTAATGCATTTTAAAAATTTTATAGATTATTATACAGGCATATCTATTTTTTTATTTTCCTGCAAAATAATTTGTTCTCTTGTTAAAGCGGAGTAATCACGGAAAATCCACTTAGCTCCGCCGATCAATGCAATGATTGTAAAAATTGCTATCGGAGTTGCTGTCAAAACAGCCATAGATTGGAAGGCTGTCAATGATGCGCCGGCAAAAAGAAGACTACAAGGGATAACTGCTAACATAATAGCCCAAAATAGTTTAAACCATCTAGCAGGATTCTCTCCTTCACGCAATCCTTTTGTTGTTGTAGCCGCTAAAGTATAAGATGATGAATCCAGTGTTGTAGCCAAGAATACTATTGCGATTACTGCCCACACAAACAAAATAATCTTACCTAAAGGAAGCGTTAATATAAGATTTGTAATCGTTTGAGGCTGACCATATTCAGCAAGCGAAGCAACAAGATCAAGTTCTCCACCAAGCTGAACGTTAAGAGTGTAACCACCTACAGCTCCAAAATAAAGCATACATCCTGCACTTCCAGCAATTAGCATACCCAGCATTACTTCACGCAGCGTTCTACCTCTAGAAATTCTTGTAGTAAATATCCACATCCATGGACCAAGAGCAAGCCACCAAGCCCAGTAAAATGACGTCCATCCTTCTGGGAATCCTCCCTGATTAACAGGATCTGTCCACAAACTCATGCTAAGAAAATTATTACTCATAAATGCAATAGCATTAGTAAAAAGATTTATCTGGAAAAGGGTAGGTCCAACCGTAAGGAAGTATACAGCTAATGCGATTGCAAAATAAGCATTCCAATCTGAAAGGTTTTTCATTCCTTTATCGAGACCTAACCATGAACTTGCCATAAATAACGCTGTAACGATTACTATAAGAATAATACCCGTTGCTAATGTATCTGGAAGTCCAAAAAGATTTGCAACATTATTTTGAATCATTGGGATACCTAATACAAGAGTTGTACCATGTCCTCCCAAAATACCAAATACAACTACTATTTCTATAAACTTCCCAAGTGGGCCTGATACCTTATCTCCCAACACGCCTTCACATGCTGCGGCAAGAGAAAGTCCTGGTTTTTTCAGGATATAAAATCTGTAACAAAGGGGAATTGCACCAACAGCAAATAATGCCCATGCAGTAAATGTCCAATGATATATACCATATGTTCCTGCCAATTCATAGGCTTTTGCGCTAAAAGGTTCCGCTCCAAGAGGTGGACCTGATACATAATATAATGGCTCTACAACTGACCATAACATCATACTTGATCCCATACCAGCACAAAACATCATTACAAGCCAACTAAATGTATTAAATTCAGGCTTACCATTACCAAACCTAATGTGCCCGTATTTCGAAAAAGAAAAATATAAAAGGTAAACAAGGCAGCCCAAAGCTAACCACAAATAAAAAGGCGAGAGCACCTTTACTGAGCTGGCTTTTACAGCACTAATGGTCGCTATTGCTGAATCAGGTTTAAAAATCAACCAGTATCCAAGTAAGAATACTACAAGAAAACTTGTAATTACTGCGACAAAATCTATAGATCTTTGTTTTGTTGTAACTGTATTTATAGTGTCCATAAATTTTAACCTCCCTTAAATAAATTTTTCTGAAACCATTAAATTTTCTATCTTACACAGGAAGCTTTGGCAGCGCTTCCCGTGTAAATATGTCATAGCAATTTACTCTAAGATAACTCCAGTTTTTTCCTTGAAGTATTCTTTATTAATCTTCATACCCAGTCCAGGTTCTTCACTTCCAGCAACAGTTCCATCAATAATTTCAGGATCATCTATAGTTAGGTTGTTAATTAATTCACCTGGCCAGAAATCTCTATGCAGATATTCTGGGTACATAGCAGTACGACTAGCCATTCCAAAATGACGGATGGCTGCTGCGGTTATTCCTGTTGCCCATCCATGAGGCATCAGTTGAACATTGTAATTATCACAAAGTTCTTGAATTCTCATTATAGCTGTAAGTCCTCCAGCTCTATTGTAGTCAAGCTGAATAGCTGAAATGTTTGTGTTTTTTACCCATTCCATAATTTCATAATGTGTGGTCATCATTTCGCACGCGCCTATTCTGGTTGATACTGCATTAGCAAGTTTTTTATGTCCTTCAAGATCATCATGCTGCAGAACTGCCTCAGCAAGATAAAGATCAGCATCTTCAAGCTTGTTAAGCGTCCAGCGAGCAGCCTGCCAATCATTCCAACGATAAAGAAAATCTACTAGAAGTTTTACATCATCCCCAAGTTGTTTTCTAAGTGCTTTCACATATCGGACAACTTCTTTGTCATCGTGAAGTGAAATAACACCTGGAGACAGGCATACTTTAACAGCTTTGCATTTTCTCTCTCTTGCTTTGGCGGTCAATGGTTCATACAATCTAAGATAATCCTCTACTGTAGGATGCTCGATGTTATGGGATGGATAAAGAGTAAAATATGGTGCTACAACATCGCGATGTTTACCTCCTAAAAGTTTATATACTGGAAGGTTATGCTGTTTACCCGCAAGGTCATATAATGCCATATCTATACCGGACATAGCAAATATTCCAACCCCCCTTGAGCCTATCCATTTACTTTTGTCATACATTTCATCCCAAATTGCTTTAAATTCCATTGGGTCTCTTCCAATAGCTACTTCACAAATATTTGTAAGTTGAAAATGTTCTGTTTCAAGTTCACCATAGGCTTTTATTACACTAGGAGTACCATCAGCCTCCCCTATGCCGTATAAACCGTTTTCATCGGTAACTTTGACAACAGTTGTGTTTTCACTCCAACCTGACGCTGGAACATCCACCTTAATGAACTCAATAGCTTTAATGTTGTTACCCATACTCATATCATCTCCTTATAATTCGAAATCGTTTTCCCTTAGAGTAAAAATAAACCAATGATTTCCTATCATTAATCATTTTACTTTTAGCCCTCTACTTCTGTATATATTCTTTGCGTTTTCAATCCGCTCCGCTGTAGGCGGCTCTGTATCTTTCAACGCATATTTTATGCCGAGTTTTTCATATTTGCTAAGAGCAAGCTTATGAAAAGGCAATATTTCAACTTTTTCAACATTCTTTAAACTAGCAACATAGTCTGCGTGTTTTTCTATCAGATCATCACGATCTGTTATTCCAGGTACTAAAACATATCGTATCCACGCAGGTATTCCTTGATCAGATAAGTACTTAGCAAAATTAAGCGTCGGCTGGAGTGGCTTGCCTGTAAGTGATTTATGAATATCAGGGTCAATACATTTCACATCCAGTAAAACCATATCCGTATAGGTAAGCGCCGCTTTTACTTCGTCTGTAAGGCAATACCCCGTTGTATCAATGGCAGTATGTATTCTCTCCTCTTTACAAAGTTTAAAAAATTCCTTTATAAATGTTGGCTGCAACAAAGGTTCTCCTCCGGAAATGGTTACCCCACCTTTTTTATAAAAAGCTTTAAATTTCATCATTTTTTCAAAGACCTGTTTCGGACTTAACATAAAAGAAGCAGCACCTATGTTGAAAGTATCAGGATTATGGCAGTAAAGACATCTGAATTTGCAACCCTGCATAAAAATCACAAACCTTATGCCTGGACCATCAACCGTCCCAAAACTCTCAAAAGAATGTATTCTCCCTATTGTGGAAGCTTTTTCATCAATTTTCATAAAATATACCTACTTCGTGTCATTTATTGTTCTAGAGATAACATCAAGCTGTTGCTCTCTAGTTAACTTAACAAAATTAACCGCATATCCCGATACCCTTATAGTAAGCTGAGGATATTTTTCAGGATGCTCCATGGCATCTACCAACAAAGAGCGGTCAAAGACATTCACATTCAAATGCTGTCCTCCGTTAGGGGTAAAATATCCGTCCAGAAGTCTTGCAAGATTTGACTGTCTGTCGTTAACATCCTTGCCTAATGCTGCAGGAGTAATAGCGAATGTATACGAAACACCGTCACGAGCGCAGCTATAAGGTATGTCACTAACCGATGTTAGAGAAGCAACCGCCCCATTTGTATCTCTTCCATTCATAGGGTTTACACCTGGTGAGAAAGGCGTATCTGCTGGTCTTCCGCAAGGAGTAGCTCCAGTCATTTTTCCATAAACAATATTTGATGTAATGGTTAATAAGGACATAGTTGGTTTTGCATTCCTGTGCATTTTATGTGTGCTGATAAAACTATAAAAATCCCTTGTTAGTTTAACCGCCATTTTGTCACTTTCTTCTCCGCTGTTTCCAAACGGAATATAAGCACCGGCAGTTTCAAAATCTACAGCCATCCCCTCTTCATTTCTAATAACCTTAACTTTGGCATTTTTAATGGCCATAAGAGAATCGACGGTAATTGCAAGTCCTGCAATTCCAAACGTTTCATAGCGTTTTATGTTTAGATCATGCAGTGACATTTGAAAAGCTTCATAGGCGTATTTATCATGCATGTAATGAATAATATTTACAGCCTGAACATAAATGCCCACAAGCCATTTTTGAACTTCATAAAATCTCTCCATCACCTCGTCATAATCAAGATACTCAGAAGTTATTGGCGCAAACTTCGGAGAAACCTGGGCTCCAGTTTTTTCATCACGACCCCCATTTATAGCATAAAGCAAGGCTTTCGGTAAGTTTACGCGAGCTCCAAAATGTTGAGTTGCCTTTCCAATCTCCAAAGCTCCTACACACCCAGAAATAGCGTAATCATCACCAAATTCTGGACGCATTAAATCATCGTTTTCGTACTGGATTGATGATGTTTCTATTGACACCCTTGAACAATATCTCTTCCAAGTCTCTGGTAAACGTTCTGACCAAAGAACAGTCATGTTAGGCTCCGGACCAACACCTAGATTATATAAAGTGTGCAAATAACGGTAAGAAGTTTTTGTTATCATCACTCTTCCGTCAACACCAAAGCCTCCAATAGACTCTGTTATCCAAGTAGGGTCACCTGAAAATAATTCATTGTATTCGGGTGATCTAAGGAAACGGAATATTCTAAGTTTCATAATGAAGTGGTCTATAAGTTCTTGAGCTTCAACTTCAGTGATAACATTATTCTTCAAGTCTCTTTCAATATAAATATCAATAAAAGTGGATGTTCTTCCAAGTGAAATGGTTACCCCATCATGCTGTTTAGCGGCTGCCAGAATTGCAAAATATACAAATTGTACAGCCTCCTGAGCTGTTTTTGCAGGTTTAGATACATCAAAACCGTAAGAAGTGCACATTTCACGAAAATCATTTAATGATCTTAACTGATCAGTAAGCTCTTCTCTCTGCTGAATAACTTCAGGTGTCATTTCTCCTGGTTCAAGAAGCTTAAATTCCTTCTCTTTTTCAGAAATAATAAAATCAAGACCATAAAGAGCAACTCTACGATAATCACCTATATGGCGTCCCCTACCATAATTATCAGGTAAGCCAGTAATTATTCCTGCTTCACATGCTTTGCGCATTTCCGGCGTATAAGCGGCCAAAACTCCTTCATTATGGGTTTTTCTATGATTTGAATAAATATCTTTTATTGCTTCATCCATTTTATATCCGTAATTTTCTAATGCTTCTTCAAGGGGTGAAATACCACCTCGAGGGAAGATTGCTCTTTTAAGTGGCTTATCTGTCTGTAGCCCTACAATCTTTTCAATCTCTTGATCTATATAACCAGACTTATGCGATGTTATTGTCGAAGCAACTTTTGTATCTACATCATAAACACCTCCTCTTTCTCTTTCAATATCAAACATTTTTGAAAGTTTTTGCCACAACGTTTTTGTTTCTTCGGTAGCTTCAGCTAGAAACAATTCGTTGCCCTCATAAGGAGTATAATTCTCTTGAATAAAATCCCTGACATTTATCTCGGTTTTCCATAGACTACCTTTAAAACCATTCCAATAACTCATTTTATACCTCCTCATAACTTTTTTAATAAATATAGCCATCTATATTCACATAAAATTCACTAAATACATGAATATAATTATGTTTCCACAATAAATTAAATTGCAAATAGTATGCCAATTCATTTTTTTATTATGAAACGTTCAATTTTCAACAGTTGTTAAATAATTATAATTGAGCAAAAAATAAAAAAAGCGAGTTAATATTGACTCGTTTTTTCATTATTGACTCACTCTCATTCTTTATTCATCATTCAAATCTATTGCTTCATCTAAATATTTCCTAATCAATCTAGTTGCTTTAGATTGGCTGATTTTCAATTTCTTTGCAACTTTACGGGAACTCTTATATTTATTATATGCTTCAACGACAATAGCTTTTTTAAATTCATCAACCCTATCATCAAAGCAATCTTGACTTGATACAGGAGTATCCTTACTAATTTCAAATAAACTACTTGGAAGGTGATGGGGGCTTATTATAAAATCATTTACCGTAACAACAAGTCTCTCAATCAAATGAGCTAATTCTCTGATGTTTCCTCTCCAAGTATAGTTTTTAAGAATATTTAATACCTCTCTAGATAATTGATGATTCTTTTTATACGTTTTATTGAACTGCTTAAGGAAGTAAAACGTTAATAGTTCTATATCCTCTTTTCTTTCTCGTAATGGTGGCATATTGATTTCAAAAACACTTAACCGATAATATAAATCTTCTCTGAAGCTTCCAGCAACAGCAAGCTTTTTCAAATTTTTATTTGTCGCAGCGATTATCTTGACATCTACTTTCTTCATTTTATTACCGCCAACAGGCATGAATTCTTTTTCTTGAACCACATGTAATAACTTAGATTGGAGCAAATAGGGCAATTCAGAAATCTCATCTAACAGAAGAGTCCCTCCGTCAGCAACATCAAAGATCCCCTTTTTTCCTTGTTTTTTAGCACCGGTAAAAGACCCTTCTTCATATCCAAATAACTCTGATTCCATTAATTCCTTAGGAATCGCACCGCAATTTACGGTGATAAAAGGCTTGTCTTTTCTCTTGCTACTATTATGCATCACTCTCGCTAATAGGGTTTTACCTACTCCAGATTCACCCAAAATAATAACCGGCGAATCTACATCAGATAACTTATAAGCTAGTTCCATAATTTCTTTCATCATAGAACTTTTGAATAGCAATGAAGATGAAGAAATATGTCGTTCTTCATACCTTTTTCTTTCAATCTCATCTACGCTTAAATAGTAAATATCTTCTATGCCATCTCTAATACTCGAGATAACATATTCTATTTCGCCATTCTCATCAAAGAATGGAACGACTATACTCGTTATTGTGGCTCCAATATGTGTCTTCTGCGTTCTCATTATTGGTTTTTTTTCTTTATATACATATGGAAGAAGAGTTGGATGCCAATAATCTTCTTCCATACAATCAAAATAATTCTTGCCAATCATATCTTCTTTTTTAAAACCATAATGTCGTTCACAAGCGCTATTAATATATACCAAATTATAATTGTTATCCCAAATATTGATTTCATCATGTAGGCTATCAACAAGCTTAAGAAACTTATCATAATCAAGTCTATTTTTAATCACAATATCACCTTCTAAGAATTTATTTTGAAATCATTATAGCATATATCTTTTCTTTGTGTATTAAATATTATTGATTGGATTAGCAATTACCCAAGAAATTTTCCGGGCTATAAATCATCTAATAATCTGTTTAAAAATAGCCTTTGTTGATTCCCATAAAATAAAAATAGAACGCATATGGACATTTTAACAGCTATTAAAACCCGTAAGACCATTCGGTCTTACTTGAACAAGTCCATGTCTAAACATGTGGTTAGCCCCATATTATCTTTTGAGGCATCAGCTCTTTGTTCAATAAGTTCTGCTGCAGTATGTCCATGAATAAGCTTGTTTTGCACCGTTGTAAAGAAAGCCTTGGCTTCTTCCGATCTGGAATTGTAATAGATTGAAAGTGCATATATATCTGTGATTTTCTTATAGAATTTCTTTTCAGAGGCTCTAATATCTCTAATACGTTCCAGTAATTCATCGATTTATGTTTTTAATTATCATTTTAATTTTACCATCATTAGAAATTCCTTAGCCACATAAACCTCTTTTGAGATCTATGCTTTTTCTAAAATTCTATAAATGCATCACATTTTCCTATTATTAACATATATTACTTTTTCTCATATTGATACCAACTAAATCTAACTATATCACAATTAATGAAGTCTTTTAATTATAATTACAAAAGAAGAGGATGCCTAGCATCCTCTTCCTATCGCAGATAATTTTTATTTTTTTGTCTTAAACTTTCTATTTTAAGTAGTCCCCTCCAAGGCATTCTTTTCGCCATATAGATCACCAGACATCTAGCAACATTTTTCCATATCTGTAGTTACTTTATTCATTTTGAAAAGTTTCACGGCTTAAATTATATCAATTGATTTTTTTCTTTATTCTCTCTATTTCTTTTTCACTTAGTTCCGTAACCTCTGATATAAAAGCTACATCCATACCTTTATTTAATAAATTAATAACTATTGTTTCTTTTTCGTCTTCCCATAGATGAAACTTAGAATAAAACTTATTTAATTCTAAATATCTAAAATCTAATATATTGATTGTTATTACCTTTGATAAATCTCGATAATCTTCTCCTTTATTTATTCCTTCATTAAATAGTCTTCTCCAATAGAACAAAGTCCTCTTTTCCATATTTCTCTGATTTGTTAATTGTACTTCTATATTTATTTGAGTCCCATCCTCTGTTTTTGCTCGTACATCTAAAATAGCTGTCTTATCTTCTACCATTTCTTTATTTAATTCTTTATTATCTAATATTTCTAATGTTACTAATCTATCCTATATTCAGTTGAACTTTTTCTATAATATTTCCTTCCTCAAATTTCTTCCAATGGATAATGATATAGGTTTTGTCCATTAAATTAGTACAATGCTCATGAATTTCTTCCTTTGACTGATAATCATATTCATTAAAATAGCTGGGAATATTTTTCTCTGTGAAAAGCCTCCACCCATGTAAAATTTTCTTCTTTTATAGCCACTAGGGTTGACTTCATAAATGGAGAAATACTTTCAATCTTTTGTGGTGGTGCTGCAAGAATAATCTGCAAATTAAGCTTATTTAAAAATTGCATCATACTTTCTATTCTGTTGTCATCCATTTTTTCCAAAGCCTCATCAAGTAATATAGTCCCTAATGAATCATTCATCTGAGTACTACTATAAAGATGCACAAAAAAAACCTACGATCGCTACATAATATGGTGTCTGGGTTTCTCCTCCACTTTTTTCCCTGCATACCTTAGAAAAGGATGAGGTGTTCCCATCATCATGAATTATTTTTATATCATAATCCATATAGGTTCTATAGTCTGTATATTTTTCTAAAGCTCCTTGAGATTGTTCATCATCAATAACAATTCGTTCAAAAAGTTCTGTCATGATTTCCCGATCGATCCCAAAGGAAGTATGATAACTTACTATTTTATAAAGGATAAATATAACGTCTGCATATATTTCTTTTTGGGGTGATGCAAGTATACTAAAAAATTTATCTGGTATTACCTCAAATAGTCTCAATCATCATCCACTGCTCTATATAAACAATTGACAAGTTCATTTTCCATCATTCTAACATATTTTTTATAATTTTTGTAACAATCTATATTTTATGATTAACATCAATTATACCATGCTATCAATCCTTGATTTTCTTTACTATAAACAAATTTTTAAACACATAGTCATTATTCTTTTGTTTTATAATGAAAACACCCTCAAATCAACTGTTCAAGGGGTCCCCTCCAAGGTGTTCCTACTCGAAAGTAGACCAGGGTACATTTAGTGCCATAAACCGCGTACCAAATCCTTTTCCCCATCTTCCTTTTCTAATAACTTTCCAACTCCCAATAGGGGACGGAGTACTTACCTTTCCACTGGCAATCCTGTATTTTCGCACAATTTCATTATGATCTAAATCAATCAATTCTAATCTTTTCTCATTGATATCTATAAGTATCCAAAGGTTTTTGTAGTTAGGATTTTCTTTTATCTTTTTTTCTTCCCATATTACATAGTCATTTTTCTTATATATTTTTGCAAGTGCACTTAATTTCACCTTATTTCCTGTATATTGAAAAAAGCTACCTGAATAAAGCAGTATGCTCATACATATGCTACAAATAATTGTCCATAATAACCACTTTTTCAACATCATCCCTCCCCTGCATAATTCATTATATGCAGAAGAAAGGATTGTCTATTCCTCCTCGAATAAGTACCTTCATCATTTAGTTTTTGCTTTTGAGTAGTATGAATGATCCCTTATTACCTAGATCTAACCTTTCGACCATGCACAAGCCTGCTTTTATTTCCTTAAAATATAATCAATAAATCCTTGTTTAATAAGTTTTCCTTCGTATATTCGCTCTAGTACTCGCACTTCTTTATATAACAAATTCATATCTTCAAAGTATTTATCAGCTTCTGTGTGTCTAAAATATGAGTGTATAACCGGTTCATCATCCATCTGTTCATATTCATTATCACCTAAGCAAGGTCCCTGTCCACATCTAAAATCATCTATTGATAAAAAGTTTACAAACATTAGACCATTTGGTTTTAATACTCTTTTCATCTCCATTATACACTTCTTAATATCAACTTTTCTCATGTGGAATATTGAATTATACGAGTAAACATTACCAAAACTCTCATCTTGAAATGGCAATAATCTCATATCGCCAAATTGAATCCCTAGTGATTGATTCTGAGATTTGCTATATTCCTGAGCAAGCGCTATTTGTTTTTCATTTAATTCAATCCCTGTAGTTTTATATCCATACTCCGCAAATAAACTTAATGGAGGGCACTCTCCTCCAGCACCACAATCTAAAACGCTCTTTTCTTCACACTCTTCATTACATACCTTTAGAAATCTATATAAAGGTATTTGTTTAAAAATGTTCTTCATGTTATAGCTCCTCTCATTTTTTCACACTATATACTATTATTTTTTCTACCTTCTAAAATACTTACGTTATAAATTTATTGATTAACTTCTATGTAAATGTGATTAAAAATAGGTAATCCAGTATCCCATAGTGTTAAAAAATAGTCTTCTTTCAAAGTTCTATTTCCAGGAAGCTTTCCATTTTCATCATATTTTTTCTTAGAATCATAAAAATATAATTCTTTCTTATCACTTTCATATCCAACTAATGTCATATAGTGTTGCCATCTATAGCTTTGACCAATTAGAACTATAATAGGTTCTCCTTTTGCTAATCTTCTTTTTAAAGTTTCTAAATTTCCCTTAAATAATTTTGATTTTAATTTCTTTGACTCAAGATAAGCTAATATTCCTTTAGGGAAAACATAACCTGAAAAAGGAATTTTAAAAGGTATTTCTTCATATACCTCAGAACCCTTAGCTTCTACTCCAAAATTACGTAAAATAAATGCAGTAGTATATGCTGCACATTTATTAGGTGGTTGTATCTCAAATTTATTTGTTTTTGATATGATAAAACTTTTAGGCTGAATAACTGCTAAAATATCTTTTTCTGGAAACGGATAAATAAGGTAACTGCTACATCCTAAAATACAAAATAAAAGAGCTACTATGAGAATTATTTTCCTTCTAAAAAAAATGTTTTTATGCATTACTACCTCCTATGTTGTAGAGCAATCTCTTTCTTTTTTATTGAAGGATGTTCTCTAGCTCTTTCAAATCATTCCACTCATAACCAACTTCCTTCAATTCTTTTCCCCCTATTTCAATATTTCTTCTCTTCACTATTTTTTCACCTGTTTTTTCGTAAAACCTACATAACCTATTTTCTTCTAATTCCCATATAATTAAGTTAATTATTATCATATTTTTTACTCGTACCAACAAATAATTGATTAAAAGCTAAGAATAAACAACCCATTGTAATAGCACCTATCAACCAAAGATATTTAAACCATCCAACAGTCTTTAAGACTAAGTCATCATTTTTGTAAATCTTATTTCCGCTTACATAATACTCTCCTATTTCGTATTTAGATTCAAAGCTACGATTGAAATTATCTACTATTTCTTTGCTTAATCTTTTTCCATCTGTATTATAAGTTGCTAGCTCATCTCTTCTGTAAAAATAAACTCTAATAATATCGTCTTCTACTTCAAATTCATAGGAACCTGTTGCAACCGGAATCTTATTAAAATCATCCACTATTTTACCATCTGCGATTTTCAAAATTGATTGACTTGTTCCAGCATATAATTCATTATCATAAAAATCGATGCCATAAATCGACATTGCCATGACAGTTATATAATCATCTGATCCCTTAACCTCCGTAACAAAATTATAAACAATCATTGACACAACAGCCAACCAAATCATAAATATTTTTTTACCCATTTTCTCTAAACTCCTTTTTCTCTATAGTACTTTTACAAATAATCATTTTAGTATTTTAAAATTTTTCAAGTGCCTCCATATGTTTTGGCGGTAAACTATATTTCTATTGGAGTTAGCATGGATTATGAGTAAAAGGGAAATAATGATTCTTCTATTTTTTCTTTCCTTTTTTGAAGAAATTTATCTGGCACAATCCCTTTGTATGTAGTTAACCACGTTTCAACATTCACATATGCTATCTGTGGTGCATCATCTATAGTAGCCTTTCTTATACTCATATCTATGCCTCCGTTTTTTAATGATATATAATGTTTTTTTGCATCACAATATTCTACAGGTTTATTTTCATAGTGATTGACCCCTTTCTAGTAGCCCTGCATTTTCATCATGCCATTTAAACGAATATCTCCCACTATAAATAAAACCTTTTATTAATTCATTTTTACAATAAGGGCACTCTAACTTCATATTACGCTCCCCTGCCATCGTCTTTTCTCGAGATTATTGAAGATTTATATTGACATTCTTTGCATTACCATTATTCTATACACTTCTTTGACTTGATTATACACTTGTCTATCACATAGTTGCTTAAGAAAAAAGGAAAAAAAACAAATATCGTGCTGTACTAAAGTCTATTACTTTACTACATAATATAAGAAAAATATTCAATATCTTTATATAAACATTTTAACAAATTCTATAGGATGTTGAATAATTTGTGATGTTTGCTCTATAGAATAACCTTCATTAAGATAACGCTTTGCTATAACCCCCATAGATTCTCCTATCTCAATAATGTGATAATCTGGGTCATAAATACGAATAACACGTTGTTGCCACCCATGTTTTTTGGGTCCATGAACATATTCAATATTCTTATAGCTCTCCAATCTTTGTATAAATGCATCAAAATCATCTACTTCAAAATACAATTCCATATTATTTGACTTTTCTACAACAGAGCTAACTGGTAAATCTGTAAGCCATGCAAAATCCTCTTGTATTGCAAATCCACCGCTGAACGTTACATTTCTTCCTAAATCAAGAACTACTTTCTGATTAAAAAGTTCTTGATAGAATTGTTTAGAAACATTAACATTCTTAACAGCTAATAGTGCCAGTTTAAATTCCATATCCATCCCTCCAAGTTTTATTAATCTTCAATTTACAATTGTATTTTTTTAAAAGTTTTCTACATTGCTACGTACTATAAGAAGAATATGTCTTACTTTGATTCCTAAATTATTCTCATCATCTTACATAAGCGCTACAGTATTTTTCATTGCAATATATCCAAATGGAACATACATAAATAATAGTGATAAACGTTGCCAAATACCTTCATTAGCTATAATAGTATACTGTAGTTGAGATTTATCTGTCATAATAAATAATACAAAAAAAATGAGGAAAGAACAAACGATATTAAACAAACAATAGTAGTTCTTACATCTTTTATCTTAAATGAGAAAATACTTAGAAATAAAGGCACAAACAAAAATTGCTATACTTAACAACTTTGAAACTAAAAAATAATATTGATATAAATTAAAAGAAGTGATTATCAATATTATGCCTAATATACTCATAACCATTTTCTTATGATTATACCCTTTGTAAAAATTAGCCCATATATATAGTGTCTAAAAAGTTCTGAAGAGGATTACCATTACCCATTTAATTATATGTAAAAATAGGCTGAAAGATTGCTTAGCTATTTTTGAATATGCTTTATAATAAATTTTACCAATATGTACTGTCAAAATATTTTGGGCTGTCATCCTCTTCTATAAAAAGGAGTGGATTTTTTATGTTAAGAGATAGAAATGAATGATGTGAAGAAATATTATGGGGAAAGACTAATATTGGTTTTGAGTAGTAGGAATATGCATAAAAAAAGTCCTTGATAATTCAAGAACTTTTTGTTTGTATAAATATCAAAATCGAGCACATAATGATCTACCTTGCACCACCATAGATCCCTTATTACCTAGATCTGATCTTTCGACCAAACCCAAGCAGTTCACAACCCATGATGATGGTTTGTTCGACCATACATAATACCTTAACAGCTGTATAAAATCTTTCGACCCCATACAACCATTAGTCCTAAGACCTGCGGCACTATGCATGATCTTCGCTCGACCCTATATGATAAGTTGGGATCTTATTACAATCAAATGAATTCGACTGTAATAAAACCTTTCCTAACCATATAAGATCTTCTCTCCGACTGCATACGAACCTGCCAAGACCCGTATACAATCTTTGACCGACCTATATATACCCCTGACAAGAGCACATATAAATCTTGGCTCAACCATTATATACCCGATGTTATTATATTAACCAATTAAAAAATAATATATTCCGGAAATTTATAATAAAATAGCAAAATAAATAACATTTATTTATATAACCCAAGTCATAGATTTAACCTAAGATCTAATAATCCAACTGTTACAGCAAAATTATGAGTCCTCTTCCCTAATAAAACTATTTATTTTCGCTTACAATGGTGCAAAAATAGAATTTTAATAATAAATTTTAAAAATAAGACTAAGGCTATAATGAGCCTTAGTCTTTCAAAATTATATCATCAATAATCTATCCTATCATTTCATTACTAACTTCTTTGCAATCTTTGTCAGTCAACTTGTAAATGCCCCACCCAACAAAGAATCCCATGATTGATGGAATAATCCACTCAAATCCAAGTGCATATAGTGGCAATGAAGATACTATACTATCTACAATACCAATTTGAATCCCTAATACACTAAGCCCCTTCATAGCACTAATAGCCAAAGCAAATAAGACTGTATAGCGATATGCCCCTACATTTGGAACATATTTTTTTAACAACCCTAAGAAAGTAAGCACTATAGCTGGAGGATATACCGTGAAAAAGATTGGTCCTGCAAAACTAATGATATTATCTACACCAATTGCACCAATAACTACACCGACAATGCATGTTATTGCAGCCATCACTTTATATGAAATTTTGTTTTTTGTAAGACTACTTACAAAGTCTGAAACAGCTGCTGTAAGACCAATTGCTGTTGATAAACAGGCAAGTGATACAGCAATAGAAAGTCCAATAGTACCAATGTTTCCAAGGCTACGATTTACAAGTCCATTCAACAAATCTGTTCGTGCAACATCTGTTGGAAAGAGATTTCCAGCATGCGCACCTAGGTACAGTAGCCCACCGTATACAAGCACAAACCCTACCCCAGCAACAATGGAAGCATTCAATGTCATTTTCTTTCTATCCACTTCTTCCGTATAGCCTTTTGCTACAATAGCTGATATAAAAATAGGAGCACAAAGTAGACCTGTTAGCAAATCACCTGAGAAATAAAGTTCGATGAATGATGCCGAAAACGGATTTGGAACCTGAGATGGCGATGGTATTGCAAGAGGTGAAATAACTGCCTTTATCCCGATCATTAAAAGAATAATCATCAAGCCAGGTGTCAAAATCTTACCTACTTTGTCAACAAAGTTTGTCTTATCATTTGCAAAGTAATAAGTCAGAGCAAAGAACACAACCACAGTAGCCTGAATTGGAATACTTGGAAATAATGGCATAACACCCATTTCGTGAGTTGTGGCTGCTGTTCTAGGAATATTAGCAAGAACACCAACGCCAATCATGACAAAAAGATTGAAAGCGACATAAAACCATTTGCCAATTGGCTTTGAAAGTTCCTCAAACGACCCCTTTGCATTGGATACAGCTACAATTGCCAAAATAGGAAGAATTATAGCCGCCAGTAGTAACGCAGCAAATGCAAAGCCCCAGCTTGATCCTGACATAAAACCTATAGCTGGAGGGAAAATCATGTTTCCTGCCCCAAAAAATACTGCAAAAAGTGCAAACCCAACAACCAAACTATCTTTATAGAACTTATTCATAGGGACCTCCTCCTTTTTTATTTTTTCGATGCTTTAATTAGTGCATCAAATACCTTTTTATGATTTTCATCAGATGTCATTAACATTTCTGGATGCCACTGCACTCCTAACACAAATCTTGAATCATTTTCAATTTCTATGGCCTCAACAATACCATCCGGTGCTTTAGCCGTTACCTTTAAGCCAGACCCCAATTTGTTTATCGCCTGATGATGAATAGAGTTCACTTCAATCCTATTTTCACCAAAAATCCCATGTATCAAGCTATCCTTATCAATCTCAATCTCATGTACATACTGTGCCCATTTCTCTATATCAGCATGACCAAGAAGTTTCTCATTATCATAGCACTTTTCTAAATCTTGATATATACTTCCACCAAATGCTACATTCATAACCTGTGCCCCTCGGCAAATTCCAAGAATAGGTAACTTTGTTTCCTCAATAGCCATTTTCATTAGTATAAATTCCATGTTATCACGTTCAATAACTGTTTTTGCAAAAACAGATGCATCTTCTGCCTTAAGATTATGAAGTGTTCCAAACAACCCCTTATTATGCTTCAACTCCTCATCATAAAATATCGGATCAATATCGCTACCCCCAGCAAACACTATTCCATCTAAGCGATTTAATAAAGCTCGTAACACCGTCTCATCTTCTGTTTGTGGAATGATTATAGGTATACCACCCGCCTTTTCGATTGCTTGTATATCTGTTGATAAAGACATATTGAATGGAATATCATTAAAACCATATAGACAACTTCCTACATATGTATCTTGAAGTGCCTTCATTTGGATTAGCTCTTCTTCACCCCCTTCATTCAATTTTGGCATATAGCTATAAACGTAGTTACTTGTCACTCCTATTAGTGGTTTCATATTGCACTCTCCTTTAGTTTTTTTATATAGTATTGCAAAAACAATGCCAATTCCGAAAACTCCAAATTCCAATAAAAAAAGAACCTTCTTAGGCTCTTAATTCTCAGAATGATTCTCAAAGTGATAAATTTTCACTTTATATTGTATTTTTTTACATAACGATATAGTGTTGCCATACTTATGCCCATGCTTTCTGCCACTTTAAGTTTACCTTGTGCAGAGGTACCATGTACACTCAATAATTCTATTATTCTACTTTTCTTAATATCATCTATATTACTAGAAACTACTAGCAGATTATTTGAAAAAATCCACTTTGATAATGACTGAGTGCTTATTTTCTTACTAGCTTCAATGGCTACAGCATATTCTATTGCATTTTCTAGTTCACGGATATTACCTGGCCAATCATATTCCATAAAAGCCTTAATAACTGGTTGAGCCAAACCATTTATACTCTTTTGATACTTTCTATTGTACTTATTTATAAAATGCATAGACAAAGGAATCAAATCTTCAATCTTAGACCTTAAAGCTTCATTTTCAATAACCATAACAGCAAGTCTATAATACAAATCCTCTCTAAAAAGCTTTTGTCGAACAAGTTCTTGAACATTTTTATTTGTAGCAGCAATGACTCTGATATCAAGATTTATTGAATCAACACCCCCTAGTCTACTAACACGTTTATTATCAAGTACTTTCAATAACTTAGGCTGAAGAGATATGTCCATTTCACCTATTTCATCTAAGAATATAGTCCCCCCATTTGCTAATTCAAATTTTCCAGGTTTTCCATTCTTACTTGCACCACTAAATGCACCCGCTTCATATCCAAATAACTCACTCTCAATAAGGTTACTGGGAATAGCTGAACAGTTCACTTCGATAAATGGCTTATCTTTTCTCCCACTATTATTATGAATTGCTTCTGCGAGTAAACCTTTTCCCGTTCCACTCTCTCCAAGGATAAGTACATTAAAATCATAATCTGAAGCTTTCGAAATCATATCCCTCGTCAGCATAGATGAGTAACTTGTTCCAATGAAATTTGAACCATCATATTTGAGTTTAGTCATCACATTTCCATCTTCTTCAATAGATTTCATAATATACATTTTCTCAATATGACGTTCATTAGGATTTACTATTATCCTTGACAATGAAATTTTCCCATTACCATATTCATTATCAATTATGATATCATGACCTGCGCCAACTTGATTAAGTCTTTCAAGATTGACTGGGTCTATGACTTTCATTATGCTAACACCCTTTTTTCCATCAAGCTGAGGTAGATTGGAATAAAGAACAACATCATTGATATCTGTAATAACAACACCATCACTGATATTCTTCATCAGTACATCAAGACGATGTACATTGGTCATTTCCATCAATTTAAGTTTGATTGTCTCCACCATAAGTTCAAGAATTTTTTTATAAACGTCTAATTTCCTTTTAAGTTTTTCTTTATCCTCATCTGATACAGCAAAAATCACAATTATACCTATAGCATGGTCATCTATAATTATTGGATAATAAAAAGAGTGCTCTTTTAAACAATTTCCAAGATCCCTCAACTCACAATCATTGCATAGTTCATTCTCTAAGGGATCACAAAAGTATAATACTTCTTTTTTTTGCATCATTTTATATGAAATCTGATTTTTACTAATTGGTACACCTCTAAGCATGCCCACAGAACCTGTACAAGCAAGCCTTATTAGATTATCATCAATAACATATAAATCTAGTTCAATAACCTTTTGAAGCGTATTAACATATTCAACTAAATATTTTTCAATATTATGCAAATGGTAAGTGCTCATGATTCGTCCTCCATATTTCTTAATTTGAGAATCAAAATGAGAAATCTTGTGTATACACTTTTCTGCTTGATAATTTTTAGACATTTTTATTGATTTCATTATATCATAATTTCTATACGGTAATTTTGGTTCCTCCCCTTACTCTGAACAAAACATTTATGAACTACCTAAATTGTGAAATTTTAAAAACATTCTAAATCCACCAACTATTTTTAAGCATAAGAAAGTTCTCTAAGTACAATCCTCAGAGAACCCTATTCATCAATCTAACAATCGAATAATAGCTTTATGCTTTTTTCTCCATCAATTCAAATACAACATTCTCTTTTAAAATGAATGCTATTTGAGTATTTTCATCAACACAAAAAGGTTCTACAAGTATTTTTGCACCTTTTGCCATCTCCTCTATACTATCTACCTTAAATGCAATATGTGAATTATTTTGCATAATTTCTGGAAGAGGTGTATTTTCTTCAAAACGAAGATATTCAAATTTTAATGGGTGCTTCTCGGGATCAGTAATATATACTTTCAAATCCTCTGAATAAATTTCATTAGGTTGTTCTTTTGTTGTAGGTACCCCGACGTGCATAAATACATTCATCTTTTATCCCTCCTCAATTATTTCTCATTTTTTATTGAATGATAAAGCTCTAATGCTTCTTTTGGATTAAAACCATTATGTACAATACTTCTTAGTGCTTTTATCATAGCTTTTGGATTTTCAGCTTGGAAAACATTTCTTCCCATATCTACACCAGCAGCACCTTCTTGAATGGCTCGATATGCAATCTCTAATGCTTTTGCCTCTACTACTTTTTTGCCACCTGCAATAACAATAGGCACAGGGCATGCAGAAGTTATTTTCTCAAAATCTTCACAATAATAAGTTTTGATAATATGTGCTCCAAGTTCAGCAATAATTCTTGTTGCAAGGAGAAAATATCTTGTTGTGCGCTCCATTTCTTTTCCTACCGCAGTCACACCTAAAACAGGTATACCATAGCGATTTCCTTCATCTATAGTTTTGGTTAGATTATTAAGCGTTTGACACTCCCCAGATGCTCCTACAAAAACTTGTATAGCCATGCAGCTAGCATTCATTCTTATTGCATCTTCTATATTTACACCAATTATTTCATGGCTCATATCCTCCTTTAGTACAGAGCTACCTGCCGAACACCTAAGAGCTATTGCCTTATTCATTTTAGGCATAATCGTTGATCTTAATGCCCCTCTAGTCCCCATCAATACATCTGCATCTTCGATTAAAGGAGGAATAGACAAATCTAATCTTTCAAGTCCTGCTGTAGAACCCATTATATATCCATGGTCAAATGCAAGCATCAAGGTTCTTCCTGTATTAGGGTTAAATATTTTAGATAGACGATTTTTCATTCCCCAATCTACATGGTCCATACCTTTTACATGAAAATTTTCCTTTTCTACTGGAATTCCAATCCCATAATTCTTAGCTATTATATTACCATCCCGATCTGCCATATTTATCCCCCTTCTTACCTAATAAAATATGGTGTCTTACAAGGTGCATTCCAATATCTTAATAATTCGTCATCCATTCTTGCTATACAAATTTGAAATCCTGCTGCTTCTTGAACAGTTAGTATCTCATCTACAACACTAGCTACAACATCAATTCCCTTTTCTTCTAAATATTTATGACATTTTCTGTATACAATCAACTGCTCCATAAGTGTTGTTGCTCCTGAACCATTGATCATTACCATTAATTTTTCTCCTGTTTTTACATTCAAATCATTAAGAAGGGCATCCATCATAATTAGGGCTGTTTCATCAGCAGTCTTCATCTTCATACGACCGCCTCCACCTTCACCATGCTGTCCCATCCCTACTTCCATTTCATCTTCATCTAACGTAGAGATCATATTACCAGTAGCTGGATGAGTTGCACCCCTTGCAGCTACTGCAAGTGTTGCCATATTATCAGAAAATCTTTGAGCGATTTCTGCTACTTCCTTTAGCGACTTTCCTTCAGCAGCGGCTCCTCCTGCTATCTTATATAGAGGAACACAACCAACTAAACCTCTTCTATCTTCTCCTCTTTCCCTTGGAGCATTAGAAATATCTTCTTGTGTAACCACTTTTATAACATTCATTCCTTCTTTTTGTATAGCTTTCATGGTTAGATTTCCTGTAAGCATATCACCCGCATGGTTCAGTACTACAAACAATACACCTTTTCCTTTATCTGCCATCTTTATAGCTTCTATACATCTTTGTGGTCCTGGGGCAGCAAAAATATCTCCTGGAACAGAAATATCAACCATTCCATCTCCAACGAAACCACTTATTGCTGGTTCATGCCCAGTTCCCCCTAATGTAACAATTGTAACCCGATCTACATCCTTCAACTTTTTATTTACTACAAGATTATTTTCTGTAAGCTCAATAGTATCCCGATTGGATAGTGCTAATCCTTCCAAAAGCTCCTGTGTTAGGTTTTTGGGACTGTTTATAAATTTTTTCATTTTCATTTTAATAAATCCCCCTTTGACTATGTATTTTAAGTGGTTTTAACTATTCTTTTCTATCCCCTTTACAAAGGCTTCAAAAAATAAAGATATAGATACCGCTCCTGGGTCCTTATGACCTAAACTCTTTTCTTTTAAGTTTTTAGCTCTTCCAAACTTTGCAATAAAGTTAACCGTATTTTCTGCTCCTTCTTTGGCTGCCTTTGCTGCATCCTTTAACATTTCTTGTATATTCTTATTCGAATTTTTAATCTCCTCAGCAGCAGGAATAAATGCATCCATCATTGTTTTATCTCCTACTTTTGCACTAGATATGCCTTTTAATGCATCCATTGAAGAATTGAATACTTTTTTTAGTATCTTTTCATCTACTTCTTGTTCATCCTCTAGCCCATCAGCAAGTCCTGTAAATAAAGTTCCCCATAAAGGTCCTGCTGAGCCACCACTAACGCTCATAATCTTCCATCCTAAATCATCAAAAGAATTCTTAAGCAAAATATCATTTTCCCATTTTTCTACAACAGTCTCTATAACCTCTGCTATCTTATGTATTGTAACACCATGATCTCCATCCCCTGTTACAGAATCAAGTTCAGACAACATCTGACTGTTTTCTTTTAATATTTTTGCAGATGATTTAAGACCATTTTTCCAGTCTATAATGGTTAATTTCATATCCTCCCTCCTCTTTCTTTTTTATATTTTTCCTATAGTAATATTACGCTGGATATATTATGAATATCACTAAAATTAACATTTGTTATAACATTTGTTCATACAATATAGTAATTATACTTTTCTATTTCTAATTGGATATATTAAGGAGGAAATCTATGATATATAACGAAGGTGAGATATTAAAACTTGTGGAAGTAGCAAAAATGTATTACGAAGAGAATATGACACAAGCAAATATAGCAAAAAGTCTCAAAGTTTCTAGACCACTTATTAGTAAAATGCTAACAAAAGCTCGTGAGCTTGGTATTGTACATATTGAAATAAAATCCCCATATACCAACAACACCTTTTTAGCAAATCAATTAAAAAGTTTATTCAATTTACAAGAAGGTATTATTACCCCTCAAGCAAATACAGAATATTTAACAGAACAACTCATATTAACCCATGCTTTTCATTATATTGAGGATATTTTAAATAAAATAAATTATTTAGGGATAGGGTGTGGATATGAAATAGAAGCTCTAATGAAAAAAATTGAATCAAGTACAATCCTTCAAAATTTCCAAGGAGAAATATGTCCACTAATAGGAAGTGCTTCCATCCCTAATAGAGGCTATCATCCTAATGAAATAGTAAGAGCTTTTTCACAAAAGACAGGAGGTACTCCACACTATATTTTTGCGCCTGCATTTCCTACTACAAAGGAAGAGCAAGATCTATATCTTCATACAGACAACTATCATAGTATTTTTAAAACATGGTCTATCTTAGATACCGTTCTCGTTAGTATTGATACTTATCCTTCTGTTCCAGATCAAGCTACTGCACTAAGATTTGGAAGATCTCTACATGATAGAAAAGCTGTAGGTATGATTTTATCTTACTATTTTGATAAATCAGGCAATATTATCAAAGGAAAAAATGATTATGCTATTCATATACCATTAGAAAAAATTAAAAAGATCAAAAGGGTTATTGGAATATGCACAAATAGCAATAATATTTATTCCATTATAGGTGCATTGCGGACAGGGCTTATAACCCATCTTATCACAGATGAAAAAACAGCATCTAATATCATAAAGAATCAAACTTAGCAAAAGAGGATGCCTAGTATCCTCTTTCTCATATAGGTAATTATTTTATCCTTTTATTATACAAAACTAGTATTAGAGGGATTCCCCCCAGGTATTCTTCTCGCTATATAGACCAAGGTGCTTCTCATGAAACTTTATCCAGAACAAGATGCGGTACGTTAAATCTAGTTTAGATAGATCATCAAAAAAGAAGATGCTCTAACATCCTCTTCTCATTATATCTGCAATAGCATTGATTATTCATTTAGATGATTCAAAAAATTTATTAATGCTTCTACAGCTTCTTTCTCATCAGGTCCCTCTGCACAGATCATTATTTTTTCATTGTATTTAATGCCAGACGCAAGCACTCCCATAATGCTCTTTGTATTAATAGATTTTCCATTATATTCAATAACTATATCTGATTTAAATTGTGATGCAATTTTCACAAATTTTGCTGCTGGTCTAGCATGCATCCCTTGTTGATCTACCACAATGGCTTCTCGCTTATACAAGATATCCCCTCCCTATGTACTTATCTTTTAGATAAATTTTTACTTTCCTCTGCTACAGCTTTTACTTCTTCTAGAGAACTCCCGATGGCTGCTTGCACAGATGCAGCAATACTTCCTTCTACAATGGGAGCATCTGCTATGGCTATTTTCTCTCTTATCCCATCTTCTAATAAATCTAAAGCAAGTTCTGTACTCATAATGGCACTGCCTAAGTCTACAAGTACTAAAACCCCATCTTCACTATATACTTTTTCAATGGCTGTCATAATTTTTGTAGCATCTGTTCCAATTCTTCCATCATCCGTTCCACCAGCAGCCTGGATTTTAACATTATCAGCCATTTGATTACAAAGCTCTACAATACCTTTAGCTATTTTTTCACTATGAGAAACAATTACCATTCCTACCATTTTCAAAACTCCTTTTATATTAAAGTATCTGCTATTGTCTTTGTCATTAAATAGCTAGAAGTTGCTCCAGGGTCTTCATGTCCTATACTTCTTTCTCCCAAATAACTAGCTCTTCCTTTTGTAGCAATAATATCTTTTGTTTTTTGAACCCCTTCATAAGCAGCATCAGTAGCCTTATGAAATGCTGTAGATAATTCTTCTCCTTGTTCTAAAGATTCTTTCAATGCTTCATATGCTGGAATCAATGCATCTAGCATTGTTTTTTCTCCTATTTGAGCTTTTCCTCTCATAACAATCCCTTTTATAGCTTCATCAAACATTTTTATAATTGTTCCCTTATCTAATTCATTCTTGCCTTTAGCTACTATTGATGCTTTTAAAAATGCAGTTCCATAAAGAGGACCAGACGCGCCTCCTACTGTAGATATTAATGTCATAGCTGTTGTTTTTAGAATTTCTCCACAATCATGAGACTTAATTTCATCTAATTTTTTTGACACTGCAGTAAATCCTTTATTCATATTTATACCATGATCTCCGTCCCCTATAGCAGCATCTAGCTCTGTTAATAATTGTTTATTCTCATGAATCTTTATGGCAATATTTTTTAATATCTTTACAAGCAATGCTCCTGTAATCATATACTATCCCTCCCTATATATAGTCTATGGGATAAGTTATTATTATCCCATAGACTATGAACAAATGATTATTTTTCCATAGCTACATTTGTCTAAATGCTGGTGTATCTGCTCTTTCATCTAATAATTCTTTTAATTCATCATCAAGCTTTAATACAGATATAGAGAATCCTGCCATTTCAATGGAAGTCATATAATTTCCAACGATAGTTTTATAAGTTTTTATCCCTTTTTCTTTTAATATCTTATCTACTTCATTATTTGCAATATACAATTCCATAAGAGGTGTTCCTCCCAATCCATTTACTAAAACAACAACCTCTTCCTTTTGATTAATTTGTATATCTGCTAATATCTTATTCATTAAATGTATTACAATTTCTTTTGCATTCTTTATTTTATCTCTATGAGTTCCAGGCTCACCATGTATTCCTAATCCAATTTCCATCTCATCTTCTGGCAATTCAAAACCTGGTTTTCCAGCTGCTGGTATAGTACAAGGGGTTAAAGCCATTCCCATAGACCTTACATTTTTTATAACCTTTTCTGCAATTCGTTTCACTTCATCTAATTTCATTCCTTTTTCAGCAGCCGCTCCAGCAATCTTGTGTACAAAAATAGTTCCTGCAATTCCCCGTCTACCAGTGGTATAGGTACTATTTTCAACAGCAACATCATCATTTACAATAACACTCTCTACTTGAATTCCTTCTGCCTCAGCTAATTCCATAGCCATTTCAAAATTCATCACGTCACCTGTATAATTTTTAATGACTAAAAGTATACCTTTTCCTTGATCTACTGCTTTGACAGCTTCAAATACTTGATCTGGAGTTGGAGATGTAAAAACTTCTCCTGCTACAGCCCCATCTAACATCCCTTCTCCTACAAATCCTCCATGAGAAGGTTCATGCCCACTGCCTCCACCACTAACTAAAGTTACTTTTTCTTTCAAATTTGCTCTGACTAACACATCAAAGCCTTCTACTCTTTTTACATATTCAGGATAGGCTTTTACAATCCCTTCTAGCATTTCATTCACTACATTTTCTGGATTATTAATAATTTTTTTCAAAATTTATTCCTCCCTATCTATATTATAAATAATTACACTTCATAGAAATCCCGCTCGTTAAATTCTTTTGTCAAAGTTATAAACAAGAAAGTATAAAACCGCCTATTACACCCCAAGCTTCTATCATTTTTCCCCATAATAACTTTATTAAAAATGGAAATATGAACGCTCCAGCAAAAGTAGTTATCATATTTTCAACAATTACTTGATTACCTCCTTTTTAATTATATTTTTCTATTCTTATATTTATTCTGACCCTAAATGCTTCATGCATTCACCCTCCTGAAGAATTTTTTACCTTACATATATACTACGCAATTATTATTCTAAAAAAATTTTCTACCATATTAGATTTTTGATCATGCATACCTCCTTATTTCGTATAAATTTTTACCTATTCCCCCATAGAATTTAAGAAATAAAAAAAGAAACTTCTTAATTTTCATTAGTAAGTTCCTTTAGATACTTATTTGCATCAATTCTCTTTTTTTAATTATTATATGTTTATCTTTATTTCTCTTTAACCTTTCAAGATTTCTTTTGCCTAATTTTTTAGAAAAGTCCTAAATATGTTTCATAAACTTAAAATCAAAATTTTCTATAACTTTATATTTCCCCTTGCAACTTCCTTAGCATATAAATCACATACAGTATTTTCAAAATGATCTGAATGTCCTTTTACCCATTCAAATTCTATATATTTATTTTTTGTAAGCATGTTGAATTTTTTCCAGTACTCTATATTCTTTACTTTTTCTCCATTGGCTGTATGCCAATCATTCAATTCCCAATTAACAATCCATTCAGTTAGTCCTTTTCTTACATATCGACTATCTGTAATAATTCTAATTTTCTCTTCCTTTTTTAATATTTCCATTCCCTTCATAGCCGCTAAAAGTTCTAATAAACTGCTACTTTTTTCATCAGATGGATAGGTATATATCTGATAATCTCCTACTAAATTTTTATGTAGTACTACAAAGCCCCCTGCTTTCTTCTTTTCTAAAAAGCTTCCGTCTGTATAAATCTTATGTATACATGTTTCTCCTTGATCCACTACATAGCTATGGTGCTTTCCATCTCTTTTATCTAAGACTACAATTTTAGATGGATCATTAAATGCAGCTATATCCTTTTCATCTCTTAATGAAAAAGTCAATTGAAACCCTACATAAAAAGTATCCTTTCTTTTATTATGTAAGATTTTTCTTAATTGATATTCATTTTTTCTTAACAATAAACTAACAAGATTTTCATCTAAAAAAAGTAAAGATTTTGTAGAAGGTGTAAACATAATTTGAGCATTTTCCTTATTATGGTAAATATCCATAATAAAGGAACCCCGATGCTCTTCTATGATACTCATTGAAAATACCAGCATATTCATATAAAAAACCCCTTATGGCGTAATCATATATAAAAATAAAAGCCACTTCTTTCAGTGGCTTATTATAAGTATATATCTTATGGATAATTATATTTTATCATTATGAAAGCTTTTAGTCATTTAGAATTTTGTTTTTATTTTAATCTATATCTGATTTTTTTCATGATCATTCTATCAGAAATACTAAACATATGATCTATAAGTTCCATTCTAAAACTTCCAGTACCTTTTGCATGCTGAGAAAGTTCACCACATATTCCCATAAGCACTATTGCAAGAAGAGTACCCTCTAGTATATTACCAGAAGAAATATAGCTAGCTATAAGGGATGTAACCATACATCCTGTACCAGTAACCGTTGAAAGCATTTCACAACCATTTGTTATTAAATATGTATCCGTTCCATTTGTTATCATATCAACCACTCCAGTCACTGCAATAACAGCACCTGTTCGTAATGATAAAGTCCTTAGCATTTCTATACTCTCATCAACATTTTCTTCTCTTACAATATCACAAACGCCTACATCAATTCCTTTTGAATTGCTTTTCATTCCACAGATTGCTTTTATTTCAGACATATTTCCCTTAATCACATTTGGATGACACTCAAGAATATATTCTTTTGCATAATCTAGACGAAGCTTACTACAGCCTACACCTACAAGATCAATTACTTGTGGAATCTTCTTTTCAAAAGCCGTTTTACCTGAAATCAACATAGATTTCATTCTATTATCCGTTATATTTCCAAGATTAACCCCAAGAGATTTAGCAGCAGCAGTAATTTCAGCAACCTCCAAAGGATGCTCTGCCATAATAGGCTTTGCTCCAACAGCAAGCATTACATTGGCACAATCATTGATGGAGATAGGATTTGTAATATAGTGAATGAGTGGTTTGTTTGATTTAACACTCTGCTTTATTTTCAATAGATTGTTTATTATCAATTCTTGGTTTGTCATAAACTTTCACCCCCAAACGTTTCTGAATTTTTGCAAGCATATCAATCCTACTTAAAGCTTTCAGAAAAACAAATGCAATTGTCCCTCCAATCAGTGTTCCCATAATAAATGAAGGTACATAAAACATCCATGTAAGTCCTGTTCTTCCCCAGATGAATGTCATAACAGGATATGACATAATGGCTCCTATAATACCTGTTCCTATAACCTCACCAATAATAGCAAAAATTAATTTCCCCTTAGATACTCTGTATAATGTCCCAGATAAAAAAGCTCCAAAAACTGCTCCCGTTAAGGCCAATGGTGGAATCCCCATAAAAATCATTCTAATCACACCAATCAAGGTAGCACAAAGAAGTGAATACCAAGGTCCAAGCATAACAGAACATACGATGTTGATAAAATGTGCCATTGGACACATTCCTTCAATACGAAGAATTGGAGAAATAACGACTCCCATTGCCACCAACATTGCTAACATAACTTGCTTCAATAATTTCGAGTTTTTTTCCATAATAAAATACCTCCTAATAATATTTATTTTCTTACATCACATAGGAAATAAATACCATTATCGAGGTATAATTTTAGCGTAACTAAATAGCAATTTCCTATATGACATAAGTCATACTAGTCGGTCGAAGCTCAAAAGCTTCCTCTCACCTTGAAACACAAGTTCCCTCGCTATTTAGTTGTATTTGCCTCAAAAACCTAGGGCGCTCCCCCTCTGCTTTTTGGATATAACTCCTAAAGGCATAAAAAGTGGGATACTCCGAATAAGGCGTATCCCACTCATACTTACAAAATATTACTAAATCGTATAAGCTAAATATTTCCTTACGTCGGCATTATCCGAATCAAGTTATGGGTCGAAGTTAAACTTCCTCTCAGCCTGAAATACAAGCTCCCCTTTTTAAAGAGAATACCACATAATTTCCTTAAATGCAATAGCACTTGATTTTATATTGTAGTGTAGTTTGAATGTTTCTTTATTTACTCATCTCTAAAATTTTATCTAATATTCTCTTATAAATTTCAAAATCCTTTTCTTTAAATAAAACAAAAATGACTTCAGTAAGTATATCATTTTCATTAATAAAATCCATAACAGCCTTCGTTGAAATTTCAGAAGCTTCTTCTATTGGATAACCATATACACCTGTAGAAATAGATGGGAAAGCTATTGTTTTAATGTCATAATCAGCTGCTAATTTTAATGAGTTAAAATATGCTTTATACAAAAGTTCACCCTCATTATTCTTTGCACCTCTGTAAATAGGACCGACTGTATGAATTACATATTTACTTGGCATCTTTCCTGCTGTAGTAATTCTCGCCTCTCCCGTAGGACACCCTCCTATTTTTCTACATTCTTCTAAAATCTCTATTCCTCCGGCTCTATGGATAGCGCCATCTACACCTCCACCACCTAAAAGCCGATTATTTGCTGCATTTACTATAGCATCCACTTTCAATTTTGTAATATCTCCCTGTACTATAGAAATTTTAGTATTCTTGTAAATATACATATGAATCTTCCTCCCCTTAAAATATATATTTTCTCATTTTAGTTTCATGCTGTTTTTCTATTTACTGAAAGATCCCATACAAAATAGGAAGTATAAAGGGAACAGCAAATGTTAAAATCGTTCCCGTTATCAACGTAACTAATCCTAATTCCACCCCCACAAACTTTGTAATAGGCATCAACATAGTATCCATATTTCCAGCAGCACCCCCAGCCATAGGACTTCCCTTACTGATTTTAATTAATAATGGAAGCAACAAAACGGTGAAAAATTCTCGCATAACATTCACCACAAAACCATAAGTTCCTGTTTCAATACCATAAACCTTTGTCATATAGGCTCCTGTTAAGCTATAATAGCTCATACCACTAGAAGACATTACCGAAATCTCTAAAGGTAAATTTAATATGCTCCCTGCTATAAAACCACCTATTATACTTCCTAAGAAAATAGCTAGGGAAATAAAGATGATCTTCACTCCTAAAACCCGAATATATCTAAATACCTTGCGATTATTCCCCAAGCCTATTCCCACTCCTATATAAAGAAAAACTAATGTTACCGTTAAAATATCCCCAAGAAGATACGCTTTATTTTGGGGCATTACAAAATATCCTAGTATCACACCTAAAATAATACTGATGGGCATAATGAAAACTAATGGAGATAGCTCTTTTTTTTCCTCTTCTGAAATATTTACTTCCTTATCTAAATTCATATTTTCATCTCTTAAATTTTCTTTAATTTTATCTAAAGGAAGTATTGTCTTTTCAACAATCCATGTAAAAATGACACTAAATGTAATTGTCAGCAAAGCAATAACAATACAATTCATTCCAATCCTATTAAGCTTTAGCATAATGGAATTATTTACACCTATATTCATCCCAATGGTTAGCATAAGTATTATTAGGGTTATATTAACAACAACATCTATCCCTTTTAAAATTTTATCTGTCATTTTTTGAAGCCCTACAATAAATCCAATTCCCAAACAAGCAAACGGTAAAATAGTCATATACTACAAGCCCCCTTATGTGTATTAAAATACCTTCCTAATCTCATTATACAATATCACGAAATGAATTTAATCCCATATTTGTATGCAAATTCAATATTCAACCCTTTAAATACAACACCATAAATCATTTAAATTCCTCTATTTTAAGATTTTTAACTTATTCTCGTAATAATTTAAATAATTCTTTAAGGTTAAATAGTTGACAAATAAAGTTTACAAGCGTAAACTTTGTTTGTCGATTACATTTGTAAACCAATTATCCAATGGAGGTATGTTTAATGAAAAATATTCCTAAAATATCTGAATCTGAATTTGAAATCATGAAGCTTTTGTGGAAAAATAGCCCCTTATCCTCTAATGAAATCATCCATTCATTATCAGATAAGATGAACTGGTCTCGTCAAACGATTAAAACTTTCATCAATAGACTTCTTAATAAAAAAGTCATTGGATTTGAAAAGTCAGGGAGAAATTATCTTTATTATCCTTTATTCTCTTATGATGATTATGTAAAGGTTGAAAATAAATCTTTTCTCCAAAGGATCTATGATGGCGCTTTAGGAACACTTTTTTCAAAGTTTTTAGAGGAGGAAAATCTCTCTCAAAAGGAAATTGAAAAGCTTCAGAAAATACTAGAAGACAAAAAGGATATTCAAAGTAAAAAATAATCCTATATGGTTTAGAAGGAGATTTATATATGAACTTACTAGAAATGGTATTTTTATGGATTTTATATGCTTCGTGGACAGCTACAATCATCATCTTTCTTGTTCTTTTGTTAAAAAAACTTATTCATAATCATCTTGATTTGAGATTTCATCATTGTTTATGGTTTTTAGTAATCATTCGATTATTAATCCCCTTTGCACCTGAAAGCTCATTGAGTTTGTTTAATTTTTTACCTGAAACCCATAATCAGATAATAAATTATAATTCTTCTATGGCTAGTTTTTATACATTAAAATCAGATGATCTAATGAATAGCCCCATAAAAATCACTACAGCCGAAAAAAGTTCTGATTTAAATCCTATAAGAAATCAGAACTTACATAAAAGTAATTTATCCAAACAAAGCCTCATAAAAGATAAAACTCCTATTTCTTTTAAAAGAGTCTTCCAAATATCCTCATATATTTGGTGCTTTGGATGTTTATCTATATTTTTATTATTCCTCCTAACTACCATAAGCTTTAATAGAAAAGTAAAAAAACTTGATAAAATCAATGATCCTCATGTTTTAGAAATTCTAAAATGCTTAAAGAAAAAATTAAAAATAGATAAAAATATTTCATTGTATTATGAAAAAACTATCAAAAGTCCTTTTATATCTGGACTAACAAATCCAAGAATCTATCTCTCTAGAGAACTTATAAAGATGATTCATCCTAAAGAATTATATTATATTCTTTTACATGAATTGATTCATTATAAGAGAAAAGACTTACTTTACAATATCTTTGAAACCATTGCTTTAAGTCTTCATTGGTTTAATCCTATTGTATGGTTTGCAATAAAAAAAATGAGATTAGATAGGGAATTATCTTGTGACCATGGCGTTCTTGAAATTCTTGAGAAACATGAAAGACCAGAGTATGGTCTAACAATCCTGAAGCTATCTAGTATTCTCTCAAATCATACTTCAAAAAAAATGATTCCTGCATACTTTTACGAAAATAAAAATCAGATTGAAAGGAGAATTATGATGATCAAAGCATTCAAAAAAAGTTCCTATAAAATATCTATTCTTGTTGTGATAGTATTTTTATTGCTTACCCCTCTTACCCTTACTAATGCTCAAATAAATACTACCATCAACGAATCAAATTCACAAAAGAAGGACTTTAGCTTAGATACCCCTTCTCATTTTAATACCTTGGAACGTGCCCTTGATTTTGTTGATTTTGAATTTAAAGTTCCAGATGAAGATTTTAAAAATTATATATTTGACTCAATCACTTTGCACGATCATGTATTACGGGTAAATTTTGCTGTAAAAAATGTTGTAGACACTTCAGCCTTTACACTGACCATTTCTGAAAAAAATCTTATGGAAGATGCAAAGAAAAATCCTTATGAATCCTATACAGGAGCTCATGATGAAAAAATCACTAAAAACACTACTATAGGGCCTATGAATATCTCTAATATTCATGGAATAAGTATAACAACTAAATTTAATTATGATTGGACAGAAAAAGGTATAAAAGAATTAGAAAAAAATAATACAAAAAACACAAAGCATATTCCTACGATTAAAAACATTAGCAAATATTTCATCTGGCAAGAAGACAATATCTGGTATAGTTTAGATTATTATTTTGCAAACACTTCTTATTATGGGGATACTTCTGTGCATGAAGTTCCTAAAAAAGATTTAGAAAATATTTTATCCTCCCTGAAATACACGAAAGACTTGAAAAAGATGAACTATGTATCTAAAGCATGGAAAAACTATCTATATATCTATGGAGAAAAAGATTTAAAAAGTGCAGAAAAAATCATTGGTTTTACACCTAAATTTCCATTAAATTTACCTGAAGGGTTTATCCCAATTTCTTCAAGTACTCACTGCCCCATGTATTCAGATACAGAACCATGGACACAACTAGAAACCTTATTTCAAAAGAAAAATGATCCGAGTTCAAGAATAACATTTATTCAAACCCAATCAAATTATCGCTATGATTTTTTGAAAAAAAATGGATACGATAGGGAAACAAATACACAAACTCCTGCCATAACCCTAAATGATAATAAGATTTTTACATTTGAAGGAAAAGATATTCAATACTACATATGGAAAAAGGACAATATTATCTATACAGCAGAATTTACAGGAAAATTTAAAAATAAAGAAAATATTATAAGCTTCTTTATTCAGGCACTCCCTTATTCTAACTAATCCTCTTCAAATAAATAAAAACTCTAAAGCCTATGCATCCAATGAAAAAGCATGCGCCTTTAGAGTTTTTTATTGTTATAACAATTGCTTCTTTTTTTATAAATTAAATCATTTGAAGTTTCTCCATTAAAAATATTATATAAGGTGATATCAAAGCAGTAATAAGACCTGCAATTCCAATGGATAAACTACTCATAGCTCCTTGTACTTCCCCTTCTTGAAAAGCTCTTGTGGTTCCTAATGCATGGGTTGTTGTTCCAATAGCAATCCCCACAGCAATTTCATTTTTTATTCTAAAAAATTTTAAAATCTCTGGGGCAAAACAAGCACCAAATATTCCTGTAACAGATACTAAACCTGCAGTAAGAGAGGGAATCCCCCCTAATACACGAGATACTTCCATAGCAATAGGTGTAGTAACAGCCTTTGGTGTCATTGAAAATAAAATTTTATCACTAGCTCCTAAAAGTGTCCCCATGATTAAAACAGATATAATGGATGTGATCGACCCTATTAATACCCCTGATAATACTGCTTTTAAATTTTTCTTTAATACCTCCATATTCTTATAAAGAGGTACTGCTAATACAACTGTTGCAGGCCCTAATAAAAAATTCAAAATCTTATTTTGCTCATGATAAATTTTATAATCAATATCCGTTATTTTCAAAAAAGAAATAACAATAATAACTCCAATCAATAAAGGATTTACTGCTGGATGATTTAATTTCTTATTGATTTTAATGCCTATTAGAAAAGCCACTAAGCTTAAGCACAATCCGAAAAAAGGATTTTCTATAATTAACTTATCCATCTGTATCTACAACCTTTCTATTTGCAATAAATTCTACTATTTTACCTGTTATTCCTAATCCTATAAAAATACTTAAAATCGTTGGAACAATAATTGCGATAAATTTTAATTTAATCATATCAAAATATAACATAATTCCTACAGACGGACAGATAAAAAATATAGCTAAATGATTTAGAAAAAGATTAGCGATTTCCTCTACATCTTTTAGTTTTATAATCCCTGTCATTAAACTAATACATAATAACGCCATTCCCATAACGTTTCCAGGTATAGGCATGTGGAAAAAATCAGATAAGATTGTTCCAAAAAACAGCATAAACATGACAATAGCAAATTGTTTGATTAAATGCATGTATGAACTCCTCTCTATTATTAAATTTTTTATCTATTATACCACTTTTTTTATTCTTGTCACTTTATCGCATATTTTCTTGCCCTAAAAATACAAAACTTAATTCCAACAAAAGTTGACAAAATTCAAAAAAGTGATTACAATGTAATAAACGAACACAAAATAACATATACAAACTAAATTTAACACAAATAATAACATCAAAGAACAGAGTGGTGAAAAATATGTTACAAGCAGAAAGAAGAAACTATATTATTCAATATTTAAAAGAACATGGAAAAGTTGTCATAGAGGATTTAGCAAAAACTTTAGATATTTCTCCTATGACCATTCGAAGAGATTTGAAGTATTTGGAAGAAAATAATTTTATTACAAGAACCCATGGAGGGGCTGTTTTACATGATATGCTCATAGAAGAAGTCCCTTATCAGCAAAAAACCTCTGAACACATGGAAGAAAAGCAAAGAATTGCTGAATATGCTAGTTCATTAGTTAAAGAAGGATATAGCATCATATTAGATGCTGGAACAACGAATATGGAAATTGCAAAAAGAATCAAGGATATCAAGAATCTAAAGGTAATCACAACAGATTTGATGATTGCACTGTTTCTTTCAAAATTTCAAGGTATTCAAGTATTTTGTACTGGAGGCTCTATCCAAAGTGCTACTGGAGCATGTTTAGGTTCAGATGCAAAGGAATTTATTGAAAAAATATGTGCAAATATTGCTTTTATTGGAACCAGCTCAGTAGATATAAATAAAGGTTTGACTACACCGGGGCTTGAAAAAGCAAAAATAAAAAAACAAATAATTGATTCTGCTGACAAATCCATATTGGTAGCAGATCATTGGAAGTTTGGCAAAAAAAGTTTCGCAAAAATTTGTTCTTTAGACCAATTAGATGAAATTATCACAGATAAAGGAATCCATCCTCACACCTTAAAGCAAATCAATGATTTAGGCGTTTCAGTGAAGTTAGTTTAGAAAATGTATTTTGGAGGGGATAAGTATGCCAGAAGTTGTAATCATTGCAGATGATCTAACAGGTGCTAATGCTACAAGTGTTTTATTATCAAGAAGTGGATATCGAGCAGCCACATTTTTAAAGCTAGACGCTTATGATGAAAAAACACATAGTGATTTTAAAGTAATTTCTATTAGTACAGATAGTAGAGGAATCTCAAAAAATATGTCCTATGAACGGGTATCTGAAGTAACTAATTTTTTTAAGGATAAAAAAGTAAAACTATTTTCTAAACGTATTGACAGTACTCTTCGTGGAAATATCGGAGCAGAAATTGATGCAGTACTAGATCATTTAGAAGACGATACCATTGCTATTGTAGTAGCTGCTTTTCCATCATCAGGGAGGATTACTATAGGCGGATATTTGATGGTAGACTCTGTACCCCTAGAAAATACCGATGTTGCAAAAGATCCAAAGACACCTGTTGATACTTCTTATGTACCTAAATTGATTGAAAATCAAAGCACCTACCCTGTGAATTATATTACATTAAATCAAGTCTTAAAAGGAGAAACCTTTTTAAAAGAAAAGCTCCTTTCTTATAAAGAAAAAGGCAATAAAATTATTGTAATAGATGCTACGACTAATGAAGATATAACAATCATTGCAAAAGCGATAAACAGTGCATCATTAAAAGTTGTTGCAGTAGACCCAGGACCTTTTACAGCTGCACTCACTAAAGAATTTGTAGATAAGCCTAAAATTGTACCTGGACAAAAAGTAATGCTTACTATAGGAAGCGTAAGCAATTTAACAAGAAAACAATTAGAAGCACTAAAAATTAAGCATGATTGCTTATTCGAATCAGTAAATTCTGCAACACTTATCTATGATAATACTCGAGAAACTGAAATCGATAAAATAGTAAAAAGATTGATAGATCAAATGGAAAATTACAATATTTTAGGGGTTGTAACTACTACAGATGAAACTCAAGTACTAGATTTACATGAAATTGCACAAAATTTAGGTATTACTGAAGATGATGTAACATTAAAAATTTCAAGTGGTTTAGCAATAATAACAAAAAGATTTATGGAAAAAACAGATACTCTTATAGGTGGTTTGTTTACCAGTGGTGGAGATGTAACAGTAGCCGTATGTAAAGAACTTCAATCAGCAGGAATAGAGGTTAAAGATGAAGTATTACCTTTAGCCGCTTATGGAAGAATCATTAAAGGACAGTATGATCATATGCCTATTATTACAAAAGGTGGATTAGTTGGAGAAACCAATGCCATTGTCAAGTGTATAGAATATTTATTAACAAAGGTGTCTACCGGATACCACAAAAATATATAATTTGATAAAAGAAAGGACAGATGAAAATGGACCGAAGTTACATAGGAATTCCCATGGGAGACCCTGCTGGAATTGGACCTGAGATTGTAGTAAAAGCACTATCAAAGGATGAAGTACACAAAACAGCAAAGCCTGTTGTTATTGGGGATAAAAAAACATTAGAACAAGCTATGAAGTTTTGTGGTATAGATTTAGAAATTAATGTGATCGAAAAAGTTGAAGATGGTGATTATCAAAAAGGAATACTCAATCTAATCGATTTAAGCAATATAGATATTGAAAAGCTCGAAATGGGAAAAGTACAAGGAATGGCTGGAAAAGCCGCTTTTGAATATATAGAAAAATCTGTTGAATTGGCTCTAGATAAAAAGGTAGCTGCCATTGCCACTACACCCATTAATAAAGAAGCTTTTAAAGCTGGTGGTGTAAATTATATAGGACATACGGAAATTTTAGAGGATTTAACCAATACCAAAGACCCCTTGACCATGTTTCAAGTATATGATTTAAGAGTTTTCTTTTTATCCCGTCATCTTTCATTAAGACAAGCTTGTGAAATGACCACAAAGGAAAGAGTATTTGATTATATCTTAAGATGTACAGATGCATTAGACAGATTAGGAATAAAAAATGGAAAATTAGCTGTTGCAGGATTAAATCCACATAGTGGGGAACACGGATTATTTGGAGATGAAGAAGTAAAAGAGATTGAACCAGCCATAAAAAAAGCTCAAGAAGCTGGCATCAATGTAGTAGGACCTATACCTGCTGATTCAGTATTTTATTTCGCACTAAAAGGAAGTTACGATGCCGTATTATCTCTTTATCATGATCAAGGACATATTGCTACAAAAATGGTGGACTTTGAGAGAACTATCTCCATTACAAATAATATGCCATTTTTAAGAACCTCTGTTGATCATGGCACCGCCTTTGATATTGCAGGAACAGGTAAGGCAAGTGAAGTAAGCATGGTAGAAGCTATTCGCCTAGCTGCTTTATATGCACCAAATTTTACAAATACAGCGTTATAGTAGATTGATTTAACCATTAGAAAATAATCTTATTTAAGTCATTGCAACCTAATTGTATTCATATATAGCAATATTTATTTCAATTATTTTAAATAATTTCAGTATTTAAAATTTATAACTATACATAAATACAATCATTCCCTTTTACAGTTTAGGTTCAGTTAATAGCTTATATATGATTTGATCTTCTAATGTTAAATAAAAAAAGACAAATTTATTTGGGAGGTATATTTATGAAAAGAATACTAAGCTTATTACTGATTGTTTCAATGATTTTTGTATTTGTTGGCTGTGGCGATAAAGGTGCTGATTCTACAGCAGAAAAAGACGAACAAAAAGTGACTACAATACGTATTGCGTATACTTTATCTCCAGAATCTCATTATCACAAAGGTTTAGAAAAGTTTAAAGAGCTTGTTGCAGAAAAATCTAATGGACAAATTGATGTACAATTATTCCATAGTGCACAATTAGGAAGTGAAAGAGATGCCGTTGAAGGTGTTTCAATGGGAACTTTAGAAGCCACATTATCCTCTACAGGACCCCTTGCAAACTTTTCAAAAAAGTTTATGCTATTTGACTTACCATTTATTATCCAAGATAGAGCTACTGCATTTGAAGCTTTAGATGGTAAACTTGGAGTGGACATGTTAGGTTCATTAGAAGAAAAAGGAATTAAGGGCTTTGGTTTTTGGGAAAACGGTTTTAGAATGTTAACAAATAGTAAACAACCTGTAAATTCACCAGAAGATGTAAAAGGTTTGAAAATAAGATTAATGGAAAATCCAGTGCATATGGAAACTTTTAAGGTTTTAGGAGCACAACCAGTACCAATGCCTTTTGGCGATTTGTTTACAGCCTTACAGCAAAAAACTGTTGATGGACAAGAAAATCCATTAGTAATTATTGATACAAGTAAATTTTATGAAGTGCAAAACAATCTAGCAATAACAGGACATTTTTATTCTCCTGCAGTATTTATGATGAACAAAGAATTTTTTAATGGATTATCCCCTGAGCTACAAAATGCAATTATAGAATCAGAAAATGAAGCACGTGCATGGCAAAGAGAATATTGCGTCAATCTAGAAAATGAATTAGTTGAAACATTAAAATCAAAAGGAATGGAAATCACATATCCAGACAAAAAAGCTTTCCAAGAAGCAACAAAGCCTGTTTATGATAAATTTAAGGATGAAATTGGTGAAGACTTAATTAATGAATTACTTAAGAAATAGTTTTTTAAGTGGCGACTCTTTAATTATTGAGAGTCGCCAAATACCTTAGGAGGTAGATATTTTGAGAAAAATATTAAATAACTTAGAAGAATATATACTCATTATGCTTTTCCCAATAATGACGATTATTGTTTTTATCTCAACTATGTTTAGATATTTTAAACTAGGATCTATTCCATGGTCAGAAGAGCTTGCAAGATATTTGATGGTATGGATTGCTTATATTGGAGCAAGTTTAGGAATTAAAAGAAACGCACATTTAGGTGTTGAAATCGTAGTAAATATGTTGCCAGAAAAACTTAAAATTGTTTCTCAATATATCAGAGTAGCAATTATCTTGACTTTTAACTTCTTAATTATTATATTTTCGTATAAAATTATGAACCATCAAATAAATATGGGGCAACTCTCCCCTGCATTGGCTATGCCTATATGGGTTGCATATCTAGCAATACCAGTTGGTTCGTTGCTAATGATTATTCGTTCCATACAGATAATCATTTGTAAAAATAACCAAGCCGTAAAACAATAAGAAGGGATGGTAATTTAATGGTTCTTTTATTATTTGGAAGCTTATTCATATTACTTTTATTAAATATACCTATTGCAGTGTCATTAGGATTATCTTCCATTATTGCATTAACCTTTGGAGATATGCCAACTCCAGCTTTTGTTGTGGCACAAAGAATGTTCACATCTGTCGATTCATTTCCTTTCATGGCAATTCCTTTCTTTATGTTAGCTGGAGGACTAATGGAAAGTGGTGGAATCTCTGGTCGTTTAATTAAGTTTGCCAAGGCCTGTGTAGGAAGTACTATAGGAGGTCTTGGGATTATTACAATTATTGCTTCTGCATTTTTTGGAGCAATATCTGGATCTAATCCTGCTACAGTTGCAGCTATTGGAGGAATTATGATTCCAGCAATGATAAAAGCAGGATATCCTAAAGATTTTGCTTCTGCCATTGCTGCTGCCGGTGGAACATTAGGAGTTATTATTCCTCCAAGTATTCCAATGATCACATATGGTGTTGTTGCAGGTGTATCTATCAGTACATTATTTACAGCAGGAATTGTTCCAGGAATTATTATTGGACTTAGCCTCATAGGGGTTATATACTATTATGCTAAAAAACTCGATCTCCCTAAGGGAGAACCAACAAGCTTAAATAATTTAATTTCAGCATTTAGAGAAGCTATTTTAGCATTACTCATGCCAGTAATCATTTTAGGAGGCATCTATGGAGGTGTATTTACACCAACAGAAGCCGCTGCAGTGGCAGTTGTCTATGCCTTTGTTGTTAGTGTTTTTATCTATAAGGAACTACAGCTTAAAGATTTAGGTCCAGTAATTTTAAAGGGCGCTATAAGTACTTCTGTTGTACTATTTGTTATTGCTACTTCTGCATCATTCTCTTGGATTATTACAAGCGCACAAATACCAGCAAAAGTAACAACAGCTATGATGAGCGTATCATCAAATGCTATAGTAATCACTACATTGATTAACATAATGCTACTATTTTTAGGAAGTTTTCTTGAAACACAAGCCATTATTTTATTGGTTGCACCTATTTTATTACCCCTTACTGCCTCATTAGGTATTCATCCTGTATTATTAGGAATCATTATTGTTGTCAATACTTCCGTTGGAATGATTACACCACCTATGGCAGTTAATCTTTTCGTAGCATGTGGAATATCTGGTCTAAAGGTTGAGGAAATTAGTCGTAAAATCATATCTTTCTTGATTGTAGAAATAATTATTGTATTATTGATTACAAACGTTCCACAAATATCATTATTTTTACCACAAATGTTACAATAAATTTTTATCTATAAACTTTTATTTCAGGTGGATTCTTTAATCCACCTGAAATAAAAACCTTATCTTCTAAGTCCCTATCAAATCTATCTGTCCATTCACCCTCTATTTTATTTAATTTAAAAAGCTATCATGTGTTTTTTTATGTTTTATTAAGAGGCAAACGGTGTCTTTATCAATGCAAACGGTTTTTCAATTATTTTTGAGCGATTATGCCTTTTTACCCTTTGAATAACTGGTGCTATAATGTAATCAAAGTTAAGGAATTGAGCAAAAGCTTAATGATTAACTCGATAAAAAATATGAAATTAATGGAGGGATTTATTATGTTTCAAACAGTATTTATGTTTTTAGGATTAACTTTCTTAGCAGGAATTGCATTAATTGCTTCAATTGATGATGAAAAGACACACTTTAAAACAAGATAATCAAGTACAAAAATGTATTCATCAAAATTAAGCTAGTGACCATACAAGTGTTTAATCAACCAAATCAATAACTATATATATTAACGGAGGGATTTATTATGTTTCAAACAGTATTTATGTTTTTAGGACTAACTTTTTTATCAGGGATTGCATTAATTGCTTTAATTGATGATGAGAAAAGAAAGAATCTTTTAAGCTAACACAATTAGCCTAAAAGATTCTTTTTATTTCTGTTTGAAAAAACTTACCTTTTTTTATAGTTCATCTTCTATATTTTAAATTTTACAACTCCATCTTTTAATATCTTAGCCGAATCTTTTAATTCATTTGCCATTACAGATACTTTATTAATGCTCATTACTTGTTGCTGCGCACTAGCGCTTACCTCTTCAGTAGAAGCTGCTGATTCTTGCGTAATCTCTGATATAGTTTCTATGGATTGTACCATTTTTGCTTTTTCCTCATTCATCTTCTGTATACTAGTAGATAGACTACTAACTTTCTCAGTAGTTTGCTGGACTGCATCATTGATTAAAGAAAAAGCTTCGTAAGCATTATCTGAAACCTGTGTTGTTTCATTCATAATAATTTGTGCTTTTTTTACATTTTCTTTTGTAATCTCTACTCCTAATTGCATTTTTTCTATGATTTCTCTTACATCATTGGTGGATGCATCTGTTTGTTCTGCAAGTTTTCTGATTTCATCAGCAACTACAGCAAATCCTTTTCCAGCTTCGCCTGCTCTTGCTGCCTCTATGCTTGCATTTAATGCTAATAAATTTGTTTTGTTAGCTATCCCTGTTATTGCATTAATAATTTCGTCAATTAGTAGGGATTGCTCTGATAAACTAGAAACGTTATTGACTATATCTTGGGTAATTTGTACATTATCTTTGAATTTAAACTTCAAATCTTCAATAACATCAATCCCATTTTTACTTGCTGCTCCTGCATGATCAATATATTCTTTTACAAGATTGGAATTTTCTTCTGTACTATTCATCTCATGATCTAAAGTTAATAATTTGGAAACCGCTTCTTTAGATTCTAATGCTTGACTGGATGATCCTTTTGCTAATTCTTCTACTGATGTAGCAACAAAATCTATTGCTTTTAAATTTTCACTGACCACAATAGATAATTCTTCTGCATAAGATTGATTCTTTTCTGCTTCATTAGAAATTTCTTCAATAAATTCTTTAAAGGTATTTTTCATAATGTAAATATCTCTGCTTATATTTCCTAACTCATCAGAAGTAATCCTTGCAATATCTATATTTAAATCTTTTTCTGCAATGCTATTGATAACCACTTCAATTTGATGTATATTCTTTTTTATATTTGTTATAAATATATAGGCATATACCACAATTACATATGCTAATAAGAAAAATGTACTCCCAAAATAAATCACGTATTTATTTTCATCTAAAAGTCCTATATTCAGACTATATCCTATATAGGTATAACAAAATGTTGCTAATGCTAACATAGATAATATGACAAATAATATTTTTTTATCTAGTCCAAATTGAATATATTTTGATTCCTGTATCTCAATATTATAAAGCTTTTTTTCTAAAAATATATCATATAACAGCTTCTCTGAATTAAGATAATTACACATAAATCCTATAATAGCTAAACACAAACCTATTATAAAAGAAATAAAATATTGTTTGATAGAAATATCAACAAATAGATTGCTACAAAGAAAAATACTAGGTACTCCTAGTAACCACCTAAAAAACATAACCGTTCCTTCTCTTAAAGGAAATCTCAATAAAGCTTCTTTTACTTGACAAAGGATATCATACTTATGTTCTATCTCTTCATAAATTATTTTTAAATAGTCATATAAGAATTTTTTTCTGAGGATTAATCCTACAGCAACGTTTACCGCAATAGCAATCATTAATCCTAAAAATCCTTTTAAAAACCTTTCTCCAAAAAAATCTCCAATCAAAAAAGTTCCAATAATGGCTATGGGTATAATGACTGCATAAGTAACTAATTCTAATACTAATGTTAGTTTCCAATATAACTGTTTCGCTCTCATATACTCCTCCTTTGCTTAGTCTTTGTTTTAATACAATCTACATTTACTTTAATTTAAACCTATAAATATTTTTATTTTATTATAAGTTTTGCCAAAACTACACCCTATCCCCATTTAAGTTCGTGTAATTTTGGCAAACTCATGTTTAAATTTCATTATTTTATAAAGCTGTATTTATTTCTAAATCCCAATCCCCCGATTGAATCCCTTTTATTTATTAATGATTTATAAACTCTATAAAATCTTTATTAAATTTTTCTGCATCTTCCATGAACAAAATATGTCCACAGCTTGGATAATTAATCACTTTTCCCTCTTTAATTTCTCTTCCCATATATTCAACTGTTTCTAACGTACAAAACGCACTTTCTTCCCCTCTAGTAATTAAGCACGGTACTGTAATTTTAGATAACTCTGGTCTATAATCTTGATTAGACATAGATACCCAACAATCTACCACTACGTGAGGAGTATTCTTCCTTACTTGCTCAAATACCCAATCCATATCTTCTTTTATTTTACAACCTGAAGTTGCGAATAATGATGGTACAAAGCTTTTAATTAATGTAGGCCAATCTCCAGCTGCACTTGCAATATGATTTAAATTATCTTGATGATTAAATTCCCCGAATAATCCCATTTTCCACTCTGAATCTGCAATTACTTTTGGTGTCATGTCAATGAAACAAATCTTTTTCAAGTTCTCACAACCAAATTGTCTTACATATTCTAAGATAATCGTTGTCCCCATAGACCATCCTGCAACAACTACATCTTTTAATGCTAGATGATCTATCAAATTTTTTAAATCCTTTGCTAGTCTCATCATAGTCAGTCCGTTTTCTGGACGTTCTGAAATACCATGTCCCCTTAAATCATAAGTTACCACCTTATACCTTTTAGATAATTGTTCTACTTGTTTCTTAAAAAATCCATGATTGCAAGTCCAACCATGGGTAAAAATAATTGGTTGCCCTTCCCCTTCTACCTCATAGTAGATTTTCATATTATCATCTGTTAAAAAATAAGCCATCTGACCATTCCTCCTTTAAGTTAATCGTATGGATAATGTCATCACTTTTTTATTATATATCCATATTTTCCTTATATTACTATTTTCATATAAAATCCAACAAAAATCAACATCATATTTTTGTTTTTTGTATATTTTTTAAAACTTTCAAAATAAATCTTATTTTTATAAAATTCGACAAAAACAAGAAAAATAAAAATACTCTTTCAATAAAATTTTCCCTCGTAATCATAAAATTACTAAAAGAGTATTTGGATTTTTTTTAAATTATTTAGTCCTTGAATAACATTTATGGGACTAATTTACAACATATATATCTCTATTATGATAAAAACTAATCTTGTATAACATTATTTAATCTATATAATACTATTAATCCAATTGAAAGATAGGTGATATTTTAAATGAAAAAGTTTTTGACTATTTGTGTGATATTACTTTTTATAGTAACAATCGTTCCAACATCTGCTGAAGCTGCAACAAACACTTATACAGTACAGTCTGGAGATAGTCTGTGGAAAATTGCTGTAAAATATGAAGTGGGTTTAAGTGAAATTATTTCTAATAACCCTCAAATCAAAAATCCAGCGCTCATTTATCCAGGCCAAAAGATCAATATTCCTACTATCCAAGATGTTAAAGCATTAGAAAATGAAGTCATAAAACTTGTGAATATAGAAAGGTCAAAAAAAGGTCTACCAGCTCTTAAATCTAATTGGCAGCTTTCTAGATGTGCAAGATATAAATCTCAAGATATGATCAACAAAAACTATTTTTCTCATCAATCTCCAACTTATGGTTCTCCTTTTAAAATGATGGAATCTTTCGGATTAAAGTTTTCATCTGCTGGAGAAAATATTGCAAAAGGACAAAGAACTCCACAAGAAGTAATGAATTCCTGGATGAACTCATCAGGACATAGAAGCAATATTCTAAGCAGCTCATTTAGTGAAATCGGCGTTGGTCTTGCAAAAGATCAATACGGTCGATGCTATTGGACACAAATGTTTATGAGACCTGCAAAGTGACATAATAACAAAAGTCTACCTCTAGAAAATCAAAGGTAGACTTTTTTGAAATTACTATATTCATTTTTTTATGTCCCTAATATATTCTTAATATGTATTTTTATTTACTAGCATAAGCTATACCTGGCTGCTTTGAATCAGATTCCTGCCAAAATCCAAGAACTTTTGCTAAAATCAAAAGACCTACCATTACTCCTAAGAAAATTAAACCTGTTTTTAATGCTCCATATTTAGCTGCTAATATAGGAAGCATTGAGGTTATTAATCCTCCACCAGCAAAAGGACTAAAAAAGGGTGCTCTTAATGCAAATGCTTTTCCTGCTTCTGTTTCCATTTCAGGATCAACAGTTCTTAAAAGCATTAACCCAACAGCTGAAACACCTGTAAGAGCTCCAAAGTTAACGATTGCATGCTCAAACCAATCATCCTTAAACATACGTGGTCCTACCCAGAAGAAATATGTAATTGTCATCACAGCTGTAGATAACATAAGAATTAGTAGGGGCGCTGCATATGCAACAACAACAGGAACCTTTATAGCTGCAATGGCACCTATAATTAAAAATTCTAAAGCAAGACCTTGGATTTGATGCAATGTTCCAACATCTATCGCATCTGCAAATTCTGTTTTTGATATGATCACTTGTACAATTAGTCCACCAATCATAGCCATTGGGAACAGTGGCATTCCAATATTTAATCCTGCAGCAATTTGTTTTTGTAGTATCCATCCAATAAAAATAGCAATTGCAATTAAAGAGCCATGAAATGCAAAAGATTCAACAATATCTTTATTGATCGTAGTCATAGCCGCTGGCTTTAGCTTTGATTGTGGGATAATATCATAGCTTTGATCACTGCTCATATTATTTGATACTTTAAGAACAGATGTATAACCTTTTCTAACACCATAGTTTATAATAATCATTCCTATTATAATTCCCATAAATAAACCTACAGTAGCTGAAGTAAGTCCTAATGGTCCTCCATCTTCCCAATTGAGCTGCTTAAATACATCTATCATACCACCTGCAGTTCCATGACCACCACACCATCCTATTTCTACAATAGAACCTATCATATCATTAACATTCCATAGTGGTTTTAAAATCAACGCAGTAATAATAAAGGGTATTCCGATTTGAAGAAAGTCACCTATATATCCAAATAATAATTGTGGTCCAATCAAATTTCCTACTTTTTTAGGATTAGGAATAGATAGTCCAATCAACATAGGTGCAAATACTATAGTTATTAATCTCCCAGGAAGAGCTCCCCAGCTTTGAGTCATTTCAACGGGTATAATGCCTAACCCATATTGCCCTAATATAAGTCCCATAATCCCCGCTATCAATGAAGCTGGAATAAATAATTTTTTGAATATCTTTACTTTTACTCTTAAAATCGTAGCTACAAATAACAATATTCCCATCACTGCACAATAAAATAAAAGTGTATTTAAACTACCAGACGCTATTTTTTCTGTAGGAAACATACATTTTCTCCTTTCAAGGTTTATTTATGATTTTCAAACTTAAATTATTAAGGTTTTTGCTTCATTTACAAAATCTTCTTTTGATATTCCCATATCTTCTAAAGTTCTACCCGTTTTTATATAATCTTTACCATGTATAAAATTTGCTAATTTAATAACCATATCTATAGTAGGTGTCTTAACTTCAACAAGTTTTCCAAATTCTGCAATAGGCACCAAGCTCATTGGTACATCTTCAGATATATATCTTGTGTTTATATTGCTTGGCGCTTTAATACCACTATATGCTTTATTTTTTTGAATGCATTCATATATACCATTTCCCTCTACACCATAGGCATACTTTAACCACTCTACTGTAGATTTAGTTTTTACTCCTAATGCCTTTGCAACATTTATTCTTTCTTCATCTATTTTTTCTAGTATCTTCCCTAATGTAGGTGTGATCCCTTCATGATAATATTCAAAATCTCCTTTAGTAGATTCAATTCTTGTAGCATTAAAAATACATGGAGTTGGATGAAATATAGCACCAATATTCAACAAACTCGTTTCTAAAATATTTTTCGAAGGCTGAAATTGTGGAAATACTTTTTGAACTTTCTCTTTTGCAATATTAATAGCTTCTGCTGGTAATACAGCAAAAGAAACGTTTTCCTTAATTCCAAAAATAGTTGCTTCAGCGGGTGCTACTTTCCTGCTAGCATATATTAATGTCTGTGCCTCTCCTATAACAACAGATTTTAAATTGTTATTTTTTTCTTTCACAATTTTTCTAAATTGTAATGCACCACCTGTTCTTCCAGGATTCAAAATAACTACCTGCCCTTTTTCTAAGTATGGTGCCATCTCATTTGCAATGTCTTTATGGGCGAATGCTGGAGTTACTACCATAATCAATTCAGCATCTTTAATAACTTTTGCAATATCTGTACTTGCCAACTTTAATTTTGCAAATCCTTCTACACATCCATCTTTGAGAAGTATTCCCCCTTTATCATTGATTTCATCAACTTCATTATCAAATTTGCTATAAATGGATACTTCATTTCCCATTAACACCATATGTGCAGCCATAGATATACCACCATTCCCGGCTCCGACAACTGCTATTTTCATTAAAAATCACTCCTTATTAAAATTATTTTCTTTAACCTATTTATTAGCAATTCTCATGCCAAAGGAAAACATTTTCTTTTCATTGAAAAATGCACATTTCCGCATTTAAATTATGCGTAATGTGCATTTTTTTCAATTTACAAAAAATTAAGTCTGCATTTTTTGCAGTTTATTCTTTTTTACCATTAACCTTCTGCAAATATTTCACAGCAAAGTTTCACTAAAAATAAAAAAGAATATACACTCCATAAGGTATATTCTTTTTTTTAATCTATTCGCTCAATATAAAATTATTAAGCCCCATGGAGGCTTTTTTACTCTGGATTGTTTGATAATTTGAATCGATTATAATATTTAATAGCACCAAAATGCATTGGAATAGACATTTGCTGAAAATTATTTTCTAATTTAATATTTTTTCCTTGAGAATGTACTCCTTCTATTTCATCAACATGTTCAAATAAAGCTTCTACTGTTTGGTTTACAAAAATATCATCCATATCACTGCTTGTAACCAATAATGCCTGACTAGCAACAGTAAGAATATCTTCATTTACACCTCTATATGTTCCTTTAGGTATGGTGAACAATGTTAGATATTTCATCATATCATCTTTAGTAAAAGTATCTTTATCAATAGATAATAAGTTAATATCCATCATAGCTGAAATATCTACTACCGCTGCAGTAGCAATTCCAGATCCTATAATTACACAATCTACTTTATTTTGTTGTAACGCCATGATCCCTTCTTTGAAAGATAGATATTGTGGACTAATTTCGTCAAATGTAATCCCATGACATTTTAGTAATTCCTTTGCAGTTCTAAATGTCCCACTATTCATTTTTCCTACAACCACTCTTTTTCCTTTTAAATCATAAATACTCTTCATCCCTGAATTTTTTAGTACTACAAACTGAAAAACTTCAGGATATAAAGCAGCCGCTACTCTTAAATTTTCATATTCTCCATTAAAAGGCTTTTCTCCTTTATATGCAGCATATGCAGTATTAGATGCTACTAATGCAAAATCAACTTTATTATTTTTTAAAAGCTTCAAGTTTTCTATAGCTCCACTTGTTGGCTCTGCCATAGCATTTACTTCTGGTATATATTTCGTAATGATAGCAGTTATAGCTGCTCCAATTGGATAATACGTTCCTGCTGTTTCTCCTGTAGCAATCATTATTTTCTTATATTTTATCTCATTTTCATTTTTTTTGATCATTGCTTCATTCAAATCTTTGCATGCTACACTAGTTAATAATGTTAAAATAAAGATTGTAAACACAAAATAATATTTTACCATCCTTTTCATACTTGTAGCACTCCTTCATTATTATAGTCATCAAATTTTTATATTGTATTCCTTTATTTTATAGTATAGTTTTCTTTCACTAATACCAAGAATCGCAGCAGTTAATCTTTTATTTCCCTGATTTCCCTTTAAAGTGTTCTCAATAATCTTACTTTCAGCTTCTTTCAAGCTTTCTCCTATATGAATCTCCACTTGGGTAGCATCTAAGCTCTCTTGTGTATCCCCATATCTCATATCTATAGGAATATCTTTATAAGATATTTTAAAACCATCACATAAAATAACCAGTCTTTCAATTATATTTTCTAATTCTCTTATATTCCCCTTATAATCGTAACATTCTAAAAATTTCAAAACATTCCGATCTATTTCTTTAATTGTTTTATTATACTGTTTACTATATTTTCTTATAAAATAACCTATTAACAATGGAATATCTTCTTTTCTTTCTCTTAAGGAAGGTATTTTCATTTGTATTACATTTAATCTATAGAATAAATCTTCTCGAAAATTCTTTTTTAAAATTTCTTCTTCTAAATTTCTGTTTGTTGCTGCTATAATCCTTACATCAATTTTTCTTTGCTTATTTGAACCTAATCGTGTTACTTGTTTTTCTTGTAACACTCTTAATAACTTCGATTGCAGTTGAATATCCATTTCTCCAATTTCATCTAAAAAAATAGTTCCTTTATGAGCAATTTCAAATTTACCTAATTTTTCTTGGGCGGCACCTGTGAATGCTCCTTTTACATATCCAAATAATTCACTTTCTAATAAATTAGGTGGTATTGCTGCACAATTGATAATTTCTAAATGTTCTTTAGATCTATTTCCCAAATAATGAATAGCTTTAGCAACAAGTTCTTTCCCTGTTCCACTTTCTCCTGTTACTAGTACATTACAATCGATATCTTTTACCTTATTAATCAATTCAAATACTTTTTTTAATTCTTTAGATTTTCCAATAATCCCACCTAAACTATACCCTTGTTCTAATTGCTCATTTAAACATACAATTTCATTATTAAGCTTCTGATGTTCAATTGCTTTATGTACCAACTTTTTTAGTTTATAAATATCTATTGGTTTTGAAACATAATAATATGCTCCACTTTTTATAGCTTTTATTGTAGTATCTATGCTAGAAAAAGCAGTAATAACAATTACTTCAATTTCTCTATGTTTCTTTTTTATATCTCGGAGTACATCCATCCCATTATATTGTCCTAACTTTAAATCTAATATTATAACCCTTATATGATTATGCTTTATATGTTCATACACTTCACGGGGTCTATTGGCTATAAATACTTCATAATCATCCTCTAATCCACACTCTAAAGACGCACAAATTGCAGCTTCATCATCCACTATAAGAATTTGCTCCACGCTTATCCCACCTTATAACTATCTTTCTTCTGCTAAAAAATATATGATCCTTTTATTGCATTTCTTGAAATATTAAATGTACTTCAGTTCCCTTATCTACTTCACTGATTATTTTAAACTGTCCACCATGTTCCTTTACAATCTGATAACATATTGCTAAACCTAATCCTGTACCATTTTCTTTGTCTGTAAAAAAGGGTTCCATAACTCTTTTAATTTTTTCTTTTTGTATTCCCCTACCATTATCTATCATCTTAATAATACAATTTGTATCATCATTGTAACAAATAATTTCAATTTTTCCGTTTTCCTTATCAATGGCTTGTATGCTATTTAATATCAAATTTATAAGTACCTGTTTTAATTGTTTTCTATCTGCATATATTATAGCATTCGATTCAATTTTTCTTATCACATGAATATTACTTTTTATTATTTTATTTTCTAACAAAGTTATCACTTCTAGTACCAATTTTTCTATTTTCACTTGCATTTTATCTACTTTTTTAGGGCTCACATAATGAAGTAAATCTGTAACAAGCTTATTCATTCTATCTAATTCGGATGGTACATAATATAATAATCGTTCTCTAAACTTTTTACTTTCAAATTTTTGTGGAATCAAATCAATGAATGTTTTTATAGAGGTTAAAGGGTTTCTTAATTCATGTGCTATAATAGCCATTAATTCTCCTAGTACATGCATTTTATCTTTCTGAATTAATTTTTCTTGTATCTCCTTTTCTTTAGTGATATCTTCTAGACTTATAACCGCACCTATAAGATTACCTTGTTCTCCATTTAATGGACATATACTATAAACAAAAATCTTCTTTTCATCACCAAGATCAATAGATTTTTCTTTCCTTATATATTGTTTTCCAAATGTCAATACATCTTCAAGTTCTTTTTTTGATATTATTTTCATCATGCTCGTATCATATATACTTTCATTAAAAATATGACCGTGTCCTGTTATTTCTTCTAATTTTAAATTCACAAAATTAATTACACCTTCTTTACTTATTGTCATAATTCCATGATAAACACTATTAAATATTTGCTGTCTCAATATATATTCTTTTTTTATTTTTTTATTACTTTCTATTAAGCTATTGTTTAAATTCTGCAATTCTTCTGTTTTTTTCATTACTTCTCTTTTTAAAAAATGATTTGCTCTAAATACTATAAATATCCCTATTACTATAATTATCAATATCCAAAATATTTTTTTTAAAATACTTATTTGCATTTCCAAAGGAGTTTTAATAATTTCACCAAACCATTTATTGTATATTTCATCATATGTCCCATTATCTTTTATTTCTTTTAATCCTTCATCAAATATTCTTACTAGGTTCTCATTTCCTTTTCTAAAGGCAAAGCAATATTCAACAGGTGATACAGGTTGACCTACTATTTTGATAAAATTTGTTTGTTTCATCTTTTGTATTGTATATAAGCCAGTAAGTCTGTTTCCGATAAAAGCATCAATTTTGCCCATCATTAATAACAGAAACCCATCTTGCTGATTTTCAACATATTCAACAGATTCTTTTCTTATATACTTTTTTAGTTTTTTTGGAATATTCCCTTTCTGGATTCCTATTTTCACAGAATTTAAGTCTTCAATGTCTGCAATAAATTTACTATCCTTTTTGACAAATATACTATTAAAAATGGTCAAATAAGGCGCAGAAAAATCATAAATATTTTCATATTCTTTATTTTTCTCTAACCCTAATATCATATCAATATCCTTATTCTCTTCTATTGAATAAAATGGCATAGGATATAATTCAATATCTAATCCTTTTTGAATAGCTATGGCTCTTATAATATCTACACAAAATCCCTTATAAATACCATTATTATTTACATAATGATAAGGTGGCAAATGATTATCTCCACCAACTTTTATAGGATTTTCGCCCTGAAACTCAGCTACTACATAACTTGTGCTCATTAAAATAACTATTAAAATCAATAATACTTTTTTCATAATTCCTCTCCAAATGACAAAAATAAATTATCGTACTATGCGCTACATCCTCCTATATACACGATGTTCTAATAATTCTATCTCATTTTTTCAAAATCTTTACACAAAATATTATATAGCATGCATGCTTCTTTGTCGAACTTATGGTTTTGAATTTTCTCATTTTTCTATATTTCCATCTCTTTTTTTATTTATGCTTGTGGAAAATTGCTGTAAAATATGAAGTGGGTTTAAGTGAAATTATTTCTAATAACCCTCAAATCAAAAAATCCAGCGCTCATTTGATCAATACGGTCGATGATATTGGACACAAATGTTTATGAGACCTGCAAGATAGCCACTAAAAAATTCCTTCTTTTTATTTAAGAAGGAATTTTTTCTTTAAATATCTTTTTATCCATTTATAATCAGATTCATAATTTCATCCATACTCATTTCATCAAAACCCATATTTTCAAAAGATCTTCCATAGCTTGTAAGATCCTTTTGTAACATAAACTCAGATAATTTTATAATCATTTCCATTCGTTCTACTTTTACCCCTAGTTTTTTTCCTAAAGATACAAAGGGTACTAAGCCCATAGGAATATCTTCAAGAATATAACGTGTTTCAAGACTTTTTTGACCATACACCCCTGAATAAGCGTCTGTGTTTTTGAAAATCTCACTTATATTTTCTCCCTCAGCATGATATTCAACACGATATTGGTCTTTTATAGCATCCATCTTATATCCTAGCTTTTCAGCTATATTCAATCTTTCATGATCCATTCCTTCTATAAAGTTTCCTACAGAAGTTGTAATTCCATCCCAATAAAATAACCAATCTTTATTAGATTCTACTAAGGATGTACTAAACAATGTAGCTGGCGGGTGAATCATTGGATTTGTATTATCTAAGCTAGTCATCATTACATTATCAAGTCCTTCTATCTGTGGATATGCAGTTTTTAGAATTTTTACTACTTCTTTTGTTTTAATCGCTGGCAAAGCAGCTATTTGTAGTCTATCTTTAATCCCTAATATACATGCTGTTCCAGATTTACTGAGACGACATGCATAAATCAATGTACTAGTTTCAACAATTGTAGTCTCCGCTTTACAATTTTCATCTTTTAAGGCTTTATAAAATGCTAATGCTCCAAAAGTTGCTCCTGGATGCAGAACAATCATCTGCTTGTCTTTTAAATAGGGGGCACAATCCTTTGCTACCTGAGCATGGTCTAATGCAGGAGTAATTACCATAATAATATCTGCTCCTAAAAGGGCTTCTTCTAGATCATTGGTTGCATATACATTTCCGAAACCTTTAACTGCCCCTTCTAAAAATATGCCTCCTTGCTTTTTTATTACGTCTATTGGCTCTAAACAAATATCATATATGCTCACATCAAACCCCATCAGACCTAAGTGACCTGCAACAGATTGTCCCCCGTTTCCAGCTCCTATAATAGCCCATTTTAAATCTTTGTTATCACTCATAATATTTCGCCCTCCTACTCTTAAGACATTAAAAATTTCAAGCAAAAGGCTATAAATACATAGTCTTTTGCTTTATTTTTTCTTATTATTTATTGTTCATTTGCTAATTGGGTTGCATTTTCAATAAATTGATCAATTTTTCCTTCCTTTTTTAGTTTGTCTATAATATTATTTAATTCTTTAACAAAATCTTCATTCCCTTTTTTTACTGCTATAGCAGAACCATTTCCTCCACCTAAAGAAAATTCTGGTACGAACAGTTCTTCATTTCTATCTGCATAAGCTTGTGCAGTTGCTTTTCCTAAAATAACCGCATCGATTTTATCATTAGATACCTCTAGTACTAAATCTGTTATCTTACTAATTAATTTCAACTCAGCTCCTTCAATCCCTTGTGCAATACCTTCCTGTATAGATGATTTTTGTGCACCTATTTTTAGATTCTTCAAATCATCTGCTGTTTTAATCTTTTTTGCATCTTCACTTTTTATCAATGTCTTATGTTCGTCTACAAAATACTCCTTAGAAAAATCAACACTTTGCTTTCTTTCTTCTGTTGGTGTCATTCCTGCAATAATCAAATCAATTTTATCTGTAGCTAAAGCAGCTAATAATCCATCAAATTTTATATCCTTAATTTCAAGTTCAACTCCAAGTTCTTCTGCCATTGCTTTTGCCATTTCAATCTCAAATCCTACAATTGTATCTTTTCCATCAATTTCTTTATGGAATTCATAAGGTGGATAGTCTGCAGATGTACCTAGTACCATTTTCCCTGCTTTTTTAATTTCCTCAATCTTTGTTAGAGTTACATTATCTGCACTACTTTTTTCTTTTGCACATCCTGTAAATGCAAATACCATACAGATCATAAGCATTATAGCTAATATCTTTTTACCTTTTATCTTGACCATGTTTATCATCCTCCTAGTAGATAACTTTTTTACTTTTGTAATATTATACAATCATTTTTATATTTATGCAAGTGGTCTTTGTATTCTTTTCTCTATTTAAAAAATATTTTTTATTTTCTATGCTGAAGTTCTACAATATTGGATGAATATATTAACATAGGCATTCCCATATAGGAATGCCTATGTAAGTAACATTTAATCACTAGATTATACTTTTCAAATTTATTCTTTAATTTTTTCTTGAAATATTTTCATGACGTCTTCTTTGAATTTTTCAAAGCTGATTTTATCAATAAAATGTCCCAACTTTTCTCCCATCTCAGCTTCTTTTGTATAATATTCATATACTGCTTCAACCATATGGTAAGCCTCATCTTCTGATAATTTTTCATCAATCATATCGGGTAACCTTGGATGAAAGCCAGCACTTCCTCCAACTGTTACTCGATATCCTTCAATATCTCCAATCACTGCAATATCCTTTGCATATGCACTTGTACAAGAATTTCTACACCCTACAACACCAATCTTAGTTCTATTAGGAGTAGGTGCTCCATAAAATCTTTTTTCAATACGCATCCCTAGTTTTAAAGAATTTTGCTTTGATCTTTTACAAAAGGATGCAGGACACATTTCTACATTTTTAACAGAATAAGCTGATAAAACACCTGGTTCCATACCAAGATCTTTCCATGCTTTATCTACATCTTCAGCCTCTAACCCTAAAATTGCAATTCTTTGTCCTGATGTTATTTTTATAACACCTTTATATTTTTTTGCCACTTCTGCCATATGAATCAGTTGATCTGGCTTTATAAATCCACCTGAAATACGAGGAGTAATTCCATAGGTTTTTTTCCCATCTCTTATTTTTTGCAAAACTGCATATTGAGGTCCCTTCATCATAATCATCACTCCCATTTATAATATGATCCTGCTTGTTATCTTTCTTATATAAAAGTTTTGAACTATATCATATGATTTTAGTCACAATTTATAAAAATGCCATTATTATTATTTTATTGCTGATAAATTTTTATTCCTATTGGATTTTCATTTAAAACAAAAAAAATCTACCCCTAGAAAATCAACGGTAGACTTTTTTAAAATTACAAATACATACATGTATCTAAATACTTAAATATCTAATTTTTTTATTTAAAACCCTATACTTACTCCTCCATCAACAGGTAATATTACACCATTTACAAATTTTGCAGCCTCTGAACAAAGATATACTGCTGCCCATCCAATGTCCGTTGGATCTCCAAATTTATCCATAGGTGTGCGCCCTAGGATTTTATTTTTTCTTGCATCGTCCCCATCTAATGCTTTATGTAACATAGGTGTTTCAATCCACCCTGGAGCAATAGCATTCACGCGAATCCCATCTGATGAAATTTCTGCTGCTAATGACCGAACCATCCCTAAATATGCTGATTTAGCTGCTGCATAAGGCAATACATAAGGTATTCCAAAAAGGGATGCCATAGACGCTGTAAATAAAATGTTTCCCTTTTTTTCCTTTTTCATATAAGGGATTATAGCTCTTGTCAAGGCAAATGCGCCTACTACATGAACATTCATCGTTTTTACAAAATCCTCATCAGTCATATCTTCAACTGCTTTTTTCACATGTACCCCTGCATTATTTACTAATATAGTGATTTTCCCAATATTTTTTGTAATTTCTTCTATCAACTCATTTGCTTGATCCGTATGGGTTACATCAAATTGACGATATATTGCCTTTTCTCCAAGCTCTTCACATGCTTTTTTTAATTTTTCTTCATTTCTTCCTACAATAATTACATCTGCTCCAGCTGCAACAAAACACCGTGCTATTGAATAACCAATTCCAGTAGCACCTCCTGTAATTAAAGCTCTTTCTCCTTCTAAGCTGAACATTCTTTTGTAGTCTAACATATAATCATCTCCTATATATAGCTCTATATTTTTCTTGAAATTCTATTCTATTTAATATTCTTCTTAATATTATTATAGCTACCTCTTCCATCAAAGCTAAATAGCATTCAGATACAAATTCTACTTTGGTTCAATCAATTTATAATCCCAATAAGAAATAATACTTTTGTATAACATAAGTTATCTATGCTTTTATAATTTAATTTACTGTACTAGTTAAATCTCAAGAGTATCGCTTATCCTCTATCAACAAAAGGGCTTTTTCCTGCTATGGCTAAAGGTACACCATAAGCAATTTTTACATCTTCACGAAAATATCTTAAATTGAGTGCTGCCTTTCCAGCTGAAAACATCACTCTATTGTCACAACGATGATTTGCAGCAACAGATACAGCAGAACCTATTGCAATTCCTAAATCCCCTGTATTAAAAGCACAGATTCCATTGTTAGCACGATTTTCTCCACAATTTTCATATCCACAAAACCCACAGTTGGGACAATCAATAGGGTCAATTTTTGTTCCAAAGATTACAACTACCGAGGACTGGTCTACATTGCCTCCATCTCTTTTAATAAAATCAACACCCTGTTCTTCTCCTATCCTGCGCATTTCTTCTGCAAGTCTAGCTTTTTCCTCTCCTTCAACAATAATGATTTCCAAGTTATCAATAGCATTTGCCTTTGGTGCTGTTCTTGCTGCTGCCACCATTAATTCAGCCACTGTTTTTACAGCGTTCTTTTCAGCTTCTGAGCTTCTCATAATCATTTCTTCTCCCCTACCTTCTCTCATCTACTTTCAATAAATCCTACAATAATTCTATATAATTTTCTAAATTTTATCAATCAATGAAGATATAAAAAATCCCTTCATGCTCCAAGTGCATAAAAGGATTTTCAAACGAAAAAATCATCTTGGTTCTAAAGCTACTATTGCCTGTAAAGGTGGTTTTTCACCTACTAGGCCAACTGCATAAATCGTATAATAATTGTTTGGCATTAACTTAACATTTGGAATAGTCAATACCACGTCATCAGTTCCTGAAGGACGAACTTGAAAGGTATAAGTTCCAGAAGGAATACAAGCATAATCTGTAATATCTTTATAGCCAACATTTCTAAATATTTTTCTTCCATCTGGTACAGTTATATCTACAGCTGGTGCATTAGGAGATAAATGAATAAATCTTATACAAGGTCTTCCAAAATCTTGTGCGTTTGTTGGCTCTGGTATAGGATATAGACTTATATTTGAAAGTTCTCCAATAGCAGCTATATTCAAAACCGTTTCTTGTGGAACATATACATCTGTATCTACAACAGGGTTTTCTTTCTGTCCTGTAGGATAAATCTCTATATTGTACTTACCAGGAGCAACAGGTAAATATGGTGAAAATTGCCTATAAGCAAGATCTTGAACAATAAGGTCTCCGTTTGCGTAAACATCTACAGCAGGTGCATCAGGTACAGCATGAAACACTCTAATAGAAGAACTATCTTGAGCATTATTTTTTCTCATCATGAACATATTTGGGTAATAAAACATACTAGTTTGCCCCCTTTCAATATTACAATATGAAAATAATTTTAATTTGTGCTATAAACCATCAGCAAACATTCTATATTTGTCCCTGTTCTACTTCTTAAATCTTGTACATATACTCCTATAGGTGATTTTTTATGAATAATGTATCCCATGTATTCTCAACAGATCCAAATGATAAAACACTTGATGAGGTACTTATAATCATTTTGAAAATTATAGCAAAAGAAGAGGATGACTAATCATCCTCTTCTCTCATTTGCAATAGTTGTTATATTTTTATTTTAAAGATTTTACTATAAATATTTTTTTATTGTTCTACTGCTTCTCCATTAATATTTTCTGCTGGTTCAACTGATTGTAAAGTTGATTTGATCATGTCGCTAAAATATAATGTATTTTCAATTGTTAATACAGGCTTTTCTATTTCAATATTTTGATTAATATTATATATTTTTGAATTAAAGTTTAATGCTATTTTAAACACGCCTGTTTTTTGTGGTAAGCTATTTACTTTATTTTTATCTAGTTTGTTAAATGCTTTTTGCATAGCTGCTAAATCAATATTCAAATCAATTGCACCCTTCTCGTTAACAATGTATCCATCTTCATTGATCATATACTCAATAACAATACCATTGTCTCCTAAAATCTTTACATCATCAAACGCATCCATAAATAGATTGATTTTTTCTTTCATTTGAGGAATATTATTTTTAAATTCTTCAAATCCCTCTTGTAGCTCTTCTTTCGCAGTTTCCTTTTCTGTATCAGTAACCTCTGTCATAGCTACTGCTGTATCCATGTAATCTTTCATAAATCTTAATCCAGCTTCATTTTCTAAGAAATTATTTGTTGAATATCTTACAAGTTTCTTTAACGCACTATCATCTAATTTTAATTCGTATATAGCTACATTTTTTCCATCAACAGATTGTTCTCCTTTATATGTTACCATATCAAGTTTAGCATTAAATTGTTTCATATAATCTCTTAAAAACTTTGTTAATTTAGGCTGTAGCTCTTTACTACTATTCATTAATTTACTAAAATCGACGTCTTCACTTTGGTTCATGTCCATCATTTCATTAAAATTGTACACGATATATTCTTTATTTTGAAATTCTGGAGCTGCAGCCATTGCCATTGGTGGTAATTTTATCACTTCAACTATTTTGGGAGTCTTTCCTGATAAATCAGTATCTACCCAGACTTGTGTATTCATCGTCATTCCACCAAAGGTAACATCTGCGTCTACTTTTGCTTTAGCAATTGTTTTTTCTTCATTTTGTAACATTTTTTGATGTAATTTGATTTTTGAATCCTTTAACATTTGCTGTACCATTTGCATACTATTTTGATCTTCCTGTGAAAATCCTATTGTATTAAGAGTAAAAGCAATGTCTGTATCACTTTCCATGGATGTAACTTCTTGAGCTTTGTCAAAAGCACTATATAACTTCATTTCTTTATTCGTGCATCCTGTAAAAGACAGTACAAGTACTAGCACTAGTGCTATGATCGATATTTTTTTCATAACAGTTCCTCCTTATTTTAAGTATTTCGTTCCTGTAATTATACAATTGATTCATTAAATTGTAAACAAAAACACTATAGTAATCTCATTATATCAAAAGCCTGCTGACAAGTAGTTTGGCAGCAGACTGAAAAGAAAGTATTTTCTTATTTTTATAAATACTTTATATAGATAGTATCTTTGTCAATTCATACATTCTTTTATCAAATTCTCTTTCTTTTGAAAGATCTTCATCTATATCTAAATCTATTAATTGGTTATTCTTAATACCTATCACTCTACCTGATTTTTCTTCCATCAAGAGTTCTACTGCCTTCGCACCCATTTTGCTAGCTAGTATTCTGTCAATAGCTGTAGAACTTCCTCCTCTTTGAATATATCCTAATACAGTTACTCTTGCTTCTATCCCCGTTTTTTCAAGTATCTTCTTTTTTAATTCAAAAGCATATCCAGTTCCTTCTGCAAGCATAATAATATGATGAAGCTTTCCTCTGACTTTTCCTTGAATAAGCTTTTCACAAATATTATCTATATCAAATTTTTCCTCTGGAACTAAAACACTCTCTGCTCCACCTGCTAGCCCTGCATATAAAGCTATATCTCCACAATGCCTTCCCATCACTTCTATAATGCTTGTTCTTTCATGAGAAATAGATGAATCTCTTATTTTACTAACCACATCTAATACAGTATTTACTGCTGTATCAAAACCAATTGTATAATCTGTATAGGATAAGTCATTATCTATAGTTCCTGGAATCCCAATAGTCTTAATCCCTTCATGACTAAGCTTTTGTGCACCGTTAAAGGAACCATCTCCTCCAATTACTCCAAGTCCTTCTATTCCAAATATATTTAATACATTTAATGCTTTATTTCTTCCTTCGTCTGTTTTGAATTCTTCACATCTTGCCGTCTTAAGGATGGTTCCTCCTCTATGAATACTATCTCCCACTGAGGATAAGTTCATTTCTTTTATTTCTCCATTTATAAGTCCTGCGTATCCTCTTTCTATTCCCATCACTTCTATATTATTATAAATTCCAGCTCTTACTACTGCTCGAATAGCTGCATTCATGCCAGGAGCATCTCCTCCACTAGTTAAAACACCGATCCTTTTTACCAGTCTCTCTCCTCCCATTTATCTTAGAGCCATACCAGCTGAACCGAACATTCGCATCTTATCAGCAATTACCTTCTTCAGTTCTTCTTTTGCTGGTCCTAAAATCTTTCTTGGGTCATAAACATCTGGATTTTCACGAACAAAACTCTTTACCGCCCTATGAAATGCCATTCGAATATCTGTGTCTATATTAATCTTATTAATTCCTAATCGAACAACTTCTTTAATACTGTCTTCTGGAACCCCTGAAGATCCATGTAAAACTAGTGGCATATTCAAGATTTCTTTAATGGTTTTTATTCTCTGAAAGTCTATTTTAGGCTCTCCTTTATAATGTCCATGGGCTGTACCTACTGCTATTGCTAGATAATCTACTCCCGTTTCCTCTACAAATCGCTTTGCTCCATGGGGATCTGTAAATGTTGCATCATTTTCATCTACAGATATATCGTCCTCTGTTCCACCGATTTTGCCAAGTTCAGCTTCAACAGATACCCCTACCACATGAGCCATTCTCACTATCTGCTTTGTTTTTTTAATATTTTCTTCTAATTCATAATGAGATGCATCAATCATTACTGAAGTAAAATCATTTCTTAAACACTTGATAATTTGCTCAAAATCTGTACCATGATCTAAATGAATAGCAGCAGGAACAGATACCTTTTGTGCTGCAACTTTTGCCATGGCTGCTATATATTCTACACCTACATATTTTAATCCACCTTGGCTTGCTTGGATAATTACTGGTGATTGTGTTTCATTTGCCGCCTCAATAATGGTTTGCACTTGTTCCATATTGTTTACATTAAAAGCACGTACAGCATATCCATTTTCATGTGCATGCTTTAATATTTCTATTCCTGATACGATCATCATTCATCCCACCCTATTTATTATCAGATTTTATCTATTGATCTACTGAGTAAAATTATAATCTATAGATTTCTACAGCGTTTATCTAAAAATCATTTTTATCACGTATACATCTTTGTTATATACTCCACAATTTTAGAACCTACCAATATTCCAAAAATCCCCATTATCCCTGCTATACTTGGTGGTGCAGGCAATGGTAGCTTCGCAAAGGTAAATACAGCCCCTGTAATAATCCCTGTTATTAAAGCGATTATTTCTAGTTTCATCCGTCTCCCTCCTTATAAAATATTTAATCGATTCATTTTCATCTATTTACACTATATATGTTTGATAACATTCTTCATGAGGGTTATAAATTTTTCTCTGGCTTTTTCCGAAGTTTCCATTACGTCACTATGATCTAGTGGTTGATCTAGTATTCCTGCAACCATATTGGTCATGCAAGAAACACCAATTACTTTTAATCCACTATGATTGGCTACGATTACTTCTGGTGCAGTAGACATTCCTACAGCATCTGCCCCTAATACTTTTAGCATTCTTATTTCTGCAGGTATTTCATACGTAGGACCACTCATACAAGCATATACACCTTCTTGAAGATGAATATTTAAAGATTTTGCAATTTCTTTTACTTTTTTCCTTAAATCTTTATCATAGGCATTAGACATATCTGGAAAACGTGTACCAAACGCATCTAAATTCTTGCCTATTAATGGATTTGTTGCAGATAGATTTAAATGATCATGAATGAGCATTAAATCCCCTGGACCATACTCTCTATTTACAGCACCTGCTGCATTTGTAACGATTAATGTTTTAATTCCTAATAATTTCATTACACGAACAGGAAAAGTAACTTCTTGCATAGAATATCCTTCATAAAAATGAAATCTTCCCTGCATAGCAATCACTTTTTTTCCTTCTAAATTTCCTATCACTAATCTACCTGCATGTCCTTCTACTGTAGAAACTAGAAAATGTGGGATTTCATCATAAGGATAATATTCTGCATCTTCTATTTGATCCCCAATAGCACCAAGTCCTGAACCTAATATGAGACCGATTTCAGGTTGAAATTTAGTTTGACTCAAAATATACTTAGCAGATTCATTTATTTTCTCTTGATAATTCATAGTTTCCCTCCATGTGGCTCTTTAAAATTTTTATATGCTTTTAATCTGGGTATAATAATTTATAATTACATTTATTCGAAAACGCTTCCCTTTTTTAATAAAAATTAATAAAAAGGGGAAGGTATAAAATTATGGAAAAATTAATTAGTTTCTTAGGTCTTGGTATTATGATCCTTATTGCTTATCTTATTTCTGACAACAAAAAATCTATCAATTGGAAATTAGTAGGTATGGGTGTAGCCATGCAGCTCATATTTGGCGTTTTGATTTTAAAATGGAAGCTAGGAAGAATGCTTTTTACTGTTCTTAATGATTTAGTAACAAATTTATTAAATTTGACAAAGGAAGGTACATCCTTTTTGTTTGGAAATTTATTAAATGTAGAAAGCTTCGGCTTTATTTTTGCTTTACAAATATTACCTACTATTATTTTCTTTTCTGCTCTAATGGCTATTTTATACCATTTAGGAATCATGGAAAAAATCATAACATTCTTAGCAAAAATCATGTCAAAGTTACTTGGAACAAGTGGTGCTGAATCTTTATCGGCAGCTGCAAATATCTTTGTTGATCAAACAGAAGCACCTCTAGTGATCAAGCCTTTTATTAAGTCAATGACAAAATCTGAATTATTAACTATAATGACTGGTGGTGTAATGGCAGGATATGTCTCTATGGGCGTTGAAGCAGGTCATTTAATTGCAGCTAGTATTATGTCTGCACCTGCAAGTTTAATCGTGGCTAAAATTATGGTCCCTGAAACAGAAACACCCGTAACAAAAGGACAAGTAAAAATAGAGTTAGATGAAATAGATGCAAATATTATTGATGCAGCAGCTAGAGGAACTAGCGAAGGTTTAAAGCTTGCTCTAAATGTAGGTGCTATGCTTCTTTCTTTCATTGCTATTGTAGCATTAGTCAATGCGCTAATAGGATGGGTAGGTAGTTTATTTGGAATAGATTATTTAAGCCTTGAATGGATATTAGGAAGATTATTTGCTCCATTAGCCTACGTAATGGGTATTCCTTCTAGTGATATTATCGACGCAGGTAATCTTTTAGGACAAAAAATTGTAATCAATGAGTTCTTTGCCTATGCTAATCTTTCAGACCTTATAAAGTCTGGATCTCTTAGTCATAGAACGGTAGTTATATTAACCTATGCTCTTTGTGGTTTTGCCAACTTTAGTTCTATAGGAATCCAAATTGGTGGTATTGGCTCCCTTGCTCCTGAAAGACGTTCTGATATTGCAAAGCTAGGTTTAAGATCATTAATCGGAGGTAGCTTAGCAGCTTTTATGACAGCTACTATAGCAGGTATTTTAATATAAATTCCTTATACTGTATGAGGAGGGTACTATGTCAATAGAAAGGTTTATTAAAGATAATCCATATTTAGAAAATCTTTTAAAAAATATGCCTGAAAATATAAAAGCAAAAGCTCTTATAAAAAATTTCCCTGCTCAAACAATTATGCTAAAAAAAGATTCAGAAATAAAATATGTTTATATACTTTGTTCTGGCACTTTAAGAGTCATCAATGAATTTTCTAATGGCACTATCTATGGCTTTGCACATATTAATTCTACTGATTTTATTGGCGCATTAGAAATATTAGCTGAAGAGACAAAAATAGCATGTACTGTTGAAGCTATCACGGATTGTGTAGCATTAAGAATATCTAAAAAAGATTTTTTAGATTGGTTTGAAAATGATATATTTTTTTCTACAACCATTGCCAAGTCACTAGCAAACAAACTTTATCCTACCATTTATAGAAATGGTGCTGTTTTTATGAATTCAGCTACGCATTCACTCATTTCATTCCTTATTAAATTTGTTGAAGAAAATATGGAAAATAAAAACACCCTATTGATTAGAAAAAAAAGGCAGTATATTGCTGATGAACTTGGAATCAGTTTGCGTACTGTCCATAGAATTGTAAAAAAATTAAAAGAAGATGATTTTATAAGCATTATCAAAGGAAAAATATATGTAAACAAAGAACAATATGATCGACTTTTAGAACTATTAGACGACTTTATTTAAAAATTCATACAAAAAAATGAAAGATGGTATCATCTTTCATTTTTTTACTTAACCTTTTTCCCAAAACCATTTCTTTTTCTTTGTCTTATTATTTTCAGCTAAATGGGTAAACTCTAAGTCATTCATATTTTTAAGTTTTAATCTCCTTGCAACATCTTCCTCTAAAAGGGTTTTTACAAGTACCAATACAGGAACACCCAAGAACATTCCTGCAACTCCTCCTATAGCACCACCACTAGTTACTCCTATAATAATCCAAAAAGCACCTACCCCTACTTTATCGCCTAAAATCAATGGTCCTAAAATCAAACCATCAAACTGTTGCAATAAAAAGATAGTTATTGCAACTCCAATAGCTAGCTTTGGACTAGCAAGAAGGGTAATAAGTACTGCAGGCACTCCTCCTATAAATGGTCCAAAATAAGGAATCATATTGGTAACCCCTACTACTAAAGCAATAATTGAAGCGTAAGGAACACCTATGCTTAAAAGGATCATAAAACACAATAGTCCTATAATAGCTGAATCTATCATTTTTCCTATCACAAAGCTTGAAAATATATCATTTCCTTTTTCAATGCCATATACAATATAATCAGCTTTTTCTTCATCTACAAAAGCATATAATAGCCTTTTCATCCTAGCTAATAAATCTTTTTTATCTAAAAGCATATATATGGCAACAACAAAGCTTACGATTCCTCCGAACACCCCTGATGTTACTGCATATATTTTGCTAAGAAGTTGCTTTAGTATAATACTTCCTACTTTACTGATTTTTGTCAATAGCTCTTGCAATGAACTTTCTATATATTCATTGATCGCCTTAATACTTTCATTATCCATATCTTGTGTAAGTTCATCAAAAAGTTGATCATTTTCCTCAAAAGATTCAGGAATCACCTGTAAAAACTCTGATATATTATTGACTAAATTAGGTATTGCAATAGCTCCCAAGCAAACCATCAATAATACTAATAAAATCAATACACAAAAAACACTCTTTCCTCTAGCCCATTTTAATTTTCTTTCTAAAAAACTCACAGTTCCGTCTAAAATATAAGCTATAGCAAAAGCTACTCCAATAGGTTTAACCACCTTTGCTACCCCCAGTCTTACACTAGGGACTGTCAAAAAAAGATATATGAAAATAGAGCTTATTATTATGCTCATTATTTCTGTATACCTAAATCTACGCTTCCTGTTCTCCAAGATTATACCTCCCTATGCTCATTTCCTTCTGATAGGCTGAAACATCATTTTTAATAAAAATTTATATTATTAGATAGATACTACCACATGATACTTGAAAATTCAACAAAGATAATCTATTCATCTATTATTTTGTTTTAAATACGCCTAAAAAATTTTAAATAAGGCTTTCCATAAAGTTGGAAAGCCTTATTTTCTACATTTTAAAATAATTCATTTCTACATTTAATTTTTCAGCTAATACATTTAATTTCTCAGCAGCGCTTGCTACTTCTTCTACAGCTGCTGATTGCTGCTCCATAGATGCGCTTACTTCTTCTGTAGCAGCTGCCGTTTCTTCTGAAACAGAAGATATATTTCCAATGGCATAAACAATATTATCCTTATCCTGGCTAATATCATCTACAAATCTTGTTATGTCTTCAATCTTTTGAGCAATATTTTCTACCGCCTTATAGATATCTTCAAAGGAATGATTTGCTTCCATTACTGCATTTTGTTGTTCTAGAGATCTTTCACTTACTTCTTTCATAATATCTACTGTATTACTACTTTCCTTTTGTATATCTGCTATAATTTTATTAATCTCATCTGCGGCTCTTGCTGAACCTTCTGCTAGTTTTCTTATTTCATCAGCAACTACTGCAAATCCTCTTCCATGCTCTCCAGCTCTTGCTGCCTCAATAGATGCATTTAATGCCAATAGATTCGTTTGCTCTGCAATAGATGTAATAGTCTCTAATATACTTCCAATATCTTTTGATTTTACTGCTAGCGCATTGATAGCTCCTTCAACTCTTTCTGTTGCATTATTATTCATTTCGGTTTTTTCTTTTAACTCTTTCACTAGCTCTACACCTTTTACATTAGCGTCCATAACCTCTTTCGTTGCATTACTCATATCTTTACTATTATCTGATAATTGATTAAATTTCTGATCTAACCCGATTGTAAGCTCTGCACCCTTTTCAGCATCAGCAGCTTGTTCAGTAGCCCCTCTTGCAATTTCATTTACAGCTCTTGCCACTTCTTCTACAGAAAGATTTGTCTCTTTTGACGATGTTTCTAAATGATTCGATGCATTAGACACTTCTGCTGCAATAGTTTTGGCACTAGATACTAATTTTTTCACATTTTCAACCATCATATTAAATTTTGAAGAGATTTCTCCTATTTCATCATTAGATTGAATATTTAACTTTACTGATAAATCTCCATTCGCCACAGCATTTAATCCCTCTAAAATAACAGGTACATCCTTTAATATTTTTTTTGTTAATAAAAGGATACTTATAGCAAGACCTATACAGCTTAATCCATAAAGGAGTAAAAGAATATTTCTGATGGCATTTACTTTATCTACTACATAAGCCTCTGGTATAGTTATAGCAACAGACCACCCATTGATCTCTATAGGCATATAAGCAACATATTTTTTTACTCCATCATAAACATATTCTCCAATACCCGACTCTCCTCGAACCATAGCTTGTCCAATTTCTCCTAGTTTTCCATCTATTTGTGCCATATTTTCTTCTAGTATTTTCTTTTCATCTGGATGATAAACAACCGTTCCTGTGTGATCAATAAGTAAAGCAAAACTTCCTTCTCCTATTTTATACTGTGACATAATAGTAGATAATTTTTCTATAGATACATCTATAGCTGTCGCTCCAATAGATTTACCGTTTTCAAATATGGGAACAACTGCACTGATTACAAGCTTATTTGTAACATTATCTACATAAGGAGCTGTAAAATGAATATCTTTTTTTGCCACAGCATCTGTATACCATGCTCTTTTCATAATATCCCACCCTGTAGGAACTTCCCATGCAGGATCTTCACTAATAAAATTATTGTTATCTTCTAATGCTACATAAACCAGCCCTAAATCCTCATCAGATTTTTTAATATTTTGTAAAGTTTTTAATATAGAAGGATAGCTAGGTCTTTCCTTTACTACTGGTCTACTTTCTAAGCCTTCTGTATCTTTAATATAGCTTAGAATACTATCTGTGTTTGCCATAACCTTTACAATATTCCCTTTTTCTGCAAAGAATGTTCCTATATTTGCACTAATATTTTGGGATTGACTAACCATATCATTTTTTACTAAATCTGTAATAGTTCTGCTGACCTTATTATTAATAATAATTCCTGTCAATGTAAATATAATAACTATTAAAGTAATAACCATTATTAATAATTTATTAGCTATACTCTTACTTTTTTTACTGGGATTTCCTTTAACTTTCCGGTTAATCTTTTTCATCTGATCACCCTTTCCTATGTACTTTTTAATTTTTTCAAATTTTCACTATAAATGGCCCCTCCCTTAAATAATTTATTTTATAAAAGTTTTTAGGAATATTATATAAATATTGTATAGTGTAAGGAATGTCTCTTTTTTATAAAAATGTAGATACGTTTATATAAGAAATATCTAGATTCAAACATATGCATTGCACATATATTAATAATTCTATATTTATAGATAAGTTAAACTGATAAGATTTTTATTGAATGCATTTTTCTTTAGTAGTATAATTCTACATCTTTCATCATTTTCCTCTATGTTTTTTTATTGTATCGCTTTATAAATACCCTATTTTTTCCTATATATTCAATTGATATTGCTTTTATATAAATGTCTAATCTTAAAATTCTATTTATACCTAAAAAAATATAGGGAGCTCCATCTCCCTATATTTTTTTATTTAAAAGCTCTTTTGGATTTCCTACTTGAATAATTTTTCCTTCCTTTAATATAACTACTCTATCTGCAATAGCTTTCGCGTCCTCTTTGTCATGAGTAACAAAAATAGATGTAATTTGAGTAGATTTTATGATTTCTTTCAATTCTTCTCTTATTCTTATCTGCAAATCTTTATCTAGATTACTAAAGGGTTCATCTAATAATACTAAGGAAGGATTAGGTGCTAAAGTTCTTGCTAATGCAATCCGTTGCTGTTGCCCTCCACTTAATTCATAAGGATATCTCTTGTGAAATTTTTCCATGTCAACTAGTGCTAAAACTTCTCTTACTTTTTGATTTTTTTCCTTTCTCCCCATTCCTTTTAATCCAAATTCTATATTTTTTTCTACTGTCATATGAGGAAATAATGCATAATCTTGAAAAACCATTCCGACCCCTCTTTTTTCAGGTAATATAAAAGTATGTTGATCTACCATTGTTCTTTGATCTATTTGAATAAATCCGCATTTGGGTACTTCTAGTCCTGAAATCAATCTAAGAACAGTACTTTTACCACTTCCACTTTCTCCTAAGATAGCAATGATTTCTCCCTTTTCTATATTCATAGAAAAATCCTTTATTGCTTCTTCCTTTGCATTTTTATACTGAAAATTTAATGCTTTCATCTCAACATACATTAGCTTTCCTCCTTATCCCCTACCTTATAAAAGAAATATATTGAAACAACACTAATAATAATGATTATTAGTGAAGATATAGCCGCTTCATGAATCATCTCATCATTTGCATATTCAAAAGATTTTGTAGCTAAAGTATTAAAGTTAAAAGGTCTTAATATAAGGGTAAGGGGTAATTCTTTTAATATATCTACAAATACAAGTACAAATGCACTCAAAATTGCAGGCTTAATCATTTGGAAATCAACTTTAAAAAAAGTCTCTGTTGTATTCATTCCAAGAGTTCTAGAAGCCTCAAAAAATCTTTTCCCCACCTTTTCAAATCCTGATTCTATAGAATTGTATCCTATAGCTAAAAATCTTATGATATACGCAAAAATAAGCATAATGATACTTGTACTTAAAACTAATTTAGACGTATTAGGATGAATCATTTTGTAAATCCAGTATAGCTTGTGATCTAAGTTTATAAAAAACACAATAACACCTATTGCAATAACAGCACCTGGAATAGAATAACCTACCACTGTCATTTTCGAATAAATTTTACCAATCAATCCTTCATTGATTCTACAATAATTAGCAATTACAATTCCTATCATAACGATCACCATTGAAGAAAATAGCGCAATCCATAAAGAATTCATCATAAGACCTAAAAACTTCATATCTAAAATCTTTCTATAGGTCATGATTGTCCAATGAGCTAACTGTAAGGTAGGAATAAGAAAACTAAAACTAAATACTAAAAAACAATAGCTAAATGCTAAAATTCCTTTGATTCCTTTTAGTTGAATACATGCTATCGGTCTAACTTTTGCAGTAGTATAGCTAAAGCGCTTTCTTCCCCTTAAAAATTTTTCTAGTATTAAAATGCCAAAAACTAAAAGCATTAAAATAGAAGATAACTTTACAGCTGAGTCTATATCTCCCATAGCAAACCATGTCTTAAAAATAGCCGTACTGAATGTTGGAATACCAAAGTATTTCACAACTCCATAATCATTCAATACTTCTAATATAACTAAACTAACACCACCAATAATAGCTGCTCTTGATATAGGCAATACCACATTTATAAAAATCCCTAAAGGACTTCTTCCTAAAACTCTCGCACTTTCTATTAAAGATGCAGATTGTTTTTCTAAGAAAGATTTAGTGATAATATATACATAAGGAAACAAAAACATAGTAAAAACAAAAATGGCACCTTTCATGGACATAACGTTAAAATATTTTTGATTTACATGTATGTTCAAATAATTTCTAAAAAATGTTTGTATCACACCTGTATAATTTAACAAACCATTATAAGTATAGGCTCCTATATATGCTGGTATTGCAAGGGATAAAACTAACCCCCATTTAAAAAATCTTTTCATTGGAAAATCATATATGGAAATCAGCCATGCAAGACTTGTCCCAATTAGAATAGTAAACAGCCCCGTAAAAATAATCAATATAGTAGAGTTTACAATATAATCTTTCAAAAGATATTCCTTGATATGAAACCAATTTTCATTAGGTTCATTAAAAAAATTGACAAATATATTTATATTAGGTAGTATTACTAATCCTACAAATATGAAACTTAGGATCGCCCAGATATTCAAATTGGATTTTAAGTTCCTTGTTTTAATCAATTTTGCACTTCCTTTACATTTCAATAATTTTAAAGCAGCCCAAAAGGACTGCTTTTAGTTACTTCCATCCAACTTCATTAAAAATTTCTACTGCCTTTGTATTATTTTCTCCTAATTTAGATAGATTTATATTTTGAGTCTTAAACTCTCCCCATGACTTTAAAAGTTCTGATGGTTCAATTTTAGGATTTGCAGGATATTCATAGTTTCCTTCTGCAAATTGTTTTTGTGCTTTTTCACCAGATAAAAATTCCATCAGCTTAATAGCATTTTCTTTGTTTTTAGCATGTTTCGTAAGCCCTATACCACTTACATTAATATGTGTTCCTGTTGTATCTTGATTTGGGAAGAATACACCTACATTTTCAGCTACTTTTACTTCTTCTGGATTAGACGAGTTTAGCATCTTTCCTACATAATAAGTATTCATAATTGCTAAATTTCCTTCTCCTGCTACAACTGCTGTTGCTTGTGCTCTATCGTTTCCTTTTGGCTCTCTAGCCATATTTTCAACTAATCCTTTTGCCCACTCTTTCGCCTTTTCTTCTCCATTGATTTCTATAAAAGATGCAAGAAGAGATTGATTATATAGATTCGATGATGATCTTACAAGTATCTTCCCTTTCCATTTAGGATTTGTCAGATCTTCATAAGTTGATAAATCAGATGGATTTACTCGATCCTTAGCATATACTACAACTCTTCCTCTTACAGTCAAACCAAACCATTGATTTTCTTCATCTCTTAAATTTTCAGGAATATTTTCTAATAGGCCTTCACTTACTACAGATTGCAATAATTCTTTTTTCTTTGCTCTATGTAGCCTTCCTGCATCTGCTGTGATTAATAAATCTGCCTCTGTATCCTTTCCTTCTCTCGCAAGTCTTTCAATTAATTCATCTGAATCTCCTTTTACTACATTGACTTTTATCCCTGTTTCCTCAGTAAATGATTGTAATAATTGTTCATCTGTATCATAGTGTCGATTTGTATAAAGGTTTACAACTTGTTCTTTACTTTCCTCTGCTTTTTCAGTAGCTCCACTTGTTTCCTGAGTGCTTGAACACCCTGCAAGAGCTAGTAGTGAAAAGATTAGTACAAGACTTAAAGAAATTAAAATAGATCTTTTTTTCATTGTTTACTTCCTCCTTAATGATAATTTTTTTCATTTTATACAATTGTTAATTTGATAACAATTATCTTTATCATTATTCTATTTGATAACTATTCTCACGTCAATATAATTATCTCCTTTTCGTATGTGTAATTTATACCTATAAAAGATATATTTGTAATTCATGTGATATACAGTAAAAAATCTGAAATCAACTAAAAAAAAGGGCCATTTATTGTGCCCTTTTTCCTATAACCATTATTTTTTAGTTTTTGTTTGACATTAGTTAGCTAGTCTAATACTTCCATATTAAGTACCACAAAAGGTTCGGTAAGGACTAGTTGATGGCGGAGGCAATGTAGCATAATTAGCCTGTTCAGGAGAATGATCATAAGGACTTACAAGTACATCAAGAAGTCGCTCCATCACACAATAATCACCCTGTTTCACCGCTGCTTCTAGAGCTTCTTCTACTCTATGGTTGCGAGGAATTATAGCAGGATTGGAGTTTTTCATCAACTGATGAGAACAATCTCTTGATTCCTGTTGTCTGTCTAGTCTCCTCTTCCATAACTCATACCACTGAGTAAATTCTGTGGTGTCAAATAAATCCATATCCTCTAGCTTATCAAAAGTTAATGCACGAAAAGTATTCGTATAGTCCGCCCCATACTTCTTCATCATACTGAGAAGTTGTTCAATAAGGGATTCATCTTGTAGTTCTTCGTTAAATATTCCTAACTTTGATCTCATTCCAGCAAGCCAATTATGGTAATACAACTTAGTAAAATCTGAAATAGCATCTTCAGCTAGTTTGATAGCCTGTTCCTGACTATCATGTATTAGTGGTAATAAAGTCTCAGCAAACCTCGCAAGATTCCACGCAGCAATATGAGGCTGATTACCATAAGCATAGCGACCATGTGTATCAATAGAGCTGAATACAGTTGCTGGATCATAGGTATCCATGAAGGCACAAGGACCATAATCAATGGTTTCTCCACTAATCGTCATGTTATCCGTGTTCATCACCCCGTGGATAAAGCCAACCAGTTGCCATTTAGCAATTAGTGCAGCTTGACGCTTGATTACCTCCTGAAGTAGAAAAAGATACGGATTTTCAACAGCATCAAATCCTTGGAAATGTCTTTGCAATGCATAATCAGCTAAGATTCGTAGTTCCTCAACAGTACCCCATTTTGAAACATATTGAAAGGTTCCCACACGCATATGACTAGCAGCTACACGAGTTAAAATTGCACCCGGTAGATCAGTTTCACGAACTACTGACTCACCAGTTGTTACTACCGCTAAACTACGTGTAGTAGGAATACCGAGACCATACATTGCTTCACTGATAATATACTCACGTAGCATGGGTCCAAGTGTCGCTCGACCATCACCTCCGCGAGAGTATGGTGTTTCACCTGAACCTTTAAGCTGAATATCAAGCCTTTCGCCTAAAGGCGTAATCTGTTCTCCCATCAACAAAGCTCTGCCATCTCCAAGCATGGTAAAATAACCGAATTGATGTCCTGCATAAGCTTGAGCAAGGGGCAAAGCTCCTTCTGGAATATGATTGCCAGCAAGCATCTCTACACCATCATTATTTTTTAGCGTCTGAACATTTATTCCTAGAAATTTTGCTAGGGAATGATTGAAAATGATCAACTTTGGTAAGCGTACAGGAGTTGGATTCAGGGTAGTAAAAAATGATTTAGGCAAACGAGCATAACTATTATCTAAGTTTAATCCTGTTTCTAGTGTCATTTTTTTCTGTATCATTGTATCTCCTTTTTTCCTATTTTTTTACATCAAACAGAAACACAGTTATTTTTAATTATCGACTTTCTATATCAACATAATCCTATCCTTATTTAGTGTCTGCTTTTGCCAATTTATTATGCATATCTGTGAATCGAATCACATTTTTTAAACATAGAGCATATGATAATTTTATAAGACTATGAAAGGAATGAACCTTATGTATAATCTTTATAACCACTATCCATCTCCTTATTGTATTAGCATACCAATGTATAATATTTATAACCCATACCCATATCCTTACTACGTTAATGCACCCCTATATAACCCAAACTTTTCAAAGGAATTTACTAAGTTGAAGGATTATGGACCAGAACCATTTGTAGTTGACATTGAGGAAGCCACTAAACAAAACCAGACTTTTCGTACCGCTTTATGGACAGGGGATAATTTGCAAGTTACCTTGATGTGCATTCCAGTTGGAGAGGACATAGGTTTGGAAGTTCATCCCAAAGTTGATCAATTCATACGTATTGAAGAAGGTCAAGGACTCGTTCAAATGGGGAATAGTAAAGACCAGTTAGATTTTCAAGAAAAAGTCTATGATGACTACGCAATCATGATACCTGCTGGTGAATGGCACAATGTAATCAATACAGGTGATACACCCCTTAAATTATACGCTATCTATGCACCGCCAGAACATCCACGTGGTACAGTTCATAAAACTAAAGCAGATGCAGAAGCTGCTGAAGGTCACTCCCCTCATTAATTTTCTAAAAAAAACACCTGTTTTATTGAGGTCACTGAAAAAGTAATACTTTTTGCAGTGACCTCCTTTGCAGCTGTGATTTTTTAACCCTTTTTTTGAAATTTAGTGTCCCATTTTCATGTCTTCTATATGCACTTTATAAATCTCCTCTTTATAAAATCTATAATCAATCTTTGAACCGTGTGCATAAATAGCATATTCTAAAAAATCTTTATTCTCACATTCTAAAAGTCTTTGCTCTAATTCTTCATGCTCTATTTCTTTATCTATAGTATATATAAGAGTTCTAAGAACTTTTAAAAATTCGCTCTTATTAAAGTTCTCAAAGGAAATAGCGATAAAACCTTCTTTATAGTGTATTTCATATTTTTTGTTTATCTTATATGCGCTTAAAAAGTTACTATTTTCTTCTGGTGATCCTTCTTCAATCGAAAAATCATACCCTAAAGTTTTTGATGTATTTCTAAATTCATTTATAAATGTTTCATTTGTAACATAATCAAAACTAGGTGAAAAATTGGGATTTCCTATTATATCACCTTCATTTACATCTCTAAAAACGTACTCAGCAATGAAAAATTCTCCCTTATAATAGTATGGTATATACATACTACCTTTTTTGTATATACTAAAGCACATTATTAGTCCAAAAACACAGATAATGGTTACTATCTTTTTTTTAATTATAGACTTATCCATACAATCACCTAATTAGCCTTTCTTGTATTTAAAAAAGGTCTTTTAAACTTTTTAGGTTCATATTCTATATCATTTACTATACACTCAAGTTTTCTAACCATTTCCCTTACTTTGTGATTATGCTTCTGAGCATCTAAAACGTCTTGACTTGTAGTAGTATTTCTTGGTTTTCCTCCTTCATCTAAGTTTTCACTCTCAATAGCTATTCTTATATGCTTTTTCATATTTTTCACAGCAACATCAAAAGAATTTTCGCCAGCAACATTCGTTAGTTTAGCATTTGCACCTCTATTAAGAAGATCCTCTATTACATCAAATTCCATATTAAAAGTAGCTATCATAAGGGGAGTAATTCCATAATTATTCTTATGGTTTACATTAGATACTTGATCCTTTATCATATTATATTTACCATACTTTATAGCATCAAATAATGCTGTTCTACCCTGATCATCTACTATATTAACGTCTGCCCCTGCTCTTAATAGTAATTTTACGGTTTCATCTCCATGATTATTTTTTATTGCATAAACAAGTGCAGTTTTACCTTCTTTTAAACATTTCTGATTTACATTTATACCTTTTGAGATCGCATTTTTTACTATATCGTCATAGGTAAATTCATTCCCATTATTCTTAAAAAAGTGTGACGAACAAGCAATCATTAAAGGGTTTTTACCCTCATCATCTGACAAATCGAATTCACGTCTATCAATGTATCCCATAAGTTCATTGACTTTAGTAAGATCTTCTTTATGAGATATTTTACTCCATTTTCTAGAAACAAGAAATCCTTGAACAAAAGCTAATATAATAAGTATTAAAATAATAAAATCCATTATTTCACCTCCACTTTTGTTCCGCACTCAGTGCAGAATTTCTTTCCAACAACATCTGCTCCACAATTTTTGCATACATCCGTTTCTTTCTTAAATTCCACCTTTGTGCCACATTCAGTACAAAATTTTCCTCTACCAATATGCTCACCGCAATTTACACATTTAACTTTATATTCTTTTGTTATGTTTTTAGGCTCCAATTCTTTTGTTGTAGTTTTAATGTTTTGCTTATAATCATCCTTATATTGTGATAAATCAATAGCAATATCCTCATTTGCAGCTTTAGAACATTTAGGACAATAGACCATTTCTTTTGTCAGCTTTTGTCTGCAATTTGTACATAGTATCTCAACATTTTCGAAATCCTCTTTATTCTTTTTTGTTAAGTTAAAAAATTTTTTCTTCTTATATCCTAAATTCTTTCTATATTTACTAAGTAGTATATTAATCCCTAGGAATATTAGTGTCATAATCAGTTTTGTAATAATACTATCGTATCCAATACCTGATTGAATAACAATCATGGGTATTCCAAACATGATAAACCCTACCACCATAACAGCAAGGCAACCTTTACCTTTACTTGTAGGATTTTTTTCTTGTATTTCCTTAATTTTTTCTATCTGCTCTTTCTGTGCATTTGATACTGGCATTTCAATAACTGGTGCTTTGCAATTTTCACACCATTTTGCTCTCGCCCATATTTCACTTCCGCATTTATAGCAATACTTGTTAATCATATATTCCTCCTTTCCTACTTAACAATATTTTCTAGCAACTGTTCCATTTATATTTCTAAAAACTTTTACTTCACTTTAGAATTTTGGTAATGAAAATCTTGCAAATCAATATGTTCAATACTTTCTAGATTCCCCTCAATATTACTATCTCTTACATTTAATCTGATTAAATTTTTCAATCCTCTTAAGTTTTTAATATCACCATAAATATCAGAAAAATGAAGATATAAAGTTTCCATTTCCGTTAAATTGCTAAGATATTTTACATCTCCTGTTATTTGGCTATAACTTAACCCTAGGCTCTTTAGTTTTTTAAAATTACTAAAATGACTTACATCCCCTGTCACATTAGTTCCTTCGATATAAAGCCTTTCAACATCAAAACAAGTAAGATCCCTAAGATCTCCTTCAAGAGTCACACCGCAAAAACTCACGTACTTTAGATCCTTTAACTCTTTTACAACAGAAAGATTTGATGTTACCTGTATTTTATTATCCAGTTTTCCACTCATTCTTATCTTTTTTAAGTTTTTAAAATATTTTAGGTCATCTAAACTTTTTATCTCATACTGATATTCGCTCTTTTCTAAGTCTAATTCCGTCTTTTCTTCAAGATCACTAGCTGTTATTTCCTTATCTCCAAATCCATAGATATCCCTAATGGCTTTTTCAAAGCCTTTATCATTAAATCTTATAGCCTTTTCTTTATCTTCACGATCACTTGTATTGCCATCAGAAGATGCTTTTTCAGCATAGGCTATAAAATTACCATTCATATCAAATTTAGCAATTTTATCTTCTTCACCAAAATGTACATAAACTTTATCACCTTTGATAGTTACACGATTTGCCCAATAAAACTTTTCTGACTCTTTAACCGTCCACAAAAGCTCACCTTTAGCTGAGAAGCATTTTAAGAAATCACCATAATAACAGGATACAAAGATTAGACCATTATCAGCGCAGGCAATTTCAGCTCCACTACCCTTTAAATCCTTTTTCCATAGGATATTCCCTGTATCACCCTGAAAACAATATAACGTTCCTCTTATCTCAACCATTACATTCTTTTGAGCTGTTAATACTCCTTTAGATATTGGATCCATCTCTGTTAGTTCATCCTCTGACATATACTCAATATGTTCCCAAAGGATCATCTCTTCTGTTATTTTATCTGTTTTATCCAGTTCTTCTTCATTGGTAAGTCCTAAAACATTCAATTTAATCCTACCATCATCATTTCTGTTTTTCCCTACAGCAATCGTTTCGATAAGTACGTTATCAGTATTTTCATCCATTACATGGATATTATCCTCTAATTCATCATTTTGATCAATAGCACTTGTAGCATTACTATAATCAGTAGATGTATTACTTTTATCTTCATCTACAACATCATGATCATCACTCCCTAAAAACATCAAACTACCAATAAATAAAATAAACACTACTATAACAATTGGGATGATCTTACGTTTTTTCTTTCTACTCTTTTCTCTTTCATTATCTTCCTCAATTACATTATATTGCTGCTCATAAGTAGGTTGATTAACATTTTCTGTTGGTTTCTTATTCACACTTTCTGCTATCTCGACTTTCGTTCCACATTCACCACAAAATTTTGCATTATCATAAAGCTTATTTCCACATTCGCTACAATATTTCATAGATATCCCTCCTCGTATATTATATTTAGATACAAAATTTTAATGTCTAAACAAAAAAAGCACCTAAACATTCCATTTTTAGCTGCTTTTCTTTTAAGTCTTTTATATTTTCTTGTTATTTTATTATCATCATAATTATGACTATTTTTTGTTTTTTCTCTTTTTTTCTTTCTAATAAGCTTATCTTTACCCATATTATATCATAAAAATGGTTCTATTGGAATTTTCCTTAACATAAGACAGCTCTGAAGAGTAAATATTGAGTTAAAACCATACTATAATATTAAAAAAACTCTAAATCTCTCTCTCTTTTTTCATAATTAAAACATTCATCTCCAAAATTAATACCCACAAGCTTTGCCGTTTCAATCAACTTATGATTCAATGGAACTGTCTTTAATAAACCTGCAACCCTTTCTAATGGCGATGCCACACATGCATTGTTTTTAATAGCTACTGCTACTCCATATTTTTCTTGGGAGATCAACTTTGCCCCATATACGCCAATTTGCGTCGCTAATGTTCGATCATAAGCTGTCGGCGAGCCTCCTCTTAATATATGTCCCGGAATTACAACTCTTGTTTCAAAACCCGTCTGCTCTTTAATCATATTTGCAATACGATTAGAAATAGATGTATTGTTTGTCTGTTTGCGATAAGCTTTAAATTCTTTCTTTTTCATATTGGCTTCTATAACATTTTTGGCGCCTTCTGCTACAACAACAATAGAATAATTTTTTCCTTTTTGATGTCTTTTCATGATTGCTTGTACAATGGCTAAATTGTTATAAGGTATTTCTGGGATCAATATGACATCAGCACCACCGGCAATTCCTGCATTAATCGCCAGCCATCCTGTTTTGTTCCCCATCAATTCAATAATCATCACTCTATCATGAGAATCAGCAGTTGTATGGATTCTATCGATTACATCCATTGCTGTATCCACTGCAGATTGGTAGCCAAAGGTTACATCTGTATTCCATATATCATTATCAATGGTCTTTGGCAACGTAATAATATTCAAGCCTTCTTCTCTCAAAATATTCGCATTTTTGTGGGTTCCATTACCACCAAGACAAACTAAACAATCCAACTCGAATTTTTGATAGTTTGTAACCATTGCTTTTACTTTATCAATACCATCAGCCTCAATCTTTCTCATTTTCTTGAATGGGGTTCTATGACTTCCTAGTATTGTACCACCTTTTGACAGTATCCCAGAGAAATCATCCAATTCCATTTTTTTTATATCTCCTTCTATAAGACCTCTGAAACCATTTAAAATGCCGTAAAATGTACAATTCATTAACCCGTAAGACGCCTTTACAACCCCTCTAATAGTTGCATTAAGTCCCGGACAATCCCCTCCACTCGTTAAAATTCCAATTTTTTTAGTCATTATTTCTCCTCATTTCTAATTTAATATCTGATACCAATAAATCAATCCATTTTCACCTTCATCATTACATTCAGTCAAGGTATTGCCGTGAAAAGTATCAAATAGTTTAAATCCATATCGTTCATAAAAACTATATGAACAACTTAAATCAGTCCATAAAAATACACTGCTCAATTTCTTTTCACGACAAAACTCAATATACCGATTCATTAATTCATAACCGTAACCTTGACCACGAAGACATTCGCTGACAATAAAAAGATTGATTTCACTACTAAAATAATCCGAATATACCTCTCCTGCCATATCATCTCTTTTTTGATTTAGATAAATACTAATTGCAGTATCCATTGTTCCAAAATTACCTCTTAATAGTTTAAATATACTCCATAACAAGGTTTTGATTCTCTTTATAATAACTGCAATTCCTTGGATAGCAGCCCGATTTTCTATACTACCAAACATTATACCGCATACATTGTCATCTTCATCAAGAATCAATTCCTTGTACTCACTATAATCCAGACAATCTCTGACATATAATTCGTAAATACTATCCATATCCTTTGGATTCTTATATGCTTCATGAAGATTCCAAGCTTCTTGTACCAGTTCACCGCAACTTTTCAAATACTTTGGTTCATATTTCTCAAATCTATATTTTCTGCTCATCCTCACCACCCCCTAATTGATGAACAAGTTATAACATTCTTAGGAATATTAATATTATTGTCAAAATAATACAAAATACAACCATCCATTTATATTTCTTACAAAATACCTTGTTTTTGTTATCGTTCCACCATAGGTATAAGTATCTTCAGCCTATGCATTTCTATGGTCTGCAACTCTTTAAATATATGGATCTGAAAAATTATTTTCCATCTTCTCACTCCATATTTATTTATATAAATACTTTAATCTCCTAAAATTCATTTAACGTAAATTCAATCTCAAGATTTCTTGACATAAAAAAACTCACAGAAAACTGTGAGGTAAAAGATATATTATTTCGGTATTTTAATTTCGTATAAAACTGTTATTTCTTCAGTCCCATCCGAAACAAGTTCAATGGTACCTTTATGTGCTTTGATTATTTTATGTGCTATAGCCATTCCAAGCCCTGAACCTGTTCCACTTGTCCTAGAATCACTACCCACAACAAATGGCTCAAAAATCCTTTTCTGCAATTCCTCAGGAATACCAGGTCCGTTGTCTCCTATCACCAAACTGATTTCTTGATCAAATTCTTTCAATATAAAATATATACTTGTCCCTTTAGGTGTATACTTCGTTGTATTCGAGATAATATTATCAAACACACGTTTCATCTGAAAAAAATCAACTCTTGCATCTATATATTTATCTGGAATTTCTAGTTCGAGTTTGTAGCCCAATAGTTCTAGCTCATTGTATTTGTCTATGAAATATGCTCTAGCCAATTCACTTATATTGCTTGATGTATCTTCTAACTTAAAATCAGGTCTATCAAGCTTACTAAATTCACTAAATACGCTGATCAGTTTCGCCATTGACTGGCACTTATTATATATGCGCTCTAGGTACTTCACTCTATCTGTTTCATTTATTTTTTCATCTATTAATGCTTTTGAAAAGCCTTGAATCACTGTTATCGGTGTCTTCAAATCATGGGAAATATCAGCAATCATCTTTTTCTTTTCTTCTTCAACTTCAAATCGTATTCGTTCTGCTTCGTTCAATTTCACTGCCATTGCATTAAATTCTCTACATACATTTTCAAACTCATAAGGACCTTTGTAACAAATGAGTTTCTCTCTTTTGCCATGAGAAAATTCGTTAATTGCATCTCCTAGCAACAGCAACGGCACCTTCACTTTTTTGTCTAGATTGATGAGATAGATAAGAGCAGCAACAATAAAAAAAACGATAAAAACTGCCAAACTATAACCTAAAGTACCCTCAAGAGAAGCGGACACCATATTCAGGGGATTGTACTCTCTAAAAAACACAACGGTATGAGCATCGCCTTCATTATTGGTATAGAACAGTTTGGATACTTCATAGGTGTCATCATAAACTCCACTTAATAAGTCAAACTCCTTTTGGGTAAATACTTTCTTCATATCTGGTATATTTGAAAAATTTAGTTTCAGATTATTATCAACAACAACGACTGTCTGATATGTTTTTTTAAGATTATCATAATATTCAAAAGTAAGCTCAGTGTAACTCTTTGAATCAAATTCTTGGTACTCTTCCTTTGTAATAATTGGTCGGTTATTTTCATTTGGAATCAATGTCAACTCTTCAGGTGAAAATTTTATTGGTTCATGGCCGGGATCTATATAAATAACTTGGTTGTTTTCATTTAGTATTTCAAAAAAACCATTATTTCCAAGTTTATTCTTGCTTTTCAGCCCTGCATAATCTCCTTTTAAAATGGTCTTAGGCACCTGTTCATAAGTTGATTCCAAATATCTTATCATACTAATATCTACAATTTCCTCTCTAATATATAAAATAGCAAAAATCAGTGTTAACACAGCTATGACAAAAATCAAAAAATCCCTAACCAATATATTGAAATAACTTCTTTTATTCTTAGTTACTTTCAATTTTATACCCTAACCCTTTCACTGTTTTGATATACTTCTCTCCATTTTCGTCAACACCAATTTTCTCCCGTAGATTTGAAATATGCACCGTAATAGTATGTGTATCAGATTCAAAATATTCACCGCATAAGTATTCCGCTATCTGTATTTTTGAAAATATCCTATTAGGATTTCTCATCAACAAATTCATAATTTTATACTCAGTAGCAGTTAAAGTTATCTCCATTCCATCCTTTAATAATTTGCAGGCATCATTATCTAGAATCAGATTTTTAATCTTACTGATATTATTCTGTTGATCTTTATGTTCATTAAGGATTCTATTTCTTCGTAAGTTAGCATTTACCCGTGCTACAACCTCTAAAGGATCAAAGGGTTTTGTTATATAGTCGTCAGCACCAATGTTTAATCCCAATATTTTATCATGACATTCTATTTTAGCCGAAATAATGAGTATTGGTATATTGCTATCTTTTCTTATTTCTCTAGTTAACTTGAAGCCGTCCATTTTAGGCATCATAATATCAAGAATGGCTAAATCAAACTGCTCATTTTGAATAGCCCTCAATCCATCTAAACCATTATCCACAATTCTCACATCATATCCTTCACTTAACAGATACATTTCAATAATCTCGGATATATCTTTATCATCTTCTGCTATTAATATCTTCTCTTTCATATCGTTTCCTTTCTTGTTCAGAGAATTATTATCAGATTAAATTTATAAAAACCTAACCCTATCCATATATATTATATTTACCCAATTTTACTCGGTCAACATACTTAATAACAATTCAAATACCACTTTTTTCATATTAAACCAAAATATAAATTTACATCTGATTTGGTTATACAGCTTACCTAAAAAAAATTGGTAATTGTGATCATCTATCTGAGGTAGAAGCAGCTAATTTAATATGGATTGTTGAGTATTGAAAAACAGGATTATATGAATAAAGTTTAGTTCCCGTTCATCTATAGCCCACAATCTTATTTAAAAATCCTTCTTTTTCTCCGTCCCACAACTTTCACATAATCTTCACATAGCTTTATAGTAGATTAAAATTACATATAACCTTATAATTAAATTAACAGAAAGTTTTCTCTAGAGAAAATTTGCCAGTACTAAATAAGGTCTAATCTACCGTATGATATGAGAGGGAGTGAATATCATGAAGAAAATTCAAAAATATCGTTTAGTAGTTCAAATTCTATGTTTAGTTCTTACAATATGTGGATTCTTTACTAATTTTAAAGCAACAATGTTGGTGATTCTTGGTTTGACACTTTTATCTGGTGTATTTTATTGTGGTTGGATCTGTCCATTTGGGTTTATACAAGATCTATTCAGTAGGGTAGGACGATTATTAGGTATTAAAAAGAAAAAAATGCCCCTATTTATTCAAAAAATATTAGTATTCAATAGATATATAATAGTAGCTCTTGTTTCTCTCATTGGGTCAGATTTGATTTTTAGTATTCTGTCATTTGATCCTAGAGTAAATTTTGAAAAATTATTATTAAGTGATGTGGGTACAATTGGTTCTATTGGAGTCATGTTATTCTTTGTATTCATTGCTTTATTCTTTGATAGGCCATTCTGTAATTACTTCTGTTTTGAAGGAGCTAAATATGGTCTAATAAGTTACTTTAGAGTTTTTACAATCAAGAGAAATAAATCTACATGTGTGAACTGCAAGAAATGCGACATAACTTGTCCTATGAATATTGAGGTATCAAAATGCACTAATTTAAGATCCCCTCAATGCATTAACTGTTTTAGATGTATTTCTAGCTGCCCTGTAGAAGGTGCTCTTACTTATGGTAACGCCCATATGTTTAAGAATGAAAAGAAAAAACATTTAGCTATGCTTATTAGTATATTCGTATTAATTGGAGGTTTCCTAGTATATAATATCTATAATGGAGCTAATCCTTTAAATCTTGAAAACAAACACCTTTCTGAATCTACTTCTGATAAAACTATGGTAGGTGAAACTTCATCCTCAAAATCAAATGAACTTACAGTGATTTCTGAAGAAGATTCTAAAAACATAGGAGATGGAGCAGATATTTCTGACGGCATATATACAGGTAAAGGTGAGGGATTTAAAGGTCCAATGACTGTGCAAGTTACAGTAAAGAACAAACATATTATAGCTATAGAAGTCATAGAACACCGTGATGATAGAAAATGGTTTAATCGAGCAAATGATGTTATACCTAATAAAATTGTTGATTCACAAAGTGCTGATGTTAACGTAGTAAGTGGTGCAACCTATTCATCTATGGGTATTATAGATGGTGTCAAGGATGCGTTGAAAAAATCAAATAAATAACGTGGTGATAAAATATGAAACGAATATTTCTAGTGATCTTAAGAGCAAATCGCCTTTTACAGACAAAATAAAAGAAACAAGGTAAAACAAGTTATAAACGCCCATGAAGGAACTATCTTAGCTTATAATTCAAAAAAAGGTATTGAATTTAAAATTTACTTTTGAAACAATTCAAAAATACACACTTGTTAATAGCAAACAACAGGGGTATTTACCTCAATATTATTAAATATCTCCTTTGCTACGTTGTAAGGCAAGTTTATACAACCATGAGATCCATTCCTCTTATAAATTTCCCCACCAAATTTACTTCTCCAATTTGCATCATGAAGCCCTATTCCGCCATCAAAGGGCATCCAAAAGGCAACTGGTACAGCGTAATCTGCCCCCCTTAAGACAGCTTTTCTCTGTTTATATTTTAATTTATAAATACCTTTACGTGTTTCTGTATGTTTTTTTATATTACCAGATACAATAGGTCCTTGAACTATTAATGAACCATTCTTATAAAACCATATATGCTGTTGATCTATACTTATTTCAACATAGGTATTTCCAATATCAGTAGTCCCGTGAGAAAAGGCCGTCTGACTATACGTTGGTTCTTTTGTTATAGTCCTTCCTTCTCTAATATTCACAATCAGATTTTGTACTTCTTCCGCTATATCAATACACCAGCCATAGTCGCCACCGCCTATATGGATAGTCTGCCCTGATGATCCAACAAGATTTCTTACCTTTCCAACCGTGTTATGAGTTTTAAAAATTTCTTCTAAGTGATTCTCTACCTTTTTTCCATCAACGACGATTTCAAATTTCTCATTTACCATAAGCCACTGGTTTATTATAGAGCCTTCTATTGTTTCTTTATGGTCTCCGAATGTATAGGTAATTTTTGATGATACACATTTGTTAAGTGTGTCTTTGACTTCTATAATTTTAGGAGACTTTGAAGTATATTCTGGCTTTACATAGCAATCCACGGCTTCTAAATCTATTTCAGTATCACCCTTTAGTATTGCCTCTGATACAAGAAGATATAGTTTCTCTTTATCTACCTTGCTTCCTGGGACTTCATCTAAAATTATATAACTACTACCCAAATATTGAAAACTGGGATTCTTAGGTTCAATTATATTCTTATCATCCAAACATGAAAGTCCATCGATTCGTTTTTTCAATAGTTTCTCATCATATAATAGGTCTACTGTGGTTTTTGGATTCTTCTGTAAAAAAAGTTCAAAACACCAATAGAAAGGATTTTGACTCTCTTTAAATTTATAAAATTCCTCGTCTGAACGATACCGTAAATTTATGTCATCGCCTTTTATCTGTTCAATCTTATCATCTCTCTCTTTTATACTTAACGTGTATTTCTGAAGCTGAGATGTCACTACTATTTTAGCCTCTTCCACAGTTCTCCCAGAAACATCTATGTCATTAATTTCAGAACCAAAACAATAATGACTTTCAAAATGCTCCGTCATTCCAAAATAAAGAATAAGTAAGTAACAGATAGAAACTACTATGTATCCGACATATTTTTTACGCTTTTCTTCTAGCTCTTCTTTTGGTTCTTCCGTTTGCTCTTCGGAAGGCTTTTCAATTAACTCATTAGTTTGTTCTTCAGTGGGCTTCTGTATTGATCTTTCTAGTTTTTCTTCCATGTTCCCCACCCCCCCTTATGCTAGAATAAATTCTAAGACTATACTTATCTCTTAGGAATTGCTTAACCTTATAGAAAAAGTTCATATTACATCTTATGTGATGATATTCGTTCTTAAAACAATTATTTTCAAAATAAATTTCACAATGGATACCTCATAAGATAAAATAAGATACATAAAAACCGTGCATAATGGAAGGTAACAATACCTTATCCTGCACGGTTTTTTCTTATACTAGATATACATTTACACACATTTCAGGTAATAAATTTTTCCTCAAAATCAGCATATTCATAAGAAATCTTACGGAATTCTTCTTGAACATTCATAAAAGCATCAATAATATCTGGGTCAAAGTGCTGCCCCTTTCCTTCAAGTATAATTTGAACAGCTTTTTCATGGGAATATGCTTGCTTATAAACTCGCTTGCTGATAAGTGCATCATACACATCTGCCACAGCCATAAGTCTTCCTGACAGAAAAATTTCTTCTCCTACCAGCCTATCAGGATAGCCGGTTCCATCCCATTTTTCATGATGAGAACGTGCTAGCTCCATTGCGCATTTCAAAAAAGAACTATCACCAAGATTCTTAGATGCTCTTGCTAAGGAATCATGTCCAAAAATGGTATGCTTTTTCATTTCTTCAAACTCTTCATCTGTTAGTTTTCCGTTCTTCAATAAAATGTTATCTCTTATTCCTATTTTACCAATATCATGAAGAGGCGCTGATTTATATAGAAGCTCTATGGTTTCATTATTGAAAAACTCCTTGAACTTTGGATTTTTTTTAAGTTCCTCTGCCAATATTTTTATATAATTCTTTGTACGCTTTATATGATCACCAGTTTCAGGATCTCGATATTCTGCCAGGCAAGCCAACGCTTCAATAGTTGCTTCCTGAGTAAGAGAAATTTCTTTTGTTCTTTCTATTACTTTTTTCTCAAGAATTTCATTTTGCTTTGATAATTCATATTTGGCAAGCTTCAAAGACAGGTGAGTAAAAACTCTAGCTTTCACCTCAAGAATTTCAAAAGGCTTGGTTACATAGTCCACTGCTCCTAGTTCAAATCCTTTTGTCTTGCTGTTTATATCTGTCATTGCGGTTAAAAATATAATAGGAATTTTTGAGGTAGCTTTATTCTCTTTAATGCGGCGGCATACTTCATATCCATCCATACCAGGCATCATGATATCCAATAAAATAATATCCGGTACTTCCATTTCTATATTTTCAAGGGCAGATTCTCCATCCATCGCAACGGATATCTCGTAATCGTCACCAAGTGCTTCTACAAGTATATCCACATTAACTTCCGTATCATCTACAATTAGCACCGTACATTCTGAAAGCTTTTTCATGTCATGTCAACTCCTTCAAGCTTGTTATCAATGTTTCCAGTATATACATTGCTTCTTTAAATTTATATTTTGAAATAAGTTTTACAATATCTGCAGCTTGCCTTCGAAATTGAAGGGGCCATATTAATTTTTTATATTCTTCCATGATTTTAGAACATTTTTTAGGTTTTCGTGTTTTTACAAAGGGCTTAAGATCATTCAAAACTTTTAATAATTCCTCCTGTGTGGAAACAGTCCCCATTAACTGCGGCACATTCTCTTCTTCCGGAAGTGCATTCTCCAAATACTCTATCATTTTTGCAAGTATTACACTTGTTTCATCAATCATGATCTTTAGCGCATCCATTGAAGCCTGCTCCCTGATAGCTGTTTCCAGGTCAGCAGCCTTTTTTTGAATTGCAATAGCACCAATGCTGCCAGATACGCTCTTTAAAGTATGGACAAGCCGTTCTGCTGAGGACCAGTCTCCTTCTGAAAGCATCTGATCTATTTGTACAAAAATATATTTTTGTCCTGATATGTATTTTCTAAGTAAATTAATGTAGGATTTCTTTTTACCAAGTACTCTTTTTAATCCCATTTCTGCATCCAAACCGGGTATATTCAGTTCCAATCCATTTTCTACTGAATTCATTGACATCTGCTGCACTTGTTTCTCCTTTGATTGTTTAGTGGGAATCCATTTCAGAAGAGTTGAAAACAATTGCTCGGGATCAATGGGTTTTGCAATATGGTCATTCATTCCTGCTTCCGCACACTTCTCCTTATCACCTACCATAGCATTTGCCGTCATTGCAATAATAGGTAGTGATACATACTCTATTTTTTTCCTAATTTCCTTTGTAGCCGTTACTCCGTCCATGACAGGCATCTGCATATCCATAAGCACAATATCATAGAACTCTTCATTAACTTTCTTAACGGCAATTTCTCCATTTTCAGCAATATCAATGAGAAAGCCGTAATCCTCCAGTAGTTCCACCGCAACCTGCTGATTCAGTTCATTATCTTCCACCAGTAATATACGTGCACCGCAGATAGATGCAAGATATTTTTCCGCAATATTAATAGGACAATATTCCTCTTCTTCTCTTTCTTCAGTTTCACTTTCTCCTAATATTCGAAGTACAGAGTCAAGAAGCACTATGGAATTTACCGGTTTAACGAGAACCATCTCAATACCCGCATCTTCTGCTTCCTGGAAAACTTCCTCACGACCATATGCCGTTACTATGACATAGTGAGGTTTTGTTTTCAATGTCATTTTATCTATTCTTTTTATGGTTTCTATACCCTTCAATCCTGGCATTTGCAAATCCATAAATACAATATCAAAAGGATCATTTCCATTATTAACTTTACCAATAACCTGTAAAGCCTGTTCCCCTGATGCTGCTTCCATTACGTGTAAATTCATAGCCCTAAGCATTTCTGAAAGTATAATTCTTGCATGAAAATTATCATCCACTACAAGCACCTTTCCATTCACTAAATTTGTAGAAGGTAGATAAGCTTTTTCCGTTGCTTTACTTATACCTAATTTAGCAGTAAACCAGAAGGTGCTTCCTTTACCTATTTCTGTTTTAACGCCTACATCCCCATCCATCAAATTAGCCAATTTTTTAGAAATAGCAAGGCCCAATCCAGTACCACCATATTTTCTTGTTATAGAAGTATCACACTGCTGAAAAGATTTGAACAGCTTATTTTTCTGTTCTTCTGTCATCCCAATTCCCGTATCCTGAACTTCAAACTTCACCAAACATTCATTTTCCCATTCAGTTTTTTTACGAATTCCTACAATGATTTCTCCTTTATCTGTAAATTTAACAGCATTATTTGTGTAGTTTATTAGAATTTGACCTAACCGCAGTGGATCTCCACATAGGTCATTCGGTAATTCAGGATCAAGGTCAAAAATTAACTCAAGCCCCTTAGAGGAGCACTTTTCACCAATAACAGTTAGCAGGTTATCCAGTACTTGATCCAGTTTGAAATCTATTTTTTCAATTTCCAGTTTGCCTGATTCTATTTTTGAAAAATCCAATATATCGTTAATAATTCCCAATAGATGCTGACTGGATTTCTGTATTTTATCAATGTAATCCTTTTGCTTTGGGTTTAAGTCTGTTTTTTGAATTAAGTAAGTCATTCCCATAATAGCATTCATAGGTGTTCGAATTTCATGGCTCATGTTAGCAAGAAAATCTACCTTAGCTTGTGCAGCTACTTCTGAAATATTTTTAGCCTTTTTTAACTCTTCTGCATAAACAATTAGTTCATCATTCTTTTTTTTAAGTTCATTCATCAACTCAGCTCTTGAGGGTAGTAAGAGTTCTCTTCTTATTTTGTCAATAAAATCATCGGTAATAAAAAAACTTGAATCACTTAAATTAGAATATGCCTCCACAGTTAATGAACCATCTTTTGAATTTTCCATATAGAATTTATCAAAAAACTCATTTCCAAAGAAATAATTTCCGCTATTTGGCATTCGACTAAATCTGAACATAAGTGCTTTCAGGTTATTGATCTCAGTTATGAAAGTTGAAATTAATATTTCATTATCACCCCGGTAGCCTATTCTGCACATTTCTGATATAGCAATTTCAATTCTTGTAGCCTTAATTTCGGAATAATTGAACTTCTTAACAAGTCGCTGAATTTTTTTTCTAGCTTCTATTCTAGAATCTGTGTTGGTAACTTTAATAACACCTAATTCAATCATATTTCTTTACCTCTTCCCAAAATTCTACATTGAATATTTTAATACAATGCAAGATGCATCATCGTTTTTTTTCCAAAAATACTCCAATATCCTGGCGGCGATACTCCCGGCATTTTCTCTTAATAATCCCACATAATTAATCAGATCAAAATGTTCCTTAATACCATCAGAATGCATAAGTATCGTATCTCCAGGATAAAGCTTCATACGATGCTTTTGAGGTTTTCTCATCCTGTAGCCTATTGTTCCATCCTTGGGAATAAGTCTGGTTGGCTTTGTTCCAAAAATTCTCACAGTAATATTTCCAATTCCAACATAGGTTAATTCCCCTGTCAAAATATCTAAATGACACACCGCCGCCACAGCTCCCCTTGTTCCTTTTAAATGTTCATGGAGACCATTGATCATGTCTGTAAGGTCCATCCGATAATTATTTTTCAGATATTTCTTAGCTGAAAGAGCTATTTTTCTTGCTTCTGAACCATGTCCAAGTACATCAATCAATGCAAGAAAACATTGATGATCATATTCCTGGATTACTCCTATATCACCGCATTCCGATTCATCTCCCAGCAGAGCTCGAAAAGTCATTCCTAAATCAATATTTCGCATTATTTCATCCACCTTCGCACAAGCACTCGAGTTCCCCTTCCCATTAAAGATTCCATATAAAATTCGTCCATAATTCTTTTTACACTGGGTAAACCAAGTCCTAAACTATTTGGTAATGAGCTATATTGTTCTTGCATAGCAAGTTCAATATCTCTTATTCCAGGGCCATTATCACTTGCATATATTTCAAGTCCTTTTCGTCCATCTTTTAGATTTTTAATAATACTAATAATCATCTCACCTTTTTTAGCATAACGTATAATATTTGTCGATAATTCAGAAGCAGCTGTGGCAATCATCACTTCATCAGTACTCATAAAGCCCGCTTTTACTGACATTTCCCTAGCAATAAATATCACATGTCCATTATCATAATCCTCTACCAACTTAACCAATACTGATTCTAGTATATTTACATTCTTACCTTGGAAAAGCGTGAATTCCCCTTCTAATTTATCCATTACTTATTACCTCTACTCTTATTCAATTGAGCTCTGGAAATGATCTTAAGACCTTGCTCTAAATTCATTGCCGTTTTTATACAGCTTACATCTACATTTAAATCCAATAAAGCAGACACTACACCCGGTCTCAGACCAATCCATACAACCATTACTCCCATTAGTGAAATTGCCTTTGAAGCTTTTCTTAGTGCTTCAAAACTATATGAATCCAATACAGATACTATACTTAAATCAAATATTGTCCCTTTGATATAAGAATTATTTGCTTTCATTAGTACCCTGCTGCTGCCAATTTCTATATCCTCATCTGTCATTTCATTTGGTAATGTTACTATAAGGCATCTCTGTACTACCGTAATAGATGTATTTAAACTACTATTCAAATCACTCATATCGATACTTCCTTACTATTCATTTTTCTTTTTTACTTCTAGATTTAATATTGTAAAAGCTTCTGCAAGTGCATCACTTAAAGTAGACTTTGTGTTTATATTATCCATCTCAATACCTAACTGAATAATGGTTTGTGCTACTGCAGGACTTATCCCTGAAAGTATACATTCACACCCCATAAGCTTTGTAGCCTTTGTTATTTTAATCATATGGTTTGCTACTGCTGTATCTACAGCAGCCACACCATGAATGTCCATAATGATAACTTTTGAATAGGTTTCGATAATTTTATTCAACATGGTATCCATCATATGCTGAGCTCTCATTGAATCCACAATCCCTACCACAGGGAGAACCAATACTCCATCCCACAGCTTTATAGTCGGTGTTGCCATTTCACGTATGGTGCGGTTTTGTTCCCTTACCCTTTCTTCATATTGAGCTCGTTCCGTCATATCAACAATAAACTCAAGCCCTCCAATTACAACATTGTTTTCATTCTTTAAAGGTACTGCAAAATATTCAAAGGGTGTATTCACACCCCCTATTATCGCTTCATTTCGAGAAGAACACATTTTTCCGCTTTCAAGGGTTCTCTTCATACGGCATTCATCCGTATTGCAGTGCAGGGATTTTAAGAACTCACAGCACTTTTTTCCTACAATTTCTTTCCATTTTTTATTGCTAATCTTTTGGAAAGCATGATTCATATAGATTATCCTTAATTCTTTATCTACTGCCATTACCGGAGTAGGGATTTGATCAAGAATTTGCATTTTAGTCATAGTAGTTGCTTCTTGAAAATTTTCAGTGATCTTTTTCATCAATTTCCTCCTTGATAATTTCTTTTTATATATTATTTAATTAGGCCACATGTAGAATATATAGTTTCACGTAAATATAGTTTTTAAATTTAAACCTTATATTTTCAACATTATTTCTAAATATATTATATTATCTTTGTACAATTATAGAACTTATGGCATTGTTGAAATTTTATAATAATAAAAAATGAAAAATACTTTGGTGATATATAGTAACAGTCATCAATTAACTATTGATAATATTGTTTAGTTACTAAAAACCTTTCCCAAGAATTTATATTCTTAAGAAAGATAAGATTAAACTTTTTAAGCATTTAAAAAGTTTAGTATGAATGCATAAATATTTTTCAATTATTATAAATTTATTCAGTTATTATCCTTAAATTGTAATTATAGTAAAAAAAAGCTACCTCTTTGATTGAGATAGCTTTCATCTTATCTGCTAGTAATGTATAAATTAGCTTTACCTATTTGTATTTTTATTTCTTTTTCTATATGATTATTTTTTTCAGAATGCTTTTGAGAAATTATATTTTCTCTAGTAAAAGTGCCTGATGTCCAAAGCTCCAGGCACTTTTAAAATTATAGAATTTGATTATTTACTATTTGTGATTCACTTCTGCCATATAAATCTTTGAATTCATTCTGCCTGCAATATCTATTGCTTCTCCGACATCATCCACTGATAAAATAAACCTTCTAGATACCACATCCTTACCAATATGCAGTTCCACATTTGGTCTGGATTTGATTGAATCTGTATGAATTGTGTTTATTTCGGTCCAGTCCCACATATTATGAAACTGGACTCCACAGATAGTGTACAGAATATCCACTCCTTCTTGTGAAATCACATGTTTTCTGTCAGAAAAAGTGGCAAGAATCATGATAATTCCAAATGGCAGGTAAAACCAGTTATGATTTACAGCTGCGTTATAAACAACATAAACTCCAAAGATGATAACTGCCACTTTTACCCACAGTTTTCGTTCCGGCATGATTCCGTAATATTCCATAGTATCACCTCTCTTATATTAGCTAGATTTGTTTCTATACGTTCTTACATAATCCAGCAGTTCTTCTTTCTGCAAGAGCCTTCATAGCCTTTTCATGTGCTTCTTCAGGTGCACCAGCAGGTCCATGACCCTTTTTTAGCTTACCAAACATATTAGTTCTTGATCCATCAGCATATAAAATATTTCCACCCCAGCTTGCAGTAATAATAGCATAAATAGGGTTGATAATATTCATGAAGCAAAATGGCAAGTATGACAGTGTTGGAACTCCAAGTATTGCTGAATGGTATGCACCGCAAGATGACCAAGGGATAAGTGGTGACCATAAAGTACCACCGTCTTCAAGTGTTCTTGACAGCATGTTCCTACCAAGACCCATTTCGTCAAAGTTGTCCTTATACATTGATGAAGGAATGATTAATCCTAAGTACTGATCGCACATAGTTGTGATACAGAACATTGAAGTCGTAATAGTAACAACAACTAACTGGAATGGAGTCTTAACTTTCTTGATAAGTCCACCAAGAAGTGATTCTACTGAACCAATCTTCTGAAGTATACCACCAAAAGCAACCGCAACTATTACAAGATTGTTAGTCCAAAGCATACTATCCATACCACCTCTGTTTACAAGCTTTGCAAACAGTGCGTTTTGTGATTCAGCTGCATATCCATAGTGTAACATTTGGATGCAGTCAGAGATTCCGGCACCCTGGAAAATTAAAGCAAATGCACATCCAATCAAGGAAAGAAGTACAACTGAAGGAATAGCTGGCATCTTTATTACTGCTACTACTATAATCAGTAAAATAGGAATAAGAAGAATTGGACTCATATATGTATAGTGGTCCATGATTGAAGCTGATAACTCATTTGCAAGAGTAGGGTCATAGTTGCCAACCTTTGAAAGTGAGAAAAATGCATATATACATATTGCAATGATTACACTTGGTAAAGTTGTAGTTACCATAGCTCCTACATGATCAAAAAGTCCAGTCTGTGCAGAACCAGCAGCCAGATTTGTTGAATCTGAAAGTGGTGAGAATTTATCGCCACAACATGCGCCTGAAAGAATAGCACCTGCAATAAGTGCTGGATTTAGTCCCATTGTTGTACCTATAGCCATAAATGCAATACCAAGAGTTGCTGTTACTGTCCATGCTGATCCAAGTGCAACACCTACAACTGCACAAAGAACTGTTACACATGGAAGGAATATAGCCGGTGTAAGTAGCTTCAGCCCATAATAGACTACCGCCGGGATAGTTCCACATGCAGTAAATGAACCAATCAGACATCCCACAAGAAGAATTATAATTATTGCTTCAAGAGACTGATTAACAGATTCAAGACCTGCAGCAAGCATTTCCTTGTAGTTGTAGCCGCACAGTTTTCCAATAATCATGGCAACTCCACATGCAAGAGTTACAGGAATATGAGGATCCATTCCCCAGCCAAGTGCATAGTTTGTGATCATTACTGTCAGAAGAAAAACAATTGGAATAAGCGCTTCCACTTTGTTAGGCAATCTGACTATTTTGTTTTTTTCACTCATAAAAACACCTCCGAAGATATAATGATTTATCAAATTACAATCCCATCATAATATTCTCTCCGTCAAGGAAGTGTCAATAAATATGAATATTAGTCAATTTTTTTTAATATTTATTTTTGATATTTCTCCCTTTCGATGAAAGCATTAACCTCTTCAGCCCAAGAATACTGAGCCATATATTCGCCATGATAAAGCTTTCTGCCCTCTACACTGTTTTCTACCCATTTAAAGTAGTCGCACTGGATACATTCTAAGCTTGACAGTCCAATCTGAGCTCTTGCACTATATATTATTTTTCCACATCCAAGCTGGTTCAACACATCCTGCAAGTCTTTTTTCAGCATCCTATAGTACGAATCATGACCATCCTCCTCCCATAGTGTTGCAATTACTTCCTTTGAAGTACATCTTGCGCCCTTTCTGTGAACAAGATATGCCAGAAGCTCCTTTGTCTTTTCAAATTTAAATTTTGCAGGTTTTCCATCTATACGTATCTCAAAATTTCCAAAGCAGGTTATCTGTATCCTCTGTTCCTCTTCCCCTACTGGATTCTCCTGCGATGAATATCTAAGATTTTCAAGTGCATGACGTATCTGCTCCACATTTGCTGGCTTCATGATATAGTCACTGGCATCTAGTCTAAATGCCTCTCCCATATGATCCGAATAACCAGTCACAAATATGAAGTTGGTCTTAGGGTACAATTTCTTAAGCTTGTTGGCGAACTCTATTCCATTTAATCCCGGCATTTGTATATCAATAAAACACACATGAAACTGCTGCTGCTTGGCAAGCTCCAGTGACTGAACAGGATTATTTGCCGTTACAACTTCTGCTTTTTCATCAGCTTCACATATTAATGCTGCAAGATACTCTGCTGCAATTATCTCATCGTCCAATACTAAGTATTTCACGTCGTTCACCACTCTCCAGTCTTACATTTTTTCTTTCTCCCGGAATAATAATTTTTACAGTTGTTCCAATTCCTATAAAACTTATAATTTCCATTTCTGCCTTAACCATACTTTTTAGCCGTTCATTTACATTATGTATGCCAACATGAGGTTTTCCATCATTTAATGCCTTGTCTATTTCAAAGCCTATTCCATTATCTGCAATTGTTATGATGTGATCCCTCCCCTGCTTTTCCGTAGAAATCTTTATTGTTCCCCCCTCAAGCTTCTTGCATATTCCGTGCTTGACTGCATTTTCCACAATTGGCTGCAACGTCAGGGTTGGCATATTAAAATCATCTGATTTTATATCATATTCTACCTTTACCCGATCCCCAAATCTCAGTTTTTCTATATCAAGATAAATATTTGTATGCTCCAGCTCCTGAGAAAAAGGATGTGTGTCATTTTCGCCCATGCTATACATATTTTCCCTAAGATATCTGGAAAATTTTATAGTAGTTTCCTCTGCAAGCTTCGGATTCGCTCGGCAAAGTGCAGTGATCGTATTTAATGTATTGTATAAAAAGTGAGGCTGTATCTGTGAAAGCATCAATGATACTCTTTGCTCCCTCAGCTTTATTTCCTTTTCCTCATTTACCTGCTGTGATATATATACATGTATTACAAGGTAATAAAACAAAAATGCTACAGCATAAGTTTCGTTCAATATTCCTGCTCGTACCCCTATTGATTCCATAATATTTGCAGTCATCAGCCAGGCTATACAGAAGAAGGCTCCAAGAGGATTTACATCTGTTTTTCTGTAAAATTCCATATTCAATATAAAAAGGAATATAACCCAATAAACCCAGTCCGTAACAATAAAGGTATATCCCACAAGTCCAAGTTCAAGGCTTCCATCCGACCCAAAATAAAATACATTATTTTTAAAAAATGCACCGCAGTAAAAAAGGAAATTCACTGTGGCGGGAACATAGATTAATTTATTTTTTGGTTTCACCATATTTATGACTGTAGCCATAACCAAAGGTTTTAGCGAGTAATAGGTTATACCTGTTACGATGAGCGGCAATCCCACTATAGCTTGCTCCTTAAGATAATTCATATAGAACTCCGCTATAGACAGAATCAAAAGCAGTGTCATATTTATAACCATTCGTTTTTTTATAAATATATCTACTGCTGATTTCATGGAAACAACAAAATATATACCCACTACCATTGCAATAAGTATATAGTTTTCAATAAGATAATTTTGCAAATATGTCTCTTTCACTTACTTCACCTCATAATATTCAAAAACACTTTAAACTGCCTAGCTTCATTTCAAATCAAGTGAATTTTAGTAACATTACCACCTTTTCGCAAAATAGATATGTCATTTTTTTACTTCTATATAAGCATACAATAACTACCACTAGGAATTTTATTTTTACTTGTAATATTACTATATCATGTTTACTTAATTAATCAATATGCACATGTAAAGTCTGTATCTGATGTTATTGGACTTTGACTTGTCGTGCAGTTTTATATTTTTCGTTCTGTAATATCTTCTTCAGAGTTTCTGATCTCCACTTTAGACTAGCGCTACTATCAAAGGATAAAAAATAAGGCTTCCAGCAGTCGGTGATTGTTACCGAAAGTCTGGAAACCTCTGATTTAAGTCTTTCCCTGTTGCTGTCGGTAAACCGACTGGATTGATACCCACGTGAAAAAAAGACACTATTTCTGAAATGAATGTCTTTAAAAATTCTATTTTACTCTGCCATATTATTTTCTAATTTAAAAGTTTTTCAATTTTCTCTTTTGGCAATTCTATTACCTCTGCAATCTTTTCAAGAGTAAATCCTAATGAGATTAATTTTTTTGTTACCTCATATGTATAATTTTACATTTATTCTAAATATTAACTACATGTTTATTGGTTGATTTACTATCGCTTCTATATCTGTTCCAAAATCAGATTTTTTTCTCTTATACCCCTTTGTAAATGCATCCACATTCTTTATTATATTCTCCTTATCATACACAAAGAAAAATAGATAATCAGTTTTATAATGAAATGCATCTGCCCCCATTTCCTCAGTAAGATTCCTTTCAGTCATACTTTTTCTTGTGCATTTAACTTCTATGACTACATCATATTCATTACCAATTTTAATTTTACTTAAATCTTCTTTTTTTATTGTTCCCTTTCCATGTATTTTTTCTTGATACATTACTTGAATATGCTTGTAAAAATTTTTTAGTATTCTCCTTACTATAATTAATGCAACATTTCTTTCTAAATAATAATCATTACCATTATCTGATTCTTTTGTACCACTATATTTATCGTTATCTATTTCTTCTTTTAATATTTGAAGAAACTTTATACCACTTTCAATACCTTCACTTAACATATTTTGGCTCTCTATTTTGGAAAATTTGTTGATATTTCGTTCTACATTAAATAAAAATTCCTTGGTCTTTTGATTATTTTTAAATATTTGCCTTAATATAGCTTCTGTGCCTCTTACCCATTGATTATAACTTTTTTCCATTTCTGCAATTGAAGAATTTTTATTCAAAAACCCAATACTATTATTCCCTAACTTTATTTGTGTATCAATTCTTTCAATACTTGTCTTTCTGCATTCATTTGCCAAAATATCACTTTTCATTTTCGATTTACTCCCCATCTAATATAGAATAGAAATAATGGTTCAAGAATATAAATCTGTTCATCTTTCCATTCAAACACTTGATATATCGCTTCACTATTAGTCATAATATCTTGAATTGCTTGCAATGTTTTTTTTAGTTTATTTTTATCAAGTTTATCCTCTATATTCACCATTAAATGATCTACTCTATTTTTCAATTCATCAATTGTTATGCTTATTAACGGTGGATCTGATGCAATAGCTTTCAAAATAATTCCGTAAACATCTAGATCGTGTTCCCCATCAATTTTATATGTTTTTCTTTTTTGTCCTCTTGTAGATGGTCCAGATTTAAGTTTTTTTACAACTTCTTTATAAGGTAAATTTATGGTAGTAAATTTATAACTTTTATCCAGTAATGTCATATCTAATTCATTAACCTCATCTATATTAGATATTAATGATAAATTTAAGCATATAGATTGCATCAGTTGAGGAGATGTAAGGCTTTCTATTGCAATTTTTTCTGCAAAAATATCTGTAATCTCTATTCCCAACTTATCAAAACCAGTTATTGCTATTTTTTTTAGTTCTTCCTTTTTCCACGGTTCTATATTTATCAAATTTAGTCTTCCACTTAAATCAGCATTCTTTCTAATTGCATCATCTGCCCTGTGAGGTAATGAAATTACTATTGCTTTAAGTTCTTTTCTAATAGCATCTTTTAATTGGTATGCAATATCAAATTGTAATTCTTCTGATGCATAGTGAAAATCATCTAAAACGAGCACCAAATTATTATTCTTGAAATAATCAATAATTGTATCTTTATTTGCTAAATATCTATCCCTTGAAGCTATACTTTTTATTCTCATATTTTCTTCATTAATACTTTCTTTTGAAGTATTCACTTTAGAATATTCACCTTCAACTACTAATCCCAGTTTTGTTGCTATAACTTCCCAAAAATTTGTTGAATTTTTAAAATCACTTCCTGTTAAAGATATCATATTATCTAATCCTATAACTTTTTCACATAAAACTGTCTTCCCTGTTTTAGAGGGTCCGATAATCGAGGTAAGATAACCCGGAGTGTTTAAAGCTTGTTTTAATCTAAACTCATAAGTAAACATTAATTCAGAAGATATTCTGGAAATATAAGTATATTCTGGAAATGCACCTGGTTTAAATACATCATATGATTGAAGTTTTTTCATAATCCTCACCCCTTTTATAGCTTAAATCTTTTATATTTTATATTATATACTAAACTAATATTTTTTGATATGACTCATTAGTATTTTACACCTTTTTATAGCTTTTTATACTTATATACATTTTCAAACAACTTTATATACCCTTTATCACCAATGACGTTTCTTATCCTTATATACTTCATTTTTCTTATCTCTACTTCAATTTTTTAGAAACCTTCTTTTTCTTAAAATTTAAGAAAAAGAAGGCTGTATTCTATCCTATCTAAGAAAAATGTGATTTGGAGTCTTCCTATTTATCAAAAAAACCACCGTTATTTACAGTATGCTTTCACCTCACCAAATCCTAAATTTCTATATTTTATCCTCTCTAAAATGATTTTTCTTGCATAATATGTAATAATTATAAAATAATCACGAGGTGATCAAGTGTATTCTAATTTGTATATGCCAATTAATTATAGTATCGCCATTAATACCTATTCTCGAATCCTTACTTTATTTCGTAACGGACAGTGGTTTAAGTCTTTCCCTGTTGCAGTCGGTAAACCGACTGAGTTGATACCCACGTAAAAAAACTACCTCTTTAATGGAGATAGCTTTCGTGTTTGGTAATATATGCGATGGTTCACATCTTTTTCGTGGACTATCTGAAAATACCATGTTATGTAAATGTCGTCGAAATCATAGTATCACCAACTTAAGATTTCTTTTTATTTTTTCGAACTACTTTGACACCAACATCATATACGCCTAATTGTTTATCAATTAATTCAAATCTTTTATCCTTTTTCAAAACTTCAAAAAGTTCTTCCTCTTTAAATGTTAAATACCCTTTTGCTATAATAAAATTGCAATATATATCTGATATTGTTATTAACTTTCTTTTATTTTTCAGAAATTCATAACACATATCTAATATATCTTCTGTAAATCTAATTACTTCAGGTTTTTCAATCCATTCAAAAGAATTTTCGTCCTTATCCAACGCGAACAAAGCATCTAGAATAGAGTATTGTACATCTATAAAGTTAGGGTGTTTTATATATAATTTTGATAAAAAGTCAATTGCCTTTTCATACTCACTATTTAATACATAGGCATCTCCCAATCTCCATTGGATATATGGATCATTTTTGTTTTGTTTTGCAGCTTTTTCTCTATATTTAACCAATCCATTCCAATCCTTTTTATTAAAGTAGTCATAATCTACTTCCCAACTTTCATATTCACTAAATTTCTCATGTTCTTTATTTATCCTATAATCTTCAAGTTGAACAACTTTTTTATCTTTCATAAAGAACTCCTTTATACTATTGATTATTCTTAATTTAGGCTTTTACGTTTCTCACTTAAGACGTTCCCGAGTCAGACCCCAGAGGAATACTCCGTTGCTGCGCTTGCGCCGGTGAAGACATATGCTTTGGTATCTTCTCAAACCAAAGCAAACTTGAGTGTTTTGTTAGGTGAAGCTGAACATCTTAGTATCCTAAATAATTTAATTGAAATCATCGGTAATATCACTCCACTTTAAATCAGAGACACTCAATTTACCATTTACTTTGATTTTGTTTAAAGATGCTTGATAGGCATTTTGCCTCATAGAATACTTATCCAAATAACCTTTACTCTCTAGGAGCTTTCTATTTTGTTCATTGTCAGTAAAAATAGTTTTGTCTAAGTTTGGTAAAATAAAGTCAATGTCATAAACTTTACTTTGTACGTAACTATAAGTAAATTCAGTGTAATCCCTTTTTAAATCGTAAGCGTAAAGCTTAGGTCACATACAAAACTGAACTTTTAAGTGATAAAATCATCTCAAAAGAAATTGAGGTGATATACATATGGATCGTAAAGAAAATCGGAAATATTGGGAAAGAATAATCCATAATCAAATGGA
>JAOARP010000030.1 GCA_025210525.1 Marinisporobacter sp.
AAGAAGAATTTAACCAATTCAGTGAGTTATATTATTGATAAACTTAATTTAGATGTTAGGGGATTTTCAAGAGTAGATTTGTTTTTTGATAAAGAGGAAAAAGAAGGAGAATTTAGTAGTAAGAAATTTCTCAATGATGTAAGTAATGATATAATAACTAAAAAGAAAAATGTTAAAGATACTATTTTTAGACAATATTTAAAAAGTAACGATATCAATGCTATGTATTTTGGAAGTCGAAAGAGTGATGTTTTTATTCGAATTTACGATAAGACACTTGAATTTGAGCAGAAGAGAGAAAAAAAACACATTAGAGATTTTTGGGAATTGAATGGATTTAAGAAAGACAGCCAAGTTTTTAGATATGAATTTGAATGTCGGAATTTTGATAAGAAGATTATTAATAAAGAGAATGGAAAGATTTTGTATGATGATGAGAATCCCATGAGTTTATTTTATAATTTTAATGAGATTTTTGAGTATTTGATAGATACCAGATTTTTATTTGAATATAAAGATAAGAAGAGTAAAAAAAAAAATATTTTCAAACCGATTTATTTCCGATTAGCACATATTAAATATTTAAGATTTTATAAGAGATATGCAACAACAGGACAAAAAAGCATGAAAATATATTTGAAGAATTTTTATATACGACATTTTAAACTATTTCGAAGAGAGAGTAAAACTTTAGAAAAGATTATGAGATTTTTTAATTTAGAGTTGAGAAGAAGTAATTTGATTAGTTGGTTCCAAGAAAGAGAATTTGAATTTCAGATGATAGCCTTACAGCAATAACTATAAGACTATTACATCACTATGCCGAACAGTTGCACTCCTGCAGAGCTGTCTACTACAATTATCGATTGAATGAAAGATTTGTTTAGATTTTTAGAGATTTTTACTGATTTTTTTTATTTTTTTATTTTTATTCTTCTTTTTATTGCTTACCTACTCTACTTATTTCTGACCTTTTTTGTTTATTGAAGATTTTTTAATTATTTGAAGGATTTTCTAAGTTTTAAAGGAAAATTTTTGATATTCATTTTAACAACCATAATATAAGATGGTTGTTCTTTGAGTTTTTTGGCTAGTGATGATTTTAAGGATTTTCTTCTATGAGAATTCTTTCTTCTTGGATATAGTGCACTGTTTTTCTGATATCATTATGACCAATAATCTTTTTTATTTCTTCTTTTTTTTTTCCTGCTATTACTAACTTTTTAATATAGTTGTGTCTGAATATGTGCAGAGTTGTTTTTTTTGTGTTAACTAAGATTTGTTTACATTGAAAGAATTTATTGAAGTGGTCGGTTGCTTGTCTATATTTGGTCTCTTGATTTTCTTCTGCTTTGTTTATAATATTTCGATATGTAATTTTTGGAATACATGATAATTTAAAAGTTCGAATATATGACTTTTTGGCAGGTTGAAATTTTATTGTGTTTTTTATGTAATCAATTTCTAACCATCGTTCTTTATTTGTTGCTTCTCTTCCTCTTAAACCTGTATTGTATAATAATTCGTAATATTCACCTAAGAGCCTATGATAATCATAAGCTCTTTTTATAGTGAGAAGTAATCGGGAGTCTAAGTATTTCCAAAAGTCAACATTCAAATTTTAGGTGATATTTACATTATTTACTTCGTTGTTTGATTGTTTTTTGTTATCAGCAGAAGAGAAAGACCAGAATACCCAAGCAACATTTCCAGTGGTAGGTGTAGTTTTGAAAGTTAAAGTTTTGCTTCCATCTGCTCTGGTTACTGTATTTAGGTCTGTGATACTTTGAACAATTTTTTTGTTAGTGCTATCGTATTCGTAACTGATTGCTATTAGATAGTCTGTTGCTTTTTGATTTTCTACTGCTGTTGTATCCCACTCAATTTTTAAGTCTGAACCTGTGATGGAAAGAGTTTTTAATGGTGTTTCTTTTAGAGAACCTTTTGCTGTTATATAGTTTGAGAATACATATTCGTTGGTGTTACTAAGGAACTGTGATTTTGTGTTTTCTCTGAAGAAGCTATTCCACTCTGTAATTTTTTTTGATATTTCTTTGAAGCCTGCTTTTAATTCGAAGGGACTCCTTTGATATAAGAGATTATAGATTTTGACTCTTGCTCTTTGAAATTCTTGTTTTTGTGTTTTTGGATTGCTCACATGAGAAGGTTTCTTTCTTGCTATTGTCTCGTCTTTCCATTTTTGTAATACTACTTCACCGATTTTTTGACTTGCACCTGTAAAGATGATTGATCTGATTATTGCCATCTTTTTAAATGACTCCTTTTTATCTTTTTTTTGTAATATTATGTAGTGTGATTTGACCGTGTCAAGAACTTTTTTTATTTTTTTGTTATTTTGGATACAGCACACAATGACTAACTATGTGAATATGAGACGATTTTTAAAGTTTTTGCAATATTATTGGAGCAGAGTAGGGGAGTGCAAAAACTAAATATTATAATATTTTTTTAATATCTTAACATATGCATCTCTTCTTTTTTTATAATATCTATAATTATATAAATATTTTTTATATTTCTTAATATCTACTTCATCAAATGAATCATAAACATATTTTTCAAAATATAAACACCTTTTATTTATACTAACATATTCAGACCAACAACTTTTAACTTTAACAAATAGCATGTGGTTTCTCCTTTGAATTTTTTTTTGGGCTGGCCCCTACGACACAGCTACTGCAGTGTCGATAAGGGTTTTGAAAAAAATTCAAAGGAGAAATCACAGCTCACGAGTATTATACGATTTGTTCTGTGCAAGTTGGGTAGTCGGTCTCTGGCTCTTGTTTTTTCTCTCTTATTGTGGAGCGAGGGATCACACTATCCATAAAATCCCTTATGTCCTCACGCCCTTATTATAATTAGCCCCTTTGTTTGTCATGAGAAGCTATAATCTATTAGTAACTTTGTTTAGGCTGTGCAAGTGAGACATAAGATATTTTATGGATTAGTGCCGAGCGCAACCAAACTGCCCCAAGCAGTTTGTCAGAGAGAAAAAACAGAGACAGAGCCGACAGGTAGGTGGGTGGCATGGAGACTCTCAAATCATGATAAGGAGACCCGACACCGACACACAGCGGTGGAAAAGCCGATTCGAGAAAGAGCATGAAATTATATCAGACTTTCGTGTGTCCTCTGCTGTAAGCAGTGACACAAAGGCTTTGGAAGTGCTGTGTGTCGAAGTGTTGGACTCCGAATCTTAATTCACGGTAACTTGAGATTCCTTTTAGAAAAAAACCTTACAGAAAAAAATTTTCGAGTCGATAACTTATTTTATAGACAATGTTATTGGAGTAAAAGAAAATGAACAAGTTTAAAATTCAAGATAATAATTCGGTAGTAGGCTTTGATTGGTTGCAGATAAAGGGATTAGTTGCTAATGAAAACATTTACAACTTGCAGACTGATTTGGAATTTATTCACGAGAGAATCGAAGAAGAAGATTTTGTAATATTTAAGAGTCATGTCGAGAACAGATTTTTTAATCAAGTTTATAATATTTGTTTATGGAAAGTAAACAAAGTTTTTGCAGAGTTAAGATTTGAACCTAAGAGTCCCATTTTAGCAGAGAATACTTTCAATTTACAGATTCAGAACGAATTTTTATATAAGAAGAATTTAACCAATTCAGTGAGTTATATTATTGATAAACTTAATTTAGATGTTAGGGGATTTTCAAGAGTAGATTTGTTTTTTGATAAAGAGGAAAAAGAAGGAGAATTTAGTAGTAAGAAATTTCTCAATGATGTA
>JAOARP010000031.1 GCA_025210525.1 Marinisporobacter sp.
ACCCATTTTTCGGTTCTACATGCAATGGTGAAAAAAATAAGTTTTTTACATTGGTATTTCAATACATCCAATGTTTCGGTTCTACTTTAGAGAGTTTGGTATAATTACGTCATTTAAAAATTTCAATACATCCAATGTTTCGGTTCTACCTGCTAAACAAGCAGGATTCTATATTGAACTTGACTAATTTCAATACATCCAATGTTTCGGTTCTACTTTATTTAAAGAAGGTGATGCAATATGTAGGTAATATATTTCAATACATCCAATGTTTCGGTTCTACGGATACGCAAAGAAACTTAGACGATAGATTTCCGTCATTTCAATACATCCAATGTTTCGGTTCTACGTTGGAGTTGCTAACAAAACTATAACTATACATGACAAATTTCAATACATCCAATGTTTCGGTTCTACTTTTATTAATCTTTCCAAGTTTCTATTGTCATAATGTATTTCAATACATCCAATGTTTCGGTTCTACAGCTACATCTTTTACAGCTTTAACAGATACTCCAACATTTCAATACATCCAATGTTTCGGTTCTACGAGAATGCTTGTTGCAAGATCCTAGGATTTTATCTGTATTTCAATACATCCAATGTTTCGGTTCTACAACAGCGGAGACTACAGTGTGCTTATAAAGGCTAAATTTCAATACATCCAATGTTTCGGTTCTACAAACAAAGTCAGCACTTGAAGAATTATATAAAAATAATTTCAATACATCCAATGTTTCGGTTCTACGTGATTAAATGGAAAAAAGACAAACTAAAATAAGCAAATTTCAATACATCCAATGTTTCGGTTCTACTTCTTCTAGTATTATCTAATATTTGTGTTTCATTTATTTCAATACATCCAATGTTTCGGTTCTACAGTTTCTCTTTGAATTGGTTTATTCTTTCCTTTTTGATTTCAATACATCCAATGTTTCGGTTCTACTAGTTAATCAAAATCCAAAACAGGAGGGAAAAATAAATTTCAATACATCCAATGTTTCGGTTCTACGCTGTTAATGTTCCGCAACTGGTATATTCTTTTGCATTTCAATACATCCAATGTTTCGGTTCTACAATATATGGAAATTTAGAGCAACAACAAATTTGGAAATTTCAATACATCCAATGTTTCGGTTCTACAATTTGCAAGAATTATATCAAGTGGAGAATATTCTTAATTTCAATACATCCAATGTTTCGGTTCTACCATCTGTAATATCATTACTTTCCTGATCAATTCTTTATTTCAATACATCCAATGTTTCGGTTCTACACTAAATATAATGAAAGATGCATTACTCTTTGTGAGATTTCAATACATCCAATGTTTCGGTTCTACATCATTTTTCTTGAGCATCTTTTTAATTTCTTCTGGATTTCAATACATCCAATGTTTCGGTTCTACTCTTGATGCAGCTTACTTTGAAAAAGGAGTTCGTATATTTCAATACATCCAATGTTTCGGTTCTACGTACAATTCGTTCGGGAAATACAACTATAGATCATGATTTCAATACATCCAATGTTTCGGTTCTACCTATGGAAATAATAAAAGATCAAAAGGATATAGATTATTTCAATACATCCAATGTTTCGGTTCTACAGCTGGTGTTAGTTTTTTATGTTTTATAATTTCTAAATTTCAATACATCCAATGTTTCGGTTCTACTCCACTGAAAATAGCCATTCTTTGATGTAAGTATACAACAACTTTATTGTATTTTCAATGCTTTTATTGATTTTTTCATAATGATTTTGTTTTTTAGTAGTTTTCTTATAAAAAATACCTGTATTCCTGTATTTAAAATAGATATAGCGTTTTCTATATTTTTAATCACTATGAAATCTACTGCTAATATTTAAACAATTCTCGTTATTTATTTCTATTGGTGAATTAATCAATCGATATATATCACTTCAAAGAATTTTATATCATAGAATATTATATTTTAAAGTATAATATTCTATGATATAACAAAACCCACATTACCAATGATATACATTTCTTAATCTAATTCTTGTTTAAATGAATTATTATGTTCTTGATAATATTTCTTTGCGTATCTTGTCAAAGCTTTTTTATCTTCATTTATATATTTATTTTCTAAGGTATTCAGTCCTTTTAGTAAAATTGCAGTCCTTTCAAATAGATCTTTCTTCTTTTTATTTTCTAGTTTTCATAATGTTCTTTCTACCATTAACATTTCCTGTAATCTTTTCTTTAGCTTGTCTTCATGCCTTTCTTTTTTTAATTTCTTATAATATTTCTCTACTATTAGTTTCTACATACCCATAACCTACTCCTGTTTTAGCTCCTATGCCTATATCTGTATACGCTTTTTGAGCTATTTTAATAATACTTAATTCTATGTCTTTCATCTCTTTTTCTATATCATAATTTGTTTTATCTTTTTCATTATCTTTATCATTATAATTTTCTAAGACTCTTTTTATCCCTAATCGATCTACTGCAAAAAATACTTGGAATTTTGTATTTTTCACCACATAAAATCCTATTAGATTGAGTTTTTCCTCTCCACTAGGTTCAATAGGTTTTTCCTCTGTTTGATTATAATACTTAACATGATGTACATTCATTACATCTTCTTGGATTATATATTCCTCTTTAGGATATGCATCAAAGAAATATATGTTGGATCTAATTGATTGTTCTTCATCTTTATTTTTTGTGTATTTTTCACCAAATAATAGATTATATAATCGTGCTGCATCTTTATTTTCTACGTCTATGCCTTTTAAAATCTTTTCTAAACCATTCTCCTCCATAACCTCTTGAATATAATAATTTTTAAAAATCCCTTTTAATGCTTGTCCTGGAATATAAGGCACTCCATATACTTTATGAATGGTCATTGAAGTCTCAGCAATATTAGGATGTCCTAATCCTATAATTAATTTTCCATCTTTTTCAACCTCTAGCTCAAAATTTTCACTCATCATATCTAAATTCATATACTTGTAATAATCTAGCATATTCTTTCTATATTCTTTTAATTCTTCTGGTATACGACCTTCATAATCTCCCATAGTAAATTCTATTTCAGCTTTTTCTTCACCTTGATTCTCTTTCATTTTATAAATTCTTTTGATTTCATATTTTTCTTTTTTTTCTTTATTCTTTTTATCATAGAAATCTTGGATTTCTTTTTCTAAAAAAAATAAATGATTTAATCTATAATTAAAATTAATTTTCTCTCCCTTATCCTTTAGGTTACTCTCTTTTTTGTTTTGATCTTGTATATAACTATAATCTAAATTTTGAAGATACATATACTCCTTAACATTTTTACTTTTCTCATTTCCCCATTTATCATAGTTTACTTCTATATACTCATAGCAATTCTTTTCCTTTGGTTTTATAGTTATCTCATTCATTTTCTTAGCCATTCTGATCACCTTTAGTATTTTCATTATGAATCTTATCTTCTCCCTTTAACATAGCTTCAGAAAATTCTACTACTTCTTCTAAATAATCAATCAACCTTAAGGATACTTTTCTATATTCACTAGGGGATAAAGACAACTCTACTATTTTTTTTAATAATGTCTTTTGCTCGTTTTCTATTTTCTCGTAATCATTCAAATAATCTACGATCATTTTGCAAATTCTTGAGTAACTCTTCTTTTCCGAACTTTCCTTTTTTTTATTTTCTTCTTTACTATTCTCTTCTTTGTTATTCTCTGCCTTTTTTAATACAAAGGCTAATGTACTAATCAAACCATTGGTGTATATGTACATGGGAATATTTTTTATATGCCCTTTAAATTCCCCTTGAAAATCTTCCCTTTGAATTTGCTCCACCTCTTCAAAGGCGTTTAAAGATTTCATCCTATTGTTCTTTTGTAGTTTCCCCATTATTCTCCCCCTCCTAAATAACCGTTTTTACAATTCCTTTGCCTATAGTTTTATTTCCTCCAATTTGTAGTACCTTCGGTATATCTTTCTTCTGATAGTCTTCCACTAACTTTTTATTTTCCTCTTCTTTTCCTTCTAATATGCCATTTACAAGGAGTAAAGAATATAAAACAGACTCTGCTGGAAGATACTCTTCTGTAAAAAGTCCTCCATCTTTCACTATACCCGTCTCATGATCTATTCTATTTCTTGTGATAATTTCCCTATTTAAAAAGATTATTTCCATAAAATCTGTATCACTTAATATAGCAATATCTTTTTTTAATCCTAGTTTTTTATATAATGTACAGATTTCTTGTGTATCATTTTTTTCAGTAGTCTGATCCAGTTTAATTTCTTCTAAAACATCATCTATTTTGAAATCATATACATCCAAAACTATTTCCTTTTCATCTTTTAACTTATCTTTATTATTGGTATACAAATGAACATGTCCTTCTTTTATGTCCTCAAGGATACTTTTCATCTCCTCACCCGTTGAAAAGCTTTTATCTTCTAAAAAACGATTAATCAAATAGGGACATGTAATATATGTAAATAATTGATGGATTGATTTTATAGGATAAAATAATAGCTTTGCATCTGAAAATCCTATCAGCGCCGCACCATCATTTCCATTTTCATAGCCAAACAGTTTATTTGTATCTTCTTTTTTATTTGATCTGTGATAAGCTTCTCTCATACAGCCTTTTACACTAGCTCCTTCGATTTTAGGAATTCCTGTATGACTTTCCTTTTGTATGGGCATATCTATAATCCCTAGTTGTCTTCCGCTCCCTGCATGAACAGGTGTTATGGCTCTAAATAAAATAGGTGTTGCACTACTATACATGTTTATTCCTCCTCGTTTTTGAAAACATTTTCCAAATAATTCTCTAATGTGTAAATGCCTTTATCTTCATCTGTATTTCCTTTACTTCCCATTCTACAAACGATCAAGCCTGCTTTGCTAGCTGCCTTTTCAGCACTATTAATCTTATCAAATTCATCTAACCACTCTTCATTCGTTAAAGGGTCAATCAATACAGGCGTACCATATACCCCTGAAACTTTATAGGTAGAATAATGGGTACTCTTTGCATTGTCGCCACACATAGCTCCAGATTTGCACTCAAATATAATGACTTTTCCTATCTTACTTACTAAGACAATATCAAATTCATCAATAGCATGTTCACTTACACGTTGTTTTTTATCGCTAAAGTTGATTTTAACGCTTGTATCTATATCTACAATGTTTTTAAGATTATTTTCTTTTATAATCTCAATCATTTTATAAAATGCCATCTTTTCTAGTATATAGCCAAATATTTTTCCTTCTTTGTAATTCCCCATAGATACTCTAAATATAGCTTCATTAGTTTTATCAACAGCATTGGTTTTATTTAAAAATCTATCCAATCCTTGTTCTTTCAATGATCTGATTACCCCATCCAATTTGGTTTCATCTTTTTTTTCATCTGTCTTATCTTTATTGGATCGTGATGATATCTTTAATATTTTTTCATTTTGATTATATTTATCATAAAACTCCTTATAAAACTCATATTCTTCCATGTATTTTTCATATTGATCTACTTTTTTAGCATCCTTCTCTTTCTCAAAAAATACTTTATAGTACGCTGATGTTTTATACTCTTCTCTTTCCTTTATATCCATCCCCATTAATCGAAAAGCTAAGGGAATATTTATTTCACAGTCATAATCATTTTTGATTTGTTTCGAAAGCTCTTCTTTTGTATTTCCATAGTATAAAAACTTTTCTGTATCTCCTTCAAAATATACAATTACATCATTTTTTCTGTTATCATTCTTTTCTTGATTCAAGACATATTCTGTTATCGCCATTACAATATGTCTTTGTCCTCCTGTGATGTTCCACAATATAGGCTGAGCTATTGAATCACATGTATCTGCCAATTTTTTTATCATTTGATTATGATTTTTAACTTGATAATTTCCAAAACCTATATTTTTCTCAAAATCATTTATTCCTAATGTTTCTTTTAAATTCTTATCCCATTCTTTGTAATTGAATTTTTTCAAATTCGCATGTACCTTTTTATTTTTTTCTCCTTTATCATTTTTATTTTCTTCCCCAGTAATATTGATAATATTTTTAATACCATGCTTTTTTATAGCTACATAATTGACCATTTGATTTAGCGTTGAGCAAATAACCATTGTTTCAAATTTTCTCTTTTCCATCCTTTAACTCTCCTCTATCATCCTATACGGGATTATTTCAAATTGATTAAAGCCTGATTTTATTAAAGAATTCTCTGCACGCATTTGATCTTTTATATATTCTTTAATCTCTTTTATAGTAGTTTGAAAAGCTTCACTTTCTAATAAATAGATGCTTCCCTCTGGAATAGCTTTATACATAGGCTTATGTTCTCGTGCTCGCATGTCATAGCCTCCGATAAATAAAGGCTTTTTATTAGATACTCCTAGTACCTTGATAGGTTGTTTGGATTCTTTACTTTCTTTAAAATCTACAAGAAATCCTTTCTTTGAAATAAAAGGGGCACTGATATAAATCTTTACACGATTTGATAGATTTTTGTAGTTTTCTATCTCCTCATCCTTTTTTAAAATTTCTTCATGAGATACATCCCAATATTTGCAGGACTTATTTTCTCCCCCTAGTTTTAAATAACCTTGCTCTAACTTTTTAGAAGGACTTTCCTTCCACCATTCATCCTTAATATTGTATTCTACTAAATAACTCCACTTTCTATCATTGAATTGCGTTAGATCAATTCTATATAAATGTTCTTCCTCTGCCATTCCATTTTTTCTTTGTATGCCCACCTTATAATCCTTTGTTACAAAATGATCTATTCCATAAAAATCTATTTCTCTATCATAGAAGTATCCATTTTCAAAACTACTTTTTTTAATATACAAGTCCTCTACTCGTTGAAAGTTCTTTTTATCATTGAATAAAAAGTAATTCAATTCTCCATTAACTATAGATCCTTTAACGTTATCCTCTAACTTTTTAAAAGAACCATATCTACATTTTCTATATTTATTGATAAACAAATCTAAAGGAGCTTTCATATATACATCTCTATTTTCCTCATCATATAAATAGATATTTCTTATGGTTAAAGATTTACGAGGATCATCATATTCATCTTCTTTATCCTTTGTATCATTTATATATCTATTACTACGCTTTTGATTGAGTTGTAGCATCAACGAACAAATACTTCCATAAAAAACAGAAGGATACGGCATCAATCTACTTTCAAGCCAAGTACTCTCTCCCTTGTCAAATCTCTTCCCATCTCCTAAAAATAAATTGTCATTTGGTTTTATTTTTAATACATGCATTTTTTCTTCATTCATTTTGATCATCCTCTTTCAAAATAATGTGGATTTTTTCCATTATGTAAAGCATGTTGAAATAATTCTTCAATCCAACAGTTCCCTGATCAAAGGTATTTGCATAGAAAATTTCTTCTAGTCTCTTTTGCAATTTTTTTATTTCTCTCTCCACTTTGTTATTTTGACCTTCCTGCTTTTCTTTCTTGTTACTTCTGCGAATGAGTCTCTTTTGTTGTACAAATATCATATCTCTTATAGTTCTCTTTTCCTCTAGCTCTTCATATTCATCTAAAGATATAAACATTTTAGCTAATTCATTATGAAAAAAAGTAAATTTATTGTCATGAAAACAATTAAATATGTTTATTAGTGAATCAATTATATATTTACGATTTATATGATTTTTAAAATAAAACTCTTTATACTCATATCCATCCGTTAGTACTGCTATAATAAGTCCATTTTTTTCTTGTTTATGATGCATACTTCCAAAGCTTTCTTTGATGGCTTCTAATCTTTCTTTCGTTATTTTTAGACTTTCTTTTAAGGTATCCTTATAGTGAATGATAAATAATCCTTGAGAAAAGGTAAGCTTTTTAAATTTCTCATTTTCCTTTGATTGAAAAATTCTTTTAAATTCTTTTTCTATTTCTCTGGAAAACCTAAAGCTATCCTCCACATTGAATAATCCTAAAAGATCATCTCCACCTGTATATACCAAGGTGTTATTTTTATTTTTCTCAAAAAATGCTATACTCTTTTTGAAAAATCCATGAATTTTCATAGATAATTCTTGCTGATATTCTTGCAAAGATTGATTTTTATCTTCTTTATATTCTCCACTCATCCATTTTCCCAAATTATCTATATCAAATCGGTAAATACAATAATATTTCTCTTGCTTTTTAGTCAAAGTTTCATAATAATTTTCTATCTCTTCTTTTTTTTCAGGTGATATTTCCTTTAAACTATTTTCTTTATACAATAACTGATATTTCCCATGCTTTGATTCTTTTGCCTTTTCTGTTGCTATTTTCTCTAGTTCTTTATAATAATCTTTGTTTTCATTTTCCTCAATCCATCTACCTAAAGCAATCTTAGCTGTAGAATTTTGTATTTTCTCTTCATCTTGTGGTAAACATCTCTTTATATAACAAGGAATACATAAGCCTTCTTTTTCTTTTAATTGACTGCTTTGTATTTCTACAGCATTTTCATGCAAATCTTTTTTGCGATTTATCTTTTTATAAAATCTAATATTTCTTTTCCCACATATAGAACATTTTCTTCCTTTGAGCTTTTCTTTCTCCTCCTCATTTTGAAATACTCTTGTATTCTTAATGGCTTCTAAACTGTAATATGCTTTTTTATATACTTCTTCATAGTCTTTTTCTTTAAGTTCTACTTCTACCCAATAGCTTTCTATAAGTTCCTCTAACTCTTCATCCATTTCTTCTTTTAAATTTTGAACATTTTTATCATTCTTCATTAACTTTTGAATACAAGCTTTAAATTGATTCTTCACTTTCTTTTCTATCTCATATGCTTTACTTTTTTCTGCATCATATATGATTAATAATTGATTAGAGGTTTGAATATTTTCACATACTTCGCCATAAGGAAGAATAATAGTTCCTCCAAAATCCTCTTCAATGATTGTTTTTACTCCATTCATTATAGAGGATATCATAGCACTACTATTGGTTAGATCTATTAATTTTTTAGATTCCATTATATACTCTTGAACAGACCCTATACTAAACAATAATAATCGATTCATTTATTTGTCCACCTCTTTTACTTCATAAATTTTCTCAAAATCATCTGATTGCAAAAAAAGATCTATGATACTTTTATTTTCTACCTTTAATTCATCTTCTCTTTCTAAAGGAGATGAATGTACTCTAATAACGATGCATTCATATTTTTCCTTTTCTACCTCTATCACTTTAAAAATTAAAGGAGATTCCATTCTTTTTATTTTCGTAACTTTATCAGTCTTTGGTTTTCCTATAATGGGTACTCCAAATATAGCCTTTCTTTCTGATTGAAATCTTTTGTATATATAATTCTTCTTTACATCTCTAAAATCTTTATACTTTTTCCCTAATGCATTAAGAACTTCTATCCATTTATCTTCTAATTCGGTTTCTTTTTTATTCTTTTGTTCACCTTTGCAATCATCCTTTTGTTCATTTTTAAATCTGTATACAGATACTTTATCTTTACAAATTTCATTATTGTATATATGATTTATACTCCTATTCTCAAAATCTACTATTAGACATCTATCCAATTTATTCTTGAATCCTTCATCACCAGAAATATCTAATATTTTAAAATTTCCTGCTCCTCGTCTATTTCGAGACCCCATGCCGCCAAATTTCTGTAACCAATTAAGAGCTTCTAAATATTCTTTAGCGATCTCTTCTTCCTTATATCTAAATTCAATTTCAAATTTTCCCCCTTCCTTGATATAAGATTTTTTTACGTTTTGTCCTGCTTTCATAAAATAAAATAAATAATTTAAACCGTCTTTCTTCTCTATATTTTTTTGAGGAAATTCATTATTCCTAGCAAATTTCTGTATTATTTTTTTCACTCTAATCTGAACAGGACTTCTCCCATTAGTGCTTCCAAAAATCTTCTCTTCCTTCTCCTTCAAATCTTTTAGACTCTCTACATTTCCATCATAATGAAACATCCTCCACCAATACCTCAATAACCCCTTAATAGAACTTGCTCTTATTTCAGGCTCCTTAGTTGCTCCATACATAAATAAAGGAGTTATTAATTGACATGTTACCGTAACTGTTTTCATAAGTTCACCTCGTTTGCATTCTACATATTGTTATAATTTTCTATTTTATTCTTGTTTTTCCTCTTTATTGAATTAAATAATTGTAAAAATAACTATTTCTTCAATGAACTTTTTTTCTAATTCTTTTTTGATTTTTCTTACATTCTCAGTATCAATTTCTGTTACTTATCTTAATCTTCTGAGTAAGTATCCCCTCATTTTATTTGAATTTTCATGTTTATACTTTTTGACAATAAAAAAGACGTATAACACCTTATACATCTACAAACAGTATTTCATATAAATTTTTAAGACTTCCAATACATCCAATGTTTCGGTTCTATCTTCAAAATACCTCTACTCTCAAATAAACATTTCCCCATCCTGTAAATCATATTTTCCTATATGCTCTTCTTCAAAAAAGCTTTGATTTAAAACCTTAATCACAGATACATAATCATAATCCTTATCAATGATTCTATCCAAATCCTTTTTTAGCTTCATAAACCTTGAAGGTGATATTTCTCCTCTAAATACTGACTTTTGATAATGATTGAGATATTTTTTACATACCTTAAATACCTTGTTGCATCTTTTTTCCTCTACATCGTAAAATAAAAATACATAGTTGTAATTATATTTTTTAGAAATATCAAATCATCTCCTTTACATTAAATGGTTGGAACTCTTGATCCTCTAATACATACTTTACCAACTTTAGAGCATCTAGCTTGATGGCTGTAAGATAAGATACTTTTCTTTTTAATTTAGGATGCTTGAAGGTTTCTTCTAGCTTCATATTTAATTCCTTGATAAAAATTTGTTTTCCTTCTTCATTCATAATGCAATATTCTAAGCTCTTATCAAAATGCTTATCTACCTTGATCATTTTCTTATTGACTACTTTTAAAATGGTTCTAAACACGATGATAGGTTTAAATACTTCTGATAAATCTAATGCTAATGAAAATCTACTATCTGAGGGTTCATGCAAAAAACTGATACTTTGGTTGAGATGCGTATGGTATATTTGGGTAATAGTTTTCGTATAGAGAATCGTATTTCCTAGGGAAATCATTGCATTTACTGGATTGTCTGGAGGTCTTTTGACTCTTTTTAAAAATTCAAAGTCCTTATTTAATATTTTTCTCAAGGCATCATAAAATTGTATCCAGATAGCTCCTTCTAATGCTAATACTTCTTTGATATTGTTAAGGGGTTTAATGGATTTGATCATTTCATATCGAATGGTATCAATATTCTTTTTAATCTCTTGATTACCATTTTTGTAGTAATTATAGAGTACCTCTACTATGTTATTTCCTATTCCCTCTACAATAGCTTTTGCTACTTTTAATCGTTCATACTCATATTTTTGAGCTTGTCTTACTGTAATTCTTCCGCTAATATATTTTTCTCTAGGAAAGAAAGTTCCAGAATAATTCCCATAATAATTAAAGAAATGCACTACGATACTATTTCTAGCTAAAAAGTCTAATAGCTTGGTATTTACAGAAATTTCATTTAAACAATATAGCTCTTTTACTCCCTCCACAGGGATATAATAATTTCTTCCATCCTTCCGAAAGCAAAGGGAATTGTCTTTTCTTTTTAATTCTCCCTCTGATAAAAGGTATCTTACTGCTTCTCCCATAAGCTTCTCCTTTCTATATGGCACAATAGGTATAATAGGCACATTTTTTACATTTAGCCGTGAGTTTGATTTTGGGTATTTCTTCTGATAAAATCAACTTTTCTATTTCTTTTTCCGTCTTTTGGATGACTTCTATCATTTTAGGGGTTAATTTCACCTCTACAGTTTTTTTCACATCTCTATTTTTTTCCATGCATATGAGCTTTCCTTTTTTGTAAATGCCTTTCTGCTTTAAGATATGTAAGTAATATAAAACCTGCCAAGTTGCTGCCTTTAGATCTGCATTCGATTTTTTGTATTCTACTAGGTATTCTCCTTTGATTTTATCTATTTTTATATTTTCAATACTGATTTCTGTATGCTTTTTTTGATCTAGCTTTTGGTGATGTAGCTCTTTCCCTATTTTTACAAGCTCGCTATAATCCTCTAAGTTGACTTTATTTCCATGAAGCCAACATTGTCTTTTACAATGAATATAATAATTCATCAAGGTTCCTGTAATTTTCATAGGAATACGTCTCCTTTTTTGGGGGTGATCTCCTTTGTGAATAATTCTCTATCTAGTTTTCCATCCTTGAAATACTTCTCTCCATTTTGAATATAGTAAAGGTCTTCTATTTCTTCATCATCTGTAAATTGCGGCTCATCATAGACTTGATAGATAAAATAATTCATTTTTTCCTTGAGCTGAGATAATAATATTTGTTTTTTTGTATAGGCTATTTCGTAATCCTTTAATAAATCTTTAAAATCTTGCCATACCTCTTTTCCATTGATTTTTTCCTTCGTCTCTGGATGAATCAGCTCATGGGCAATAAATACACTAAAGTTGACAGTATCTATAAGCTTTAACTGTTTAGCTACTTCTCTATAGGATAAATATTTCAAGTGATTTTCATGAATAGCATAAGCATTTTCATTATATTCGCCTTTCTTTTTTTCTATAAAAGCTAAAACCTCCTCATAATACTCTTTAAAGCTTTTCTTTTTAAGAATTTTTCTATATTTTTCATCCATTAAAGAATACTGAGTTCTATAGTCTTCTCTATATACAGATTTTGCTTCATCACAATGAAAAAAATATACCTTTGCATTTTCTTTTGTATTCGACCGATTGATTCTTCCTAAAAATTGTTCCTCTGCTTCAAGGATTGAAATATCCTTAAAGCCTATATCCATATCTATGTCTACACCTGCTTCAATTACTTGGGTACATACTACAATGACATCCTTTAATACATACTCATTCTTTTCTTTTTCCTTTAGCTTTTTCAATAAATCCTTTCGAAATAAAGCATTGTCATCTCCTGTTAGCTCAAACACTATTTCCTTTGGAATATTTTTTTCTAATAGTGCATGATAAAATTCTCTTGCTCTCTTTTTGTTGATAAATTCTATTAAAATTCTTCCCTCTCCTATAGATCTTTTATAATCTACTACATAATCAGCTAATTCTTCTATCTTAAGCTTACCTCTTTCTAATAGGGTATAATCAAGCTTTACACGGTCTTTAAATAGGGGATTGCTAAAATATTTTTGAGAATCCTTCATTAAAGAAGTCCCTATATTTCCCTTTTCGCATAAGATACTTATTTTAGGTAAGGTAGCTGACATAATAATAAATTTGATATTTAATATTTTTGCATATAGCTCCATCATGTTTGCAAGCTCTTTCCATATGGATACCTTATAGCTTTGAATTTCATCTAATATAACTACACTATTTGCAATATGAATCAGTGGAATTTGAATCTCTCGTCCATTTGAAAAAAGATAATTAAAAAAGTTTACATGACTGGTCAATACAAAAGGATAATGTAAAAACAGTCGATCTAAATAAGCTTTGTCATAATCTAATACTTCCTTTTCACTCACCTTTATAGGCTTCAATGAGTTAATCACTACAGCATCATCTTTTCCTAAATATTCTGAAATTACTCCATAGGTTTGATCACATAAGGTGTTGAAGGGAAATACATAAAATAATCGCTGTAGCTTTTTATTTTGAATCAAAGATAATCCTAAATTTAAGGAGTTGAGAGTTTTTCCGCTTCCTGTAGGGGCTTCTAAATAAAAGATATGCTCATCCATATTTTTAATCAAATTTTTTTCACTCTCTAAAAATATTTCACTTCTTAAATTATTAATTGAATCCTTTGAAAAAGGAGATTCTTCTTCTTCACCCTTTTTATATAGGTTATATTTCCTGATTCCCTGTAATATTGGACTATCCTTAAACCTTTGAAAGCTTTTTTCTATTTCCTTGATTTGCCCAAAATCCTCTATTTTCTTATTCATATAATCACTCGTAGCATAGTAATCACAGGCAATGATTAAGCTATATAATAGCTTATTGATAAGATAAAAAACATCTCCTGCTAAAATATATTTTTCTATTCTTTTATGGTATTGCTTAAATACAGCTGTTTTAAAGACTTCTTCTCTTCTTAGTAATCGATCTATATATTTATAATTCATCACCTTATTTGGATCATGTTTAATTGCTGCTAGTAAGCTTTTCAATTTATCTAGGTATTCCTCTAAATCTAATAAATAGCTATGATGCCTAGAAATAGCATAAGAAAAAGTGATTAGAAATAATAGTAAAACATTTTTTTCATATCGGTCTAAGGGACTGTTTTGGATTTCATCATAAGAAACATCTATATAAAGGAGTGCAGATAATAGTCCATGGGTAGAATCAGTTGTGGCAAGAATACCTTGAAATGCTGGATTTTTCATTTTGAGCTTTTGAAAGGATGGATTGATTTTTCCTAGGTCATGATAATAAATTGCCTCATCAAATAATTGGAGTAACATATTTTTCCCCGTATCTGATAATAAGCTTTTTTCTTTCTTTTTGTAAATGGTAAATTCCCTTAGTCCTCGATCTAATATTTTGTTAATTTCTTTTTCTTTATAAAGCTTTTCATAGTAGCTATAAGTAAGGTCTAAATGCTGTTGTAAGGTTTCATTTTCTTTTTTTTCATGGATATGTGCCAAATAAATTTTCTCATGCTTGAATAAATCTTTTAATTGAAGCATTTTTTATTCCTCCATATTTATTCTATAAATAAATTTTCTAATGAAAACTTGATAAAACTCAAGCTTTCATTAGAGTAAAGCAATATATTTTTCTCCATCTAAGATAATCACTTGATCGTTCAAATCTTCTACTGCTCTATTGGTAAATGCCAATTCCTTTAATTCATACATATTATTCTCTTTCTTTAAAGCAGTAGGCATATAATCTTTAAATAAATAGGTTACTTCATTTGTATCAATAGCTTCATCATCTAGCTCAACCTCATCATAATAAAATAAACTATTGATTTGTTCTACATCTTCTTCAATATCACATTCAATTAATTGGGGATTTGAAATATTAGCTATATGATCATTTTTCCCTAGATAAGGAATATATTCAGCTTTGCTATTAAGAATATACTCTACCAATTTTTCTTTTAACTTTACATCCTTTAAATCATCTAAAGCTATATAAATCTCCCAAGCTACATCCTCTAACCATTGCTCTCTTACAACTAGATTGCATGGTGCTTTATCTGCACCAATATTTGCATAGCCTACAGAATTATTAAAAGTAATCATCTTCTTAGAAAAATAACCTCTCCTCTTTCCTATAGGAACAATTCCTAATCTTACCTCCTTTAGTCGAGCATAAAATTCAGGATATTTCTCCTCTCTCTGCTGATTATATCCCCCTAACCCAAGGATGGCACCGAGAATACCATATAATGCAATTTTATGAATATGGCTATAGGTATAATAAGCATAGGCATTTACATCTGGCTTTTTAAAATGTGCCGTTTTTCCATGTAAATTGAATTTTAAAAGCTTCAAATTATATCACTTCTCTCGTAAATATATTCATAAATTGAGCTTTCTGACCCTCTAATCCATTGATTTGAATTTCATAAGGATTATAATAAACTTCTATACTTTCTACTTCTTTTAGTACCTTTTCTGTTAAAAGGTGGTTTAATTTACTAGCATCTATGATTACTTTTTTATTTTCCTTTTGAAGAGTTATAAAGCTTGATAGATTCGGTAATGCTAATTTGCTTCCTTTTTTTAATTCAATAAATATAGCATATTCATTATCACAACCGAATTTACTATTACTTGCAAAGGCTGTAACTCCTCTTAAGCATCCATCCTTATATTTTTCATAAGCTTCTTTTGTATATCCTTCAAAGCCATCTATATTCGTTGCATATTCATCATATACATAAGGGTTAATAGAAAACGGATATAGATAATGAGCTTCATCTACAACAATTTTTGTTCCTAAGGAAGATGCGTCTGCATTTTCTTTTTTTGAATTTCTAAAAGGCGATAATATATCTTGGATTTCTACACTCGTATCCACATCTATATTCATTCCTTGTCCTATCTGTACAGCTCCTATAATAGATAGATTTTGATCTTCAGCAGCAAAGGTCGCTCCAAAATTCATTACATCCATTGCACTAAATAAGTTTTTTAAGACTTCAACATCTTTTCCTTTTTTCTTTTTTTCTAGTTTTGTATCAAAAATATGCTCATATCTTTCTTTAAGAGATCTTGGTTGAATATTTTCTTTTTCTTCTTTAAAAGACTTAATATAAAGAACCTTTTCTCCCTCTTGATCCCATAAATATTTGATAGGATATTTAAAAGCCTTGTCACTTCCAAATATTTCATTGTTCGATGTACTTTTCGGTCTTCCTGAAAAATCTGCATTCCAATTTGCCATTTTCGCACAAATCCCTACTAATCCAAATACTCTATTTTGAAATTTCATTATTTTTCCTCCCCTTTATAAAAAATATTATCTCCCAAATAACCTGCTAGAAAGATATCCTCATCAATGGTTTCACTTTTATTAAATCCTAAAACCATAGAAAACGCTTTATTAAATTTTCTTGAGCGTAGAGGAACTGCATGTCCATATCTTTTAAACCAAAATCTCAATTCATCATTCACTCTTGAAACATTTTTATAGTTACAAATCCTTTCTATCACATCATGATTTTTGCTTGCTGCTTTAGATTGATCCATAAGATAATAACTAATCTGTCCTGCTAAAAAAGAATATTGATATTTATCTAAAAGATCATGCTTTTCTTGGTCTTTGATAAAAGCTTCTATTTCACTTCTAAGCTCTTTTATTTTTTTCACGATTTTCTCTCCCCCCAACTCAAATAATTTTTTTATAGCTATATAGGTATTCAGTGCATCGATCCCCTTTATCCTTCCTATCTTAATTTGTTCTACAACTAAATCTAAATAATATTTCTTTACAAAGGCTTTTAATCCATTCACATCATCTTTGTATACATAGTTAAATACAGCATCTCTACTCATGATAAGTATATTACAAACCTTTTTATTTCCCCATTTAGGCGGTTTTATATCCTTAAAATCTACTCTAAAACTTTGACTTAATCTTTTGTTGTATAAAAAATCATTCAAAGCATTTAAAAAACATTCTCTCCTTTTACCATTATATCTAGCATCATCATAAACAGGGCTTACTCGCTCCTTCATATTCATATCATAGTAAGAACCTTCTATATGATTATAAATCTCAAACTCAATCTTCTCTTCAAAGCCCGGAATAATATCAAAGTCACCAAACTCAATTTCTCCATTTTTATTTTTTAAATTCATATAATAAACATCAGTCTCAGATCTTTTATAGTCCTTTAAAGGAATCTTATAATCATAATCAAAGGCTTTAAAGTTTGGTCCTAATTTATTACTTTGTAGCCACATGCCATATTTATAAAGGATAAGAGCATCCTTTACTTCTATAAGAAATGGAACTTTACACTTTAGCGTTTTATGCTCTAAGTATGGTTTTTTGCTATTTAATCCCATATTCATATTAGATAGTCCATATAACTCATTTTCTACTAAAACATTATAGTTTGAAGAATTGAATACATTTGGATATAGATATCTATTAAATTCTAGTTCATAGCTTTTCCAATCATTAAAATCAAAATAAATCTTCACATAATTGTCAAATTCCTTATTCATTTCTATGATTGCATCATATATTAAATCTATTTTTTCTAAGATGAATTTCTTGCAATATTCAAACTTTTCCTGATCTAACTTTTCCCCTAAATCTTTATCAATACTTTCATTGTTATATTTGTCATCATATAGAACTTTAAAATACTCTTCTATTTTTTCTAGTAAGATTTCTTTGGGTAAAGTATCTTTTTCATCTCCGTAAAAAATTTTCTTTTTTATAAATAAAGTAAGATAATTATTACTATGAATTTTCTTATCCTTTACAGCTTTATTTGTATTGATAATACATGAATAAAAATCAGCCTTTCGAAACCATTCATAAATTTCATCCTCCACAGAATCCTTTGTTATAATCACACTTTCCATGGTTTGATCTGACTTTATTTTTATGTATAAGCCTTCCTTGAGTTTATGATTTTCAATAACCAAATCATCCCCCTTAATCTCATAGGCTTTTTTGAAGGTGTCTAATAGGTTATAAATCAAAATATCAGCTCCTCTTTCCTATTTTGCAAAAGCCTGCACCCACCGATGAACATTTTTCCAAAATCCCACAAGTAATGGCTATATACGCAAGCTTTTGTGAAGGTTCATCGCCTTTGAAGGACATAGAAAATTTATTTCCTAATACTTTTCCATCCTTGTAATTCATCACAATAGGCTTTTTATTCTTTACTTCTAACAGCTCTATAGCACTCCCTTGAATCTCAAGCTCTTCATCAAAAACTAATTGATATTTTTTTCCCAAATTGTTGTCAATTCTTTCCCACAATAAATCAAAATCATCTCCTACAATCCAGTTTTTATGTTCTACTGTAGTAATAGCAGGGGTTAAGGTATATAACTCCTCTACGCCTTTAAACGTCTTCCTTCTTAAATCACAGCCTAGAGGCTTTATAGCTTTTGTTTCGTAAAAGCTAAGGACTTTTCTCATTTCCCGAGCAATATCTTCTTTTGGTGTTCTCATTCTAAAGACATATACATGATTTTGTTTATAGATTCTATCTGATTCAAAGGGATACAAATAATCAAAACAATAAAGCTTAGGAAGCTTTCCCCCATGTATTTCTCTAAGTATTTCACTTTTTGCCATACAATAATTTATATGCTTTGCTAGGGTGTTTCCGATCTCTTTTACTTCTATATCTTCTTTTAAATAAACAGTTGTTCTTAATTCAAAATATCTCAACTTACTTTCTCTCCTTTATTTTTCACTTTTCTTTATAGTTCTTTAGACTTTCTTTTATTTGCTCCATAATCTTTTCTCTTAATTCTATAGGCTCTAAAACTTTTACACATTTCCCCATACTCAAAATCCAAGTAATGATCTCATCTTTTCCACTCATATTTGCTTCAAATAGAATTTCTTCATCATTAAGATCTTGAATGATTTGATTTTCAATGATTGGATTTTCCTTAATAAATACATGAAAGGGATGCTTTATCTTAAGCTTTATATGCATGACAGTTCCTTTATGAATACCATAACAGTCCTTACTATATTGATTAAAATCAAACACTGGACTTTTAAAATATTCTTTTAGGATTTCTATGCTTTTTATTCTTTTGATCTTGAAATCTCTTTTCTCTTGACGATTTTCACAATATCCTACTAAATAAAAATCCCCATTGGTATCAAAATAAAAGATATTATAGGGATGAATAACTCTTGTAGAAGTCGTATTGCTATTAACAGAAAAATATTTAATCCTTATCTTTTGATAATTTGCTTTGGCTTTTTCTATTATCTCAACCATTTCTATTTCTTGATCTCTAATGCTTTTTTTGTCCTTATTTCTACTGACTCTTTCTAGATCTACACATCTTAATGTATGATTTGTTTTTTCTCTTATTTTTCCTAAAGCCATTTCAAATTCTTTGCTCAAATAAAAGCCACTTTCTTTTTTGATAAATTTATATGCTAAGGCTAAAGCTTCTATTTCTTTTTCATCTAATAAAAATTCATTCCATAAAGTATTTAAAAGAAGCTCACAACCTCCTCCATTACCCGGAGTACCTTTTATATCTATTCCTTTAACTTTTCTTAAAGCTTTTATAAGCCTTGCAACATGTTCTTCATTGATTTTCAAATAATCTGCTAATTCACCTTTTGTTTGCTTACCTTTTACTTGTAATCTTTCAAGAAGATTTAATGCATAGGTTACATTTTTCAGTGTGGTATTGCTCATTTCTTTCCCCCTTTACAAATAGTACCATATATTTCAAAAATCAAACAGTGCATATATTGCCCCTAATGAATTTTTTTTACAAAAAAATATAAGCTTTCTTCCCCCTATTTCTCATAAGGTGAAAAAAGCCCAATGTTTTAACTCTAAATACTAATTTCCTTCTACAAAATTATATTTATCCAGATTTTGTAGATTGTCAAGTAAATTTGACCCCTTTTTTGTAAAATTCACATTTAAAATTGACCCCTTATAAGGCCTATCAAAAATGGGATTTTTGTTTCAATTAATCATCACTTCATAGCCATGATCTTTTAATAGCTTAAGGTTTATTATGATTTGTTTGCTACTCTGTTCGAGATAAATATACTTATTCATTTCTAACATTCTATCTTTCATTAAATCAAGAATGATATTTTCAAATCGATTATCCTTTTGAGGGATTTCAGTAGCCTTCTCAACTGCGATTTTCTCATCTAGAGTAGTTTGGTCTTGGCAAAGTTCAGCCATCGTCATAAAAGGATTTTTATTCTTTTTTTCTTCCTCATATTTCCTGCTATTTCTGTTAAAAACATAGTTTGTTTCTTTAGATATTCTTCTTTGTATTTGAGCATAAGCAACACCGTAGGTAGATTCTACATAAGCTACAGCTGCCTTTTTTCCATCTGTATTGAATATATGAATGAGTTTATCAAAATCTACTTCTATTAATTTACAATTTTTTCGCATGTCTTAACCCCCTTTACTCGATAACTGTCTCCTGTTATACTAATTATATGGGAATGATGTACAAGGCGATCTAAAACAGCGGTAGCTGCTAGTTTGCTTGTGAATATCTCATCCCATTTACCAAGTGGTAGATTAGTAGTTATTATAAGGGAGCTTTTTTCGTATCTGTGGCGGATAAGTTGAAAAAATATGCTCTCCTTTTCTTTGTCCATTTTAAAGTATCCAAGCTCGTCTATGATCAATAAATCAATTTTGGATAATTTTTTGAATTTAATCTTAAACGTTCCATTTTTATAAGCTTCAAACAGTTCATCTATCAATTCTGAAGCTGTTACATAGAGAACTTTTTTTCCTATTTCACATGCCTTTATGCCAATAGAAGTAGCTATATGACTTTTTCCTACGCCTGGCGGCCCTATAAATATAATATTTTCTTTCTTTTCTAGAAAAGATAACGTAGCTAGGTCTTTTATTTTTTGTTTATTCAAGTTCTTATGAAAGTTAAAATCAAAGTTTTCTAAAGTCTTTATATTTTCAAAATGAGCTGCTTTGATATTTCTCTCTTTCAACCTTTCTTTTTTTCCGGCTTCTTCAATACGTAGCAAATTTACTAAAAAATCTCTATAGCTTAAGTCTTTTTCTATGGCTAGTTGTATTTGATCTTGATAATGCTTTTGAATATCTAGTAATCTGAAGTTTTTAAGCATCTTATCTATATACATGTCTGTGTTAATTCGTGTTTTTTCATTCAAATTTGACCCCCCTCATAATATGATGTATCTCGGATAAGAGCATCTGTTGTTGCTATTTCATCAATACATTCTATCAAGGTACCTATATCTTTTGTGTTTTCCTTGTGGCTACGCCCTAGTACAATTTCTAAATATTTCTCTCGTATAATTTCCTTTATTTCATTGATCTTAAATTTCTGTTCTTTAATACAATAATTTAATATCTTGTCCAGATTTTCGGTATGATACATATCCTTTAATTTTAATATTTCTCTGGCATGGTAGCTTGGTTGTTGCAAAACTTTTGTTGCTTCTACGAAGTAACTTTCTCCAAACTTAAATATGGATTCGAATTGTCTCTTGACTTCTGGAATAGACTTAGGAACAGGTTGTTTGATAGGAGCATAATGCTCATCCTTTGTAAAAAATTTCCCTTTCTCATTGATCAATTCATAGGTTGTAATCATTTCCATTGCAGTATTATAAATTTCTAGCTTGTAGCCATATACAATTCTAATCTTTACAATTTTATCTACATATTTTACTGGGACACTATATTTATTCCCATTTACAGATACAAGGGCATCTAAGCTGACCTTGCGGTCTTTTAAAACGGTATGGATAAATCTTTCGTTTTGTAATGTCAATAGTAAATTTTTTTCTTCTTTAAACATTTCATTAGGTATTCTTTTGGTTGTTCCGTGGACTTGATCATTCCATTCATTGATAAAAGCTTTCCCAGCTTTATTTAATGATTCCATAGACTCAAAACTACTTCCTTTGATAAATTGTTCTTCAATATACTGATATGGTTTTTCTATTTTACCTTTTGTTCTTGCCCGATAGGGCTGGCAGGCATTTAATTCTGTACCTAAATGCATAGCTAATCTTAAGGCATTTACATTAAATACGGGTTCCTGGTCAGGTTCATTTTTCAAAACTAATGCTTTCGGATTATCTATCAGAAGTTCTTGTGTTACACCTCCTAAATCATCATATAATTCTTGTATTGCCTCATAGATTGCTTCTGCATCAGATTTTAGTGAAAAGACTATAGCTTTTTTTCGACATGCTGCTAAAATCATAGTAAAGCAATATACTTCTTTCCATTCATTAGCAATTTCAACTTTGTATGGTGACCAATCAAACTGTGCCTGATCTCCTATCGGAGTTTCAATTCTAACAGTTGCTTTCTTAGGAACATTCATCTTATCTTCTTTTAAGGTTCTAAGATATCTATATATCGGATTTATGCTATGACTATATCCTATTTTCTTGAGTTCTCTGAATATCCGTGTACCATTGAAATCATATTTAGGATTTAGATACCACTCTTTTATGTTATCTTTATATGGGTCTATCTTTGTAGCATAGTATTCTCTTGAATATTTAGGCTCCTTATCAAGCTTTATCAATTTTTTTACTGTATTTTTAGAAATTCCAAGGTCTCTTGCAATTTTCTTTATGGGAGTTCCTTGTTTATATAATCTATGGACCGTTGTCCAATCATGCACATCTTTCACCTCTAGCCTCTCCTCACATGTAAAAATTTACTTTTTTCCCATGTGAAAAGAATATATTATTGTTTCTAGGGGGTCAATTTTCAGTGTTAACTGGGGGTCAGTTTTAAGTATAAATCAACAGATTTCAGTACATCTAATGTTTCGGTTCTACCTTATATGATCCATTCCTATTTAATATAGTTTCTTCATTTCAATACATCCAATGTTTCGGTTCTACATCATTAACAGATATTATTGTAAAGAGGAATGCTTAATTTCAATACATCCAATGTTTCGGTTCTACCTATCATACTTTAACAGAAGATAAAGAAAGGGATTAATTTCAATACATCCAATGTTTCGGTTCTACAGATAAATTCATAGAAGCTCTTAAAAACTTAAAGCGATTTCAATACATCCAATGTTTCGGTTCTACCCAATTTCTCTAAAATAAAAAGCAGATGTTAGCCCTATTTCAATACATCCAATGTTTCGGTTCTACTATCTTGGTCTACAGCAACCCTCACAATAGCATTGTAATTTCAATACATCCAATGTTTCGGTTCTACATTAAAATTGAATTTAGAACAATGTGAAATAAGAATATTTCAATACATCCAATGTTTCGGTTCTACATGATGTATTACATATAGTTATTCACTACACAAACGAATTTCAATACATCCAATGTTTCGGTTCTACTTTAAGAGCTTATAAAGAAACTAATACAGAAAAATAATTTCAATACATCCAATGTTTCGGTTCTACTTATCTGGATTATATTTTACAACTAAATCACTTTAATTTCAATACATCCAATGTTTCGGTTCTACCGATCCAGATACTACAAACAATACAGGTACAAATACATTTCAATACATCCAATGTTTCGGTTCTACTCTGTTGCACTTTTACTTGTACTTCTCCCCATTTCTATTTCAATACATCCAATGTTTCGGTTCTACAAATTGTACATTGCAAGAAACAAACCTACTGAAATAAATTTCAATACATCCAATGTTTCGGTTCTACTACTTGCATGGTACCAATTAATGTGCTACAATGTTATATTTCAATACATCCAATGTTTCGGTTCTACTTTTTTTCTGATTATTTCTTTATATTCTTTTTTAACATTTCAATACATCCAATGTTTCGGTTCTACTCCTTTAAGTACCATTACAATTCCGTTGAATATCCTATTTCAATACATCCAATGTTTCGGTTCTACGAGTCGATACACAAGATAAAGGTGTTGGCAAAGCTAATTTCAATACATCCAATGTTTCGGTTCTACGAAAGGCAGAAATGTAACGCATATATTATTTAGGTTATTTCAATACATCCAATGTTTCGGTTCTACTATCATAAACGAACCTCCTAATAATATTCTTTTCTGTATTTCAATACATCCAATGTTTCGGTTCTACAAGGAAGGAGTAGAATTTAAAGAATGCGAACAAGAATTTCAATACATCCAATGTTTCGGTTCTACAACAAATCGACAAAGATGGGAAGGCTTATAACCATATTTCAATACATCCAATGTTTCGGTTCTACAGGCAAAGGTGAAAAAAATAAGATTTATCCATTGGTATTTCAATACATCCAATGTTTCGGTTCTACTTTAGAGAGTTTGGTATAATAACGTCATTTAAAAATTTCAATACATCCAATGTTTCGGTTCTACATTAGAGAAATCAAAAGAAAATGAATCTAGATTTTAATTTCAATACATCCCAATGTTTCGGTTCTACATTGTGTTAAATTAGTTATTCCAGGTTCATAAAAATATTTCAATACATCCAATGTTTCGGTTCTACAGTTGTAAATCAGCCTTTACCATCTCTAGCAGATGTATTTCAATACATCCAATGTTTCGGTTCTACTTATGGTTAATAATTCCGAAATGGAATTTACAGAACAATTTCAATACATCCAATGTTTCGGTTCTACGGTTAAAACCTATCTTTTTTATTGCAATTATTATCAATTTCAATACATCCAATGTTTCGGTTCTACGATAAGATGGATATATCTTCATATGCATATTTTTTGATTTCAATACATCCAATGTTTCGGTTCTACAATTTTTTATACATATAATGGAGTTGAGCTTTTTATATTTCAATACATCCAATGTTTCGGTTCTACCGATATAATATATACTCTTAATTATAACTATCATGTATTTCAATACATCCAATGTTTCGGTTCTACTTGCTAAAGAAGAAACAAAGCAAATTGAAAATAAGGTATTTCAATACATCTAATGTTTCGGTTCTACACCATTAATTACTTTTTTTTCTATCTTATCAATATAATTTCAATACATCTAATGTTTCGGTTCTACCCAATAAGAGAACAAACAAGCTTTGTCTATCTGCCGGATTTCAATACATCTAATGTTTCGGTTCTACTTCGAATGAAAATGAAAATATGTTTTCTTTGCTGTCATTTCAATACATCTAATGTTTCGGTTCTACAGAGGATGAAATTTTTGATCTTGAAATATTAAAAGTATTTCAATACATCTAATGTTTCGGTTCTACTGAATTAGGAAGATGGGATTATGCACATCATACTAAATTTCAATACATCTAATGTTTCGGTTCTACTTTTTTAAATTCACAATTCTCGACATTGGTGTCTAAATTTCAATACATCTAATGTTTCGGTTCTACTATAGAGGATTAGGTTTGTTTAATACTTGCAGCACAATTTCAATACATCTAATGTTTCGGTTCTACAGGGCAGAATGCTGACGGATCATTAGAGGTTAAAGTATTTCAATACATCTAATGTTTCGGTTCTACAAAGATGGAAAATGGATGTATGAATTGCATGGAAGATTTCAATACATCTAATGTTTCGGTTCTACAAAAGAAAAGGAACTAAAAGAATTATTAAAAAAGATATTTCAATACATCTAATGTTTCGGTTCTACCTTATAGATTATACCATAAAAGGGTGGTGTAATTGAATTTCAATACATCTAATGTTTCGGTTCTACATTTCTCCTTCTAATGTATTTATTCTTATTTTATGAATTTCAATACATCTAATGTTTCGGTTCTACAAATGCGGTATGGCATAGTCTTTCATCTGCACCATCATTTCAATACATCTAATGTTTCGGTTCTACTTTCACCTAGCCATTCACCTTTAGTCAGCAGTATTTGATTTCAATACATCTAATGTTTCGGTTCTACGCACAAAAATTAAAAGAAATGCCAGGATTTATCGTATTTCAATACATCTAATGTTTCGGTTCTACGTGTGTTTATTAGTGAAGATGCTGTCAGTGGAGATCAATTTCAATACATCTAATGTTTCGGTTCTACAAAAAAGGAATGTTGATAGAAGGTAAGCTTTTACTATTTCAATACATCTAATGTTTCGGTTCTACATATATACAGTTCAGACAGGTATGCCTGCAATTAGATTTCAATACATCTAATGTTTCGGTTCTACACTACACAGAATTTGCAATTTCTTACACATCCTCGATTTCAATACATCTAATGTTTCGGTTCTACGAATTTATTTCATCTGAAGATAAAAGGCCATTGACATTTCAATACATCTAATGTTTCGGTTCTACAGAAGTAAGAGAAGAAATGATATCTACTATGAAAAATATTTCAATACATCTAATGTTTCGGTTCTACAAGTTTTGCTTATACAGATAATGCTTTCAAAAACGCATTTCAATACATCTAATGTTTCGGTTCTACACAGAGGACTTGTAGGTACACACAGACAAGCTAGATATTTCAATACATCTAATGTTTCGGTTCTACTTTTATTCCAGAATGTCTTTGTTCTTTTTTCTGCCAAATTTCAATACATCTAATGTTTCGGTTCTACTTCTTTTGCTGAAGCTTCACAGAAGGTAGGATATTCATTTCAATACATCTAATGTTTCGGTTCTACCTAACAGCCGAATCATTAAAAGCTATCGTTGACAAATTTCAATACATCTAATGTTTCGGTTCTACTATCAATAGCACCTGGTAGTGATAATGATAAAAGAAAATTTCAATACATCTAATGTTTCGGTTCTACATTAAATCACCATCATTTACATCTATGACAAGATTGGATTTCAATACATCTAATGTTTCGGTTCTACAACCTATTCTCTGGTTCAGGTAATGTTTTAACATCTATTTCAATACATCTAATGTTTCGGTTCTACGCACAAGCAAATTGCAGAAACATTAGAATTACATAAATTTCAATACATCTAATGTTTCGGTTCTACGCCAAGAAAGCATAAAAAATAGCAATGGTGCATTAGAATTTCAATACATCTAATGTTTCGGTTCTACCGTTAAACTAAAAGTACACAAGAAGTTCACAAAATAATTTCAATACATCTAATGTTTCGGTTCTACTAAAAAGAATTTCAAGTTTAATCTTCCTCCTTTTAGATTTCAATACATCTAATGTTTCGGTTCTACAGATAATCCTTTTGGACAAATGGTGCCTGAACAATAATTTCAATACATCTAATGTTTCGGTTCTACGCAGAAGAACTTGTAAAAAAAGCTGAAAATGAAGAATTTCAATACATCTAATGTTTCGGTTCTACTTAAAGGTTTAAGTGCTAAATTAGATCCTATATTTAAATTTCAATACATCTAATGTTTCGGTTCTACTAGCTATAGCTTCAGCTAACCATTCTTCATACACAGGTATTTCAATACATCTAATGTTTCGGTTCTACCCAATGCCTATAGGTCAAATAGATAGTGGTAACGCATTTCAATACATCTAATGTTTCGGTTCTACAAAAAAGGAATGTTGATAGAAGGTAAGCTTTTACTATTTCAATACATCTAATGTTTCGGTTCTACATAAAGCACGTTTTGTGCTCCACCACCTACTAAAAAATTTCAATACATCTAATGTTTCGGTTCTACCCAGGAATACTTTCTCTTTTTATTTCGTCAAATTTAATTTCAATACATCTAATGTTTCGGTTCTACTCCACAGAGAAACGATGCAAAAATAGAATATAAATTATTTCAATACATCTAATGTTTCGGTTCTACTTGGAAAAATAAATAGATTTAAAACAGGAATTGAAGTATTTCAATACATCTAATGTTTCGGTTCTACTTCTTCACTATAACTGTGGCTCGAACATTGATAATATTTCAATACATCTAATGTTTCGGTTCTACATTAGTGGATATGCGTTGCTATAATAATGTTTGCAAATTTCAATACATCTAATGTTTCGGTTCTACCCTTGGCAACCTGTTTAATACAGGATTTTGAAAAGTATTTCAATACATCTAATGTTTCGGTTCTACTTTTTTATTCCTCGTTGGCGAGAATTGAATCTTATATTTCAATACATCTAATGTTTCGGTTCTACCTAGTAATACATTACTTTTAGTTATATTAGTTGTTTATTTCAATACATCTAATGTTTCGGTTCTACCTAAGGCTTGTATGACTCTATTTTCTGAGTTTCCTAATTTCAATACATCTAATGTTTCGGTTCTACACACTTAAATTTAAGTTACTTAGCTTATCATTCTCAATTTCAATACATCTAATGTTTCGGTTCTACCCTATAAAGATCATCATTAAAATCATGCGCTTTCTTATTTCAATACATCTAATGTTTCGGTTCTACATCTAAAGTCGAATTAAAATATCGCGATTATGAAAAATTTCAATACATCTAATGTTTCGGTTCTACTGCAGAGTGGAGAAAATTAACAAAGGAGAGATTTTAATTTCAATACATCTAATGTTTCGGTTCTACTGAAAAATTTTCTTTAATTTTTTCGATTTCTTCTGCATTTCAATACATCTAATGTTTCGGTTCTACTTACGATAACCCCTTCGTTATCTTTTACAATTACTTCATTTCAATACATCTAATGTTTCGGTTCTACGCCCTTCAATTTCAAGTTGTTTCTTTTCGCCTAATCATTTCAATACATCTAATGTTTCGGTTCTACATCTCTAGGATCTATATTCGCTGATGCCAATATCGTATTTCAATACATCTAATGTTTCGGTTCTACTCTAAATTTAAAAAATATTTTTCTATCTTCTGTTTTATTTCAATACATCTAATGTTTCGGTTCTACTGGAGAAGATGTTAAATTTAATTTTAATGTTTAAAAATATTTCAATACATCTAATGTTTCGGTTCTACTAGCTTCAGGTCTTGCGTTATCGGCATATATTTTCATATTTCAATACATCTAATGTTTCGGTTCTACGAGGTAACAACTAACAAGAATGTAAAGAATGAAAATAAATTTCAATACATCTAATGTTTCGGTTCTACATCCATATCCTTAGGATTCTCGCCCATTTTAATCCATATTTCAATACATCTAATGTTTCGGTTCTACAATATAATCTTTTCGCCTTTAACAAGTGCATTTCCTATTTCAATACATCTAATGTTTCGGTTCTACCTGCAAAACAATCAAGTACAACGTCGTTTTCATTATTTCAATACATCTAATGTTTCGGTTCTACAAATTTAAATAAAATATGTGTTGCGTTCCTACCTTCATTTCAATACATCTAATGTTTCGGTTCTACTAACTTTTTAAATTACCTTGTGCATCAAATTCATATATTTCAATACATCTAATGTTTCGGTTCTACTTCAAGTCTTTTTCATTGCTTTGAATTAAATATTTAATTTCAATACATCTAATGTTTCGGTTCTACATTTATTTTACACAGCTGTCGTAATTTATTGTTCTATATTTCAATACATCTAATGTTTCGGTTCTACGCTTGTATTTTTTCCGTAGGAGTTAATTTATCAGGATTTCAATACATCTAATGTTTCGGTTCTACACTCGTCTGTTCATCCACATCAAAGCTTCTTCGATAATTTCAATACATCTAATGTTTCGGTTCTACCTATATTTAGAAAATCTCTAGCAAAATTATGTTCTAATTTCAATACATCTAATGTTTCGGTTCTACACGCAAGGAACAATTGTCTATTAATAGTAAAACTTATTTCAATACATCTAATGTTTCGGTTCTACTTGTAGATGGTGCTGGAATTTATACTTTAAGAGAATTTCAATACATCTAATGTTTCGGTTCTACCTTATTGTTGCATCTGCTTTAAATGTTAGTGTTAATATTTCAATACATCTAATGTTTCGGTTCTACTTTTTCATTCCTGTGTAATCGGATGGTGTATCTGTTAAATTTCAATACATCTAATGTTTCGGTTCTACGATGGAGTTGTTCAGCAAGATTTGCCTTTGCTATCATTTCAATACATCTAATGTTTCGGTTCTACTCTACATGTTTTCCTTTTACTCCACTTCCTGTATCATTTCAATACATCTAATGTTTCGGTTCTACCACTGAAAAATAGCCACTCTTCGATGTAAGTATACACCAACTTCATTGTATTTTCAATGCCTTTATCAATTTTTTCATACTAATTTTCCCTTTTTTTATTTTTCTTATACAAATCTACTCTGTCCATGTATTTTCAAGGTTTACATACATTTTTATAATTTAAATCACTATGAAATTTTATTGCCTGATATAACAAAAAAAACTCTAGAATAAGTCATCCCCTATTCTAGAGTCCTATTTTTAATCGTTCACAGAAAAAAAATATTCTATCTATATTTTAAAAACGCTAATTTCATCTCCTAGATGATTAGCAATATCCTTTAGTTTTTGTGCCATCTCTGCAATTTCTGCTATGGTTGCTGTTTGTTCTTCTACTGATGCAGAAACCTCTTCTGTAGATGCTGATGATTGTTGTGTTACGGCGGCAATATTTTGTATAGAGAAGGTAACTTCTTCTTTTCTCTTGCTCACAACATCTATATTTTCTATTAATCTTTCTATTTGCTCTGTAATTTTATGAATAGCATTTGTTGTTTCTCTAAAAACCTTTTCTACTTTGATCACTGCCTGATCTGATTTTTCTACGATTCCCCTACTTTGGCCCATTGTATGATTTACTTTTTCTATTTCCTTTTGTATTTCTGTTGTCATTTCTTCAATTTGCTTTGTAGAATCAGCTGTTTGCTCTGCTAATTTTCTAACTTCCTCTGCAACAACAGCAAAGCCTTTCCCTGCATCTCCTGCTCTTGCTGCTTCAATAGCTGCGTTTAATGCCAATAAATTTGTTTGTTCTGCAATAGACCGAATTACTCCAACGATTTCTCCTATTGAACTAGATTTTTCTGAAAGGCTATTCACATTGTTGCTAATCTCTATAGACATTTCATTATTTGCTTGAAAATTCTCTTGTAGATCTTTCATTGTCACTAAGGATTCATTATTTATTTTATTTGTTTCATCCGTATATTGATTAATCCTATTTACATTTTCTATCACTTCATTGATTTTTTCATTAAGTTCTTCTAGTTTTACTGTGCTTTCACTAGCATCTGATGCTTGATTTGTTGCTCCATCTGCTAATTCTTCTATAGCCTTTGCCACTTCATCAATAGATGATGCAGTTTGATCTGTATTCTCCGAAAGATTTTGTGAATTCTTTAATAATGTATTCGATTGTAGCTTAATACTTTCAACAATTGTTCTTAATGCTTCTCTCATGTGAAATACTTGTTTTGACATAATTCCCGTTTCATCTTTGTTTTTGAGTAATTCTTCAAAGGAGCTATCATATTCTAGATCAAAATTAGCCGTTTTATCAATTAAATCAGTTAATTTTATAATAGGATTTGATATTTTTTTCCCCATATATACTGCAAATACTCCCATAATAATCAAACAAATTCCACTTAAAATGATAATCATAAAATTACTTTTCTTATCATATTCTTCTATAATTCCTTGTTGTTCAGCAACAATTTTATCAATATCATCTATATACGCCCCTGTACCAATAATCCAATCAAAGGGTTTAAAGTGCAAGCTATAAGACCTTTTAGGAGATGGTTCTGTTTCTCCTGCTCTTGGATACCAATAATCTGTATAGCCTCCCCCAGATTTTTTAGCATTTGCAATCATTTCTTGAATGATATAGTTTCCCTTTGTATCTTGTAGATTCATTCTATTTTTTCCCTCTATATCTTCTTTTCCAAGCATGACCACATTCGTTCCATCAGATGTATCTACCCAAAAATATCCTCCTTTATTCTCTCCATATCTTAATCCCCTTACCAAATTTCTTCCTAGTTTTTTTCCTTCTTCTAATGTAATTTCTCCCTTTTGTACTTGTTCATATATTTTTTCAAGCATAGTTACTACTGTTTCGACTTCTGATTTTACTAATCTATCAAAGTCTTCTCGCAGCATGGTATCTAAATTTTGAATGGCTTGATCTTCAATCTTATGAATCATGTAATTAGAAATACCCATTAAAATAATTGTAAGTATTAAACTCATACCTATTAGACTTACTAAAATCTTATTGCCAATTTTCCATTTTGCTTTTTTTAGTTTCATCTGCTATACCTCCCTTTATTGATGTACTAAATAATTTATTGTATAAGACCATAAGTATAAAAAATTTCGCTTCCCTTATTCATTCGACATTTCTCGACATTTACCTTTCAAATTTATCTTCTTCTTTTTATGTAAATTTATAAAATATATATGATAAATTCCACTACAGTAATATTATTCTATTTTTACATAATACCCAGTGAGATCTTTACAAATCATTTTTGACATTTTTCTATTTAAACTATAAAAAACAGGATAATTATTCCTGTTTTTTATGTTCTGTTTATATCATTGTTTTTATTCTACTTCCACACATACACCCATTACACGGTCTATCACCCTTTTTGTCCTTGGCATAAAAAATTGAACAATAGGTCCTGTTAAACTAGCATAAATGATTAATTTACGTTTATTTTGCATTTATTTATTTTTGATGCTATTTAAAACACATATATCTATTCATAATTTTTACTTGGCAAAATACTCTTCTTTTAATATAGAAAAAATCATTTGATCTAAATATCCTCTCTCATCTTTATAAGATTGACGCATTATTCCATCTAGATGCATACCACTGCTTTTATATAGATGAATCCCAACATGATTATGAGGATATACATCTAACCAAAATCTATTTGTATTCAGCTTTTCAAAGCTATATTTCATAATTCCTAAAAGAGATTCTTTCCCATATCCACATTTCTTTTCTGAAATGGCAATACGGCGCAGTTCAAAAACATCTACCTTAAAATTAATCCTAGCTAATGCATAGCCTACTATGTTATCTTCCTTTTTTTCTCTAAATATAAGTAGTAAAGCTGTATCACTATTGATTTCATCTAAATGCTCTTCATAGGTACCTTGCCAAATAAAGCTTTTATTTTCTTCATCATTCTCTATTTCCATGATGATAGGAATATCTTCCTCTTTTGCTAAACAAATATTTAATTTTTCCGTACTAATAAGTACTTTCATCATAAATCCCCCCAATTAAATATTCTATATTTTTAATATATATTTCCTTCTATAGATATATTTCTTCCCTCAAACAATTCCTTAAAAAATTTACTAATCATTATTCCTGAAATGATAAACAAAGTGCTTCCTATAAGAAATAATAGCATATGGGATGAAGCATTTGAAAAATCAACAAAAATAGCCATTATATTATTGGTCATATGTGCCACAATGCATAAGATTAATGAATTTGTCTTATAATAGATTATTCCTAAAATCAATCCAATAAGGGTTGCATTGATGAACTGAGGAATATTTAAATGCCACATACCAAAAAGTAATGCCGAAAAAATAATGGCATTGTGAGGTTTATACTTATTTAAAAATCCTTCAAGCATAATTCCTCTCATAACTATTTCTTCAAAAATAGGTGCTATGATAGTAATAGAGATCACTGCTGAGTAAGGGTTTATCAATAAATTTTCAAACGCCTCCTCTATCCCCTCTGGCAATGGAATTTTTTCTGCTATTATGCCTATTGAATTTTGATACCACAAAACATATCCAACCATTAAAGATATAATAGCAAATAGTATTTTTAAATTCCATTTTCCTATATACTTCAAACGAAAATCCGTATTGCTTTTCTTTCTCACCTTTCTTAAAATGAGTAAAACGATGATACTATTCGATGCACCTTCTCCGAACACATTCATCAAACCACCTGTTATTTGAGATTTTTGAAAATAATCCATTTCTTCTATCAAATAAAAAGGAATATTTACAATCCCTGCAAGAATGATGGTATATACTATTAAAATTCCTATTGCACGAAGTATCGATAATTCAAATTTATTTTCTATAATTGTTTTTTCCATATGTTAAACCTTCTTTCCATGATGACAACTAATTATTCTACATTTTTCACACTTATATTATACAATTTAATGGAAAAACTGTATACATAATCCGAAAACAAATCAAAATAGATTCCCTATTCACTTTATATTTTTTAATATCTTCATAAAAGCTGTTGGAAAAGCATATTTTTTAATTTCTTGTAAAGAAATCCATTTGATTTCTGGATCATCTATCTTTTCTTCCTTTGTAAGCTCGAAGCTATAAACTTTCATCTTCCATTTTCGGTGAGTGAATATATGCTGCTTTTCAAATAAATATTTTTTATTTTTTATATTTATCCCATAATTTTCTTCTAGCTCTAATCGAATACTTTTCCCTTCTTCCATATTCTTTTCCCTCTCTATACTTGGAAGCGCCCAAAGGTTAGCTAATAACCCTTCTGTAGGTCTTTTCATAATCAATATTTTTTCATCTTTCCTTACAACTGCAAGCTCCATTTCTACAGACTTTACCTTTATCTTCTTTCTCTTGATGGGTAGTGTTTCCTGTACCATCAGTTTTCGTGCAGTGCACTCCATAAATAAAGGACAAGCCACACATTTTGGGGATGTAGGCGTACAAATAAGAGCTCCTAACTCCATAAGCCCTTGATTAAAAAAGGATGGATTCTCCTTACTCACCACCACATTCCCTATTTTTTCCATTTCTTTTTTAGTATTATTTTCTCCTATATCTTCTTTTATATAAAATAATCTTGAAAAAACTCTCATGACATTTCCATCTACTGCTGGTACCGCTTCTTTGTAAGCAATACTCAAAATAGCCCCTGCCGTATAAGGACCAATCCCTGGAATTTTTTTGATTTCCTTTAAGGTATCTGGCATTTCCCCATCATAATCTTTCACTATTACTTTTGCCCCACGATGAAGATTTCTTGCCCTTGAATAATAGCCTAGCCCTTCCCACATTTTTAAAACTTCTTCTTCATCTGCATTTGCTAAACTTTCAATATTGGGAAATCGATTTATAAACCTTAAAAAATAAGGAATCACCGTATCTACCCTTGTTTGTTGAAGCATCACTTCTGAAATCCATATATAATAAGGATTTTTTGTTTCTCTCCAAGGAAGCTTGCGATGATTTTTTTCATACCACTTAATTAAGTTTTTTTGTATATTCTCTATATCTATTTCATCAAATTTTTCATATTCTCCAATTTTATAAGCTCTCACCTTTTCTCTCCTTATCATTAGTCTTCTGCATATATACATATACCCTTTCATTGTATCTCAAAACAACTGTTATGACCTTATTCAATTTTTACCAAAATCAATTTCCTATTATTTTAATCAAATTGAAATATATTCCATTTTCGTGTAAACTAATTATGTCTTTACCTCGCTTCTATACTTTAAGAACACAATTGTATCTTATCCTAAATAGATTGGAGAAAAAAGCAATGCCTTATATTATCTTTTTCATTTTTAGTCTCATCCCTATCCTTGTAGGAATAATAATTATCAAAGGCAAAAAAATCATGGTTCATTCTGTATTTGAACAATTTCTTATCTTCTTTATATCCCTTTCCTTATCAACGATCAAAGGAAACCATCCTATACATTATCATGATCTATATTTTATAATCATTGCGCCTTTCCTTCTTGCAATTATTTCATTTCTATTTTTAAAAGGAAAGTATACCATCTATAATACCCATAATATAGACATTACACCATTGATCATTGAATCTTTAGAGGAATCTCATATTAATTATATCCTTAAAGAAAATGCTATCATTATCCCTCAATATAATAATAGAAGAATTGATTTAGATAGCGACTATGGTTGTACTAGAATAGATTTAAGTGAATTAAGAGAAATCCATATGCATAAAAAGCTATTGATCCAAATGAAACCTAAATTAAGTAGGATAAATAAAAAATATTTTCCAACCTATGGCGTAGTGTTGATTGTTTTAGGGATTTTATGGATTGGCTTACTTTTCTATGGGAGAATCTTTATATAACCTATTATTAATTGGAATTCATAAAGCAACCCACTAATCTTTTAGCAGGTTGCTCGTGAAATCAATTCCGTTCCTTACTCTACTTTGAATTTATTTATATCTTCATTTAGCTTCATGGTTAATTCATTTAGCTTGTCCGCTTCTTGCGCTACTTCATTAATAGAAGTTACTTGCTGATCTATAGATGCATTCACTTGCTCAGAAGATGCAGCTGTTTCCTCTGATACAGCAAAGATACTTTCTATAGCCTTTACTAAAGAATCCTTGTCATGATTCATATTATTAATAAAATCAGTCATAATATGAATAATTTCACTTATATTATCTATAGATTTAGATATTTTGATAAAAGAATTATTTACATCATCTACTGATTCATTTTGCTCATTCGTTCTTACCTTTACTTCCTTCATAATCTCAACAGTATGATTACTGTCCTCTTGTATATTTATGATAATATCTCTTATTTCACTAGCAGCATTTTGAGAACCCTCTGCTAGTTTTCTTATTTCATCAGCAACTACTGCAAAACCCTTTCCCAGTTCTCCAGCGCGGGCTGCTTCTATAGATGCATTTAATGCTAATAAATTTGTCTGCTCTGCTATAGATGTAATGGTTTCTAATATATTTCCTATATCTTTCGTTTTTTCATCAAGATTTATAATAGCTTGTTCTATTTTTTTAGTTGCTTGATTGTTTGAGCCAGTTTTAGTTCTAAGATCTTCTATAGCTTTCACACCATCTAAGTTAGCATCTATAGTCTCATTCGCTAATCTTTGCATATCATTATTTTTTTCATTTAGCTCTATAAACTTATTAGCTAGATTAGAAGTTAATGTAGTTCCTTTTTTCGCTTCATTTGCTTGCGCTAACGCACCTTTAGCTATTTCATTAGATGCTTTTGAAATTTCATCAGCCATAGCACTGTTTTCCTCTGAAACAGAAGCTAAATTTTGTGATGCATATCCTATTTCATCTGATACTACTTTTATGTCTTTTACTAGTTTTCCAACTTGATTGACCATTATATTAAAACCTTCTCCTAGCTTACTAATCTCATCCCTTGACTGAATTTCTGATTTTACAGTAAAATCTCCTTCTTTGATTTTATTGATATTCTCTAAAAGATTACCAATATTTTTAGTAACCGTCTTTGAAAATATCCTAGAAATAATAACAGCTAATAGCCATGCTACTGCACCTATTATTAATGCATTAAAGGTTACACCTTTTGAATCTTCTTCTATTTCATCATAATACATAGTTCCTAATAAAGTCCATCCTAACTTATCTAATTTCTTATATACAGCAAACTTTTCTATTGTCTTTTCATTTTCTTCCACTTCATAATCTACAAATCCTGTTTCTTTTTCTTTAATAGCCTTTACAATATCTTGATTGTCAGATGGTTTTCCTACAAGTTCCTTTTTTATATGGGTCATTACATTTAACTTCTTATCAAATAATATAGGATATCCTTTTTCCCCGATTTTCACAGAATTCATAGTCTTTGATAGCGTTTCAAGGGATATATCAGTACCTATAACCCCTATGATTTCTCCTGAAGAATTTGTTACAGGCTTTGCTCCTGTTATAACCATTTTTCCTGTAAATGCATCTATATAGGGATCTGTCCATACCAACTTATTCTCAGCCATGGCTTTTTTATACCAAGGTCTTTTTCTAGGGTCATAGTCATCATCAAGATCTATTTCTGGGTACATATGTATAACTCCATCCTTCATCCCTAGATAAATAAAATCTACTTCCTTAAAGTTTTTAACAAAACCTTCAAATCCTATGAGCATTTCTCTCACATTTTGTTCATTTTCAGCAGCCATTTTTACATTATAAGTAGAAGCCATTGTATTAATACTTTCTTCATGGGCTGTCATATTCCCAATAATTACTTTTTCTGTTTCATTTAGAATCTGAAGGGTACTTTGTTTTAGATTTTCCTTTAATATACTTTCTGTCTTTATTCCTGAGCTTATCCCAAGAATTAGCATAGGAATAACAATTAATAATACAAACATAAAATTCAACTTCGTTTCTATTCTCATTTTTAAATTAGTTCCTTTTTTCACAAAATTCCCCCTTTTCTAAATTTTATATTTATATCTATTTTATCTCATTTTATTACAATTTTCTACATTTTTATCAGTATTTTAGTATAATTATTATCCTATATTTCATTTACAACATAATAAAACAACTCATTAGATACTCTAATGAGTTGTTCCTAAAATGACTTCCACATGATGATCATTCTTATCATTCACCAATGGAATATTTTTTTCTTCTCTTTTCTTTCCATCTATTTTGATGGTATCTACATTGCCACTTACCCTCTTAAAGTTTTTTACAAGGATATGATAATTGGTATCTTTATATTTATACTTGATTTTATATTCTTTCCATTCTTTTGGTATACAAGGATTGATGATCAGCGTATCTTCTTTTTTCTTTAATCCTAAAATGTATTCAATTCCTACTCGATACATCCATCCAGCAGCTCCTGTATACCAAGTCCATCCGCCTCTTCCTGTATGAGGACTTACTGCATAGACATCTGCTGCGATTACATACGGCTCTACTTTATAGGTTGCACATTCTATCTGAGTTCTTGTATGATTGATAGGATTGATCATATTGTAAAGCTCCCAAGCACGATCTCCATCTCCCATCATGGCAAAGGCATTAATCACCCAAGTTGCTGCATGAGTATATTGTCCTCCATTTTCCCTTACTCCTGGTACATAACCTTTAATATATCCAGGATGCAAGTCACTCTCATCAAAGGGTGGTGTAAATAGAAGAATCATTCCTTCTTCTTTTTTGATCAAATAGCGTTGTGCTGAATCCATAGCTGTCTTTACACGATCAGGCTTTGCAGCACCTGAAATAACTGCCCATGATTGAGCAAGAGAGTCAATCATACATTCTGTATTTTCTATAGAACCTAAAGGTGTTCCATCATCAAAGTATGCTCTTCTGTACCATTCACCATCCCAAGCATTTTCTTCAATATTATTTGCTATATCTTTTGCAGCTTTTTTATATCTTTCTCCACGCCCTATGTCATCCATTTTTTCACAAATACTAGAAAATTTATTGAGAATATCATGTAAGAACCAACCTAGCCAAATACTCTCTCCTTTTCCTTTATTCCCTACAGTATTCATGCCATCGTTCCAATCTCCTGAACCCATAAGAGGAATACCATGTTCTCCAAGTCTTAATCCTATTTCAATAGCTCTTACACAATGTTCATAAACAGAAGCTTTCTCATCTGAAATCCTAGGGATACCATATCTTTCGTCTTCATGTTCTCCTAAAAGAGCTTCCTCTAAAAAGTGTACTTCTTCATTTAATACCGTATCATCTCCTGTATAGCTTACATATTCTGCTGTTACAAGAGGCAGCCATAATAAATCATCAGAAAACTTAGTACGTATTCCTTTTTCTCCAGCTCCTGGATGCCACCAATGCTGTACATCTCCTTCTATAAATTGATGTGCACAATGAAGAAGGATTTGTTTTTTTGTAGCTTGTGGCATAATCGGCATGGCATTCATACTATCTTGTAGCTGATCTCGAAATCCATAAGCACCGCCTGATTGATAAAAAGCTGACCTTGCCCAAAGCCTACAAGCTATCGTCTGATACATCAGCCAATAATTGATGAGTAAATCCATTGATAAATCTGGTGTTTTTACTTCAATAGTTCCTAAAAGCTCTTTCCAATAACTTTTCACTTCATCTAAATCATTCTTAGAAGCATTGACCTTTTTATATTTCTTAATAAGCTTTTCTGCTTGATCCATGTTTTTGCCATAGCCCATTAAGAACACAAATTCCTTTTCTTCATTAGGCTCTAAATCAACTAAAACTTCAATAGCTGCACAAGGATCAAAAGCAGCACCTACCTCATTTGAAAGCTTTTCTCTTTTTAATGCATTTGGATAGCTTAAATCTTTATTCCTTCCTACGAACTCCTCTCGATTTCCTGTATAAGATGCTACCTTTTCGGAAGAAGCTACAACTACAGTTCTTCCTGGGAAATCAACACTATATCCATTATTGATCATCAAAAGCTCTCTTTTTCGATCCATTTTTGTTACAATATACTGCTGAGTAATCTGATCGCTCACACCTAGTACAGGTCGCATGAAATAAATACTAGATAATTTTCTTTTCACATTTGAATGATTTTTTAGTTTAACTAAGCTAATCTTAATAGCTTCATCCTTTGGCACAAATACCGTAAGGTTTTGTAAAATTCCATGGCTATCATGGGTAAATCTTGAGTAACCCATACCATGCCTTATTGTATAGCTTTCCTTTTCTCGAATGGGAAGAGGCGTAATAGACCAATAATCCCCACAATTTTCATCTCTTAAATAGATGACCTCATTACTAGGATCTGTTATAGGATCGTTTGACCATGGGATTAATTTATTTTCACGGCTATTTTCAGCCCATGTAAATCCAGATCCATTCTCTGTAACATGAAAACCAAAGTTTTTATTGGCTATGACATTGGTCCATGGAGCAGGAGTATTGCAACCATCTTTGAGTCTTATAATATACTCCATTCCATCCTTGCTAAAGCCTCCATATCCATTAAAATAATCGACCTTAAGTGGCTCATCTTGACTTTTATATACGCACTTATCCTTCTTAAACTGTTTTTCATCTGGGAATTCTATGTCTATATCATTCATCTTGATTTGATGCTTGATAGAGCCTTTTTCTCCTTTTAAAACAATTCTCGCTACCGTATAAAGAAGATTATGATCTTCTTTTGGCATAATATTTGCGTTTCTTATATAAATGCCACCTGATTTATTCATCACATCATGACCATATTTCGCATATACAGTTTCATTTAAAAGCTCTTGTAATGGCTGTAAATAACTACTTTTATCTTCATTGAATATAATTAAATCTACGAAAAGCCCCTTCATTTTCCAATATTCATGGGCTTTAAGTGCCTCATGAACAACCCCTATATCCTCAACACGACTAATACTTACTAAAACGATTGGCATGTCTCCTGATATACCATACGCCCAAAGTCCTGATTGACCTTTTTTATTTTCCTTAAGAATCTCCTCATATTTTCTTCTATGAGGACTTAAATATAAAATATGTGGAATCATATTTTGATAAAGTTCTATCTCCTCAGGCTTAAGACCTAAGTAAGAAGTCTCTATCATACTCCTTGTAAAAGCAAGATTAAAGGCTCTTTTTGTGGATGAAGAATCATAATATTTTCTTGCCATAGCCATTGCTTCTTCTTTACTATCCATAACAGAAGTAATAAAAGACACAATAGCTGTTTTTCCAGGAGCTATCTTTACTTTCCTTCTCAAGCTCATAATAGGATCAAGAATAGGTCCTGTAGTATTTGTAAGAGAATTTGTAAAGGCAAAAGAATTGCCAATATTTCTTCCTCTCCCAATGAAATTTCCTCGATTTGTCTCATATTCTAAATTTCCAAAAGTTTCTCCTGCCACTGCCATAGTATGGCACATCCATACTGTATTCTTTTCTTCAAGTCTTGGTCTCCTTGAAGCAATGATACTATCGTAGTCAAGAATTGCTTCTGTTCTAATAAACAAATTGCTAAAAGCTGGATGAGCTAGATCAGCTGCTTGAGGTGCTAAAACAGTCTCAAAATAGCTAGTAAGCTCTATTACAACCGGTTCATTTCCATGATTTGTAAGAGTTACTTTTCTTATTTCTGCATCATCTTCTGAGGAAACAACGATTTCTGTATGGGTATCAATATTGTCATCTGTTCTCATAAATTCTGCCTTATCTAGTGAAAATCTTGCTTCATAGCCATCTGGCTCTACATTTGTAGGATCAAATACAGATGCATATACTTTATTTGTATTTAAATTTTTCACGAAAATATAATTTCCATATCTTCCTGTAAGATGATCTTCTCTCCATCTAGTCACTTGTAGCTTTTCCTTCTTGCTATATCCACTGCCTCCATCTGTAATCATTACAGAATATCTTCCATTGGATAAAATATGACATCTAGGAAGTCTACTATCTAAATCTTTATATTTTCTCACCACATAAATATCTTCTTTTTTAGGTCCTTCCAAAGGCTCTACTGCTTCTTTATATTGTTTTGTGATCAGTACTCTTATAGGTGTTTTTTCTTGAAGTAAAACTTCTGCTGATTTCATTACAGGATCTCTATGAAATCTCCTTTGCATGATATTTTCATTCAAATAATTATTAAGGGCAAGTAGTCCCATTCCTTGATGATGGGCCATAAAGCTTTTTATTACCCCCTTTTTCTTTCCAAAGGGCAATCTCTCTGGTGTATAATCAATAGCTTCATAAAAACCATAATTTCCTTCTACTCCATCAGCAATCAATCTTTTTATATTTTTCATTGCGCCTTTCCCATCAAATGGTAATGACAAAAGAGTAGAGTAGGGAGAGATGACCATATCGTTAATGAGTCCTCTCTTTAGTCCTAGGTCTGGTACTCCAAAAGCCTTATATTGATAGTTCAAATTGATATCAAAGGCATAATATCCAGATTCAGAAGTTCCCCAAGGAACATTTCTCTTTTCTCCATATTTTTTCTGAGCTTTTATAACGGTTCCATAGGTTTCATCCATCAATGTATTTGGATAATTTTTCATTACTAGCGGAGGCATAAAATATTCAAACATAGTTCCTGTCCACGAAACCAAACCTCTATAACCATCTATAATAGATAAGGCCCTTCCTAATTTTGCCCAATGTTTTTTAGGAACTTCTTTTCTTGCAATGGCTACATAACTAGTAAGCCTTGCTTCTGAACCCAATAAATCATAATAGGAGTTCACCAAATTTTCATCTTTTACATTGTATCCTATAGAAAACAAATGTTGCTTTTCATCATATAATTCTCTAAAATCAGCATCCTGTGCTATTTTTTCTATTCTTTTGACAAGATCGTTGATCTGTGCTATTTTTTCTTCAACATGTTCATTAGCAATAAATATTTTATTTTTTAATTGAACCAACGCTTCTTGACTATTTTTCTTTAAGATCTTATTGATATCTTTGAGCATATGCTTATAAAGTTTGTTTAACTCTATTAAAGATAATTTTCCATCAATCTCTTCCATTTGTTGTTTCAATTTTTTATAATTTTCATCTTCTACATTTTCAATTACAAAAAATAGATTCGTTTCTCTTTGAAAAGCTTCTACCATATCATAAAATTTTTCATTCCAATTGGTAATCTTATTGCTCTTTTCAAAGCTTTCGAGTAGACTTTTCCATTCTTCTAGATTGAATACTTCTTTTTCTATAAAAGATGCTACCCTATTCTTATTTTCTTCATCATTTGTTTGTTCTAGGGTATCCTTTATTCCTAATAATACCTCTTTATTTAAGATAGGTTTTCTTAAGTATTCTAAAAGCCCTTCCTTTAGGGTAATCATATATCCAATAAAATTTCCGCTATCTACTGTTGAAATAAAAAAGGGTCTTAATACTTCTAAAGTTCTTGTATCGTACCAATTATATAAATGTCCTTTCCATGTTTCTAATTTTTCAATAGTCGATAAGGTTTTTTCTATACGTTCTACCATTTCTGTAGTAGAAATATATCCAAAATCTCTAGCAGATAAAGTAGCTAACAATAAAAAGCCAATATTGGTCGGAGAAGTTCTATGGGCTACTCCATTTGGTGGATCTTCTTGATAATTATCAGGAGGGAGATAATGATCCATCACACCTGCAAAATCTTCATAATAATCCCATGTCTTTCTGGCTAACCTTCTTAATATTACCGTGTCTTCATGATCTAATTGAACTTTAGTGATATCTTCTTTGCTTACCTTATAGGCGATAATAGGCGATATTGCCCATACGAAACCTATTGCAAGAGCATATATCAAGTTATTGGGTGATACTGCCCATACTAAGGTTATAAGGAAAATCGCTACAAAGATAGCTATCTTCATTCTCTTTATAAAGCTCATTGTATCGTTTTTAAGTTTTTTCTCTACATCTGCTGCAGTAACCCATTCTAATAAATTTTCCTTAGAAATATATACACGATAAAGAGTTCTTGCAATACCATCTAGCATCATAAAAGCATGATAAGGTAAGAATATAAAATTTAATAATGTTTGATAACAAACAGCTCTAAACCCATAAATTAAATTTCCATTTGTTCTTTCTCTTGCTGTTTTATAATATTTTTTCATCATACAATTGAAGCATTCTATTAAACAAGGAAAAAATAAACTAAAACTAGCAAAAGCTATCCAAACAAAAGATTTCCCAGGAAAAATCGTAAGTCCTAAAATCAATAAAAACAAAAGACTTAAAGAAGTAAGACTTCTTCTTAAATTGTCAAATACCTTCCACTTAGAAAGATTTGATAAGGGGTTATTGACCACCTTTCCTGTTCTATTTTTCAGTTTAGCTCCTAGCCATCTAACGAGCTGCCAATCTCCTCTAATCCATCTATGTAATCTCATAATAAAAGAATTATACTTTGCTGGATAACCATCAATCAATTCAATATCTGTAGTAAGTCCAGCTCTTACATAGCTTCCTTCTAATAAGTCATGACTAAGTACGGTATTATCTGGTATAACCCCACCTAGTATTTCATTGAATAAAGAAAGATTGTAGATCCCTTTTCCTGTAAAAATTCCTTCTCCAAATAAATCTTGATAAACATCAGAAGTGGCTGTGGTATAAGGGTCTATTCCTCCTTGTCCTGCAAAAATCCTTGTAAAGGTAGATTTACTTGCACTTTCTACATCTACACCTATACGAGGTTGAATTAATCCATAGCCCTCCTCTACAATTCCTTTTTCTTCATTTAAAACCCCTTTATTAAGAGGATGTGAAATAGTCCCAATAAGTTTTTTTGCCGTATCTATAGGAAGATTTGTATCTGCATCAAGGGTAATAATATATTGGATCTTTCCTGCAATATGAGACAAATCTCCTGAAATAACATTATAGGACGTATCCTTTGCTCCTGTAAGAAGCTCATTGAATTCTACTAAAGCACCTCTTTTTCTTTCCCAGCCCATCCATTTTTGTTGTTTTTCACAAAATTGTCTGTATCTATGAAAGTAAAAGAAGCGATCTTCGTCATCAACATATTTACTATTTAATGCTTTTATTCCTTCTAATGCTTTGTTAATAATATTTTCATCACTAGGCTGAAATTCAGTATCTGAATCTTTAAAATCTCCTGCTACCGAAAAATAGATATTTTCATCCTTATTCCCTAAATAATATACCTCCAGCTTTTCTAAAAGTTCTTCTAAAACTTTTTCATTAGGTACCAATGTAGGAATAACCACCATAGTCGTCGCATCTTCTGTGACACCTTTCTTATATTCAAGCTTTGGTAAGAATGATGGTTCAAATTTATAAGTAACTAGCCAATTTACTATAGTTATAGCTATATCACTAGCAGGAATCAAACTAAAGCATCCAGCTAATATACTTAAAAATATATTATTAGAAGTGTTATAAGCATAATAACCTAATAATAAAATAATACATGCTGTTATCCCTATAATAGGTGTCGTATATACCGTAATAGGATAATCATGAAAATATATTTTTGACTTTTTATAATCAAACTCTTTTAATAAAGTTTTTCTTCCTTGATCTACTATATAATAACCTACATGCTTTATTTTATCTTTATTCTCTTTGATAGTAGCATTTTTTGCATATTCTATAGCTTTCCTTGCTACTTGGGTTTCAGATACCCCACACAGCTTAGCAATCTTTTCAATCTCGTGTCGATAATAATTTCTTGATGAAAAGTCCATAGCGTTATAAATATCTAAGGGGTCCATCTGTAATATTTCTTCAACCTTTGATAAAGACTCAAATAGTTCATTCCAGTCTAATTTTGAAACAATATTTAAACTAATAATGGCATTTCCTATAGATATTTTTCTTGCAGCTTGATCTTTATGCTCAAGCTCTATAACTTGATCAATAGAGGTATCAAATTCCATTAATTTTTTTTCAATGATGTCTATTGCATGTCCTGATTCAATTCCTGTATTTCTAACCTTCTTCAAAAGATGCTCAATATAAGAAGAACTTAATACATCCATATTTTGAAAATCTCTTTTTATATTGTCTAAAAGAATCTCTTGGTCCTTTACTTCTAGTCTTTCAACTTTTTTCCATTGTTCTTGATTTTCATATATTCTTTCACTGATGTTTCTTATTTTTTCAACAAGAGCAAGACGAATCATCAAAGAAAGAGCCCATATTTCCCCAATAGTAAGGATCTTATGAGATTGATAAGATTTTATAAAATTAAGTAACAAGGATTCATCTAATCTTCCATCTGTATGAGAAACTAACTCAAGGGCTATAGCATAAACCCTTGGATAGCCCTTTAAATATCCATTATCTAAAATATATAGTTTTAAGAATTTATCTTTTGTAACATTCTGCCTAATAACTTGAACTTGTTCCTCTATTTTATAATAATTATCAAGAAGCCATTCAGAAGCAGGAGATAATTCATTTCCTCTTTTTACTTCTTTATTGAATTCTTCATAAATAGAGGAAATGGTTTTAAAATTGTGATTGAGTCTTGCTAAAAGCAATCCTATGTTTCCTCTTTTTTTTGCTATAACATGGGATTTTGCAATCTCTATAGCATGTTCATTTAACTCATCATTATTCAGCAGAACATCTTTCATTTCTATTTTTTCATCATTCTCTATTCTATAACTCTTTTTGAGGAACATATCCCTGCATCCCTCCATCTATTTTTTTCTACTTATTTTTTAGTATACTCTCAACTTTTTGACTAAATTGAGTGGAAAGCTCCTGTGCATATTCTTCTGAAAATCCTTCTGTATAAACATTAAATACTGCTCTTTCACTATCTGGTAAAATCAATGCCCATCCCTTATCATCATGAATTTTTACCCCTTCAAAAAGCTCCATATTGTGATGACGATGATTAATAATAATCTCTTTGATTACTCTTCCCTTATCTTGCCAATCGCATGCAATTTCTTTTTTGATTAGATGAAAATTAGGAAGTTCATCTACTAGCTCACTCAAGGTGCAATCTTGACCAATTAAAAAGTCTATGATCTTTCCTGCTGCTAAAATGCCATCATAGTTCAAAATATATTGTAAATGCATATTTTCACTATTATCTCCATTTAATATTTCCTTCATTCTATAGCTAGGAGCAGTTTTTGTTCTTATGACTTTAGCCTCAAAAGCTTTCGCCATTTGGTCAAGAACTTTTGGTGCTGTATAGGGAACAATAATCTCTTTTCCTATACCAAGCTTTAATAAAATCCTTGCAACTAAAAGAATATACTTATCTCTATCCACAATTCTTCCATTTTCATCTATCAATATAATATTTTCTCCACTACTACTAAGAATCATACCAATACTCCCTTTATTTTTCTTGATCTCAAGGGATAGATCATCTATATATTCATTTAAATTTTTATGTTTTTGTAGTCCATATTCACATTGTACTTGACACCCTATGGATTCGAAAAAGCTTTCTGCCAAATTTAAGACATTTTTACATTCTGAACTGATTAATAGTTTAGGATTTTTTCTTTTGATCTTAGATAAATCACTCATATACTTCATGCTACTTTGCATGTAAAGGGACGCAAAATTATCAATATGCATGACGCTTTTTACATTTTCTACATTACATCTTTTAAAATCATCTCTATTAAATAAATTTTCTATTTTTCTTTCTGTATTTCTATCTATATTAGCTCCATTTTTATCTACAAATTCAATATGTACTAGATCCTTCTTATATGGATCTAGACGAATATGAATTCCGCCATCTGCAGCATAATGTCTTACGCTAAATCGATTCATAGGCATAGAAGCATTTTTTAAATGAATCACCCCAACACCTGTTGAAAGAATTCCTGACATAAAAGAATTTTTTATAATATCACACCCATTAGATCGCTCACTGCTTACAACTACTGTAGCATCACCATCTAAATTTGAAGCAAATGCTGAACCCAGTCTTGAAGCAAATTCTGGAGTAATATCTATATTGATATCTCCTGAAATATCCTTATATCCAAAAATAGTTTTGGTTTGTTTTGTTCCCCATACAAGATTTTGATGGACAATAGTATCTTCTTCAATTTTTTTATCTGGCCAAATTTTTATATTTGGTTTTACAATCACACCATTAGACAAAACACTTCCGCTTCCTATAGCAGAATGTTCATAAATATTTACTCCATTTTTTATTTGGGTATTGCTACAAACAGTTGTTCCACTTAAATGGGTGTTGCTTCCTATTTTGATATTTTTCCATAATATACTTCTTTTTAAAATACTTTCTTTCCCTATTTCACAATTATTCCCAATGATACTAAAGGAATCAATCTCTGCATGCTCATGTATTTTAGAATTTTTCCCAACATAAAGGGGAGGAGATAATTTTACAGCTTCTCCTATTTTTACTCCTTCTTCTATCCAAATGCCTTTTTCGAATTCTTTACAATCTAATTTGAACTTCACTTTTCCTTCTAATATGTCAAATTGTGTTTTCATGTAAGAAGTCAAATCCCCAATATCATTCCAATAATCATCCATCACATAACCATACATAGGCACTTCATCTCTTAATAATTGTGGGAAAAGGTCTTTACTAAAATCGAATTTGTCCCCTTTTTTATAATAATCTAGCACTTCAGGCTCTAATATGTATATTCCTGTATTTACTGTATCACTAAATACTTCTCCCCAGCTTGGCTTTTCTAAGAATCTAATGATTTTCCCCGCCTCATCTGTAATGACTACACCATATTCTAAGGGTACAGAAACTTTTTTTAGAACCAATGTTGCTTTTGATTGTTTTTCTTTATGATATTCTATAGCTTTTTTAATATCTATATCTGTTAAGGCATCTCCACTAATGACAATAAATGTATCATCTAAAAATGCTTCTGCATTTTTTACACTTCCACCTGTTCCAAGGGGTACATCCTCTATAAAATAATTTAAATTGACTTTCCATTCCTCCCCTTCTCCAAAATAATCTGTTATAACAGAAGGAAGATATGCCATTGTAACAGCTATATCATCAATATTATATTTTTTCAATAGTTCTATTGAATATTCCATTACAGGTTTATTAAAAATAGGAACCATTGGTTTTGGAATCCCACAAGTAAGGGGTCTTAATCTCGTTCCTTTTCCACCTGCCATAATTACTCCTTTAATAGTAATCACTCCTTTTCTAAAATGTCTAAAGATATTTCTCATGCATATGGAATGTTCTATTATTTATGATTTCCCAAAAAAACAACAATTATTTATTCCATTATGGCTTAGACATGTTAGTTATTATATTCAAGGAGAATCATGAATATTCATGTTTTTGTTAAAAAACTACAATATTTTTTTATAATATAAAAGAGCCATATACATAAAGTATATGACTCCCTTTCATTTATTTTACCCAAGGAATTGGATCTACACATTTTCCGTTTTTTCTCACCTCAAAATGTAAATGGGGTCCAGTAGACCATCCCGTACTACCACATTTTGAAATAGTTTGACCTCTTTTCACCTTTTGCCCTTCCTTTACAACAATACCTGAATTGTGTCCATATAAAGTAACGACCCCGCCACCATGATCAATCATTACTGCTTTTCCATAAGCACCTAACCATCCTGCTTTTATGACTGTTCCATCTCCTGCAGCTACAATCCTCTTTCCTTTAGGAATTCTTATATCCACTCCTGTATGAAGTTTCTTTCTCTTAAGAATTGGATGAATTCTATATCCATAAGGTGATGAAATACTTGTATATCCTGGAGCTGGCCAAGCCAATTTTCCTCCTATATATTTTCCTGTTGATTGTTTTCTTCTAATTTCTTCTTCAATTTTTCGTGCATATGCATTCATTGCATCAACTTGCTTTTCAAGCTCTTTACTATTTTTCTTTAGTTCTTCCTTAACATTACGCATTTGCCCTCTATTTACTTCTAATTCTTTTTGCTTACTATTCATGTTTCTTAGCATTCTATCCATACTGCTTTTATGACTCTCTAGAGTCTTTTTCTTTGTATCAATTTCATCTCGTTGTTCCTTCATATACGCTAATAAATCCATATCCTGCTGAAAGATTTTTTTTACCATATCTAAGTTAGATAAAAGATCTATAATGCTTTCTGAATCAAGAAGTACTTGTGCATACCCGATATCTCCATTTTTATACATGACATTTAATCGAGCATTTAATGTATCGTTTTTATCATGAATATTATTTTCTGCTTGTACTAGTTCTTCCTTCGCTTTAACGATTTTCTTTTTTGTTCTACCAATCTCTACATTAATGTCAGATATTTCTCTTTCTGTCTTATCAATTTTTCTATCTAATTCATTGATTTGATCGTTAATACTTTTTTGTTTCTTTTTATTTTCATTCAATTCCTTTTTTACTTGATTGATTTGATTATTTACTTGATTGAGTTTTTTCTGATCACTGCTTTCATCTAGGGCAAAAGTATTTCCTGTAATCAATAAACTCATAATTGTTACACCCACAATACCTATTCTTCCGTACTTGCTTTTCATTACCCTATCCCCCTAATTTTCCTATACTTTTAAGAATTTTCTCATAGAGAATATACTTCCTAAAGCACCAATTCCCATCCCTAATACAATAAAGATGATGGATGTGTTTTCAATAAATACAGGCGCTGGAATCATATATGCTGAAATCATCACATACAGCTTTTGTGTAATAAAATCAACTATGCGTTTATAACTAAACCCAACAATCCCAAGAGCAATTAATGACCCTATCAGTCCTAATAACACCCCTTCGATTAAGAAAGGCCATCGAATAAACCAATTGGTTGCCCCTACATATTTCATAATATTGATTTCTTTACTTCTTGCAATAACCGTTAGTTTAATAGTATTTCCTACAACAAACATAGAAATAAGTATTAAAATCCCAATAATAATAATCCCTGCAACTCTTATGAAATTTGTAATCTTTAAAAGCTTTTCTACTATATCTTTATAGTATTTCACCTCATCTAATCCTTGTAATCCTTGTATTCGGCTTACTACATAATCTGCATAAGAAATATCTTTTAGCTTAATGATATAAGAATTAGGCAGAGGATTTTTCTCAAGTCCCTCTAGGAGATATCCATTTTCTCCCCACTTTTTTTTCATACTTTGTAGAGCTTCTTCCTTTGATAAAAATTCCACATAGTCTATTCCATCAATTTCCTTAATAACAGTTCCTACGTTTTCTATCTGACTTTCTGTTAAATCCTTTTTTAAATATATTTGTATAGAATCGAACTGCCCCTTAGCTGTTTCTGCTAAACTGTTTATATTTAATACAATCATAAATACAATTCCTAAAATCATCAGTACACAAGCAATAGATGCTACCGACACAGTTCCCATAATACGGTTTCGCCAAAGTCCTTTAAATCCTTGTTTGATCATATAAGACATAGTTCTAGTCTTCATAGCCATACACACCCTTCTGATCATCTCGCACAATTTTACCCTTTTCTACTGCAATAACCCGTTGCTGCATCATATCTACGATTTCTTTGGCATGTGTAGCCATAACAATAGTTGTTCCTCTTCGATTGATTTGTTTCATCAGCTTCATAATCTCCCAAGCTGTTTCTGGGTCAAGATTTCCAGTAGGCTCGTCTGCAATTAAAACAGATGGACTATTCACAATAGCACGAGCAATAGAAACTCTCTGTTGTTCTCCTCCTGAAAGCTCATGAGGGTACATTCTTGCTTTTCCACTAAGTCCTACCATGGCAAGAATTGTTGGAACTTGTCTTCTAATTTCCTTTGGACTAGCTTCAATAATCTCCATGGCAAAGGCTACATTTTCATAAACTGTTTTATTTGGAAGCAGTCTAAAATCCTGAAAAACAACACCTATTTTTCTCCTAAGATCAGGGATCTTTCTTGTACTAAGCCTCGTAATATCCATCCCATGAATAGTAATTTTTCCTCTTGTAGGTTCTATTTCTTTCAATAACAATTTAATAAAGGTTGATTTTCCTGCACCACTCGGTCCTACTATAAAAGCAAAATCTCCCTTTTTTATGTGTATACTTATATTTGAAAGTGCCACAGCACCTTTTCCATACTCTTTTGTCACATTAAAAAATTTTATCATTCTGTATCAACTCCTAAAGTATATAATTCTACATATCCTTTTAAATTTCCTCTATCCTTTTATTATAAATTTCTGGTTCCTTTGGCTTATTTCTTCAAAAAATATAAACTTCTGCATCTATTATATTATTTTTCTTTATAATTTCCAAATTAAACCTCTATTAGGACTTTATAAACATTCTCTATTTCGATATACTAAGGATAGTAAAATATTTACAATCATGAATTTATCTATTAAAGGTTCTCGGAAAATAAAAATTTTTAGGAGGCAATTCTATGGATAAAAAAAAAATTCGTCAAGAAATATTAGAGAAAAGAAAATCACTCTCTAAAGATTTAGTATCCTCAAAGAGTGAAAAAATTTTTCAAAAGCTAAAGACATTAGACTCCTATCAAAATGCAAAAAACATTATGGTATATATAGATTTTAGAAATGAAGTGGAGACAAATTTAATTATTGACGATTTACTAACACAAAATAAAGAAGTCTGTATTCCTATCAGTGTTCCTAAAACAAAGGAAATGATTTTATCGAAGATCATAAATCCTCAGAAAGAGCTTATCAAAGGAACTTATGGTATTTTAGAACCCAAAGAAGAATATATCAGAAAAGTAGACCCAGATACTTTAGATTTAATCATCGTTCCCGGAGTCGCTTTTGATAAAGATGGATATCGAATTGGTTATGGTGGTGGGTATTATGATCGTTTTTTAGATAAATTATCAAAGGCTACCCCCTCTATTGGGATAGCCTTTGATTTACAAATCCTTCATAAAGTACCTAAGGATTTCTTTGATCATCCAGTTGATTTCATCGTTACAGAAAAGGAAATAATCCTTTGTAAATAGGAAATATTATTCTGTCCTATTTTCTTTTTTTCTTTCCTTTTTCTTAGGGTCTTTTTTTTGTTTTGAAAATTCTTCAAGCTTTTTACTAACCAATTCATAAACATCTTTTGATGCTTTATCTGTCAATACTTCAATGCCTTCTTCCACTGTTTTTACAGCATAGATATGAAACATTTCATTTTTCACAGCTTGAATCACTTCATCTGAAAGCATTAAATTTTTCACATTTTGATGTGGAATCATTACCCCTTGTTTCCCTGTTAATCCTTTTATTGTACATACCTTAAAGAATCCTTCTATTTTCTCATTTACTCCACCTATTGGTTGAATTTCTCCTCTTTGATTCACAGAGCCTGTTACTGCAATATATTGTTTTATAGGAACCTTTGATAAACTAGAAAGGAGTGCATAAAGTTCTGTACTCGAAGCACTATCTCCATCTACCCCTGAATATAATTGTTCAAATACAATACTTGCTGATAAAGATAATGGTCTTTCTTGAGCAAATTTCTCTCCCATGTATCCATTTAAAATAAGTACACCTTTATCATGAATACTTCCGCTTTTTTTCACTTCCCTTTCTATATTCACAATCCCGCTTTTCCCTCTGAATGTGGCAACTGTAATTTTACTTGGTTTTCCAAAGCTATATTCACCATTTCCAGTAACAGCTAGTCCATTGATTTCTCCTATTTTTTCTCCCTCTACAGCTAATAAAAGACTTCCTTCCTCAAACATTTCAAGGATTTTCTCTTCATATTTATTATTTCTATATTTTTTATCTTTAATGGCTTGTTCAATATGCTCAACCTTTACAATACTACTTCCCATCATTTTTGCAAAGCGATCTGCTTCATATAATATTTCCACCACTTGATTGAATCTAGAGCTAAGCTTATTTTGATGATCTGCAAGCCTTGAACTATATTCAATAATTTTACCAACAGCACTTTTATCAAAATGTAAAAGTCCTTCTTTTTCACAATGGGTAGCAATAAATCTAGCCATTTTATATATATTTTCCTTGTTTCGATTCATTTCAATATCAAAATCAGCCATAATTTTAAATAGCTTTTTAAAATCATCATCATAAGCATAAAGCATGGCATAAGTATAAGGGTCTCCTATTAAAATAACCTTTATATTAAGAGGAATAGGCTCAGGCTTTAATGTAGATGTAACTACATAGCCTAGTTTATCTAATCCTTCTATATTAATCTGATTTGTTTTTAAAGCACGCTTTAAACCATTCCATGCAAAGGGACTAGTCAATAAATCCTTGGCTTGTAGGATTAAATATCCTCCATTTGCTTGATGAAGTGCTCCTGGTTTTATTTGTGTAAAATCTGTTTTCATAACTCCTAATTCGTTTCTATATTCAATTCTACCAATCAAATTATAATAGTTTGGATTTGTTTCATTTACAATAGGAGCTCCTGATTTTTCGCTATGATCAATAAAAAGATTCACTAAATATCGATCAAAAAAGGTTTCTGTTGACTTCATTTGAAACATGGCTAAAGGGTTTTCTGTTGGTTCATTTTTTTTAGGTTTAAATTTTTCTATATGTTCAATAATATCTTCTTTTAATTTCTTTAGATATTGGATCACACATTCGTCATCTTCGAATTTTTTCCTTATTTCATTGATATGAAATTTGACTACATCTAAAGCCATCTTCTCATCTAACGCTTTTTTACTGTTTCTATATTCTTCTTCTAGGCTTCTTAGCTTATTGAAAAGCTCAATGGTTTCTAAGCTTAGCTCGCTAGAATTTTTTCTTAATAGGTCTACCTCTTCAGGATTTAAATTTTTATATTCTTCTTCACTCATAGGGCGCCCATCTTTTAACGGCATACTGATTAACCCTCTATCTGTTTGCTCAAATAAAAATCCATATTTTTCTCCTATTTCATTTAAAACATCTATTATTTCCTCTGTATGATTTTCATATTGCTGAATCAATATGTTCTTTTGATTTTCATAGGCTTTACTTGTAAAAATTCTTGGAATCTCTTTTTTTAATAACTCAATCATATTTTCTACATCTTTTTTTAGATGCTTTCCTTTTCCCGCTTCTACATGTAAAGCAATAGGTCTATCTTTATTTGTAAAATTATTTACATATAACCAATCATTGGGTGTTTCTTTTGAAGCCGCTTTTTTTTCTGTGATAGATAAAGAATAGCTATTTTTTCCTGTTCCACTTTGACCGGATACAAAGATGTTATATCCCTTTTTCTTTATATCTAAACCAAATTCCAAGGCTTCTGCTGCTCGCCTTTGACCAATAATCCCCTTTAATGGATAAAGATCCTTTGTGGATTCGAAATCAAAGCAACTACTATCACATCTATTTTTTAATTTCTTAACTGATATTTCATATTTTCGTAGCATTCATGAACCCTCCCTGTCTTAGTTTATATATATATATACCCTCTTATGTATCCATATAAAATTTACTTTTTGACTTCTTTTGATTTTTACATTTTTCAACTCCTTTCATCCTAATATTTTATTTTCCTTAAACTTTTTCTTATCAACACTTTCCTATTATTTACTTTTTTCCCTATTATACCATAAATTTCGTCAAATTTTCTGAATAAATTGTTTTTTCTTTCTTTTCCAAAAAAACTGCAAGTCCAAATGACCTGCAGTTTTTTTTTATTTAGCTCCAGCTGCTATTTTTATATTTTTTTGATGTTCCCAGTCTATTTCTCCATCCTTATGTCTCGTACTATTTAGAAAATGAATATCCATATGACCCTCAAAATCATTGTCCACTATATACTGAATACTATGGGGCATAGTTGATGCAGATGCTGCAATTTTTCTTCCATTGTATTCAACAATCACAGGACGTCTATCCCAGCTAAAGGTTCCTCCCCAAACTTCTTTCATAATAGCTGTATCTACTTTTGTTAAGGGTTCACAATCAGCATGATTAGCTCCTATAGTTCTTTTCATTTGCCATCTCTTCCCTGTTTCAAAATCAACTAAAGTAAATTTTGCACCTATAGGAACCACATATTGACCTGCTGTCCACCAGTCCAGATTTTCTCCGTACTTCTCTCCTGGTGTGTCTTTTACTGGCACATGATGTACAGGGATTTTGATCACATCACCAATATTTAGCCATTCATTTTCATTCATATTATTTGCTTTTAAAATCTCGTACATAGGTATCCCATATTTGATAGATAATTTCCAAGGATCATCCCCTGATTTTACTGTATAATCCATATAGGTTACATAAGGTTCTTGATTGTTTTGATTGATATTATTATTATTTATATTGTCATTTTCAGTATTACTTGCTTCACTATTTTCAGTGGTCGTATTCTCTTCTATTTTACCGCTACTATCTGTGCTATTACCCGATGGGATTTTTACTTGATCCCCAATATTTAGCCAAGTATTTTCATCAGCTCCATTGTAATCTAGTAGTTCTTTAAAATTGACTCCATATTTTTGACTAATATTCCAATAAGTATCCCCTGCTTGTACAGTATGAATGGTTTCCTTCTCAGGAATAATCAAAGCCTGTCCTGGATAAATGATGGTATTTTCATCCATATTATTGGCTTCCATTAAATCTTCTGTGCTGATTCCATGCTCATAAGCAATCTTCCAAAACACATCACCACTCTGTACTGTATATGTTTGTCCATAAGTAATTCCTAGACTCCCTAAGAAAAGAGTCGTTCCTAAAGTACAAGAAACAATTATCTTCTTTAAATTCATCCTCCAGTTCCTCCTATCAAGTTATGTTAACCTCTCACAGTTTACATAATTCGACAAGAGCCTCTAAAGTCATTTATGTAAATACTGGCAATGGGCTATATCCTAGGATATAGCCCATTGCCAATTTATGGTCTAATCGTTGTATTTTACTTTTAGTTCTATTTTATCTGGTAATTCCTTAAGTTCTGTCTTTACTACAATAAAAGGATATGTAATTACTTGAGTAACAATATCTCCTGGTTTTGGATCTTTAAAGGTTGTATAAACAACCACCTTTGTTTGATCCTCTGTCTTTACCTTCTCAATACTATCTATTTGAACTGCATAACCTCCAGTAGGTTTTTCTCCTCTTGTTGCAATAACATATATTTGATCATCTACTTTACAGGCTAGAGCTCTTTCTAAATTTTTGTATCTTGGCAATATCTCCTGAATCTTTTGTGGGATTTGTTCTTCGCTTAACACTTCGAAAGTCACGCTATCATCATCCTTTACAAAATATTTAACAGCAAAAACTGCTGCTATAATGACCATGATCACAATAGCTACAATTAGAATTTTCTTCCAATTCATTGCCCTTAGGTTAAATTTTCCTTTCACTAGGTTCCCCCCCCTTTTTTTCCCTCTCTCTATATACTAAATCTTATTCTGAAAAGGGTACAAATATTCTCAAGTAATTTGGATATATTAGTTTTAAGATAACTTTTTTGTGGTATTATTAAATTATTAGAATATTTTTTTATTTGAGAATAATCAAAAAGGAGTTGATTTTCTTGTACCTTCATCTAAAGGAAAAATTCGAAGAGCACTTTTTTGTTGGTTTATATCTTTTCTTTACAAACCTTATCATCATTTCTTTATTTCACTTTACAAACATCACTCTCTATAAAAATATACTCAGCTTTTCAAATATGCTATTTACCATGCTATGTATCTTTTTTACTTATAAAGATCTCAAAGAATTAATTTCTAAATCTTCTAAACTTTCTCATTTGAATAAACTTCTAGACTTAACGATCCTTTTCTTATTTATTACCTGTTTTTTTAATAGCATTTTATTAAATAGTCATCATTTATTAATTAAAAATATTTCATTCGTATTATCTTGTATGATGCCCCTATATGTCTTCTTTGTTTTTTTATCTTTTCATCTATTTTACCGTTATCACAAATTTCATATTTTTTCTCTTACTGTTTATTTTTCTAGCCTTGTCCTCTATGGTTTATTTTCAGCTATATTTTTAATTCCCTCTATTGCTAATCTCTTTTTTTCTCTTTCTTATCTTTCTTTAAGCTTTGTTTTTTTAGATTTTTTTAAATTGCAACATTAAAAAATACTGAAAGATTTTTATCTCTCAGTATTTTCTATATTATATAATTATTTATTTTTAATAACTGCTTTTACAGCTTTTACAATATCTTTTGCAGTTAATTCATATTTCTCCATTAATTCTTTTGGCTTTCCAGACTCTCCAAAAGTATCTTTTGTTCCAATTCTTTTCATAGGAACTGGTTTATTTTCCACTAGTACCTCAGCTACAGCTGATCCAAGTCCACCAATAATATTGTGCTCTTCTGCTGTAACAATGGCACCTGTTTCATCAGCAGCTTTTATGATGATTTCTTTATCAATAGGCTTAATCGTATGCATATCAATGACTGTTGCTTCGATTCCTTCCTCTAATAAAAGTTCTCTTGCTTCAAGAGCTTCTGCAACTAAAATTCCTGTTGCAATAATTGTAGCATCTTTACCCTCTTTCACTTCTATTCCTTTTCCTATTTCGAATTTCATATCTTCATCATAAATTACAGGAACTGCAGCTCTACCAAATCTTGCATAGGCTGGTCCATCATATTCTGCCATAGCAAATACAGCCTTTTCTGCTGATACAGCATCTGCAGGATTAAGTACTACCATATTAGGGATTGCTCTCATAACAGCTAAATCTTCTAATGCTTGATGAGAAGCACCATCTTCTCCTACAGTGATTCCTGCATGAGTTGCACATACCTTTACGTTTAGCTTTGAGTAACATACAGAGTTTCTGATGATCTCAAAAGCTCTACCTGTAGCAAACATAGCAAAAGTACTTGCAAATGGAATTTTTCCACAAGTTGAAAATCCAGCTGCTGTTCCCATTAAGTTTTGTTCTGCTATTCCCATATTGAAAAATCTATTTGGAAATTCCTTTTGAAACATAGCTGTCTTGGTTGATTTTGATAAATCTGCATCTAATACAACTACATTTTCATTGATTTTTCCTAATTTAGCCAATCCTTTTCCGTAAGCTTCTCTTGTAGCGATTTTTTGAGTCATTAGTTTGCACCTCCTAATTCTTTTAATGCTTTTTCTGCATCTTCATCTTTAGGTGCAGTACCATGCCATCCTACTTGATTTTCCATAAAAGAAACGCCTTTTCCTTTAGTTGTTTTTGCAATAATCATAGTAGGTTGATCTTTTATTTTCTCTGCTTGATCAAAAGCTTCAATCATTTCTTCAAAATTGTGTCCATCTACTTCTAATACATGCCATCCAAAGCTTTCCCATTTATCCTTTATAGGATTAATCGTCATAACTTCATCATTTAATCCATCTATTTGCATACCATTATAATCAAGTATTGCAGTTAAATGACCTAGCTTGTAGTGACTAGCTGACATTGCAGCCTCCCAAACAAGTCCTTCTTGTACTTCTCCATCTCCAAGTAATGCATAGATGCGGTTTTCTTTTCCATCAAGCTTAGCAGCTAGTGCCATACCAATACTACATGAAAATCCTTGTCCTAAAGAACCTGTAGACATTTCAACACCTGGTACTCTTTTCATATCAGGATGTCCTTGTAGCATAGCTCCCATATGTCTTAACTTTAATAGCTCTTCTTTAGGGAAAAATCCCTTTTCAGCTAAAGTTGCATAAAGAACAGGTGCTGCATGTCCCTTTGATAATACAAATCTATCTCTTTCTTCCCAGTTAGGATTTTTAGGATCTACTTTCATCTTATAAAAATAAAGAGTAGTCAAAATATCTGCAGCAGATAAAGATCCTCCTGGATGTCCTGACCCTGCTGCATGTACTGCTTTAATAATTCCTTTTCGAATCTCTGTGGCATTTTTCTTTAACATTTCATAATCTACCTTTGCCAACCGAAAGCCCTCCTTATGTATAATTATTTTTTGAAACCTTCTCCTAATACTTCATGAATAGTTGTCACCATCATAAAAGCATTATGATCAATATCATTCACAATATTTTTAAGCTTTGTTACTTGTGACCTGTCCACAATACAAAGAATCACATCTTTATCCTTTCCTGTATACATGCCTCTGCCTTGAAGAATAGTTGCACCTCTATCAAGGTTCTTCATAATAGCTTGGCCTATTTTTTGTGCATCATTAGAAATAATAAAAAATGCTTTTGCATAATTTAATCCCTCATTAATAAAATCTGCCATTTTTACGATGATATATAGAGCAATGACAGAATAAAGGGCTGTTTCTAACTTTCCATTTACAATTCCTGCACTGATCACAATGGTTAAGTCAATACACATCATGAGCTTAGGTATACTAAGACCGGGTATATATTTATTTAAAATTGCTCCAGCAAGGTCTGTTCCACCTGTAGTTCCTCCAGCTTTAAATACAAAACCAATGCCTATACCAACCATTACACCACCATAAAGACTTGCTAATAATAAATCATTTGTTCCTGCTATATTTTCTCCTAGGATCGTTATAATTATCCTTATAAAAAAGGATAACGTAAGAGTTCCATAAGCAGTCTTAGCACCAAATTTTTTTCCTAAAATCATAAGCCCTATAATAAATAACGGAATGTTTATCACTAAGTTGGTAATATCAATAGGAATTCCTACTATTTTTTTTATAACAATAGCAAGTCCCGTCACCCCTCCAGGTGCAATCATATTAGGTCCTAAGAAAAATACAATTGCAAAGGCCATGATTAAAGTTCCTATTGTGATCAATAAATAATCAAAGAAAATTGAAGCTTTTAATCTCTCTGCCATATTTTCACCTCAATTATTATATCATAGTAAAATATTTAATCAATTTTCTTTTATATATTTTTGCTAAATATAACCTTGATCATAAACTTTGGAAGTACCATCATTCTTTTATATCTCCAAGGCTCCTTAAGTAACCTATAAAACCATTCAAGCCCTAGCTTTTGATAAATTTCAGGTGCTCTTTTTACAGTTCCTGCCCAAACATCTACACTTCCACCTACACCCATAACCATTTTTGAATTTAACTTTTCTCTATATTGACCCATCCATATTTCTTGCTTAGGTGCTCCTAATGCTACAAATAATATATCTGGATTAAGTTCATTTATATTTTTTATTATGTCATTTTCTTCCGCTTCTTTAAAATAGCCATCCTGAAATCCTTTTACTTCTATGCCCGGTAATTTATTTTTTATATTCTCACAAGCCTTCTTGGCAACCCCTGGCTTTCCTCCTAAAATATATATGCTCTTTTCCGTTTCATTGCAATGACTTAAAATTTTGTGCATTAAGTCTACACCAGTCACTCTTTCTGTAAGTCCTTTTTTCTGGATTTTAGAAGCATATATGAGTCCTATTCCATCAGGAATCACTAAGTCAGCCGTATTAATAATTTGGCGTAATTTTGAATTTTCCTGTGCATTCATGATAATTTCTGTATTGGGTGTAATAATCATTTTGCAGCCATCCGTATTCAGAAAATCTTTACAACGATTCGCTGCATCATCTAAATTTCCTTGATCAATGAATACACCCATAATATCTACTTTCCCTTTTATCATTACCTTTCTCCTTCCTTTAAAATATCTATTACAATCTGTTCATTGATCCTCAATTTTTCTTGAAGTTTTTTTACCTTATCTTCTAACATTTCTTTATAATCTTCCTTATTTTTTTGCACCTTTTCTATCTCTAAAATCAAATCAACCTCATTTAAATTTTCCGTACTACATAAAGGCTCTAGTTGTATAGATTTCATAAAGCTATCAATTTTAGGATCATAAGAAATAGCAATAATTGGCGTATTCATAATAGCAGCAAAGATTAAAGAATGTAGCCTTACCCCTACAAGAAGGTCAAGGTTTCCAACAAGTCCTAACATTTCATCTATCTCATATCTATCTCTAATAAAAATTGCTTGATGCTTCATTTTTTTTTCTATCTCGTCCATTACTTTCATATCTTCTTTAAAATGAAAAGGAATAAATGCTACATCCATATGAAAATTTTCAACTAACTTGTCTGCTATACTACAAATCTTATCTATAAAATCATCCCGCTCACGCCAACCTCTAATGGCAAATCCAATTAAGGGTTTTTCCCTTAATTGGTTGATACCTTCTTTTTTTAATATGCTACTTCCTAACTTCAGACTCGCTTTTTTTAGTCCAATCACTGGATCTGTTGTTACAAAGGTAGGAGGTCTAGTGACACCAATATGACTTAATAATTCATACGACCCTTCATCTCTCACAATAATAGCATCTACTTTATTCAAAATCCACCGTACCATATATTGATTAGATTTTCTATTGATCGGTCCGATCCCTTGCCCATAGATCAATACTTTTTTTCTTAAAAGGATTGCCATCAATATAATCACTAAATAATAGGTAACACTCCTACGACTTGTAACATCTTGTAATAAGCTTCCTCCACCACTAATAAATAAATCACATTTTCTTATAGCTTGAAAGATTTCCTTTATACTTTTTCTGTCGATAGCATGTATTTTGTGCTTTTCTTCTGTACTCTTAGGATTTGCTGACAATACTGTTATTTCAACATCTTCTACATGCTCCTTAAAACTCGTAACAATGGAGGTTAAAATTGACTCATCCCCCACATTATTAAAACCATAATAACCTGAAATAACTACCTTACCCATCCAGCTTTTCTCCCCTCATTCTATTAAAGACCTTCACAACCATATATAATATACCAACGCAAATGGTTCCAAGTACCATTCCAAAACTTAAGGAGTATCCCGTTCTTACAATGGATAAAAGCATAGGTGTTCTTAAATGACAAAAAGTATTTACAATAGAGGTTTGTCCGATTACTGCAGCTAATCCAAATCCAAAGGCAATCCACTTGAATCTATATTTTGCTGCAAAAACACCTATCATAAGTGCTGGAAATGCAAATAAAAACTCTTTTGTTCTTGGTCTAGCATAAAAATTTTCTTCTAAAATATTTCTAAAGATCATCTCTAAATTAGATGGCTGTATATCTGTTTCATGACCCGTTCTAGCCATATATATATATCCAACAACTAAAACGATCATTCCAAGGACTACATAAATAATCTTTACATCATCAAATAGTAGGTTTTTTAAATCTTCCCATCTTAGTGTTTTTTCTTCTTTTATTCCTTTATTTCTCTTATAACCAAAGTGTCCTATATAAAGAATCATAAATAACATAATAGGAATTAATTGACTAAATTTAACACCTCTAAAAATACTCATTTCTAGTAAATATTCAATATCTGAAAGAATACTTCCTACCATAAATGATCCTATAAAAGAAATCAAAGAACATATAATTAAAGTTTTGATACTCAAAGTAATAACCTTTATGATAGAATCTTTATGCGTTTTTTCTTGATAATAAAGGCTACATCTATTACAGAAATATGCCATACTTAGAGATGGAAATACAATGGCTGCTCCTAATGCTAATAAAATTTCTGCTAAATCAGGTTTTATCAAGAATAGCCCTGTCACACCAAATATTCCAAGTCCTAATAATAGATAATTTATTTTCTCTTTTAATCTTATAATGTGATTCAGCAGTATTAGCCCTCCTGCTACAACTCCCCAAGAAATCATTATTTTATAACGATTTCTTACATGATTATCTTTTAATATACTAGCAGGACCCATCTTTATATCATGACTTTTTAGTCTACTTTTAAATCGGTCAAACATCTTTTCATATTCTTTATAATCTGTCACATAGCTGTGAGAATCATATTTAAAAGGCTTAAAATAAATGACCCTTATATTTCTTTCTGTAACAGCTCTATTTAAGGTATTTTCTATTTCCTCTGCACCCTTATAGTTATAATATTGAAATCTCTGTTGAATATAATCCCATATACTAAAGATCCTTACACTACTATACTCTAAATTTCTTGTTAAATCATATAGTCCTTCTTGCTCAATATGTTCTCTTTGTACGGTAGATTCAACCATACCTACCTTGATATTATTTTCTTTCATATAGTTTTCTAAGATTTTCACATGATCTGGATACCCTAAAACTTCTCCTCCTCCAAAAATCATGTAAGGAGGTTTAATATTGAATTTTTCATAATGATCAATGGTTCCCTCAACTAATTTTTCTGAACTATAGCTACTATAATTAGTAGGTCTTGGAACTACTGTAAGACCACTATTTTTAATTGAGTTCACCTTTTCTTCATCAAGTCCTAATCCAATTCTAATTAATTTAGAAGAATAAAGATTAGAAACTTGTTTAAATCCTTTTTTCTTTACATCTAAGATAGTTTCAATAGGTGTATATAATGCATCATCTACCGTTCCATCTAATAAGAAAAAGTATTTTTCTTCATCCTTTATAATTTTAAATTTCTCTTCATCATATCGATTTTCTAATCCCTTTTTAATAAATCCATATAGCTCCTTTGAATTGGTACTTGTTAAAAGATCATATTCATCTATTTTCTCTTCCTTGAAAAGATCTACCAATTCTTTTGGATATTTGTTCTCCCAATTCATATCTTTAATGATATTTCCAATCATTTCAACCTTGATTGGCTTCTTTTCCGCTAGCATTGTTTCAAAGCTCTCTTCATTTAACCCAACACTGCTTACCCCTAATGTTTTTAGCTTTTTAAACCACCACGCTAAATCTTTATCTGATTGCTTTGCCATTTTTTCAAATTCAGTATAATCTAATACTACATCTACTGTTTTGTTATTATCTTCTATATTTATTCTTGTCATGGCAGTCATGGAAGAAATCAATACAGCAAAGATCAAAACACCTAGTAAAATACGATTTGTCTTCATTCCTTCACATCCTTTTTTTATGGTCTTGCGTCCTTTACGTCCTTTACTCCCTTTAATTTTTTTTATGATTGGCTCAATAAAATGATTATATACACTAAAGGCTTCCTCAATCTTTAGCTTCATGGTTACAAAAGCGTAAACAGCTCCCCCTAAAATACTTGGAATCATGAGGGTTATTACTTTTCCTATTAATCCCTTATGATAAAAGTGCATATTTAAAAGCTTTAAGGTTGGCATAACCACTATAGCCATTACACAGCAACTAAGAAGTACCTTTAGAAAAGTCATTCCTAGCTTTTTACTCTCTAAATAACCCATCTTTATCTTAAATGCTCTGATCAAACCAAAACTTCCTATAGTAGATGCAACTACTGTTCCTAAGGCTAATCCCATAACACCAAATTTTGGTCCTAATAGTAGATTCAGTACCATATTCAAAGTAATGATGAGTAAAGCATATTGCACAGGGTTTTTCTTATCATTTCTTGCATAAAAAGCTTTATTCACTACATCTAAAATTCCAAAGCTAATCATTCCTAAAGCATAGCATGCAAATACAGCGCCTGTAATAATAGTAGATTCATGGGTAAATTGACCTCTTTCAAATACAAATCCTATAATAGGCTCCCTTAGGATCATGATTCCTGCTGTCATGGGTAATAACACAAAAATCATTAAATTGATTATACCTGTAATAAACTTAGCATACTGTTTTCCACTTAAACTCACTGCCCTTTCAGCAAATTTTGGAAACATGACGGTGTTAATGCCTAAAACAGTAGTCGTTGTAATGGCTTGATACAAAATATTTGCATAATATAAATAAGAGATCTTCCCATGTCCTAAAAAAGATGCTTGCTTTTCATCTAATAAAATATTGATCTGACTAACAGCTGATACAATCATAATAAATAAGATCATAGAAAAAAATTCTTTTATATGGGGATCTTTAAAGTTTATACTTATTCTATACCTATATCCTTCTTTATAAAGGACAGGCGTCATCACTAAAAATTGTAGCATCCATCCAATAGTTGTCACAACCGCTAGTCCCTTAACCCCATATTTTTGTGAAAAAAAACATAAAAAAAGAATCATAGTAATATTGGCTGGAATACTGATAATAGATGTAACCTTAAATCTTTCCATAGATTGTAGTAATGCCACAAATACATAAGTAATACATATAAATATCAAAATAGGAAACATGATCCTTGTTAATTTCACTGTTAACTCAAATTTATAAGGATCAAATCCTCCTGCAAGAATTTTCATTATTTGCTTTGAAAACAATTCCCCTAAAATGGTGAACAAAAATGATATCCCAATTAAAATATTTAATAAATTATTTACAAAAGAAAAAGCTTCTTTTTTAGTATATTTACTAAAAAGCCTCACAATAATAGGGATAGTCGCTGTAACAATGGCAGCACCAATACTTACAAATACAATGGAAGTACTATTGAGTGCCATAATATATGCATCAGACTCCATATTTGCCCCTAACTTACTTCCTAATAACGCATCTCTAAAAAATCCTAGGAATTTAGCAAGGAAAGTCAAACTAATCACTGCAAAAATTGTCTTTATGGTCTTTTTATAATTATTCATTCTAACCTCCATGATTGAAAAAAAGCGCACAGGCGCTTTTATTGAATCTCATAACTTCCTTTAATCAATATATAAGTCTGATCCATCAGAACTTCTACCCCTCTGCCATCTCCTCTTGGTAATAAAAGCAAATGATTCAGGGGTACAATTTCACCGTTCTTTAAATCTTGTCCAGAAATCAAATCAGCAATTCCTCCTGATGCACTAGCAATAGCAGATACTTTTCCAGAACGAATAATCATTTCTGTACTGGCTCCACCAATAACTCTTTGTCCTTTTTGAACTTCTAATATCTCAAATACAGGTACCTGTGCAGATACTTGGGTACTACTTGTATTATTGTTTCCTGCCACTTCCTTTATTCTTTCATCTATATAATATTTAAGCTGATTAACTCTAAGCTCTATGTAGCCTTTTGTAACAATTGGATCTTCCTCTGACCCAGGCTCCATCCCCATAGCTATTGCCACATAAGAAAAGAATAATAACCCCATACAAGTACTTATGATAAGTAGCACAGACTTGCTGCTCTTTTTCATACAAGAATCCCCCTTAACCTTAAATCTTTGACAGTATATGCATACTCTATCATTTTATCATAAAATGTTTTTCTATTGTGAACATATTTCTTAAATTTTCATTAAATATATGTTCTTTCTAAAAAAATACTCCTATTCAATTTTCAGGAGTATTTTTTACTATTTATGATTCAAATGTTTATAAACTTTATTTATTCATTTTTTGCTCTATATGCTTTTTCTTTTTCTTTGCTTTTTTCATCCTATTTACTAAAAATCCACCTTTAAATTTCCTTGGTTCATAAGAAATAATAAATGCTTTAGGCTCATAAAATTCAATTAAATCCATTAATTCATCTTCCCTATTTCGCTTTGTTAAAATTTCAAGTTTATAACGTTCACTATCTCTTCCTTCCCCTTCAAATACCGTAACACCAAATCCATTTTCTCTTAGTACTCTAATCATCTCATCGTTTTTATTCATTAAATTTACACATAAACTCGTATAGCCTATGGCTAATCTTTTTTCAATATATCCACCTACTGAAATACCTATTCCAAACCCACCTGCATAAACGATCATTGCCAAAGTACTTTTCTCACCGCTAAATACTAGAGATAACCCAAATACATAAATCAAACAATCTAAAAAACCTAGGATTGAAGCATAGACACTCATATTTTTCACCATAAAAATAGTTCTTAGAGTAAATAATGGCACATACACCATTTGTAATAATAGAATTAAAACTATCTCTTTCATTACCTACCCCTTTCTCAATATTGCCCTTTTATTTTCATTATAGCAGAATCCTTTTCTTTTATGAGATTAACTAATCATTTAAAATAAAATTTCTATAGATTTTTCAAAGAAAACATTTATTTATGACAAATTCTTCAAACACCTTGAAGATGCTATTTAAAAAGCTTCAATCTTTCTCTAAAGATATTGATATATTCTTCCTTTCGATCCATTCTGTAAATTCTAGCAGGGTTCATATCTTTATCCCAATCAATTCCATTCCACCAGATGGCCACCTTGATGTTTTTATAATGGTTCGAAGCAAATCCATCAAACATATCACTCATCCATTTCACCTTATCTCCACCTACTGAATTAGATCCAAACTCTGTAATCATAAAGGGTTGTTCGAATATATACATATATTCTCTATAAAGAGATGGATAAATTTCATTGAATTCTCTCCATTTTTCTCCTTTGTAATAAGTTCCTGTATTATATCCTGTAAGCCCTATAATATCTACGTATTCATTTCCTGGATAATAATTCAAATAATGATTCCATTTAAACTCTGGAAAAGATATATCATGAGGATTCCATACCCAAAGTACATTGTCCACCCCATTTTCTTCAAATAAATCATACACATATTTCCAAACTTCCTTATAAAGTTCTGTATCCTTAGAGCTATAATAGCTTGAATAAACACACCAATCTCCATTCATCTCATTATTTAATCTAAAAAGGATAGGGTGATTAAATTCTTTCATTTTTCTAGCATATTCTTTAAAATAATCATCATATTTTCCATCTAATATATCATAAGTAATACTCTTATTATCTCCATTCATGTGCATGGTTTGAAGGGTTAACTCTACATATCTATTATGATTATAAGCATTGATCATTTCCTCCATAGGGAAAGTGCTATCTAAAGATTGATACTTTACTAGAAATTCAAATTGATAATCAACCTTTTCCTCAAGTCCCTTTAAATACCAAAAATCATGTGGTGCAGTAGGTTCAAATATCCCCCATTTTAGCTGATTGCTTTCTAAGAAATACTTATTATAAAATTCCTTTGTTTCATCATTTAAATTTTTTTGTGTAGATTGATACTTTATATTAAGAGGATGCTCTCCTTGCTTTTCTACTAATTGAAAGCTATTAATAATATCCATATATTCTTCATAGCTGTTAAAAGGTCTTACGGATTTTATAATAATCGTATAAACTTCTCCATTATTTTTTTGGATCTCTGCACTTACATAATAATTTTTATCATTTTTTACTTTAGAAAGCTTTTTTCTATTCCATTTTAATATATGGGTTTTCATCCCATTGACTAACATATTTGTTTCATATTCTTTGTAATGATCTTTTTGGTTTTTTATAAATGCATTGCTATAGTTCATATACCCATTGGCGTAGTGGTGGGTTCCTCTAAAATCATCATAATATATTTCAATCTCTTTTTCTCCGTCTCCTATAACAGTCTTTACAAAGGAAATGGTTGTATCTATCCACATATTTTTAGGGTAATTGATCATATATCCATCTGCATAATTTATATATGTATCATTTAAACTATCTACTATTCTCATATCACTTGAATAACCAGTAGTTGAATCAATGTATTGCCTGTTTTCTTCACCTTCTACATTATTTACTTCTATCGTATCTCCATAAGCGAAAATACTTGAAAAACAAATAATCATTCCGCATATTAATAAGCCAAATTTTTTCATAAACGAATCCTCCCTTTAAAGGCATATAAACTTCTTTTTTTCAAATTCCACACTATTATATCATAAAAAGACACCTCCTTAACTTAGATTTTCCATACTTACCAAGGAGGTTTCTAAATGATCATGCCTTATATTTCCTTCTTTTTTAAAATATTGAATTTCACAGTTGTTCCTATATTTTCAGTGCTTATAATCACTAATCCCTTTCCATAAAATTCAATCAATCTTCTATTAATATTCTTAACCCCTACCCCTTCTTTATGTCCTGTACCTTTTAAAAGATTTTGGCACTTTTCTTCTGCCATGCCTACCCCATCATCTCTTACTTCAAAATAGATAAAATTGTCCTTATTTTTTATTTTGATCCATATATTTCCGCCTCCATATTTTTGTAAAATCCCATGCTTAATAGCATTTTCAACAATTGGCTGAAGAATCAAATGAGGAATACAACCATCTATCTTTTCATTGATTTCATAGATGACATTTATTTTATCCTTAAAGCGTGCCTTTTCTATTTCTAAATAAGCTTTTATAAGTTTGATTTCTTTATCTATAGAGATAAAGGAATTTCCTTCCTCTATATTGAAGCTATTGCGTAAAAATATACTTAAGTAGTCTATTAGTTGACTTGCTTTTTCAGGATCTTCTGTGCATAAAAAAGAAATAGTATTCAGTGCATTATAGAAAAAATGAGGTTTTATTTGTGCTTGTAAAAAAGCTAACTCACTAGCTTTTTTGGCTGCTTCTAATAATTCATTTTGATCTAGCAATTGCTCTGCCAGTATACTTAATTCCTCAGCTTGCTTTTTTAATAATATATTCTTTTCAAAAAGCTCTTCATTTTTCTTTAGAATTTCCTTTTTTTGAATAGTAATTTGCTCTGTTCTTAATGTTACTTCCTCTTCAAGGTACTTTTGTTGCTTTTTCAAAAGGCGAATTCTTGTAAAATGTCCTCCAAACAAAATCCCTACTAATACAAATATACCTAATATTCTAACCCACCAAAGCTTCCACCACGGAGGAAGTATAGTTATTTTTAAACATGCTCCTTCTTCATTCCATATGCCATCATCATTTGATGCTTTCACGCGAAATATATACGTACCTGGATCAAGATTAGTATATTGGACATTTTGTGTTGGATAATCTGTATATATCCAATCTTCGTCAAATCCTTCAAGGATATAAGCGTAGTTATTTTTATCAGCTTGTCTATAATTAAGGGCTGCAAATCTCACCCCAAAGGTAGCATCTTTATAGCTTAAGGTAATCTTATCCGTATCATAAATAGGTTTTGTAAGAATTTCAGATTCCATAGGCTTTATTATCTGATGCATTACTCTAAGCTCAGTAAAATAAACAGGCGGGATAAATTTACTCTTTACGATTTTCTTAGGATCTATAATACTAAGTCCTCCAATTCCACCAAAATATAATTCTCCCTTCTCCCCTTTTAAAAAAGATCCTTGATTAAATTCATCTCCCTGCAAACCATCTCTTACATCATAGGTTTCAAATATTTCTTTTTTAGGGTCAAATTTATTAATCCCCTGATTGGTACTAATCCATAAAAATCCATCCTCATCTTGAACAATACCATATAACTCTGGATTTGAAAGTCCATCCTTTTGAGTATAATATTTGAATTGACCCGTTTTTTCATCCAAACGATTTAAACCACCCCCATATGTACATATCCAAAAAACACCTTTCTTATCTTGATAAATAGCTGTTACATCATTGTGACTTAAGGTATTTGAATCATTCCATGATCTTTGATAGCGTTTGAATTCATTTTTTCCATTTATTATATTTTCAGAAGAAAGCATACTAATGCCTCCTCCCCATGTTCCAATCCATATATTTCCCGAATCATCCTCCATAATAGTTTTGATGAAATTATCTCCAAGGCTTTTATCATTCTTAGAATCATGTAGATATTTTTTAAAATTTAGATTTCCCTTTTCAAGATCATCTAGATCAAGTCTGTTAAGACCGCCTCCCCATGTTCCTATCCACAAGATTCCTCGGCTATCTTCACAGATAGACATAATTGAATTACTTCCAAGACTTTTAGGATCATTCACGTCATGGTTATATCTTAAAATTTCAGGATTACTTTTACTTCGTTCTTTATTTTTTATACGATTGATTCCATTTTTCCACGTTCCAATCCAAATATCTCCCCTTTGATCTTCTTCCATGGTCCAAATTGTATTTCCACTTATGCTCTTTTGATTTTTCACATCGTTTATAAGCTTTGAATCAACATCTTTTTTATCCTTTAGTCTGTTTACTCCTCCATTCCACGTTCCAATCCAAAGTATTCCATCTCTGTCTTCAAGGATGGATAATATAATATCACTATTTAAACTATTCTCCTTCTCCTTTTTATATTCAAGGATAGAAAAGCCTTTATTCCCATAATCCATCTTGTTTAAACCACTACCATAGGTTCCAATCCATAATAATCCTTGCTGATCTACATAAAGGGATCTTACGTCATCTCCACTTATACTATTTTCTTCTGTCTTAGATGTAAAAATTTGAAAATGATCCTTTTCATCCATTCGAATAAGTCCTCCACCATTAGATCCAATCCAAATATTCCCCTTTGTATCTTCTACTATAGAGGACACAGACTTATCAAATACAATCAGTTCCTTTCTTTCTTCATATTTAAAATGATCAAAACCAGTTTCTTGATCATCTAACCGATTTAATCCTTTATCCGTACCTATCAATAATCCTCTTTTCTTTGATTTAAAAATAGATAAAACATTGTCGCTAGAAATACCTTTAGGATTTTGAGGATCAAATTGAAAGTGAGTAAAACCCAACTCTTTATTCTTTAAATCTAAAAGATCAAGTCCTCCTCCATTGGTAGCAATAAAAAGACGCCCTTTATCATCTTCATATAAGTCTTGAATATAATTACTACTAATGCTATTTTCTTTATTTCTATCATGCTTATACCTTTTAAATATAAGCTTATCTTCTTTTGGATTACAGCTACTTAGTCCTCCATTTCTCGTTCCTACCCATAAAATACCCTTTGAATCCAAATGAAGACTTCTTACATTATTATCACTTAATGTATTATCATCCTTAGGATCAAATCTATAATTGATAAATTTTTCTGTTTTTCTATCAAACTTACTTAATCCTCCATTTGTTCCTACCCACATGGTATTTTCATCATCAAACAATATAACCCATACAGAATTATCTGCTAAAGAATTAGGCTTGTCTAACTCTGTTTTAAAGGTATAAAACTCATGTCCATCAAATCTTGTTAATCCTCCTTGGGTACCAAACCATAAAAATCCCATTTCATCCTGAGCAATTACATTTATGGATACCTGGGGAAGTCCTTCTTCTCTACTGATGTGTTCAAAATAGAAATTGATTTCCTCCCCATTTACCGCAACAGGAAAACACATGAGCAAAAAGAATATAAAAAGAATATATCGCTTCATATTTTTCACGCAAAAAGGCCTCCTCTCAAAGCACTTTTTACATTTTTTTTCATTTCTTCTGATACTACTGTTTCAAATTCGTTTTCTAAAAGATTCACATAATCTTCATAATACTTTTTTATTTCCTCTTGCTCATTTAACCCTATCAATATTTCTATTAATTTTTTATAAGCTTTCTCGCATAAGGGATGATACTCAATTAGCTTTTTCATTGTTTTACTTGCTTTAATAAAATCTCCATCCTCTATATATCTTTTAGCTATTTCAAATTGCAAACTTGTATATTCATTTTCAAACCATATGGCTCTAGGCGCTCCCCATTCATATGCCATATCTTTTAAATATTGGCCCTTATATGTATTTGCTAGTTGAAGCAATGCTTGGATTGTTTTTTCCTGAATCAAATTTATTTTTTTACTAAAATCAATAAAATCAACTTGATTCTCCTCAATATCTATATAATAACTTTCTTTATCTCTCACCAAAAAATGTTCCACTCCATTTTTTTCCAATTCTTTTCTAACGTAATAACATGTTGTATATAAATTACTAGATGCATTTTTTCTAGTTTTTTCAGGCCACAATCTATCTAAAATCATTCCTCTAGAAACTTTTTCACCTTGATAATGAATCAACAAAGCAACTAATTCCTCCGCTTTTTTCGTCCTCCATTTAATCATTTTTCCGTCCTGCGATTTACATAAAAATCCACCAAATCCTTGGATAAATATTTTTCTATTTTGTATATCTTCCTTTGCCATTTGTTTTTTTCTGTATATATGATTTAACTGTTTATTCATCTCTTCTACATCAATAGGCTTTAATAAATAGCTTATTGCATGGACCCGAAAAGCTTCTAAAGCATATTGATCATAAGCTGTTAAAAAAACAATATCTGTTCCTATATATTGATCAATGATTTTTTCTGCTAATTCTAATCCATTTATTCTGGGCATTTCTATATCTAAAAAAACAAGATCTATCTTTTCTTTCGTATTTTTAAAAAATTCTAATGCCCTTTCTGGTTCAGTAAATGTATCAATCAATTCTATATAATCTATTTTATTTAAAACTCGTTTTAATCGCTCAAGAGCTATATATTCATCGTCTATAGCAATTACTTTAAGCATATATCTAAACCCCTTTCAATCTATATGTCCTATATTCTTAAAATCTATCATACCATAGGCATTTATAGGTTGCACATAGTCCTTTTGAAATAAAAAATCACCCCTTCAATACAGAAAGAGTGATTCTTTACTTTTATTTATTTTTCATCTAAAGGAAGTATTTCATAAGTTACTTCGCCATCATTTACAGTAAATAATATCATTTTAGGAGTATTCAATCCATCTAAGTCTGTACCCATAATATAAGCATTTAAATTCATATAATGGATTCCTTCTTCTGGATATGCTGAGAATATCTCATTCTCCCCTGTTACTACCCAAACATCTACATTCTTCTCTGTCTTTAATTTTTTAAGGGTATCCTTAAATAATTTTTCTTCTAGGCTATCTTTAAAATTAAGAGGTTTTGGTAACGTAACAAACACATTTTTACTCTCTACATTGTTTACTGTATTTAAAAACCAACTCCATTGTTCAAAATTAGTTTCTCGTAAACCACCTTTGCTATTATCTAGATTGATAAATAAGGTATTCTTATGTCTGCTAGAACCATACCCCTCTCCTACTGTAATACTTGGATGCTCCAATTGATCTTTAATAATCGGGTCTATTGCTTCTGTAAATAAATTCATCTCTCCCATTCCATTAGAAAAATCAGCAATTTTTTGTGCTAAATGATTTTCCCCTAGTGGATCTATTGGAATATGTCCATTTACAAATAATCTAAAGGAAGAGTTTCCTTTCAACTCTGATTTTTTATTTCTACTATCTATCAGCTTATCTATTTTAGGAATGCTTCCTGTAAATTTATTTGGATAAAAGGCAGTTAATTGATCAACATAAATTTTCCCTATATCCTTTGAAAGGATATTTGTCTCAACAACATATATTCTTTCAAGCTTAAAAGGAGTATTTATACTTTTAGGAATAGTAGTTTCAACAAACTTCCATCCTTCCCAATCAATACTAGGTACCAATGTGATATTTGTACTATTTCCATCAACCTTTGCTACCTTTGCCTTTAGCATATGACCACTTTCATTGCCATAAACCCACAACCCTATTTTTTCAGGCATCTTTTCAAAGGGGATTCCTCCATCATTAAAGACTAAGTAAGCAGCCCGAGTTACATCTGTTGTTGTAAAATCATAAGCTATCTCTCCTGAAAACTTTCCTGCCTTACTATTTTCAGATAAATTATATCCTCCTGTTACCTCCGCTGGATAAGATAAAAATGCTCCGTTATTCTTTTCAAAATCGTCTACGATTTCTTCCTTTGCACCTACTACTATTGGAACAAAAGTACTAAGTCCCTCAAAAGATACCTTCATAAGCCCTTGTCCTGATTCGTTAGCACTTTTAAAATAGCCTTCACCATCTATACTTCCTAAATTAGATGGAAGATCTACACGTAATTCATTTATATTTACAGTTGCACCATAACCATCTTCATCCATCACCTTTACTTTTAGTGATTTCTTTTTATTTTTATCTATATATATCTTTGATGGAAATACCTTTAGACTAACAGGGTCATCAATTATACGAATCGGTAGACTTGTATATTTCCCTTCATACTCTACAGCAATACCTCCAACTCCCCCTTTAGTTCCTTTGAAGGTATTATTATTAAATTCACCCTCTACACCACTAACCATCAATTTTACCTTACTAAAATCTATTGTTGCTGGATTATAATTTTCATCATACGCCTTTATCTTCAGTTGTTTTGAAGTATTGATGAGCATATTTTCATCTTTCGATTCTAATATAATTCCTCCTATTTTTTCAACCTTAGGGGCAGTGCTTACAGCACCAATACCATTCATAATCCTTCTTTCACTACCTCCAGAAGGATGATTGATTACTTTTTTATTTTCTTCACCAAGAGGTCTTACTACCATATCTGTAGAACCACCTCCATCAAAATTAATGGCATTATAGGCTCCAAGAGAAATCATAATTTGTCCTAATTCTCCTTGGCTTACCCCAGTATATGATTTAGTTCTACCGTCAATAGTTACAAAAAAAACCTGGTCTTCATCTCTTGATATGCCTAGGGCAGTTCTTGGATGCTTTCCTTTTATGTTCATATAGTGATCATTCATAGCCATGCCATCTTTAACAATAATAGATCCACCCCCAACAGCTAACGCTAAATCCTCAAAATCAGGATTTGTCTCAGCGGAGAAGTTTATAGGATCTCCAAGCACAAAATTTTGTCCAATCTCTATAGCTTTTTGTCCTGCTGCAAATAAGACATATCCATCTTTAGGTATATAGCTCCCTGTTCCTGCTTGTACCATATCATAAATCTTATTATCTTTAATAATGAGTTCTATTCCACTTGCAAGCTTTGGACTAAGGGCTGGTGCTTTTTCTCCCCATTTTGGCGTATAAAGAATGCATGTATTTTCATAATCTGATTCTTTATTTACTGCAAGAACTGCTAGCTCAAATCCAGTATTTTCATTTGTTATGGCAATTTTAGAGTTTGTCCACCCTCGAACAAAAGGAACTTTTCCCTTTGATAAATTAAAAGTAGGGACAGTATGCTCCTTATAAGAGGTTGTTGTAAGGAGTTCACCATTCTTTACCATAGGTCCAATCGTTGCAGCAGTCTTCATACTAAAGAAGTCTCCATTTATGGCTCCTACAATATTTTCTCCTTGTCCTGCCAATTCTGATAATCTAGCCTTTTGATTTAATCCATTTGGATGGAATAACAAATCTAAATTTGTATCTGTATCTTCTAAATTCACTCGAAGAACATTTACATTAATCCATCCACTATCTGTAAACTTACGTATTTGCTCATGCTTAATCCCTTTTCCTATGTAGTTTTCATTCTTCTCTTCATAAGCAGAATAATTCCAATCTGCATAAACAAAGCTTGGTATATTCACAAAGGTAATGGAACACGCCAAACCAAAAGAGAAGAGTATTTTTTTCCATTTTTGCATGATCTATTTCTCCTTTCCCCATCTTAAATAATATAAAATCATTCCCTTAAATTAGACGAAACTTTAAAAACTATTGTTCCATACTAATTAAAGTTATCCTACAATCTAAAATGTTATTATTGATTGTCACAAATCTACCTCCATTATATCAATATAATATGAAAATAAGGTTACGAATAGATTACAATAATATGTAAAAAATGGACCATTACTAAATAAGTAACAGTCCATTTTTTATTTTAAAAATCTATTAATCCAAAGCTAATCAGTAATGCTTCATTTACCTTATCCATCATTTCATCATCAGAGTGCCCTATTTTTTCTCTCAATCTTCTCTTATCAATAGTTCTTACTTGTTCTAACAACACCACTGAGTCTTTTGTCAATCCATATTCTGAGGCACTAATTTCAATATGTGTAGGAAGCTTTGCTTTATTGATTTGTGAAGTGATTGCAGCTACAATCACAGTGGGACTATATTTGTTTCCTATGTTGTTCTGAACTACAAGAACCGGTCTTATTCCTCCTTGTTCAGATCCAACAACAGGACTGAGATCTGCATAAAAAATATCTCCTCTTTTTACAATCACACTACTCACACTCCGCAAGCTTTGCTTCATAGCTATATAATGCATCCGTATCCATATCTAATCCAACTTCTGATAAAGCTAAATTCATAGCCCCCATTTCCCTATACCCATTTTTCATGCTTTCCCTTATTTGAATCTTACGCCTCTCTCGAATATATAATTTCATTGCTTCTCTAATAAATTCGCTTCTGTTTTTTTTATCCATTGCTACAATATCATCTACTTCTTGTAAAAGAGTATTGGGTAAACTAATCATAATTCGTTTGGACTCAGCCATATGGGCACCTCCTGAAATTTTGAGAATAAATATATCTATTTATAAAGGCATTCGTATCCACCTTAGTATATATTAAAATATATACCACATTATATACTATTCATTATAAGTGTGTCAATATAACCACTTTTTTATACGGGATTTCCAAAATTTACATCACCCTTGTACATAATCTTTTATTTTAATAATTTCATTATTTTTTACATAAACTCTTGGAATACGTCTTCCAACCATACATACAATTTCATAATTAATTGTGTCCAATAAATTTCCAACATCATCTGCTAATATAGTATTATTACCATCTGTTCCTATTAAAATCACTTCATCTCCAACTTTAACATTTTCTACTTCTGTTACGTCAAGCATACATTGATCCATACAGATTCTACCTACAACAGGGACTTTTTTCCCCCCTACCAAAGCTTCTGCTTTTCCTGATAGCATTCTTGTAAATCCATCTGCATATCCAATAGGAATGGTGGCAATCTTTGATTTTTTATCTGTTACATATTTCAATCCATAACTAATACCCATCTCTTCATCTAATTCTTTTACATGACTGATCTTTGCTTTAAGGCTAAGGGCTGGTTTTAGCTTAATTACGTCTTTTTTTACTTCATAAGATGGATACAAGCCATAAAGAATCACTCCAGCACGAACCATATCCAAATTCATCTCAGGTAAATCAATAATGGCTGCACTATTAGATACATGCTTTATAGGTATATCTATACCTTCTTCCTTTATCTTATTTGAAAAGTTTATAAACTTTTCGTATTGCTGATAAGTAAAAGCTTTATCTGTTGCATCTGCCACTGCAAAGTGTGTAAACATCCCTTCTATGACTACGTTAGGAAGACTGTCTATTTCTTTTACAATAGCTATAGAAGTTTCATCAGGCTTTAGTCCTATCCTGCTCATTCCTGTATCCAATTTAATATGAAAGATGATTTCTTTTTCTAATGCTTGTGCTTTTTGTGAAAATTTCTTTGCTTGTTCTAATGAATAAACCGTTTGTATAATGTTATTTTCTATAATTTCTTCAGCATTATTCTCTGGTGTATATCCTAATATTAATATAGGAATATCTTTGTACACTTTTCTTAACTCTAATGCTTCTGAAAGGGTAGCAACAGCAAATCGATCTGCTCCATTTTGAAGAAGTGTTTCTCCAATTTCTACAGCTCCATGACCATATCCATTGGCTTTAATCACAGCAGTTACTTTTGCATCTTTTCTTACAACTCTTCTAATTTCTTTCATGTTGTGAGCAAAATCATCTAAATTGATTTCAGCCCACACAGGTCTTGTTTTTTCTAATGATAACATTTTTATCCCCCCATTTTTTTTATGTATGTTATCCTTTGTAACCTAAGTAAAAAAAATTATTTTGTAATCAAAAACATTTCTTCTTCAATTTTAGGATTATATTGAAAGTCGCTGTATTTTACTTCTATTCTTTTTTCACCTTTTATATCAAACACCTCTAGTAAATAAGGTTCTAAATGTTCTAGATTGATCCATAATCGTTCTTTATGATAATATACATGATTTCCTGGAATTTCTGTATCTATAGTGATATAGTCCTTTTCTTCTAATGTTTCTATATTCCCTTTGACTTCTTCAGAATTTAAAGAATTTCTTAGGAAATATCCTAAAAACATATTTTGCTCTTTAGAATTTAAAAATTCCTCCATCATCCATACTTGTTTAATTCCTGGATGATAAATCCATGCCTTTTGTCCATTTCCTATAGTAATTTTCCCCTGCAAATCTTTTGGCCCTATTACTTCTAATTTGTATTTATTAGGCTTTTTAAACCATTGCTTCATGATGTATTTTTCTGGGTTTTTATTTCCTTTAACAGTTATTTCTACTTGACAACTATAGCTTTCCATTTTATTTAACTTCTTTTGGGCTTCATATAATAAATCTTCTTTTGTTTTAGGTGCACATCCTACAATAAGCAATATAAAAACAATCCATAATAAGCTTCTACTTCTCAATATAAATCCCTCCACATAAAGATTCCTCTATTCATCTTTACGTAGTAAAAAGGCTTATTATGCATTTATATTTATCTTCCTACAATCTCTTTTATAGCAAAAGGTACTTCTTTTACAATATCGGATGCTACTAATCCATACTCTCCAACTTTCTTTGCTGCTAAATCTCCTGCTGTTCCATGAATATATACAGCAGCAGCTGCTGCCTTTAGTGGATCTATTCCTTGTGCTACAAGACCTGTCACAATTCCCGTAAGTACATCTCCACTGCCTGCTGTAGCCATTCCTGGATTTCCTGTTATATTGATAAAAATTTCTCCCTTTGGTCCTGCTACAACCGTTCTTGCACCCTTCAATATGACTACCACATTCCACTTTTTAGCAAAATCAGTTGCCACCTCTATTCTATTATTATTAATATAATCAATTTCAAGTCCTGTTAATCTTGCCATTTCTCCTACATGTGGAGTCATAACCGTTTGAGATTTAATTAACTTCAAAAATTCTTTTCTATTGGCTAAAGCATTCAGTGCATCTGCATCTAATACCATAGGTGTAGAAGTATGTTCTAACATATTTCTCAAAAGCTCTTCTAGCTCTCTACTTCTTCCACTACCAGGTCCTACAGCAATCACATTACTTTCTTCCATGGTTTTAAGAATTTTTTCAATATCACTAATTCCTACAACACCTCTTTTAAACTCTGGTAAAGGTACTGTAATCACTTCTGTAAGCCTTGTCTCCATAATGGTATTTAAACTTTGCGGAACAGGCATTTTAATAAGTCCTGCGCCACTTCTAAGAGCTGATTCACAAGAAAGAATTGCAGCTCCTGTCATGCCTGTAGAGCCTGCTACAATATAGGCTTTTCCATAACTTCCCTTATGAGTATCTCTTTTTCTAACAGGCATAATTTCTCTAACCATATCTTCTGTAATCAAGTTTCTATTGAACTGCATTTTTTCTATGGCTTTTTTAGGAATACCAATATCTTTTAAAATCATCTCTCCTACATAATCTACTCCAGGATAACTAAGATTTCCTATTTTAGGCAATGCTAAGACTACTGTTTTATCTGCCTTTACAGCTGTACCATAAACGGCTCCATCATTTGCACCTATTCCTGACGGTATATCAATAGATATAACTTTTTTTCCTGATTCATTAATGGTTTGAATAATTTCCCCAATCAATCCATCTACTTCTCTTTTTAATCCTGTACCAAAAATACCATCTACAATGACTCTACAAGATTTTACTGCATCTGAAAACTTCTTCAAATTATTAACACCTATTAAAATCTGAATATCTATATTTAATTTATGAATAATATCATAATTTATCTTCGCATCTCCTTTTATCTCTGCTGGATTCCCTGTAATAAATACCTTCACAGGAATGCCTTTATGAAATAAATGTCTTGCTGCAACAAAACCATCTCCACCATTATTTCCTAATCCACATACGATAGTTACTTCTTTATTTTTTCTTTTTTCAACACTTTTTAAAACTTCTTCCGTAATAGCCACCCCTGCATGCTCCATCAATAATATTCCAGGTATACAAAATTCATCTACCGCTAAACGATCTAATTCCTTGATCTGTTCACCATTTACAATTTTCATATCACATCTTCACCCCTATAATTTTATATCCTATCTATTACTCAGCAAAAGCTTGTGCAATAGCATAATCTTTACTATGAGATATGCTGATAAGTATTTCCTTCATTTCTTGATCTTCTGCTATTTTTTTTGCATTATTATAAAGAAACACATGCGGTTTTCCCAAAGTGTCTCTCTCAATTTCTATATCTGTCCACTTAAAATTTCTAAGACCTGTTCCTAATGCTTTCATAATAGCTTCCTTTGCTGCAAAGTTTCCTGCAATCGTATTCTTTCGATAGTTTATAGTTGAAAAATAAGCGATCTCTTTATCTGTAAATATTCTCTTTAAAAACTGATCATTCCGATCTATGGCATTAGCTATTCTTTCTATTTCTATAATGTCTATGCCGATACCTTTCATCCCTTTGTCTCCTATTCTATTGTTTATACTTCTATTTTATATAAAATTTGCCTTTTTAGCAAAAAAAAGTACGTGATTTTACGTACTTTTAAAGAAATTTTTTATCTAATTTATTGGTTTCTTCATGCCCTAAGGTATTGTGTAAATAAGAATATAACGTTTCTACGCGACTTTCTAAATTCAATTTTTCATCCCAACTACTTTTTAATTCATCTCTTAATTTGATGATCTCAACGGTTAGTGTCTTAAGCTTCTTATTCCCTTCCTCTATATCTTTATAAGCTATTTCAATAGACGCTTTTAATAATTCCATATTTAAAAGCTCTATTTCCTTAGGGAGTGTTTCAAGCTTAAACTGAAACTCATCTATCCGATCATTCACTTCAAGTAATTTTTCTTTTGCGTCTTCTAATTTAATGAGGGCTTCTTTATTTTTATTATTGTTTACTTCATCTGATAATTTAAGAATCCTTTCCATCAAATTTTGTTTAAGTTTTCTATGGGCTTTAATTTGCTTTTTTGCATCTTTCTCTTCAGCTACTTTTTCATCTAGCTCTTTTGCTGTCTTTTTCATCGGCTTTGTCATATACACTTCAAAAAGATTTTTCCAATCTGCATCTTTTATCAATACAGGTATTTTATTTTTTTTCATAATATACTGATCTAAAATAATGTCCTTTGCCATTCCCATAACCTCCAAAGTATTCCCCTATATTATATAAATGTATCGTAAACAAAGAGCATTTGTCATGATAGGTCTAAAGTCCTATTTTTTATGCTATTCCTAAAAACTTTGTTGCCATTGAAAAATAGATAAATAGTGATACAGCATCTACAATAGTTGTAATCATCGGACTCGCCATAATAGCAGGATCAAGCTTTAAAGTTTTTGCAATAATAGGTAATGTCCCTCCAACAAGCTTTGCGAGTACTACTACAACAATAAGAGTAAGACATACGGTAGCAGCAATCCTAATATCTACATGTTGGAAATAATAAATTCTGATAAAATTTACAAAAGATAAAATAATACCTACAATACAGCTAACTCTTAATTCTTTCCAAACTACTTGTAAAATATCACTAAGGTCAATTTCATCTAGAGCCATGCCCCTAATCACAAGGGTAGCTGACTGAGCTCCAGCATTTCCTCCTGTTCCCATAAGCATGGGCATAAAGGCTGCAAGGGCTACAACCGATTGAAGTACATCTTCAAATTTACTAATAATACTACCTGTAAATATGGCTGAAATCATAAGTGCCATCAACCAAACAATTCTTTTTCTTGCTAATGTAAAAACACTTGTTTCAAGATATTCTTCTTCTGAAGGCTCCATAGCTGCCATCTTGTGAAAGTCTTCTGTATTTTCTTCTTCTATAACATCCACAATATCATCTATGGTAATGATTCCAAGAAGTCTTTCTTCCTTATCTACAACAGGTAATGCAATAAAATCATATTTTTTAAAGACATGAGCAATCTCTTCCTGATCATCAAAAGTATTTACATAAATAACCCCTGTATCCATAATTTCTTCAATGGTTTTCTCATCGTCACTTACAACGATTTTTCTTAAGGATACAATCCCTTCTAATTTTCGATTTCCACTCATCACATAGCAAGTATAAATGGTCTCTTTATCGATCCCAATTTTTTTGATATATTCCATAGCTCGCTTTACGGTCATTTCTTTTTTAAGTCCAACATATTCTATAGTCATTAAACTTCCTGCAGAATTTGCAGGATAATTTAAAAACTGATTGATCAGCTTTCTTTCTTCTTCTTTTGTATTTTTCAGTATTTTTTTCACAATCGTTGCTGGCATTTCTTCTAATATATCAATCATATCATCAAAAAATAACTCGTCCATAATATAGCTGATTTCTTTATCTGTAATGGCATTAATAACATGCATTTGATTTTCATTAGATAGATTGGCAAATACATCTACAGCAATATTCTTAGGCATCATCCTAAAAAGAATCAGTGCATTATTGGTATCCATCTCTTCTAAAAGTTCCGCAACATCCACTGGATTCATTTCTAGCATTTCCCGTCTTGCATCAGCGTATCTTTTGGTGTTCATTAATTCAATTACATAATCTTTCATCAAAAGCCCTCCTTTAGAAGAGCCATAAACACCAAATGATGGTTATGGCTCTTCTTAAAATATTTATTTTACTAGTTTTCCGTTTCGGTAAGGGACTAGCATCCACAACCATCACCAACCTTTCGTTATTTTATGAAAACAAAAAAACTCTACTCAACAGTAGAGAAAAATATCTTTTCCTATGTTGAGCTTTAGCACTATTGAGCTTTGACCACATGGTCAGCTGCATTAAATATAACCTTCGCGATTATACCTGTTAACCCGTTGGCGTCTCTCGACATTTCCGGGCATCAGCGTATATCTCAATAGGAGCCTCACCTAACATTCATCTTAACTTATCAATATTATTATATGCTATCTTTCCTCACTTATCAAGGTTTTCAATGTTTATTTCAGCGGTTTGTGTATTATTGTATATTTATTTTTTGAAATAAATATGAATAAACTATCTATATTCAATTTTATCTTTATTTTAAAAATTTTCATATTTTATGTTGACGAACCTAGTAATCAGTAGTAAAATAGGTTTAATTAATTTTCAGAAAAATAAAATTTTAAAAGCAATGACGGAGAGAAAAATACATGTTTCTTTAACTACAGAGAGCTGATGTTTGCTGAAAATCAGCGTTAAAGCAGTATATAATAATCACTTCGTAGCTGCCAAGTCGAAAATATTCAAGTAGATAAGGCCGGGATTCTATATTATTTAGAAGTGCCACCGTTATATGGCTAAGGTTAATGATTTGACCTGAAGAGATAATTCATGTGAATGAATTGTAAATTAGGGTGGTACCGCGAGAAAAATCTCTCGTCCCTAAGATATAACTTTATATCTTAGAGACGAGGGATTTTTTATCATTTATATATTAAAGGAGGATTTTTATGAAAAGCGATCAAATAAAAAAAGGTGCAAAAGGAGCTCCTGTAAGATCTTTATTTTATGGGATGGGATATACAAAAGAAGAAATAGACAGACCCCTTATTGGTATTGTTAATGCACAAAATGAAATCATAGCAGGACATATGCATTTAGATAGAATTGCAGAAGCTGCTAAAATGGGGGTTGCTATGGCAGGAGGTACTCCTGTAGAATTTCCTGCAATAGGAATTTGTGATGGAATTGCTATGGGGCATGATGGGATGAAATATCCACTTGCAAGTCGTGAGCTTATTGCTGATTCTATTGAAGCTATGGCAATGGGACATGCCTTTGATGGATTAGTCCTTATTCCAAACTGCGATAAAATCGTTCCAGGGATGCTTATGGCTGCTGCAAGATTAAATATTCCAGCAGTAGTTGTTAGTGGCGGTCCTATGAGAGCAGGAGAGCATAATGGTAAAGCATTAGATTTTAGTAGTGTTATAGAAGGGGTTGGATCTTTTAAAGACAATAAAATGACAGAGGAAGAATTAGAAGAATTAGCAAGAAAATCATGTCCTGGATGTGGTTCTTGCTCAGGACTTTTCACTGCTAATAGTATGAACTGTTTAACAGAAGTACTAGGAATGGGTCTTCCTTACAATGGTACAGCTGCCGCTCACTCAGGTGAAAGAATTCAGCTTGCAAAATATGCAGGAATGAAAGTAATGGATTGTGTGAAAAACGATATAAAACCATTAGATATCCTAACACTTGATGCTTTTAAAAATGCAATCACTATCGATATGGCTATGGCTGGATCTTCAAACACAGTACTACACCTACCAGCAATCGCTCATGAAGCCGGTATACCGCTACCCCTTGATTTATTTGATGAAATCAGTCAGGTAACTCCATATCTTACAAAGCTTAGCCCTAGTGGCAAGCATCATATGGAAGACTTACACCGTGCAGGAGGAATCCCTGCTCTTATGGCAGAGCTAACTAAAAAAGATTTAATCAACCTAGATGTAATGACTATTACAGGACAAAATGTTGGTGAAAAATTAAAGCCTCACAAAGTTCTTGATTATGATATTATCCATCCTATTGAAAGCCCTTATAGAAATAAAGGTGGACTTGCTATTCTTAGGGGAAATCTAGCAGTAGATGGAGCCGTTGTAAAAGAATCAGCAGTAGCAGATGAAATGTTAGTCCACGAAGGCCCTGCAAAGGTATACGATTCAGAAGAAGAAGCAGTAAATGCTATCTTTGATGGAAAAATTGTAAAGGGTGATGTAGTAGTAATCAGATACGAAGGTCCTAAGGGGGGTCCTGGTATGAGAGAGATGCTATCTCCTACTTCTGCTATTGCTGGTATGGGACTTGATAAGGACGTAGCACTCCTTACGGATGGTAGATTCTCAGGAGCTACTCGTGGCGCTGCCATTGGTCATGTTTCCCCTGAGGCTATGGAGGGTGGACTTGTTGGTCTTGTTGAAAATGGAGATATCATCAGTATCGATATTCCTAATAAAAAATTAGAAGTAAAATTAAGTGATGAAGAGATAGAGAAACGTAAAGCAAACTTTGTACAACCTGATCCTAAGGTTACAAAGGGCTATTTAGCAAGATATGCAAAACTCGTTACTTCTGCAAGTACAGGGGCAGTATTAAAATAAAGAAAAAATTTAAAGATATTTTTCATAAAATAATTTAGAGCAGTCCATAGCAGACTGCTCTAAATTATTTCACCAAATCAATATCACCCGAAACTGTATCAATATGGATTGTATTTTTTACATCTTCACTTTTTCCAATATTTCCATAAAGCTTATTTCTACCTTTATTTTTCTCTATTTTTATAGGGAATTCACAATTGATTTCTCCAGATGTAGAGCTTGCTTCTAAACGAAATGGAATTGTTTTAGAAAACTTTATTTCAACATCTCCAGAGGTAGATTTAAAAGCTAAATCCTCCTTTAAATCTTCAACTTTTATAGATATATCTCCTGAAACAGATTTTGCATATAGATTTCCTTTAGATGCTTCTATTTCTATATCTCCAGAAACAGTTTTAAAGGTAGCTTTTTTTGCATTTATTTCTTCCCCTTCAACATCTCCTGATACAGTTGAAATATTTGCCATTTCCATTTGAAGCTTTCCAAAATCAATCTCTCCTGATACTGCTTCTATATCTATATTTTTTGAATATTCCTTTGGAATATACACATCTAAATTAGTATCTGATCTATTTCCTTTTCCTATATTCATAACCATTTCATTCTTCTTTTTTTCTTTTATAAATATAGAATTATCCTCTTTTTCTATATTTAATGGAGTCACCTTCTCATTCATTGTTCCATAAAAATGAATCTTTATATCTTTTCTATCTTCTGGAATCATCTTCACATTTGTACTGATCATATCTATATAAATGTTCTCAACCTTTTCTATTTCTACAGTTTTAGTAATATCCACATCATTCTTAATAGATTCTTGATTAGTAGCATTTGTTACATGTAGAATATTTTCTCCAGCTTGCATAAATAACCCTGCTGAAATCCCAAAGGACACAACCATAATAACAAATGTCCATAAAATAAATTTTTTCATATTTCCATTCAACTTAACCCCTCCTGTCAAGTTTAATACCCATTATTTTTTTATAATCTTAAGATTCATTCTTAAATATTTTAATGTAAGCTTATATAATCCTTTTGCCAAATAACAATTTCCTATAATAAGAAGTACCCCTAATGCAGCTATACCTATTCCTAAGAAGCTTGTTGCTACTGGGTTTGAAGTCATTACTATAGGCATAGAAACTAATGAACCGAGTAATGGTTTTAAAATAATTCCTACAAGTAATGAACTTCCACCAACAAATACACCAATAGCTCCTCCAAAAAGACCCATTAAAGCCCCAACAACGCCTAAAAAAGGTCCTAATACAAATACTATATTAAAAAATCCAAGTGCAACAATTGTAAATACAGCTTTTAGAATGTTTGAAAATGATGGATTTTCTGTTGCTTTATGGATTACACTACTAGCTATATATTGCTTTGCGATTTCATTTGGATTTCCTAAATCCTTAATAATTTCATCTTCTGTTTTGCCTTCTTCTAAAGCAAATGTAAAATGTTCCTCATAATCCATTAAAATTTCTTCTCGTTCTTCTTTTGAAAGCTTCTTTAGCAATTCTTCTAATTTCTTTAAATAATCACTTTTATTCACTTTCCTCATCCCTTCCAATAATTTTATTAACCCCTTCTACAAAAACAAACCATTCTTTGGTTAATTCTTCTTTTGCTTTCTTTCCTTCCTCTGTTAATTGATAATATTTTCTTGGTGGTCCTTCTTGAGATTCTTTAAGATAGGTTGTAAAGAGTCCTTCTTTTGTTAACCTTCTCAACAGGGGATAAATAGTTCCTTCTGATATAGTAATACTTTCAGAAATATTGTGTACTAACTCATAGCCATAACAATCTTTGTTACTTAAAATGGATAATACACATAATTCGAGTACCCCTTTTTTAAATTGGATATTCATATCTATATCTTTCCTTTCGGTAAATTATTTTTTATCTTCAAAAACATTATATAGTAAGGTACTGTTTAATACAAGGTACTGTTCTTGAAAAACACCTTCTTGTTACAATTCTTTTTTTCACGTATAATATTTTGTTGGAGGTGAAAATAATGAATTCTAATTATAGTACAGAAGAAATAGAATGTGCAATCATAGGTTTTAAGAAAATTAAACGTAGACAACTACTGATCAGCATTCCTTATATTCTCTTGATCCTTGCATTCATCATCGTTCGTATGTTTTTCCCTGAATTATTATCCTTTAATCCCTTCAAGGAAGGTTATATGGGCATATCGGGTCGTGTCATCACTCGATTATTTGCCGGTTTTATTATCTCTTATGTTATTTTTGCAAAAAGCTTTTGGAAATGTCCTTCCTGTCATAGATACCTTGGTAAAGGAACGCCAAAATGCTGCCCAAACTGTGGAATCAGACTTCAAGAAGAGTAAATAAAAAGGTGTCAACCTCCTATTTTAGAAGGTTACACCTTTTTTTATTCCTTTGAATCTTCATCTAATCGATCTAATATAACATTGTATCCATCCGCTCCATAGGTTAGACAACGATTGATTCTACTGATGGTTGCTGTGCTTGCTCCTGTTATTTCTTCAATCTCGTTGTAGGTTTTCTTTTCTCTTAAAAGCTTTGCTACCTTAAGGCGCTGTGATAGTGCTTGAATTTCCTTTATAGTGCATATGTCTTCAAAAAATCTATAGCATTCCTCTATATTTTGGAGTAATAATATTGCTTCAAATAACTCATCCGTAAACTCGTTTTTTAGCTTTGACTCGTAAGTCATCACTTCACCACCTTTTCCCTTTATTGTAGTTTATATTCTATATTTATTTATTATATCCTTTTTATTGAAATATAATTTTTTTAAAAAAGTATTGACACAATTCTAAAAAATGAGTATACTCAATATTAATCAAAGGAAAAATGAATAAACGGATATCTCTTATCCAGAGAGGTGGAGGGACTGGCCCTATGAAGCCCGGCAACCGGCATATATTTTTTATGCATCGGTGCCAATTCCTGCGATACATTTGTATCGACAGATGAGAGAAAGATGACATTATATATCATGCCTCTTTCTCAATGAAAGAGGTTTTTTTAATCCTCTTTTGTCTATGGGGGTTATTTTATTACCTGTTCATTTTAGCACTATACAGTTTTAAAGGGGTGAAGTTATGATAAAGATTAAAAATTTATCAAAGGTTTATACAAAAGGGAACAATCAAGTAACAGCACTTAAAAGTATATCTTTACATATTGAAAAAGGAGATATTTATGGCATTATAGGTCTAAGTGGAGCTGGAAAATCCTCTCTTATTCGTTGCATCAATAGACTAGAAGAGCCTACAAGTGGTGATATCTTTGTAAAAAACATCAACTTAGTTGGTTTAAAAAACAAAGAATTAAGGAATGCAAGAAAAAAAATGGGAATGATTTTTCAAAACTTTAATCTTTTACATAGTAAAACCGTATTTGAAAATATTGCATTTCCATTAAGACTTATAAAAACACCTGAAAAAATCATCAAAGAAAAAGTAAATAGTCTCCTAGAGCTTGTAGAATTATCAGATAAAGCTCACGTTTATCCATCTCAGTTAAGTGGAGGTCAAAAGCAAAGAGTAGGTATTGCAAGAGCCTTAGCAAATGAACCCGATGTGCTCCTTTGTGATGAAGCAACCTCTGCACTTGATCCTAAAACTACAAAGCAAATTTTAAATTTACTTAAAAATATCAATAAAGAGTTTGGTTTAACCATTGTGGTAATCACTCATGAGATGGAAGTGATCAAAGAAATATGCAACCGAGTAGCTATTCTAGAAGGAGGATATATCATAGAAGAAGGATCTACTATTGATATTTTCTCAAAACCTGGTAATTCTGTGACAAAGCATTTTGTAGAGCATGATCAAACTTTACCTGATCAATATCTAAAAGGGAAAGTACTCAATTTATCCTTTACAGAAAATAGTGCAGGAGAACCTCTTATTTCAAAACTTACGAAGAAATTTGATTTAGATGTAAATATCCTTTCTGGAAAAATAGAATATATTCAAGAAAAGCCTATTGGAAAGCTTACAATTCAGCTAAATGTAGATTGTGATCAATTATTAGATATTGTAAGTTTTCTAGAAGAAAATCATGTAAAAGCGGAGGTGTTAAAGTAATGAGTTATTGGATAGAGCTTCTTACACCATCTTTATTAGAAACATTATATATGGTATTTGTTTCTGTATTTTTCACCATTATATTTGGATTGCCATTAGGAGTTATTCTTGTTGTGACAGATAACAATCACATACTTCCAAGTCCATGGCTTAACCGTGTACTTTCATATGTTATCAATATAACAAGATCACTACCCTTTATTATTTTAATGATTTTTATTATTCCTTTTACAAGACTTGTTGTTGGAACAACTATCGGTACAACTGCCGCAATTGTCCCATTAGTAATAGCTGCAACCCCATTCTTCTCAAGGGTCGTAGAAACAAGTATAAGAGAAGTAGATTGGGGTGTAGTAGAAGCTTCCATATCTATGGGAGCAACCCCTAGCCAAATCATTTTTAAAGTTTTAATTCCTGAGGCTATGTCCTCATTAATCCTTGGTGTTACTATCACCATTATCAATATTTTAGGCTATTCAGCTATGGCTGGTGTTGTTGGAGGAGGTGGACTTGGAGATTTAGCTGTAAGATATGGTTATCAACGTTTTCAAACAGATGTAATGATTGCTACAGTTATATTACTGATTATCCTTGTGCAGATCATTCAAACTGCTGGCAATAAATTAGCACAAAATATTAATAAAAAATAAAACTGGAGGTAATGAAAATGAAAAAAAATATTTTAAAAGTATTGGTATGTTTATTAACTTTATCCTTATTATTTACAGGATGTGCAAAAAAAGAGGAACCTGCTGCTACTGAGCAAGGTAAAGATCAAACTACAACTTTAATCATTGGTGCAACACCTGTTCCTCATACAGAAATATTAGAATTTATCAAACCACAGCTTGAAAAAGAAGGAGTAAAATTAGAAATCAAAGAATTTACAGATTATGTAACTCCTAACCTTGCTTTATCCGAAAAGGAAATCGATGCAAACTTCTTCCAACACTTCCCTTACTTAGATACTTTCAATAATGAAAGAGGATTAGACCTTGTAAGTGCAGGAAATGTTCATGTTGAGCCTCTTGGTTTATATTCTAAAAAAATCAAATCTCTTGATGAATTAAAGGATGGGTCTACTATTACGATTCCAAATGACCCAACTAATGGAGGTCGTGCACTTATTCTACTGGCTACAAATGGAATTATAAAATTAAAGGAAGATGCAGGACTTGAAGCTACTGAAAAAGATATTGACAAAAACCCTAAAAATCTAGTATTTAAGCCTGTTGATGCAGCACTTCTTCCTAGAACATTAGACGATGCTGATGCAAGTGTAATCAATACTAACTTTGCATTAGAAGGTAGATTAAATCCTAAGGAAGATGCTTTATTAATAGAAGGTAGTGAGTCTCCTTATGCAAATATTGTTGCTATTCGTGCTGAAGATAAAGCTAATGAAAACATTCAAAAGCTTATAAAAGCATTGCAATCTGAAGACGTGAAAAAATTTATCGAAGAAAAGTATAATGGTGCTATCGTTCCTGCTTTTTAATATAATACTTATATCTTTTTAACTTTGTGGCATACTATTAAAGAGGTGATCCTATGAAAAATGTCAAAGGCATTCATTCTGATTTAGAAAGACCACAAGATAAAATTGATGCCACTTATAATAAAAATAATAATCCAATCATAGAAAAAACAGAAAATGCTTATGTCATGCCTCTTGATAGTAAGCGAGATGTGGATATGATTGATCCTTCTAGGTTTTCTGAAGAATTAAAAGAAATAAAGAAAGATCAGTAGAATAAGTATAGTAAAATAGAGGGGGTATAAAAAACATTCCCCTCTATTTTTATTGCTTTAATTGCTTTTCAATTTTCTCTAATTCCTTCTCTAAGTCTTTTCTAATTTTTTTCTTAATATTTTCCTTAATATCTAAAACGATTTGCTCCTTTTCTTGATCCATTTGATCTTTTACTGCCTTCATTTGCTCTTGTATCTCTGTTTTTGCTGCATCAATTTGTTGTTGTTCATACTCATCTAAATCTAATTTCATTTCCGTCTCTATATTTTCAACATACTCCTTTAACTCTATTTGATTTTCTTGTCCACTTTGTATCAAAGCTGATTCTTTATTTAAATAGGTATTCCCAATGGACACTAATCTCTTTCTTATAGTCTGATATAAATCAGGAGTTGCTGCAAAAGCTATAGTACTAGAAGCCACAGACAGTACTAATATAGTTGTAACCATTCTCTTCCTGATCTTCATAAATTCCCTCCTTTCAAGGATATTTATATATTATGTTAACCTTTTCATTCACATTAACATTATATATAAATAGTAATCCTGAAAAAAGGAACAATTATTAGCAACACATTTAATATTTAAATATGTTCTCAAATAAAGATATTTTATGAAATTCTATCCTTTTTCATTCATTATTTTTGTACACATTTAAAAGTTGCTACATCTACCAAACCTTCTATTGGCGTAAAATCATTTATTCTATTCTTTCCTAATTGTATATACTCTAAATTTTTATGATTTTTCAATGGTTCTACACGCCTTATATCATTATAGCCTAAATCTAAAACCGTTAAATTCTTTAAGTTTCTTAATACATCAATGTCTTCTATTTCGTTATGCTGTATAATTAATTTTTCTAACTGTATTAACTCCTTAAAGCTACTCATATCTTTTATATGGTTTTCAGATAAATAAATTTCTCTAAGGTTTGTTAGTCCACTTATAGAACTTATATCTTTTATATTATTTTTCTCTAAATTAAGGATTTTCAATCCCTTTAAATTCTCCATCCAAGATATATCCTCTAATCCAAATTGACTTATATATAATTCTTCTAAATTCTTTAAATTCCCCATAGCTTCTATATTTTGAATAGTCCCTCCTAAAGGCTCCTCTTTCCCTTTTTCAAGATCCCCCATTTGTAATATTTTTATCTTTGTAAGATTTCCAATAATCTTTACATCCTTTATGGGATTTCCTGATAAGTTTAATTCCTCAAGATCTTTTAAATCTTTTATTGATTCTACCTCTTTTATTTCATTCTCACTTAAATCTAACACCTTTAGGTTTTTTAGGTTCTTTATAAAGGAAATATCTTTTATATTATTTTCTGCCATCATTAATTTTTCTAAATTCGTTAAAGTTCCTATAGGAGTTACATGCTTTATTCCATTTCCACTTATATTAAGGTCCTTAAGATCATGAAGATTTTTAATGAAAGATATATCTTCTATATCTCCTTCTAAACAGATATGAAGTTTTTCTAAATTTTCTAATTCCCCTATACTAGCCAGTTCTTTCTCATCTTTTAAATCATCTATGTCTATAGATAATTCTTTTAACTGGGCAAGCTTTGTTATATTTTTTATATGATCTCCATGAATAGCTATCTTTAATTCCTCTAAATTTTTCAAGTTTGATAAATTTTCAAAATCATCTATTTCTCTTATTTCAAGCTTTTTCAGTTTAGACAATTTATTAAGTGGTGCAAAAGCTCTTATTCTCCCACCATCTAACTTCAATGACTCTATATTTTTTAAATTTTGTAGTCCTTCTATATTTCTAACATTGTAATCCTTAACCTCTAATGCTTTTATTTTTTCTAAATCATTTTGGGTAAGCTTCCTATCATATACTTTTAGTTCATTTCTAATAGCTTTTTCTAGTGCTGGATCTTTAATCATTTTTCCTTTTTGAATATACCAATTAATAGAAAAGCATAAAGAAAATATGAGAATCACAAACCCTATTTGTAATCCTTTGTATTTTGATACATCTCTTATGGTTTTTATAATAAACATTACGCCAAAGTAAATACCAAAAATAACCTCAAGCATATAAATATGATATTTTAAGACCAATACTCCATTTAATAAAAAAGTCGCAACCAACAATATCCTTTCACTTTTTCCTTCAGTTTCTAATAAAAATCCAATCAGTATAAAATAAAGATAAGGCTTATCTATATTCAGTCCATAAAATATCAATGCGACTGCTATTCCTATCAAACATTTTATCTTACTCCATAATTCTTTATTTTTAAACATACTAGTCCTCCTTCTAAATCTAATATAGTCTCCTTTCATTTAGTCTAGTTCGATTATAGCATACATCGATTCCATATATTAACAAAAGAATCATCCTTAGATGATTCTTTTTATCTCTCCATATCTAGGTTAATCTTCCTCTTCAACTTTTCATATCAACTAAAATATTGCTTTTTCCGTTCTTTTATGATAAGATTTTCAAGCGTTTCTATTTTTTGAAAGGAGCAATTATCATGAATCCTTCTATTATTATTTTATTAGTAGGTATATTTACACTTATCTGCATACTAACAAAACCAGCTTTTTATTGGGAAAGCCGTAAAGCTAGAAGATTGAGAAGATTTATAGGTGATGGTGGCGCAACAATCGTATACCTAATTCTTGGAATTTTTTTCATAGGTTTTAGTATATCAAATCTTTTAGGATTTACCAGTTTTTAACCCCTATCAGGTGATACATTTGTTTATCACCTGACTTTTTTCATAATCCCCTTCTTTTTCTTTTCTCTGAAGAAAACAATCCCTATGCATATAAATAACATAATCCATAAAGAGGGTTCATCCATCTCCGTCAAATCTCCTATATGAATTGGCTTTTTCCTTGCTAAAATTTGTTTTTGCTTTTCTAGCATAACTTTTTCTTGAGCTTCATTTTCAAGAACAATAAAAGAAGTCATAGGATTCATCACACCAAACATGATACTCCCTTTTACAAGACCTAAAGATTTTTCATAATATTTTTCTGGATGAAGGATATATCCCATATACATCCCTTGAAGAGCTAAACCCCTCTCCCACTTGGAATTTTTCATGTTTTCCATATTTATCTCTAATCCCTCATCTAAAAGAACTACACTATCTTCTATATCTGATAAATAGAGTATTTTCTCATTTTTATTTTTCCAAGCTAAAACTGGTATTTTCTCTACTTCATTTATAACTTCTTCCCTATTGAATCCCGTATCCCCTTTTACTTTCCCATCTTTATTTAATTCATAATAATATACCCCTTCTGGACAAGCAAAAGAAAATTCATCCATATGTTCTTCCCCTATAGCATGATCTATATCATCTGTAACAACCATAATCACAGGACGTTCACTACTCCCCTTTATATAGTTTTCATAAAGGATTCTCTTTACCGTGTACTCTAAAAAGAATCCACCTTTTACATCTACATATTTTAAATCTTCTTCCCAATCCTCATCATAGGGAATCTTTTTTTCTTCAAAATTTAAAGGGACGATTTCCTTTACATCCTCTTCAATATGGTGCTTCTTAATATAATCCTTAACCCTTTTGATATACCCGTTTATTCTCCCCTTATTTCCTTGTGAATAATCTAGTACAAAATAATATTTTTCCTTCCTTATTGTTTTTTCCAACTTTTCCTTTGCTTCCTTTGGAATATAGGCAACCCCTTCACCTATTAGAATCTCTTTTTTGTTTAATATATTCTTATTATCATCCTTCAAATCGATCTTATGTCCATCTATGTTAAGGGTAATAGGTTTTTGATGAAGAATTTCTATTCCTGTTTTTCTTATTTCTCTTCCACTAAAAGGAAATATTTTAAAAGATATCTGATTGTTTCCTATATCTGTTAAAATTCCTGGATCTCTCTTTATTTTTTTTGCATTTTCATAAATCCAATTGGCAGCTCTTTTATCTGCAATTAAACCATATTTTTTTTCATCTCCTACATATAAATAATAATTGCTAATGTAACTTCCCTTAGGAAGCTTAAAAATCGTGCCATATTCTTCTTGATAGAAACTTTTATTTTTTATTTCCAAATCAATCCAGCTTTTTAATGCTTTTTCTTTTTCATCATATACAGTTTCTGTTTTTATATCTTTAATAAATACATTCTCATTGCTATTTTGTACTTGTGACTCATCTCTTATATGAATATCTGATTTTCCTAAAAATATTTCCTCTAGCCTCTTTATTTTCTCATTCGATATAGATAATCCATCTAATACATATTCATAATAAAGAGATGTTAAATAAGGAATATCCGTAGTAGAAATATCCATTTTATTTCTCTTATTTCCTTTCATATATTTTATATTTTTTAAAGATCTCTCTATACCTACTGTATCTATATATACTTCCTTCTTCTCTTCATAGCTTCTTTGATAGGTAAAGGTTAGCGCTTTATCTAAATTTTCTTTATCATTTTTGATGGTCATCATTATAAATGATGGAATTGTTATGACCCCTATAAGAAATAAGCTAATTAATATCTTCTTTTCATAAAAAGTTTTCAAATAATGATAATCTATCCATAAAGATTGTACATGAAGAAACATTAAAACAAGTGGCGCAACCATCAACATCCCTAATCCAAAAACAATCATTCCTATAAGGGAAAATGGTAATAAAGGAAGAAAAACGATAAAAAAGTAAAAAGTAAAAACAAAGGTAATACTTTTAAGACTCCACAAAAAAAGTCTGATTCTTTTATTCTCTTTATGAGGAATTAACATCAAACTCCCTGTAATGACAGCTACTACATAAAAGGAAACATGTGAAAAATCTCCAAATATATTCCCTAATCCTTGATTCAAAGATAATCCTACAAGGGATGCTAAAAGATTCAAACCCGCTAAATTCTTCTGCCATAAATCAGATTTTCTTTTTAAAATCCTATACAGAATTCGTATAAATAGAAAGAAAAAAATGACTATACTCACAACAAATATGATGGGCATCATTCTCTCTAAAAGATGTAAAGGAGAAAAACGACCACTAAAAGCCCATATATTTATAAATATATACCAAAATGCAGGAATCCCTATGATATAACCAACATCCTTTGAATTACTACCAATTTTCATCTTCTCTACAGTAAAATGTACTATTATTAGCATTGTATGAACAAGTATTGGCATAATAAGTGTTAAAATTGTCATATCTGGTTTTATCCCTAAAAACATATAGTCTGGAATACTAGAAGGAATAATCTCTTCCCCTTTGTAAAGATATATTCCTAAAAACAAAGTATATATGCTAAACATAAAAAGAGCACATAAAGGATGTATATCTTTCTTGTTCATCCAATTAATGATATTCCATAATGTAAATAAGACATATGCACCCCCTAAATAAATAGATAACATTTTCCAGTATTCAATACTACTTTCAGGTAATTCTGAACCAATCAATCTAAATATTTTAGAAAATAATATAAAAATAAGGATTTGCGGAAGGGTCAATGTAATCAATATAAAATAAGGTTTATAAATTTTATTCATGGATCATTTCTCCTTTTCTTAAGATCTTTGAAAATAAATAATAAGCAACCATTAAGTTTACAAAGTAAAAAATAACGCCAATAGATTGATGCATGAGTCTTTCATACCTCATAGGAAAAGTTAATGTATTTATCATCAAAGCTGTTCCTATAATCCTTGAAGCATTTGAAATGATCGTAATACAATATGAAGACATAAAAAAAATCAATAATGCAGGTAATTTATTTTGTATTTTAGAAAGAAAAGAAAAACTAATCATTAAAAATACCATAATAAAAAAATTCACCCCTGAACAGCCTCTGCTAATATGAATTTTCAGAGGTTCATTAATAAATCCAACTCCCTCATAATATTGAAAGGAAACCCCTAAAAACAATTCCACTAGCTTTGTTACGGGCTTTAGAATATATAGTAAATACTGAAAATCTCCATATTGGTAAATCATCTTTATACCAATAGCCATTCCTACAGCCAATAGGTAAAAAAGCACATTCATTTTTCCACCTCCATAATTTTACATTTATATTATACATAGTTTATTATCCTATTTCAATACTTTTTTATTGTTTTTCGATATTGTTTTGTTATTAAATGATAAAAAACAAAAAGAAGAATTATCCGTTGATAATCCTTCTTTTTAATATTTTTTTCTCTTCTACCTAAATATTTATGCTCTTTAAATCATCTACAGTCCCTATTTTAATAAGACCTTACACCTTCTTTATTCTTACTCTTTTTTAATTCATATAGTTGTACACTCATGATACACCATATGATAGATATACCCCATCCGGCTATAATATCTGTTAAATAATGAACCCCTAAATAAGCTCTACTAATTCCTATTAATATCCCTAATAAAGCAAGACTCATACTGAAAATATATTTCCTTTTTTTATTTTGCACAGCTTTAAAAATAAAATATACACCTAATAAAGTAGCCGCCATACTCACCATAGCATGAGCACTAGGAAAGCTATATCCCTTGGCTTCTACTAATCGAGTTACGAAGGGTCTAGGTCTTTTTACCATATACTTTATGAATGTATTTAAAATCCATACATATAAGATATTGCAAATAAAAAACCTGCCACTTTTCTTTTCATAATATCTATCCAATGCAAGTGCTGTAATTAAAGTAATCATAATCATACTTGATGGATTTCCTATATAGGTGAGAAAAGTAAATAATCTTGTATAGTTCTCATTCCTTATCCCATTTACAAAGTTAATAACCTCTTGGTCCAAACTACCTACTCCATCCTTAAATGTAACTCTTATTGCTCCTAAAAAAAGAATTAATACTACAAAAGAGATTGCCCCCATTATATAAAATCTATAAACTTCTTTTTTTGAGTAATTTAACCCCTCATTTGAGGATTTGACTTTATTCAATTGATCCACTCCCTACCTATAAAATCTCTCTAATTTTTTCAGACTACCTCAATTGTATCAATTTTTATTCATCTAGAAAAGTTTTAAATATATTCATTTTAATATTTTCTTTACTTTTTTCATGCTTTCAGGTTATACTATAAGCATAAGTTTAATTACTAAGCAAAAGTTGGTGATATTTATGACTCTGAGAGAAAAAGAAATTTTAGATTTAATAAAAAAGCATCCTCTCATCTCTCAACAAGAATTAGCAGAAAGTTTGGGGATTACCCGTTCTTCTGTGGCAGTGCATATTACAAATTTGATGAAAAAAGGATATATTCTTGGAAAAGGCTATATCGTAAAAGAAGAAAATTATGTTGCTGTAATAGGAGGAACCAACATAGATCTTCAAGGCTTTACAAATGGTCCTTTAAACTTTCATGATTCTAATCCTGGAAAAGTAAAAATGTCTCTTGGAGGTGTTGGTAGAAATATAGCCGAAAATCTAACCCTTTTAGATGTAGATACCAAGCTGATCTCCGCTGTAGGAGATGATTTATATGGCAAGAAGATTTTAGAAGAATGTAAGCTTTCTGGAATTCATACAGAGCATATTTTGTCTTTAAAAAATACACCTTCTTCTACCTATCTTTCTGTTTTAGATGAAAATGGAGATATGAAGGTAGCCATTGCAGCTATGGATATTTTTGATAAAATCACCATTGATTTTATTAGAGAAAAAAGCCATATCATAAAAAACGCCCAATTAGTCGTTGTAGATACAAATATAAAAGAAGAAGTTCTTCATTATCTCCTAACAAATTTTAAAGAGGTGGATTTTTTCCTTGATCCAGTATCTACTACTAAAGCTACAAAGGTAAAAAACTTCATCGGGCATTTTCACACAATAAAACCGAATAAGCTAGAAGCTGAAATCCTTTCAGGCATAAAAATTGATACAAAAGAAGATTTAGAAAAAGCTTCTAACTTTTTCTTAAATAAAGGAGTTAAAAATATATTTATCAGTCTTGGAAAGGAAGGGGTATATTGTAGAGATGAATTGAATTCTTTTCTTTTATCTACTCCTCAAATCAAAGCCATCAATGCAACAGGAGCTGGAGATGCATTTATGGCAGGACTTGTCTTTAGTCATTTGAATAATTTTTCTTTAGAAAATTGTGCTAAATTCTCAAGTTTTGCGTCCATCATTGCCCTCTCCCATGAGAGAACCATCAATCCAACCCTGTCCATAGAAAATATTCAAAAACTTTCAAAGGAGATGAATTTATGTTTAAACAATATTTAGATATCCATCCAGAGGTAAAGAGCGCATTAGAGGAAGGTAAACCTGTCGTTGCATTAGAATCAACGATTATATCCCATGGTATGCCTTATCCTGAAAATATAAAAACTGCTAGAACCGTTGAAAATATTGTAAGAGAAAATGGCGCTATTCCTGCAACTATAGGGATTTTAAATGGAAGACTCAAGGTAGGACTAAATGATGAAGAATTAGAATATATGGGAAAAGGAGACGATATTCTAAAAACAAGTAGACGCGATCTTCCTTTTATCATTGCTAAAGGACTAAACGGTGCAACAACAGTAGCTTCTACTATGATCATTGCAGCTCTTGCTGGAATTAAAGTATTTGTTACAGGAGGAATCGGAGGCGTTCATAGAGAAGCCCAAGAAACCTTTGATATTTCAGCAGACCTAATGGAGCTTGCATCAACAAATGTAGCTGTTGTATGTGCAGGAGCTAAATCTATTTTGGATATCGGACTCACTTTAGAATACTTAGAAACTCATGGAGTTCCTGTTATTGGATTTGGTACGGAAGAATTCCCTGCATTCTTTACTAGAAAAAGTGGATTTGGTGTAGATTATCAAGTTGATTCTGAATTAGAATTAGCAAAAGCATTAAAGGCAAAATGGGATTTAAACTTAAAAGGTGGAATGGTTATAGGAAATCCAATTCCTAAAGAATATGAAATGGATTATGAAATCATCACTACTGCCATAGAAAATGCTCTTCAAGAAGCAAAAGAAAAAGATATTAAGGGAAAAGAAACAACGCCTTTCCTTCTTTCAAAAATAAAAGCCATTACTGGCGGAAAAAGCTTAGCCTCAAATATTCAGCTTGTCTATAACAATGCGAAGGTAGGTTCAAGATTAGCAGTAGAACTTGCTAAATTAGATAAAAAATAAATCTAACTATTTTATGTATAAAGGCTCCTAGTCAGGAGTCTTTTATTTTCTATGCAACTCTAATTTTTTCCTATTCTTAATTTTGATTTAAAAGAAAAGGAGCTAAAATCCCTGCTAAAAATGGAATCACTAAAATAGATGCTATAATCGTATTTAATATCATTTTTGATCATCTCCTTTGATGTTTTATGTTGATTTTATTATACAAAAATCTCTTAAAATAAAACATCGATTAACCTTACAATCTATTGATTACACCTTACAGTTTTGTAATAAAGAATATCTATATGAAAATATGCTTTTAAAGATAAAAAGACAGCTATTTGCCGTCTATATTTATCTCACCAATATACATATCTTCACTTTTTCTAGATTCTAAACTTTATTTAATATTATCTTTAAAAAGTATATCTCTTCCTTCATTAAAGCAGATTGAATACTTATCATACTCATCCATAATATTTTCTCTTTTAACTTTAATTTTTCTACTTGGAAATGGATTAGTCGCTTTCAGCATAGTTTTTTTTTGAATTTCCTTAATATCTTTCTTATATGTATGAATTTCTTTTTTTACCGTCCTAATACAACCTCTATCCTTCTTGTCAAGATCATCAAATTTTATTTTACCAAAAACTGCAACGAATCGCTCTTTTCCATATTCATTCTTCTTTATTTCTCCTACAATCTGAATAACCTTTCCATTTCCATCTACTTCATAGATGTACTTTCCCTTTCGAATATATTTTCTAATTTCACTACTATTTTCTGACGCTGCTTCTCCATTCTCTTTCAAGCCTTTTCTTTTGAAAGCATATTGATTCATGGCTTGACCTAAATTTACCCTAGAAACCAAATTATCACCTTCTCCTTATAATCTCTGTACTCTATTATCGTCATAGGAAGGAATTTTTTTTATATTTTAATAAATTTATCCATCATCATACTATTTATTCAGCAAGCTATCATAGATCTTTATTTTCTTCTTTTATCATTTTAAATTTTTCCCCATCCCATTTTAAGTAAATATCATACTTTATTGTTTTGTTTTCAAAATCTTTATTCATCCAAGTATCTAGTGATACCCATATTGTTCCATCCTCATTAAGCCCATATAGAATCCGACAGCCATTATAGGTTGGACTCATTTGATCTTTCTCATCTAAAAAATCATTCACTTTTATCTCAGGTAAAATACCTTGTTCACGTTCTTCGCTTGACGCAATTATTTTTAGTTTATTCTTTTCTGCTTCAAAACTATACAAGTTTACCCAATTTTGTTGTGCAAAGGATATTTCTTTAGCTACTATAGGCTCATCATCTTTTTCCCCAACAAATTGTACCGTGTAAGAATGTCTCCCACAAACTTGTCCATCAATTTCAACATCTCCAAAAATTCTTATTTTTTTATCCGTTAATTCTACTATTTTTAGTGTTACTGCTGAATAAAATTCGTCTTTAGGTTTTAAAATCCTTTTAGCCAAAAGTTCTTCTTTTTCAGCTTGAGTCAATAAACCATCACACATAGGGTCATAATGAATTTCCAATAACATAAAATAATCTTCTATATCTTTAGCTTTTTCTTCATTTATTAAATGTACTTGATCTTTCTGAGTCCCTCCTATAAAAATCATCCCTACTATGAATATTCCTATCCATATTTTTTTCATTTCTCCAACTCCTTTTCATTTTAAAATGATTATACTAAAATCCATAAAAAAACGGGTTACAAATAAGTAACAAATTTTTCATCTCATATCTTCTGATTTTATGAATCTTAAAAAACTTTTAAAATACATACCGTGTACACATGAAGTACACATCTAATCTTTATAATGATCTTGTAAAGAAAAATAAAAATAGGAGGAATACAAAATGAACAAAAAAATGAAAAAATTATTAACTTTATTTATGAGTGGGACCATTATCCTATCTAGCTTTATACCATCATTGGCAGCTGAAAAGAAGGAAGTGATAGAAGAGTTTTCTACCTTTAAGGAATTCATTCAAGAAATAAAAGACATAAAAAAAGATGACTTAAAAAAACTTGAAACCCTATATAATGATGCTATTTCTTTTGAAAAGCAAGAAAAATTTACTGATGCTGATAAGCAATGGGATGTATTCGATGGTATTTTAGAAAAATATGATAATATCCCTTTTGATGAAATAGGACTAGAAGATCCTTCTTTTAAAGACTTCATTAAAGATTTAGATGTAACGTTAAAAAATGCAGATATACAAAAACTAGAAAAATTATATAATGATGCAATAGCTCTTGAAAAAAACAAAAAAATCACTGATGCAGACAAAAAGTGGCATGAATTTGATACACTACTAGATAAATATTGTGATTTTAAAGATATTTCTTTCGATGATTTTATGAAAGATTTTCAGGATTTGAAAATAAAAAAAGATGATTTGAAAGCTTTAAAAGAAATTTATAATAAAGCTATATCCTTTGAGAAAAATAAAAAGCTTACAAATGCCGATGAACAATGGGATAAGTTTTTTAATATACTAGATAAATATGCTCCTGCTAAAACATGTTCCACAGCTGATGAATCATGAAGTTTTTAAAGCAAATGACATAGTTATGTCATGACCAACCCATAGTTTCTATGGGTTTTTCTATCTTTTATTTCAAATAGATTATTTTATATATAATATGATAAGATAAATATAAACCCTTTCTAGGAGGTGGATCTTTTGAATAAAAATATACTCATTGTTGAAGATGAAGAAAGAATGAGAGAAATTATCTCAGATTATTTTAAAGCTAATGGATTTTCTGTATATGAAGCTTTTGATGGTCATGAAGCTTTAGAATTATTTTCTATTCATCCAATAGACTTAATTATTTTAGACATTATGATGCCTACACTAGATGGATGGTCTGTATGTAGACGGATTCGAAAAAACTCAAGTGTTCCTATCATTATGCTCACTGCAAGATCTGATGAAGATGATAAACTGATGGGTTTTGAATTAGGTGCAGATGAATATGTTACAAAGCCCTTTAGCCCTAAAGTTTTAGTTGCAAGAACCATCAATTTATTAAAAAGAATAGATGGTAATCTAGGAAAACAAGATACTTCTATCCACTTATCTGGAATAGAAATTAATAAAGCATCTTATATAGTAAAAATTGATGACCAAGTCATAGATTTTTCACCAAAAGAATTTGAATTGCTCATTTATCTCATAGAAAATAAAGGTGTAGTCCTTTCTCGAGAAAATATTTTAAATCATATTTGGGGGTATGATTATTTTGGAGATATAAGAGTAGTAGATACGCATATCAAAAAATTAAGAAAAAAGCTAGGAAAAAAATCTAATTACATTCATACAATCATCAGAGCTGGTTATAAGTTTGAGGTGCTTTCATGAATAAAAAAGGAATTGTCTTTAAACTTTTTTTTATGACAGTCAGCGTATTTATATTATTTTTATTCATTCAAGTAGGTTTTCAGAGTATTTTTCTAGAAAAATTTTATTTAAACAATAAAATAAAAAACACACAAAAAAATATTGAAAAGTTCAGTGAAAGCTATGTAACCGCTAATTGGAATAGAGAAACCACCATCAAAAAAATCAATAGCTTTATGGAAAGAAACAATACACCTATCATTATAGTAAATAATAATGGAATCCCTGAATACAACAATGAAACTACTCACTTTATGACTATTCGCACAGATGAAGGTGAAATCTTTCAAGTAGACTTAGATTACTTATCTACGATAGATGCTATTGATCCTTTTGACCTCCAAATAGGTAATCAAATTATTTTAGAAGGTATCCCTATGGAAGGGACTAATTTTTTAGAAGTTCTTTCTATCAATAATCATAAATTCCTTGAATTAAACGAATATGTAGAGGATATAACTGAAACTGAATTTGAAGATGATCCTTCCATAAAAAACGTAAGTGGAGAGATTATATATATTCATGATTCCATGGATGATACAGAACAAACTCTATATAAAACAGATTTACTTTTAACAGAAATTGACTCTTTTTTCTTTGATGATAAAGAAAAAATGTATGTAGATACAACATCCTCTATTCATCATTATTGGTTTTCAGATCCAATATCTAATACAAAAAATATTATTTTTTATAAACCTATTACTATAGCCAATAAACAAAAGTACCTGTTTGCTATGACTTCTCTACAACCTATAGCAGAGGCTGTACAAATTATCAATCGATATCATGTATATACTTTTTTATTAGCTATTTTACTGATTTTAATTTTATCCTTTTCCTACTCTAAAATGATTGCAAAGCCCCTCATTCATATGAATGAAGTTGCAAAAAAAATGGCAAACTTAGATTTTGGTACCTATTGCTCTATTCGCACCCATGATGAATTAGGAAGTCTTTCTCATAGCCTCAATACTTTATCTCAAAATTTAGAGAGTAGTTTGACAGAATTAAAAGAAGCCAATGTAAAATTAGTTAATGATATTGAAAAAGAAAGACAACAAGAACTTATTCGAAAAGAATTTGTTGCAAATGTTTCTCATGAATTAAAAACTCCTCTTGGTATTATGAAGGGCTTTGCTGAAGGAATAAAGGATGGTATCTACGAAAATAAAAAGGAATATTACTTAGATGTGATTATAGATGAAATAGAAAAAATGAATATGCTAATTTTAGATATGCTTGAAGTATCTAAGCTGGAATCAAAAGCCTATAAGCTTTCAAAAGATATATTTACAATAGATGGATTGATCCTAAAAGTAAAGGCTAAATTTGATCATATGTTCAAAGAAAAAGATCTAACGGTTCATTTAAATTTAAAATCATATGATGTTTATGGAGATTTAAATAAAATTGAACAAGTCCTTATCAATCTTTTTAGTAATGCTATTCGTCATACACCTGAAAAAGAAACTATTTCTATTCAATTAATAGAATCTCTTGATACAGTCTATATTCATATTGAAAACAGTGGTACCCATATTCCTAAAGAAGAAATCCATAAAATATGGGATAGATTTTATAGAGTTGAAAAATCTAGAAATAAAAATTTTGGAGGTACAGGTTTAGGATTATTAATTGTTAAAAATATTTTAGAGCTTCATGGTAGTACCTATGGTGTAAAAAATACAGAAAAAGGAGTAGCATTCTACTTTAATCTACAGAAGTCATCTACTTCTTTATAAAAGCAACAAGGGAGACTATTTGTGGTCCATATTCCTCTTCCCAAGTCTCCTTTTATTCCCTTTCACACAGGATCTCTTTCTCTTCATTTTTATTAGCTATGGTTACCAACACAACAGATATTAAAATCAAAATACTTCCTATAGCAATCTTTGTTGTAAAACTTTCATGAAGAATCAATATTCCTAAAACAGTGCCTATAATGGGTTCAAAGGTACTTAATATAGCTGCATTAGAAGGTCCTATGATTCGAATTCCTTCTAACAATAACATAGGAGCTATAACACTAGATATAAAAGCAATGATTAATCCCATAATGATTCCACTTTTGTTTATAGGAAACAGAATACTATTATTTATAATCCCTAATGAAATAACAAATATAGTAGCTACCACACTCAAGTAAAATGTCATCACATAATTATTTACATCATCAAATAGCTTATTCGCAACACCTACCATATAAATTGCATAAGAAATTCCTGAAATAAGAGCAAGACTTACCCCTTTCATATTAAGATGCAAGTGTCCATCTCCCACCAAAAAATAAATGCCTACTACAGATAATATTAATGCTACTGTTTTATCTATCTTTAACTTTTCTTTATATAAGATAAATGCTAAAAATGCTACAACCATTGGATAAATAAAATGTAATACAGTAGCAAGCCCTACAGATACATACTGATAGGAGAAAAAAAGTAAAAATGCAGTCAATCCATATCCTGAAATTCCTAAAAAAACAAGACGATTCCATTGCTTTCTATTGATTTTAAAATCAATATTCTTCACAAGAATATATGAAAAAAGCATTACTGCTCCAAAAAAGAATTTAAAAATCAATAAATTAGTTGTGCTGACTCCATTATTGTAAGCTATTTTCGCTAAAATAGCTTGAATCCCAAATAAAACTGCAGAAATCATTGAATAGATTACACCATATATCTTTTTCATTTTGATCCATCCTCTACTATTATTTTTCATTGCATAAATAGAGGACGTTTTTTCATCCGTCCTTATTTTATCTTCATCGTAGTTTCATCTTATCTATTATTTTTATAATAGATCCTTTATTTTTCTATATTTTTCATTATCTAACAAATATTATACTACTTATTCCTCTAGATAGGAATATAGCTTTCTCAAAGAAAACATTAATTTATGATAAATTCTTCGAGTGCCTTAAAGGTTTTATTTTAAAACATCACTAATTACCTTTCGTATAAGATCATATTCATATCCTCTATAGGCTAAATATCTTCCTAACTTTTCATAGATTTTTCTTTTGTCAGTATCCTTTATATTTTTCATCTTTTTTTCTGCTAAGCTTAGTGCATTTTCATATTCTATTGCCTCATCTATTTCTTCCTCCATGGTATTTTCTATTAAATTCATATCAATACCTTTTCTATATAAATCTTGTTTGATTCTTTTTTTTCCATATTTTTTTCCTATCGATTTACTTTTTACCATGTGCTTTGTTAACTCTGCATCATCAATAAATTTATATTCTTTTAAAAATACCATAACCCTTTCTATAGCTTCTTCAGGATATTCATTTTTTTTAAGCCTTTCCCTCATTTCTTTTTCTGTACGAGAAGAAAAATGTAGTAAATTTAGAGCTTTACTTTTTGCTTTTAAATACTGCTCTTCTGCAATGATTTTTTCAAGCCTTTCCTTTTCAATTTCTTGCCCTTCCCTTAGCATTAAGGTATAGACAATTTCCTTATTGATTCCTATGAAAAATTCATCATCTAAATATAAACTTACTCTCTGCTCATTTTTTTGCTGTTCTATTTTTGTAATCTTCGGCATACTATTCACACCCTCTCCCTTTATTCATTATCTCATAAACCTATAGGATTGTTACCCATAATAAAGTTTCAAAAAATATATAAGGTCGAGAAAAAATTCCCGACCTTTATTCTTTCATCTCTTTTCCTTTGCACCAAGGTTTTCTGCAACCTTTCATGCAAAATCTCCCTTGATCAATGCATATTACCTCATTAGAATTACATTTAGGGCACACATGGATTTCCTTTTCATAAGCTTCTTTAAATTCGTGTCCACAATCCTTACATTGGTATTTGCAAATGTTTAAAGTATAATTTCCACCTTCAATACTAATAGCTCTTCCTTCTGTAAGGGCCTGTGCAACTTTTTTTCTCGCTTTATCAATAATGAGTTGAAAGGTTTGTCTTGAGACATGCATTTTTTCTGCACATTCTTCTTGGGAAAGCTTTTCAATATCCTTCAGCCTCATAGCTTCTACTTCTTCAAGCTTTAACTGAATCTCCTCTATATGGCAACGCATTTTTCCAACAGGTATAAAATATCTATTTTCAGGCATAAAAGCAATTTTTCTCGGTTTTGTCGGTCTCGGCAAAGCTTCACCTCCTACATTTTTCACAAATTCCCTTCATCATTATTTTCATATCTTCCACATCTACATGATATTCTTTTTCTACAAAATTTCTTAGTCGAATCAAATCTAAGACCATTTCTGTTTTATCATAATCATAAATTCTATTACACTTTTTACATGTAAAGTGAATATGCAGTGCTTTTTCACTAAACAATTTTAATTCATAATAGCGATCTTTCCCAATAGTGATTTCTTCTATTATATCATGTATTTTTAATATTTCTATGGTTCTATATACGGTAGCGAGTCCTATTCCTTGATTTCTTACTAAATCATATACTTCCTCTGGCTTAAAATGTTCATCATAATTTAAGAAAATCTCCATAATTGCTTTTCTCTGTTTTGTCAGCTTGATATTTTTTCCCTTTAATATAGATTCGATCATCTGCATTTTACTTTTCATTCACATCACCCGATATTTTATTTTTTTTACGCTATACTAAAAAAGACAGAATGAATTCTGTCTTTTTTTATGTCTTAATGTGAACATCCATTCCCAACAGTTTCTAACTTACCATTTACATAACCACCAATTACATCCTCTAAATTTCCTTGTGCTCCTACAACTACATCTACACCATTTTCTTTAAAAAGCTCTTGAGCAGTAGCTCCCATTCCACCTGCAATAATTACATTAATTCCTTTTTCTGCAATAAATTTAGGTAAAAATCCTGGACGATGTCCTGGATTAGGAAGGAAATCTCTTCCTTCAACAGCTCCATTATTTACTTCAAAAACTTCAAATCCTTCACAATGACCAAAATGTTGTGATACAATATTTCCATCCTTTGCTATAGCTACTTTCATTTTTTATTCCTCCTTATATTTGTTTTTAAATACATTCCATATATTGATAATTTCTTGCCCTGCCTTGCTTTCTTCATAGCTTACAATAGGCTTTAAAGCATTGACAGCACTTTTCACGCAAGGATCAAAAGGAATTTTTCCTAAAACTTCTATTCCTTCTCTTTCACAAAGCTTTTCTATTTCAGTAGATATGTTTTTATTGATATCATATTTATTGATACAGACAAAAGCTTTGACTCCAAAATGCTTTGTTAGCTCATAAACTCTCTTAAAATCATTGATTCCTGATTGGGTAGGCTCTACAACAATAAGTGCTACATCACATCCAGTAATAGAAGCCATTACAGCACATCCTATTCCTGGAGTACCATCCATGATCACCCATTCATCTTCCTTTTTATGTTTCATAGCATTTTTTCTTACTTGTGTTACAAGCTTTCCAGACCCTTCTGCTCCAATAACCATCTCAGCCCTTGATAAAAGCCCTCTATCGGTTTTCGTAATAAGGGTATCTCCTGTTATTTCATCTTCTAAAATAATGGCTCCATTAGGACATACTACCTTACAAGCTCCACAGCCTTCACACTTCAAAGGCTCAATCGTGAAGTTTTTAATAGCATCAAATCGACATGCCTTCTCACAGGCTCCACATTGTATACATTTTTCTGGATCTATGTGAGCAAGCTTTGCACCTACATAAGGCTTTTTATCTAGATCTTCTCCACCTAGAATAATATGAAGATTCGATGCATCCACATCACAATCTACCTTTATACTCTTTTCACTAAGGTAAGCAAAGGATGCAGCTACAGTTGTTTTTCCTGTTCCGCCTTTTCCACTAATAATAACTAACTGCATGCCTTCACCCCCAAAATACGCTCGCCAATTTCTTTAAACATCTTCTTGTATTCTTCATCTTCTACAAGGAGCTTTCCTTCTGAATAAAGAATAGCTGCTCTTTTTGCATATGGAATTTTTCCAATAAGTTCTATATTCTCATCTTCACAATATCCCGTAATCAAATCATGCTCTTCATCAGCTCGATTGATAATAATCCCAAATGGAATCCCCATTTGTCTTACAAGCTCTACTGCAATTTTCAAATCATGAAGACCAAAAGGCGTTGCTTCTGTTACTAATACAGCTACATCTACTCCCTCAATGGCTGCTACTACAGAACAAGAGCTTCCAGGAGAACAATCAATAATGGTTGGTGCTTCATCTACTAATCCTTTTAGCTTCTTGATAATAGGAGGCGCCATAGGCTCTCCTATATCTAAAAGACCGCTCATACATTTTATAGACTTTGTATTTCCTATATCTATTTTCCCAATACTTCTTTCTACTTCTGTTATGGCTCCTGCTGGGCAAACAATAGAACATGCTCCACATCCATGACATAACTTTTCAAAGAAAATAACCCCTGTCTTCGTTCCAGCCAAAGCATTGAACTGACAAACTCTTGCACATTCATTACAGCGAATGCACTTGTCTTCATCAATTTTGGGAACTGGTATTTTTACCTCTTCTGTTTCTTTGATCTCAGGTTTTAAAAATATAAACCCATTTGGTTCTTCTACATCACAATCTACATAGTTCCAGTTCATGACTGTAGCAATATTCGTAGATACAGTTGTTTTTCCTGTACCCCCTTTACCACTTAAGACTGCGATTTTCATCCCTACCAGTCCTTTCGTTATCTCTTCATTCCTGAATGAGCAGGTGCAGCACTTTCAATCATCTCTAATTTTCCCGCTTCATATAATTTTACTTCTTCTTCAATGGCTCCACCTTTTCCATTATAGATCTTCACTTGTCCACCTTCTAATACTCTCATGGCATTTGGTCCTACAAATCCTGTAATAACTACCTCTGCTCCTTTATTTACTACCTGCTGTCCTGCAGCAATTCCTGCTCCACCTGGTGCAGTTACTCCATTATTTTCAATGAATTCACATTTTTTTGTTTCAGTATCATAGATTGCAAAATACGGACATCTACCAAATCTTGAATCCATCACAGCGTCTTTTTCATTTCCCATACTTGTTACACAAATTTTCATTACTTAATCCCTCCAATTTTTTCTTCTATTTTATTTGCAAAGCTTTCACAGAATCCAAAACGCATTTTTCCAAACACTTCAACTCTTCCTTCATCACATAAAGATACAAACTCAGGATCAATTGGAAGTTTTTCTATTACATTGATATCCATTTCCTTTGCTGCTTCTTCTACTTTACTCTCTCCAAATACAAAATGCTTTTTATTACAATCAGGACATTCAAAATAACTCATATTTTCAACAATTCCATAAATAGGTGTTGCCATCATTTTTGCCATATTTACAGATTTTTTCACAATTAATTTAACTAAATCCTGTGGAGAAGAAACTACTACGATGCCATCCACTGGGAATGATTGCATAATTGTAAGAGGTACATCTCCTGTTCCTGGAGGCATATCTATAAGTAATACATCTAAATCTCCCCATGCTACATCTGTATAAAATTGTTTTACTGTTCCTGCAATCAATGGTCCTCTCCAAACTACAGGGGCATCCTCTTGATCTACTAATAAATTAAGAGAAATTACTTTAATCCCTGTAACAGTTTCAACAGGTGCGATGCTTTTTCCATCAGAATATGCTCTTTGATTATTTACTCCAAATACTTTAGGAATACTAGGTCCTGTTATATCTGCATCCATAATTCCTACTTTATATCCTTTATTTTTAAGAGATACTGCCATTAAAGAAGTAACAGAACTTTTTCCTACTCCTCCTTTACCACTCATTATAGCGATAATCTTTTTAATATTTGTACCTTCCATTGGTTTCTCTTTTTGTATCATCTTAATTCACTCCTATATTTTCATTATTGGCATTTGCTAATTATAGTATACTCCATTTTTTGTTATTGTCAAATGCCAATTTTATTTTATTTGTAAAAAATTTCATAAAACCTTTTAAAATAGTATAAAATGGATATAAAATATAATATATACAAATATAAAAACATTGGCTTATTTTTTAGGGAGGGGATATCATGAGAGGAAAAAGTATTATGCATCAACCAGCTATTACCTTTAAAACAAAGGATACAGTTGCTCATGCATTAAAAATAATGAATGAAAAAAATATCAACGGTGCACCTATTGTTGATGATAAAAACGAATTAGCAGGAATGGTTGTTAAAGCGGATCTTTATAGATTTTTAATCTCACCTGGTCATTATGATACTTGTCCTTTAGAATGGGTCATGACAAAAAATGTAATCACCGCTGAAGAAGATGAAGATATTATTGCTATCTCTAAACGATTAAGAGCAAACAACATTGTTGCCATGCCTATTGTAGATGGTAAAAAGGTATTAGGGGTTATTTCTTTCGAAGATATTATTGATTACTTTATCGAAAAACAAGAGATCTATGATTAGTTCTAAAAAACATCATAAATGAACATTTTTTAGAAGTCTATATTTATTATTACATTATAAAAGGAGCTATTTTCATAGCTCCTTTTTTTATCTATTCTGTTTTTATAGCCTCTAATGCACTTAAATTCATAGCACGTCTTGCTGGCAAATATCCTGAAATAATTCCAACTACAGTTGCAAAGCCTATTCCGCCTAATGCTAAATAGATAGGAATTACAGAAATTCCAGTATCCCCAGGACCGCCTCCCATAAATCCTCCTGCTACTTTGTTGAGAGCAAAGGATATAGCATAGCTTATCAGTATGCCCATGATTCCTCCAACAAATCCGATCATAGCTGCTTCAAATAAAAATAATTTTTTAATATCCCCTAAATTCGCTCCAATTACCTTCATAACCCCTATTTCTCTTGTTCTTTCATAAATACTCATAATCATGGTATTAGTAATCCCAATAGCTGCTACTAATAAACTCACCGCGCCAATTCCACCTAATATTGCCTGTACCTTTTTAGTTTGTTCCTTCATAGATTTTAACATATCTGTCAAACTACTAGCTTGAAATCCCATATCTTTAATCTTTTGTTGGATTTCTTCTACCATTTGAATATCTACTACCTTTACTTTTATTTGCTGGTATTGATTTTCCTCATCAGAGGATCTTCTTCTTTCATGCCTTGCATCTTTATCCTCTTTAATGAGCTTTTCAAGGTAAGTAATATTCATATAGGCATTCCAATCTCTCTCTTGTCCAGTTTCCTCTAAAAGCCCTACCCCTTTTGCTTTGTGAGGCTTAGGTGGTTTATAATCATCATCATATCTTCTTTGATTTCTTTTCTTTTCTCCATAATTCATATCTGATGTAATCATTAATTTGCCATTCACTAATTTCACATTCGGTTCTCCTGACCGATCATACCGATTTCTTGATCTTGGATTATAAAAACGGTCAGGTATTTCACTTCCAAAAACTATGGCTTCCTTATCCGATGGCAAAAGAAGTCTTCCTTCTTTTAGCTTAAATCCAAAATCATCCATAACCTCAGGCTTTATACCAATTATATTGACACGCCCTAGCATTTTCCCCGCTTCTACTTTAAGACGCATTTCCTTTATAGGCATAACTGCTTTTACACCTGGAATTTTTTCAAGCTTTGCAACTCCCTTATCATCCAGCTTTGCTTGTTTTTTAGAGTTTCTTGGACTTTCTTCATAATAATAATATCCAGAACCTCCAACATCAATAACACTTAAATCTCCCATACTCTCGATCCACTCTCTATTGCTTTGATCCATAGCTATACCAATAGACATCATAATAACAATAGAACAAGTTCCAATAATTACCCCTAAAACAGTTAAGAAGGTTCTTGTCTTTTTTCTCCATAGGTTGTAAAAACCCATTTTAAATAAGTCCCAACTATTCATCTATGCTCACTTCCTCGGCTTTCTTTTTACGCTTTCTACGTATAACAAAAGCTACAACAATAACAGCTACACCACCTATAGCAATCCAAATCCATTTTTTAGATGAATTCTTTTCCATTCCTTCCATTTCCATACCTTCAGGTGGCATAGGTGGTTCTTCCATCTTTAAAGCCTCTATTTGAAAATCTTTTACGATCTCATAAGGATTTCCTACTGTATCTTCAAATTTGAAGATAACTTTTCCTGAAGCTTTACCTTCCTTTGTTGGGACAACAGAAACATCATAATAATCATCTTTTCCAGCTTCTACATTTCCTACATAGCTACTTCCATCTTTTATTTCAAAATCCCCTTCTGTGTGAATCATCATATTTCTTAAAGTCCCTCTTCCTAAGTTGTAAAAATCTATAGAAAGGGAAGCATTTTCTCCAGCGAAAACTTCTTCAGGTAATTTCACATCAGATGTTTCAAATCTTACCTCTTGAATCACATTGATCCCGATGGTTTCCTTTGCCGTATGGGCTTTTCCTGTACTATCCTCATATTCAATATCTGCATTTACATTGTACATCTTTTGCTCTGCATCCGCTTTCGCTTTTAATTTAACTGTCTTTTTTACACGAGCATTTGCTCCAATTTCCTCTATGAAGAAGGAATTACTACTACTAACTGGTGCAAAGGTATCTCCTTCTGAAGCGATATTCACTTTTATATTTCTTACAGCTGTACTTTTATTAGTATTGAAAAAAGATATAGTTAATGGGAAAGTTTCTCCTGTTTTAATATATTCTTTCCCAAAATTATAGTCATCAATAATAATCTTTGGTGTTAATTTTGAATTGTCTCCCTTTACAAAAATACCAACATATTGACTCAAAGAATGTTTTTCGTCTGACTTTGAACCCTTTAGTCCATATTCTACATTGATCTTTACAGGATAATTCTTTGATTCTATCCCATCTTTTGCAAATAACTTAAATTCCATAGGAGTAGATGCTCCTGATGCTAGAGCCTTCACATTTTTTACTGATGCTGATTTAGGTAAGATCTCTGCTCCTGCATCTACACTTACCTTTAAATTTTTTGCATCCTTTCCAGATAAATTCTTTAAATCAAATTTAATAGTGAAATCTTCACTTGTATTGATTCCCTCTTCTGGATAAACTAAATTTTCAAATCCGAAATCTAATTCTTGATCTCCTTCTCCATCTACAGGTACATATATTTTTTTCTTTTTTTCATATTCATGTAAACTTTCATCCTTATATTTCATTACAAGGTCTAATTCATAAGTACCACTCTTTAAATCTTCATTTGCATAGATTTTTATTGGAACTTCTTTAAAATGCTTTGCTTCTATCTCTTGAATCGTTGGAATATCTACATAACCATCTAATCTGATACCATCTGCCTTAAGTCCTTCAAAGCTTAGCTTTACATCCTTTGCATTTGTTTCTCCTTCATTTTGAATATCTAAGACCATTGTAGCTTTTTGTCCTGCAAATACCGTATCTTCTTTGTATTTTACATCCATTAGCTTTAGAGAAGGTTTATGTTTGTTTTCTTGTATTTTTACATAAATAGTTTTTGATGCATTTCCTCTATCATAGCTAACCTTTACATTTATTGGGTAAGTTTTTGCTTCTGCATTAGCTGCAACCTTTAAATAAAATGCTACATCTTCATCATTATGTCCATGAATAGATGAAATTCTTTTCGTTGTAGTCATTCTTTCCATTTCAAAAGGAAATTTTGTTAAGTCACTTGTATCTAAAGATACTACTACATCCTTTGCACTACCTGCACCAATATTTTCTATTGGAATAACAAATCTTACTTCTTCTCCTGGTTCAAAGGTAGGTACTTGTGCATTTCTTCCTATAATCAAATTTGCACTTTCATCCCCTGCAGCATAAGAAACCATACTTTCTATATTACAAATACTTATCAACATCATAAGTACCAAAATACTCGTCATTATCCTTCGCTTCATCCTTGTTCCCCCTTATTTTTCTTCGACTTTTTCAATATTTCCATCTAGAATATAAACAATTTTATTTGCATATTCTGCAATACTTCTATCGTGCGTTACAATAATCAATGTTTGATCATTCTCTTTGGCTATTTCTAGCATCAAATTCATAACTTCATGAGTTGTTTTAGAATCCAGATTTCCTGTTGGCTCATCTGCAAATATAATCGGTGGTTTGCTTACAAAAGCTCTAGCAATCCCCACTCTCTGTTGCTGCCCTCCACTCATTTGAGTTGGCTTATGAGTGATATATTTTTTAAGACCAACAGCATCTAATACTTCTGAAGAAATTTTTTCTCGTTCCTTTTTTTTCATTCCCCTAAAAGTAAGAGGTAAGCTTACATTTTCAAGAGCTGTCAATGCTGGTAATAGGTTATATGACTGAAAAATAAAACCAATAAACTTCTGACGAAACTTTGCAAGCTGCTTTTCACTCATTTTTTCAACATTTTTTCCTTTTATTTTTATAATTCCTTTTGTTGGCTTTTCAAGACCTGCCATCATATTTAAAAGAGTAGATTTACCAGAACCAGAAGTTCCCAAAAAACAACAAACCTCTCCCTTTTTTATTTCCAGGGAAACATCATTTAATGCTACTACCTTTTCATCTCCTACACGATACACCTTTCGAACATTTTGTATTTCAACTATATTACTAATAGTAATCCCCCCTTCTATCCCTTTATTTTATACTAATTTTACAGCCATAACCATTTTTTAATCTTACAAAATACTCTTTTAATCTTACATTTTTGTCACGTTAAAATGTTTTTACCAATTTATAGTATACAACAAAATTACATAAAAATCGTTACAAAAACATTACAATCGACAGAATATAGATTTATTATACCAAAACACTGTTCTTTTATATTTCTCAATACCTATCATTATATTTATTCACCCTTAAAACAAACTTAATAAAACCTTAAAATAACCTTAAAACTTAAAGAGAATCTCTACATAGCAAAAGAAGGTAAAAAGTGATAATATCCCAAGGAATAACCTCTATTTATTATCATTCTATACCTTCCCTAATCCTCATCTATATACTGTTTTCTTTTATTTAACGCTTCTTTTTAATCTACAAACTTCACAGCTGTTCCATAAACAATTACTTCAGCAGCTCCCTGCATAATTGCACTAGTTGCATATCTTATATTGATGACCCCATCAGCTCCTAATTTTTCAGCTTCTTGAACCATTCTTTTTGTAGCAATGGCTCTTGCTTCATCCATCATTTCTCTATAAGCACTTAATTCTCCACCTACGATGGTTTTTAACCCACTTAAGATATCTTTTCCCACATGCTTTGATTGTATAGTACTTCCTTTCACTATAGAAAGAGTCCCCAATTTTTTGCCACTAATAAAATCAGTATTTACTAAGATCATCCTTATCTTCCTCCTTAATTTCTTTTATTCTTATATACATAGTATAAATAAGTGCCAATAATAAACTCAGCAAAATAATGGATACAATGCCTATTCCCAAGAAAGAAGGACTTCCTTGTACCATAGCCGTAAATATAGCAAAAGCATACAGCATTGCTATCATAGCAACAATAATGGTTATCACAACGGTTATAACAATATTTTTCATCCTCATCACCTTTAATATTCTATTTCTTTCATTTTATTATATGCTAAGTAACAATCATCATTCAACTTAATTTTTCTATATCATGCATATATTATACATGAATTACCATTTGCAAAAAAATAAAACAGCTTCCATCTCCATAGAAACTGTTTTTTATTTCTTTATCCTTTGAAACCTTCTAAAGGATTTTTTCCTTCTTCCCAAGTATATTCAAAGAAACCATCTACTACATCTTTACTTAACTCCTCTAAAGAAGCTGGATTCCATTTAGGATTTCTATCTTTATCTACTAATACAGAACGAACTCCTTCAAAAAAATCATGACACTTCATAAAGTTCATACTCATATCTAGCTCCATTTTAAAGCAATCTATAAGATCTTTTTCTTCCCCTTCTATTAACTGCTTTAAAGTAACCTTTAAAGAAGTAGGAGATTTCGTACGTATTAATTTTGCTGTCTCAGCACACCACGCGTCTCCTTCATTTCCTGCTTTTTCTAATGATTTTACAATTTCCTCCATGGTATCATAAGCAAAGTGCTTATTAATTTTTTCCTCTATAGCTGCAATAGGTGGATTGTCTCCTGATTTTTTACAGAAGCTATCTAATAAACTGCTTAACTCCTCTGATGCAGAAGTAACAGTCCATGATTTTTCTTCTATAGCATTTTTCAACTCTTCCCATTTTGCACTCTCTAAATAATAATCTGCTCCGCCAATATGTAATACATCTTCTGGTCCTATAGTTCTTGATGTAAGAGCAAGATATCTACCAAAATATCCTGGCATTCTGCTTAAGAAATAGCTTCCACCTACATCTGGATAAAGTCCTATATTCATCTCTGGCATAGCCCACTTTGTTCTTTCTGTAACGATTTTATGAGTTGCAGGCATAGCAACACCAACACCACCACCCATAACAATTCCATGCATCAATACTAAAATAGGCTTCGGATAAAGATACATCGTTAAGTTCATACAATATTCTGTATAGAAAAATTTAAAAGCTAATTCCTCTACATTTGAATCTCTATGATCATATAATGCTCTTACATCTCCACCAGCACATAACGCCTTATCGCCTTCACCCGTCAAACAAATAAATGCTACATTCTCATCTTCTTTCCATTCTAAAAGCTGCTTATATAGCCCCTCTATCATCTCTACAGAAAGGGCATTTAATGCTTTTGGTCTATTGAGCTTAATATAACCTACGCCATTTTTTACTTCACATAAAAGATTTGACTGCTTAATCATTGTATTCCTCCATCTCTTTTGATTTTTGTTTTATTTGTAGTATTTCCTTATCATTTTTGTTTACTCTTATATCATTCGCAAACGTTTGCGAGTAATTCAAAAAAAACATAGGTCTATTCGACCTATGTTCATTTTATCATATTATGTCGGAAATTGTATAGTTTATTTCTCAATCAATTTCCCAATATCTTTTCGGTAATACATCTTTTCAAAGGAAATCCTTGAAGCATTCCTATATGCTTTTTCTCGAGCTTCTTCTATAGTATCTCCTAAGGCTGTAACCCCTAATACACGTCCTCCATTGGTTAAAACCTTCCCATCTACCATTTTTGTTCCTGCATGAAATACAAAGGCGTCCCCTTCTATATCATCAAGACCATGTATTTCTTTTCCCTTTTCATAGCTTTCTGGATATCCTCCAGATGCTAATACTACACAAACAGCCTTTTTACTTTTCCATTTAATTTCCTGTGCTTTTAGTTTTCCTTCTAAAACACTTTCCATAATATCTACTAAATCTGTTTCTAGTCTTGATAATACTGTTTGGGTTTCAGGGTCTCCAAATCGAACATTAAACTCTAAAACCTTCGCCCCTTCTTTTGTAATCATAAGACCTATAAACAATATTCCTTTAAAGTTTAATTCATCTTTTTTAAATCCTTCAATAATAGGAAGTAATATTTTTTCTCTTACTTGTTCACGAAGCTTTTCGTCATAAATAAGACTTGGAGAATAAGTTCCCATACCACCTGTATTAGGCCCTTCATCTTCATCAAAAATCTTTTTATAATCCTGTGCACTGACCATGGGTACAATACTTTCTCCATCTACAAAGCATAATATAGAAGTTTCGATGCCTTTTAAATATTCTTCGATAACAATCTTTTCTCCAGCTTCTCCAAACTTTCTATCTTTCATCATTTCATCCATAGCTTTTAAAGCTTCATTCTCATTTTCAGCTATAACAACTCCTTTTCCAGCTGCTAAGCCATCTGCTTTAATCACCATAGGATATCCATAAATCCCTACTGCTTTTTTTGCTTCTTCAAAGCTAGTAAATTCTTTATAATCACCTGTAGGAATATTGTGTCTTAATAGAAAATCCTTTGTAAAAGCTTTACTGCCTTCTAATTGGGAACATTTTTTGTTTGGTCCAAAAACTTTTAAATTTTCTTCTTCAAAACGATCTACAATCCCTAAAACCAATGGAACCTCAGGTCCTACAATGGTCAAGTCTATTCCATTTTCCTTTGCAAAAGCACAAAGACCTTCTATATCCTCTACCTTTATATCTACATTTTCAGCCATTAAATGAGTCCCTGCATTCCCTGGTGCACAATAAATTTTATTCACCCTTGGACTTTGATTTAACTTCCATACTATGGTATGCTCTCTACCACCATTACCAATTACTAATATCTTCATGGCACTACCTCCTTTTATTAGTGTTTGAAATGCCTCATTCCAGTAAACACCATTGCAATGCCGTACTTATTTGCCATATCTATAGATAGTTGATCTCTAATAGAACCACCTGGGTGAATAATAGCTGTAACCCCTTCTTTAGCAGCTGCTTCTACACAGTCTGAAAATGGGAAGAATGCATCTGATGCCATAACACTTCCCTTTACAGGTACATTGGCTTGCTTTATAGCATTCTCTACTGCCCAGATTCTATTTACCTGTCCAGGCCCTATCCCTACTGTCTGACCATCCTTTGCAAGGACAATTCCATTAGACTTAATATGCTTTACAACCTTCCAAGCAAACTTTAAGTCTTCCATTTCCTTATCTGTAGGAATTCTCTCTGTAACAACCTTTAATTCTTCTCCATACAATTCATGATTATTATCTTGAATCAACAATCCACCATTTACTTTTTTCATATCTACTCTATCTATTTGTTGTTTTTTATCTATATTTGAAAGCTCAATGAGCCTTATATTCTTTTTCGATTTTAAAATATCTAACGCTTCCTCATCAAAAGAAGGAGCTATAACAATCTCTACAAAAATCTTATTGATCTCTTCTGCTGTTCTCTTATCAATCGTACGATTTGCAGCAATAATTCCTCCATAAATAGAAACAGGATCACATTCAAATGCTTTTAAATAAGCATCATAAATATCATAGCCAGTTCCTACTCCACAAGCGTTTGTATGCTTTACTGCTACCACTGTAGGTTCTTTATATTCTTTTAAAAGCTCAAGTGCTCCATTTGTATCGTTTATATTATTAAAGGAAAGCTCTTTTCCATGAAGTTGTTTTCCTTCTACTAAAGAACCCTCATTTTTCCCAACTTCTTTATAGAATACTGCCTTTTGATGTGGATTTTCTCCATATCTTAAATCTTGTACCTTTTCATAAGTCATAGTAAGCACTTCTGGATAATCTCCATCGATTTGTTTTCTTAAATAATTCGCAATTAATGCATCATAATGAGCTGTATGTTCAAATACTTTTAATGCTAGCTTATATTTTGTATCATAAGATACTGACCTTTCTTTTTCTAGCTCTTCTATAATAGAATCATAATCATCTGGGTTACATATAACAGCTACATCCTTATGATTTTTTGCAGCACTTCTGAGCATTGTAGGTCCACCGATATCAATATTTTCAATGGCTTCTTCTAGTGTTACATCGTCTCTTGCTATAGTTTCTTTAAAGGGATATAAATTAATAGCTACTAGATCAATAGGAGTAATATTTAATTTTTCTAATTGATCCATATGCTCCTTCATATCTCTTCTAGCAAGGAGTCCTCCATGAACTGCTGGATGTAATGTTTTCACTCTTCCATCAAGACATTCTGGAAAATTTGTAATATCTGATATAGGAATAACTTTTATATCATTCTCTATAAGTACCTTTGCTGTTCCACCCGTAGAGATGATTTCTACCCCAAGCTCAGTCAACTTCTTTGCAAATTCAACAATTCCTCTTTTATCAGAAACACTAATTAAAGCACGTTTAACCATGTTCAACACCCCTTTTTATAAACTCTTTATTTCCTAAAACTCCACATCTATTTATAATGGCTTTTTCTATACATTTTTTACAATAACGCGTCTACCCACTACTTCTAGTTTTTTTTCACAAAATAATTTCACTGCTAAGGGCAAAATTTCATGCTCTACCCCTAAAACTCTTTTTGCTATATCCTCTACCGTATCATCATCCTTCACTTCTACACTCTTTTGTGATATTACAGGACCTGTATCTGTACCTTCATCTACAAAATGTACTGTTGCACCTGTTAACTTTACTCCATATTCTAAAACAGCTTCATGCACTTTTTTCCCATAAAAGCCTTTCCCACAAAAACTAGGAATCAAAGAAGGATGAATATTGATGATTCTGTTTTTATATTTTCCAACCATATTTTCATCTAAAATACTCATATATCCTGCAAGGACAATTAAGTCAATTTCTTTTTCTTCAAGAATTTCTAGGATTCTACTATTTCTTTCTTTCAAATCTGGAAAGTTTCCTTTTCCCATATATACCCCTTCAATCCCATGATTTTCTGCTCTTTTTAATGCATAAGCATCCTTTTTACTAGAAATAATGACTTCAATTTTTCCATTAATATTCCCAGCTTCAACATGATCAATAATGGATTGAAGGTTTGTTCCTCCCCCAGATACCAATACTGCTATATTTATTTTTGACATAAGTGAACGCCTTCCTTTGAAGTAACTCTACCCATCATATATGCTCTTTCATCTAACCCCTTTAAATATTCCATTGTTTCCTTAGCATCTTCCTTTGAAACAACTAGGATCATTCCGATTCCCATATTGAAGGTACTAAACATTTCTTTTGTTTCCATATTTCCCTTGTTTTGCATCAAGTTAAAAATAGGGAGTACCTCAAAGCTTCCTAAATCAACTTCTACCCCAAGTCCTTTAGGAAGAATTCTTGGAATATTTTCATAAAAACCACCACCAGTCATATGAACCATTCCCTTTACAGAGAATTTTTCCATTACTTTCGTGCAAACATCTACATAGATTCTTGTAGGCTTAAGTAATTCTTCTCCTAAAGTACAACCTAACTCTTCTATATAATCCTCTACCTTCCATTCTAATGTGTCAAAAAATAATTTTCTAACTAATGAATAACCATTGCTGTGAATACCACTAGAAGGAAGTCCTATAAGAACATCATCCTCTTTTATATTTGATCCATCAATAATTTTTTCTTTATCTACAATTCCTACTGCAAAACCTGCCATATCATATTCTCCATCACTATAAAACCCTGGCATTTCTGCTGTTTCTCCTCCAACAAGAGAACACTTAGCATCTATACATCCATCAGCAATACCCTTTACAATATCTGCAATATGTTCAGATTTTAATTTTCCTGTTGCAACATAATCTAAGAAAAATAAAGGCTTTGCCCCTTGGCATAGAATATCATTCACACACATAGCGACACAATCTTGTCCTACTGTATCATGTTTATCCATTAAAAAAGCGATTTTTAGCTTTGTTCCTACGCCATCTGTTCCTGATACCAATACAGGCTTTTTATATCCTTCTAAATCTAATTCAAATAAACCACCAAATCCGCCTAAGCCACAAAGAACATTTTGGGTAAAGGTCTTCTTTACATGTTCCTTCATAAGCTTTACTGCTTTTGCCCCTTCGTTTACATCTACCCCAGCATCTTTATACGTTAACTTTTCCATAATATCCCCTCTATCTTTTCTCAAATAAGTATTTGCTTCCTTGTTTTGGAACTTCCATAGGATAATCTCCACTAAAGCAAGCACTGCAAAGACTACATCCATCCATGTCAATAGACTTTACCAATCCATCTATACTTAAATAACCTAAACTATCTGCACCAATCATTTTTCTGATTTCTTCTACTGAATGAACAGCTCCTACAAGATTTTTTCTAGTAGGTGTATCTATCCCAAAATAACAAGAATATTTTACAGGTGGAGAGCAAACTCTTACATGAACTTCTTTTGCTCCTGCATGCTTTAACATATCTACAATTTGCTTACTTGTTGTTCCCCTTACAATAGAGTCATCTACCATGACTAATCTTTTTCCCTTGATATTTTCCTTTAAAACATTTAGCTTTAACCTTACGCTTCGCTCACGCATTCTTTGATCTGGTTGAATAAAAGTTCTTCCTACATATCTATTTTTTATAAGTCCTTCTCCAAAGGGAATCTTTGACTCTTGTGCATAACCGATGGCTGCTACCGTTCCAGAATCAGGTACTGCAATAACTAAATCTGCATCTACAGGATGCTCTTTTGCAAGAATCTTCCCTGCGTTTCTTCTCGCCACATATACACTTTGTCCGTCTAATGTACTATCTGGTCTTGCAAAATAAACAAATTCAAAGGAGCATAAAGCTTTTTTTGAGTCTTTATCATACTGTATACTTTGTATTTCATTATTCTTTATAATCACCATTTCTCCAGGAGCTATATCTCTTATGAACTCTGCACCAATAACATGAAAAGCACAGCTCTCTGAAGACAATACATATCCCCCATCAATCTTTCCTAGACAAAGAGGTCTAAGACCATTTGGATCTCTCACTCCTATCAGCTTATCTCTACAAGTGATCACTAATGCATAAGAGCCTCGAATTTCCTTCATCGTACGTTTTATAGCTTCTTCCATCCCTAGTTTATGATTTCTTGCAATCATATTTGCAATAACTTCACTATCAATACTGGTTTGGAATATTACCCCATCATCTTCAAGCTTTTCTCTTATAACATTTGCATTTACTAAATTTCCATTATGAGCAAGGGCAATAGCCCCACCCTTATGATGAACAACTAAGGGCTGGGCATTGGTTACATAGCTTTCTCCTGTAGTAGAATATCTTACATGTCCTATAGCTACATCTCCTTGAAGTCTCTCGATAACCTTATCTGAAAAAACCTCTTGCACAAGGCCCATTTCCTTATAATAATGAATTTCACCATTTTTATTTGCAGCAATCCCTGCACTTTCTTGTCCTCTATGCTGAAGGGCATGAAGTCCAAAATAAGCTAATTGAGATATATTTTCCATATTCGGAGCATAAATCCCTACAATCCCACATTCCTCTTTTAATTTATCTAAATCAAATGTACTATACATGACTACCTCCTACCCTTTTTACCAGCTTCTATATTATTCTCCTAATCGCTTTAACACCGCTTGATAAGTTTCTTCTACATTTCCTAAATCTCTTCTAAAGCGATCCTTATCCATTTTTTCATTTGTTTCTGCATCCCATAATCTACAAGTATCTGGTGAAATTTCATCTGCTAAAATAACTTTTCCTTCAAATAATCCAAATTCTAATTTAAAATCAATGAGCTTTAATCCTTTTTCAAGGAAAAATCCTTTTAATACTTCATTTACCTTAAAAGTATATTCTTTTACCTTTTCAACTTGTTCTTTTGTAGCTAGCTCCATAGCATAAACATGATAATCATTGATGATCGGATCTCCTAATTCATCATTTTTATAGCAAAATTCTAAAACAGTTTCTTTTAATTCTTTTCCTTCTTCTATTCCAAGTCTTTTAGATAATGACCCTGCAGCAACATTTCTTATAATCACTTCAAGGGGTAATATTTTTACAGCCTTTACAAGCATTTCTCTATCACTTAATAATTCTTCAAAATGTGTTGGAACCCCTTTTTCTTCTAATATTTTAAATAGTAATGCTGACATTTTATTATTAACAATTCCTTTATCATGAATCGTTCCTTTTTTTACTCCATTAAAAGCCGTTGCATCATCTTTATATTCTACAATATATCTTTTTTCATCATTAGTTTTAAATACTTTTTTTGCCTTTCCCTCATAAAGCATTGCTAATTTTTCCATATTCCCATCCTCCTAATTTTATATTCATATTTTAAAAGTAAATATTTTTAATATTATCAAATTCCTTACAATCCCTTAATAAAAAAATCTATGAATCACACACACTTATTTATTTAAAAACATCTCATCCTTTTCAATCACTTCTTTTTCTTGCATCTCCCTAAAAGCTTTTAGCTTTTCTCTAAGTTCTGGATACTTTACAGATAATATCTGTATAGCAAGTAGTGCTGCATTTTCTGCTCCGTTGATTGCTACCGTAGCTACTGGAATTCCCTTTGGCATTTGCACAATAGATAATAATGAATCTAATCCATCCATCGTAGAAGACTTTATAGGAAGTCCTATAACAGGTAATACGGTAAAAGCTGCCAAAACTCCTGGTAGGTGAGCAGCCTTACCTGCAGCTCCAATGATGACTTCAACTCCATCTCCTTCTGCTCCTTTTGCGAATTCCATGGCTCTATTTGGTGTTCTATGAGCCGAGATCACACGCACCTGCGTTTCTATCCCAAAATCCTTTAAAACCTTCTCTGTCTTTTCAACCACCTTATAATCTGAATCACTTCCCATAATCATTACAACCTTCATCATTTTCCCTCCTTAAAATTTTAGCTTGTCATTTTCTAGTTTGATCTATTTTTTTATTTTCAATCCTTTTTAAAAGGATTTTATACGCAAAGTCCAGAATCTTCATTCAAATTTTAGACAGAAAAAGCCCGATATAGACCTTTCATCTATTTCGGGCTATTTAATTTAACCAGCTATATGCTTAAAGATAAATAGTGCTGTAACAATAAACATCATTGGGTGTACTTCTTTTGATCTTCCTGCCATACATTTTAAAAGTACATAAGAAATCACACCAAATACAAGACCTTCTGCAATACTATAAGTTAAAGGCATCATGATGATGGTTAAGAATGCTGGAATGGCTTCTGTAAAATCATCAAAGTTAACCTTAAGAATTGGACTCATCATAAACATTCCTACTATGATCAGTACTGCTGCAGTAGCTTGTGGTGGAACAGTAGTAAATATAGGTGCAAACAATACAGAAGTTAAGAATAATACACCTGTTGTAAGGGCTGTAAGTCCTGTTCTTCCTCCTTCTGCAACACCAGATGCACTTTCAACAAAAGTAGTTACTGTACTTGTTCCAAGCATTGCTCCAACAGTTGTACCAATGGCATCTGCAAATAATGCTTGCTTTACCTTAGGAATTTTTCCATTTTCATCTAACATGTTTGCTTTTGTAGAAACACCAATTAATGTTCCTAATGTATCAAATAAATCTACAAATAAGAAAGTAAATACTACAATTACCATATTCCATGAGAATATTTCTTCCATTCCTACAAATTGCCAAAAGATTGGCTTAATAGATGGAGGTGTACTAATAAAACTAGCTGGCATAGCTGCTTTTCCAATAACCATACCACAAACAGTTGTAATCATCATACCGATTAATAAAGCACCTCTTACATTTTTCACAAGAAGGATTCCTGTGATAATAATCCCCGCTAATGCCAATAATACGCCTGGGTCCTTTACATTTCCAAGAGCTACTAATGTAGCATCACTCTTTACGATAATACCAGAACCTTGAAATCCTATAAAAGCAATAAATAAACCAATACCTACACTTACTGCATTTTTTATTACCATAGGCATTCCATTAATAATTGCTTCACGAACATTTGTTAGAGTAAGTATAATAAATATAATTCCTTCAATTAAAACTGCAGTTAAAGCGAACTGCCAACTATATCCCATTCCTAAACATACAGATAAAGCAAAGAATGCATTTAAACCCATACCAGGTGCCAATCCAAATGGAAGGTTTGCCATAAATGCCATTAAAAATGTAGCAAAAGCTGCCGAAAGAGCTGTAGCCGTAAACACTGCTCCTTGATCCATCCCTGCAGCACTTAATACGCTTGGATTTACTATTAAAATGTAAGCCATTGTCATGAAAGTTGTAATCCCTGCAACAATTTCAGTTTTTACAGTAGTTTTTTTCTCTGATAGCTTAAATAATTTTTCAAGCATTCCTGAATTTGCTTTTTTACTTGTCATTTCCATAGTCTCTCTCCTCCTTGTTTTTGGGGATTATTTCCATTTATAAAAAACACGAAAACCCGGATGGGAAGGTTATTTACTCATAAAGTGAAACCTCCCCGTCCGGGCTTTTATCCCCACGGTGTAGTACTAAATATCCAGTACTCGTATCACTCGGACCTGACACCAAATAGCCGGAACCCTAGATACGCTTTCACCCATAGTCAGACAATTTACGGTTGCCTGGTAGAGACTCTCGGACCCTATTTCCGAAATTATATGAGTATTTCATTATTTTTAATTTGTTTGTTCTTGCACTATTATCATACCAAAGGAGTTTTTTTTCGTCAATACTTTTTTCGAATATTTCTCATGTTATTTTGTAATTAATCTGTGTAAACACGAACATTATCCTCTTGGAATATTTTTATAATTCCTTTTTAGTTTTTTCACCTAATATCTACTATTTTTTTAAGGATACTAATCACGAAAGAAAATACCTCCTGGTAAAACATATAAAAATACCTTAAGAATCTGTTTTTCATATTATTTGAAATTTATTGAAGTAAAAATACAGTATTACATACAACTGAAAATATGTATATTAACATAATAAATTTGCATTTCATGTGATATATACCTTATAATATACTGATTACATATTATTCCAAAGAGAAAGGAGAAAATAAATGTCTTATTATAAACAGAGAAATAGATGGAAAAAATAATATATCAATCCATAAAAATATTATTATTTATTTTAGCGAGAACATATTGACCGCAGATAATATAGATATGATTCATTTAATAAGAGATAACATGGAAATTGACTATGTTTATCATATTAATAAAAATACCCTTATAATAGATCCTAATGAAAATTTAGATTATAACAGCACCTATAAAATAATCATTCCTAGTAAATCAGTAAAAGATACTACTGGTCAATATTTAGAAGAAGAATATACCCTTAATTTTACAACTATTACAGATACAGTTCATACAAAATAATAATGACAAATATAAATATTCAATATATATGGCATCAAAATAATTAATCTCCTAGTTAAATAACTAGGAGATTTTCAATATTAAGCAATGTATATAAGCTTATTTTATACTTAAACTCTATTTTATAATTTCTATCTTTTTACTAGATGGGAACCATAAAACATTTGCACCTAAATTTTCAGATACATATCTGATAGGGACTAATGTTCTACCATTTTTAATCATAGCTGGTACGTCCATACCAGATTGTTTTTCTCCAATTATAAAACTTAATTTTTTATCATCTAGTTCTAATTTTACTGTCTTTGTTTCATCTATCCATTCTACATCTGCGCCCAATCCTTCTGCTACAAATCTTAGTGGCACCATTGTTCTGTTATTTATAATTGTTGGTGCTAATTCTAAAGTATTCGGCGTATTATTTACATTAGCATAAGTATCATCAATCCTTAGATTGATTTTTCTTAAACCTTGTGCTTTTAATACCCCATATAAACTAAATTGATCTGTATAGAATGTAAAAGTCTTTGTATTAGGATCATAGGTTCCTCCAAGCTTCACAGGAACAATATTTCCTTTTTCATCCTTTTCATATCGAATACCAGTTAAATTCCTAATTTCTTCTTTTGAAAGTTTTTTATCTGATACATCAATAGTTATAGCAACAGGTTCTTCAAAATTAGATATTTTAGTTGTTCCTTTTTTACCTACTACATCACATGATAATTCAAATACTTCTGAGTCAACTTGGAATAAACCTTTATTCTTTAAAGCTTCAGATAAAATTTTATCTTTAGTAGCTGTACGTACTGCTTTTGCTGAAATTTCTAAAGTTGCGTCTGTTCCTGATTCTTCTAAGTTCTTAACATGTAAAGCTTGTTTAGAAAATATTAAAGAAATATCTTTATTCTCTATTTTTAATGGTTTATCCGCTTTTCTTACTTTGTTTAAAACAGATAAGGAAATATGTGTTTTTGCTTCTTTTTTATCTTGAATTGATAATTTTACTTCTTTTGAATTTTTTAGTGCCTTTTCAATTGAATCATCATCCTTATCCTCTGTTTTAGTAGGGGCTGAGCTTCCACCACCTCCGCCTCCTCCTGATACGCTACTTGAAAATTTATTATATACTGCAATGACCGATTCTTCATTATCTATTCCATCATTCCAATCTTTACCACTAATTATAATTTTTATATTACCAATAGAAGCTTTAGATATAGCTTTGATAGCTGCACCTTCTAATATAATTTTACCAGGAATACTTCTAGTAATATCTGCTGGGCTATAATCCATCTTCATTTTCAAAGTAGAACCATCTATGCTGGCTATACTTGTTATTTCTTTAAGCTCTTGGACTTCTTTAATCATACCATCTTTGTTCACCAATATTTTGGTTGGAGATCCAGCTAATTTATTAGCTTCTTTAAAACATCCAATACCTTTGATAATGCCAGTTTCTACCCACTCAAAACCTTTAGGTAACTTCAAACTAATTTCACGAGATAAAAAAGGGCATAATGTTGAATATCCCGGAAAAGCTTCGTCTATTTCTATATTGTCCAACGTTAAAATTTCATCATTCTTAAAAGTTTTTATATTTTTGATAGTTGTACGAGTATGTGTATTAGTACCTACAGCAAACATATAATTCCCAGGTGTTAAGGAACTATCTCTTTCATCAAGTGATATTTTTACAGGACCTTCACCTAATACTTTTGCAAATATGGGAATATCTATACGATCAACATTTTCTTTATCATAAACAGTTGCTTGCACAGTTGTATTTGAGATTCTATTTATATGAAAATGTTGTAACTCACTTTCCATTGCTGATTTAAAAGTATTATTTTCGAAATCATTATCTGTAAGCCATTCTGCGTTTTCTAAGTGTAATCGAAACGTATTTAATTTTAATTTATCATCACGATCAGTTGGTCTTATTTTCAAAAAATTCGCTTTATTAATGTCTTTGAATTTGTAGCCAGGTCTAACTATTTTAGGTATTGTATTTATCCAATTATTAGATGGTATAAAGATAGTAGGTGGTTTTAATATAGTATTATAAGCTCTGACTGTAATATTGCCACGACTTATACCTTCACAACTAGCTTTTATTTCTACATAATCATCAGTAGTTTTAGATGTACTCTTAATATATATATCTTCTAGAGATAAATGTATAGGAAGAGTTATTGCTGAATTAGAATTATAATATATTTCTAATTCTAATGTGCGATTATTAATAATATTTGGCAAAACAGATAATTGTCTAAATACTTCATCATAGCCTGATGCAATTCCCTCAGATAGCCATTCAAATCCTTCTGGTAATATGAATTTAATTTTACTAAGTGATTGAGTAGGCAATGCTCCAATATTTGCTGTAATAGTTATAGGTCTTGTTTCAAAGCTATGTTTTACATTTGCTATTGTATATCTTCCAGATGTTAAATGACTATCTTCTGCATCAATTTCAACTTGTACAGCACCTTGATCTATTGTTTTTACAAGCATAGGAATAACTGTTGATGCTTCATAATCGTTGTATACTGAATCATATACGGTTGCTTGTACAGTTGTATTTGAAAGTCTTTCAATAGAAAGACTTAGGGGTCTAAAACAATGACTAGCTTGACTTTCTATTGCAGATCTAAATGATTTATATTTGCTATCTTTAAAATCATTATCCGTAAGCCATTCTGCATTTTTTAAATCTAAATGAAATATCTGCTCTCTTCCACGACCAAATTCATTTACATCTAATTCTTCAATTCGCAATAAAGGTGCTGTAGTAGGATTATTAAATTCATGACCAACTCTTACTCTTGGGACTTTATTCATGCTATTATCACTTGCTGCATACACAGTATTTTGATGCATAGGCATAAGTATCATACTGAATAATAGCGTAAATATAGCTGGTACTAATAATATTCTTTTTATAGTTCTTTTCAATTTGAATCCTCCTTTGTTTAAATATATCCAATAAAGTTTACCACCATTGATCTGTAAATTTTGTAGAAGTTTGTCATACAATGAATTTTAAAAATATATCTTAGTTTGATCTATATCTTAAGGGATAACGCTTTATCCATTAGAAATTCAGAATGAACCTTTATTTCAATGTAAGAAATATAATATTTGGGCTACAAACTATATAATTTTATTATCATCTGGGCTTATGTATAGCATATTTTCAATTTATTCCAAATATACTTATTTAAGATTCATTTTGTGTACAAGATAAAATGTTTATTTAATACCTTAACTTTAGAGTTTCTAGGGGGTAACATCATGAAAAATAAAAATATAGTTTCTAAAAAAGAACGTAAATCTTATCCTTTTTTCAAGACTTTTCATTTGAAGATTTTTAAAGACTCAACCATAACCGCTCGTGAAGATCAACTTCTATATGATATAAAATCTGCCCTTAATGAATGGAAAAATGCAGAAAATACTTTTGAATTTGTCACAAGCCCAGATCTAATAGATCATGCCATCTATAGAATCGAAGCTGCTAAACTAAGATATGTTCATCTTATAAAATTAGCAAAGGAACAGCATATAAAAGGAATTTTATAAAGAATATTTTTGTCATTCTTATCTTTCTTTTATAAATCAATAAAATCTGGATGAACACATCATTGGTTCATCCAGATTTTATTTTATTTATTGATGAATCATTTCATCCACAACACCTAATACCTCATCCATCATTTTCATTGCATCTCTTAATTCATTTTCTTTTATGATTAAAGGAGGGGCTACGATTAAGATATTTTCATGACTATAGTTCCAGAATCCTTTTTCTCTAAGAAGTCCAAGGATCTTTTTCATAACGCCATCTGGATCTTTTCCATAAGGTACTAAGGGTTCTTTCGTCTTCCTGTTCTTTACTAATTCAATGGCAGAGAAAAGACCTATATATCGAACATCTCCAATACTTATATGCTTTTCTTTCATTTCTTCTAATATTTCACCTAATACAGTACCCATCTCTTTAGACCTTTGAATTAAATTTTCTTCTTTATATACATCTATTGTAGCAGAAGCTGCAGCACAGCCCATAAGATGTGCACTATAGGTTAATCCACAGAAAAGGGTATTGTTTTCAAAGTGCTCAGCAATTTTTCCACTCACAATTACGCCACCTAATGGCGTATAACCACAAGTTACACCTTTTGCAAAGGTAATCATATCAGGTTTTACATTCCAGTTATTGATGGCAAACCATTCTCCAGTTCTTCCCCATCCAGCCATAACCTCATCAGCAACCATCAT